>NZ_JACCBH010000001.1:0-1457245 GCF_013409745.1 Microbacterium pseudoresistens
AGCACACCTCTCCGCCCTTCTCAGCCCTCTTCGCTGCGGCGCAGCCGCACGGTGAGGGAGTCGGCGAGCACGGCGATGCGGTCATCCGCCGCCCACCGCTGCGCGAGGCGGTTCAGCACGGCATCGAGCGTCTCTCGTTCGAGTCCATCGACGAGCTCGAGGGTCACGATCAGCTCCGGTCCGCGCAGTCGCGCATCCGGATCGCCCGCCGCGACGGCCACGTCGATCACGGACAGTTCGTGTGCGACGCTCTCCTGAAGGGCCGTGAAGACCTCGGGGGAAACGGAGCTCGGCTCCCACGGCACCCCCTGCGCGATCGCCCACACAGCGGGACGACGGATCACGAACTCGGTGTCCGAGGTCGGATCCAGCACGATGAGGTCGATGTCGTCGGCCGAGGCCGACAAGGCGGTGCGCACCGCCTCGACGGGGATCGGCCGGGCCTGCGCATCCCATCGGCGCATGCTCTCGACCGAGGTGAACACCGGCTGCACACGACGCCCGTCGGGAGCGGCGACCGTCACGATCGACAGCTCCTGGGTCTTATCGACGGCGAGACCGCTCGGCGCCACGCCCTCCTCGCCCTTCTCGGCGACGAGCGGCACGAGCACGCGGGCGGCACGGAACGCGTCGATCACCTCGACCTGCGAGCCCGACCCGGCACGGAACCGGATCAGCGCATCCAGGAGGGCGGGATCGGCCGACCCGTCATCGGCGGCGTGCGCATTGGGCTCGAAGCTGCGCCCCTCCCATGGCAGACCGGCCGAGTCGGCGCGGTTACCGTTCGCGGGCGGGTGCTCGCAGGCGTGGGGGTCAGGCTCCGGCGACATCCAGCGCCTCGGCCAGCGTGAAGGCGCCGGAGTACAGCGCCTTGCCGACGATCGCACCCTCCACCCCGAGCGGCACGAGCTCGCGGAGCGCGGCGATGTCGTCCAGCGAGGCGATCCCGCCGGAGGCGATGACCGGCTTGGGTGTACGCCGCGCCATCTCGCGCAGCAGGTCGAGGTTCGGTCCGCGCAGAGTCCCGTCCTTGGTGACGTCGGTCACCACGTAGCGGCTGCAGCCGGCGTCTTCGAGGCGCTCCAGCACCTCCCAGAGGTCGCCGCCCTCCTCGGTCCAACCGCGGGCGGCCAGCGTCGTGCCGCGCACGTCGAGCCCCACCGCGACCGCCTCGCCGTATCGGGCGATGACGTTCGCCGCCCATTCGGGGTTCTCCAGCGCCGCGGTGCCGAGGTTGATGCGCACCGCGCCGCTCTCCAGCGCGGCCTCCAGCGACGCGTCGTCGCGGATGCCTCCCGACAGTTCGACGCTGACATCGCGGAACTCACGGATCACCTTGCGCAGGATCGCCGCGTTGCTGCCGCGTCCGAACGCCGCGTCGAGGTCGACGAGGTGAATCCACTCCGCGCCCTGCTCGACCCATTCGCGTGCGGCGCCCAGCGGGTCGCCGTAGCTCGTCTCCGAGCCCGCCTCGCCCTGAGTGAGACGGACCGCCTGCCCGCCCGCCACATCCACGGCCGGAAGCAGCGTGAGCGCGGGTTCCTGTGCGAAGTCGTTCATGTCGTCCTTTGTTCGGGAAGTGCGCGGTCCGGACCGCGGGCACGAGAACCGAGAGTAGTCCGCCGCGCGCACCCGGCCAAAACGTGTGTCAGCGCAGGCTGTCGACCCAGTTGCGCAGCAGCCGGATGCCGGCTTCGCCCGACTTCTCGGGATGGAACTGCGTCGCCGAGAGCGGGCCGTTCTCGACCGCGGCCAGGAACGGCGCGCCGTACGTAGTCCACGTCAGCCGCGGCGCGGGGAAGGGAGCCGTGGCCTCCAGCTCCCACGTCTGCGCGGCGAAGGAGTGCACGAAGTAGAAGCGCTCGTCCTCGATGCCGTCGAACAGCACGCTGCCTTCGTCGGGGGCGACGGTGTTCCAGCCCATGTGCGGCAGCACCGGCGCGTTCAGCTCGGTGACGGTGCCCGGCCACTCGCCGAGGCCCGGCGCATCCGCTCCGCGCTCGACGCCGTGTGCGAAGAGCACCTGCATTCCCACGCAGATGCCGAGCACGGACCGCCCACCGGCGAGCCGGCGCCCGATGATCTCGTCGCCGCCGTGGGCGAGCAGCGCCTGCTGCACTGCGGAGAACGACCCCACGCCGGGGACGAGCAGCCCGTCGGCCTCCAGCGCCGCGGTGCGGTCGGCCGTGAGCTCGACGTCGGCGCCGGCGACGGAAAGCGCCTTGACCGCCGAATGGACATTGCCCGAACCGTAGTCGAAGACGACGACGCGGGGGCGCGTCACAGCGCCCCCTTCGTGGAAGGGATCCCCTCCACGAGCGGATCGATGCTCTTGGCCTGGCGGAACGCGCGGGCGAACGCCTTGAACTCGGCCTCGGCAATGTGGTGCGGATCACGCCCGCCGAGCACCGTCACGTGCACGGTGAGTGCGGCGTGGAACGAGATCGCCTCGAAGACGTGCCGCACGAGCGAGCCGGTGAAGTGCCCGCCGATGAGGTGCAGCTCGAACCCGGCCGGTTCGCCGTCGTGCACGAGGTACGGACGCCCCGAGATGTCCACGACGGCCTGGGCGAGGGCCTCATCGAGAGGAACGAGCGCGTCGCCGTAGCGCGAGATGCCGGATTTGTCGCCCAATGCCTCACCGATCGCCTGACCCAGCACGATCGCGACGTCTTCCACCGTGTGGTGCGCGTCGATGTGCGTGTCTCCCGAGGCGCGCACGGTGAGGTCGGTGAGCGAGTGCTTCGCGAACGCCGTGAGCAGGTGGTCGAAGAAGGGCACCGAGGTGTCGATGCTGCTGCGCCCCGTGCCGTCGAGGTCGATCTCCAGCTCGACCGTCGACTCCGAGGTCGAACGGGTACGCGAGGCGGTGCGGGCGGTCATGATGCCGATCCTATCGAGGCCAGCGCATCCAGGAAGGCCGTGGTCTCGGCCTCGGTGCCCGCCGTCACGCGCAGGTGCCCGGGGATGCCCACGTCGCGGATCAGCACCCCGCGCTCGTACAGCGCGCGCCAGGTCGCTGCGGGGTCGGACACCCCGCCGAAGAGCACGAAGTTCGTCCACGACTCGTGCGGCGCGTAGCCGAGGGCCTCGAGCGTGGCCGAGATCCTCTCGCGCTGGCCGACGATCTCATCGACCATGGCGAGCATCGTGGGCGCATTGCGCAGCGCGGCGACCGCCGCCGCCTGCGTGAGCCCGCTGAGGTGATAGGGCAGGCGCACCAGCCGCAGCGCGTCGATGAAGACGGGATCGGCGGCGAGATAGCCCACCCTGGCCCCGGCGAAGGCGAACGCCTTGCTCATCGTGCGGGAGACCGCGAGTCGCGGGCGACCCTCCAGCAGCGACAACGCCGACGGCGCTTCGCGCGGGGCGAACTCCTGATAGGCCTCGTCGACGACCACGACGCCACGGGCGGCTTCGTAGACGGCCTCGACGACGTCGATCCCGAGAGGGGTGCCTGTCGGGTTGTTCGGCGTGCACAGCAGTACCACGTCGGGATCGGCGGCGGCGACCTGAGCTGCGGCGTCCTCGGCCGTGATGGTGTAGTCCGGCTGGCGCTCCCCCGCCGCCCAGCGCGCGCCCGTGCCCTGCGCGAGCAGGGGGTACATCGAGTAGGTCGGAGCGAATCCGAAGACCGTGCGCCCTGGTCCCGCGAATGCCTGGAGGATGTGCTGGAGGACCTCGTTGGAGCCGTTGCCGGCCCACATGTTCTGTGCGTCCAGCCCGTGGCCGAGATACTCGGCGAACGAGGCTCGCAGCGTCGTGAACTCACGATCGGGATACCGGTTGACCTGCTGAAGGGCGACGGCGATATCGTCGAGGATCTCGTCTGCCACCGCATCCGGCACCGGATGCGTGTTCTCGTTGACGTTGAGCGCCACCGGAAGCGGTGCCTGGGGTGCGCCGTAGGGCTGCAGACCGCGGAGATCGTCTCTGAGCGGGAGGTCGTCGAGAGAGACGGCCGCTCTGTCGGTGTCAGTCACGCTGCCAGTCTAAAGTGTGACGTCAGGACGCGTACTCGGCCGGGATGGCCAGCTCCTGACCCACTTCAAGGGCACCGGCGCGCAGCAGGTTGAGGCGCACCATCGCGTCGATGACGTCACGGGGATCGGCGGTTGGCGCGACCTCGGCCGCGATCGACCACAGCGAGTCGCCCGGCATCACCACGACCGTCTCGAAGGATGATCCGCCGACGGCGGAGTCCCCCGATGCCAGGGCCGACCCTCCGCTCAGCACGGCGAACGCCAGGCCTGCGGCGAGGGGCAGAGCGACGACGACGGCGAGCAGGCGGCGACCACGTGCTGTCAGCCGCAGACGCGTGTTCGACGTCGTCGAGGGACGGGAGAGAGCAGGACGCGAGGGCAGCGAACGAGCCGGCCGGAGTGCCGGGGCGAGGGTGACGGTGCTCATGTGTTCTGCTCCTTCTGACGGTTCCGATTCGATGATCGAAGCTGAAGACGATCGATATTTCTGAACGATTCGATGCTCGATCACTTCTGGATGTGAAGCTCTGTACCGAAACTAGCTTCGATTCGAACATCTGTCAAGATCTCTTCGATGAAGTCGCGGGGAAGAACACGACACGCTCGAACAGATCTTCCGAATCCGCCTGTTTCTCGGATACGGTTTCGATATCGATAGCCCACCACGGGCCACCGACATTCGAATCCCCAGGACGTCAGCCCACCCGGAGGAGCAGCCATGAGCGACGCCGCCACACCCGATATCGAGGCCCCGCGCACCCGTCGGCGCAAGAGCCTGAGCGCCAAGCAGATGGCCATCCTCGAGGTGATCCAGCGTTCGATCGCGCAACACGGCTATCCGCCGAGCATGCGCGAGATCGGCGATGCGGTGGGCCTCAAGTCGCTCTCGAGCGTCACCCACCAGCTGGGCCAGCTCGAGCTCAGCGGCTACCTGCGGCGCGATCCGGGCAAGACGCGTGCCATGGAGGTGCTCATCGACCTGCCGGGCACCTCCACCGAGAATCCGGCCGACACCGCGCCGTCGGTGGGCGACGCCGCTCTCGTCCCGCTCGTGGGGAGAATCGCGGCGGGCGTGCCGATCACGGCCGAGCAGCAGATCGAAGAGATCTTCCCGCTCCCCCGCCAGCTCGTCGGCAAGGGCGAGCTGTTCATGCTCAAGGTCACCGGCGAATCGATGATCGATGCGGCCATCTGCGACGGCGACTGGGTCGTCGTCCGCGCGCAGAGCACGGCGGAGAACGGCGAGATCGTGGCGGCCATGCTCGACGGCGAGGCCACGGTCAAGACCTTCCGTCAGCGCGACGGACACACGTGGCTGCTCCCCCGCAACTCCGCCTTCGAGCCCATCCCCGGCGACGACGCCGTGGTGCTCGGCCGTGTCGTGGCGGTGCTGCGCACCGTCTGACCTCCACGCCCCTTCGACACCGAATCCCCGCAGTCCGATCGACTGCGGGGATTCGTCTTTCCGCGGGTCAGGCCGTTCCGCGGGTCAGACCGTGGCGGAGACCTCGTCGCGCACGGTGCGGGCGGCCTCGACGATGTTCGCCAGTGAGGCGTTCGTCTCTTCGTATCCGCGGGTCTTCAGCCCGCAGTCGGGATTGACCCACAACTGACGCAGCGGGATCTCCTCGACGGCGCGGCGCAGAAGCGACTCCACCTCCGCGGCGCTCGGCACCCGCGGCGAGTGGATGTCGTACACGCCGGGCCCGATGCCGTGGTCGAAGCCGGAGGCCGCGACGTCGGTGACCACCTCCATCCGGCTGCGCGCCGCCTCGATCGAGGTGACGTCGGCGTCGAGCGCCCGGATGGCGTCGATGACGACGCCGAACTCGGAGTAGCAGAGGTGCGTGTGGATCTGCGTCGCCGTCTCGGCGGCCGCCGTGGCGAGACGGAACGAGTCGACCGACCACTGCAGGTACGCGGGCTGATCGGCCTTCTTCAGCGGCAGCAGCTCGCGCAGCGCCGGCTCGTCGACCTGGATCACGCCGATGCCGGCGGCCTCGAGGTCGGCGATCTCGTCGCGCAGCGCGAGGGCGACCTGATCGGCCGTCTCGCCCAGCGGCTGGTCATCGCGCACGAACGACCACGCGAGGATCGTGACGGGACCGGTGAGCATGCCCTTGACCGGCTTGGACGTCAGCGACTGCGCGAACGACGACCAAGCCACGGTGATCGGCGCCGGGCGCGACACATCGCCCCACAGGATCGACGGGCGCGTCGCGCGGGAGCCGTACGACTGCACCCAGCCGTTCTCGGTGACCTCGAACCCGTCGAGGTTCTCGGCGAAGTACTGCACCATGTCATTGCGCTCGGGCTCGCCGTGCACGAGCACATCCAGTCCCAGCTGCTCCTGGAGCGCGACGACGCGTGAGATCTCCTCGCGCAGAAAACCCTCGTACTCGTCGGAGGTGATCTCCCCGCGCGTGAAGCGGGCGCGCGCGCGCCTGATGTCGCCGGTCTGCGGGAAGGAGCCGATCGTCGTCAGCGGCAGGGCCGGAAGAGCGAGCGCCTCGTCCTGTGCGGCCACGCGCAGCGAGTAGTCCTCACGGGTGTAGTCGGCCTCCTGCAGCGCGGCCGTGCGCGCACGCACCGCGCCGTCGCGCACGCCGGGAGCATCCACGCGGTCGGCGAGCGCCGCCGACGCCGCGTCGAGCGCATCCTCGATCGCGTCACGCCCTTCTGCGAGACCCTTCGCGAGGGTGACCACCTGGGCGGTCTTCTGGTCGGCGAACGCGAGCCAGGACACGAGGCGAGCGTCGAGCTTCGACTCGTCGTCGACGTCGTGCGGTACGTGCAGCAGCGATGTCGAGGTCGAGGCCGCGACGCCCCCCGCCCCGACCTCGCGCAGCGACTGAAGCGCGTCGAAAGCACCCGAGAGGTCGCCCCGCCAGATGTTGTGACCGTCGACGACGCCGCCCACGATGGTCTTGTCGGCAAGACCCGCGACGGCGTCGGGGACCGTACCGCGCACGAGATCGATCCCGATCGCCTCGATCGGCGCGGCGGCGAGCACCTCGAGGTTCGCACCGAGTGCGGCGTAGGGAGCCGCGACGAAGATCGACGGTCGCGGCGTCGCCCCGCCCAGCACGGCGTAGGCGCGGGCGGCGGCCGCCCCGAGCTCGGCGGTCGAGGCGGGCAGCGACTCGCTGACCAGCGCCGGTTCGTCGAGCTGCACCCACTCCGCACCCGCCGCGGCGAGGCGCGACAGCAGTTCGACGTAGACGGGGAGCAGGTCGTCCAGCCGCGAGAGCGGATCGAAGCCCTCGGGCGCCTCGTCGGCGGCCTTGGACAGCGCGAGCAGAGTGACCGGGCCCACGACCACGGGACGCGTGACATAGCCGGCGGCCACGGCCTCCTCCACCTGGCGCACGATGCGGTCGCTCGAGAGCGAGAAGACGGTGTCCGGCCCGATCTCGGGCACGAGGTAGTGATAGTTCGAGTCGAACCACTTGGTCATCTCCAGCGGCGCGCGATCGCCCTCGCCGCGCGCGATGGTGAAGTAGGCCGGCAGGCCGATCCCGCCATCGGCGTCGCGGAGGCCCTCGAAGCGCGTCGGGATCGCCCCGACCGTCACCGCGGCGTCGAGCACCTGGTCGTAGAACGAGAAGGACTCCGGGATCGCCGAGTCGGCGCGGCCGAGGCCCAGGCCGGCCAGCCGCTCGCGGACGTCGGCGCGCAGCGCCGCGGCACCTGCCTCCAGCTCCCCCTCGTCGATACGCCCTGCCCAGAACGCCTCGACGGCCTTCTTCAGCTCGCGGCGTCGTCCGATGCGGGGGTAGCCGAGGATCGTCCCCTGGGGAAACGCGGTCATGTCGGTCCTCTTTCTGGTGCTTCTGGTGCGGTCTGTCGGATGCGGATGCTCTGGTGTCGGCGCCGGGCGTCAGTGGACGGCCGTTCGCTGAAGGATCCCCGCCTCCGCGAGCACGCGGAGGACGGTGGTGTGCTGGTTGAAGGCGTACAGGTGCACGCCGGGGGCGCCGCCCTCGACGACGCGCCGCACGAGCTCGGCCGCCCAGGCGATACCGATCTCGGCGCGCCCCTCTGCCGTGGGCTCCACCTCGAGCGCGACGGCGAGCTCGCCGGGCAGATCTTCGCCCGTGAGCTCGAGCACCCTGGCCAGGCGGGCCGGAGAGGTGATGGGCATGATGCCGGGAAGGATCGGGATGGTGACCCCGGCCACGCGGGCGCGCTCGACGAAGGCGAGGTAGTCGTCGGCGTGGAAGAACAGCTGGGTGATCGCCTGGGTGGCGCCTGCGGCCTGCTTGGCGAGCAGCGACTCGACGTCCTGCGTGCGATGCGTCGAACGCGGATGCCCCTTCGGGAAGGCGGCGACCGCGATGCTCACCCTGCGCCGCGGCGAGACGCGCACGGCACCCGGTGCCCCGGGCACGGCCTGCTCCTCGTACGGGGCGCGCTCGGCCTGCACCCGGTCGATGAGCTGCACGAGCTGCGCCGCACTCTCCAAGTCGCCGAGAAACGGCTCGTCCGAGCCGAATGGCGGGTCGCCGCGGAGGGCGAGGAAGCTGAGGATGCCGGCGTCGAGGAACTCGCGGATGAGGGTCGTCGCCCCGGCATAGGTGTTGCCCACGCAGGTGAGGTGGGCGAGCGGCTCGACGTCGGTATGCTCGCGGATGAACCGCAGCACCTCGAGGGAGCGGCCGCCCGTGGATCCGCCGGCGCCGTAGGTGACGGACAGGAAGCGGGGCCCCGCCGCAGCGAGAGTGCGCACCGTCTCGTGCAGCGCCTGCGTGGAGGACTCCGTGCGCGGCGGGTAGAGCTCGAAGGAGAACGGGACGGTCGAGTCCGCACGACCGGCATCGGCGATGCGGGGCGGATCGACGGGCATTTCTCTCCTCGATGGCAGTCGGACGGGCGGCCGCGCAGACCCGGACCTCGGTCGACCGGGTGCTCGCGGAGCGGATGCCGGGCTCGGCTGTCGCACCGCACCCGACACGGGCGGGCGCTCCCCCGACGGTACGCCAGTGCCCGCCGCGCACGCATCCTGTGTGACGTCGTGTGTCATGCGGCCTAGGCTCGCTCTATGCCCGTTTCGCCCTACGGATCCTGGCCCTCGCCGATCTCGGCCGCCGACCTCGCCGTCTCGGGCGCACGGCTGGACGGCGCCCGCTTCGCCGCGAACGGCATCCACTGGGGCGAATCGGTCGCGCAGGAGAAGGGGCGCATGAGCGTGCGCCGCATGGACGAGAACGGCGCGATCCACGAGGTGCTCCGCGCGCCGTGGAGCACCCGCTCCCGCGTGCACGAGTACGGCGGGGGGTCGTGGACCGTTGCCGACGACGGCACCCTGTTCTTCGTCGACGCCGAGGATCAGCGTGTCAGGCGTCTGGATCCGGGCGCCCGGGAGCCCATCGCCCTCACCGCCGTCGGCCCGCGCTACGGCGGGCTCGCTCTGCAGCATGGGCGCCTGCTCGCCGTGCGCGAAGACCTGCGCCCCGACCCGCATCGGCGAGCGATCGTCATCGTCCCGCAAGACGGCTCCGCGGCCGACGACGATGCCGCGTTGACCGTGATCGTGCAGGGCAGCGCGTTCTGGGCGCACCCCGCGCTCTCCCCCGACGGCACGCGCGTCGCGTGCGTGGAGTGGAGCGGACGGCGGATGCCGTGGGAGTCGGCGAGACTGCTGCTCGCTGCCGTCGGCGACGATGCGAGCGCGGTCCTGGAGACGCGCGCCGCGCTGCAGCCCGAGTGGGTCGATGACCGCACCCTGCTGTACGCCGACGACCCGACGGGGCGCTGGAACCTGCAGCGCGTCGCGGTGGACGGGCTCTCCCCGCGCGGAGACGCGCGTCCCGTAGCCCCCGCCGATGCCGACACGGGCGGCGGACTGTGGGTGCTGGGCCAGCGTTGGTACCGGCCGCTGGCCGACGGCCGTGTCGTCGCGGTGCGCACGAACGGCGCCGACGAGCTGGTCGTCCTCTCGCCGGACGGCGAGGAGCGGTCCCTGCCTGTGCCGTTCACCGCCGACCTCAGCATCGAGGATGCGCGCACGGATGCCGCCGGAACACGGGTGCTCGTGACCGGACAGGGCGATCAGGTCACGCCAGGACTGTGGATCGTCGACATCGACGACGACGTGGTCGTGGCCCTGCGCGGCGGCGACGCCGCTGATCCGGCATGGATCCCCCCGGCGCGGAGGATGACCTTCCCCGGTCCGCGGGGCCCGGTGCACGCGTTCGACCATCCGCCGGCCAACCCCGACGCCTCCGCACCGGAGGGCGAGCTGCCGCCCTACATCGTCTCGGTGCACGGCGGGCCGACCGCGCACGTCTCCGGCGCCGTGGCACTGTGGATCGCCCATCTCACCAGTCGCGGCATCGGCGTGCTCGAGGTGAACTACGGCGGCTCCAGCGGTTACGGGCGCGCGTACCGCGAACGCCTGGACAGGCAGTGGGGCATCGTCGACGTCGACGACGTCATCGCCGCCGCACGCGGCCTCGTCGACGAGGGCATCGCCGATCCGCGGCGGCTTGCGATTCGCGGCGGCTCGGCCGGCGGCTGGACCGTGCTGTCGGCCCTCGTGCGCGGCGGTGTGTTCGCCGCGGGGATCAGCCGCTACGGCGTGAGCGACCTGCGCACGCTCGCCGAAGACACCCACGACTTCGAGCGCTACTACCTCGACGGCCTCGTCGGCCCCCTCCCCGATGCCGAAGCGGTGTACATCGAGCGCTCACCGCTCACGCACGCCGAACGCATCGACGTGCCCGTGCTCATCCTGCAAGGCGAAGACGATCGTGTCGTGCCGCCCGCGCAGTCCGAGGCGATCCGCGACGCCCTCGCCGCCCGCGGCGTGCCGCACGAATACCTGCTCTTCCCCGGCGAGGGGCACGGCTTCCGACAGGCGGAGACGGTGATCGCCGCCGCCGAGGCGGAGCTTGCCTTCCTCGGCCGGGTCTTCCGCTTCACGCCCGCGCCTGACGCCGCGCCCTGAGTCGTGGCCCCGATCCGTATCGGCTATTCGCCCATCCGGTTGCGGGTGCGCATGGCGCGCTCCGCCTCGCGCGTGTCCTGGCGCTCGCGCAGGGTCTGGCGCTTGTCGTACTCGCGCTTGCCCTTCGCCAGGGCGATCTCGACCTTGGCACGACCGTCGGAGAAGTAGAGCTTCAGCGGGATGAGCGTGTAGCCGCCCGCCTGCACGGCGTGGGCGAGCTTGAGGATCTCGTCCTTGTGCAGCAGCAGCTTGCGCTCGCGCTTGGCGGCGTGGTTGGTCCAGTGGCCCTGCGAGTACTCCGGGATGTGCACGGCGTCGAGGAAGGCCTCATTGCCGCGCACGAACGCGTAGCCGTCGCTGAGGTTCGCCCTGCCCTGCCGCAGCGACTTCACCTCGGTGCCGGTGAGGACGAGCCCCGCCTCGTACGACTTCTCGATGGAGTAGTCGTGACGCGCGCGACGATTGGTCGCGACGACCTTCTCCCCGCGTTCCCTGGGCATGGCGCTCTCCTGACGGCGATCTGTGATGTTTCCCGGCGGATGCACCGGGCTCTGCCCGGCGGCATACGCCGGGGCAGCCCGTCAGTCTAGCAAGCGTCAGGCGCGCAGCCAGCGCCGGATGGCGAATCCGGCCGACAGCGCCGCGAGGATGATGCCGATGCCGATGAGCACCGGCACGACGAGCACCGCATCCTGCATCGTGATCCACGACGTGATGAACGACACCCGCCCGCGCAGGTACCCCTGCACGCCGAAGTGCACGCCCAGCAGCACGGCCGCGCTGGCGAGGATCGAGCCGATGACGGCCGCGAACACGCCCTCGAGCACGAACGGCGTCTGGATGAACCGGTTCGAGGCGCCCACAAGGCGCATGATGCCGATCTCCTTGCGCCGCGCATACGCCGAGAGCCGGATGGTCGTGGCGATGAGCAGCACGGCCGCGATGAGCATGAGCACCGCGATGCCGACGGCGATGTAGGTCGCCACCGTGAGCGCGGAGAACAGCGGATCGAGGTACTCGAGCTGGTCGGTCACCTCTTCGACGCCGGGAACGCCCTGGAACGCCTCGACGATGACGGAGGACTGCGTCTGGTCCTTGAGGTTGACCCAGTACACCTCGTTCATCTGCTCGGGGGTGATGACGCCGGCGTAGTCGTCGCCCACGAGGTCCAGCGTGCGCTGGTAGACCTCGTCGCGATCCTCGAAGCGCATGTCGGCGATGAGCGGGGCGAGCGTGTCGCTCTCGAGCTCTGCGCGTACGGAATCGAGCTGATCCTGGGTCGCCACGCCGTCGACGCAGGTGTCGGTCGTCGAGACCTCCGAGCACATGTACACCGCGACCTGCGCGCGATCCTGCCAGAAGGCGCGCATCGTGCCGATCTGGGACTGCATGAGAATCGCCGCACCCACGAAGGTGAGCGACACGAAGGTGACCAGCACCACCGAGATGACCATGGAGGCGTTGCGGCGAAGGCCGGTCAGCGCCTCGGAGAGGATGAGTCCGAGCCTCATGACGTCGGCCCCACTTCCTCATCGCCCGCATCCAGGCCCAGCCGGTCGGCCAGCCCCAGCTCTGCGACATCCACCTCCGGGGCGCTTGCCGGAGCATCCGGTTCCTGCGTCGTCGGCGTCGTCTCCGCGACGGGCGGGACCTCCTGCGCCTTCGCGTGAGACGCCGCCGCCTTCGCGGTCTCCTCCGCCGTGGCAGGGTCGGCGATCGCCTCGGCACTCTGGCGTTGCACCTCGAGCACCGCGGTGAGAGCGGCCGTCGCGGCGGCACCCTTGACCGCCGCGGGCTCCAGGGTCGGCACGTGCGAGGTGTCGCCGTAGCCGCCGTGCACCTCGTCGCGCACGAGCTCGCCGTCGCGCAGCTCGATCACGCGGCGCTGCATCTGGTTGACGAAAGCGGCCTCGTGCGTGGCCATGAGCACGGTCGTGCCGCCGGCGTTGATTCGTGCGAGCAGCTGCATGATGTCGACCGACGTGCCGGGGTCGAGGTTCCCCGTCGGCTCGTCGGCGAGCACGATGGCCGGGCGGTTGACGATGGCGCGGGCGATCGCCACGCGCTGCTGCTCGCCGCCGGACAGCTCGTGCGGCAGGCGCTTCTCCTTGCCCGCCAGTCCGACCAGCTCGAGCGCCTCGGGAACGGCCTGATGGATGAATCCGCGCGAGGATCCGATCACCTGCAGGGTGAACGCGACGTTCTGGAACACGGTCTTGGACGGCAGCAGCCGGAAGTCCTGGAAGACCGAGCCGACGTTACGCCGGAAGTAGGGCACCTTGCGGTTCGCGATGCTCTTCAGATCGCGCCCCAGCACGGTGACCCGCCCCGACGACGGCGTCTCCTCGCGGAGGATGAGCTGGAGACAGGAGGACTTTCCGGATCCGGAGGCTCCGACCAGGAAGACGAACTCGCCTCGCTGCACTTCGAAGTCGACTCCGGACAACGCGGGACGCTTGGTACCTCGGTAGCGCTTGGTGACGTTCTCGAATCGGATCATGGCGAGGTCAGCCTAAGACGAGCCCGGCTTTCCCGACCGCTGCGACACCCCGCCCCCGCGCACACTCAGCTGACGCACAAGGCCCGTGCACGGGGCTGGTGCCGTTGCGCGGCGCCGTCAGAGGCGGATGTAGACGGGCGAGCCCCAGATGCCGCGGTGCTCGACGTAGCGGCGCCAGTCCGGCGAGTCGATCATCCCGCCGGCGCCGTCGTAGATGCCGATGTGCTGACCGGGCCACCATAGCAGGTCGCCCGCCTGCGCCTCGCTGGGCGAGATGATGGTCGCCAGCGCCGCCTGGTTGTCGGCACCCCGCGGAAGGCCGATGCCGAACTGGCCGAACACGTACTGCACGAGGCCGTCGCACGAGAACGAGTCGGCGGGGTTGTTGCCCGTGCCGTAGGGCACGACGCCGACGAACTGCTCGGCGTATGCGACGATGTTCGCCCCGGAGTAGTCCTGGGACGGCGGAGCGAAGTCGGGCGAGTCGACCGAGGCTGGCGACGGATCGGAGCCGGTGTCGGGCTCGACGACGGGCGGCGGCGTGTACACGGATTCGTATCCATCGCGCACGGTCGGCTGCGTCTGCGCGGCCGAGGCCACGACGTACGTCTGCGGGGGGACGACCAGCGACACGGTCTCGGGGGACGCCCAGGCATCCGACGGCGCAGCGGCGTGCGCGGTCATCGCGGCGAAGGGAACGATAAGGGTTGCGATCGCGGTGGTCGCCGCGACTCTGCGTGTCAAAGCCATCGCGCCCACCCTAGGCGATGCGCGGCGCCGCTTTCTGGGAAACGCGTCAGTTTCCCCAGAAAGCATCAGTCCTCATCGTCGCTGCGCTTGCGCCAGCGGATGCCGGCCGAGATGAACCCGTCGAGGTCGCCGTCGAAGACCGTGGCGGGGTTTCCCGACTCGAAGCCCGTGCGCAGATCCTTCACGAGCTGCTGCCCGTAGAGGAAGTAGGAGCGCATCTGGTCGCCCCAGCTCGCCGTGATCGTGCCGGCGAGCTCCTTCTTCTTGGCCGCTTCCTCCTCCTTCTGCAGCAGCAGCAGGCGGGTCTGGAGCACGCGCATCGCGGCGGCGCGGTTCTGGATCTGCGACTTCTCGTTCTGCATTGACACGACGATCCCAGTCGGCAGGTGGGTGAGACGCACGGCCGAGTCGGTGGTGTTGACCGACTGGCCGCCGGGGCCCGACGAGCGGAACACATCGACCCGGATGTCGTTCTCCGGGATGTCGACCTCGGTGGCCTCCTCCATGAGCGGGATGACCTCGACGGCGGCGAACGAGGTCTGCCGCTTGTCGGCGGAGCCGAACGGGCTGATCCGCGCGAGCCGATGCGTGCCGGCCTCGACCGACAGCGTGCCGAAGGCGTACGGGGCGTCGATCTCGAACGTGGCCGACTTGATTCCCGCCCCCTCGGCGTAGGACGTGTCCATGACCTTGACGGGATACTTGTGCTGCTCCGCCCAGCGCAGATACATGCGCATGAGCATCTCGGCGAAGTCGGTGGCGTCGTCGCCGCCGGCACCGGAGCGGATCGTGATGATGGCGGCGCGGTCGTCGTACTCGCCGTCGAGGAGCGTCTGCACCTCGAGCTGGTTGATGACGTCGGTGAGCGCGGCGAGCTCGGCGCGCGCCTCGGCGGCCGACTCCTCGTCGTCCATCTCGTTGGCCAGCTCCACGAGCACCTCGAGGTCGTCGAGGCGCTGCTCCACCTCGCTCACGCGCTTGAGCTCGGCCTGCTTGTGGCTGAGCGCGCTGGTGACCTTCTGCGCCTTGTCGGGGTCGTCCCAGAGATCGGGGGCACCCGCCTCTTCGCTGAGCCGGGCGATGTCGGTGCGCAGACCGTCGGTGTTCACGACCTCGCGGATGTCGCCGAAGGTCTGACGGATGGCCGCGATGTCGGCGGAGAGATCGAGTTCGAGCATGGCACTCCAGACTACCGCGACTGGCCGGGCGGAACTGGCCGTGGATCGCGGGAGTAGCGTATGGCGGGTGAGCAGCAGCGCATCCTCGGTCCTTCTCCGCTTCGGGCCGATGGTGTACCTGCCCACGATCCTCTTCGCCCTGGGCGAAGGCGCCGTGCTGCCGCTGATTCCCGTGATCGCCGCCGCACGCGGGGCTGATCTCGCCTCGGCCGCCCTCGTCGCCTCCGCGCTCGTGGTCGGTCAGCTGTGCGGCAATCTGCCCGCCGGCTGGCTGGTGGCGCGCATCGGCGAACGGTTCACGATGACCATCGCCGCGGCCGTCTCGCTGCTGGGCGCGGTCGCCAGCGCGCTGGCGCCGAGCCTCGCGCTGTTCAGCGCCGCGGTGTTCGTGATCGGGATGTCCGCGGCCGCTTTCGCGCTGGCCAGACATGCCTTCATGACCACGCGAGTGCCCCTCGCCTTCCGCGCACGGGCCCTCGCCCTGCTGGGCGGATCCTTCCGGCTCGGCATGTTCATCGGCCCGTTCGTCGCCGCAGGACTGCTGGGGGTGTTCCACACCGAGATCTCGGCGCTGTGGTTCTTCGCCGTGTGCTTGATCGTTCTCATCGTGCTCGTCGTGTTCGGTCCCGACCCCGAGGCCCAGGCGTCCGCCGATGAGGCGGCGGCGCGCTCCCACCGCGACGAGGCCGGCCTCGCGGAGGATTCCGGTGAGGCGGTGAGCGGATCGATCCCCACGGCCGAGCGCATCGGCGTGTTCCAGACGATGCGGCGCTATCGCCGGGTGCTCTCGCGCGTGGGTGCCGCAGCGGCCTGCCTGTCGGCCGTGCGCTCGGCCCGGCAGGTCGTGCTGCCGCTGTGGGGCGTGTCGATCGGGCTCGATGCGCCGACGATCGCGCTCGTGGTGGGCGTCTCGGGAGCGATCGACTTCGCCCTCTTCTACGCCGGCGGGCAGGTGATGGACCGATTCGGACGGCTCTGGGCGGCGCTGCCGTCGATGATCCTCATGGGCGGCGGATTCATCGCGCTGTCGTTCACGCACGACCTCGACTCCCACCTGCTGTGGTTCGGCATGTTGGCCGCGGTGCTCGGCGTGGGCAACGGACTCTCCAGCGGCATCCTGATGACCCTCGGCGCCGATATCGCGCCGCAGCGCGACCCGGCGCCGTTCCTCGGATCGTGGCGCACGCTCACCGATGCCGGCGGTGCGACGGCACCGCTGCTGTACGCGGGGATCGCCGCCGTCGCCACGGTGTCGATCGCCACCGCGGCGATCGGCGTCATCGGCTTGCTGGGTGCGGCGGGCTTCCTGTACTGGATCCCCCGGCACGTCCCGGGCGCCGCTTCTGTCGAGGAATGATGAGGCGAGTGACGGATGCGGGTCCGGTTCGAGCGCTCAGCCGAGTGGGCGGGCCGCACGCAAGTCGTCGAGCATCGCCTTCGGGATTGCAAATGCACCCGCTGCGTGGTTCACGAGCAGTCCGATCTCGGGGTTCATGCCCTTCACGAGCACCCGCCCGTCCATGGGAACCGCGTACTGCGCGACCTCGATCGTCTGCTGGAGGGCGGCGACGCTCGAGGCGATCACGTGGTAGTCGACGTTCTCGATCCGCGAGGTCACGGGCTCGATGGGTCCCTGCTCGGGATCAGTCACCGAGGGCACGTAGATCGTCGACGCCATGAATGCGTCGACGAGATCGATGTGCGTGACCTCGCCGGCCTCGGCGCGCAGCGCGAGCGCAGCCAGCTCATCGGGTTCGGCCGCGGCGGAGCCGGGCTCGGGAGGATCGGGAAGCTGTGCATCGTCCGTCATGATGTTCCGATCCTCTCAGATGCCATCGGCGCGAACCTGACCTGCGCAGACGCGTTCAGCGCAGCGCGGTGCGGCTCGTCGCGGTTGACCGCAGCACCACGAGGTCGGGCACGACCTCGCTGAACAGCGGGGGCGACCACTGTGCCGAGACGGTCACGCGCGCGGACGCGCCGTCGGGACTGGCCGCGTCGACCAGCTGCGCGCGAGCGAGCACGTCGACCACGGCCTGCGCCTGTTCCCGCACGGCCCCGTCGGTGAGGTGCGCACGCACGCCATCGGCATCGACCTCGATCGTGAATCCATCGGCTCCGGCGAGCGCGGCAGCATCCGCCACGGAGTCCAGCCGGCGCTGGGCAACGTAGAGGTCTGTCGCGCACACGCACACGTAGACGACCGCGAGCGCGAGAACGACGTAGCCGAGCAGCAGCGGGAGCGTGCTTCCACGGTCGTCGCGGATCAACGCTCCCTCCAGGTACGCGAGACCTTGTACGCCGACGACGCCTCGATCGGTACCCGCGTGAAGCGCTCCAGACCGAACACGGGCGGCACGAACGGCAGCGCCACGTCGGTCGAGACCGTGACGATCACGGTCGTCCCCGCCGAGGGGCAGCTCGCCCCCGCGGGCACGCACTGCAGAGCGACGGCCGCGGCCGAAGCGTCCAGGCCGTACTCGTCCACCGCCGCATCCATCGCACGGTCGGCCCGGAACCGGGCATCATCCACCCCGGTCGCCGTGCTCACGACGCGCGCGGTGTGGCGCGCGGCGGACTCGACGCCGAGCATCTGATCCTGGATGGTTCCGAGTGCGAGCACGAGGTACGCGAGCGGAACAAGCAGGATCACTCCGACCGCGATGAACTCGAGAGCCGCGGATCCGCGCTCATCCCACCGGCTCGTCTGCCCATCAGGCGGCAGGAGACTCGACGCGTACGGATCAGAAGTCATCGAAGCTCTCGATCGGGGCACGTCCGCTCACCTCCAGCGCACCGGGCACGCCCACGAGTCCGATGACCGGCAGGGTCGTTCGCACCGTGATGCGGATGGTGGGCGCGCCGAGCTCGGTCGTCCGCTCCAGCACGATGTCATCGGCGTAGGCCGGGCCGACCGCGGCGATGACCGCGTCGCGCGTGGTCGCGATGCCCTCGCCCGGCGCGGCGCCGACAAGGGCCGCACGATGGGCGCCCTCGGCAGCGGCGTCATGGACGACGTTGCGCACGTAGATCGCGAGGCCGAGCTGGATCACCGCCAGCGTCAGCGCGGTGAGCAGAACGCCGACGAACAAGAACTCGACGGGGCTCGAGCCCCGCTCGCCCAGCGGCATCGACCGCCGCGTGTTCGCCGCGCGCATTCAGATGCCGCTGACGCGGGTCAGCGCCTGCTCGAACAGGGCCGTCAGCGCGGGGCCGGCCACCGCCCACAGAAGCACGACCAGACCGGCGGTCATCAGTGTGATGAGCACCCAGCCGGGTACGTCGCCGCGCTCGGGGTCATCGAGAGCGACGTCGAAGGGGGGCGTCTCGGCGCCCAGGCGGGCAAGCAGACGGAACGCGGTCATCGCAGTGGTCATTTCGATCCTTTCGGGGAGGTGGTCATGTCGCAGATGGTCGAGCGAGGGATCATCCGATGCCCAGGCGCAGCACGAAGACGCCGGGGAACACCGCGAAGATCACCGAGAGCGGGAGGAGCATGAAGACAAGAGGCAGCATCATGAAGATCTCCTTGCGGCCGGCGCGCTCGATGAGGTCGCGCTTGGTGTCCTCCCGCGCGTCCGAGGCCTGCGCCTGCAGCACGGACGACAGCGGCGCGCCGCGCTCCAACGCCGCGACGATCTGGTCGACGGCACGGGAATACGCGGGGATCTGCAGGCGCCGGCCGCTCTCCGCAAGAGCGTCGCCCAGGCCCGAACCGGTGGCGACGGCGAGCGCCACCGTGCGCAGTTCGCCGCTGAGTTCTCCCGAGCCGACGTCGGCGACGCGGCGCAGCGCATCCCGCAGCCCTTCTCCGGCCGACAAGCACAGAGAGAAGAACTCCAGCACGGTCGGAAGCTCTTCGGCCAAGCGCGCCGCCCGCGCACGGGCTCGCATGGTGAGCAGCGCGTCCGCGCCGAGTCCCGCGGCAAGCGCTGCGAGCAGAGGCAGGACGGCAGCGGGAGCGCTCATGCGCCCGGCGACAGCGAGCGCGACGGTGGCGACGGCGCCGATCAGGGCTCCGATGAGCATGGCGGCCAGCTGCACGCTGCGGAACCAGGCGACCGGCCGGGTGCTTCCTGCCTGCGCCAGACGCACCCGGACCGCGGCCTCGCCGGAGCCGAGGAGCCGGGTGACCGCCGCGACGAGCGCTGTCCACGCCTCGCCGAGCGGCAATCCCGGGCGCAGCGCCGAACTCGCCTCGGGCAGATCGATGACGTCGCGCACGTGCGGTGCGATCCTCGGGATGAGTGCGGCCTGCCGCCAGCGCGGCAGGGCGGCGAGCACGAGAAGCACCCCGCCGGCCACTCCCCCGCCGAGCAGGATGGCGACGGCGATCGCGGTGGCGGCGTTCATCGGAACCACCGCCGGGGCTCGGGCAGGCGTCCGATCTGCAGCATGGCGCGGAAGGCGATGACGGAGACGACGGCGCCCCCGATGATGACGGCCGCGCCCTCCGCGGTCGCGTACGCCTGCGCGCCCTCGGGCCGCAGGACCAGCATGCACAGGATGACCCACGGCGCCACGGCGCCGAGCACGGCAGCCCCTCGGATCCACGACTGGCGCGCCTCGACCTCAGCGCGCAGCGCCGCCTCGGCGCGCACCGAGCTCGACAGCGTCCGCAGCACGACGGCGAGCTCGGTGCCGCCGACCTCGCGCGCCATCCGGAGCGTCTCCATGATCCGGTCGGCGACTGGATCGGCCAGAGCGTTTTTGAGCCCCTGAGCCGCGGGGTCGAAGCGCCCGGTCGCATGCACATCGCGACCGAAGGCGGCGAACGCCGGCCGCAGCGGGGCGGGCGCCGACTCCGCGAGCGCGGCGACGGCATCCGGCAGCGCCATGCCCACGCGGATCGAGGCGACCAGCAGATCGCACACATCCGGCCACATCGCCCTGCGCGCCTTCAGCAGGCGCCGCCGTCGAGCGCGAAGCACCACGACCGGCGTCGTGAGTCCGGCGGCCCCGGCGACGAGGGCGAATGCCGCTGATCCCGACACGAGCCAGGCGACCGATGCGGCGACGAGGCCCGCGGCTACACTCGCAAGCACCACGACGCGCGTCGGCGCCTCCACCCCGAGCGACTGCAGCGGGCTTGCCGGCAGACTCGGACGTGGTGCGCTGAGGGGCGCGTGCGCGGGCCACAACCAGGGCGAGAGCGCCAGCAGCAGACCTGCGGCGAGGACCACGCCGAGCACGATCGTCATGCCGCGGCCTCCGCGGCGTCGCCCGCCCGGTACAGCACGCGATGCGCGATCCGCCCATCGACGAGTCCGCGGGGTTCGACGACCTCCGCGACGCGACGCGCACCCGAGGAGTCGCGGCTGCAGTGCACGACGAGGTCGACCGATGCGGCGAGCGCGGGGGCGATGAAGTCGCGGTCGATGTTGCGCCCCGCCAGCAGCGGCAGCATCGAGAGCTTCTCGAGCGCCTCTCCCGCCGAGTTGGCATGCACGGTGGCGGCACCGGGAACACCGGTGTTGAGGGCGAGCACGAGATCGAGCGCCTCGGCATCGCGCACTTCGCCGATCACGAGGCGGTCGGGCCGCATGCGCAGCGCCTCTTTCACGAGCCGGCGCAGGGCGATCTCGCCCGTGCCCTCCAGGCTCGCCTGGCGCCCCTGCAGGGCGACGAGGTCGGGGGCGTCGACGCCGAGCTCGAAGGTCTCCTCGACGGTGATGATCCGCTGGTCTCCGCAGGCGGCGATGAGGGCGGCCAGAAGCGTGGTCTTCCCGGCGTGGGTGGGGCCGGAGACGATCACGCTGCCCCCGTCGCGCATCGCGCCGGCCAGTAACGCGGCGATGCGCTCGGGCATCGCGTCCTGCGCGACCAGCGACTGCAGGCTGCGGAGTCTCGGCAAGAACTTTCGGATGTTCACCGACCAGCCGCCGCGGACGACATCGGCGATGGCGACGTGCAGGCGCGAACCATCGGGCAGCGAAGCGTCGACGAACGGCTGGCTGATGTCCACGCGACGACCGGTGCTGTGCAGCATCCGCTCGACGAGATCGCGCAGCTCGGCCTCCGTGAGGCGGATTCCGACGCGCTCGGCGCTGCCGCCGCGGGCGACGAAGACGCGCTCGGGGCCGTTCAGCCAGATCTCCTCGATCTCGGGGTCGTCCAGCAGCGGCTGCAGGGGGCCGAACCCGCTCACCCCGGCGAGGATGTCGCGCACGCAGCCGGCCTCGTCGTCGATGAGCACCGAGCCCCGCGAGAGCGCCAGGTCGTTGTGGCGACGCACCTCGGCCTGGGCGATGCGGCGCGCCTGGTCGGGGTGACGCGACGGATCGGTGCGCTCGGCGCGCAACCGGGCACGGACGCGTTCGGCGACGGAGGTCGTGGTGGTCGGGGTCACCGGAGCATCCTGACAAGGATCGCGGATGACGCCCCGGAGTTATCCACAGGTTCGGGATAACCCGAGCCGGTGCGAGGGGATCCCAGGATGTCCTTCAGGTCACGGTCGGTAGACTTGTGCTGCGCGGGAGTGGTGAAACTGGCAGACACGCAGGATTTAGGTTCCTGTGCCTTCGGGCGTAGGGGTTCAAGTCCCCTCTTCCGCACGGCGATGGCGGTGCGATCCGGAGGATCGCGACGGCGTCGTCCGACCCGATCGATGACTCTGAGTCGATCGTCACTCCAGCACCGCCGCCACACGAACGACGGGAATCCCTGTGCACCACGCCGCCCTCATCCCCTGGCTCGACCCTGAGACGATCATCGGAGCCGCCGGCCCCTGGGCACTGCTCGTCGTCTGCTTCATCGTGTTCGCCGAGACGGGTCTGCTCGTGGGCTTCCTGCTCCCCGGCGACACCCTGCTGGTGATCTCGGGCCTGCTGTCGCACCCGATCGGCGGGCAGGAACATGGCGTGTTCGGCATGAGCGTGTGGCTGGTCGCACTGCTGATCGGCATCGCCGCCTTCGTCGGCGGCGAAGTCGGGTACTTCATCGGGCACAAGGGCGGCCCGGCCGTGTTCGAACGCAAGGAATCCGGCCTGTTCAGCCGCAAGAACGTCGAACGCACCAACGCGTTCTTCGAGCGCTTCGGCGGGATCACCGTGATCCTTGCCCGCTTCGTGCCGATCGTGCGCACCTTCGCGCCGGTGGCCGCGGGCGTGGGGCACATGCCGTGGCGCAGGTACACGCTGTACAACCTCATCGGCGCCGTGCTGTGGGGCTTCGGCCTGACGATGTTCGGCTACCTCGTCGGATTCATTCCTCCGGTGGCATGGTTCGTCAAGGAGTACATCGACCTGATTCTGCTCGCCGCCGTGGGCGGCACGGCGCTCATCACGCTGTGGCACTACTTCTCCGAGCGCTACAAGGCGAAGAAGGCCCGGGCCACCGACGCCTCCGCCGCCGAAGATCTCGCCCTCGAGCCCGAGGTGTTCGAGCAGCACGCCGACGGCGACGGCCCGCTCGGCGGAACGGGTCGCTGAGGCTCAGCCCGCCTTCTTGCGTCCCTTGCCCTTGGGTGCGGCGGGCTGATCGGCGGCATCCGACGCGTTCTCGTCCGATCGCGCCGCACGTGAGCGCTCGACGCTGGCGCGCAGCGCCTCCATGAGATCGATGACCTCGCCGCCCCCCGGTTCGGCGTCGCCGAAGGTCTCGGCGGCCTCGAACGCTTCGCCCTTGACGATCTTGGCGTCGATGAGCGTGCGGAGCTCCTGTTGGTACTCGTCGACGAACGCCGACGGGTCGAAGTCTCCCGAGAAGCTCTCGACGAGGCTCGCCGACAGCTCCAGCTCCTTCCTCGAGATCGTCACCGATTCGTCGAGCGCGGGGAACGATGCCTCGCGCACCTCGTCGGCCCACAGCAGGGTCTGCAGCACGAGCACCTCGCCGCGCACGCGCAGCGCGGCCAGTCGCGTCTTCTCGCGGAGGGTGAAGCGCACGATCGCCGTGCGATCGGTCTGCTCGAGGGTCTTGCGCAGCAGCACGTATGCCTTGGGCGAGCTCGAGTCGGGCTCGAGGTAGTACGGCTTGTCGAGGGTGAGCAGATCGACCTGATCCGATGGCACGAACTCGACGACGTCGATCTCTTTGCTTCGCTGCGCGGGAAGGGCGGCGAGATCGTCTTTGGTGAGCACCACGGTCTGGCCCTCGTCGACGAAGGCGCGGTCGATGTCGGCGTAGGCGACGGTCTTGCCGCACACCTCGCACACGCGCTGGTAGCGGATCCGCCCGCCGTCCTCATCGTGCACCTGATGCAGGGGGACATCGTGGTCCTCGACGGCCGAGTAGACCTTGACGGGCACGTTGACGAGCCCGAACGTCAGGGCGCCCTTCCATATGGTCCTCATGCGCCCAGTACACACCAGTCACACCCGCCACACCAGAGGGAATGCCCCGAACCCGTCGAACTCGACGTGCGACGCCCTACCCTGGAGCCATGCCGGGCGAGCAGGGCGAGAAGGGCGCACAGATGGTGCGCATCGACGGCCGCCGCCTGCGCCTGACCAACCTCGACAAGGTCGTCTACCCCGACACCGGCACCACCAAGGGCGAGGTGATCGACTACTACGTGCGCATCGCCCCTGCCCTTCTGCCCGTGCTCGCCGAACGACCCGTCACACGCAAGCGGTGGGTCGAGGGCGTGGGGAGCGCGTCGCACCCCGGCGAGGCGTTCTTCGCCAAGCAGCTCGAGCGCGGTGCACCCGGCTGGATGCCGCGGATGCCGATCGCGCACTCCTCGGGGGCGAAGGAGTACCCCCTCGTCGACGAGGTGGCCGCTCTCGTATGGCTCGCGCAGGTGGCCGCCATCGAGCTGCACGTGCCGCAGTGGCGCTTCGCTTCCGACGGCGCACCCGCCGCCCCCGACCGCCTCGTGCTCGATCTCGACCCCGGCGACGGCGTCGACCTCGCCCAGTGCGCCGAGGTCGCCCGGATCGCTCGCGGCATCCTCACCGCGATGGGGATGGATCCTGTGCCGGTCACCAGCGGCAGCAAGGGCATCCACCTGTACTGCGCCCTGGACGGGCGGCACACGAGCGCACAGGCCTCGTCCGTCGCGCACGAGCTGGCAAGGGTGATCGAGGCGGATCACCCCGACCTCGTCACGAGCACGATGGCGCGCGCGCAGCGCACGGGCAAGGTGTTCCTCGACTGGAGCCAGAACAACGGCGCCAAGACGACGGTGGCGCCGTACTCGCTGCGGGGCCGACCGCAGCCATGGGTGGCAGCGCCACGCACCTGGGCCGAGCTCGACGACCCGGGGCTGCGTCAGCTGGCCTTCGATGAGGTGCTTCCCCGCGTCGAGGCCGGCATCGCGCCCTTCTCACTCGACGTGTCCGACGAAACGCGCGGGGCCGTGGCACCCGCTCCGAGGCCCTCGCGCGCCCGGGAGCGCATCCGGGCATCCGCACCCGCCGATGCCCCCTCCCCCGCAGACGAACACGCATACTCACCGATGCTCGCCGAGTCCGGCACGGCCGCGACCGCCAGGACGCGGGGCGGTTGGGCGGAGATCAAGTGGGACGGCATCCGCGCGATCGGCACCTGGCGGCGCGATCCCGAGACAGAAGGATCCTTCCGACTCCGCGCGCGCAGCGGCACCGACATCACGCTCCGCTATCCCGAGCTCACCGCCGACGGGGCCCCGCGGTTCACCGTGTCGGAGGCGATCGTCGACGGCGAGATCGTGGCGATGGATGCCACGGGCCGGCCGAGCTTCTCGCTCCTGCAGGCTCGCATGCACCTCACCCGCGCCCGCGAGATCGAGCGCGAGGTGGTCCGGGTGCCGGTGCGGTACCACCTGTTCGACCTGCTGCGTCTCGATGGCCACGACCTCACCGGGTTGCCGCTGCGCGACCGGCGCGAACTGCTCGAGCGCATCGCCGAGGGCGCCGTCGACGCCGTGGTCGTGCCGCCGCGCTTCGACGACGTCGACGCGGCGATCGAGACGACGAAACGGCTCGGCCTGGAGGGGATCGTCGCCAAGAACCCCGACTCGCCGTACCGGGCGGGTCGGCGCTCACCCGACTGGATCAAGGTCAAGCACACGCTGATGCAGGAGGTCGTGATCGTCGGCCTCCGACCCGGCAAGGGCGACCGCGCAGGCACGATCGGCTCCCTGCTGCTCGCCGTGCCCGATACCGAGGCGCCGAGCGGACTGCGCTACGTCGGACGCGTCGGCACGGGGTTCGGCGACCGCGCGCTGCGCGACCTGTCGGCCCTGCTCGAGCCGCTGCGCATCGCCTCTCCCACCGTCGACGGTGTGCCGGATGCGGATGCGCGGGATGCGCTGTGGGTGCGCCCGGAGCATGTCGGCGAGGTCGAGTTCGCCGAGTGGACGCCGGGGCGCATCCTCCGGCACGCCCGCTGGCGTGGACGACGCCCCGACAAGAGCCCGGGCGAGGTCACCGTGTGACGCTCGTCACGACTGCGTCACGCGTGCGTGTTCTCCTCGCACTCCGCGATCCCGCCGTCCTGTTCGATCTGGAACGTGGAGTGCGCGACGTCGAAGTGCTCGGCCAGGCACGCCTGAAGCTCGGTGAGCAGCTGCCCTGAACGCCCGGGCGCTATGGTCTCTGGCGCCACGGTGACGTGTGCCGTGAAGACCGGGGCGCCGCGGGTGAGCTGCCACACGTGCACGTCGTGCACGCCGGTCACGCCCGGATAATCGAGCAGGTGCGCTCGGATGTCGGACACGGCGGTGCCCTTCGGTGCCGACTCGGCGAGCACGGAGAGCACCTCGCGCAGCAGCACGACGGCACGGGGCACGATCATCGCCGCGATCGCCAGGGAGGCGAAGGCGTCGGCGGGCATCCATCCCGTCGTCACGATGACGATCGCGGCGACGATGACCATGGCCGAGCCGATGAGATCTCCCATCACCTCGAGGTACGCGCCGCGCACATTGATGTTCGTCTTCTGCGCGGCGCTGAGCAGCCACATCGACACGCCGTTGGCGAGCAGACCGATGACGGCCACGACGAGCATGAGGGGGCCCGCGACCTCCGCGTCGGCGGGATGCAGCAGGCGGCCGACGCCCTCGATCGCCACGACGACGGCGAGCACGATGAGCAGGATCGCGTTGATGAGCGCACCGAACACCTCGGCCCGCTGATACCCGAACGTGCGGCGGTCATCGGCCGGGCGGGCGGCGACCGAGCTCGCGATGAGCGCGATGACGAGGGCAGCGGCATCGGCGAACATGTGGCCCGCATCGGCGAGCAGGGCGAGGGATCCGGACAGGATCGCCCCCACGATCTGCACGATCATGACGGTGGCCGTCAGCGTCAGAGAGATCGCGAGCAGCCGACGATGCCCCGCGGAGCGGAGATCGGGGGTGTGCGCGTGATCGTGCATGTACCCAGGCTAGGCCGGAGCGCGGTCCCGCAGGGGCCAGTGCGCCCAGTCGGGAACAGTAACGATTCTCAGCGTCAGCAACGAGTCGATGCGACCCGAGCGTCAGAGCCCCGCCAGCAGCGGAGCGAGGGCCGCGAACGCCCTCGTACGGTGCGAGAGGGCGTTCTTCTCGTCGGCGGAGAACTCGCCCGCGGTCCTTGTGGCGGCCTCGGGCTGATCATCGGGAATGAAGACGGGGTCGTAGCCGAAACCGCCCTCGCCCGCCGGAGCGTGGGCGAGGCGGCCGGGCCAGACGCCCTCGACGACGTGCTCGATGGGCGAGGAGCCGTCAACAGCGGGAACGACGAGGGCGATCGTGGAGACGAACTGCGCCGTACGACGCGGATCCGGGATGTCGCGGAGCTGATCCAGCAGCAGCTCGCGATTGGCCACAGCATCCTTGCGCTGACCGGCCCAGTACGCCGAGAACGCACCCGGTACTCCGCCGAGCGCGTCGACGCAGATGCCGGAGTCGTCGGCGAGCGCCGGAAGACCGGTGTGCGCGACGGCGGCGCGCGCCTTGATGAGCGCGTTCTCCCGGAAGGTGATGCCGTCTTCCACCGGCTCGGGGCCGTCGTAGCCGATCACCTCGACGTCTGGTCGGGTCGCGGCGACGATCGCGGCGAACTCCTCGATCTTGTGCGCGTTGTGCGTGGCGAGCACGACCCGGATGCCCACGGCTCAGGCCTCGAGCGCGGCGATCTGGTGCTCTCGGAGCTCGGCGCATCCCTTCACACCGAGCTCGAGGAGGGCATCCAGCTCGCGCTTGTCGAAGGGTGCACCCTCGGCGGTGCCCTGCACCTCGACGAAGAGCCCGCGCCCGGTGACGACGATGTTCATGTCGGTCTCGGCGCGCACATCCTCGACGTACGGCAGGTCCAGCATCGGCACGCCGTCGATGATCCCCACCGAGATCGCCGAGACGGAATCGATGAGCGGGGTGGAGTTCTTGCCGATGAACTTCTTCTCACGGCCCCATTCGATGGCGTCGGCGAGCGCCACGTAGGCGCCGGTGATGGCGGCCGTACGGGTGCCGCCGTCGGCCTGCAGCACGTCGCAGTCGATGACGATCGTGTTCTCGCCCAGCGCCTTCGTGTCGACGACGGCGCGCAGCGCGCGGCCGATGAGGCGGGAGATCTCGTGCGTGCGCCCGCCGATCCTGCCCTTGACGCTCTCGCGGTCGTTGCGGCTGTTGGTCGCGCGCGGCAGCATCGCGTACTCGGCCGTCACCCAGCCCTTGCCTTTGCCTGTGAGCCAGCGCGGCACCCCGTTGGTGAACGATGCGGTGCAGAGCACCTTGGTGCCGCCGAAGCTGATCAGCGCGGAACCCTCGGCCTGTGCACTCCAGCCGCGCTCGATCGTGACGGGGCGCAGCTGGTCGAAGGATCGGCCGTCGGCACGGACGATGGCGTTCTCTGCCATGAAGGTGACTCCTGTTCGGATCAGGTCTCGGGAAAGCGGTCGGATGCTCAGCGCAGGTCGGCGGGAAGGTCGACCGGCAGGTCGATGACGCCGGTCTGCACGAGTTGCACCTCGCGCACCTCGCTGCCCATGAGCCGGTTGGCCAGGGCCGTGAAGTCGTCGGCGGAGACGCCGGTGGCCTCGTACACGTAGCGCGGGACGGCGTCGGCGGAAGCGAGCAGATCACCGCGCACGAGGTGGCGGTACACGTCGCTGGCCGTCTCATCGTCGCTGGAGACCAGGCTGACACCCTCGCCCATGACGTAGCCGATCGCGCCGCGCAGAAACGGGTAGTGCGTGCAGCCGAGCACGAGCGTGTCGACGCCCGCGTCGCGCATCGGGGCGAGATAGCCCTCGGCGACGGCGAGCACCTCGGGGCTGTCGGTGATACCCGCCTCGACGAACTCCACGAAGCGCGGGCAGGCAGCGGCCGCGACGACGAGGTTCTCGTTGACCTCGAGCATGTCCTGGTAGGCGCGGGAGGCGATCGTGCCGGCCGTGCCGATCACGCCGATGCGGCCGTTGCGCGTGGTGGACATCGCCCGGCGCACGGCGGGGCCGATCACCTCGACGACGGGCACATCGTAACGCTCGCGCGCATCGCGGAGCATGGCGGCGGAGGCGGTGTTGCAGGCGATCACGAGCATCTTCACGCCTTGGTCGACGAGCGCGTCGAGCACCTCGAGCGCGTAGCGGCGCACATCGGCGATGGGCTTCGGCCCGTACGGGGAGTGCGCGGTGTCGCCGATGTACACGAGCGACTCGCGAGGCAGCTGCGCGCGGATGGCCCTGGCCACCGTGAGACCGCCGACACCGGAGTCGAAGATCCCGATCGGCGCGTCGTTCATGATCCCCCAGCCTAGCGCCGCCGGTCTGCCGGAACGACCGGAATGCGGGCCATACACTGTCGGGCATGACGGGTTCGACCGGGCTGATGACCGACCGCTACGAGCTGACGATGCTGGAGGCGGCGCTGCGAGACGGCACGGCCGCACGACCATCGGTATTCGAGCTGTTCTCACGGCGGCTGTCGGGTGGGAGGCGCTTCGGCGTCGTGGCGGGCACGGGACGCCTGCTCTCGCTGCTGCGCGACTTCCGCTTCGGAGACGACGAGCTGCGCTTCCTCCGCGATGAGAAGGTCGTCGACGCACAGACTCTGCGGTACCTGGCGGACTACCGGTTCACGGGCACCATCCGCGGGTACCGCGAGGGCGAGCTGTACTTCCCCGGTTCACCCGTGCTCACCGTCGAGGGCACGTTCGGCGACGCCGTGATCCTGGAGACCCTCGCCCTGAGCGTGCTCAACCACGACTCGGCAGTGGCGACGGCCGCGGCGCGCATGTCGATCGCCGCCGGAGACCGGCCCCTGGCCGAGATGGGCTCGCGGCGCGCCGGCGAGGATTCGGCCGTCGCGGCGGCGCGGGCGGCGTACCTGGCCGGCTTCGATGCGACGAGCAACCTGGAGGCGGGCCGGCGCTGGGGCATCCCGACGATGGGGACGGCCGCGCACTCGTGGACGCTGCTGCACGACAGCGAAGAAGATGCCTTCCGCGCGCAGGTCGATGCGCTCGGCGCGGAGACTACCCTCCTCATCGACACCTACGACATCCGTCGCGGAGTGGAGACGGCGATCCGCGTCGCCGGCACCGAGCTGGGCGGGGTGCGCATCGACTCCGGAGACCTGCCGATCGTCGCCGGCGAGGTGCGGGCGCAGCTGGACGAGCTCGGTGCCACCGGCACGAAGATCACCGTGACCAGCGACCTCGACGAGTACGCCATCGCGGCGCTGGCTGCCTCTCCCGTCGACTCGTACGGCGTGGGCACCTCCGTGGTCACCGGCTCGGGATATCCGACCGCCGGAATGGTCTACAAACTCGTCGCCCGCCGGAGTCCCGACGACGGTTGGGTCGCCGTGGCGAAGGTCTCCGAGAACAAGGCCTCCCGCGGCGGGCGCAAAGCCGCCTTCCGCACGGTGCACGACGGGACGGCGCAGGACGAGACCGTCGTCGTGTCCGACGGGTTCGAAGACGTCGCCGAACCCGTCGCGCATCCGGATGGTCGCCCGCTGCAGGTCGTGCTCGTCGATCGGGGCGAGATCGACACCGCTCATGAAGGCGCCGCCGGCACCGAGGCGGCGCGAGCGCATCACCTCCGCGTGCGCGAGGAGCTGCCGGTGCGCGCCCTGGCGCTCAGCAAGTCGGATCCGGCGATCCCGACGCTGTTCGTCGACGCAGGCTGAGGGACGAAGCGGACGGACGGCTCTTGGACCGTCAGCCCATCATGGACTCGTAGATCTCCTTGCACGTGGGGCAGACGGGGAACTTCTCGGGATCGCGCCCGGGCGTCCACTTCTTGCCGCACAGCGCCCGCACCGGCTTTCCGGTGAGCGCCGATTCGAGGATCTTCTCCTTCTTGACATAGTGCGAGAACCGCTCGTGGTCTCCCGGCTCCTGCAGCTCTTCTTCGAGAAGCTGCTCGAGCTCGCGGTCGAGGGTGGCCACGCCGCCCTGATCGGGGGCATCCGACGGAGTGCTCATAGCCGCGAGTCTAGCCGCGACCGACGGGCGTCGGGTCGTGGATCAGACAGTCTCGACGAACTCCATGAGGCGTTCGCCGCTGCGCTCGTACACCCGCGCGCCCACGAACGCCCCGACGGCGAGCACGACGACTCCGGTCACGATCCCTGTCCACAGCGGTGCCAGCACGGATCGATCCGGGTCTGCCAGCGCGCCCCAGGCGAGCACGATCGTCGGCACGCTCAGCACGATGGCCCCCACGAGCGTCCCCGCCTGGCCGAGGGCACCGCGCGAGACTCCGCGCTGCGGCTGCTGGAAGGGACTGTCGCCCGGGCGGGAGACGGCATAGGGCGAGATGACCGAGGCGATGCTCGACAGGCCCATACCGCACAGCAGCAGGCTCACCGAGAGCCCCACGAACACGGGCAGCAGACTCCAGCGCCCGATCACCGCCAGCGTGATCGGGATCGCGATCGCGAGCACGGGGATGGCGAACAGCAGCACGGGCACGAGGCGCCCCAGACGATCCGCCGCACCGCGCACGCCGCTGGCGACGTGCACCCACAGTGCGGTCGAGTCGTAGGCGACGTCGTTATGCGCCAGCCAGCCGAAGAACAGCGCCATCACCGGCACGGGAAGGGCTGCGGCGAGCGGAAGCGGGACTCCGGCGACGAGCAGCGGGATGACCGTGAGCACACCCGCGACCGGCACGATCGCGACGTTGACGAGGTAGCGACGGTCGCGCAGCCAGTACACCAGGCTGCGCGCGGCGACCGCACCGAACTCGTTGGCCGGCAGCAGCGCGAACCAGCCGAGGCCAGGGCGCTCGCGCACCGTCGTCGGGCGATCCGTGCTGTGCAGCGCACGCCGCACGAGCAGCACCCACCCGGCCAGCACGATGGCTGCGGTGACCACCGCGACCAGTCCGCTCACCCAGGCGCCGGCGGTGTCGCCGGCCGCAGCCAGCAGCGGAAACGCCGTGGCGGCGCCGAGCGGAGTGAACCCGAGCACGGTCGCGGCCAGGCGCAGCGGGCCGGGCACGTCGCCGTCCCAGCGCAACGATGCCGTGAAGACGCCGACGGGGACGGCGACGACGATGACGGCGAGGGCGAACAACGACGTGAGCTCGCGCGAGCGCCGTTCGGGCAGCAGCAGAGCGCTGAGCATCATGCCGACGCGCGCGGCGAACACGGCGATGAGCAGCGAGAGCACCGCGCCGAGCACCGCGAGCGGCCACGGCGCTCCGAGGGATATGGCCGTGGCGGCCGTGGCGACGTCGAGCACGATGAGGGCGAGCGAGGGCACGCTGACGAAGGCGGCGAGCCCCAGGGTGAGCGGCATCGTGCGCTCGTCGACGCCGAAGACGCCGAAGCGGCGAGGGTCGAGCTGATCGGTCGTGCCGGAGAGCACCGGGGCGAGGAAGAAGCCGAGCACCACGGCGGATCCGCCGAGCACGATCACCGTCGTCGCCGCAGCGTGCGTCGCATCGGCGAGGCTGCGTACGGCGAGCACCGCGATGATCGTCGCCACGACGGTGGCGGCCAGGGCGAGCGCGACCCGCACGACGCGCTCGCGATCGCCGCGCAGCGCCCCGAGCAGGAGCATCGACCTCAGTCGGAGAACGCGTGCAACCACTCGAGCCCCTCCACCTCGGCGATGCCGCCGGACAGCTCCACGAAGCGCTGCTCGAGCGTCTGTCCCGCGCGCACCTGATCGATGGTCCCCTCGGCGAGAACCTCTCCCCCGACGATGATCGCGATGCGGGCGCACACGCGCTCCACCAGATCCATCCCGTGACTGGAGAGGATGACTGTGCCGCCGTGATCCACATAGGCGTGCAGGATGTCGAGGATCACACCCGACGAGACGGGGTCGACGGCCTCGAACGGCTCGTCGAGCACGAGCACCCGCGGCGAATGGATCATGGCACCCGCGAGCATGATCTTCTTCGTCATTCCTGCGGAATAGTCGGAGACCACCCGGCCCAGCGCGGACGTGAGGTCGAAGGCGCGGGCGAGGTCGACGGTCCGCGTCTCGACGACCTCGGCCGGCAGTCCGCGCAGCAGACCGTAGTAGTGCAGCAGCTGGCGGCCGGTGAGTCGATCGAACGTACGCAGCCGGTCGGGCAGTACTCCCATGAGCTTCTTGGCACCGCGGGGGTCGGCGGACTGATCCACGCCGCAGATGCTGACCGAGCCCGAGTCGCTGCGCAGGAGCCCTGCGACGATGGAGAGGGTGGTCGTCTTGCCCGCCCCGTTCGGCCCGACGATGCCGTAGAACGAGCCGGCGGGCACGGTGAGGTCGATGCCGTCGACGGCACGCGTGTCGCCGAAGACCTTCACGAGGTCGCGGATGACGAGCGCGTGCTCGGTGCCCTCCTCGGCCTCGGGCGGAGGCGCGATGAGATCGCCTCGGCGCACCACCGCCGTGGCCGGCTCCCGCAGCGCTTCTTCGGTCACAGCATCATCTTGATCCACCACGGCGGGTTCGGCCACGGCTTCTTCGGTTGCGGGTGCTTCGGCCCTGGCCGCGGCGAGCGTTGCCACGGGTTCCGCCTTCGTCGACTTCGCGGTGCTCGTCGTACGCTTCGTCGTCGTCGTCTTCGTCGTCGTGGACTTCGCTGCCGCCTTCTTCGCCGTCGTGGACGCCGCCGGCTTCGAGGCTGCCGTCTTCGACGCGGACGTCTTCGCGGTCGGCTTGTCCGCCGCGGGTTTGGCGGGCGTGGTCTTCGCCGCCGACGTCTTCACTGCCGATGCGGAGGTCTTCTTGGCGCCGGTCGCCGTGGACATCGCCGGCTTCGTCGTCGTCGCCTCCTTCGCAGAGGTCGTCTTCGCGGGAGTCGACTTGGCAGGGGTCTTCCTCGCGGGCGCCTTCTTCGCGGTCGTCGCACTCGACGACGCCTTCACCGCAGCGACCTTGGCCGCCGTGACCTTGGCAGCCTCGGCCCGCTCCGCCGCCTTCGCCTTCTCCGCCTTCTCCGCGGCGGCCTTGACGGCGGCGGTGCGCGCCGTACCCGCCTTCACCGTGGTCTTCTTCGCCGCCATCGTCCGCGACGCCGATTCCTCGGTCGCTGACTTGACCTTGGCGGTCTTTGCCGCCCTCGCCTTGGCGACAGCCGCGCGCTCGGCCGCCGTCGCCGTAGGCTTCTTCGCCGTGGACGAACGAGAGGCTCCGGCGCGGGAACCCGCGGCGCGGGATGCCGACGCGCGCTTCGTGGGAGCGCTCTTCTCCGACGTGTCGGGTGAGGGCTGGTCGGCGGATGTGGGATCAGGCGGCACGGCGGTCACCCCGCAACGGTATCAACCGTTGCCCGGCATCGGATGATCGACGGTGGATAATCACGCTGTGCGACGGTTGTTCGCATGCTCCTGTTCCTGAGAACGCCCCGTGCAGTCGATCACGAAACAGCAACGGGCATCATATTCTCCCGAGGTTCCCAGGAGTCATCGCTAGCATGATCGACGGCACGAAGGAGTGTCCTCCCGGTTAACCAACCGTGAAACACACGTGACAGGAGTAGTTCTGTGACTCTTCAGACCATCATTCTCGCTGCGGGCATGGGCTCGCGGCTCGGCCGCGCCCTGCCGAAGCCGCTGACCGAGTTGAGCGACGGCCGCTCGATCATGCAGCAGCAGCACGACAACATCCGCGCGGCGTTCGGCAGCGACGTCCGCATCACGAGCGTCGTCGGCTACCGCGCCGAGAGCATCGTCGAAGCCTTCCCTCGCGTCAACTACGTGCACAACGAGCGCTACGACGAGACCAACACGTCCAAGAGCCTGCTGCGTGGCCTCGCCGCGACGGGCAAGAGCGGCGTGCTCTGGATGAACGGCGATGTCGTGTTCGACCCGCGCGTGCTCGGCCGTGCGATCGAGTTCATCGATCGCGATCAGTCCTTCGTCACCGTCAACACCTCCAAGGTGAGCGACGAAGAGGTGAAGTACACCATCAGCGCCGAGGGCTTCATCAAGGAGCTGTCCAAGACCGTCGTCGGCGGCATCGGCGAGGCCGTGGGCATCAACTACATCTCGTCGAAGGACAAGGCCGCCTTCATGCGCCAGCTGCAGCGAGTCGACGACCAGGACTACTTCGAGCGCGGTCTCGAACTGGCGATCGCCGAGAACGGTCTGCTGCTCGAGCCGATGGACATCTCCGACCTGTACGCGGTCGAGGTGGACTTCGCCGAAGACCTGGAGCGTGCGAACCTCTTCGTCTGACCTGCACGCACAGCAGTCGTCAGGGCCGTCCCGTTCGGGGCGGCCCTGACGCGTTCGCGGTCTCCCGGCGTTCTCGCCACGGCGATGTCTAGGATCGTGACATGGCTCGGAAGGTGCACAAGATCCACTCCCTCCCGGACGACTCCCCGTGGGACACGGGGCTGCCTCCGGTGGGCGATCCGGAGCATCCGGTGATCGTGCGCGGAATCGACCGGGTGCTCGCCGTGCAGCGCCCGCTGGTGCTCGCGCACATTCGCAGCATCCGCCTGCGCCACCCCGACGCCACGCCCAGCGAGATCGTGCGCTACCTCGAACGCCGCTACCTCGCCGCAGTGACGACCGGCGGTGCGGCCGTCGGCGCGACCGCGGTGATCCCCGGGATCACGACCCCCGTCACCCTCGCGCTCTCGGGCGTCGAGACGGTCGGATTCGTCGAGTCGACGGCACTGTTCGCGCAGTCGGTCGCCGAGGTGCACGGCATCTCCGTGACGGATCCGGATCGCGCACGCGCCCTGGTGATGACGCTCATGCTCGGCAAGGAAGGCGTCGATCTCGTCTCCCAGCTCGCGGGCCAGGCGCGCGGCAAGAATGCCGGACGCCCCGCCTACTGGGGCGAGCTCGTCACCAAGACACTCCCCCGCGCATCGGTCGGGCCGCTGGTCGATCGTCTCAAGACGATGTTCACCCGGCACCTCGCCGCAGCGGGCGGAGCGTCTTTCCTCGGCAAGGCCCTGCCGTTCGGGATCGGCGCCGCGATCGGGGGCGCAGGAAACCACATCCTCGGTCGACGCGTGCTGACCAGCTCGCGCCGGGCGTTCGGCATCGCGCCCACGACGCTGCCCGCCGAACTCGAGCCGCGCGAGAATGCCGAGCGGCTCGAATCGAAGCTCGCGCGCGGTGCGCAGTACGCCGGATCGGCCGTGGCCGGAGCCGGCGGCAGCGCCGTACGCGGTGTCACGTGGGTCGGGCGCAAAGCGGTGGATGCCGTACGGCGCGATCGCAAGGTCGCTCCGGAGACGCTCGACGGCCGCGCCGATGCGAGCAAGGGCGAGACCGAGGTGCTCGAGGATCGCGACTTCGAGGACCGCTGACGCTTCTCCTCCCCCGACGGGTCAGCAGCGAGGTTCTCCACAGCTCCGGCGTCGGAGACGCGAAGAGGCATGGTCGCGTCTGTCGTCGGCTCTAGCGTGCCTGCATGCTCGATGGATCAGACGCTCCCCCCACCGCCTCGCCGTATCCGCTCCCCTGGCTCGTCGACCGGAGAGATCGCTCGCACCCCGTGTTGACGAACGGCGCACGGCCGCTCGACTTCGTGCGGGTCTTCACGGGCGAAGGCGTCGGCCCCGCCCGCACGCGCCTGTGGGGTCGCGTGCGGGCGGGGGAACAGCTGGAGATCTGCCTGTGCGACGTCGATCGCGACGACGTCGTGCTCACCATCGCCTGGTTCCGCCCCGGCGACGGCCTCGAGTACGTCTGGCGCTTCGTCGTCTGAGTCGGTCGGACCGCTCAGCTCATGCCGGGATCGGCGTCGTCCTCGTTCTCGCGCTCGTCGTCGTCTTCGTCGTCTGCGTCGGCCTCGGCGGTATCGCGGAGGTGCCAGCGCTGCCACTCGGCCATGAGGCGTTCGATCGCGCCGTGGAATTTCGCCGTGGCCGCTCCCGGAGTGGTATCGCCGAAATAGTGCTGCACCCAGGTCTGCAGCCGCTGCACGGTCTGCTCGTCACTGCGCACCCGCTCGACCTCGGCGACGATATCGCCCGCATCCGCCGCATAGAGCCATTCGCAGGCAGACAGGTATCCGCCCGTGTCGATGGATGCCCGTTCGTCGGCCGGCCTGGTGATGAACAGCGGCTTGCCCACGGCGAGCCGGTCGTAGACCATCGCCGAGATGTCGACCACCGCCACGTCGGCGATGGCGAGCTGCCAGCCGAGTTCGGGCCCGTCGTCGAAGACGTGGTGCGCCGACGCATCCGCGGCGTTCGCCGCCGCGAGCGCGGCGATGATGCGCCGGTTCGCCTCGCCGTACTCCGGATCGACCGCGCCGCTGCGGGGATGTGGTCGGTAGATGATCCGGTGTTCTCCGGTCGCCAGCAGCGCCTGGACGAGCGTCTCTCCGTGTGTGCGCACGGATCCGTAGTGCGCCGCGGGCCGGTCGCCCTCCCACGTGGGCGCGTAGAGCACGACGGTGCGATCATCGGCCTCGAACGGCGCTGCCCCCGAGTAATGATCGGCCTGGGGTCTGCCGATCTCGATCGTGCGCGCCTCGAGGTCGTAGTCCCACAGCACGCGCGACAGGCGGTCGAGCGCGGCCCGACCCGCGATCAGGGCGTAGTCGTACGCCTTGTACTGGTTCGTGGTCATGTACATCTTGTCGGACTCGCCGTGGTTGATGAACACGTGCCAGCGCCGGCCGTACCGGAACATCTGGAAGTTGCGGGTGTTCTGGTTGACGTACAGCACGATGCGGATGTCCTGCGTGGCGATGTAGCGCTCGAGGTCGCGCACGGTCGGCACGAAGGCGACCGGCGGCGCGTCTTCGGCGATGAGCGCCTCCGCCCCCGTCGCCGACCGCGAGAGCACGACGACGGGCCACCGCTTGGCCAGCTCCGCCAACGGCTTGTACCACTGCCGGATCTGATACATGTTCACCGCGCCGTCGGCGAAGTACACGGCGATCTGGAAATGATCGCTCGGATGCGGCGGAAGGGCAGCGAGCGTGCGACGCACGCGCTGCACCGCCGAGCGCGAGCGCAGCGCCCGACGAAGCAGCCGATAGGCCTTGCGCGCATCCGAGACGACACCCATGGCTCCAGGGTAGCGAGACGCCACCGGCATGAAATGATCGTCGGATGGATGAGAACGGCACCGCCGAGCCCCCCGGAGTGTCGTTCGTGATGCCGGTGCTCAACGAGCGCGCATACCTCGAACACGCGGTCGCCTCGGTGCTGGAACAGGACGTCTCGGGCCCCATGGAGCTTGTTCTCGCGCTCGGACCGTCCACCGACGGCACGACGGAGCTCGCCGAGTCGCTCGCCGCCGCGGAACCGCGCGTGCGCATCGTGCACAATCCGGCGGCCCATATCCCCGTCGGACTGAACGCCGCCATCCGTGCAAGTCGATATCCGATCGTGATCCGCGTCGATGCGCATTCGGAACTCTCGTCCGGATACGCGCATCGCGCGATCGACACGCTCGCCCGCACGGGCTCGGCGAACGTCGGCGGCGTGATGCGCGCCGACGGGCGCACCCCGTTCCAGAGCGCGGTCGCCCGCGCCTACAACTCCCCCGTCGGCCTGGGCGGCGGCGCGTACCACAGCGGTACGCACGAGGGCCCCGCGGAGTCCGCCTACCTCGGCGTGATGCGCCGGGCGGTGCTCGACGAGGTCGGCCTGTTCGACGAGAGCGTCCGCCGCGGCGAAGACTGGGAGCTGAACCTGCGCATCCGCCGCGCGGGGCACACCGTGTGGTTCGATCCGGCGCTTGCCGTGACCTACTGGCCGCGCGAGAGCTGGATCCGGCTGGCGCGGCAGTTCCGCGCCACCGGCGCCTGGCGCGGAGAACTGGTGCGCCGCTACCCGCGCGGCAACGGCATCCGCTACTTCGCCCCGCCCGCCCTCGTGCTCGTCGTCGCCCTCGCCATCGTGATCGCCGTGCTGCAGCTCACGGGGGTGCTGCACGGCATCGCCGGGCTCATCGCCTCGCTGATCTATCTGCCCCTGCTCGTCTACATCGTGCTCGTCGTGGCGATGGCAGCGGCGCCGGGACGCCGCGGCGATCCGCCGCGAAGCCTGCGCGAACGCATCTGGACGCTGGCCGTGCTGCCCACGATGCACTTGTCGTGGGGCGTCGGCTTCGTCGCCGGCGTGCTGCGCGGTGCGCGCGACACCGTGGATGCGTCGCGCCTGGGCACACGAAACACCCCGCTGCCGTAGCCGGCCGCCACCGCGGCGCGCGCCGACTCAGGCATCGTTCAGGCGTCGACGAATCCCTGGTCGAGGATGCGCGAGACGACCCGTTCGGCCGCGTGCCCGTCGTCTCTGCCGTTGAACTGCTCGCGCCACTCGACGTAGCGCTGCGCGTACCGGCCCACGGCATCCGTGTCGGAGAGGGCTGCGAGCAGTTCGTCCTGCGTCCGTACGAGCGGGCCGGGGGCGCGCTCGGCGAGGTCGAAGTAGAAGCCGCGCAGCTCGCCGCGGTAGTGCTCGAGGTCGGGCACGAGGAAGTACATCGGCTTGCCGGTGACGCTGAAGTCGAACATCACCGAGGAGTAATCGGTGATGAGCGCGTCGGCCGCCAGCAGCAGCTCCCCGGTATCGGGGTAGCCGGTGACGTCGATCACCCGCGCGCCGGACTGGTCCTGGCCGGGCCTGAGCGTGCGCGAGTGCCCGCGTACGAGCACGACGGCGTCGGCACGGCGCGCCAGCTCTTCCGGATCGACGAAGTCGACGATCTCGGCGCGGTCGTCACGCCAGGTCGGCGCGTACAGAAGCACCGTTTCGTCGGCGCCGATCCCCAGCGCGCGGCGCACAGCCTCCGCATCCCCCGCGACCAGCACGTCGTTGCGCGGATAGCCGTCGACCCAGATCGGTCGCTGCAGGAACGCGTACGCCTTGCGCAGCACACGCGCGGCGTACGGGTTCTGCGCGAGCAGCGCATCCCATCGCCGCGCTTCGCGGAACACCGCCAGCGCGCGGCGCGGATTGAAGCCGGGCCGGTGCAGCGCGAGGCGCTTGAGCGGCGTGCCGTGCCAGGTCTGCAGCACCTGCTGGCCGTCTTTGCGCACGAACCGGCGGCGCAGCCAGTCGTTGACGACGAGCAGACGGGCTGCTCCCCGCGCCCGCCACCATTCGGGTGAATCCTCCACCACGGCGATCGCACCGTCGGGAACCGGCACCGACAGGTCGACGACGCTCCAATACCGGGTGATCCCGGGCGCGCGCGCCGCGAGCTCGCGATCGATCGCACCGGGGTTGCAGCCGGTGCTCTGCCCGTAGAAGCTCTCGAAGAACACGGCGTTCTCCGTGGCACCCGGCTGCGCCGCGTAGCGACCCTCGAGGGCCAGCCGTCCCTCGGGCGTCTCGTGCACGGGGTCGATGGGCGGCGAGATCCGCACGGCACCGCCCGACACCTCGGCTCTGAGCGTGGGCAGCAAGGTCGGTGCGAGCGCGAGCGACGACAGGTCCTCGCCGGCAACGCTCAGGGCGTACTCGCCCGAGGGCAGCGGAAGCTCCGCCCCGCCCCAGCGCGCCACCCGAAGAGGGAAGGTCGCCTTCCAGGTGCGTCCTCCGCCGGTGATCCGCGCGGAGACACCGGCACGCGGACCCAGGAGCGCACCGCCGGTCGGCCGCGCGCCGGTGCCGGAGACGACGAACGTCTCCTTCTCCTCGTCGATGAGGATGCTCGTCATGCTCTTCCCTTCGGTGCGGGTGCTCCCCGCCTGAGGATGGCGTCGTAGACACGGCGAGTGTTGCGCCCGTCCCGATGCGCATGCATCTGGGCGCTCAGGTTACCCGATCGGCGCGACCGCGCCGCGAACACCGCCGGATCGGCCAGCACGTCGCGCAGGTGCGCTGCGGCCGTCGTCCAGTCGCGGGCGAAGTCCGTACCCGCGACGTCTTCGTAGCGCCCGTAGAATCCACGCGTACGGGCGTACTCCTCGACGTCGGGGGCGAGCGGCACGACGGGCATCTCGAGCAGCCCCACGTCGTACAGCAGCGAGGAGTAGTCGGTGATGAGCACGTCGACCGCGGGCAGTACCGGTGTGATGTCCGTGAAGACGGATGCTCCGATCAGACGCACCCGCTCCGAGCCGCTCGGCGGACGGTACTCGCCCTCGCCGAGCGGGTGCGAGCGCACGAGGAGCACAGCGTTCTGCTCGTCGAGCACCGCCTCGATCCGCTCCCATTCCGCAGCCGACGGGATCGCCGGATCGGGGGCGCCGTCGCGCCAGGTGGGCGCGTAGAGCACAGCGCGGGCGCCCTCGGGCAACGGGCCGACCGCGACATCCCTGCGCTCGACCGCTTGGGCGCGACGCGTCGCGGGGTCACCCTGCGAGAGCACGTCGACGCGGGGCTCGCCCGTGACCAGAACCTGCTCGACGCCCAGCCCGAACGCCGATTCGAGCCGCCCTCGGGAACGGTCGGATGCGGCGGGAAGGAGGCGGATGGCGCTCTGCGCGCGCCGGTACAGAAAGCCCAGCAGTCGTTGCATCGGCGCGAAGCCGGCGAGGATCGGCGCCTGCACCGTCGCCGGAGAGTCCAGCCCGATGCGCTTGAGCGGGATGCCGTGCCACAGCTGCACGAGCAGCGCCCCCGATGAGGCGTAGCGGTTCACATCGCCCAGGCCGTGCGTGACGACGACGACGCCCGCGCGGGCCGTCGCCCACCAGCCGCGGATGCTGTCCTTCGGCACCGTGCGGATGTCGCCGAACGAGGCGCGCGCCTCGTCTGCCGATGCGGTGAGCCACAGCACGTCGTGGCCCTCGTCGCGAGCGAGCGCGTACAGGGCGAGCGCGCCGTCGCCGATCCCTGCGCCACATCCGAACACCCACCGCTCGCCGCGCGGGATGACGGCGTTCGCGACGCGGCCCGCGGCGTACAGCGGGGCCCGCAGCAGCTTGCCGGCGTTGCCCGCGCGGAAAGAGAAGGACGCCACCTCGCGAGCCTATCGCGGGGCGGCGTCCTTCTGGCTGACCGCGAGGTCAGTCCGCGACGATCCCTCGGGGACCGTCGGGCGTCACAGGACGAGCGACCCGAGCGTCGCCGTGACCGTCTGCGTCTTGCCGTTGCGCACGATCGTGATCTCCACGTCGCTGCCCGCCGCGGCGGCGCGCACCTGGGCGGTCAGGTCGATCGAGTCGGTGATCGGGGCGCCGTTGAACTCGGTGACGATGTCACCCGCCTGCAGGCCCGCCTTCTGCGCGGCTCCGCCGTCGCTGATCTCCTTGATCGCCGCGCCGACGACCGAGGCGTTCTCCAGCGCGCTCGCCGGCTGCACGGTCGCGCCGAGCAGGCCGTGCGTGGCCTCGCCGTTCTCGATGATCTCGCTCGAGACGCGCTTGGCGACATCGGACGGGATCGCGAAGCCGACGCCGATGCTGCCGGACTGCTCGGACGAGGAACTGCCCGCGCTGGCGATCGCGACATTGATGCCGATCAGCTCGCCCTTGCTGTTCACGAGGGCGCCACCGGAGTTGCCGGGGTTGATCGCCGCATCGGTCTGGATCACCGAGATCGAGATGCTCTCCTGCGACTGTGAGCCCTGCGAACGGCCGGGAAGGTCGAACTGGAACGGCTGCTGGTTCTCGTCCTGCGGCGGCTGCTCGCCGTCGCCCTGCGCGTTGCTCTCGTCCGGCAGCGCCGACGACTGGATCTGGATGCTGCGGTTCAGCGCACTGACGATGCCCGTGGTGACCGAATTGGACAGCCCCAGCGGGGCGCCCACGGCGACAGTGAGCGAGCCGACGTTGAGGTCGGACGAGTCGGCGAACTCGATCGGGGTGAGGTCGGAACCGTCTTCGACCTGGATGACGGCGAGGTCGTACACGGGGTCGATGCCGACGACGGTGGCGTTCATGAGCCGCCCGTCGGAGGTCGTGACGCGGATGGCGGGGTCGGCGACCTGTCCGTCGAGCGTGACGACGTGGGCGTTGGTGAGGATGTGACCCTTGTCGTCGAGCACGACGCCCGATCCGCTCCCCCCGGCGGATCCGCCGGAGACCTCGATCGTGACGACGGAGGGCACGGTCTTGGTGGCGATGGCGGTGGCCTCGGAGACCGACTCGGGGTTGTTCACGGTGACCGTCGAGGGGCCCGCCGCCGGGGTCGATGTGCTCTGCTGCGTCCACGACGAGCCGAGCACGGTACCGCCGACGCCGGCCGCACCTCCGACGAGGGCCGCGGCGACCATGATCGCGGTGACCTTGCCCGCACCCACGCGGGCCTTCTTCTCAGTGGGAGCCGCGGCGACGGTGTCGTGCGCGCCGGGCTGGGCGGCGGGGCCGAAGGCGGACGCTCCGGCGTACGCGTCGGTGCTCGGCGCTGCGTACGGCGCGGCCGGCGGCGTGAAAGCTGGGTCGGGCAGCGGCGTCGTCTCCGCCGTTGCCGAGGCATCCGGGGTCTCGCTGGTCGGGATCCGGGGGGTCGAGGCCTGGGGGGTCGAGGCCGGGGCGCTCGAGGAGAATGCCTCGGGGACGTCGTGACCGGCACCGGAATCGGGGCGGGGGGTCTGTTCGTTCATGTCTGCTCCTTCGAACCTTCCCCTACACACTCTCGCCCGTGTCTGTGCGTTCGCTATGGCGACGTTGGGATTCCACTATGCCGTTACCCTGGGCCGCATGGGATTCGTCAGCGGAGCGTGGCGCCGCACGGCCGCCGGCGCGGGTCTTCTCGGCGCCGACGGGGTCGTCATGCCGACGATCTTCGCGGAGATGTCGGCGCTGGCGGCGCGCACCGGAGCGATCAACCTCGGCCAGGGCTTTCCCGACGACGACCCGCCCCGCGTGATGGTCGACGCCGCCCGGGCCGCGATCGCGGACGGGCTCAACCAGTATCCGCCCGGACGCGGCGTGCCCGATCTCCTCGCGGCCATCGCCGAGCATCAGCGCCGCTTCCACGGGCTGGAGATCGATCCGGAGCGCGAGGTGATCGTCACCGCCGGGGCCACCGAGGCGATCGCCGCGACGTTGCTGGCGCTCGTGGACTCCCCCGACGACGAGGTCGTCGTCTTCGAGCCGTTCTACGACTCCTATGCGGCTGTGGTCGCCCTCGCCGGTGCCCAACTGCGCACGGTGCCGCTGCGGCGGCCTGATTTCCAACCCGATCCGGAGGAGCTCGCGGCGGCGGTCACCGACCGCACGCGGGTGATCCTCGTGAACGATCCGCACAACCCCACAGGCACCGTGTTCTCCGCCGAGGTGCGCGCCGAGATCGTGCGCCTCGCCGAGCGCCATGACGCCGTGATCCTCACCGATGAGGTGTACGAGCACCTGGTGTTCGACGGCGCGCACGTGCCGATCGCCACGATGCCCGGCGCCGCCGAGCGCACTCTCACGATCTCGTCAGCGGGCAAGACGTTCTCGGTGACCGGATGGAAGGTCGGCTGGATCCACGGTCCGGCCGAGCTCATCACCGCGGTGCTCACGGTCAAGCAGTTCCTCACCTACGTCAACGCCGGGCCGCTCCAGCCCGCGGTCGCCGCCGGGCTCCGGATCGAGGATGCGTTCTTCACCGATGCCTGCGAGCGCCTCGCCGCCAAGCACACGCAGCTGCGCGAGGGGCTGGAGGCGGCCGGATTCGCGGTGACGCCGCCACAGGGCGGCTACTTCACCGTCGCCGATGCGGCATCTCTCGGCGGTTCCGACGCCGACGCGTTCTGCCGCGCTCTTCCGGAACAGTGCGGGGTCGCGGCGATTCCGATCTCTGCGTTCGTCACCGCACCTCATCGCGCCGACTATGCGGGACTCGTGCGCTTCGCGGCATGCAAGAAGCCGGAGGTGATCGCCGAGGCGGCGATTCGACTGGCCGCTCTCCACAGCTGAGGGCACCCGGGACGCCCGCCGCTCGTCGTGGTCATACCGTGGAGGCGTGAGCATCCGTTTTCCCCATGGCCCCGTCGTGCCCGAGATCGGCATCGGCACCTGGTTCGTCGGTGATGACCCGCGCCGCCGCGACGACGAGATCGCCGCGATCCGGGCGGGACTCGACGCGGGTCTGCGCGTGGTCGACACGGCGGAGATGTACGGTTCGGGCCGCTCGGAGGAGCTCGTCGGCGAGGCGATCGCGGGGCGCCGAGATGACGTGTTCCTGGTGAGCAAGGTGCTGCCGTCGAACGCCGATGCCGCCGGTGTGCGCAGGGCCGTCGAGGCGAGCCTGGGACGACTCGGCACAGACCGGCTCGATCTGTACCTGCTGCACTGGCGCGGCGGCGTGCCGTTCGAGGAGACGGTCGCCGCGTTCGAGCGGCTCGTCGACGACGGATCGATCCTCGCGTGGGGCGTGAGCAATCTCGACCCCGACGAGATGGCCGAGCTTCCCGACGGCGCCGTCACCGATCAGGTGCTCTACAACCCGACGCGTCGCGGGCCGGAGGTCGATCTGCTCCCCTGGCTGCGTGAGCACGGCATTCCGACGATGGCGTACTCACCGCTGGAGCAGTCACGCGTGCTCGATGATGTCGTGCTGGCGGGTCTCGCATCGGATCTCGGGATCACGGTGGCTCAGCTCGTGCTCGCCTGGGTCGTCCGCGAGGGCGATGTGCTCGCGATCCCCAAGGCCGCATCGGTGGAGCATGCGCAGCAGAACGCCGCAGCGCGCGAGCTCCGCCTTCCCGACGACGTTCTTGCCGCGATCGATGCGCGCTTCCCCGCACCGACACGACCGGTGCCGCTGGAGATGCTCTAGAGTCGTCGTTTCGCGGAATGAGGGGTCAGCGAGGAGTCACCCGGTAGCGGCGCAGCCGCACCGCGGGGTTGACCTCGCGCGTGCGCGCGATCGCCGCGCGGTCCAACTCTGCGATCGCGATCCCCTCCGCCGTCCCGACCGCGGCGAGCGTCACCCCTTGCGGGTCGAGCACGGCGGAGTGCCCCACTCCGATGGGTGTCGGGTGATCGGCCGCGAGCACGTAGGCCGTGTTCTCGATCGCGCGCGCGGCGAGCAGGGTCTGCCAGTGGTGCTCCTTGAGCGGCCCGCGCACCCATTCGGACGGCACGACGATCACGTCGGCCCCCGCGTCGACGAGGGTGCGAGCGACCTCGGGAAAGCGCAGGTCGTAGCAGGTCAACATCCCGATCGTGAAGCCGTCGAGTTCGACCACCTGCGGCGCATCGAGGTCGCCGGCCTCGATCCAGGTCGATTCCGTCTGCCCGAACGCGTCGTACAGGTGCTGTTTGCGGTACACGGCGCGAACCCCGGAGGCGTCCACGGCGACGAGCGTGTTGCGCACACGGCGGCCGTCATCCGTGCCCTCCACGAACCCGGCGATGACGAGTACCTCGTGGGCGCCGGCCGAGCGTGTCAGCGCCTCCACGAACTCGCCGTCGAGACGCTCGGCGTTCTCCGCCAGCGACGCATCCATCGGGTCGACGAAGTAGCTGGAATACTCCGGGAGGACGACGAGCTTCGCTCCTCGCGCCGCGCCGGCGGCGATCAAGTCGGCCATGCGCGCGCGATTCGCCTCGCGGTCCGCGCTCGGAGCGAACTGACAGACGGAGACAGTGAGAGCCATGCCACCATCTTGGCGCATCGTCCGTCGCACCCGACGCCATGGCCGGGACAGAAGAGGGACCCGGATCCTTGCGGATCCGGGTCCCTCTGACTTGGTTGCGGGGGCAGGATTTGAACCTACGACCTCCGGGTTATGAGCCCGGCGAGCTACCGAACTGCTCCACCCCGCGTCACGAGTACAAGCCTAACACGGCGTGAAGAGGGCGGACGAATCGGGCGGCCATCCGGAGAATTCCAGGTGTGTCGATCGCGCCCCTTCTCGCTATCCTGCCGCGGAGTCGGTCTGGCCCTCGAGCTCGAGCAAGCGGTTCACCGCATCCGTCAGCGCCTTGTCGGCGTCGGCGAACGCTGCCAGATCCCCGGCCTTCAGCGCCTCGTCGCGTGCCAGCATGGCGGCCTTGGCGTCGTTCAGCGCCGTCTGCCGCTGCTCGGAGGCACTGGGCGGCTGGGTCTCCTCGCCCGTGTCGCCGGCATCACCGGAGTCAGGGACGTCGTCATCGCCCGCCGTCGCCCCGGCGTCGCCGCCGAACAGGTCGTCGAGCGCAGCCGTGAGCGTGTCGGCGAAGGCGATCCGGTCGCCGAAGGCGACGAGGATCTTCTGCAGACGCGGCAGCTTGGTGCCCTCGGAGGACTGCACGTACACCGGTTGCACGTAGAGCAGCCCGCCGCCGACCGGCAGGGTCAGGAGGTTGCCGTGCAGCACCTGCGACTGGCCGATCTTCAGCACGTTCAGCTGCTGCGACACCCCGGTGTCGGAGTTGAACGTGTTCTGCACCTGACCGGGGCCGGGCACCGTCGTGTCGGCATCGATCTCGAGCATCCTCAATTGACCATACGTGGACGACTTCTTACCCGCCGTGGACCCGGCATCCGACTCGACGGCGAGATAGCCCATCAGCACGTTGCGGCTGTTGGCACCCTGCGACGAGGGGATGAAGGTCGTGAACATCGAGTACTTCGCCTCGTCCTGCCCCGGCATCTTCATGCTCATGTAGTACGGCGCCTGCAGCTGCTGCTCGTCCTGCGGGTCGTTCGGGGTCTCCCACCTGTTGTCCTGCTGGGCGAACGAGCGCGCGTCGTCGACGTGGTAAATGCCGAGCATGGCGCGCTGCACCTTGAACAGGTCGGTCGGGTAGCGCACGTGACTCATCAGGTCGCCCGACATCTCGCTGATCGGCTTGAGCATCGACGGGTAGATGTTCTGCCACGTCTTCAGCACCGGGTCCTCGTCATCCCACGCGTAGAGGGTGACCGAGCCGTCGTACGCGTCGACGGTGGCCTTCACCGAGTTGCGGATGTAGTTGATGTCGTCGGTGACGAAGGTCGGCGCCGCGGTGTTGGCGTCGTTGATCGCCCGAGGCAGGTTGACGCTCGTCGAGTACGGATACGTGGAGCTCGTCGTGTATCCGTCGATGATCCAGACGATGCGCCCGTCGACCACGCTCGGGTACGGGTCGTTGTCGAGGGTGAGGTACGGCGCCACTTTCTGCACGCGCAGCTTCGGATTGCGGTCGTAGAGGATCTGCGAGTCCTCATTGACGTAATCGGAGAACAGGATCTGCTCGGACTGGAACTTCAGCGCGTAGAGCATCTTGGTGAAGAAGTCGCCGATCCGGGGACCGCCGTCGCCCGAGAAGGTCGTCTTCGTCTCTGTCGCGCCGTCCTGCCCGCGCGGATAGTCGATCTCGACATCCTCCGTGCCTTCGGGCGCGCCCACGATCGAGTACTCGGGCGACTGCTCCCCGAAGTACACGCGGGGCTCGAACTTCTCGCCGTCGGTGAGGAAGCCCGCCGAGGGGATGCCGCGCTCGAGGAACACGGGCTCGCCGTCGGACGTGCGCTGGTTGCCCGCCGCCGCCACGAGACCGTATCCGTGCGTGTACACGACGGTGTTGTTGTTCCAGCTCTGCGCGTCGCCGAGCCGGTCGGTGTTGAGTTCGCGCACGGCCACGACGGTGTCCTGCGTGACTCCGTCGATGTCGTAGCGGTCGACGTCGAGCACATCGGGGAACTGGTAGTACCCGCGGTACTGCTCCAGCTGCTGCACGGCCGGCCCGACGATCGCCGGGTCGAGGATGCGGATGGATCCGGTCGTCGCGGCATCCTCCCGCAGCTGCCCCGGCTCGGCGTCGGTCGCGGCCTTGAACTGCGTGGTCTCCAGATCGGAGATCCCGTACGCGCCCTTGGTGGCTTCGATGTTGCGCTGGTAGTACTCCGCCTGGAGCGTGTTCTGGTTCGGACGCACCTGGAAGGTGGTGACCGCCCACGGGTAGCCCACCCCGAGCACGAGCGCGGCGACGATGAGCAGCGCGGTTCCTGCCAGCGGGAAGCGCCAGCGGCCGATGACGGCGGTGACGAAGAAGAGGATCGCGACGACCACGGCCAGGATCGCGAGGATGCCCAGACCAGGGATCGTGGCGTTCGCCCCGGTGTAGGCGGCACCGGTGATGCGATCGTCGGTGGTGACCAGCGACACGTAGCGGTCCAGCCACAGGCTCACACCCTGAACGAGCAGGTAGAGCCCGGCGAGTACGGCGAGCTGGATGCGCGCCGACTTCGAGATGCGCAGCTCACCCTGACCGACGCGCACCGCACCGTACAGGTACGACACGAGCGCGGTGATGAGCAGGCACAGGATCAGCACGGCCGAGGCGAAGCCCAGAAGCGCCTGGTAGAAGGGCATCGCGAACATGTAGAACCCGGTGTCCATGCCGAACTGCGCGTCGGTCTCGCCCGTGGCCACGCCGTTGAACCACAGCCACACGGTCTGCCACTGCCCGCCCGCGGCGAAGCCGGCGAAGAGCCCGAAGAAGATCGGCATGCCCCACATCGCGAGGCGCCGCAGCGGCTCGATGACCTCCTGGTAGCGATCGAGCTGCGAACTGAGCCGCACGTAGACGGGGCGCAGGCGGTAGGCGAGCTGGATCGTGACGAACAGCGGCACCGCCATGCCGAGGAACCCGATGACGAACATCACCGAGGTGGCGATCCAGCGGGTGGTGAGCACCTGCGCCGAATCGAGCTGGTCGAACCACAGGTAGTCGGTGTACAACGACGCGAAGGCGAAGAAGGCGACGATCAGCGCGACGATGATCACCACCGAGATCGTGAGGATGCGTCGGGATGTTCGCGGTGTGGCCGGTGTCGGCGCCGAGGTCGTGGTCACCCGTCCATCCTAGGTCGGCGATCCTCGGTGGGGCCTGTGACTGCGAACCTGTGACGTGAGCCCCGTCATCCCCCGGTGTTCGCCGCGGCGGTCGTGCACGTCGGGAGCGCATCGAGGTCGCCGCCGTCGGCGATCGCCTCGAGCGCGCCGAGCGACTCCTCGAGGGTGGAGGTGCTGAACACCCGGAGCCCGTCGGGCACGTGCCCGACGACCTCGCCGCAGTTGGCGGCTGGGGCGAGGAAATACTCGGCGCCGGCCGAACGCGCGCCGTACAGCTTCTGCCGGATTCCGCCGATCGCGCCGACCGTGCCGTCGGCCGTGATCGTGCCTGTGCCGGCGACGTTCTTGCCCCCGTTGAGCTCGCCGGGGGTGAGCACGTCGATGATCCCGAGGGCGAACATCATGCCCGCACTCGGCCCTCCGACGTTCTCGATCTGCAAGGCGACGTCGATGGGGAACTCGTACTCGTGGTACAGCATCACGCCGATGTACCACCCCGCCTGCCCGTCGGCGTCCTTCTGCTCTCGAGGCGTGATCGTGACGTCCTGCTCGGCGCCGGCGCGCTCGATCGTCAGCGTGAGCGGCGCACCCTGACCCGCCTTGATCGCGGCGCGCAGGGCATCCGCATCCTTCAGCGGCGCACCGTCGACGGCGACGATGCGGTCGTCCTGCTCGAGAACACCGACGGACGCGCCGTCGCCGATCACGCTGGCGACCTCGACGCTGGTAGGAACGTCGTAGCCCAGCTCGGCGAGTGCGGCCGCCGTCGCCTCGTGCTGCGAGTCGGTCATCATGAGCTGGTTCTGCTCGTCGCGCTGTTCGGTGGTGACGCCCTCGGGGAAGATCGCGTCGATCGGCACGACGGCGCGCGACGGATCCAGCCACGCCCCCAGCAGCTCGACCCAGGTCGGCCGGTGCTCGCGATTGCCGAGCACCTCGACCGTGGTGAGATCGAGCGCCCCGCCGGTCGTGTAGGTCTCCGCGCCCTCGACGCTGATGAGGGGCACCTTTCCGTCGTCTTCGGTCTGCACCTCGCCGAGCGTGTTGAAAACGGGCCCCGGTCGCTGGATGACGTACGGCAACGGCAGGAAGGTGACCACGAGCAGGGCGACGAGCGCGGTGAGCAGGGCGATGACGCCGACGAGCGGCATCGCGGTCCGCGGGCGCGAACGGGTCACTGGTCCTCCTGAGATCGGGGTGCACGTGGCCCGTTCGCGAGCGGCGTACAGCGATGCAGGCGGCTCCGTGCCGAGATCCACATCGTGTGACTAGCGTAGATCCCACGGCTATAGACGTGCTGAGAGGGCCTTGCCATGGCGGAGAACGACCCGAACCCCGAAGACTTCCAAGAGTTCCTGCGCCGCATGCTGGGTGCCGTGGGCGACGATCTCGATCTCAGCGCACTCGAGGGCATGGAAGGGATGGAGGCCCTGAAGGGCTTCCGTCTTGATCCTGCGATGATGGCCGCCTTCACGCAGCAGATGCAGTCGGCGATGAACTCCGATCCGTGGGAGACCACCCTGCGCCAGGCCCTGCACATCGCCAACCGCGACGGTCAGGGGATCGACGCGGGCGGGCGGGCATCGCTCGTCGACGCGTTCGCCCTGGCCGATCTGTGGGTGGGCGAGGCCACGGTGATCTCGGAACTCGCCTCGCCGCCGCTGCCCCTCACCCGCGGCGAGTGGGTCGAGCAGACCCTTCCGGTGTGGAAGGAGGTCGCCGCTCCCGTGTCCACGAGCATTGCGGATGCCCTGACCGACGCGCTCGCCAGCCGCACGCCCGAAGACATGAAGGGCGTGGTGGATGGCGCGTCCCGACTCCTGCGGGGGCTGGGATCGTCGGTGTTCGCCATGCAGTTCGGCCAGGTGCTGGGCAATCTCTCGCTCGAGGTCGTCTCGGGCGGCGACGTCGGGATCCCCGTGCTGCCTGCGGGCACGGCCGCGGTGATCCCGCAGAACCTCGCCGCCTTCGGCGAGGGACTCGAGATCCCCGAGGACCAGATCGCCCTGTACCTGGCGGCGCGGGAGCTCGCCTACGCGCGCCTGTACCGGCACGCTCGCTGGCTGCACCTGCACGTGATGAGCCAGATCACCGACTTCGCGCGCGGAGTGACGGTCGACGTGGAAGCACTCGAAGACCTCGCAGGTCGACTGGATCCGAGCGATCCCGAGGAGCTTCGCGCCGCGATCGAGGGCGGCGCCCTGCTGCCCACCCAGTCCGAGGCGCAGCGTGAAGCTCTGGAGCGGCTCGAGAACCTCATCGCGACCATCGACGGATGGGTCGATGTGGTGACCACGGCCGCCACCGCGCGCCTGCCTGACAGCGCCCGCATCGCGGAGGCGGCCCGTCGCCGCCGTGCCGCCGGCGGACCTGCGGAAGACGCCCTGGGCGCCCTCGTGGGGCTGCAGTTGCGGCCGCGACGCCTGCGCGAGGCCGCAGCGATGTGGCAGGCAGTGACGGATGCCGTGGGCATCGAGGGGCGCGACGCCCTGTGGGACTATCCCGACCTCATGCCCGACGCCGCCGACATCGACGACCCGTCTGCACTCGTGGAGCGGCTGAAGGCCCGCGCACGCGGCGAGCAGCCCCAGCCGGACGAGATGGACGAGGCGCTGGCCCGACTGCTCGGCGGCGACGACTTCTCCGGGGGCGGCGACAGCACTGCCGGAGAAGACGACGATGGGACCGGCGACGACGGTGACGACGCCCAGGGCGACGACAGCGCGAGCGGCGAGCGGCCCGTCTGATTCCTCTCGGCCTGCGGCGGGGGTTCTCCTCCCCATGGTCGGATTCATCGCGAGTTGTCCACGGACCGGCGGACGGCAGGTCTCGACGCCGGTGCGGTGATGCAGAATCGGGCGATGGAGATCCTCCGACTCGATCCCGACCGGTTGCCGCTGTGGCGCGACGCCGACACCGTGCAGTTCGGCGTGGAGGCCGAGGTGACGGTGCGGCTCGACGGCGACTGGGGCGACCGACTCATCCATGAGCTGAGCCTCGGAATCCCGGAGAATGCGTTCGACGTCGTCGCCCATCGATGCGGCGCGAGCCTGGATGAGGCCCGTCGATTCCGCGCGTTGCTGTCTCCGGTGCTCGAGCGCGAGCCGGCCCGTCTCGCCGCCAGGCTCGTGCTGCCCTCGGACTTCGACATCGGTGTGGAGCTGCGTCTGCGCGATGCCCTCACGGAGGCAGGCGTGGATCCGACATCGGGTGACGACAACGCGCCGCTCATCGTCGTGCACCACGGCGTAGCCCTCGCCTCGGCCTCCGTGCCGCTCGTGCGCACCGACACCGCGCACCTCCCCGTCGCCTTCCACCCCGGCGGCGCCGCTGTCGGCCCGCTCATCGTGCCCGGCCGCACGCCGTGCCTCGCCTGCCGGGATGCGCACGACCGCTCCCGCGACCCCGCGTGGGCGGCCGTGCACAGCCAGCTCGTCGAGCGCCATCCCGGCCCCGTCCCCATGAGGAGGATCGCGGCGACCGCCGATGCGATCGCCGACCTTCTGGATCAGCGCTGCGCCGCTGAACGCGAAGGCTCGTCGCGTATCGTGCGGGTCAGCGCCGACGCGACCCGCTCGTCGCGCGAGGTGCGCTTTCACGCAGAGTGCCACTGCCGATCTCCTCGAGAAAGCGAGAGGGCCGACGCTGCGCCCGTGCCGATTCCCGTGACCAGCTCACGCAGAGCGTACGCGCGGCCCGCGTGATCCCCACGTACGCCAGACGCCGCTCCTCGTCGATCGCATCGAACCCGGTCGCGTACGAGATCGGCAGCAGCCCCTCCGACCACCCGGCCAGATGCACGTGCGACCACTCCAGACCTTTGGCGGCGTGCAGCGTCGAGAGGGTGACGGTCTGCAGGGTCGGCTCGTGCTGATCCTTCGCTCTGGCCAGCAACTCGTCGCCGAACGAGCGCAGAGTCGTGCCGGCCGGGGCGTCTTCGGCCAGCTGATACAGGGCGCGCCGCGCCTCCCACGCGTCGCGCAGCGCCCCGCCGGCGGCGGGCGGCTCGTCGCTGAATCCCAGTCCGCGCAGCACATCGCGCACTGCGGCGAGGAAACCGTTCTCGATGGGCGCCACCGCCGCGCCGCGCAGGGCGAGCACGGCCTGTCGCACCTCCGGCATGTCGAAGAAGCGCTTGCCGCCGAGCACCGTGACCGCCACGTGCTGCGCAGCGAACGCCGAGAGCAGGGCCGCCGACTGGGAGTGCACGCGGTAGAGCACCGCGATCTCCTGCGCGGGGGTTCCTGCCGCGATGCGGCCGGCCACGTCGCGCGCGATGGCCGCCGCTTCCTCGGCATCGCTGTCGTGCGCGGTGACCACCGGCGGTTCGGCTGCCGGATACGCGCGGGCCGGGACGAGTTCGAGCGCGCCAGGGCGGCCGTGCATCAGTGCGTTGGCCGCCGCGAGCACCGGCGCTGCGGAACGGTAGTTCGTCTCCAGGCGCACGACGGTCGCATCCTGGAAACGGCGTTCGAACTCGAGCAGAAAGCGCTGATCGGCGCCGGCGAACGAGTAGATGGTCTGCGAGGCGTCGCCGACCACGCAGAGATCGCGCCGATCGCCCAGCCAGAGCTCCAGCAACCGGTTCTGCAGCGGCGACACGTCTTGGAACTCATCGACCGTGAAGTGCCGGTATTGCTCGTGCACGGCCGCGGCCACGCGCGCCTCGGCCTCGAGCATCCCGGCGCAGGCCAGCAGCACGTCCTCGAAGTCCAGCCGATGCCGCTCGTCCTTCAGCGCCTCATACGCCCTCGAGAGGTCTGCGAGTGCGGCGGCGTCGAGGCGGCCGACGGATCGACCGCGCGCCGCCGCCTCATCGATCGAGATCATCGAGACCTTGCGCCACTCGATCGCCGAGGCGGCATCGCGCAGGGTCGCCGTATCGAGCCGCATCCGCAGGCCCTCGGCGGCCTGGCCGAGCAGGCGCACCTTGTTGTCGACGATGCCGGGAGCCGGAGCCCCGGCCAGCTGCGGCCAGAAGAAGTTCAGCTGCGCCAATGCGGCGGCGTGGAAGGTGCGTGCGGCAACGCCCGAGACCCCGAGTGCTCTGAGCCGTCCGCGCAGTTCGCCGGCGGCCTTGGCGGTGAAGGTCACCGCCATCACCCGTCCCGGCGAGTACGCGCCGGTCTCGACGCCGTGCGCGATCCGATGCGTGATCACACGGGTCTTGCCCGTTCCGGCACCGGCCAGCACCGCGACGGGCCCGCGCAGCACGGCGGCCGCCTCGCGCTGGCGATCATCGAGCGCGTCGAGTGCGCTCACTCCCGCGCTCCGCCGTCCTCGGAGCCGCTTTCGGCATCGCCGAGCCAGTCGATGATGAGCGCCCGCGCGATGGATGCCGATCCCGGCAGGCCCACGGGACCGTCGCCCCGCAGCGACGACGCGATCTCGGCGCGGGTGAGCCAGCGCACGTCGACGATCTCCTCGCCGTCGCCGTGCGCCGCGGTCTCGTCGACGGCCGTCGCCCGGAAGCCGACCATGAGCGAGTGCGGGAACGGCCAGGGCTGCGACGAGCGATAGCGCACATCGCGCAGACGCACCCCCGACTCCTCGGCGATCTCGCGGTGCACGGTGGTCTCCAGCGACTCCCCCGCCTCGACGAACCCGGCGAAGCACGAATACATCGCGCCCTTCCAGGTCGCGTTCGCGCCGAGGAGCAGGCGTTCGCCGTCTGCGCTCTCCACGGCGACGATGACGGCGGGGTCAGTCCGCGGGAACAGGTCGGTGCCGCAACCGTCGCAGCGCCGCGACCAGCCGGCCTGGCGGAGGGTCGTGGTCGATCCGCACGCCGAGCAGAACGATGCACCCTCGAGCCAGTCGGCCAACGCGATGCCGGTGAGCAGGATCTCGACCTCGTCGGCAGCCAGGGCGCTCGCGCGCTCGCGCACTCCCCCCCATTCCGGATGCCACGAGGTGTCGGATTCGGCAGGGAGCACCGCGAGAACAAGAGCGGATCCGTCGACGCGGCGTCCGAGCAGCGCCCACTGCGCGGATTCCAGCGCCGGCACTTCCGTCGGGGCCAGCAGCGCCAGGCCGTCGTGACGCACCGCGGCACGCCTGGCGTGGACAACGAGGACGCGCGTGGTGTCGTCTGCGAGCAGCCGTTCGAGGATCCCTGGCGCGTCGCGGTCGGCTCCGGCCCTGTCGAGAAGACCCTCCATCGTGATCATCGGCTTCCCTCCTCCGCGGGCACGGCGCTCACAGCGTGGCGCGGCACGGCCTGACCGGAGGCCGACCTACCCTGGTCACATGGCTCGCTCACCCTTCACTCTAGCCGCGGCGGTGACGGCGGCCGTGCCCGGAGCCGAGGTCGTCGGCGCTCGCGCACTCACCTCCTCCGGAGACGGCCGTTTCGACTCCGCCGTGGCCACCCTGGCCGACGGGCGCGAGCTCGTGATCCGCGTGGCCGGCGACGATGAGACGGCTTCGGAGCTGTCCGCCGAGTCGCTCGCGCTGCGGGCTCTCACCGCCGGAGCCCGCGAGATGCTGCCGTTCGAGGTGCCTGAGGCCCTGGGCGCCGCCGTCCTCGGCCTCCGCGGCGGAGAGCCATCGGGCCAGAGCGAGCCGCGTGCGCTCGTGACCACGCTCGTACCCGGATTCCTCGTCGAGGCCGCCGACATCCCCGCGGGGCGCGGAGTCGCCACGGCCGCCGGGGCCGCGATCGCCGCGATCCATGCGCTGCCCGCATCCGTGGTGCGCGCCGCAGGGCTTCCGGAGCGCTCCCCCGCGCAGGTGCGGGAAGAGATCCGCGCACTCGTCGACCGCGCGGCGACGACGGGGCGCGTGTCGGCGCGGCTCACCGTGCGCTGGCGCGAAGCGGTCGCGTCCGACGACCTGTGGCGGTTCGAGTCGACGGTGACGCTCGGGGGCGCCCAGGCATCGTCGTTCCTCTACGTCGACGATCCGCAGCGCGGCCCCGAGGTGAGCGGACTGATCGGCTGGTACGGCCTGTGCATCGGCGATCCTGCCGTCGACCTCGCCTGGCTGGCCTCGGCCCCCGACGCCGCAGACGACGTGCACGCCGCGTACTCGGCAGCCGCGCTGCGCTCGCCCGATACCGCCCTGCCCACCCGGTCCCGGCTGCTCGCCGAGCTCGAGTTCGCGCGCTGGCTGCTGCATGGCGCCGACACCCGGCAGAGCGACGTGGTCGACGACGCCGCCCAGCTGCTGGATGCGCTCGCCGACAGCCTCGACGACGACCTCGTCTCGCGCCGCCCGCGCAGCACGGGCGTCGACGAGGCGATGACCGCGCTGCAGAGCGTGCCCGCCGCGGCGACCGGCGAGATCGACACGTCGATGCAGACGGATGCATACGACCCGCGCTCGTTCGCCGGGCTCGGGGTCGGCGACGCCGGCGACGCCGAGTCCGAGGACACCGCGGTGTTCGGGCCGCGCAGCACCGTCGACGACGGCGCCGAGAGCGAGAGCGCGCTCGGCGATGCCGAAGCCTGGGAGGACCCGGATGCCACCGGCCCGATCGATCTGCCCCGTCCCGGGTCCGACGGCGCGCCCGACGAGCCGTCGACGACCGCTCCCGCCGGGGGCGAGCACGATCATGCCGCCGACGCGGAAGAGGCTCAGCGCGCCGCGCGCGCGGCGTTCCAGCGCTGGAGCAGTTCCTCCTCCGAGTAGCCGCGCTCGTCGCGGATGACGAGGTCGTCGGCGACGTAGTAGAGCGCGACGTCGATCTCATCCATCGGCACGCCGTGGCGACGGTGGTACGCGAGCCGGTACAGCGCGAGCTGCAGCATCCGTTCCTCGCGTTCGGCGGCCGTCGCCGGGGGACGCCCGGTCTTCCAGTCGACGATCTCGATCCGCCCGTCGCGATCGGCCCGTCGGTACACCGCATCGAGCTTGCAGATCACGATGCGACCGGCCCCGTCGTCACCGGGAAGGGCGAAGTCGATCTCGGTCTCCACGGCGATCGGTTGCAGCGACGCCCATTCCGATCGTTCGAAGATCGCGCGGAGCCGGTCGAGGTCGGCGGCGTCGTGCGCCGAGACCTCGTCGGCGGACGGGTCGTCGTCGAGCTCCCACAGCGCGTCGTCGGTCGATCCCCCCGCACCGATCAGACCGGACCGGTGCTCCACCCACGCGTGAAACAGCGTGCCCAGCCGGGTCTGGCGGTACGGACGCTCGGGCATGGGGCGCGCGAGCGAGCGCACCGTGCCCGTGAAGTCGGTCACGTAGTCCTTGAAGCGCGAGGCCGGCACGCGCGTGGGCGCGTCGAGCGCTTGTCCGCGACGCCGCGACTCCCGCTCGGCGAGGAGACACACCAGTTCGGGCGACGGATCCGCGGGCGCCCGGCCCTGCGCCGCGCGCACCGCGTCGGCGGCCGAGAGCACGCGAGACCGTCGCGCGCCGAGCGGATCCATCGGCCAGGAGCGGGTCAGCGCGGTGCCCTCGTACGGATTCTCGTGAGGATCCACGTCGGCGATCGGATTCAGACCCCACGCTTCGATGGCGTCGCGCAGGTAGGGGCTGGGCACGCGCGGCTTCTTCTGCCCGGCCCAGTGCGCACCGGAGAGCAACAGATCGTTGCGGGCGCGGGTGATGGCGACGTAGGCGAGGCGACGCTCCTCCTGGCGCTGATAGTCGCGATAGTCGTCGCGGAACCGGGTGAGGGCGCCGCCCGCCGGGTGCGCTTTCGTCTTGCCCGCCGCGAGCGCGTCGCGGGCAGCCTTGGCCCGTTTCGCCGGGTTTTCGCCGGCGGCGGCCATCGCCGCCTCCGGGTCCCAGTCGAAGCGCGGCAGCGCGTCCCGGTCGCCGCGCAGCGGGAAGGGCACGACGCCGAACCCGAACCAGCCGGCAGTGTCGCTCGCCCGGCCAGGCAGTTCGTCCTCCACGAGCCGGACGACCGCCACCGCATCCCATTCCAGCCCTTTCGAGCCGTGGATCGTGAGCAGCTGCACGACTCCGGGCTCGGGCGGCTCGGGGCGCGGCATGAGCTCGTCGGTGCTCTCCGCCTTGTCGAGCCAGGCCAGCAGGCTGCCGACCGTGCCTCGCTCGTCGGCGGAGAGGAAGGCACGCACCTCGTCGCCGAACGCGCGCAGCTGGGTGGCAGCGACCCGGGCGGAGCCGCGCGTCTCGTTCACGGCGAGCTCGATGTCCAGGCGCAGCTCCGACTCGATGAGTCGGAGCAGATCGGGAATGGGCTGACCCGCGGCTCGTCGAAGGCGCTCCAGCATCTCTCCCGCGTCGCGGATGCGCGCGCGCCCCTCGGGGCTGATCGCCTCGACGATCCGGTAGTCGTCGCGCACGGCGCGCACCACGTCGACGGCGTCGATGATCGACACGGCCTCGTCCGCGCCGCGCGACGAGCGCACTCGCGCACGCACCTCGTCGGGCAGCGGCGCGAAGGCGCCGTCCCGTTCGGACAGCGCGACGGCGAGGTCGTACAGCGCTGCCATGTCGCCGAGCCCCACCGCGAAGCGCGGGCCGACGAGCAGCCGGATGAGCGCGGATCCCGCGGTCGGGTCGTGGATGACGCGCAGCGTCGAGACGACGTCGACGACCTCGGGAGTCGAGAGCAGTCCGCCCAATCCCAGGATGCGGTGGGGCACGCCGCGGCGCGCCAGGGCCGCCGCGAAGGTCTGCATGTGCTTCTTCGCGCGGAACAGGATCGCCCCGGTGTGCGGGTCGGCCGGATCCGGACCGGACTCGTGCGCTGCGCGGACCCCCGCGAACCAGTCGGCGACCTGTTCGGCCTCGTCGTCGACAGTGAGCGGGAAGCGCACACCCACCCGGCCGTCGGCGGCGCCGGGACGCGGCTCCAGCTCCGGCACGTCCAGGCCGGGGCGATGCAGCGGGACGAGCACGCGGTTGGCGGCGTCGAGGATGCGCCGGTCGTTGCGCCAGCTCGTCATCAGGCTGAACATGCGCACCGCATCGAGGTCGCCGTCCGAGAACACGCGACGGAACGCATAGAGGTTGTCGGCGCTCGCGCCGCGCCATCCGTAGATCGACTGGTGCGGGTCCCCCACCGCCATCACGCTGCGGCCGTCCGCGTCGGCACCGCCGAACAGCGCCGCGAGGAACCGGGTCTGGATCACGGAGGTGTCCTGGTACTCGTCGAGCAGCACGACGCGGTGCTGCTCGCGCAGCTCGGCACGCACCGACGGGGCTGACTCGACGATGTCGAAGGCGCCCGAGACCTGGTCGGCGAAATCGAGCACTCCCCGGCGGTCCTTCTCGGCGATGTACTCGCGCACCAGTTCGACGAGCACGGGCATGGTGAGCAGATTCGTCGCGGCGGTCTCGACCGGCGCACTCGTGCGGTACGGCTCGAAGGCGTCGGCCTGGGCGGTGGTCAGCCGCACCATGGCGTCGAGGTCGACCCGGTGATCGAGCACGTCGGCCGCCAGGCGCTGCACGGCGTCGACCACCCCGCCGAACGAGCGGTCGATCTCTTCCAGACCCGGCAGATCCGCCCGGAGCACCACGGCGCGGGCGATCAGCCACGAGGCGGACTGGCTGAGCATCGCCATCTCCGGGTCGCGTCCAATCCGGGCCGCGTGCTCGCGCACGATGCCGTCGGCGAAGGCGTTGTAGGTGGACACCCGCGGGCGGCGGAGCAGTTCGTCCGCGCTGCGCGGCGTGCCCGGTGTCCATCCGGTGCCCAGGCGCGCGGCGAGTTCATCGAGCACTCGGGTGCGCACGAGGGTGCGCGGGGCGCCGGCGGCAGCCGCATCCACCCGCGCGAGCGCGCCGTCGGCGATGATCGCGGACAGGTGCGGAAGAAGGCCCCGGCGGTCGAACTCGTCGATGAGGGCGAGACGTGCGCCGATCCGCTCGGCCAGTTCGCCCGCGGCCTTGCGCGTGAACGTGAGCCCGAGGATCTCGTCACGCGCCACATGCCCGTTCGCGACGAGCCACACCACCCGGCCCGCCATCGTCTCGGTCTTTCCGCTTCCCGCGCCGGCGACGACGAGAGCGGGCCCCGGCGGCGCCTCGATCACCCGCTGCTGCGCCGTCGTGGGCGGGTGCTGGCCGAGGGCCGCCGCGATATCGGTCGCGGAGATGTCGTGCGACCCGTCCCAGAACGAGGCGGTCTGCGCATCGACGAGGCTCATGCGCTGGCCGCCGGGACGGTGTGGATGCGGCAGGCCGGCACCCAGTGCGGAGTGTCGGTGCAGTGCGTGTCGACCTGGGCGATGAAGGGGCTCGCCGCCATTCCGCGGCCGGCCTCGGCGACCCGGCGCAGGAACTCGCTCCTGGCCTCCGCGTCGAGGGTGTGCTGGTGGGCCACGCGGTACTCGCTCTTGCTCGTGGTCCGCGAGACGAGCACCAGGCGCGCGCCGGCCAGCCGATCCGCGTCCGCGCCCTCGATCAGCCCCAGCGCGACGGCGATCTGGTACGCCGCGAGCTGGGCGTGATCGCTCACGGCAGCCTCGGTCTCGGGCTCGTGCTTTCCCGTCTTCAGGTCGACGACGACCACACGCTCCCCCTCGTCGTCCGCGTCCGGGGCGTCGAGCATCGTCCGCCAGGTCTGCCCGCGCGCGTCGGCGTGCTCTCCGCTCCCGCGGGGGTACGCTTCGACGCGGTCGATGATCCCGCTGACGATCGCCGCGCCCGCCTGAGCCTCCTCGTCGGGCAGCGTCCGCGCCTCATCGATGTCGACCGCGAAGCGGAAGGGCGTCTCCGCCGCGATGACACGACCGCCCTCGTGCGCCACCTCGGCGAGGTAGCCGTGCAGCCGCTCGACCAGTGTGTCGGCGCGCTGGCGCTCCTTGCGGCCGACCCATTCCGCCTCGAAGTCGAGCTCCGGCCAGCGCTCGGCCACGATCGCCCGCATCGCCTCGAGGTCGCCGTCGGGGACGCGCTCCAGAGCCTCGTGAACGATCGTGCCGATCCCGGCCGACGGCGGCAACACGGTGTCTCCGCCGAGGGCGGAGACCGCCCAGTTCAGCCCGCACTCCTCGAAGGACTCCAGCTTCGACGGCGAGACCTTCACGCTCCTGTGCGCGAGGTCGCGCAGCGGCGCATCGCCACTCGGCTCGACCATCCCGTACCACTGCTCCGGCGCAGCGCCGGGAACCCCCTCTCGGGCCAGGATGGCGAGCTGCCCCGCCGCCTCGGCGCGCTGCTGCGGATCCGTCGACACGGTCAGCACGCGGCGGTGCCCGGCGACGAGTCCGCGCAGCGTGAGCGGATGCGCGCGGCGCCCCTCATCGAGCGGCTCGGGATCGGGGAGGAAGGCGAAGAACGGGCTCGGCGTGTGGTCGTCATCGTCCACGGCGGTGACCAGCAGCCGCTCTCGCGTGCGCGAGATCGCACGCACGAACAGCCGCAGCTCGTCGTGCAGGGCGGCTCGTCGCCGATCGACGGCGCCGTGCTCGTGCTCCGGCTCGCCCGCGCGCGCCGCCTCGATCGCTCCCGCGAGCCGCCAGGTCTCGAGCAGGCTCCCGCGCAGCCGCACGTTCGGCCACACGCCGTCCTGCACCCCGGCCACGACGACGGCGTCGAACTGCGTCCCCAGCGCGCCGGCCGGGGTCAGCAGCGTCACCAGCCCAGGGCGCTCCGGGGCCGACAGCGAATCCTCCGGGACCTCGCTGTCGAGCACGTCGTGGATGAACATCTCGGGCCCGTTCTCCGGTGCGCGCTCGACCGCGCGCTTGGCCGCGTCGAACAGGGCGACGAGGGCATCGAGCGCCTGCCCCGTCTGGGCGCCTCCGGGCCCCGCCGCCGTCTCGCGCCACACCGTCGCCAGCCGGCGCCCGTCGGGCCCGCGCGAGGCGTCCCACACCCGCCAGAGCAGGTCGTGGATCGTCTCGCCCCGCGCCGCGGCCGCGGCGACGTCGCGAAGAGTGGTGCCGAAGCGATCCGCCGTCCGCGCCTCCGCCGTGTCGAGGAGCGTCAGCTGCGCAGGCTCGGCGAGCGCATCGCGCAGCAGCTCGCGGGCCGGGCGCGCACCGCCCTCGGCGAGATGCCGATGCCGGAGCCGGGCCCTGAGCCGACGCAGACCGATGCCGTCGAGTCCGCCGAACGGCGTGCGCAGCGCCTCGGCGAGCGCATCCGGCTCCCGTTCGGCGGGGGGCGTCAGCGCGAGACGCACGATGCCGAGGATCTCGCGCACCACGCCCTCGTCGCCCAGCGGCTTCTGCACTCCGGCGGCGCGCGTGGGCACCTCTCGGGCCGCGAGCTCGACCGCCAGCTGCGTCACCTGGCGCGTGTCGTGGGCGATGACGGCCATGCGGTCCCACGGCACGCCGTGCACGAGGTGCCATTCGCGCAGGGCGCCGGCGATGCGATCGATCTCCTCGTGCGGCGAGCCGGCATGGCAGACGGCGATCGGCGGGTCTGCGGGGCCGGACTCCGCGGCGGATCCGGAGGCCCCCGCCGCGAGCATCGGGGCGCGGCGGTGCTCCACCCTGCCTCCGGCGCCGATCGCCTGGGTCACGGTGCGCGTCAGCGCCGTCAGGGCCGCGTTCTGGCGGTGCGGTTCGTCGAGCACGTGCACCTCGCCCAACATGGCGGCCAGGCGGGCGAACAGTTCCGGCGCCGCGCCACGGAACGCGCCGGAGGAGATGTCGGGGTCGCCATAGGCGACGACGGCGACCCCGCGTGCACGCAGTGCCGCGACGACGGCCAGTCCGCCTGCCGTGAGCTCCTGCGCATCGTCGACGAGCACGGCCCGCAGCCGGCCGAGAGGTCCGAGGCGCGCGGGGCCGGCCGAGCGCAGGATCGCGGCGGACTCCGCGAGCAGATCGGCGGCGTCGCGGTGCGTCGAGCGGGCTCCGTCGAGAACGCGGCGGTAGTCGCGGATGAACGAGGCCACCGCCTGCCATGCCGGGCGCGGGGATCGGCTCAGCTCGGCGGGCGAGACGCCCAGCTCGGTGCACTCCGAGAGGAAGGCGCGCAGCTCGGAGCGGAACACGCGAGACGAACGGACCGGAGCGGCGAGATCGTCGGGCCAGCGCGATGCGCCGTGCTCCTCGTCGATCGCATCGCCGGCAAGGATATCGCCGAGCAGGCGGTCCTGATCGGCGCCGGTCAGCAGCGCGGGCGGCTCCTGCCCGTCGGCCACCATCGCGCCGCGGACCACCTGGAACGCGAAGGATCCGAGCGACCGCGCCAGTGGCCCGGGAGTGGCCGACTCGATCCGGACGCCCAGCACATCCCGCAGCGCGGTCGCTGCCTGCCTGCTGGGGGTGAGCACGAGCAGCTCATCGGGCGGGAGGCCCGCACCGATCAGCCGGGCCACTCGTTCGACGAGAGCATGGGTCTTGCCCGTGCCGGGGCCGCCGATCACCGTGCCCGAGGCCGCCACGGGGAGCAGGACGGCGTCGCGCTGTCGGAGGTCTTCGGGCATGTCGTCCACGCTATCCGCCGCGGCCGACATCGCTCTCCGCGAACGCGGCGCATTCGGGGCCGCGCCCCGGTCTCCGTGTCACCCGCCCGCGATAGAGTTGCCGGAGTCATCGACCTGCAAGGAGTGCACGCGTGGAAATCCGCATCGGCATCATCAACACCGGCCGCGAACTGAGCTTCGAGACCAGCACCGGCGCCGACGAGGTGCGCAGCCAGGTCACCGCCGCACTCGACCAGAACGCCAGCCACGTCACGTTCTCGGACGTCAAGGGCAACTCGTACATCGTCCCCACCGCCAACCTCGGCTACGTCGAACTCGGCACCGAGGAATCGCGTCGCGTGGGCTTCGTGGCCTGACCGGCGATGTACATCCTCCTGGCGCTCATCGCCGCGTGCGCCCTCGGCGTCGCGGTGCACTATCTCATGCGCGGCCGTGAGCTGCGCGGGGTCGCGCTCGTGCCCGCCGTATCGACGGCGGTCGCGGCGGCCGGCTACGCGATCGGGCAGTGGGCGGGCCTCGGCGAAGACAACGCATGGCTCTGGCTGATCTCGGTCGGCGGCGGCATCGTGGCCGGCGTGGTCGTCGCGGTCGCCGTCAGCACCGCGCGCGCCCGGTCCGATGAACGGCTCAGGGCGTCGCTGGGCATCTGAGCCCGGAACGGCAGAGGACCAGACGAGGGCTCCGCGTCAGGACGCCAGACCCATCGCGTCCATCCGGCGCGCGTGGGCGCCCATGAGCTCGGCGAAGACCGGCTCGAGCTGCTCGTCGTCCTCTCCCGGCCGGCTCTCGCGCAGCGCCGCGCGTGCGACGAGCAGCGTGTCGCCGACGAGGCGGCGCCCCCACATCGACAGGAGGGATCGCCACTCCTCGTCGCTGGAGATCGTCGCCTGGATGATGTCGACGATCTCGTCGCGCTGCACGTCGGCGCCGAGGATCGCCACGACGCGGGCGCCGATGTCTCCATAGCTCGACGCCAGGGCGCAGTAGAAGTCGTCGAGCATGCCCGACGTGAGATGCACGGCGAGCAGCGTCTCACGCGGGCGCACACCGATCGTCTTGCCGCGGAACGCGTCGAGCTGTTCGCGGAACGGCAGCATCACGTCGGTGGGGTCGCCGGAGCGCTCGCGGATGATCGCGACGATGCCGCGATGCTTGTCGAGCGCGGCCCCCGCGGCGCGCGAGAGCGCCTCCTTCTCGGCGAGCTCGGGCGTCGCGCGGATGAGCCGGGTCAGCGTCTCGAAATATCCCAGCTGCAGGTACGCAGCCTGGCCGAGGAAGGTGTCGAGTTCGGGGGCGAGCTCGGCGAAGTCGACGCGCGTCGCACCGCCCTCGTCCCCGCGCGAGCGCAACGTGAACGTCCGCGACGGCTTCTTGCGCTGCCAGAACCACCTCACCACCCGCTCAGCCTACTCGGGAGGCCTGGGCGCCGCGGAGCATCCCGGAACGGCTGGGGGACGGCTCTCCGGTAGGCTGGGGATGCTCCGGCATCGGATCGGGGCCCCGCGCCTGTGCATGGAGAAACGGCGTGGATCCATCATCGAGGCGGGCCCCTCGATCCTCGACGGGCCGCCGGACAGGCAGTACTGCAGTGACGACTTTCGCCGAACTCGGCATCGATCAGGACATCGTCGACGCCCTCGCGGCCAAGGGCATCGTGGACGCGTTCCCCATCCAGGAGCAGACGATCCCGCTGGGCCTTCCCGGTCAGGACATCATCGGCCAGGCCAAGACCGGCACCGGCAAGACCTTCGGATTCGGCATCCCCGTCGTGCAGCGCCTCGGCCTGAACCCGGAGCCCGGCGTGAAGGCGCTCATCGTCGTGCCGACCCGCGAGCTCGCTGTGCAGGTGTACGAAGACATCGACCTGCTCACCTCAGGCCGCTCGACCAGCGTGGTCGCCATCTACGGAGGCAAGGCGTACGAGGGCCAGATCGAGCAGCTCAAGGCTGGCGCGCAGATCGTCGTCGGCACCCCTGGTCGCCTCATCGACCTCGCCGGCCAGCGTCTGCTCGACCTCTCGCACGCGACAGAGGTCGTGCTCGACGAGGCCGACAAGATGCTCGATCTCGGCTTCCTCCCCGACATCGAGAAGATCTTCGCCAAGGTTCCCGCGATCCGCCACACGCAGCTGTTCTCGGCGACGATGCCCGGCCCGATCGTCACACTCGCGCGCCGCTTCATGTCGAGCCCGATCCACATCCGCGCGAACGACCCCGACGAGGGGCTCACGCAGGCGAACATCCGCCATCTCGTGTACCGGGCGCACTCGCTCGACAAGGACGAGGTCATCTCGCGCATCCTGCAGGCCGAGGGCCGCGGCAAGACCGTGATCTTCACCCGCACCAAGCGCGCCGCGCAGCGTCTGGTGGACGAGCTCGGCGACCGCGGTTTCAGCGTCGGCGGCGTGCACGGCGACATGGGCCAGGAGCAGCGCGAGCGCTCGATGGCCGCGTTCAAGGCGGGTAAGCGCGACGTGCTCGTCGCCACCGACGTCGCCGCCCGCGGCATCGACGTCGACGACGTCACGCACGTGATCAACCACACCATCCCCGACGATGAGAAGACCTACCTGCACCGCGCGGGGCGCACGGGCCGTGCGGGCAAGACGGGCATCGCCGTGACGTTCGTGGACTGGGAGGACCTGCACAAGTGGGCCCTCATCAACCGCGCACTCGACTTCGGCCAGCCCGAGCCGATCGAGACCTACTCGTCGAGCCCGCACCTGTACACCGACCTCGACATCCCCGAGGGCACCAAGGGCCGGCTGAACACGGCTCCCAAGACGCAGAGCACCAAGACCCGCCGTCCGGAGAAGGCCGCCGACGCCGCGGAGAAGCAGGGAGATGGAGGAACGACTCGCCGCCGTCGCCGCCGTCGCCGCGCGGAAGATGCCGAGCACGTCGGCGCGAGCTTCGTCGAGGGATCCGACAAGGGCTCTTCCGACGACGCGCAGAACGCCGCCGACCGGGATGCCGACGGGGCCGGCACGCACGACGGCCAGGGCGCCGAGCACCACGACGGCAAGTCGGCTCCTCAGCGCCGCCGCCGACGTCGCCGTCGCGGCAACGGGTCAGGCGCGGCCGGGGCCCCCGCCGGAGCCTGAGCCTCGCGAAAGCGCTGAACCTCGCGGAGACAGGGTCATCGCGAACCCGGCCGCACCGGGTCGCTCAGCCGTAGACCGGTGAGCTCCCCCGCCCGCGGTCGATGATCCGTTGCACCATCTCGTCGTCGGTCGTGTTCTCACCCGGCAGGTTGGGCTTGCCCGTGCCGTGGTAATCGCTGGATCCGGTGATGATGAGGTCGTGCTCGGCGGCGAAGGAGCGCAGCCGGCGCTTGCCCGCGGCGGTGTTCTCACGGTGCTCGATCTCGACGCCGCCCAGGCCCGCCTCGACGAGGTCGGTGAACAGCCGCTCCGATCCGCTGGCTCGCCCGGAGGTGAGGGGATGCGCGATCACCGCCACGCCGCCCGCGGCGACCACCAGCCGCACGGCGTCGCGCGGATCCGGCGCGTAGTGAGGCTCGTAGTATCCCGCCCTCGGGTGCAGGATGCCGTCGAAGGCCTCGCTCCGATCGGCGACGATCCCGCGGGCGACGAGCGCGTCGGCGATGTGCGGGCGGCCGATCGTCGCATCCCCCGTGGTCTGCGCGAGCACGTCGTCCCAGCTGAGCGCGTGGTCGCGAGAGATGCTGCGGACGATCCGTTCGGCGCGCCCGGCCCGGTCGTCGCGGATGCGGGCGAGCTCACGTCCGAGCGCGTCATCGGCCGGATCGAAGAGATATGCCAGCACGTGCACGCTTCGCCAGCCGTCGCGCGTGGACAGCTCCATGCCGGGGATGAGCGTCATCCCGAGTCGGCGCGTGGCGCCGGCCGCCTCATCCCATCCGCTCGTCGTGTCGTGATCGGTCAGCGCCATGGTGCGAACACCCGCCTCGAAAGCCGACTGCACGACGTCGGCCGGGGTCTGCGTGCCGTCCGAACGGTTCGAGTGCAGGTGCAGATCGCTCGGCCCGTGAAAGCGCCGCCGCGCCGTCGTACTCCCCGCCACGGTGTCCATGACTCCCGAGCGTAGCGAGCCCGACGCTCCCGGCGTGTCCATCACGCCGGGCCAGATCCCTCACAGGCGGCTCGCCTAGGCTCGGGGGCGATGTTTCGGCTGCTGGGAGTACTCGTCACCGTGCTGTTCGCGATCGGCACGGCGATTGTCACGTGGCCGCAGTTCTTCCATCTCGAGCAGACCTTCCCGGTCACTCAGCTCGTGGCATCGCGAGGGCTGCTGGTGCTCGGCTACCTGGCCGTCTTCGTGCTCGCCCTGCTTCTGCTCTTCGCCCGGCCGCTGCGCGGGTTCGCGGCCTCGATCGCGATCGTGGCCCTGCTTGGCGCCGGGGCGTCGATCGCCGTGTCGATGATGCGCGGAGTCGACGCCGGCGCACTGCCCGACAAGAGCGAGGGCAGCGTGCGCGTGCTGTCGTGGAACACGTCGGGCGAGGCCGTCACGGCGGACGAGATCGCCCGGACGATCCTCGACGAAGGCGCCGATATCGTGACCCTTCCCGAGACGAATGAACAGGTCGGCGAGCAGATCGCGCTGCAGCTGCGCGAGCAGGGGCACCCGATGTGGGTGCACCACGTGCAGTTCCGGCCCGACGTCGAGCGCGGGCCGGACTCGTGGCAGACCACGATCCTCATCTCCCCCGAGCTCGGCGACTACTCGGTGATCGAGGCATCGGCCGACGGATCGAGCAACACCAGCTCGGTGCCCAGCGCCGTGGTCATGCCCGTCGATGGCGAGGGACCGACGGTGGTGGCTGTGCACGCCGTGGCCCCTCGGCCCGACGACATGGGCGGCTGGCGCGACGATCTGCGCTGGATCGCGGATCAATGCCCCGGAGGGAATGTGATCCTCGCCGGGGACTTCAACGCCACCCTCGATCACATGGCGGGGCTGGGCGTCGACGGAGGCGACATGGGCGCCTGCCTGGACGCCGCCTCGCGGTCGAGTGCAGGAGCGATCGGCACGTGGCCGACGAACATGCCCGAGCTCATCGGAGCCCCCATCGACCATGTCATGGCCACGGCGCAGTGGCGGGCGGCCGGGTCGCGCGTGCTCCCCGCATCCGGAGACGGCAGCGATCACCGCGCGCTCGTCGTGCAGCTCGAGCCCGCGGACTGAGGGTGCGGGCTGACCGACTCGGGTCGATTCCGTCGAAACGACTCAGCGGCGCATTCGGACGATGAGCGCGGCGATGAGCCGCCAGCCCACGAGCAGCAGCAGAAGCGTCAGCGTGGCGACGATGACGAACGGCAAGGCCGCTCCGGCGCCGGAGAGCAGTCGCAGCAGCATGCCGCCCGCGACCGTGACGACCCAGACGGGGATACCGGTGCGAACGGGTGATGCCGGAGCGCGCCAGGCCAGCGACAGGAGCCATCCGGCGGCGAGTGCGGCGAGGAATGGCCATGCCGTCTGCAGCACACCGGCCGGATCGAGCGCCTCCGCGTGACTGGCGCGGCCGATCGTGGCGAAGACGATCACGAGCACGGCGTCGAGGAGGCAGGCGAGCGCGATGCGACTCGCCGCAGGGCGGGGGCGGATGTCTTCACTCATGTCGCCCCGACCCTATCCCTTCCGCCCCGCCGCGGGAGAGCGGATGGTGAGACAATCGGAGGATGAGCACGGGAGAACGCGACACGATCGCCACAGACACCGCCGAGCCGCAGTCCGCCGCCGAGTCGACCGCCGAGACGGCCGGAGCCGACAAGCCCGCCACGACGAGCACGAACCGGCGCCAGCCCTTCCCGCAGGGGTTCCTCGACACGATCTCGGAGGGGTGGGCCGAGCGCCCGGAGTCGTTGCCGGCGGCTCGTGCGCAGGCCCCCTACGCTGCCGCGCGCCGTGCGAAGCTCTCGGCCGCGTTCCCCGGTAAGCGCCTTGTGATCCCGGCTGGATCGTACAAGCAGCGCAGCAACGACACCGACTATCCGTTCCGCGCCCACTCCGCCTTCGCGCACCTCACCGGATGGGCGACCGAGGCCGAGCCCGATTCGATGCTCGTGTTCGAGCCGACCTCGTCCGACGCCGACGGCGAGAGTCACGAGGTGACCCTGTACTTCCGCGAGCGCGCCGACCGCACCACGAGCGAGTTCTACTCGGATGCGACGATCGGCGAGTTCTGGATCGGCCCGCGCCCGTCGCTGGCCGGCGTCGCCGCCGATCTCGCGATCGCCACGGCGCACCTCGACGATTTCGCCGCAACGGACGGCGACCTCGTCGTCGGCGCGGATGACGACCTCACCCGGTTCGTGTCCGAGCTGCGCCTGGTGAAGGACGAGTTCGAGATCGCCGAGATGCGCGGCGCCGTGGCCGTGACGGCCGCGGGTTTCGACGACATCATCCGCGATCTCCCGCGCGCCGTCGCGCATCCGCGCGGTGAGCGCATCGTGGAAGGCGTGTTCCATCAGCGCGCCCGCAGCGACGGCAACTGGGAGGGGTACGACACCATCGCCGCGGCCGGACCGCACGCGTGCTACCTGCACTGGACCCGCAACGACGGCGCCGTGCTCCCCGGCGACCTCATCCTCATCGACGCCGGCGCCGAGGCCGACAGCCTCTACACCGCCGACATCACGCGTACCCTGCCCGTGTCGGGAACGTTCACCGAAGTGCAGCGTCGCGTCTACGAGACCGTGCGCGAGGCCGCGGACTCCGCTTTCTCCGCCGCACGCCCCGGCGTGAAGTTCCGCGAGGTGCACGAGGCCGCGATGCGGGTGCTCGCGACGCGCACCGCGGAATGGGGGATCCTGCCCGTGACCGCCGAGGAGGCGTTGGACGCCGACAAGGGCGGCCAGCACCGCCGCTACATGGTGCACGGCACGAGTCACCACCTCGGGATCGACGTGCACGACTGCGCACAGGCGCGTCGCGAGATGTACTACGACGGCATCCTCGAGCCCGGCATGGTGTTCACGATCGAGCCGGGACTGTACTTCCAGATCGACGACCTCACCGTGCCCGAGGAATTGCGCGGCATCGGCGTGCGCATCGAGGACGACATCCTCATGACCGCCGACGGACCGGTGAACCTCTCGGCGGACATTCCGCGCACGGCCGACGACGTCGAGGCGTGGATGGCGCGGCTGCAGGGCTGAGCCCCCGCCGTGCACCCGGACCAGCTCGCACTCGATCAGGAGACAGCCGCGGCACTGATCCGGTCGGTGCTGCCCGGGACGTCGCTCCGCGACGTGCGCGCCTTGTCCACGACGGGAACGGAGAATGCGCTGTTCCGCATCGGCGCCGACCTCGTCGCGCGCTTTCCGCTGCGGCCCGCCGAAGAGGATGCGGTGCGTCGAGAAGCCGACGCGCTGAACGCGTTCGCGGCACGATGCCCCGTGAACGCGCCTCGGGGCGTCGCGGTGGGCGCACCGTCCGACGCGTACCCCTCATGGTGGTCGGTGCAGACCTGGGTGGAGGGCGAGCATCCCGAAGGGACCGGGCCCGAGCCTCTTCTCGCCGACGATCTGGCCGATCTCATCGTCGCATTGCGCGCAGTCGACACCGGCGGCCGAGTGTTCGACCGACGCGGCCGCGGCGGCACTCTGCCCACCCACGACGAGTGGGTGGGCGAATGTCTGGCACAGAGCACTGGCCTGTTCGACGTCGGGCATGCGCGGGCGCTGTGGGAGGTGCTGCGCACGCTGCCGGATCCGACTCACGACGCGATGTCGCACCGCGACCTGACGCCGTTCAATCTGCTCGTCTCAGGACAGTCCGGCAGGCATCGTCTGGCGGGCGTCCTCGACGGCGGTGCATTCGGCCCTGCGGATCCGGCGCTCGACCTGGTCGCCGCCTGGCATCTGTTCGAGGCGGGCGATCGCCGGCGGCTCCGCACGCGCCTGGGCTCCGATGACCGGGAGTGGCGTCGCGGCGCGGCGTGGGCGTTGCAGCAGGCGCTCGGGCTGGGCTGGTATTACGCCAAGACGAACCCGCCGATGTCGCAGCTGGGACTGCGCACGATGGGCCGACTGCTCACCGATCCCGAGTTGAGGAGGCTGACGGCATGAGGCCCCGCGCAATCACACGTGCCGGCCTGGCATCGGTCGTCGCGGCCGTCGGTCTCGTCGCCTGGGCCGAGTGGGTCGATGCGCGCAGCAGCCGGCGGATGCTCGGCACCGGCGCACGAGGGCGTCACGACGCGCTGCGGAGGGAGGCGGTCGTCGTGCTCGGGTACGGCAACCGCGGACCGCGGGCGAACCTCATCAATCGCTTCCGCGTGCGGGCCGGTCTCCGCTCGATCGATCCGGCTGCCGAGAGCACCCTCGTGCTGTGCGGCGGCACCGTCGAGGGCCCGGAGCCGGAGGCCGTGATCCTCGCACGCTTCGCCCGCGACGAGTGCGGCTACACCGGAGCGCTCGTGCTCGAAACGGAGAGCCGGTCGACGTGGCAGAACATCCGCAACGCGATCCCCCTCATCGAGGATGCCGACGCGATCAAGATCGTCTCCAACGCGCCGCACGCCCTCGTCGGCCGCGAGTATCTGCACCGGTTGCGCCCCGACCTCGCCGCACGCCTTGTCGCCGGCGAAGAGCACCGCCTCGGCGAGGTCGTTCCGATCAAGATCGTCGCGGCCCTGCGGATGCTGTGGTTCCGCCTGAGATCGCGGGACTGAGAAGTCTCTCGCTTCCGTCGGCCCATTCACCCTCGGCCTTCAACCGACGACGTCGCGGATGAAGGACGAGACCGTCGGCGCGAGAGACGCGCCGACCTCGGCGGGCGGGCGCTTTGCCCCCTTCACCTCGAACGAGTGCCCGCCGCCCTCGAACCATTCGATCCGGGCATCCTGGCACGACGCCACCGCGTCTTCGAACTGCGACAGCGGCTGGATGAACGGGTCGTCGGTGCCCTCGACGAACAGCTGCGGCACCGCGACGACCGGGAGGTGCTCTACGCGCGGCTTCTCGGGCTTTCCGGGGGGATGCAGCGGGTAGCCGAGGTACACGAGCGCATCGACGGGCATGCCCTCGGCCACGGCCATCGACGCCATCCGGCCGCCGTACGACTTGCCGCAGGCGATCACCCGCCCCGCACTGCGCTCGCGGATCGACTCGATCACCGCCCGCCAGGCGAGCACGGCGTGTGCCGCGGGCCCGGGCATGCGACGCCCGGCTTCCGCATAGGGGAAGTTGAACCGGAGCGTGGCGAAGCCCTCCGCGCGCAGTGCGGCGGCGAAGCCCGCGAGGAACGGATGATCCATGCGCGCCCCCGCGCCGTGCGCGACCGCGACGACGGACGCGGACGCGTCGCCGCCGGAAGGCGCGCCGAACACAGCAGACACCTCGACGGCGCCGGCCGGCAGCGGAACGCGAACAGTCAGCAGCTCTTCGTCGGTCGCAGGAGACTTCATGCGACCGAGCTCACGCGCGCGAGGAGGACTCGCCGTCGGCGTGCGGCCCGTCGGCGCCGGACGATGCATCGCCTGTCGACGCGTCACCGCTCGACGGTGCGTCAGCCGTTCCCCCGTCGGCCGAGGGCTTCCCCGTCGCGGGTTCTTCACGCGCCGGCTCTTCGGAGACGTCGGCGGCAGGAGCCGTCGCCGCCGCTTCCGCAGCCGGGATCGTCGGCGGAGGCGGCGGTGCCGCAGGCACGCGCTCGCCGTAGCGCGGCGGTTCGGTATCGCTCGACGCCGCGGCCGGTGCCGTCGCACCATCGGTCCGAGCCTGTGCTGTCGCGCCATCGGTCCTGGCCTGTGTCGGCGCGCCCGCTGCCTGCGTCGATCCGGCGGGAAGACGCTCACCGTACCGGGGCGGCTCGTCATCGGCGGGGACCGGGCGCGCGGCCGGCGGTGGCGCCGTGCGGCCCAGCGCCTGACGCGCCTTCGACAGCGAGCTCGGCATCACCGTCACCTCGTAGTGGTCGGCGGAGAGCTGTGTGACGCTCGCGTAGTCGCGGCGCCGACGCACGATCGCGTATGTGACCAGGCTCATGATCATGCCGACGGCGACGCCGACGAAGAGCACACCGACGAACGTCTGAATCGGAGCCGCGGGGTTGCCGAACACGAAGAACGCCGCCAGCAGCAGACCGATGAGCACGCCGTTGATCGCGCCGGAACGCGCCGCGGCCGCGTAGCCCAGACGGCCCGTGACCCGTTCGATCGTGCGCACGCCGATTCCGACGATCGCGATCTCCCGCGCGGGGATCTCGGCCGTGATGAGCGTGGACACGAGCTTCTGCGCGGCCTCGTACTCGCGCATCGACGCGATCGTCTCACCGATCTCGTCGGCGCCGGCAGGACGGTTCATCAGGCTCATGATGCCATTGTCCCACGCACGACTCCGGGCCGGCCGGACGCGGCGGGCGGGCCGACATCCGCCGCGTCCTCCCCGGTGCCGGACACTACGCTGGGGTACATGAGCACACAGCGGGTTTTCGTCGCGCGCCTGGCCGGGTGCGCCGTGTTCGACCCCGCAGGCGACCGGCTCGGAAAAGTCCGGGATGTCGTCGTCGTGTATCGAAATACCGCCGCGCCGCGCGTGATCGGTCTCGTGTGCGAGATCCCGGGCCGGCGCCAGGTGTTCCTGTCGATCGGGCGGGTCACCTCGATCAGAACGGGCCAGGTCATCACGACCGGCCTGATGAACGTGCGCCGCTTCAAGCCGCGCAACGGCGAGGTGCGCGTGATGGCGCAACTGATCGGGCGACGCGTGGACTTCACCGATGGATCGGGGACGGCGGTCATCGAAGACGTCGCGATCGAGCCCAACCGGCTCGGCGAATGGTCGGTCGGGCAGCTCTTCCTGCGCAAGCCCAAGACGAGCGCCTCACCGTTCGCGAAAGGACCGACGACGTTCTCCGCGTGGGACGAGGTGCGCGAGCAGCAGCGTCCCGGAGAGGCGCAGTCGGCCGAGCAGCTGGTGGCGACCTTCTCCGAGCTGCGCCCCGCCGACCTCGCCAACACGCTGCTCGATCTGCCTCAGCAGCGCCGTATCGAGGTGGCCGAGGGGCTTCCCGACGAGCGCCTCGCCGATGCGCTCGAAGAGATGCCGGAAGACGAGCAGATGCACATCCTCGACCGTCTCGGCGACGAGCGCGCGGCCGACATCCTCGATCAGATGGAGCCCGACGACGCCGCCGACCTGCTCGCGCAGCTGCCCAAGGGGCGCCTGGAGCAGCTGCTCGGGCTCATGGAGCCCGACGAGGCGCAGGATGTGCGGATGCTGCTGCGCTATAGCCCCGACACCGCGGGCGGCCTGATGACGCCCGAGCCGATCGTGCTGTCGGCGGATGCGACCGTCGCCGAGGCGCTCGCGCTCATCCGCCGCCACGAGCTGCACCCGGCCCTGGCGGCCGCCGTGTTCCTCACGCTGCCCCCGTTCGAGACGCCCACGGGGCGCCTTCTCGGCGTCGTTCACTTCCAGCGCATGCTGCGCTACCCGCCGCATGAGCGCCTGGGCGCCATCGTCGACGACTCGCTCGAGCCCGTGCCGGTGACCGCGTCGGCCGCCGAAGTCGCCCGCATGCTGGCCAGCTACGACCTCGTCTCGCTGCCTGTCGTCGATCAGGCGCATCGCCTGGTGGGGGCGATCAGCGTCGACGACGTGCTCGACTACCTGTTGCCCGAGGACTGGCGCTCGCACGACGCGGATGAGGATCTTCCCACCGTCGGGGCCGCAGGATGATGGCCCGGCAGAACGCGGCGGCCGGCTTCGACGCCCCCCGTCGCGGAGGGTCGGTGCGGCCGCGCTCGTCGTACTCCCGCGATCGCTTCGGGCGCTTCACCGAGTGGGTGGCACGTGCCATGGGCACCCCGATGTTCCTCGTGCTGCTCACTGTCTTCTGCGCGCTCTGGCTGGCATGGAACACGATGATGCCGGAGTCGTGGCGCTTCGACAGCGCGGCCAACGGCTTCACCGCGCTCACCCTCATGCTCTCGCTGCAGGCGTCGTACGCCGCCCCGCTCATCCTGCTCGCGCAGAACAGGCAGGACGACCGCGACCGCGTGCAGATCGAACAGGATCGCCAGCGCTCCGAGCGCAACCTCGCCGACACCGAGTACCTCGCTCGCGAGATCGTGGCGCTGCGGATGGCCCTGGAGGAGAGCAACGCCCAGGCCGTCACCCGTGAGACGCTGCGGCACGAGCTCAAGAGCGCGCTGTCGGAGCTGCACGAGGAGTCGCGCGAGCAGAACGCGCCGGAGCAATCGTGACAAGTGCCGAAGCGCCCTCGGCCGAGGCCGTGCGGCGGGCCGTGGGCGCCGTCGTCGACCCGGAGCTGCGTCGCCCGCTCGCCGAGCTCGACATGCTCCGCGAGATCGCCGTGACCGACTCGCCCGACGGCCATGTCGCCCGCGTCGGCATCGCTCTGACGATCGTCGGATGCCCGGCTGCGACCCGCATCGAGAACGATGTCCGCGCCGCCGCGGCATCCGTACCAGGCATCGCCGGCGTCGACGTGCGGGTGGGCGTGATGACCCCGGAGGAGCGCCGTGCCCTCACCGAGAGGCTGCGCGGTGGACGCGCCGCGCGCACGCTGCCGTTCGGCCCGGACTCCCTCACCCGCGTGATCGCCGTGACCAGCGGCAAGGGCGGGGTCGGCAAATCATCGGTCACCGCCAACCTCGCCGTCGCGCTCGCCGCCCGAGGACTGCGCATCGGCCTGATCGACGCCGATGTGCACGGCTTCTCGATCCCGGCGCTGCTCGGCATGGTGCACGACGGCCGCGCCCCTCAGCCCACCCGCATCGACGACCTCATGCTGCCGCCGATCGCCTTCGACGTGAAGACGATCTCCATCGGGATGTTCCTCCGCGACGGAGAAGCCGTCGTCGCCTGGCGCGGCCCGATGCTGCATCGCACGGTGCAGCAGTTCCTCACCGATGTGCACTTCGGCGACCTCGACATCCTGCTCATCGACATGCCCCCTGGGACCGGCGACATCGCCATCTCACTGGGCCAGCTGCTCCCCCATGCCGAGGTCCTCGTCGTGACCACCCCGCAGGAAGCGGCCGCCGAGGTCGCCATCCGCAGCGGCCTGGTGGCGCGGCAGACGGGCCAGCGCATCATCGGGGTCGTGGAGAACATGACGGCAATGACGATGCCCGATGGCACGATGCTGAACCTGTTCGGCGCCGGCGGCGGCGCGGCTGTGGCAGAGGCGCTCACGGCCGCGGCGCCCGACGCGGATCCGGTCGCCGTCCTCGCCTCGATCCCACTCAGCTCCGCGCTGCGCGTGGGGGGCGACGACGGCGATCCGGTCGTGCTCGCGCATCCCGACGACCCGGCATCACGGGCGATCCAGTCGCTCGCCGATGCCGTGGAACACCGCGGCCGCGGATTGGCGGGGCGCTCGTTGTCGGTCACCCCGCGCTGAGGTCAGGTCGCCTCAGGATCGAACGGCGGCGGCTCCTCGGCACTGAACTCCTTCGGCGGCGCGGATGCCGGCTTCGCCGCGAGCGCGGCCGGCGCCTTCACCGCGGGCTTCGCCGGTGCCTCCTCGATCAGGGCATCGCGGATAATCCGGCGCGGGTCGTACTGGCGGGGGTCGAGCTTGCGCCAGTCGAGCTCGTCGATCTCGGGGCCCACCTCGTCGCGCATGCGCTGCTTGGCGCCGCGCATGTACTCGCCCGCGTTGCGCACGAAGCGCGCGAACTGCTCCGCATAGCGCGGCAGCTTCTCAGGGCCGATGATGAAAGCGGCGATCACCCCGATCAGCAGCAGCTTCTCGAAGGTGATGCCGAAGAACATGTCATAAGGCTACCGCCGCGCCTGCCGTTCTCGCGCACTCCGAACGCTTACTCTGGAGAACGTCTCCCGCGCCCGCCCTCCCCCACGTGCGGAGAGACCCGGAGAGGATCATGAGCGAGCAGGATGCCAACGCACGCTACGTGCGCGAGGTCGTCGTCGAGCCCGACGCGATCGCCCGCGCCCGTGCGCACGCCGTCGAACTCGGCGCCACCCCGCTGAGCGCCGCCATCGGGGCGCAGTGCGCCGTGCTCGCCGCGGCGACCGGAGCCAGGAGCATGGTCGAGATCGGCACGGGCGCCGGGGTCTCGGGTCTGTGGCTGCTGCGCGGCGCACCGAAGGCCGTGCTCACCTCGATCGACAACGAGCCCGAGCACCTCGCCGCCGCCCGCACGGCATTCCACGACGCGGGCATCGCTCCGACGCGCGCGCGGTTCATCACCGGCCGCGCCGCCGATGTGCTGCCGAGGATGAACGAGGCCGCCTACGACATCGTGCTCGTCGACGCCGATCCGGAGAACGTCATCGAGTACGTCGAGCACGGTCTGCGCCTGGTCCGCACCGGCGGCACCGTGCTGGTGCCCCGCGTGCTCGCCGGAGGCCGGGTGGCCGACCCCGTGCAGCGCGACGCCGTCACGGCGGCGTACCGCTCCCTCATCCAGGAGACCCAGCGGTCGACGGCGGTGCTCGTCGCACTGTCGTCGACCGGCGAGGGTCTGCTGCAGCTGACCAGCATCGCCGACGCCTCCGACGGAACGTAGACGTGTGGAGGGGCTGCGGTTCGGCGAACCGCAGCCCCTTCGTACTTCATTCGGCGTGTCAGGCCGCGTCGACGACGGCACCCAGCACGTCGTGAAGCTCCTTCGCCTCGGCGTCGTTCACGGAGACGACCAGTCGGCCGCCGCCCTCGAGGGGAACACGGACGATGATCAGCCGCCCCTCCTTCACGGCCTCCATGGGTCCGTCGCCGGTCCTCGGCTTCATCGCTGCCATCGCGGTGCTCCCTTTCCTCGGTGGTCTCCCCCACCATTGTATAGAGGCGCGGGGGTCACTCGTCGCGGGCGGTGTCAGGGCACCCGCCAGAACGTGTCTCCCATGGCGTAGACGTTCCAGATCCAGAGCCACTGCAGAGCCAGTCCGAGCGCGAGCACGCCGACGCGCAGCATCCGCGTCGCACGCGCGCTCCCCCGCGGCGCGGCCACCGCTCCCCAGAGCGGGCTCAGCGGAACCAGCAGGCGCAGCGTGGAGGACTGCGGGAAGAACACGGCCAGCAGGTACAGGGCGTAACTCGCCGACCACAGTCGCAGCTCGGGCCCGAGCCGCCGCACGCCCGGACCGCGCAAGAGCACCCCGCCGAACCCGGCCACGAGCAGCACCAGCACGACCACGCCCAGCCACGGCGGCAGGCCCCAGAAGGCGAACCAGAACTGCGCGGCCGAGACCCAGCCTTCGAAGGGCAGGAACCCGGTCGTCTCACCCGTGCTCCAGTTGCGCCGCCACGCCAGCTCGGTCTCCAGGTACGCCCCGGGATCGCCCGTGACGATCCCGGCGATGACCTGCCAGGCGAAGCCGACCGCGACGGCGAGTGCACCCAGCGCGAAGAAGTGAACGATCTCCCGGCTCGAGAGCGGGTCGGTTCGGCGACGCCACCAGCGCAGCGCGAGGACGAGCCCCAGCATCAGGGCGAAGGCGAGCACTCCCGGTCGCACGAACCCCATGACGGGGATGATCGCGTAGAGCAGCCCGTACCGGCGTCGGACGAGCGCGTCGAGGCCGAGGAAGAGCAGCAGCAGGAAGGCCGATTCCGCATAGCCCACTTGGAAAAGGGCGCCCAGAGGGCCGGCGGCGAAGAAGACGACCGCCCAGAACGCCGCGATGCGGCCGGTCCGCGGCGCGAGCAGTCGGAACAGCACGAGGCAGGCGAGGTAGCCGCACAGCAGCGACACGATCACGGCGCCCACACCCCAGCTGCCGAAGAGCGATCCCACGGCGTTCGATGCCCAGGCGTACAGCGGCATGAACGCCCAGGCGTTCTCCCCCACGCCCTGCGCCGTCGTCGGCAGGGTGCTCGGATAGCCGTTCACGGCGATGTACCAGTACCACTGGGCGTCCCATCCGAGCGAGAGATCCCCGACCGTCGCCGCGGCGCCGAACCGCGAGCCCGCCGTGGATGCCGACGCCGCGGCGACCAGCATCAGCGCCGTGACCGCCCGTGCGGTCACGTACACGAGCGCGATCGACAGGGCGCGGGGCATCCGCACGAGCGCGCGTGTCATCTCAGGCTCCCGCTGCGCCGCCCGTGCCGCCGGTCAGCCAGGCGCGGAGCCCCTCCTCGACGGCGATGATCTGCGCCAGCGGCACGCGCTCCTCGTCGTGGTGGGCCAGGTGCGGGTCGCCGGGACCGTAGTTGACCGCCGGGATGCCCAGCGCCGAGAATCGAGCGACATCCGTCCAGCCGTACTTGGGTCGGGGCGTCGCGCCCACGGCGGCGACGAAGCCCTGTGCGAGCGGCGCATCCAACCCGGGTCGGGCGCCGGCCGAGGCATCCGTCACCTCGACGGGAAAGCCCGAGAACACGCTGCGCACGTGCTCCACGGCCTGCTCGACGCTCTTGCTCGGGGCGAAGCGGTAGTTGACCTCCACCTCGCAGGCGTCGGGGATGACGTTTCCCGCGATGCCGCCGGTGATGCGCACGGCGTTGAGCCCTTCGCGGTAGACGAGCCCGTCGACCTCCACATCGCGCGGACGGTACTCGGCCAGCCGGGCGAGGATCGGTGCGGCACCGTGGATGGCGTTCTCGCCGATCCAGGCCCTGGCGCTGTGCGCGCGCACGCCGCTCGTGCGCACGACCACGCGCAGGGTGCCGTTGCAGCCGCCCTCGACCTCGCCGTCACTGGGCTCACCGAGGATGGCGAAGTCTCCGGTCAACAGCTCGGGATGCTCCGCGGCGAGCAGCCCGAGCCCGTTGCGCGAGGCCGCGACCTCCTCGTTGTCGTACCAGATCCAGGTGACGTCCAGCGCGGGATCGGCGAGCTCGACGGCGAGCTTGAGCTGCACGGCGACGCCGGCCTTCATGTCGACGGTGCCGCGCCCCCACAGGTGTTCGACGCCGTCGACGAGGACGTCGCGTGTGGGCACGTTGCCGTTGATGGGGACGGTGTCGATGTGCCCTGCGATCACGGCGCGCCGGTCTCTGCCGAGCTCCGTGCGAGCCACGATCGTGTTCCCGTGGCGGGTCACGCGGAGGTGCTGGTGCCCCGCGACGGCGTTCTCGATGAGGTCGGCCAGCACGGCCTCCTCACCCGAGACGCTGGGAACATCGCAGATCGCCCTGGTGAGCTCGACGGCGGAGAGGGTGGGATCGAGCGGCATGCGAACCAGCCTATGACCTCGGCACCTGTGGAACGGTCCGAGTGCCCCTCCGCGCTTCGGTAGCGTGGAGGGCATGAGCGACGCGCGCACCGCATGGGGTATCGGCCTGACCACGATCGCCGGAGACGGCACCGTCCTGGACGCCTGGTATCCGCAGGTGGGGCTCGGCGCGCTGCCCGAGAGCGACACCGCCGAGCTGGAGACGCAGACCGGGCCCGACGAGCGCCGCAACGTGCGCGTGGAGCTTGTGACGCTCCGGATCGACCTGGACGCTCCTGCCGCCTCGACCGCCGACGCGTACCTGCGCCTGCACGCCCTATCGCACCTGCTCGTGCGGCCGAACGAGGTGAACCTCGACGGCATCTTCTCCCACCTGCCGATCGTCGCCTGGACCAACGCCGGGCCGATGCACCCGGCCGATGCGAACCGCCTGCAGGCGCGGATGCGCCGCGACAGCATCCAGGTGCAGGGGCTCGACAAGTTCCCGCGCCTCACCGACTACCTCCAGCCCGAGGGCGTGCGCATCGCGGATGCGTCGCGCGTGCGCCTGGGCGCACACCTGGCCCCCGGCACGACCGTCATGCACGAGGGCTTCGTGAACTTCAACGCCGGAACCCTCGGCCCCGTCATGGTCGAGGGCCGCATCTCGCAGGGCGTCGTCGTCGGCGCGAACAGCGACATCGGCGGCGGGGCCTCGATCATGGGCACGCTGTCGGGTGGCGGCACCGTGCGGGTCTCCATCGGCGAGCGCACTCTGCTCGGCGCGAACGCCGGTCTGGGGATCGCCCTCGGCGACGACTGCATCGTCGAGGCGGGACTGTATGTGACCGCGGGATCGAAGGTCGTCCTCGTCGACGGGCCGAAGACCGCCGACGGCGGACGCCGCACGGTCAAGGCCGCAGAGCTGTCGGGCGAGAACGGGCTGCTGTTCCTGCGCAACTCCGTCACGGGAGCCGTCGAGGCCCGCCGTCGCACAGGGGCCGGTGTCGCGCTCAACGAGGCGCTGCACGCCTGATATCCGCCCCTGCCCGACGCTCGCCCTGCGAGCATGCAGGTTCGTCGACGCGAGCACTGCTAGGCTCGGGGGGTTGCCTCACGGCAGCTGCGTCGTCGTCACGGGTCTTCCCTGACCGCATCCCCTGTTGGCGTTTCGAACGGCGAAATCTGCGCACATCCGTGCGTTCGCCCACCCAACGATCTCAGGCGCTCCGCGCCACCTGGAGTATGACCATGCCTTCCTTCCTCGAACTCGGCGTGCCCGCACGCCTGGCCGACGTCCTCGCCGCAGACGGCAAGACCGAGGCCTTCGCCATCCAGCGCGACACCCTGCCCGACTCGCTCGCCGGACGCGACCTGCTCGGCCGCGGTCGCACCGGCAGCGGCAAGACCATCGCGTTCGCGCTCCCCCTGGTGGCGCGCCTGGCCGACTCGGCCCGCAGGACCCGGCCCCAGCATCCGCGCGGCCTCGTGCTCGCACCCACCCGTGAGCTCGCGACCCAGATCGCCGCGACCGTGCGCCCGCTCGCCGAGGCGGCGGGCCTGCGCGTCACCACCGTGTTCGGCGGTGTGAGCCAGCGTCCGCAGGAGCAGGCACTGCGCGGCGGCGTCGACATCGTCGTCGCCTGCCCCGGCCGGCTGGAAGACCTCATGAAGCAAAAGCTCGTCTTCCTCGACGCCGTCGAGGTGGCCGTGCTCGACGAGGCCGACCACATGGCCGACCTCGGCTTCCTCCCCGGCGTCACCCGCATCCTCGCGGCCACGCCTCCCGGCGGGCAGCGCCTCCTGTTCAGCGCCACGCTGGATCGCGGCATCGACACGCTCGCCAAGCGATTCCTGTCGAAGCCCGTCAGCCACGAGGTCGACGAGGCGAGCGTTCCGGTCGGCGAGATGACGCACCGGGTGCTCCTCGCCGACGACGCAGACCGCAAGAAGACCCTCGTGCACGATCTCGCCTCCGGCACCGGTCGGCGCATCCTGTTCACGCGCACCAAGCACCAGGCGAAGAAGCTCGCCAAGCAGCTGACCTCGTCGGGCATCCCCGCCGTCGACCTGCACGGCAACCTGTCGCAGAATGCCCGTGAGCGCAACCTCGGCGCGTTCTCGTCCGACCCCGCCGACGGCGGCGTGCGCGTGCTCGTCGCCACCGACGTCGCCGCCCGCGGCGTGCACGTCGACGACGTCGACCTCGTCGTGCACGTCGACCCGCCCGTCGAGCACAAGGCGTATCTGCACCGCTCCGGTCGCACCGCGCGCGCCGGCGCTGCCGGAACCGTCGTGACCGTCGTGCTACCCGAGCAGCGTCGCGATGTGAAGGATCTGCTGCGCAAGGCGAAGATCAGCGCTCCGCTGGAGCCGGCGACCGCGGATGCCGTCGAGGTGCTCGTCGGCGAGCGCGCGCCGCATGTGAAGCCTGCCCCGCCGCAGCAACAGGTTCGTCAGCAGCCGAAGAAGGCCGGGCCCGCCGCAGGTGCTCCCCGCTCGGGCGATGCCTCCCGGCGGCGGCGCCGCCGTCGTCCGCAGGGCGGCCAGGGGCAGCAGCAGGGCCGCCCTGCCCGCACCGGCGGCCGCTGAGCCCGTTCAGCGGGTCGGGAACGACCGTTCCGGGGAGCCCGTGTACAGCTGCTGCGGACGGCCGATCTTCGTCTGCGGATCCAGTTGCAGCTCGCGCCACTGGGCGAGCCAGCCGGGCAGGCGCCCGATCGCGAACAGCACGGTGAACATGCGCGTGGGGAAGCCCATCGCCTTGTAGATGACCCCGGTGTAGAAGTCGACATTCGGGTAGAGGCGACGTTCCTGGAAGTACTCGTCGGCGAGCGCGATCTCCTCGAGCTCCTTGGCGAGATCCAGCAGCGGATCGGTGACGCCCAGCTCGGCGAGCACCTCGTCGGCGGCCTCTTTGACGAGCTTGGCACGCGGGTCGTAGTTCTTGTAGACCCGGTGGCCGAAGCCCATGAGCTTGACGCCCTCCTCCTTGTTCTTGACTCGCTCGACGAAGCGCTGCACGCTCTGACCCGACTCGCGGATCTGGGCGAGCATCGTGAGCACGGCCTCGTTCGCCCCACCGTGCAGGGGTCCCGAGAGCGCCTGGATGCCGGCGGAGATGGAGGCGAACTGGTTGGCGCCGGTCGAGCCGACCAGTCGCACGGTGGAGGTCGAGGCGTTCTGCTCGTGATCCTCGTGCAGGATCAGCAGCAGCTCGAGCGCCTTCGACATGACGGGGTTGATCTCGTAGGGCTCGGAGAGCACGCCGAAGTTGAGTTTGAGGAAGTTGTCGACGAAGCTCAGCGAGTTGTCGGGGTACAGGAACGCCTGCCCGACGCTCTTCTTGTGCGCGTAGGCGGCGATGACCGGGAGCTTGGCGAGCATCCGCACGGTGTTGAGCTCGACGTGCTCCGGATTGTGCGGGTCGGACTCGTGCTCGTAATAGGTCGACAACGCGGCGACGGCCGAGGAGAGCACCGACATGGGATGCGCGTTGTGCGGCAGGGCCGAGAAGAAGCGCTTGAGGTCTTCGTGCAGCAGGGTGTGCCGGCGGATGCGGTCGTCGAAGTCGGCCAGTTCGGAGGCTGAGGGCAGCTCGCCGTAGATGAGCAGCCAGGCGGCCTCGAGGTATGTGCAGTTCTTCGCCACCTGCTCGATCGGATAACCGCGATAGCGCAGGATCCCCTCATCGCCGTCGATGAAGGTGATGTTCGACTTCGTCGATGCGGTGTTGACGAATCCGTAGTCGAGTCCTGTGAAGCCGGTCTGCTTCGTCAGCGTCGAGAAGTCGATGCTGTTGGCGCCCGCTGTGCCGCGAACGACCGGGAACTCCGCAGCGGTCTCGCCGATCGTGAGAGTGGCCTTCGTCTGCTGGTCTCCCGCTGCACTCACGTGGACCTCCTTGTACGTGTACGCGACCGTGGTCGGTCGCATTCGTCCGGTTCGTCGAATTGATCGAGGGCGATGCACGGCTCGAGCGCCTGGCCGGGTCACGACCGAATCGCCTTTACAGCCTAGTCGTCAGATCAGCCAACTGTGACATCCGCCAAGGGTTCACCGTAGTGCCCTGCGGAAAGCTACAGTTACGGCGTGCGCAGTCTCGATCCGCACCACCCCGGTGACGAGCTCGATGCGCCTACGGCGCGGCGTGCAGACGGCGCGCCCCCTCGGCGATGCGCTCCAGGGGCGCCGTCAGCGCGAGACGCACGTGCTGCGCGGCATCCGGGCCGTAGAAGGGTCCTGGACCGGCGAGGATGCCCAGACCGGCGAGTCGGTCCATCGACTCCCAGGCGTCTCCGCCCTCGGTGGCCCACAGATACAGCCCCGCTTCAGAGCCGTCGATGCGGAACCCGGCGGCCTCGAGCGCCGGGCGCAGCAGATCGCGGCGGGCGCGATACAGCTCCTTCTGCGCCGCGACGTGCTCGTCGTCGCCCAGGGCGACGACCATGGCCTGCTGCACCGGCGCAGGCATCATGAGTCCGAGATGCTTGCGGGCGGCCAGCAGGTCGGCGATGATCCGCGAGCAGCCGGCGACGAACGCGGCACGGTAGCCGGCGAGGTTCGACTGCTTGCTCAACGAGTACACGCTCAGCAGGTTGCTCCGGCTTCCCCCTGTCACACGAGGATCGAGCACGGAAGGCACGGGCTCCGTCGCCCAGAGCCCGTCCCAGCCGAGCTCGGCGTAGCACTCGTCGCTGGCGAGAACCGCACCCAGCTCTCGGGCGCGACGCACCGCCGCGGCGAGTTCGTCGACGGTCCAGGTGCGACCGTCGGGGTTGCCCGGGCTGTTGATCCAGACGAGCTTGGTGCCCTCGGGCCAGTCCGCCGGGTCGTCCGCGGCGACCGCCACGGCCCCCACGACGCGCGCTCCGACCTCGTACGTCGGATAGGCGACCCGCGGGAAGACGACGATGTCGCCGTCCCCGAGGCCGAGCAGCGTCGGAAGCAGCGCGACGAGTTCTTTCGACCCGACGGTCGGAAGCACGTTGTCGATCGTGAGGTCGGGCACTCCCCTGCGGCGGGCGTACCAGGCGACGATCGCTTCGCGCAGCGCCGGAGTGCCGATGTTCTGCGGGTACGCATGCGCATCGGTCGCCTCGGCCAGCGCGCGCCTGATGACTTCAGGCGTCGGGTCCACCGGAGAGCCGATCGAGAGATCGACGAGACCCTGCGGATGCTGCGCCGCACGCTCACGGAACGGGACGACGGCATCCCATGGGTAGTCGGCGAGATCTCTGACCCCCACGCCCTACTCCCCTTGGGGTGGGAGGGCGGCGATGATGGGGTGGTCGTGGGCGATGACGCCGACCTTGGCGGCGCCTCCGGGGGAGCCGATCTCGTCGAAGAACTCCACGTTCGCCTTGTAGTAGTCCTGCCACTCCTCGGGCAGGTCGTCTTCGTAATAGATCGCCTCGACCGGGCACACCGGCTCGCACGCCCCGCAGTCCACGCACTCATCCGGATGGATGTACAACGACCGCTCACCCTCGTAGATGCAGTCCACGGGACACTCGTCGACGCAGGCACGATCCTTCACATCGACGCACGGCAGAGCAATCACATACGTCACCGCTCCAGTCTACGACCGCGGGGCCGTCTCGTCGCGCACGCTCACGGTCTCATCGGCGGCGGCGTCGGATCCGGCGATCACGGTGCGCGGCAGCCGGGAGAGGTCGGGCCAGGCGATGACGACCAGCGCGATCCCCGCCACGAGATAGCCCCAGATCTGTCCGAGCAGATCGTTCTGCACGAGCACCGATCCCCCGGGGCCGCGCCCCGAGACGATCACGACGGTCCCCAGCATGCCGAGCCCGGCCGCCAGCGTCGCCCAGCGGTCGCGCGTCAGGGAGCGCACCGCGATGAGAAACGCGGCGCAGCCGATCGCGCCGACGACCATCCCGGCGGGGAACCAGCCGATCATCACGCTGTGGCCGATCGTCGCCGCCACACCGAAGACACCGCCGACGATCAGCACTCCGACCCACGACAGCACCCGGGCGATCCAGTTCTCACGCACCCGTCGAGATTACCCGCGTCGGCTGTGCTCAGGCCGCCAGCCCCGCCAGGCGCAGCAGCGCCGCCGTCGCCGCCGCCGCGACCACCACGACGAGGAATGACTGCCTGAGCCACAAGAGCCCTGCGGCCACGAGGATCGCGGGCAGACGCGCGTCGATGACGATCGCCTGCCCGTCGCCGAACGTCTGCACACCCACGAGCGCGGCCAGCAGTCCGACCGCCAGCAGATCGGTGATGCGCGCGGGGCGCGGCGCCTCCAGCACCGAGGCGGGCACGAGGTAGCCCATGCCTTTGAGCGCGAGGCACAGCGCGGCGGCGACGAGGATCCCGGCCCAGAGCGTCATGCGCGTTCCCCCTCGATCCGTCGACGGCCCGGAGCGCCGGACGAGAACCAGTCGAACCAGCCGACGAGGATCGCCACGACGGCGGCGACGAGGACGGGCAGACCGGGGATGAGCACCGGGGTCAGCGCGGTGGCCACGACGGCGGCGGCGATCCCGACGACGATGGCCTGGCGCTTCTTCAGCCGCGGCCACAGCAGCGCGAGGAAGGCCGCCGCCGCCGCGGCGTCAAGCCCCCAGGCCCTGGGGTCGCCCAGGACATCGCCCAGCAGCGCGCCGATCAGGGTGGTGGCGTTCCAGCCGAGGAAGATCCCGACGCCGGTGACCCAGAACCCGAGCCGGCGCAGCCGCGGGTCGTCCTGCGAGATGGCGACGGCCGTGGATTCGTCGATCGTGACGTGCACGGCGGCGAGACGTCGCCAGAACCCTCGACCGATGATCGGCGACATCCGCATGCCGTAGGCGACGTTGCGCACGCCCAGCAGCACGGCGGAGGCGATCGCGGCGGGCAGTGCCGCCACTCCCCCCGCCGCCACGACGCCGACGAAGGCGAACTGCGATCCGCCCGTGAACATGAGCAGGCTGAGCACGCACGCCTGCCAGACGTCCAGTCCCGCAGCCACGGCGAGCGCACCGAAGGAGACGCCGTAGGCGCTCGTCGCGATCGCAACCCCCAGCCCCTCGCGCCGGACCTCGTTCCCGGCCGGCCGCGCCGCGGCGCCGCGGAGGACCGTTCGATCGGATGAACGCATGATCATCATTCTGAACAACTCGCGAAGAGCAGTCAAGATGAACGATCGTTTGGAATACTGAACGCATGGCAGATCTGCGCACCCGCATCGCCCACGCCCTGCGCCGCGAGCGCGAGGCCGCAGGGCTCTCCGTCTCGGAGCTCGCCCGCCGGGCGGGCGTGTCCAAAGCCACCGTGTCGCAGTTGGAGGGCGGCGCGGCCAATCCCAGTGTCGAGACGCTGTGGGCGCTGGGCGACGCTCTGAGCATCCCCTTCGCCGATCTCGTCGACCAGCCCGTCGAGGAATCGCGGCTGGTCCGCATCACCGACCTCGCAGGCGTGCCGCAGGTGCCCTCGTCGGATGCGCCGTACTCGGCGACGCTGCTCTCGGCGAGCCCCCCGTCGGCCCGGCGCGATCTGTACCTGATCCAGGCGGAGCCCGGAGAGCCGCGGCGCTCGCTCCCGCACCGCGGCGGCACCACCGAGCATGTCGTGCTCGTGGCGGGATCCGCTCTCGTCGGAACGCCGGACGCCCCCGAACGTCTCTCCCCCGGCGACTACCTCAGCTATCGCGGCGACGCGCCGCACGTGTTCGAGGCGCTCGAGCCGGGAACCGTCGCCGTGCTCGTCTCCGAACAGCGCTGAGCCCCGTCGGAGGCGTGCGGTCGCGCCGGATCAGGCGTTGGCGTCCTGACGCTTCAGACGCGCGGTCTCGCGGGCGCGGATCGTCTGATCCAGCGTCACCTTGCGGATGCGCACCTTCTCGGGGGTGACCTCGACGCATTCGTCGTCGCGGGCGAACTCGAGGCTCTCCTCCAGCGACAGGGTGCGCGGCGGGGTCATCGACTCGAACGTATCGGCCGTGGAGGAGCGCATGTTCGTGAGCTTCTTCTCCTTGGTGATGTTCACGTCCATGTCGTCGCTGCGCGAGTTCTCGCCGATCACCATGCCCTCGTAGACCTCTTCGGTCGGCTGCACGAAGAACGTCATGCGCTCCTGCAGTGCGATGATCGCGAAGGGCGTGACGACACCGGAGCGGTCGGCCACGATCGAGCCGTTCTGACGGGTCACGATGTGCCCGGCCCACGGCTCGTATCCGTGCGAGATCGCGTTGGCGATGCCCGTGCCGCGCGTGGTGGTGAGGAACTCTGTGCGGAAGCCGATGAGGCCGCGCGAGGGGACGACGAACTCCATGCGCACCCAGCCGGTGCCGTGGTTGATCATGTTGTCCATGCGGCCCTTGCGGGTGGCCAGCAGCTGGGTGATCGCGCCGAGGTACTCCTCGGGAGCGTCGATCGTCAGGTGCTCGAACGGCTCGTGCACCTTGCCGTCGATCTGCTTGGTGACCACCTGGGGCTTGCCCACCGTGAGCTCGAAGCCCTCGCGCCGCATGTTCTCCACGAGGATGGCCAGCGCCAGCTCGCCGCGGCCCTGCACCTCCCAGGCATCCGGACGGCCGATCTCGACGACCTTGAGCGAGACGTTTCCGATGAGCTCGCGGTCGAGGCGATCCTTCACCATGCGCGCGGTGAGCTTGTGCCCCTTGACCTTGCCGACCAGCGGCGAGGTGTTGGTGCCGATCGTCATCGAGATCGCGGGGTCGTCGACCGTGATGGCCGGCAGCGGGCGCACGTCCTCCGGGTCGGCGATCGTCTCGCCGATGGTGATCTCCTCGATGCCGGCGATGGCGACGATGTCGCCCGGCGCAGCGCTCTCGGCGGGGTAGCGCTCCAGGGCGCGGGTCTTCAGCAGCTCGGTGATCCGGGCGTTCGCGTGCGTGCCGTCGTGGCGCACCCAGGCGACGGTCTGGCCCTTCTTCAGCGTGCCGTTGAAGACGCGTAGCAGTGCCAGGCGGCCCAGGAACGGGCTGGAGTCGAGGTTGGTGACCCACGCCTGCAACGGCGCCTCGTCGTCGTAGGACGGGGCCGGGATGTGCTCGAGGATGGCCTCGAACAGCGGCTCGAGGTCTTCGCTGTCGGGCAGGGAGCCGTTGGCGGGGCGGGTGCGCGACGCGGCGCCCGCGCGGCCCGAGGCGTAGACGACCGGCACGTCGAGCAGGGCGTCGACATCCAGGTCGGGAACGTCGTCGACGAGGTCGGACGCGAGGCCGAGCAGCAGATCGTGCGCCTCCTCCTCCACCTCGGCGATGCGCGCATCCGGCCGGTCGGTCTTGTTGACGAGCAGGATGACGGGGAGCTTCGCCTCCAGCGCCTTGCGCAGCACGAAGCGGGTCTGCGGCAGCGGCCCCTCGGAGGCGTCGACGAGCAGCACGACGCCATCGACCATCGACAGGCCGCGCTCGACCTCGCCGCCGAAGTCGGCGTGACCGGGGGTGTCGATGACGTTGATCGTCACCGGCACGTCGGTGTGCGCACCGTTGTAGGTGATCGCCGTGTTCTTGGCGAGGATCGTGATGCCCTTCTCGCGCTCGAGGTCGTTCGAGTCCATCGCGCGCTCGTCCACGTGCGCGTGCTCGCCGAACGAGCCGGTCTGGCGCAGCATCGCATCCACCAGCGTGGTCTTGCCGTGATCGACGTGCGCGACGATCGCGACGTTGCGGAGATCGGAACGGAGGGCGTGCGCCATGCAGGGAGTCCTATGCAGAGAAGTGGGGTGCGCCGGGAATCCGACGTTCCAGGATAGCGCAGGCCACGGACCCATTCCTGAAATCCGCCCGTCCGCGCCGTGGCGGCATCCCGAGACGGCCCGCGTACGATCGGTCGGATGAGGATCACTCTCCCGCCCGCACCTCTCGATGCGCCCTCGCGCGGGCGGCTGTGGTGGGAGATCGCGATCGTGCTCGCCCTCGGACTCGGACAGTCCGCCGTGTACGCGATCGCGCAGTTGGCGTACCGTCTCACGAGCGAAACACCGCTCGGGCAGCAGACCGCGACGCTCAACCCCGCCCGCAGCGACCGCGAACTGTTCGACCTGCTCTACCAGGTGTTCGGCATCGCGTTCTCACTCGTGCCGGTGCTCCTCGTCTGCTTCCTGCTCTGGCAGTCCTCTCGCCCGCACCTGGCTCCTCTGGGCCTGGACGGGCACCGGATCGGTCGCGACGCGGTGCGAGGAATCGGCCTCGTGCTGGCCATCGGCATCCCGGGACTGGGCCTGTACCTCCTCGGACGGATGACGGGCCTGTTCGTCGCCGTCGACCCCGGCGCGCAGTCCGCGTACTGGTGGTCGGTGCCCGTGCTGCTCCTCGCGGCGGCACGGGCCTCGCTGCAGGAGGAGGTGGTCGTGCTCGGTTACCTGTTCGCACGGCTCCGCCAGCTGGGCTGGGGGCCCTGGGCGATCGTCCTCGCGACGAGCATCCTGCGCGCCAGCTATCACCTCTACCAGGGTCCGGGAGCGTTCATCGGCAACCTGGCGATGGGGCTGCTCTTCGGATTCCTCTTCCTGCGCACCGGCCGGCTGCTGCCGTTCCTCGTCGCGCACTTCCTCATCGATGCCGCCGTGTTCGTCGGCTACCCCTGGGCCGCCACGATGTGGCCGGCTCTCTTCGGCCTCCCCGCCTGACGCCGCCCGCCCCTGTCCGCGAGCCGCCACCCCTGTCTGCGAGAGGGCAACTACCTTCCGGAACAGCGGCATCGATCCGAGGGCTCGGGACGCAGTTGTCGTTTTGCGGGGAGGGGAGGATCAGCGGGTCGCGAGGACGGCGGCGAGGGCGCCCGCGGCGATCACCGCGAGGGCGATGAGCGCAGGGGCGTCCCACGTCCGACGGATCGGGGCGTCGGGGCCCGCGCCCGCGGCGCCGGGCGGCGCATCGACGGCACGCTCCCAGGCACTGCGGATCGTCGAGAGCGACTGCAGGCTCGTCGGCACGCGAATCGCGCCGTCGCTGCGGGCGGTCTGCCGTGGCGGGCGGGCGCGGCCCGGACCGCCCCAGCACGACAGCCGACGACCGTCGTCGAAGGCGAACTCGAGCTGCCACTTCAGATCGATGTCCGAGACCCGGCACCAGCCGAACCGTGTGATCCGCAGCATATTTCGCACCACCGCACCGTCGGCGTCGATCCGCACGGACGACACGACGGCGAACTCGTAGACGACCCACAGCACCAGCAGCACCCACGGCGCGTACAGGAGCATCCGCAGCCAGCCGCCGTGCACCACCGCGTCGCCGAGCAGGTAGACCGACACGGCCGCGCACACCGCCAGCAGCACGATTCCGGAGGTCGACCGATACGTGTAGGAGGCGCTGGTCGGTCCGGTCATCGTTCGCTCCTCACGTTCACCGGGTGAGGAGAACGGCCACGGCCGCCCACGCGACGAGGATCACGAGCACGACGATCGCCCAGACATCCCACGACCGTTCGACCGGCGCATCCGGCGCCGACGCGGCGGCATTGCGCAGGCGATGCAGTGTCGCCAGGCCGTTGTCGGGCTCCTCATCCTGCTCTTTCGTGCGTCCTGGACCGAGCCGGCGCGGGCGTGAATGCGCGGGCCCGCCGAAACAGCGCACGACAGCGCCGTCATCGAGCGTGAACTCGACCTGCCACCGGATGCCGATGCGTGCCACGCGCGACCACGGCATCCAGGTGCGCCGCAGCAGGTTCTGCACGCGCGCCCCCGCCGCATCGGCGCGGATGTCCGAGGCGATGCCCGTGACGTACACGCCCCACAGCAACAGCAGCGGCCACGGCGCGATCAGCAACGCATTGCCTGCCCCCGAGCGCACGACGGCGTCGACGAGCACGAGGACGACACCGACGACGGTGATGCCGAGCAGCATCGCACTGCCGGTGACCCGGAAGACGCGCGGGGGCCGCGCCGCCGTCATCCGGCGACGCCGCCCAGCGGCAGATCGGCACCGGGGATCGCATCCAGCAGCCGCCGGGTGTACTCCTCCTGCGGGTTGTCGAAGATGGAATCCACCGTGCCCTGCTCGACGATGCGACCCTTCTCCATCACGCACACGTAGTCCGCCGCGACACGAACGACCGCGAGGTCGTGCGTGATGAACAGGTACGTCAGCCCGAGCTCCTCCTGCAACTCGGAGAGCAGACGCAGGATCTGGTCCTGCACGAGCACGTCGAGCGCGGAGACGGCCTCATCGAGCACGACGATGTCGGGCTTGAGCGCGAGGGCGCGGGCGATGGCGACGCGCTGGCGCTGGCCGCCGGAGAGCTCGTTCGGGTAACGCCAGGCCAGCTCGCGCGGCAGCGCGACCTGATCGAGCAGTTCGAGGGAGCGCTGGTGCTGCTCCTCTCGGCTCCCGATGCCGTGCACCTGCAGCGGCTCGGAGATGAGGTTGCCGATGCTGCGCAACGGGTCCAGGGATCCGTACGGATCCTGGAACACCGGCTGCATGCGCCGTCGCAAGCGGAACACCTCGGCCCGCGACATCGTGCTCGTCGGCTGCCCATCGATGAGGATCTCGCCGTCGGTCGGCTTCTCGAGCTGCAGCACCATCTTCGCCACGGTCGACTTGCCCGAACCGGACTCGCCGACGAGCGCGAGCGTCTTGCCGCGCGGGATCGCGAACGACACCGTGTCGACGGCGCGGAACGGCTCGCGCCGGAATCCCCCCGTACGGATGGAGAAGTCCTTCACGAGATCACGAACCTCGACGACCGGAGCGGCGGCCTCCTCGACCGGAACCTGCTCTGCGTGCTCGGTGAGGCCGATGCGCTTGGAGGCGAGGCTCGGGGCGGCGGCCACGAGGCGCTGCGTGTACGGATGCTGCGGGTCGCGCAGGATCTCGGCGCTCGGGCCCGCCTCGACGATCTCGCCCTGGTTCATCACGAGGATGCGGTCGGCGCGCTCGGCGGCCAGCCCCAGGTCGTGCGTGATGAGCAGCACCGACGTGCCGCGCTCGCTGGTGAGCGAGGCGAGGTGATCGAGGATGACCCGCTGGACGGTGACGTCCAGCGCGCTCGTGGGCTCGTCGGCGATGAGCAGGCGCGGATCGGCGGCCAGGCCGATACCGATCAGCGCGCGCTGGCGCATGCCGCCGGAGAACTGGTGAGGGAATTGGTGCATGCGGCGCGCGGCGTCGTGCAGTCCCGCCTGGACGAGCACCTCCACCGCCCGGTCATGCACCTGCTTGCGACCCTGCGCCAGTCCGTTCGCCCGAACGGCCTCCTTGACCTGGAAGCCGATCGACCATACCGGGTTGAGGTTCGACATCGGGTCCTGCGGCACGTAGCCGATCTCGCGGCCGCGGATCCGCTCCATCTCGCGGCGGCTGGCCTCGGTCAGCTCACGGCCGTCGAGCGAGATGCTGCCACCGGTGACCTGACCGGTGCCCGGCAGCAGATCGATGATGGCCGCGGCCGTCGTCGACTTCCCGGATCCGGACTCGCCGACGATGGCGAGCGTCTCGCCCTCGAGGATGTCGAAGCTCACGCCGTGCAGCACTTCGCGCGTCGTCTTGCCGCTGCGGAAGGCGACCGTGAGGTCGCGCACGCTCAGCAGGGTGTTGCTCATCGCTGGGCCCTCGCCTTCGGGTCGACGGCATCGCGCAGCAGCTCGCCGAGAGTGATGAATGCCAGCACCGTGACGGTGAGCGCGAGCGACGGCCAGAACAGCGCCATGGGCGCCGTGCGGATGCTCGTCTGCGCCTGGCTGATGTCGTTGCCCCACGACATGGTGCTGCCGCCGAGGCCGACGCCGAGGAACGACAGCACCGACTCCGCCACGATCGCGGAGCCGAGGCTCAGTGTCGCCACGACGATGACGGGCGCCATCGCATTCGGCAGCACGTGCGAGAGCAGGGTGCGGAGACGTGAGAGCCCCACGGCTTCGGAGCCCATCACGAAGTCGGCCTGCTTCACGCGCAGCACCTCGGCGCGCATGATCCTCGCCGTGGAGGCCCACGCGAACCCGCCGATGGCGAGTGCGAGGACGATCTCATTGCGCACCGGCATCACCGACATCACCACGATCGCCGCGATGATGTAGGGGATCGTGAAGAAGATGTCGCCGATGCGCGACAGCAGCGAGTCGAGCCAGCCGCCGTAGAAGCCCGCGAAGGCGCCCATGATGATGCCGATCACGGTGCTGATCACCGTGGCCAGCAGACCGACGACGACCGACGTCCGCGTTCCCCAGATCACACGGGAGTACACGTCGCACCCCTGGCGGGTGAACCCGAGCGGGTGCCCGGCCGCGGGACCGCCGTTGCTGTTGGCCAGCGAGCATCCGTTGTTCGGAGCCACATTGGTGAACAACCCGGGCCAGAGGGAGACGAGGATGATGAGCAGTACGAATGCCGCCGATATCCAGAACAGCGGCCGGCTGCGCAGGTCGCGCCAGGCGTCCAGCCAGAGGTTGCTGCGCTTGGCGTCGACGCGGACGACGTCGACGGGCACGGATGTCGTGTCGACGGGGGCGACGTAATGCTCCATCGGCGCGTCAGGACGAGACATAACGGATCCTCGGGTCGAGCAGGCCGTAGATGAGATCCACGACGATATTGATCAGGACGTACACGACGACGAACACCGTGACGAACGAGACGACCGTCGGGTTCTCGCCCCGGATGATCGCCTGATACAGGGTGTTTCCCACGCCGGGCACGTTGAAGATGCCCTCCGTGACGGTGGCGCCCACCATCAGGATCCCGAAGACGGTGCCGAGATCGGTGACCATCGGGATGAGCGAGTTGCGCAGCACGTGCACGGGGATGACCCGACGCCGCGGAAGGCCCTTGCTGTAGGCGGTGCGCACCCAGTCCTGGTTCAGCGTCTCGATGGTCGAGGACCGCGTCAGACGCATGGTCGTCGCGTACACGCTGAAGCCGAGCACGAGGGCGGGCAACCAGAGATCGCCCCAGTCGTTGCGCGCACCCACGGTCGGTCGGAACCAGCCGAGTTGGACCGCGAGGAAGTATTGCGCGAGGAACGACAGCACGAAGATCGGCAGCGCGAGGAAGATCAGTGCGACGACGAGCATCGAGTTGTCGAAGATCCCGCCCTTGCGCAGGGCCGAGAACAGGCCGATCACGATTGCGAGGACGAACGAGATCGCCACCGCCATGACCGCGAGACGCAGCGTGACGGGGAAGGTCCTGGCGAGGATCTCGATGACCGGCTGTCCGGAGAAGCTGATGCCGAAGTCCAGGCGGAAGATGCCGGTGATGTAGTAGAAGTACTGGACGATGAACGGTTCATCGAGGTGGTACTGCGCCCGCAGGCGCTCGAGCAGAGCCGGGTTCGGCTGACGGTCTCCGAACAGCGCGGCGATCTGATCGCCCGGCATCGCGAAGACCATGAAGTAGATCAGCAGGGTGGCGCCAAGGAACACCGGAATCGCCTGCAGAATCCGTTTGAGGATGTAGGTGGTCACCCTCGACCTCCCTTCGAGAAGAACAACACACAGGACGACGAGGCGATGGTGTGCACCATCGCCTCGTCGTCCGTCGGCTCAGCCGACCTTGGTGATCTGCTCGTAGAGCGGCACCGAGTTCCAACCGAACTCGACGTTGTCGACCGTGTCAGCGTATCCGCCGACGACGTTCGAGTACCACAGCGGCGTGGCCGGGAGGTCCTTCAGCAGGACTTCCTGAGCCTTCTGGAAGAGGCTGTTGGCCTCATCCGCGTCGGTCGCCGAGATGCCCTCGGAGAGGTACTTGTCGAAGTCGGCGCTCGAGTAGTCGCCATCGTTCGAGCCCGCGTTGGTGGCGTACAGCGGTCCGAGGAAGTTGTACAGACCGGGGTAGTCGGCCTGCCAACCCGTGCGGAACGCGGTCTGGATCGTACGGTCCGTGACCTGTCCGCGCAGCTCGGCGAAGGTCGGGTACGGAGCGCCCGAGGCGTCGATGCCGAGGGTGTTCTTGATCGAGTTCACCGTCGCGTCGACCCAGGCCTGGTGGCCGCCGTCGGCGTTGTAAGCGATCTGGAACGAACCGTCCCAGGGGCTGATGGCGTCGGCCTGAGCCCACAGCTCCTTGGCCTTGTCTGGGTTGTAGGCCAGGACGTCGGCGCCCTCGAGCGAGTCGGACCAGCCGTCGATCACCGGGGAGGTGAAGTCGCTGGCCGGGGTGCGGGTGCCCTGGAAGATCACGTCGGTGATCTCCTCGCGGTTGATCGCCATCGACAGCGCCTGACGGCGGAGGTTGCCCTCCTCGCCGCTGAAGTGCGGCAGGCGCTCGGGGATGGTGAACGACTGGAAGATCGCGGCCGGCTGGTTCACCGCGCGGTCGCCCAGGTCGGACTCGAAGGTCTCGAAGGCCGAGTCGGGGATGGCATCGAGCACGTCGAGCTCGCCGGCGAGCAGGTCCGCGTAAGCGGCATCCTGCGACGCGTAGAACTTGATGTCGACACCGCCGTTGGCCGGCGTGCGAGGACCGTCGTAGTCGGGGTTCGTGACGAGGTCGATGCCGACATCGTGCTGCCAGGCGCCGTCGCCGCTGAGCATGTACGGGCCGTTGCCGATCGGGTTCTCGCCGAAGGCGTCCATGTCGTCGAAGGCGACGTCGGGCAGCGGGAAGTAGGCCGAGTAGCCCAGGCGCTGCGCGAAGTCGGACGCCGGCTTGTTCAGCGCGATCGTGAACGTGTAGTCGTCGACCTGCTCGAGGCCGGTGAGCTCGGAGTCCGCGTCGTAGCTGAAGCCCTCGATGTCCTCGAAGAAGTAGCTGGAGAGCTGCTCGTTCGAAGCGAGTGCACCGTAGTTCCACGCCTTGATGAAGTTGTCGGCGGTGACCTCTTCACCGTCGGTGAACTTCAGGCCCTCGCGGATCTTGACCGTGAGGTGCTGCGGGTCGTCGACCGTGATGTCCTCGGCGACGTCGTTGTAGACCGAGCCGTCTGCGGCGTAGCCGATGAGGCCCGAGAACATCGCGTCGAGGATCTTGCCGCCACCGGTCTCGTTGGTGTTGGTCGGGATCAGCGGGTTCTGCGGCTCGGAGCCGTTGACCGAGATGATGGCCTCGGCGTCGCCTCCACCGGTGTCACCGGAACCGGAGTCGGTACCGCTGGCGCAACCTGCGAGCGAGAGGGTTCCCGCCGCGAGGAGCGCCAAGCCCGAAAGGGCGATTCTGTTGCGCTTCACTTGTGTCCTCCTGTGGACGTAGACAGCAATCTGCGCGCTCTCCATCGAACGCGTAGGGATATCAGAGGGTAACCCGCCCGCGCCCGCTTGGCGAAACGATCAGGCCAACCGTTACACACACTTTACGCAGGACGGCTTCCTTTTCCGCGCGCTCTCCCCGCGAGCATCCGCCGAACTCACGCGAACGCCTCGATCGGAGGGCATGCGCACACGAGGTTGCGGTCGCCGTACGCCTGGTCGATCCGGCGCACCGGCGGCCAGTACTTGTCGGTCACCAGCGAGGCGACCGGATACGCCGCATCCTCGCGCGTGTACGCGTGCGTCCACTCCCCCGCGATGAGCGAGGCGGCGGTGTGCGGGGCGTTCACGAGCGGGTTGTCGGCGGCGGGCCAGCGTCCCGATGCGACCGCATCGGCTTCTTCCCGGATGCGGATCATCGCCTCCACGAACCGGTCGAGCTCGCCGAGGTCTTCCGACTCGGTGGGCTCGACCATGAGCGTGCCCGCGACGGGGAACGACATGGTCGGCGCGTGGAACCCGTAGTCGATGAGGCGCTTGGCGACATCGTCGACCGTGATGCCTGTGGCCTCCTTGAGCGGACGCAGGTCGAGGATGCATTCGTGCGCCACCCGCCCCGTCTCGCCCGTGTACAGCACCGGATAGTGCTTCTCGAGCCGGGCGGCGACGTAGTTGGCGGCGAGCACGGCAGCTCCTGTCGCCTCGCGCAGCCCATCGGCGCCCATCATCCGCACGTACGCCCAGGAGATGGGCAGCACGCCCGCCGAACCGTACGGAGCGGCTGAGACCGGCCCGCCTTCGAAGACGAATCCGCCGGCGTGCTCGGCCCGCTGCGCCTGAGGATGCCCCGGCAGGAACGGAGCGAGGTGCGCCTTCGCAGCGACGGGGCCGATGCCGGGGCCTCCCCCGCCGTGCGGGATCGCGAAGGTCTTGTGCAGGTTGAGGTGCGACACATCGCCACCGAGGTCGCCGAAGCGGGCGTGGCCGAGCAGCGCGTTGAGGTTGGCGCCATCGATGTAGACCTGCCCGCCCGCCTCGTGCACGGCGGCGGTGATCTCGAGCACGTCGTGCTCGTACACCCCGTGAGTGGACGGGTAGGTGATCATGAGCGCGGCGATCTCCTCCGCGTGGGCGGCGATCTTCGCGCGCAGGTCGTCGAGGTCGACGTTGCCGCGCTCATCCGTGGCGACCACGACCACCTTCATGCCCGCCAGCACCGCGGAGGCGGCGTTGGTGCCGTGCGCGGACGACGGGATGAGGCACACCGTGCGTTGTTCGTCTCCGCGCGCGAGGTGGTAGCCGCGGATGGCCAGAAGCCCTGCCAGCTCGCCCTGCGAGCCGGCATTGGGCTGGAGCGAGACGGCGTCGTAGCCGGTGACGTCGGCCAGCCATCCCTCGAGCTGGTCGATCATGGCCAATGAGCCCTGCACGTCCTCCGCCGGGGCGAAGGGGTGCAGCTGGGCGAACTCCGGCCAGGTGATCGCGGCCATCTCGGTGGCGGCGTTGAGCTTCATCGTGCACGAGCCCAACGGGATCATGCCGCGATCCAGCGCGTAGTCGCGGTCTGCGAGCGTCTTCAGGTAGCGCATCATCGCGGTCTCCGAGCGGTGCCGGTGGAAGACCGGGTGCGTGAGGTAGTCGTCCGTGCGGAGAAGCGCGTCGGGCACACCGGACAGCGGTGTGCCGCCGGCGAGGTCGACGGGACGATCGTGCACCGCCTCATCGGACTCGGGCCGTGCGTCATCGGCGGCCAGCGCCCATGCCACCGCGCCGAGCTCCTCCGCGGTCGTCGTCTCGTCGACGGAGATCCCGACCGCGGTGCCGCCGTCCAGCAGATGAAGCAGGATTCCGCGGTCGTGCGCACGGCGGACCGCAGCGGCGCCGTCTCCCGGCGTCACGACCTTGATCGTGTCGAAGAAAGAATCGTGCGCGAGCCCCTGCGCCATGCCGAACTCCCGCAAGCGCACCACCAGCGCGTCGGCCTTGCGCGCCACATCCTCGGCGATCCGTCGCAGCCCGTCGGGCCCGTGGTACACGGCATACATCGATGCCATCACTGCCAGTAGCACCTGCGCGGTGCAGATGTTCGAGGTGGCCTTCTCACGGCGGATGTGCTGCTCGCGCGTCTGCAGCGAGAGCCGGTACGCGGGTCGGCCGTCGGCATCCACGGAGACGCCCACCAGGCGTCCCGGCAGCTGGCGCTCCAGGCCCTGACGCACCGCCATGTACCCGGCGTGCGGGCCGCCGAAGGCCATCGGCACGCCGAAGCGCTGGGTGGTGCCCACGGCCACATCCGCGCCCAGGGACCCGGGCGAGGCGATGAGGGTGAGCGCCAGCAGGTCGGCCGCCACGACGGCCAGGCCACCGGCGAGATGCGCGGCGTCGATAACCGCGGACGGATCCCAGACGAGCCCGGATGCACCCGGGTACTGCACGAACACGCCGAACAGCTCCTCGGGCAACTCCTCGCCGCCGGCGATATCGCGCTCGACGAGGTCGATCCCCACCGCCGCCGCGCGCGTGGCGAGCAGGGCCTTCGTCTGCGGCAGTGCATCCGCGTCGACCACGAACACGTCGCTCTTGGCCTTGGAGGCCCGGCGGGCCAGCAGCATCCCCTCGGCGACGGCAGTCGACTCGTCGAGCATCGAGGCGTTGGCGGTGCTGAGCCCGGTGAGGTCGGACACCATCGTCTGGAAGTTGATCAGCGCCTCCAGCCGACCCTGCGAGATCTCCGGCTGGTACGGCGTGTACGCCGTGTACCAGGACGGGTTCTCCAGCACGCCGCGCTGGATCACGCTGGGCGTGATCGTGCCGTAGTAGCCGAGTCCGATCATGGGACGGCGCACGCTGTTGCGCGCGGCGAGCGTACGCAGCTCGGCGAGCGCCTCGGTCTCCGTCGCCGCGATCGGCAGCGAGGAGGCGAGGGGGACGGTGGGACGGATCGTGGCGGGAACGGCCTCGCGCATGAGCGCGTCAATAGGATCGTCCTCGGCATCGGGGGTGATGCCGATGGCGGAGAGCATCGTGCGCTGCGCCTCCGCGGTCGTCCCGATGTGGCGGTGGGCGAACGCGGTCACGCTCAACCCTCCGTGATCGCGACGTAGGCGTCGCGGTCGAGCAGCGCATCGGCGGCGCCCTCGGCGACCTCGATCTTCACGAGCCAGCCGCTCTCGAAGGGCGCGGAGTTGACGAGCGAGGGGTCGTCGACGACAGCGTCGTTGACCTCCACGATCGTGCCGTCCAGCGGGGCGTACAGCTCGCCCACCGACTTGGTCGACTCGATCTCGCCGACCACGGCGTTCGCGGTCACGGCCGTGCCGACGGCGGGCAGCTCGACGAACACCACGTCGCCGAGCTTGTCGGCGGCGTAATCGGTGATGCCCACGGTGGCGGTGGTGCCGTCGACGGCGACCCACTCGTGCTCTTCGGTGTAGCGCAGGCTGTTCAGATCGGTCATTTCTTCCTCCGGTAGAAAGGCAGGTCGGTCACGACGGCGGGGATCCTCGTTCCGCGCACGTCGAGGAAAAGCGGGGTGGCGCCATCGGAGACGGCGGGGTCGACGAAGGCCATCGCGATCGGGTGGCCGAGGGTGGGACTCAGCGCCCCGCTCGTGATCTCGCCGACGATCGTGCCGTCATCGATGACGACGGGATAGCCCGCGCGCCCGGCGCGTCGACCCTCGGCGGCGAGGCCGATGAGCATGCGGGCGTCAGCGGCGAGGGCCGGCGCGTCCTTGCCGACGAAGCTCGCCTTGTCGGCTACGACGACGCGGCCCAGGCCCGCCTGCGCGGGCGCCGTCTCGAGCGAGAGCTCGTGCCCGTACAGCGGCATGCCCGCTTCCAGACGCAGGGTATCGCGGGCGGCGAGCCCCGCCGGGACGATCCCGTGCGGCTCGCCCGCGGCGAGCACGGCATCCCAGAGTGCGGGCGCGTCTGCGGAGCGCACGAGCAGCTCGAAGCCGTCTTCCCCGGTGTAGCCGGTGCGTGCGATGAACAGCGGCTCACCGTGGTAGCGCGCGGATGCCCAGGCGTAGTACTTCTGCTCCGCCCACGGGATACTCACCTCGGTGATGCCCTCGACGGCCGAGGCGATCTCCTCCGCGCGCGGGCCCTGGACGGCCAGCAGCGCGTAGTCGTCGGAGACGTCGGCCACGGTGACATCGAACCCCGTGGCGCGCTCGGTGAGTGCTGCGCGCACGGCATCCCGGTTTCCGGCGTTGGAGATGATGAGGAACGCATCCTCCTGCAGGCGGTACACGATCACGTCGTCGACGATGCCGCCGCGCTCGGTGAGCAGCAGCGAGTACTTCGCCTTGCCCTCGGCGAGCGCCGAGAGGCGCCCGGCGAGGGCATAGTCCAGATACGTCGCTGCGCCGGCACCGGTGATCTCGAACTCGGCCATGTGCGAGATGTCGAAAAGCCCGGCCGCCTCGCGCACGGCGTGGTGCTCGGCGAGGTCGGAGGTGTAGCGCACCGGCATCTGCCAGCCGCCGAAGTCCGTGAAGGCTGCTCCGAGCGCTTCGTGCCGTTCGCGCAACGGCGTGTATCGGGGGGCCTGCTGGACCGATGTCATGGAGTTCTCCCGCTGTCGTCGGAAGGATGCCGTACGAGATGCACGGTATCCGAGAACTCCCCCTCTGTCATGGGCCTGAGAGTTTCGCCCTGATCGGGCTTTCACCATCGGCGGATCTCGTTCGCTTCGCTCGAGATCGCTTTCCAGAGCGGCCTGACCTGCGCGGTAGGGGTACCTGAGAGATTGGCGGGGAGGCTTGCTCCTTCGGTGTCCGGCTGCCTTCGCCGGACTCTCCCGCACGGGTCTGCGGCCTGTGTTCGATTGTGCCCTCAGCATATCGGCTCGACGGGGAGCGGTGCACGGGAGTTGGACTTCGGGTAACGATGACCATAAGATGACCTCGGAGGTTAGAGTCACCATGACCAGAAGTGAGCGGGGCAGGATTCGCGTGGCGGTGTCCACGGTGATCCTCACGATGCGACGCGACCGGGGGGCGACTCCGCGCGTCGCGCTCCCCCTCGTGCGCCGCACCCGCGATCCGTTCCGCGGCGACTGGGCCCTGCCCGGCGGCTGGCTCGACGAGCAGGAGAGCCTGGAGGAGGCCGCGGCGCGCACCTTGGCCGAGACGACCGGTCTGGCGCCCAGCTACCTCGAGCAGCTCTACGCCTTCGGCGCCGTGCGTCGCTCGCCCTCGCGGGTCGTCTCGGTCGTGTACTGGGCGCTCCTGCGCGCCGATGAGGTCGACGCACAGAGCGCCGCGTTCGAGGCCAGCGGCACCGCCCCCGACAATGTCGCCTGGAACGATGCCGAATCGCTGCCGACGCTCGCCTTCGATCACAACCGGATCGTGGAGTACGCCCTGTGGCGGTTGCGCAACAAGGCCGGATACAGCCGTGTCGCCCAGGGCTTCCTGCCGCCGGCGTTCACTCTGGCCGACCTCCGCGAGGCGTACGAGACGATCCTCGGCCGGCGCCTGGACCCCGCCAACTTCCGCCGGCAGGTGGAGGCCGCGGGCAATCTCATCCCCACCGACGAGTTCCGCACGGGCAGCCACCGCCCGGCGCGGCTGTACCGCCACAACACCGATGTCGCGCTGGCCGATCGAGGCCCGCTCTCCCCCGAGGAAACGAGGACGCCATGACCACGCTCTTCCCGCACCCCTCGCTCGCCGACGCGATCGACCCCTCGGTCGACCACGCCATTCAGGCGATCGTCTCCGGCGCATCCACCGACGACACGTGCAGCACCGACCTCGCCGCCGGCCCCTGGAACTTCGACACCCGCCCCGGATACGGGCCCGGCTCCTCGATGGGCGATGTGATCCCCGTGGGCGCGCCGCGTCAGGGCGAGCTGCCGCAGGAGTACCGCGACGCCGATGAAGACGAGCTGCATGCGCGTATCGCGGCGGCCAAGGAGACCCTCGGCGACCGCGTGATCGTCATGGGCCACTTCTACCAGCGCGACGAGGTCGTGCAGCACGCCGACTACGTGGGCGACTCGTTCCAGCTCGCCACCGCGGCGAAGGAGCACGGCCGTGCAGAGGCGATCGTGTTCTGCGGTGTACACTTCATGGCCGAGACCGCGGACCTGCTCTCCGGTGCCGACCAAGCCGTGATCCTGCCGAACCTGGCCGCCGGCTGCTCGATGGCAGACATGGCCGACATCGACCAGGTCGAGGAGTGCTGGGAGCAGTTGGCCGATGTGCTCGGCCCCCTCGACGTACCGGATGCCGACGGTCGCGTTCCGGTGATCCCGGTCACCTACATGAACTCCTCGGCGGCGATCAAGGGCTTCGTAGGCCGCCACGGCGGGATCGTGTGCACCTCGTCGAACGCCCGCACCGTGCTGGAGTGGGCCTTCGCCCGGGGACGCCGCGTGCTCTTCTTCCCCGACCAGCACCTGGGCCGCAACACTGCCAAAGGCATGGGCGTCGCGCTGGAGCAGATGCCGATGTGGAACCCCCGTCGGCCGCTCGGCGGCAACGACGCCGACGCACTCGTCAACTCGCAGGTGATCCTCTGGCACGGCTTCTGCTCCGTGCACCGCCGCTTCACCGTCGATCAGATCGACCAGGCCCGCGCGGAGCATCCGGGGGTGCGCGTGATCGTGCATCCGGAGTGCCCGATGGAGGTCGTCGATGCCGCCGACGAAGCCGGGTCCACCGACTACATTCGAAAGGCGATCGCCGCAGCGACCGAGCCGACGACCTTCGCGGTGGGCACCGAGATCAACCTCGTGCGGCGGCTGGCCGCCCAGTACCCGCAGCATGAGATCTTCTGCCTCGATCCCGTCGTCTGCCCGTGCTCGACGATGTACCGCATCCACCCCGGCTACCTCGCCTGGGTGCTGGAAGAGCTCGTGGCCGGGCGCACGCCCAACCGCATCACGGTGCCCGCCGACGTGGCCGACCCCGCGCGTCTTGCCCTGGAGCGGATGCTCGCCGCCCGGCCGCCGGCGGCGGCATCGACTCCGGCGCAGGTCGAGACGCGCTGATGAAGGTCCTCATCGTCGGCGGCGGCATCGCGGGACTCACCGCGGCACTGCACGCCCGCGAGTCCGGACACGACACGACCCTGATCGTGAAGGGCACGCTCGGCGACGGCTCCACCCGCCTCGCGCAGGGCGGCATCGCCGGCGCGCACGGAGAGGGCGACTCCCCCGCGGCCCACGCCGAAGACACCCTGGCGGCGGGCGCGGGACTGTGCGACCCGGACGCCGTCGACGTGCTCGTGAACGCCGCAGCGGAGCGGATCGCCGAGCTCGTCGCCCGCGGCGTCGCGTTCGACCGGGACTCGGAGAAGCGCCTGCTGCTCGGCCGTGAGGCCGCGCACAGCGCGGCGCGCATCGCGCACGCCGGCGGGGACGCGACCGGAGCCGCGATCTCGCACGCCCTCGTCGACGCGGTGCGCCGTGCCGACATCTCCGTCTCCGAGCACGCCTTCCTCGTCGATGTGCTGACGGACCCGGGGGGCGCGTGCGGCGCTCTCCTGCTCATCGACGGCGCGAGGCGCGACGTCTCCGCCGACGCCGTCATCCTCGCCACCGGCGGGGCAGGGCAGCTGTTCGCGCACACGACGAATCCGGCCGAGATCACCGGCGACGGCATCGCCGCCGCCCTGCGCGCGGGCGCCGTGGTGCGCGATCTGGAGTTCGTGCAGTTCCACCCCACGATCCTCGTCGCACCAGGGCCGGCGTTCCTCGTCTCGGAAGCCGTGCGCGGCGACGGCGCCGTGCTCGTCGACGCCGACGGCCGACGTTTCATGCTCGATGAGCATCCGGAGGCGGAGCTCGCCCCGCGCGACGTCGTCGCCAGGGCCGTGGCGCGGCACGCATCCGCGCAGGATGCTCCCGTGCGGCTCGACGCCACCGGTCTCGGCGCCGAGCTCCTCGCCGCGCGCTTCCCCACGATCGACCGGGTCACGCGCGAGCGCGGGTTCGACTGGGCGCGCGACCCCATTCCGGTCACCCCTGCCGCGCACTACCTGATGGGCGGTGTCGCCACCGATCTCAACGGACGCAGCACCGTGCCGGGCCTGTTCGCCGTCGGCGAGGTCGCCCGCACGGGAGTGCACGGCGCGAACCGGCTGGCCTCGAACTCGCTGCTCGAAGGAGCCGTCTTCGCCGCCCGTGCCGTCGCTGCGCTCGAGGAACCGCGTCGCCGCGGGGTCATCGCCCCGGCCGCCGTGCGAGCAGGCACCCGGGAGCATCCCGTCGTCTTCGACACCGCTCTTGACCCGCACGTATTCTCCCGTGCCGCGCTGCAGGAGCTGATGTGGGCGCACGCCGGGCTCCTGCGCACCGCCGACGGGCTCGCCGCGGCTCTGTCGACCGTGCGGGCGTGGCGCTCGAGCCGCCCGGCGCCGCGCACCGTCGCCGAGCACGAGGATGCGAACCTGCTCGCGCTGGCCGAAGAAGTCACGACGGCGGCACTGGCCCGTCCCGCCTCGGTCGGGGCGCACCATCTCGACACCCACCCCGCCCTGATCGGAGTCGCATGATCACGCCCGCCGTTCTGCACCGCGTCGTCGGAGCCGCTCTCGAAGAAGACGCCCCGTGGGGCGATGTCACCAGCACCGCTCTGCTGCCCGCCGATGCCGTCGCCACGGCCGACCTCGTCGCGCGAGAGCCGGGCGTCTTCAGCGGCGGAGAGGTGTTCGCGACGGCGTTCGGACTCACCGATCCGTCGATCGCGGTCGATCTGCACTTCGCCGACGGCGATGCGTTCTCGCCCGGCGACGTGCTCGCCACGGTCACCGGACCCGCCCGCGGGGTGCTGACCGCCGAGCGCATCGGCCTGAACTTCGTCCAACGGATGAGCGGCATCGCCACACTCACGGCCGCGTACGTCGCGGCCATGGCCGGCACGCGTGCGCGCATCGCCGATACGCGCAAGACCACGCCGGGCCTTCGTGCCTTCGAGCGGCACGCCGTCACCAGCGGCGGCGGCCGTAATCACCGCTTCTCCCTGTCGGATGCCGTGATGGCCAAAGACAACCACCTCGCCGTCCTGCAGCGCGACGGCGCGGATCTGGCCTCGGCGCTGCGCGACGCCATCGCGACCCTCCCCCACACCACGCATGTCGTCGTCGAGGTCGACCGCCCCGATCAGATCCCCGCCGTGCTCGACGGCGGAGCGAACACGGTGCTGCTCGACAACTTCTCGCTCGACGACCTGCGGTCCGCGGTCGCGCTCATCGGCGACCGCGCCGTCGTCGAGGCATCCGGCGGCGTGAACCTCGACACCGTGCGCGGCATCGCCGAGACCGGCGTCGACGTCATCTCGGTCGGGGCGCTCACCCACTCGGCACGGTCTGTCGATCTGGGCCTGGATGTGCGGATCGACTGACCAGCCATGACCGCGCCGCTCTACCTCGATCACGCCGCGACCTCGCCGGTGCGCGCCGAGGTGCTCACTGCGATGGCGCCGTTCCTCGCACGGGAGTACGGCAACCCCTCGAGCCATCACACGATCGGCGAGGCCGCGGCAGGTGCCCTCGCCGACGCTCGCGCACGAGTCGCCGCCGTACTGGGTGCACGCACGAGCGAGGTGATCTTCACTGCGGGCGGAACCGAGGCCGACAACCTCGCGATCAAGGGCATCGTCCTGCCCGCGCTCGCCCGGGGCCGGAACCACGTGATCACGACAGCGATCGAACACGAGGCGATCCTCGAATCGGTGGCGTACCTCGAACGCTTCCACGACGTGTCCTCGACGATCCTGCCCGTCGACGCGGCCGGCCGCGTGAGCCCCGACGATCTGCGGGTGGCGCTCCGCCCCGAGACCGCCCTGGTGTCGTTCGGGCACGCGAACAACGAGATCGGCACGGTGCAAGACGCACCTGCGCTCATCGCCGTCGCCCGTGAGGCCGGTGTTGCCGTGCACGTCGATGCCGTCCAGTCGGCGGGCTGGCTGCCCCTCGACGACCTCGGTGCGGATGCCGTCGCCGTCGCCGGTCACAAGCTCGGCGCCCCCAAGGGCACCGGTGCCCTGATCGTGCGCGGACGCGTTCCGCTGGAGCCGCTCCTGCACGGCGGCGGCCAGGAGCGCGGCCGTCGCTCCGGCACCGAGAACGTCGCAGGCGCCGTGGCTCTCGCCACCGCCCTCGAGCTCGCCGAGTCGGAACGCGCGCAGGCGACGTCGCGGGTGGGCGCCGAGACGGCACGATTCATCCGCGCCGTCCTCGCCGCGCTCCCGCAGTCGGCGCTCACCGGCGCACCGGAGATCGACGATCCCGGGCACCGGCTCCCAGGAACGGCGAGCTTCACGTTCGCGGGAACCTCGGGCGAAGCCGTGCTGCTGGAACTCGAGCGCCGCGGCGTGGTCTCCTCCAGCGGGTCGGCGTGCGCCGCGGGCAGCGACGATCCCTCACCCGTGCTCCTCGCCTGCGGCATCGCTCCGCAGATCGCTCAGACCTCGGTGCGGTTCACGACCGGGCGCACCGGGCTTCCCGGCGACACCCCGGAACGCCTCGCCGCGCTCGTGACCGACGCCGTGCGCGCCGTCAGCGGATAGCCTGAGCATCCGATTCCGATGAACCCTCCGATTCCGATGGACTCCGAAGGCAGGCGACGATGACGGGCGCGTGCTACGGCTGCACCCAGTCATCGCCGGGCGTCGTCCCGGTGCGGAACACCTGAGCCGCGAACCGCGCCGCGACGAACCCTTCGGCGAGCGCGTCGACAGCGTGTCCGCCCTGCGGATCGTCCGGCGCGCGATCAGCTCGGCGATCCGGCATCGGCATCGGCTCGTCTCCCGCCGCATCGAGCACGCGCGAGGCGGAGATCTGCTGAGCCGCGAGATCGGCGTACAGCCCCTCTGCGGCGAGCAGCTCGGCGTGGGTTCCCGACTCGACGATGCGCCCGGCATCCACGACGTGGATGACGTCTGCCCCGATGATCGTGGACAGCCGATGCGCGATCGACAGCGTCGTGCGCCCCCTGGAGACCTGATCGATCGCCTCCTGCACGACGCGCTCCGACACCGTGTCCAGCGCGCTCGTCGCCTCGTCGAGGAGCAGGACAGGCGGATCCTTCAGCAGCACCCGTGCGATGGCGATGCGCTGCTTCTCACCGCCCGACAAGCGGTAGCCGCGTTCACCGACGACGGTGTCGTATCCGAGCTCGAAGCCCTCGATGATGTGATGGATGTTCGCCGAACGACACGCTTCGGCGATCTGCTCATCCGTCGCGTCGGGCTTGGCGTAGCGCAGGTTCTCGCGGATCGTCGCGTGGAACAGGTACGTCTCCTGCGACACGATGCCGATGTCGTCGATGACCGATTCGAGGGTGAGGTCGCGAAGGTCGGCTCCGGCGAAGCGCACGACGCCCGACGTCGCCTCGTACAGGCGCGGCGCGAGGTACAGGATGGTCGTCTTGCCCGCACCCGACGGGCCCACGAAGGCGACGTGCTGTCCGGGCTCAGCGACGAAGGAGACGCCGTCGAGCGTGGGCCGCGCGTCCGGCGAGGCGTCGGGATACCGGAAGCGCACGTCGTCGAACTCGATGCGTCCGCGGGGCCCCGGTGCCTCCGATACGTCGATCGCCCCGGGGCGCTCCTGGATCTGGGGCACGAGATCGAGGTACTCGAAGATGCGCGCGAACAGCGCTCGCGAGGTCTGCACCTCCAGCGCGACGCGCATCATACCGACGAGCGGTGCGAGCAGGCGCGCCTGCACGGTGGTGAACGCGACGATGGTTCCCGCCGTGATCCCCCCCTCGGTGCCGCCGGTCATCAGCATCCCCGCAACGAGATAGATGACGGCGGGCACGGCCGACATGATGACGCTGACCACGGCGAAGAACCCCTGGCCGCTCATCGCACGCTTGATCTGCAGACGCACCTGGTTGGAGTTCTCGGCCTGGTATCGCTGGGACTCCGTCCGCTGCCGATTGAACGACTTCGACAGCAGGATGCCCGATACGCTCAGCGTCTCCTGCGTGATGCTCGTCAGCTCCGACAACGACTCCTGCGTCTGCCCGGCGATGCGCGCCCGCACCTGACCGACCCGGCGCTGCACGAGCACGAGCACCGGCATGATCACGACAGCGATCAGCGTGAGCCGCCAGTCGATGAGGATCATCGCCACGAGCGAGGCGATGACCGTGACGACGTTGCCGAGGATGCTCGTGACAGTCGAGGTGAGCACCCCCGAGACCCCGCCGACGTCGTTCTGCAGGCGCGATTGGATGACGCCGGTCTTGGTGCGGGTGAAGAATCCGAGCTCCATGGCCTGCAGATGCTCGAACAGCCGCACGCGCAGATCGCCGGTGACCGCGTTGCCGACCGTCGAGGTGAGCCACGTCTGCACCACGCCCAGCGCCGCGGAGAGCAGGAACAGGCCGATCATCACCGAGACGAGCACGATGAGCAGGTTCATCACGGGTCCGCCGGACGGCGGGAACAACGCCTCGTCGAAGACGCGTTGCACGATCAGCGGGGGGATCACGCCCAGCGCGGCGAGCAGCATCACGAGCAGGCCGGTGACGACGATGCGCCCGAGGTAGGGACGGAACAGGGCGACGACGCGCCGCCCGAGCCCGTCCACGCGCGGGGCTTCGGCGTTGCGCTTGCGCTGCGCCGCCTCGTCCACTCCGCGCAGTCCGCCCCCGCCGCCCGCTCGCCCGCCGCCCATGCTCATCCCGTCAGCGTAGTCCGGGGGTACCGACGCCCCGCGATCCGCCCTCCGGATCGGGAATGCCGTGTCGCCGCCGTCGGTTAGGCTGTAACGCTTCCCCCCCTTTCACACATCGTTCTTTCACACATCGTTCCGTCGATACCGCCTCCGCCAGCTCCACCGACTCCGACCGAGGTCATCCATGTCTGCCGTCGACACCGGCTCCCCGTCCACCGGCCCTGTCCAGATCGCCTCCGCCGACGCCGGCGTATCCGCCACGACCACGGATGCGCCCGAGATCCCCCGCGCCTCGATGCGCGTCATCTGGCTGCTGCTCGTAGCCGCCTTCGTCGCGATCCTCAACGAGACGACGATGGGCATCGCGATCCCGCATCTCAACGTCGACCTCGGCCTTCCTCCCGAGCTCGGCCAGTGGATGACGAGCGCGTTCATGCTGACCATGGCCGTCGTGATCCCGACGACCGGCTTCCTGCTGCAGCGGTTCAGCACCCGGCAGATCTTCCTCAGCGCGATGACGGCGTTCACCCTTGGCACGCTCGTGTGCCTCATCGCCCCCGGCTTCACCGTGCTGCTCATCGGTCGGGTGGTGCAGGCGGCGGGCACAGGCGTCATGCTGCCGCTGCTGATGACCACGATCATGAACGTCGTTCCCGCGCACTCGCGCGGTCGGATGATGGGCCGCGTCGGCCTCGTCATCTCGCTCGCGCCGGCGATCGGCCCGACCCTGGCCGGTGCGGTGCTCGACGCGCTGAACTGGCGCTGGCTGTTCGCCATCGTGCTGCCGATCGCCCTGGTCGCGCTCGCCATCGGCGCGAAGTGGATGACCAACCTCGGCGAGACCACGACGGCGCCGATCGATGTGCTCTCGATCATCCTGTCGGCACTCGGCTTCGGCGGGATCGTGTTCGGCCTCAGCCAGTTCGGCGGCGAGGGCGGCGATGGTCCGATCACCGGCGCCATCGCGCTCGCAGGCGGTGCGGTTGCGCTGGCGCTGTTCGTCTGGCGACAGCTCGTGCTGCAGCGCATCGACGACGCTCTGCTGGATCTGCGCGTCTTCCGTTCGATCAACTTCACGATCTCCGTCGTCATGATGACGGTGCTCGCGCTGTCGATGTTCGGCACGCTCACCCTGCTGCCCCAGTACCTGCAGAACGTGGTGCTGCTGAACGCGCTCGAGTCCGGCCTCATCCTGCTGCCGGGCTCGGTGCTGATGGGTGTTCTCGCCCCGCTGATGGGGCGCGTCTACGACGCCAGGGGTCCTCGAGTGCTCCTCATCCCGGGCACCGTGCTCGTCTCGGCCGCGCTCTTCTTCTACTCCACCGTCACCGAGCACACGCCCTGGTGGATGCTGATGATCGTGCAGACCTTCATGTCGGTGGGCTTGGCGATGTCGTTCACACCGCTGTTCTCGGCGTCGCTGGGGTCTCTGCAGCGCCGGTTCTACTCACACGGATCAGCCGTGCTGAACACGCTGCAGCAGGTCGGCGGCGCCGCCGGCGTCGCGCTGCTCACGGTGGCGTACTCGACGGTGCTTCACGCCGGGGAGCACGCGGGCCTGGAGACTCCTGTGGCCGGTGCCCCGGGCGCGCGCCTCGCTTTCCTCATCGCGGCCGTCATCTCGCTGCTCGTGGTCGTGCTGGCCTTCTTCGTGCGCCGACCCGATGAGCCCGAAGAGGGCGCTGCCTCGCACGGGCACTGATCCGGCAGCGGACGAAGGCCGACGGCGGAGAGTCAGTCGACGGCGGGTGCGCTGCAGCAGCCGTCGACACCGCAGCAGGATGCTTCGGACGTCTCGGCGAGCGGAATGAGGTTCTGTGCCGGAACGACCGGCTGAGTCGACGATGCAGACATGGCGTTCATCGTACGCCCGCTCCGGAGCATCAGGTGAGAAGACCCTCAGAATTCCCCGACTCGGCTTGAAGCGTCCTTCCGGAGCAGGCATCGTGGCCCGGACATGACCGCAGCCGCGGCATGTCCGCCACCGGAAGGAGCTCTTGTGCTCGCCCTGACCGACAACGCCAGCGCTATCGTGACCACGCTCGTCAGCCGTCAGACCGACGCCGACGACGCCGGACTGCGCATCCGCACGGCAGAGGCCGAGGGCCCTGCCGGTGAGCAGCGGCTCGCCGTCGACATCGCCGAGACACCCGAGCCGCAGGATCAGATCGTCGAACGCTCCGGCGCGCGCGTCTTCCTCGAGGAGGGCGCCGCGATCGCCCTGGACGACAAGGTTCTCGATGCCGGGGTCGACGAGGAGGGCGCCGTGTCGTTCTCCGTCCTCCCCCAACCGCTCTGACGCCGCACGACCGACACGACTCGAGGATGTCCCCGAGCGCAGTTCCCTGCCCGGGGGCATTCTCGCGTCAGCACATCGACTTATGCCGGGCCCTGCTAGTGTCGCCCCATGCCTCAGCACAAGTCTTTCCTGGCCCCCTCCGCTCTCGTGCTCGTGGCGATCGCAGGCGTTCTCGTCGGCTGCGCCCCGACAGCCCCGCATCCTGAGTCGTCAGCGAGTTCCACGCCGACGCCGACGGTATCCGCTTCTGCTCCCCCGGAGTCCGCGCCGTCGCCCGTCGATGCCGTCATCACGCTCGACGCTCTTGAGGTCGACGGCACCGCCATCGCCTATACGGACCATGAGGGCGTCATCGCCGCACTCGGCGATCTCCTCGGCTCGGTGCCCGCGCCCACGGAACCGGACGGGATGGGATTCCCCTTCTACGACTGGGGATCTGTCCGGCTCACCGTTCCGCAGGAAGGGCCGGCGTCGGTGTGGATCGGCGGAGAGACCGATGATGTGCGATTCTCGACCGCGCAGGGCATCGCGCTGGGCGCGTCGCGAGCGGATGCGCTCGCGGCAGGAGCGCAGGAGATCGGCCTTGACGAAGACGGCGACGGCATCGGCGACTATCTCGCGGTCGACATCGAAGAGGTGCCGAACACCACGTCACTGGTTCATCCCGGCCAGGTCGGGGTGCGCTACGTCATGCTCGCGATCGACGCTGACGTCGTGACCAAGATCTTCAGCAACGCCAACGACTACGCCGATCTCTGAGCCGCTCAGCGGGAACGAGGCGTGCGGTTCTCGGCCGACACCATCCACGCGAACTGCTCGAGTCCTTCGATCACGCCATGCAGGATGTCGGCCGTCGTCGGGTCTTCGTCATCGACGGCGTCGTGAACATCGCGGATCGTGCCGACGACGGCCTCGATGCGCTCGGTGATGAGATCGATCGCATCGGTGGTCAGCACCTCCCCCTGGGGGAAGACGGGGAGCGTGGTCGCTTTTGCAATCGTCGCGCTGCGCCCGTCGGGCACTGCGTGCAGGGCGCGCATCCGCTCCGCCACGGTATCGGCGAACTCGCGCGTCGCGTCGATGACCTCATCGAGCTGCAGATGCAGGTCGCGGAAGTTCGTGCCCACGATGTTCCAATGTGCCTGCTTGCCCTGCAGCGCGAGCTCGATGAGATCCACGAGCACGGCCTGCAGGTTCTTGGTCATCGTGGCGGACGCGCGGAAACCGCCCTCGGCGTTCTGCGGTCGAGTCCGCTTCGCCGCCCCCGTCGTACTGCCCGTCGATGTCTTCTTCGTCGGCGCCATCAGCGTCCTCCGTCCTCTCCGGGGCGCTCGAGAGCGCGCCTGGCCTCATCGTAGGCACGCATCCCCCGCCGAGAAAAGGGGGGCACTGAACCGCAGCCGCACCGCGGCCGTATGCCCCCGGACGCATACCGCTTCGCCTACCGTTGACGAATGGTGCGTCGTTTCCTCTCCCGTGTCTTCTGGAAGCTGAGCCGCTGGCGGCTCGCGACCGAGGCGGCGCCCGACCGCCCCACCGTGCTCGTCGGCGCACCGCACACATCGAACTGGGATTTCGTTCTCATGCTCGCGATCGCCTGGCGGCTCGGCGTGGACGTGCGCTGGCTCGGCAAGAAGAGCCTGTTTACCGGGTGGCGTGGACCGATCATGCGAGCCCTCGGCGGAATCCCTGTCGATCGTGCCGACCCGAGCGCGGTGGTCTCCGACGTCGTCGCCGAGATCCGTGATGGCGGCGTGTTCGGCCTGGTCGTCACTCCCGACGGCACGCGCGGTGCGCACACGCACTGGAAATCGGGCTTCTACCGCATCGCCCGCGAAACCGGGATGCCCGTGACCCTGGGATACGTCGACCGCACCACCATGACGACAGGGCTCGGCCCGACCTTCGAGCTCAGCGGAGACGTCGTCGCCGACATGGACCGGATCCGCGCATTCTATGCTGACAAGGCCGGCGTGCGTCCCGAGGGACGCGTGGAGCCCCGGCTGCGCGAAGAGCCGGCCCTGGTCTGATGACCATCGAGCGCTTTCGGATCGACGGGGCCGCGATCGGCACCATCGACGATCTCTACGACCAGCTCAATGCGCTTCTCATGGCCGACGAGGACTGGCGGATGGGGGCGAACCTCGACGCGCTCGATGATGTTCTCTACCGCTTCGACCACGATCTCGCGCGCGCGCCGCACGCCGAGTTCGTCTGGGACGGTCACGCCCACAGTGAGAGAGCCCTGGGCCTGGAGACGACGCGTCGGTGGCTGGAAGCGAAGCTCGACCGGCCCGGCATGTTCAACGAGAGCGGAATCCGTCGCCAGCTGGAGCAGTTGCTCGATGGTGAGGGGAAGACGTACTTCGAGATCGTGTGCCAGGTGTTCGGCGATCACCCGGGGGTTCGGCTCGATCTGCGGTGAGGCAAGCCCGCGGGATCAGTCCCAGTCGAGGTATTCCTCGAGGATCACGGCCGTCTCGATCGGGTGCGTCACCGGGAAGAGGTGATCGGCACCGTCGACGATCTTGATGCTCGCGCGCTCCGGCGCGGTGGCCTGCAGCGCCTCGGCGTTGGCCACGGGCGTCACGTCATCAGCCGTGGCCTGCACGATGAGCACCGGGATGGCAGGAGCCAGCGGAACATCCACGTCTTCCACGCCGAGCAGTGCGAGTCCGTTCACTCGATCCGGATGCGCCGAGGCGAATGCGCGGGCGACGGTGCCCCCGGCGCCGTGGCCGCCGATCCAGGTGTCGTCGAGACCGATCTCGTCGAGGATGGCGAGCACATCGGCCACGCGCTCATCGACGGACGAAGACGCTCCGCTGGCCGCGATCCGCACCAGGTGGAAGCCCGCCTCCTCCGCGAGGTAGTGGGCGACCACGCCCAACCCATCGCCTTCCAGTTCGCGTTCGGAGATCAGCACGAGCGAGACGGGGCCGTCGCCTTCGACGGCGTACGGCACGGCGCGTCCGGCGGGGTCGAGAATGCTCATCTGCGTCATCTGCGGATCGTCCTTCGGCATGGTCGGCGCGGGAGTGGGGAATTCTCAGTCTATGCGGGCCGCGCGACACGAACAGGGCATCGGGGTCGGCGTCATCCGTTGGAGACAGCCTCGATGGCGGCATGCGGTCGGCTGCCAGGATCGGAGCGCGTGACGACGTCCACGATCTCGAACCCCTCGTTCCGAAGAAGACGACGCATGGCGTCTACGGGCCAGAAGTATGCCGTGGTCACCGCATGGTCGAAGGGCTCGGTTCTCGGCCCTTCGAAGAATCCGAGGAGGAGGGATCCGCCGGGCGCGAGACAGCGCGCGAACTCGTGCAGGGTGGTCGGCATCCGGGCGGGTTCGACGTGGATCAGGGAGTACCACGACAGCAGGCCGGCGAGCGCGCCCGTGTCCACCGGGAGAGTCTCCAACGCGCCTCGTTGGAAGGCGGTATCGGGAAAGCGCGCACGTGCACTCGCGATGAACTCCGGCACGAGATCGACGCCTTCGATGTCAGCTCCGAGCCCACGCAGATATGCCGTCCAGTGTCCCGGCCCGCACCCGGCGTCGAGGATGCGACCATCGATCCGCGCCGCCCAGTCCGCGATCAGGGCACGGTCCCGCGGCGACATCGCGTCGATGTCTCCCAACAGGTCGACGTACTCGTCGGCGCGCTCGCCGTACGCCGCGCGGACCGCCGCGACGCTCTCGGATTCATCCACGTGCCGACGTTATCGGTTCGACCTGCCGCCCTGGCGCATCCAGGGGCGACGTCAAGAGAACATCTGGCCGAGCACCGTCAGGTCGCCCGAATCAAGCGCCTTCTGAATCTGATCGATCACTGCCGGGTTCGTGAACATGACCTTCAGGCTGTCATTCCAGATGCCGCGCATGGTGTCGACGTCGCCCGCATCGGCAGCACGGCCCATCCCCTCGATGGCCTCCTGATAGGGGATCTGCTGGAAGCCTTCTCCTGCTTCGTTCGGGTTGTAGTACGGCACCCACGCAATAGTGGGATCGGGGTCGAGCCGCAGCACCTGGTCAGGATGAATGTCCCGCGTGTGGTTGAGCGTCGCGAGCATTATCCCGTTGTAGATGCAGAGCCGGTCACCGATCACCGTCGGCACGTCACCGGGCGCAACGGTATATGACACGATGGCGCCCTCATCGTCGAGCCCCACGGTGCCGGAGGCGAAGTCGCGCGCGCCTTGATCCACGATCTCGCCCGTCACTTCTGCGCTCATCCCGCCGATATGGATGTACGCCGGTGACTCGCAGCCCGCGGTTTCGTCCGCAGGAACATAGGTCCCATGACCGACGTCCACATAGCCCTCCGGGAGGCCGGTCTCCACCTCAGGCTCGGAAGCGCTCGCCCCTTGGCTTGCCGAAGGCGTCGGAGACAGATCGTCCGCCATAGGCACCGTGGTAGCAGTGCATCCGGCGAGCGCGAGAGCGACCACCCCGAGAACGGCAAGGGCACTCGAAAGCGTGGCCGCGGGCATGACGCTTCTCGCACTCATGCAGCCAGAGTAACGCCCAGCGCAGCACGTTAAACCAGCGCAGCACGCTGAATCGGAACTCCATCGCGTTCACACACACACCAACGTCTGGCGCGAGCCGAGCCAGAGGTCGGGTCCGGCCGGTGGTCGCCTTCCGCGACGACGGTCAATTAGCCCGTCGATAGTGCATCGCAACCGCGCCGTTGCTGAGCGGATCTGTCGAGACCAGGTCGAGGCGACGGGTGCGGGGCAGCCCATCCTGATACAGGGTGGGGCCGTGGCCGGTGATCATGGGGTGGATGAGGAGTTTGTACTCGTCGATCAGATCCAACCGGTCCAGCTCTGTCGCGAGTCTGCCGCTACCGACGAGCACCCCGTTCCCCAGCCGATCCTTGAGGTCCTGTACCGCCGTGCGCAGGTCGCCGACGACGCGGTGGCTGTTGGTCCACGGGAAGTCGCTCCGGGTCGCCGACACGACGTACTTGGGCTTGGCTTCCAACTTGACGGCCCACTCGCGCATCGCCGGCGGCGCATCGATGCTTCCGCGGGCGACCGCCGGCCAGTAGCTCTCCATCATCTCGTAGGTGGTGCGGCCCCAGAGCAGTGCGTCGCACTCGTCCATCAGACGGGTGAAGTGGGCATGTGTCTCGTCGTCGGCGATGCCCTCCCGGTGGTCGACGCAGCCATCCAGAGTGACGTTGATGCTGAAGATCAGAGGAGCCATCCGGCGATTCTAGATCGCCGAAGTCGATTGCGATGCGCCTCGAAGAGCCGTCGAAGCTCTGTCAGATCGGCCTCAGAGCAATACCGCGACATCGCCCTGAACCTGCTCGCCGCCTCTACGAGCGGCACGGCTTCACTCCCGACTCGGAAGACGACATGGACGTCTGGATGACCCGCCACCGGCACCAGGGCCTCTGACGCCGGCTCACACGGCCTGGTCGAGCGGTCTGCGCCAGACGAGCACGGCGACGGCGACGACGAGGATGAGCGCGGTGAGCGCGAAGGGCACCGGGATCAGCGGATCGATGAGCACGAGGACACCTGCCAGCGGCACGACGGCATTGACGATCCGATCGGCGCGCGGCCGGATCCCCAGCACCCAGACGCCGAGGATGAAGACCGCGAGCGGGATGGTGTACGCGAAGGACGCCCAAGGCTGGTGCAGCTCGCCTTGCCCGGTCAGGACGTCGATCTCGACCTCGATTCCCGCAGAGAGCGCTCCCGCCGCCGCGAAGATGAAGTAGTGCCCGTAGCCGTAGGCCAGGGATCTGCCGAGTGAACTGATCGCGCGGTGGTGCGGCGGCCAGAAGTAGATCCACCACACCGCTGCGGTCGCGATCAACGCGAGCGAGGCGAGTCCGATCAGTGACCCGAGCCCCTCATTGTCGTGCAGGGCCTCGATGATCGCGTTCGCCGAGCCGAGCAGGCTCTCACCGAGGACGATCAGAGTGAACAGCCCGTAGCGCTCCGTGATGTGGTGCGGATGCCAGGGTGTCGTCCCTGTGCGTTCGGCAACGATCGGCACCGCGAGCTCCGCGGCGACCAGCACCACGAGCGCAACGAAGAACATCGATCTCGGAAGCAGCAGCGAGGCCAGCCACAGGGCTTGGACCAGAGTGATGCCGCCGGCGTAGATCAGCGTCGCGCGGCGGGCGGGGCCTGCCGATCGCGAGGCGCGCAGCCACTGTGCGACGAGCGCCAGGCGCATGACGACGTAGGCGATGATCAGCACGGAGAAGTCGTGGTCGTCGAAAGCCGGTTGGATGCCGGAGGCGAGGACGAGCACGCCGCCCATCTGCATAATCGTGAGAACCCGATAGAGCCAGTCGTCGGTATCGAAGGAGGTGGCGAACCAGGTGAAGTTCATCCATGCCCACCAGATCCCGAAGAACACGATCGCGTAGTTCACGATGCCGTCCAGCACGTGGCCCTCGGACAGGGCGTGATGCAGCTGGACAGAGGCGATGCTGACGGCGACCACGAAGACGAGGTCGAAGAAGAGCTCGAGCGTCGAGGCGGCGCGGCGCTCCTCGCCGGGGTCGCGAGGTCTCATGGGGACGAGGCGGAATCGGGATGTCGTCATGGTGAAGCCTTCTGTGCAGAGGAGGTCCCGGGAGCCGTCATGCGACGACTTCCGGGACCTCATCGTCGTCCACGTCAGTCCTCGGGGACAACCTCGAGCGTGTTGCGACGCACCGGCGCGGTCGACATCGTCACCGAGTACTGGCTATCGGAGTACTTCTCGAGGAAGGAGGCATCAACGTCCTGGTTCGTCTCCTCGTCCTCCGGGTCGACGGGCACGAAGCGCACCGCCTTCTCGACGCCTCCGGCCGAGATCCGGCCGCGGCCGGTCTCCAGCGCCGGCCCGTACCACTTGCCCTGCGTGCCGTTGAAGGAGCGGATGAAGATCCGGTTCCCCACCGGCACCGACCAGATGTCGACGGTCTTGGGAGTCGTCCCGTCGGGCAGGGTCGCCCCGACGGTGAAGTAGGTGTCGGCGTTGATGCGGTCGAGTTCGTCCTTCGTCCATCCAGCCATGATGTGGTCCTCTGTTCGAGATATGTTCAGTGTGCCAGGGCGACCCGCCCGCCATCCTGCTCGGCGGCCAGATATCGGCTGACCCCTGCCGTTCCCTCTTTCCTATTCAGGCAGGAGCCGAGGGCAACTGCGACCTCATCCGCCGTTCGTATTGTCGTGTCGAACTCCAACCTGTCAAGCCGGTGTCGAAATGAGCCGCGCCCGTTCGTGGTCCTGATAGCCGGGATGCAACGATTCCGGTCCGATCAGGAAGGGCGCCCTCCATGTATACCGATCCGATGTTGGCGATCACCTATCACCAGGCCGAGATCCAGCGGGCCATGGTCGAGGCGGAGCGGCGTCGCGTTGCCGCTGAGCGCGGGGCGGCCGCCAAGGCCGAGCGCCCGCTGCGGCAGTCTTCCGACCGCACGCCGATCCGACGGCTTTTCCGGAAGACTGTCGCAAGCTGAACGGCCCGGTCGGAGAGCAGATGCAGCGAGGAGATGATGACCATGCCGGAACCCCAGGACGACACTCGGGATGTCGCGACGGTGATCACGCGCACGCATCGCGAGGAGTGGGCGCGGATCGTCGCGGGACTCATGCGGCGGTTCGGAGACCTCGACCTGGCCGAGGAGATGACCGCGGAGGCGTTCGCGACCGCCGTCGAGCGCTGGCCGGCACACGGCATACCGCCGAACCCTGCCGGGTGGGTGACCACGACAGCGAATCGCAGGGCGATCGACCGGCTGCGACGTGAGGCGCGTCGAGACGAGAAGCACCGGGACGCGCTGCGGCTGCAGGATCCGGAACCCGCCGCCCCGACCGGCGCCATCGAGGATGATCGGCTTCGGCTGCTGTTCATCTGCTGCCATCCGGAGCTCTCGCTCGACGCGCGTGTTGCGCTGACCTTGAGGATCGTCGGCGGGCTCACCGTCGCCGAGATCGCCCATGCATTCCTCGTGCAGGACACGACCATGGGTCAGCGGATCAGCCGGGCCAAGGCGAAAATCAAAGCGGCCGGCATCCCCTTCGCGATCCCCGCGGCGGAGGACATCCCCGCGCGCATCGATGCGGTCCTCGTGGTGCTGTACCTCGTCTTCAACGAGGGATACCTCGCTTCGGGTCCCGACACGCCCGCGATCCGGCGCGAGCTGACCGCCGAGGGGATCCGGCTCACCCGGCTCGCACATGAACTCCGGCCTGACGATGCCGAGGTGGTCGGTCTGCTCGCGTTGATGCTGCTCACCGACGCCCGCTCTCAGGCCCGTGTCTCGGCCGACGGTGAACTGGTGCGGCTCGATGAGCAGGATCGTGGGTCCTGGGACCGCGAGCTGATCGCCGAAGGTCTGCACCTGCTCGGATCACGGGAGGGTGATGAACCCTCCGGCAGATACCGGCTGCTCGCGGAGATCAATGCTGCACACGTCACCGCCCCGCATCCGCGTGACACCGACTGGGCGCGCATCGCGCGCCTCTACTCCCGGCTCGAGGAGATCGACCCGAGTCCACTCGTCACGCTCAATAAGGCCATCGCGCTCTCCGAGCACGACTCACCCGACCTCGCTCTCGCGATCGTCGACCGACTCACCGACGAGCTCGACGGCCACCACGCCTTCCACGTCACCCGTGCGGAACTGCTGCGCGCGACCGGCCGCTCCGCAGACGCCCGAGCGGCCTATGACCGCGCCATCGATCTGGCCGGGAACACCGCCGAGACGGCTCACCTCATCCGCCGACGAAATCAGCTCGCACCATCGAATGGAGAACCCTCATGAGCAGCAAGTACCTCGTCATCCACATGTCCGACCCCACCGGCACCGATCTGACCCCGTCCGAGGACCAGGCGATGCTCGAACGCTGGGCTGCCGAGGGCGAAGCGACAGGACGTCTCGGCGAGGGGGCACCTGTCGCGGGTGCCGAGCAGGCGAAGTCCGTCGTCGTCCGTGACGGCCGAGCCCTGATTACCGACGGCCCGTTCCCCGAGTTCAAGGAGTGGTTCGCCGGCTATGACGTCATCACCGCCGACTCGATCGACGAGGCCGCCGAGTACATGACGAAGCATCCGGTCGCGACCCTCGGCCGCATCTACATTCTTCCGCAGGTGAGACTGCCGTGGGATGAGGAGTGACCGGCAACCTCGTCAACGACGCTAGACGTTGAACCGGGACTCGACCGGGTTACGTCACCGTTAGCGCTGTCACCGCAGGTGTGAAAACAAGCAACTGCTGATGATGCACGACGTATCCGACGCGACCTTTCGGACGAGTCGGCGTCACGTCCGCTCGCTCACGCGACCTTCAACGGTGTGATCTGGGCGATTTGCTCGGATACTCGATCCTCTGCGACCTCCAGTTCGTACTGCGTCTGCAGGTTCAGCCAGAACTGCGGCGAGATGCCGAAATAGCGCCCCAGCCGCAGCGCGGTGTCGGCCGTGATCGCACGCTTGCCATGGACGATCTCGTTGATGCGCCGCGGCGGCACTCCGATCGACACGGCGAGCTTGTTCTGTGTGATGCCGAACCCCTCGATGAAGTCCTCCATCAGAACCTCGCCCGGATGGATGGGCGGGTAGAGCTTCCTGGACATGATCACTCCTCAGTGGTAGTCGACGATTTCAACGTCCTCGGGTCCGGCGTCGGTCCACCTGAAGCAGATCCGCCATTGGTCGTTGACCCGTATGCTGTGTTGGCCGGCTCGATCACTCTTGAGCGCCTCCAGACGGTTTCCTGGGGGCACCCGCAACGCGTCGAGCGACGACGCGGCATCGAGCAGATGCAGCTTCCGATTCGCCGTTTTGTGTATGCGCGGATCGAATCGCTTCGCCGGTTCGCGACGCCAGACACGCGCGGTGTCACGGTCGGCAAACGATCTGATCACGGGCTCAGTCTATAACGCAATGCGTCAATAACGCTAGACGTTAAACCGGAACTCCACCTAGTTCCGGCGCGGACCAACCTCTGCTCCAGCATTTCGTCACCGTGTTTCGGCGTGCTCAGCGAGCCACAGTGCGGCTGTCTGACAATCATCGGGGGCAGCCGGCCACGACGGCAACACCCAGAGCATCCACGAGACGACGATTCGGTATATCGCTACCAGCGGCGGATCCGCGATAGAAGCCGCCCGTGTGGATCTCCAAGAGCACACCTTCGGGCGGTTGCCCCACCGGCATATGGATGCGCACACGCACGTCACGCTCGCCAGCGCTCACCGTCTCCACCGACGGAGCCGGCACGCACTCGGCTGGCGCGGGAGCAGCTTCTCGAGCCTGAGTGAGCTCACCGAGACCACGAGGCCCCTGCCCAGGACGTCGGCGTGCATAGAAAGCCTGGGACTCTTCAACCAGAGACAAGAGTTCAGGATCGATCAGAGACGACTTCTCAACCCGCATGGGATGCAACTTTACGGGGCATCACACGACCGCAACACGATCGGCAAGCGCCCATATTATGGCATCTCAACTCGTCAAAGGTTCAGTTTGAGAAGCGGAAATCCACCACGTTCCGGCAGATACGAACATCTACACTCAGGTACGTCAGCGTCCCCTGAATGAAGCGCTCAGGCGAACATCGGCCGCGGATCGAACGTCACGCGAACCGCAACGATCCTTCCGTCTTCGACGTGGGTCCAGTTCGCGACCTGCATCGGAGCTTTGTCGCCGATCCGGAGTTCCGACCAGGTGACGACGTCGTCTTCGGAGGCCAAGCGCAGCCGCACGGTGTTCGTCTCCGTCGCCGCGAACATTCCCGCCAGCCCTTCCAAGAACTCATCGGGACCGCGCGTGGATCCGAGAGCTCCATCAAACGTAACTTCCGGATGCAGCAGGTCGCGGAGCGGCTCGGGATCGCCGGCCGCCCAGCACTCGAAGTAGAACTCGGCGATTGCCGCGGGCGTCATCTCTGAGGAAGTCATGTTTCCATGCTCTCCTCCTCGATTACAGAAGTAAAACATCTACTCTTTATCTGAACTAGCATCCATGGTTATGGAACTGCATCAGCTCCGATACGTCATCGAGGTGGGCCGGCTCGGTTCGTTCACCGCGGCCGCGAGTGCGCTCCACGTCAGCCAGCCCGGCGTCTCCGCCCAGGTCGCGAAGCTCGAGCGCGAGCTCGGCGTCACGCTCTTCGACCGATCCTCGCGCACGCCACGTCTCACGCCCGAGGGCCAGGCGATGATGCCGACGATGCAAGCTGTGCTCGCAGGAATCGACGAGCTTGAGCTCGTGAGCAACGAACTGGTCGGACTCGTTCGAGGGAACGTGCGGATCGGCACGATCATCGGATGCACGATCCCGGGCTTCCTCGATGGCTTCGCGGAGTTCCGTACAGATCACCCGGGAGTGAGCGCGACGCTGGTCGAGGATGACTCGGACACATTGCTCGCGGGGTTGCTGGCGGGCGATCTCGACGTGGTGCTGCTCGCACATTCCGAACCGCTTCCGTCGACGATCACCAGTGTGACGTTCGTCGACGAGGCCATCTCCGTCGGAGTGCCGGAGGATCATCCGTGGTGCGGGAGCGGTGCGCTCGATGTCCACGAACTCGCGGATGTAGAAGTCATCACGCTCGCGGTCGGCACTGGCATCCGCGCCGCGCTGGATCAGATGAGCGACGCGGCGGAACGCGACCTCCGACCCGCGGTCGAAGCACACTCCCCCGACACCGTGCTCGAGCTAGCTGCCCGCGGCGCGGGCGTCGCTGTGCTCTCAGAATCGATGATCGATCCGCCGCTCGTCGCTGTTCCTCTGCGCCACGCAATGCATGCCGCACTTTCCGTTGCTGTTCGCCCGGGCCCTGGTCCTGCCGCCCACGCGCTGTTCAACGTCCTCCGCCGGAATCTCACTGCTGCGAGCTGAAAGCCACATCGCGCGCCGGTGCCAGACAGCGCCCCGCCCGCCCGTTGCAGACGACCGGGCGGCGAATCGCGAGCGAATCAGCAATCACACGTTGAAACGGAACTCCACCACGTCGCCGTCTCGCATGACGTAGTCCTTGCCCTCGAGGCGCGCCTTTCCCTTGGCGCGGGCCTCGAGCACGGATCCGGTCTCGATGAGATCGTCGAACGAGATCACCTCGGCCTTGATGAAGCCCTTCTCGAAGTCGGTGTGGATCACGCCCGCGGCCTGCGGCGCCTTCCAGCCCTTGCCGATGGTCCAGGCGCGAGACTCCTTCGGGCCGGCCGTGAGGTAGGTCTGCAGCCCCAGCGTCTCGAAGCCGATGCGTGCTAGTTGGTCGAGCCCCGATTCCTCCTGGCCCGTGGACGCCAGCAGTTCAGCCGCGTCCTCGGGATCGAGGTCGATGAGCTCCGACTCGATCTTCGCGTCGAGGAAGATCGCCTTGGCGGGGGCGACGAGCGCCTCCAGCTCGGCCTTGCGCGACGCATCCGTGAGCACGCCCTCGTCGACGTTGAAGACGAAGATGACTGGCTTCGAGGTGAGAAGCCCGAGCTCCTTGATGGGCCCGAGGTCGATGCCGCTGACCGACAGCAGGTGACCGCGCTCGAGCGTATCCTTCGCCTGGTTCGCGGTGTCGAGCACGGCGGGATCCGCTTTCTTACCCCGCACTTCCTTCTCGAACCGGGGAATCGCCTTCTCCAGCGTCTGCAGGTCGGCGAGCATGAGCTCGGCATTGATCGTCTCCATGTCGGATGCCGGGTTGACGGCCCCGTCGACGTGAACGACATCGTCGTCGGAGAACCCACGCACCACCTGGGCGATCGCATCGGCCTCGCGGATGTTCGCGAGGAACTGGTTGCCCAGCCCCTCTCCCTCGCTCGCGCCGCGCACGATGCCGGCGATGTCGACGAACGACACCGTCGCAGGAAGGATACGCTCGCTGCCGAAGATGCCGGCCAGCGTCTTCAGGCGCGGGTCGGGCAGGTTCACCACCCCGACATTGGGCTCGATGGTCGCGAACGGGTAGTTCGCCGCGAGCACGTCGTTCTTGGTGAGCGCGTTGAAGAGGGTGGACTTGCCGACGTTGGGCAGTCCGACGATTCCGATGGTGAGAGCCACGGGGTACGAGTCTACCGGCGCCGGACGGGGATGAATCGACTCCGTCGCGGCGCGCCTGACGTGATTCCGTCCTGCGCCCCGCGAGGGTGGATGCGTGGCCCTGGATTTCACCGCGATCGACTTCGAGACGGCGAACTCCTCCCCCGCCTCCGCCTGCTCGGTCGGCCTGGTTCGCGTGCGCGGCGGCGAGGTCGTCGCCACCGCGGGATGGCTCATCCGCCCTCCTGCCGGTCATGACGAGTTCCAGACCTGGAACGTACGCATCCACGGCATCCAGCCCGACGACGTCGCGGCGGCCGACGGGTGGAGCGAGCAGCTCGACCGACTCTGCGCATTCGCCGGCGCCGACGTTCTCGTGGCGCACAACTCCGGGTTCGACCTCAACGTGCTGCGTCGCGCGTGCGAGGCGACGGGAGACGCTCCTCCGCCCTATCGTTCGCTGTGCAGCCTCCAGGTCGCGCGCAAGGTGTACCAGCTCGACTCCTACCGTCTGCCCATCGCTGCGGCCGCCGCCGGGTTCGGCGCATTCGCTCACCACGATGCACTGGCCGACGCGAAGGCGTGCGCACAGATCGTCATCGACGCCGCGCAGCGCACGACCGCAGGCAGCGTGGATGAGCTGGCCGATGCGCTCGGCATCCGGGTCGTCGAGCCGCGGTTGCCTGCAGAGCGCGCCGCTGCCTGATCCTCCCCGCGGCGATGTCGGTGCCCCGCGCCATGATGACTCCATGGACGCTCTGACCATCATCGTCATCGCCACGGCGGCACTGCTGTTCGGCGCGGCGCTCGGCTGGCTCATCGGCCGAGCGCGCAATGCCGCCGCTCTCGCGCGCGCCGAGGCCGAGACCACCGCGCTGCGAGAAGAACGCGATCGGCAGTACGACCTCTACCGCGACGCCGTCGAGCACGCCCGCAGTGAGCAGCGCGAGAACGCCGAACGGGCGCAGCGCGAGAACGCCGTCATCACGGCTCTCGCGCCCGTCAGCGAGTCGCTCCATCGCATGCAGCGTGCCGTCACGACCCTCGAGCAGGATCGCCAGGCGCAGTTCGGCGCGCTCAGCGAACAGCTGCGGCGCGCCCACGAGAGCGATGAGGCGCTGCGTGCCACGACGGAGTCGCTCGCCGGCGCACTGCGCTCCACGTCGACGCGCGGCGTCTGGGGTGAGACGCAGCTGCGCCGTGTCGTCGAGGCCGCGGGACTCACCCGGCACGTGGATTTCGATCTGCAGGAGACGATCCGCTCCGACCACGGGCGCGGTCGCCCCGACATGGTGATCCGCCTGGCCGGGGGCGCATCGATCGCCGTGGATGCGAAGGTCCCCCTCGACGCCTACCTCGAGGCCAGCGCGCTCAACGGCACCGATGAGCCGCGCCGTCGCATCCTGATGCAGCAGCACGTGCGCGCCGTGCGCGCCCACGTCGACGCCCTGTCGAAGAAGGCGTACTGGTCGGGGCTGGAGTCGAGCCCCGAGTTCGTCATCTGCTTCCTGCCGAGCGAGTCGTTGCTCGCCTCGGCCATCGACGAGGACCCAGCACTGCTCGATCACGCCTTCGGCAAGCGGATCGCGCTGGCCTCTCCGGTCAACCTCTGGGCGGTGCTTAAGACCGTCGCCTACACCTGGACCCAGCAGGAGGTCTCCAGCGAAGCGCGCGACCTCCTCGCACTCGGCACGCAACTGTACGAGCGGGTGGGCGTCATGGCCCGTCACGCCGACGACCTGCGCAAGGCGCTGGAACGCACGGTCGACAGCTACAACCGCTTCGCCGGCTCGCTCGAGAACCGCGTGCTCGTGACCGCACGGCGCTTTCCCGGGATTGATCCGAACGGCCTGGACACTCCGCCGGCGATCACCGATAGTACGCGTCGATTCGGCGCCGAAGAACTGAATCTGCCCGAACCCCGTGCACACGAACCCGATGCGGAGTCCCCGCTGACCGCCGAGATCGGCGATCTGAGAGCACGTCTCGACGATGCGGATGCGGTGGAGGTCAGGCCCCGCCGGGAACCCAGCTGAGCAGAGCGACAACGGCGCCGGAGAACACGACGAAGGCGCCGATCATCCACCACGCGCTGACTTCGTGCCCCTCGTCGTGACGAACCCGGAACAGTACGTCGGTGCGGCGCTTCGCATCCATCTCGACGACGGTGATGCTGCCGGTGTCGGTGACCGTCGTCTGCCGGTACACGTTCTCGGTTGTCATCATGTCCCCTCTCGAAGCGGTTCTCGCAGCCGCGATCCGCAACGAATGCCGCCTCTATTGTGCCAGCCGCGCGGGAAGCATGTCGGAGAACAGCCCGAATCGGCCATACCGGCTCGATAACGAAAGCATCCGGCTCAGCCGTGCGATCGTCAGAGCAGGATCAGAGCCACTTCGAGACGAGGTGATCGGAGGACACGCGACGCAGCGTTCCGGAGGCTCCGCGGAGCACGACGCTCTCCGTGTACACGTATCCGCCCTCACGGCGCACACCGGCCACGAGCTGTCCGTCGGTGACGCCCGTGGCGACGAAGATCGTGTTGTTGCCCTTGACCAGGTCGTCGGCCTCGTAGACCTTGTCCATGTCGAGGCCGGAGTCGATGCCGCGCTGACGCTCGTCGTCATCGCGCGCCCACAGGCGGCCCTGGATGTGCCCGCCCAGCGCCTTGATGGCGCACGCGGTCACGATGCCCTCGGGGCTGCCGCCGATGCCGACGCACATGTCGGTGCGCGCGGCGTGACGTGCGGCATTGATACCGCCCGCGACGTCGCCATCCGACATGAGGCGGGTGCCGGCTCCCGCCTCGCGGATGTCGTCGATGAGCTGCTCGTGGCGGGGACGGTTGAGCACCGAGACGACGATCTCATCGACCGGCTTGCCCAGCGCCTCGGCGAGTCGGCGGATGTTCTCGCCGATCGGCAGGCGGATGTCGACGACGCCGACACCGGCGGGGCCGGTGACGAGCTTGTCCATGTAGAAGACACTCGACGCGTCGAGCATCGTGCCCCGATCGGAGACGGCGATCACCGAAAGCGCGTTCTGACGACCGGCCGCCGTGAGCGAGGTGCCATCGATCGGGTCCACCGCGATGTCGCACGCCGGGCCCTTGCCGGTGCCGACGTGCTCACCGTTGAACAGCATGGGAGCGTTGTCCTTCTCGCCCTCGCCGATGACGACCCTGCCGTCGAAGGCGACGGTGCCGAGGAACGCGCGCATGGCATCGACCGCGGCGCCGTCCGCCGCTTCCTTCTGCCCTCGACCGATGAACGGCACGGCGCGGATGGCCGCGGCCTCGGTCGCGCGCACGAGCTCGAGAGCGAGGTTGCGATCGGGGCGAAGAGGGCTGAGGTCTTCAGTCAGGCTCACCATGCCTCCAAGCCTAGGGCGGTGCGTCGTGCACGACGGCGAAATTCACAAGCGCAGTGAGCGAAAGTTCGACCGTTCTTAACATCGCTCACACCATCCGGTGCGGACGACCCCGCTCATCGCCGCTCGTGCCTGCACAGCACGGCGATAGAGTGTCTCTGACCCCCGCCGTACAGCACAGGAGATGCCATGCCCGTCGCCACCCCGGACCAGTACGCCGAGATGCTCGATCGCGCGAAGGCGGGCGGATTCGCCTACCCCGCGTTCAACGTCTCCAGCTCCCAGACGATCCACGCCGTGCTCCAGGGCCTGACAGAGGCCGGCTCCGACGGCATCATCCAGGTGACCACGGGCGGTGCCGACTACTTCGCCGGCCACACTGTCAAGGCGCGCGCCACCGGCGCCCTCGCGTTCGCGAAGTTCGCCACCGAGGTCGCGAAGTCGTACCCGATCACCGTCGCGCTGCACACCGACCACTGCCCGAAGGATGCCCTCGCCGGCTTCGTCGAGCCCCTCATCGCCGCCAGCGAAGAAGAGGTCAAGGCCGGCCGCAACCCCATCTTCCAGTCGCACATGTGGGACGGCTCGGCCGTGCCGCTGCAGGAGAACATCGAGATCGCCAAGGATCTGCTCCCCCGCATGAAGAACATCAACGCCATCCTCGAGGTCGAGATCGGCGTCGTCGGCGGCGAGGAGGACGGCGTCTCGCACGAGGGCTCCAACGAGGCCCTGTACACGACCTTCGCCGACGTCGATCAGGCGGTGCAGGCCCTGGGCCTGGGCGATCAGGGCCGTTACATCGCCGCGCTCACGTTCGGCAACGTGCACGGCGTCTACAAGCCCGGTGGGGTCAAGCTCCGGCCCGAGCTGCTCGGCGACATCCAGGCCGACGTCGCCGCCAAGTACGGCACGGGCCCGAAGCCGCTCGATCTCGTCTTCCACGGCGGCTCGGGATCGACCGACGAGGAGATCGCGCTCGCGGTGGCCAACGGCGTGATCAAGATGAACATCGACACCGACACGCAGTACGCGTACACCCGTGCGATCGCCGACTACATGTTCAAGAACTACGACGGCGTGCTCAAGGTCGACGGCGAGGTCGGCAACAAGAAGCAGTACGACCCCCGCGCCTGGGGCAAGATCGCGGAGTCGGCCATGGCCGCCCGCGTCGTCGAGTCGACCAAGCAGCTCGGCTCGGCGGGTCAGTCGCAGAGCTGACGCACCGCCCTCGAGTGCCCCGGTCGCTTCGGCCGGGGCACTTTCGTCTTCCCTCTCCGCCGTCGCTACTCGGCGGCGGGCGCGTCGATCGGCTGGAAGACCTGGCGATCCTCATCGACGTCGGTCTCGACCGTGTCGACGGTGTCGTCCTCGCCGTGCAGGCGCAGGGCGGCGTCGGCGAACTGCTCCTCCAGCGCCCGGATCCCCGCCGGGGCGTCTCCCGCGGCGAGCGCAGCCAGCAGCGTGTCGTACGTGGGCGAGACGGAGCGGCGCACGGTGTACCCGTCGGCGACGCTGAAGCTGGCGATGCGGGTCTGCATGACCAGGGCCGCCATGGCGCGGGAGAGCCGTTCGCTGCCGGCAGCGTCGACGAGCACCTGGTGGAACTCCAGATCGGCGTTGCCGATGGTCATGGCGTCCTCGCCGCGGCTGGCTCCAGCGTATTCGTCGAAGGCGACGCGGATGCGCTCGAGCACGGCGGCATCGCCGGTGCGGGTGATGATCCGCACGGCCTGCGCTTCCACGGCGAGGCGCATGGCATAGACGTCGTCGATGTCGTCGCCCTCGATGACGGCGACGCTCATGCCGCGGCCGGGGACGGAGACGAGCACGCCGTCTTGCACGAGCCGCTGGGCGGCCTCGCGCAGCGGGCTCCGACTCACGCCCAGCTGCGAGGCGATCTCGACCTCCCGCAAGGGCGCCCCGACGGGAAGCGCGCCGGAGAAGATCGCCTTACGCAGCTCGATCGCGATGAGATCGACCGTGGACAGGCGTGGCACGCGCAGCACGGACGCCCGGCCGACGGATCGGGGCATCTCACGGGGCATTCACGTCTCCTCTGCTCGCGGACGCGCGGAGCGTCTGATGATCAATTGTCGCCCCATCGGAGCCGTAAGACATGCACGACCCTTCGGCAACATTTTTGTCTCATTGTCGACAATCCGCGCGTCTGATTGTACTTGCATCGACAGAATCCGTATCGTGAACCGCGGCCGTCGCGCCCGAGCACGGTTGTCCAATCCGCGAGCACCCTCGCATGTTCACGAGGCCCCGCGACGAACAGGGAGCACTATGAGAAAGCGCACAGCAGCACGACTCGCACTCGCTACCACGGGGGTGCTGACGCTCGCCCTCGCCGGATGCGCATCCGGCGGCGACGGCGGTTCCGCATCCGGCGAGGACAGCGGCCAGAGCACCCTCGAGCGGCTGCAGGAGGAAGGCACCGTCACGCTCGCGATCAACGGCGAGCAGCCCTACTCGTGGATCGGCGACGACGGCGAGCCCACGGGCGCGACCATCGCCATCCATAAGGAGATCTTCTCCAACCTCGGCATCGACAACATCGAAGTGGAGCAGGTCGACTGGGACAACCTGATCCCCGGTCTCAACGCCGGGCGCTGGGATGTCGTCAGTGCCGGGATGTCGATCCTTCCCGATCGATGCGAGCAGGCCGCCTTCAGCGACCCCGAGATCATGTACACCACCACGCTCGCCGTGCCCGCGGGCAACCCCAAGGGCCTCAGCGACCTCGACTCCGTGCTGGCATCCGGCGGCGACGTGAAGCTCGCCATCCAGTCCGGCGCGATCGAGGCCGGGTACGTCGAGCAGCTGGGCGGCTACAGCAACACCGTCGAGGTCGACAGCGCCGCCAATGGGCTGGAGACCGTGGCATCCGGCCGCGCCGACGCCTTCGCGCTCACCGCCGTGTCGCTGAACTGGATGACGGAGGACATGGACGACCTGGAGACCACCGAGGCGTTCGTGCAGGAGATCGACGGCGTCAAGCAGATCGGCGCCGGCGCCACCGTGTTCCGCGCCGCGGACTCCGAGCTGCGGGAGGCATACAACGAGGAGCTGGCCAAGATCACCGGCGACGAGCAGGCCTACCTCGACCTCGTGGAGCCGTTCGGATTCACCGCCGAGAACCTGCCGCCCGAGAACGTCACGACCGAGAAGCTCTGCGCCGGCGACCTCGCCGACCTGCAGTGACGACGAGAGGCTGAACCGACTCTCGTGAGCGAGAACCTCGACGCGCTCGGGAGAGCGCTGCCGCGGCTGTTCGACGGGTTACTGATCACCCTCGAGCTCAGCATCGGCGGCGCTCTCCTGGCGTTCCTCATCGCCGTCGGCCTCGGGCTGATGGCCCGGCTCGACAACATCGTGCTGCGCGGCATCGCCCGCACGATCATCGAGTTCTTCCGCGGCACGTCGCTGCTGGTGCAGCTGTTCTTCCTGTTCTTCGTGCTGCCGCTGCCTCCGATGAACGTCGAGCTGCCCGCCGTCGTCGTCGGCATCGTCGGGCTCGGCCTCAACTACGGCGCCTATGGCGCCGAGGTGGTGCGCGGCTCCATCAACTCCGTGCCCGTCGGCCAATGGGAGGCGACCACCGCCCTCAGCATGGGACGGATGCAGCGGATGTGGCGCATCATCTTCCCCCAGGCCTGGGCGCTGATGCTGCCGTCGCTGAACAATCTGCTCATCCAGCTCATCAAGGGCACCGCCGTCGTGTATCTGATCACGATCATCGACCTCACCGCCGTGTTCAACGACCTCCGCCAGGAGACGCGCGACGTCTTCTTCACATACTCCCTCGCGCTGGTGGTCTACTTCGGCATCGCCTACGCGTTCTCCGGTCTGATGACGCTCCTCGAACGGCGTGCCAAGCGTCGCCTCGGCCAGGCGCCGCGGCGCACAGCCTCGGCCGTCGCCGCCGCGGTGGGAGGCGCACCATGATCGACGACTCGCTCTGGAACTGGCAGCACGTCTGGGCGGCGCTGCCCGACATGCTGTGGAAGTTCCTCACCGTGACTCTCCTCGTCACGGTCGTCGGCAGCGCCATCGCCGCACTGCTCGGCCTGCTGATCGCGCTCGCGCGCCGCACCGCACCGCGCCCCATCGCCGCCGTCCTCACGTTCGTCATGAACTTCGTGCGGATGACACCGCTGGTGGTGCAGCTGCTGTTCATCTACTTCGCCTTCACGAGCATCGATCCGCTCGTGATCGGCATCGTCGTGTTCGGCGTGCACTACGCCACATACATGGCGGAGGTGTATCGAGCCGGCATCGACTCGATCCCGGTGGGGCAGTGGGAGGCGACGACGGCGCTGTCGATGTCGCGCCGCCGCACCTGGGTCGCCGTCATCATCCCCCAAGCCGTGCGGGCGACCGCTCCGGCGCTGGGCAACTACGTCATCTCGATGTTCAAGGAGACGCCCTTCCTCGCCACCATCACGGTGGTCGACATGCTGGGCGCGGCGCAGACCTACGGCGGCAACCACTTCCGGTACATCGAGGTGATCACGATGGCGGGCATCCTGTTCCTCGTCGCGAGCTACCCGACCTCCCTCCTCGTGACTCGATTGGAGAAGCGCCTTGCCTACCACTGAACAGACCCACACTGGAGCCCTCCGGCTGGACGACGGCGACGTGCCCGCCATCCGCTTCGACAAGGTGGTGAAGCGCTTCGGTGACAACGTCGTGCTGGACCAGCTCGACTTCACCGTCCGCCAGGGCGATCGCGTCACTCTGATCGGACCGTCGGGATCGGGAAAGACGACCATCCTGCGCCTCGTGATGACTCTCGAGGAGGCCGACGACGGCTACATCCTCATCGACGGGCGACCTCTCACGCACGAGTCGCGCGACGGCAAGCGGGTCGAGCTGAAGGAGAAGCACAAGAACGAGATGCGAAAGCGCATCGGCATGGTCTTCCAGCAGTTCAACCTCTTCCCGAACATGACCGTGCTGGAGAACATCATCGAGGCACCCGTGCATGTGCTTCGCCAGTCGAGGGCGCAGGCCGTCGCCCGCGCGCACGAACTGCTGGGAATGGTGGGCCTGCCCGACAAGGCCGATGCGCACCCCACCCAGCTCTCCGGGGGTCAGCAGCAGCGCGTGGCGATCGCCCGCGCCCTCGCGATGGATCCCGAGATCCTGCTGCTCGATGAGGTCACCAGCGCCCTGGATCCCGAGGTCGTCGGCGAAGTGCTGGGCATCCTCCGCGATATCGCGAAGAACACCGATGTGACGATGCTCATCGTCACCCATGAGATGCAGTTCGCCCGCGACGTGTCGAACCGGGTGCTCATGTTCGACGGTGGTCGCATCGTCGAAGAGGGCTCGCCCGAGCAGATCTTCACCGACCCTCAGGAGCGGCGCACGAAGGACTTCCTCTCGGCCGTGCTCTGACCGCTCGGGTCGCGGCGGCTGTCAGGATGCGCCGCCCGCCCCGGCGTTCAGCGCGTCGAGGAAGGCGGGGTCGCCGAGCAGCGGCACCGTCAGGCACACGGATGCGGCGACGGTGAACACCACCGCGCCGACGAGCGGCACCCACCACGCGGAACGGCCGGCCCGCAGACGCATCGCCGCCCATCCGGCGGTGAGTGTCCACCCGGCGATGAGCACGACCGCGGCGATGATCCCCCACAGCTTGCCCTGCGCGTGATTGGTGAACTCGCCCTGCGCACCCATCATCGACAGCGCCTGGTTCATGAGCGTGGTCATATCGCTGTACGCGACCGCCGACGAGACCACGGTGAACAACCCGTAGCCCAGCAACGCCAGCGTGATGATGCGGTCCGCCGGATGCGTCCGCCGCGCTTCCCCGGCTGACGAACGCGGCGCCGCAGACGCGGTCGACGCGCTGCCGGGCCGAGCCGTCGGCGCGGACGTCGACGGTTCCGCGTCCGCGACCGGCTCAATCGATCGGCCTGCGCGGCGGGCCTGCTCCTCGGGGCTGGCGTACTCGCCGAACTGAGGATGGGAACCGGAGGCGGCAACGGGGTCGGACACGCCGCCATCGTATAAGCGCCGCCTTGGAGCGCGCTCAGCGATTGAAGCGCTCAGCGGCTGCGTCCGCCGAGGCCGCGGGCGTCGCGCTGGCCCGACGCATCCTGGCGCAGCTCCTTGGGCAGGGAGAACATGAGATCCTCCTCGGCCGTGCGCACCTCGTCGACGTCGCCGTATCCGGCGTCCGCGAGCGCGGCGAGCACTTCGTGCACGAGCACCTCGGGAACCGAGGCGCCGCTGGTCACGCCGACGGTCTCGACGCCATCGAGCCATTCCTGCCGGATCTCGTCGGCGTAGTCCACCCGGTACGCGGCCGCGGCCCCGTATTCGAGGGCGACTTCCACGAGGCGCACGCTGTTCGACGAGTTGGCAGAGCCGACGACGATCACGAGATCGGCATCCTTCGCGACCTTCTTGATCGCCACCTGCCGGTTCTGCGTCGCGTAGCAGATGTCGTCCGACGGCGGGTCATGCAGCTCGGGGAAGCGCGCTCGCAGCCGTTCGACGGTCTGCATCGTCTCATCGACCGAGAGCGTGGTCTGCGACAGCCAGACGACCTTGGACGGATCGCGCACCTCGACCGTGTCGGCCTCGGCCGGAGAGTTCACGATCGTGACGTGCTCGGGGGCCTCGCCCGCCGTGCCCTCGACCTCCTCGTGGCCCTCATGGCCGATGAGGAGGATCTCGTAGTCGTCGCGCGCGAAGCGCACGGCTTCACGGTGCACCTTGGTCACGAGCGGGCACGTCGCGTCGATGGCGTTCAGCCCGCGATCGGAGGCGGCGTCGACCACCGCCGGAGAGACGCCGTGGGCACTGAAGACGACGTGCGCGCCTGCGGGCACCTCATCGACCTCGTCGACGAAGATCGCGCCCTTGGCCTCGAGCTCGGTGACGACGTGGATGTTGTGCACGATCTGCTTGCGCACGTACACCGGCGCGCCGAAGCGCTCCAGCGCCTTCTCCACCGCCACCACAGCGCGATCGACGCCGGCGCAGTAGCCGCGCGGGGCCGCCAGCAGTACCCGCTTGTGTCCGTCCACCGGGATATCCTGAAGGCGCACGTTCGCCTCGGCTCGACGCGAACGGGGAACGCGCGGCACGGGAAGCGGAACAGCGGTCGAAGTCACGGCTCGAGTCTACCGGCGCGCACTGCACAGAAGCCCGGAACAGCCCACGGAAGGAGCCGGCATGACCTCCTTCCGATCCGACGACGTCGCCGGCGAGGCCCCACCGGCCGATGCCGTGGCTCCTCGCGACTCCACCGCCGACGCGCCCACCTCGGTCGCACGGCTCAACGCCACCATCCGCGACTTCGTCGCCCGCTGGAACACGGTGTGGGTGGAGGGCGAGATCACGTCATGGAACCTGCGCGGCGGCAACGTCTTCGCGCGGATGAAGGACACCCGCTCCGACGCGCAGGTCTCGCTGCGCGTCTGGTCGACCGTACGCGCGCGCATCCCTGCTGATCTGGGCGTGGGCGATCACGTGATCGCCGCCGTCAAGGCCGACTACTTCGTCAAGGCGGGTGATTTCAGCTTCATCGTGTCGTCGATGAAGCCCGTGGGCCTAGGCGATCAGCTCGAGCGTCTGGAGAAGCTGCGCGTGCAGCTGCGCCATGAGGGGCTGTTCGCCGCCGAACGCAAGAAGCCGCTGCCGTTCCTCCCCCACGTGATCGGACTCATCACGGGCGAGAGATCCGATGCCGAGAAGGACGTGCACCGCAATGCCGAGCTGCGCTGGCCGCATGTACGCTTCCGCACCGAGCACGCCGCCGTGCAGGGCGACCGCTGCGTTCCCGAGACCCTCGCCGCACTGGAACGACTGGATGCCGACCCCGACGTCGACGTGATCGTCATCGCACGCGGCGGCGGCGATCCGCAGACCCTCCTCGGCTTCAGCGACGAACGCCTCATCCGCGCCGTCGCCGCTGCGCGCACCCCTGTCGTGAGCGCGATCGGGCACGAGAACGACCACCCGCTGCTCGACGACGTCGCCGATCTGCGCGCGTCGACCCCCACGGATGCGGCCAAGCGCGTCGTGCCCGACGTCGGCGAGCAGCGCGCGCTCATCGCGCAGCTGCGCTCGCGCGCGACATCGCGCGTCTCGCAGCGCATCGCACACGACATCGCCCAGCTCGAGCAGCTCCGCTCGCGCCCCGTGCTGCGCTCGCCCGAGCCCGTGATCGAGCGCCGGGCGCAGGAGGTCTTCCTGCTCGCCGCGCGCGGGCGCGACGCCGTGACCCGCGGTGTGGAACGCGCGGGCCGGCACACAGATGAGCTGCGCGCCTCACTCCGCGCGCTGTCTCCCGCCGCGACCCTCGCCCGTGGCTACGCGATCGCACATCTGGATGGCGGGGTCATCCTCCGCGATGCGGCGGATGCCGAAGCCGGCACGGCGTTGACGGTCACGCTGGATCGCGGATCGATCCGGGCGACATCCGAGGGCGAGATCGGCGAAGGCACTGCACCCGTCTCCGAGTGACGATGGGCCGAGTGACGACGGGCCGAGCAACCGCGGGCGGGAGCGCCCGTAGAATGGAGAGGTGACCGTGAGCGAGGATTCCGCGCCCGAGGCGCCCGACGACGCCGACCCCGCGACCCTCACCTTCGAGCAGGCCCGCGACGAGCTCGTCCGCGTGGTCGGCGAATTGGAGCAGGGGGCGCCCACCCTCGAGCACTCCCTCACACTCTGGGAGCGCGGCGAAGCCCTCGCGGCGCGCTGCGAGGAATGGCTGCTCGGCGCCAAGCGGCGTCTCGAGGCAGCCCGCGACGACGCGAGCGGAGATACGCCGTCATGACCCGCGAATCCGCACCGATCGTCGCCGAGCTCGGCCGCCCCGAGACCGCCGAAGAGACCGCCGGCCGCAAGGCCGCCGCCTCGGCCGCGTACCGTTCGAGCCAGACCTTCCGCAGCCTCATCGCCGCGCTCATCGTCACGGTCGGACTCGTCGCGATCATCGTGTTCATCGTGCCGCGCGGCGAACCGGCCACTCCCGCGTCCGTCGATGTGGCCGCCGCCGCGGCCAACGTCGAATCAAGCCTGGACCGCGCCGCGATCGTGCCGGATCTCGGCGACGAATGGCGCGCCAACGGGGCCGTGCTCGAGGGCGGCTCGCCCTCGGTCTGGACCGTGACGCTGGCGCCCGCCGCCGAAGACGAACGAGGATTCGTGCGCCTCGCGCAAGCCTTCGACGCCGAGGCCTCCTGGGCCGCGACGCAGCTCAAGGGCGCATCCCCTACGGGCACCGTGAACATCGACGGCCGCGACTGGGACGAGTACTCGATCTCGCATCCCGACCAGACCGGCAACATCTCCTACGCGATCGGTATACAGGCCGGCGCCGATTACATCCTGTTGGCGGGATCGCGATCGGCGACCTCCACGGCGCAGTTCGCCGCGACACTGACCGCGCAGATCGACCGCATCGCAAACGCAGAGGAAGCCCGATGACACTGACGACGCTCAGCCCCGACGAAGCATGGACCGAGATGCTGGAGGGCAACCGTCGCTTCATCGCCGGCGCCCCCGCGCATCCGCATCAGGATGTCGACCGCCGGGCCGAGCTCGCGAGCGGCCAGGGCCCCATCGCGACGCTGTTCGGATGCTCCGACTCGCGTCTGGCCGCCGAGATCATCTTCGACAAGGGTCTCGGCGACCTGTTCGTCGTGCGCAACGCCGGCCAGGTGACGGGCGAGTCGATCGTGGCGAGCCTGGAGTACGCCGTGGAGATCCTCAGCGTGCCGCTCATCGTCGTTCTCGCGCACGACTCGTGCGGCGCCGTGCGCGCCGCGATCGACGGCACCGCCATCGACGCCGCGCCCCTTCCCCCGCACATCTGGCGCCTGATCGCCCCGATCGTGCCCGCGGCCCGCAAAGTGCTCGCCGCCTCGGGCGGCACGACGCCCGCCGACATCGACGCCGAGCTCGTCGGCCGCGAGCATCTGCGCAACACCGTGGCGAGCATCCTGCACTCGTCGGAGTTGATCTCCACCGCCGTCGCCGAAGGGCGCGTGGGCATCGTCGGCGCCAACTACAAGCTCGCCGAGGGCACCGCGGTGCCCATCGTCTCCGTGGGGCTCGCGACCGACGCGGCCCTCGCCGATCAGGCCTGAGGCCCGTCAGGGCTCAGACCGCCACCCCGTCACATCTGGAGGAACAGCAGTGGCTGACATCGAGTACCGGATCGAGCACGACACCATGGGCGAGGTTCGCGTGCCCGCGAACGCGCTCTACAGCGCCCAGACGCAGCGCGCCGTGGAGAATTTCCCCATCTCCGGCAAGGGCCTCGAATCCGCGCAGATCGCCGCCCTGGCACGCATCAAGAAGGCCGCCGCCCTCGCCAACAAGGATCTCGGCACTCTCGACGGCGCCATCGCGGATGCGATCGCCCGGGCCGCCGACGAGGTCGCCACGGGCGTGCACGACGGTGAGTTCCCCGTCGACACGTACCAGACCGGGTCCGGCACGTCGTCGAACATGAACATGAACGAGGTGCTCGCGACCCTCGCCACCCGCATCCTCGGCTCCGAGGTCCACCCCAACGACCACGTCAACGCCTCGCAGTCGTCGAACGACGTGTTCCCGACCTCGGTGCACATCGCCGTGACCCAGGCGCTCATCGACACGCTCATCCCCTCGCTCGATCACCTCGCCGTGGCGCTGGAGAAGAAGGCCGAGCTGTGGAAGGGCGCCGTCAAGTCTGGCCGCACCCACCTCATGGACGCCACGCCTGTCACCCTGGGGCAGGAGTTCGGCGGCTACGCCCGCCAGATCCGCCTGGGCATCGAGCGGGTGCAGTCGGCGCTCCCCCGCGTCGCGGAGGTGCCGCTGGGCGGCACCGCTGTCGGCACCGGCATCAACACGCCGCTCGGGTTCCCGCAGAAGGTCATCGCGCTGCTGGCCGCCGAGACCGAGCTGCCGATCACCGAGGCGAAGGACCACTTCGAGGCGCAGGCCAACCGCGACGGCCTCGTCGAAGCATCCGGCGCCCTGCGCACGATCGCCGTGTCGCTGACGAAGATCAACAACGACCTGCGCTGGATGGGCTCGGGCCCGAACACCGGGCTGGGCGAGCTGCATATCCCCGACCTGCAGCCGGGTTCGTCGATCATGCCGGGCAAGGTAAATCCCGTCATCCCCGAGGCCGTGCTCATGGTGAGCGCCCGTGTCATCGGCAACGACGCCACGGTCGCGTGGGCCGGTGCATCCGGCGCCTTCGAGCTCAACGTGGCCATCCCGGTCATGGGCACCGCGCTGCTGGAGTCGATCCGGCTCATCTCCAACGCCGTGCGGGTGCTCGCCGACAAGGTCGTCGACGGTCTGGAGGCCAACACCGAGCGTGCGGCCGCGTTCGCGGGCATGAGCCCCTCGATCGTCACCCCGCTGAACAAGGTCATCGGCTACGAGGCCGCAGCGAAGATCGCCAAGCACGCGGTCGCCAAGGGCATCACCGTCCGCGATGCGGTGATCGACCTCGGCTACGTCGAGCGCGGCGAGATCACCGAAGAGGTGCTCGACCAGAAGCTCGACCTGCTCTCGATGACGCACGCCGGCTGATCCGCCGCCGTTCGGGGTCGAAACTTCCGCCCGATCTGCACACCGTGCCCCGTTCTGCATAGGACCTGTGTGGAACCGGATGCTGTCCGCAACACGGTGTGCAGATCGGGCGCCACCGCTCGTCCTCCACAACCTCGCGACGACGCCATCCTGTCCACAGACCGAGGGATACCGGGGTTCACGTCCTGTCTCCGCTGACAGGGTGATCGTCATGCTCTCCGCTTCCGACACCATCCGTCGCCTGGGCGGTCTCGCCCGCGGCGCGGACCTTCAACGCATCGGGTTCGATCGCGCTGCTCTCTCCCGACTCGTCGCATCGGGCCAGATCGAGCGTCTCCGACCCGGTGTCTTCGGCGTCGCGCCGATCTCTCCCGCCGTACGTGCGGCCACGATGCATGGCGGGGCTCTCACGTGCGTCAGCGTGCTCCGGGCACACGGGGTGTGGACCCTCCCTGCCGACGACGGTCCGCACGTCTGGCTGGGTGCGGGCCGCCATGGGCACCCGCACGACGGATGCTCGTGCACACCGCACTACTATCGCGGCCGTCCTCCGCTCGGCACCGCGACCATTCCCACGGCTCTGCTGCATCTGCGTCGCTGTGCGGGAGACGAAGCGTTCTTCGCCGCGCTGGAGTCGACTCGAGCCAAACGACTTCTGAACCGAACAGCGGTCGCAAGGATCCGATCTGCCCTGCCCGCCAACGCACGCTGGTTGGTCGATCTGTCGCGCAGCGATTCGGGCAGCGGATTGGAATCCCTTCTGCGACTGAGGATGCATGTTCTCGGTATCCGACTCGACTGCCAAGTACCGATCGCGGGCGTGGGTCGCGTCGACTTCGTGATCGAGAAGCGCCTCATCATCGAAGCAGACGGACAGGAGAATCACGCCGGCCCCGACAAACGGCACAAGGACCTCGTGCGGGATGCCGCGGCATCCGCTCTCGGATACGAGACCCTTCATTTCGACTATGCGCAGATCGTGCACGACTGGCCGACGGTGCAGAGGTCGATCCTGGCAGCCCTCCACCGCGGACAGACCTTCTGACTCCGCCCGATCTGCACAACGTGCCCCGTTCTGCACACCAATCGACGCCGACGGTGTGCGGAACGGGGCACGGTAGGCAGAACCTGGCTCAGCTGAGCTCGTCGCCCTCCAGCAGCTGGGTGACGAGTGCGGCGATCGCCGAACGCTCGGAGCGCTGCAGCGTCACGTGCCCGAACAGATCGTGGCCCTTCAGCGTCTCGATCACGCTGGCGACGCCGTCGTGCCTGCCGACGCGGAGATTGTCGCGCTGCCCGACGTCGTGCGTCAGCACCACCCGCGAATTCTGCCCCATCCGGCTCAGCACCGTCAGCAGCACATTGCGCTCCAGCGACTGCGCCTCATCCACGATGACGAAAGCATCGTGCAGGGAGCGCCCGCGGATGTGCGTGAGCGGAAGGACCTCGAGCATCCCGCGCTCGAGCACCTCGTCGATGACGTTGGTCGAGACGACCGAGCCCAGCGTGTCATAGACGGCCTGACCCCACGGGTTCATCTTCTCGCCCTGATCGCCGGGGAGGTATCCCAGCTCCTGCCCGCCGACGGCGAACAGCGGCCGGAAGACGATGATCTTCTTCTGCTGCTGCCGCTCGAGCACCGCCTCGAGCCCGGCGCAGAGGGCGAGCGCCGACTTGCCCGTGCCGGCACGACCGCCCAGCGAGACGATGCCGACCTCCGGATCCATGAGCAGGTCGATCGCGATCCGCTGCTCGGCGGAGCGGCCGTGCAGCCCGAAGACCTCCTTGTCGCCGCGAACGAGCGAGAACTCTCCGTCGCCGGTGACCCGACCCAGGGCCGAGCCCCGCTCGGAATGGATGATCAGACCGGTGTTGATCGGCAGGCCGAGCGCCTGCTCGCTGGTGCCGACCTCGCTCTCGTACAGATCACTCATCTCGTCGCCCGACAACGCGAGCGGGGCGATCCCGGTCCATCCGGAGTCCACCGCCTGCTCGGCGAGGTATTCCTCGGCGCTGAGTCCGAGAGACGCGGCCTTGACCCGCATGGGAAGGTCCTTGGACACGATCGTGACATCTTGCCCGTCGCGCTGCAGCGTGGCCGCCGTGGCGAGGATGCGCGTGTCGTTGTCGCTGAGGCGGATGCCTGCGGGAAGGACCGAGACGTCGATGTTGCCGAGTTCGACGCGCAGCGTTCCGCCGTCGCCCACCTCCACGGGGAAGTCGAGCCGACCGTGCTCGATGCGCAGCTCGTCGAGATGCCGCAGCGCGCGTCGGGCGAAATAGCCCAGCTCCGGATCGTGGCGCTTCGCCTCGAGCTCGGAGATCACGACGACGGGCAGCACGATGGAGTGCTCCGCGAAGCGGAACAGCGCCTGCGGATCACTCAGCAGCACGGAGGTGTCGAGCACATATGTGCGAAGAGCCGTGTCATCCTGCGACACGGCTCCGGACTCTGCGGCCTCTCGGGTGGGCTGCTGCGCTGAACGTGTGGTCACGATCCACTCCCGACCCCGGGATCACTCCCGGTTCATAACGAGTCGACCAGGGCCACGAGTCGCGATCCTGAAGGCCGACTCGATCGGGCGCCGTGCCCGATGCACTGAACGTACGACTGCGCGGCGACCCCGGCGTGCTCCGACACGCGGCGAACACGTTAAGAGCCGATGAATTGCCGGTGCGACGACGGCTGGTGCTCACTTGCCGAAGCGGCGGTCGCGATCGGCGTAGTCGCGGATGGCGCGCAGGAAGTCGACCTCGCGGAGATCGGGGCCGAGCGCCTCGACGAAGTAGAACTCGCTGTGGGCGCTCTGCCACAGCAGGAAGTCGCTGAGCCGCTGCTCACCGCTCGTGCGGATGACGAGATCCGGATCGGGCTGGCCGCCCGTGTACAGGTGCTCACCGATCATCTCCGGTGTCAGCTGCGAGGCGAGATCCTCCATCGTGCCGCCGGAGGCGTCGTGCTGCGCGATGATGCTGCGCACCGCGTCGACGATCTCGTTGCGCCCGCCGTAGCCGACGGCGAGGTTGACGTGCAGCCCGGTGTTGCCTGCCGTGCGCGCTTCGGCGTCGGCCAAGAGCCTGGCCAGCTCGTCGGGCAGGATCTCGGTGCGCCCCACGTGCTTGACCCGCCACGAGCGCGCGTGAGAGAGCGCGTCGGCGAGCTCTCCGATGATCTCGATCAGATCTGTGAGCTCGGCGGAGTCGCGCTTGCGCAGGTTGTCGGCCGAGAGCAGGTACAACGACACGACGCGGATGCCGAGGTCATCGCACCAGCCGAGGAACTCACGCATCTTGGCCGCACCCGCCCGATGCCCGTGCGCGGGCGATGCGAAGCCCAGCTGCCGTGCCCATCGCCGGTTTCCGTCGATCATCATCGCCACATGGTGAGGCACGGTCGCCGGGTCGAGCCGGCGGCGCAGCCGACGGCTGTACAGCCGGTAGAGCGGACCGCTCCCCTGCTCCGACGCTGCATTCACATCCCTACGGTATCGCGCAGCGCCGGCTCCACCGCGACGTTCCGACCATCGGTGCAAAGGTCGTCGTGGAGCGCACAGGTCATGTGCCATGCAAGGAATGCGCGAACGCATACAGTGGGCGCATGAGCAGTGATACCCGGCCCGGCGGTCCCGATGTCCCGCAGCTGCCCCTGCTGGAGGCCGCCGCCGCCGATGCCGCAGTGGAGATACGTCCCACGTGGCGCGGCTGGATCCATGCCGGCACGTTCCCGGTGGCCATCGCGGCCGGGATCGTGCTCATCGTGCTCGCGCACGGCACGCCCGCCAAGTGGGCATCGGCGGTCTTCATGGCCAGCTCGTTGCTGCTGTTCGGCAATTCGGCGCTGTACCACCGATTCGACTGGCGGCCGGCCGTCAAGGTCGTGCTCAAGCGCATCGACCACGCGAACATCCTGCTGCTGATCGCAGGCACGTACACGCCGATCGCCGTGCTCGCACTGCCCCCGCAGAAAGGCACGATCCTGCTGTGCCTGGTGTGGGGCGGGGCCGTGCTCGGCATCCTGTTCCGGGTGTTCTGGATCAACGCCCCGCGCTGGCTCTACGTCGCGCTCTACCTGCTGCTGGGCTGGGCCGCGGTCATGTACCTCGTCGACCTCGTCACCGCGAACATCGCCATGATGGTGCTCGTGTGCGCGGGCGGCCTGCTGTACACCTTCGGCGCGGTCGTCTACGCGATGAAGCGCCCCAACCCGTGGCCGGGACGCTTCGGCTTCCACGAGATCTTCCACGTGTGCACCGTGCTGGCGTTCCTCTGCCACTGGACGGCGTGCCTGCTCATCGCGCTCAAGCCGCTGTCCCCCTCCCTCGGCATCCCGGGCTGACACTGGGAACCCGTGGAGGCGCGTCAGCCCTTGACGGCGCCCGAGACGAGTCCGCTCGTCATCCGCCCCTGCACGATGACGAAGAACACGATGACCGGAAGGGCGACGATCGTCGAGGCGGCCATCACCTGGGCCCAGTCGATCGCTTGGGTGGCGCTCTGCTGCACGAACCCGCGCAGCCACAGCGGGAGGGTCTTGTTGTTCTCCATGGTGACCAGTGCGATGGTGAACTCGTTCCAGCACTGCAGGAAGGCGAAGACGCCCGAGGCGACGAGTCCGGGAGCCAGCAGCGGCAGGGTGATGCGGATGAAGGCCTGCGTGCGGCTGAGTCCGTCGATCATGGCGGCCTCTTCGAGCTCGGCGGGCACGCCGGCCACGAAGCCGCGCAGCATCCAGATCGTGAAGGGCACGACGGCCGCGACGTAGAGGATGCTCAGACCGAGCACGTTGCTGAGCAGACCGAGCGTCGACATCATCTTGTACTGCGCGATGAACAGGCCCTCAGCCGGAAGCATCTGGATGAGCAGGATCGTGACGATGAAGCCCACGCGGCCGCGGAACTTGAACCGACTGATCGCCACCGAGGCGAGGAATGCGCAGACCAGGCACACCGCGACCGACAGCAGCGTGACGGTGACGCTGACGCCCAGTGCGGAGAAGAACGCCGGAGTGAGCACGCGCTCGAAGTTGATGAACGAGCCGCCGATCGGCACGAAGGTCGGCGTGGCCGATTCGAGGTCGGCGGTGGACAGCATGGACGAGTTGATCATCCAGTACACCGGGAACGCCCAGAACGCGGCGAGGACCAGCGCGAGGATGCTCCACAGCCATACCGAGAGGCGGAACCGTCGGCGGCGCCGCGGGATCCGGTGCGACGCCGCCGCGGCGTGGGTGACGGACGCTGTCGTGCGCGGGACGGACGACGCGGCCGTGGTCGGTGATGCATGGGCGGTGACGGTCATCATCGGGCCTCTTCCTTGACGAGACTGCGCACATAGAACCAGCTGATGGCGATGGTGAGCGCGAGCACGAAGATCGACATCGCCGCTCCCCCGCCGTAGTCGAATCCGGCCACGCCGGTCTTGTAGATGTAGGTGCCGAGCAGGTCGTAGTCGGTGGACTTGGGGCCGGCATCCTGCAGCAGGGTGATCTGGGCGAACACGCGGAGGTCCCAGATGAGGTTGAGCAGCAGCACGATCGCGATGATCGGCTTGAGAACCGGGAAGATGATGAAGCGGAAGCGCTGCCAGGCTCCGGCGCCGTCGAGCTGCGAGGCCTCGACGACCTCGCCGTTGACCTGGGTGAGGCCCGCGTAGGCCGAGAAGGCGACGAAGGGCACCGACATCCACGTCACGATGAGCCCCGCGACGAGGAAGAACAGCACCGGTGTGGTGCCGATCCAGTTGAAGCCCGTCATGTCGACGCCGGGAATCAGACTGAGCAGGTAGTTGATGACGCCGCTGCGGCGGTCGAAGAGCCAGATCCAGACGGTCATGGCGGCGATCACCGGCATGGCCCAGGCCAGCAGCAGCGCGATCTGGAGGATGAGCCGCACGGCTCCGGGGACCTTGCTCATGAGCAGCGCAAGGAGCACTCCGATGACGATCGTGATGACCGCCGTGATGATGCAGAAGGCGATGGAGCGGAAGGCGACGCCCCAGAAGGTGGAGTTGGTGGCGATCGCGATGTAGTTGTCGAACCAGACGAAGTCGGGGGCCTTGCCCCCGAGCTGCTGCATCGCCCCGTACTTCTGGAACGAGGTGACGACCTGCCAGATGACCGGGTAGCCCATGCCGAGCAGGAGCACGGCGACGGATGCGGAGATCAGCAGGTACGGCGCCCACGAGCGCCGGCGAGGCGACGCGGCCTCCGCGCGGGTGCGGGAGGTCGTGGCTGTCACGGTCGAGGTCATGGATTCACCTTTGCATCCTCTGGTGGGGAGACGAGACGGGGGCGGGCTGACGCCCGCCCCCGTCCAGTGCATCAGCCGTTGATGATGGCGTCGATCTTCTTGTCGTACTCGGCGGCCAGGGCGGTGACGTCGCCGCCCTCCGCGATCTTGCCGAAGAACTCCTCGAGGATCTTCTGGCCCTCGACTGCCGCCCAGCCCGGGGCCGCCGGGGTGAGCTTGGAGCCCAGTGCCGAGTCGATCAGCGCGGTGGCGAACTGGTCATCGCCGAGCGACGACACGAAGTCGGTGTTCGCCGGGCCGAGGCCGTTCTTGCCGAGCAGTTCCTGGTACTCGTCGGAGAAGATGATGCGCAGCAGCTCCTTGGCACCGGCCTGCTTCTCGCTCTTGGCCGAGATGGCGACATTCGAGCCACCGGCGAAGACCGGGGCGACCTCGCCCTCCTTGACGCCGGGGAGCGGGAAGACGCCGAACACGTCGTCGTTCCACTCGCGGACCTCGGCACCCTCGTCGTTGTCACCGGTGTAGTCACCCACCGACCAGTGCGCCCAGCCGGGTGCGATGATCGTCGCCGCCGTCGGGGCCGCGCCGTTCTTGTCGTTGTTGATGTTGACCCACGGCGTGGAGTCGTCTTCGGTCGACGGAGCGTTCGAGGCGTTCTCGAAGAGGTCCTGGAACTGCTCCAGGCCCGTGATGCTCTTGTCGTCCGACAGCGTGGAGACCCACTTGTCGCCGTCCTTCTTGGCGAGCTCGCCGCCGTTGGCGAAGATCCAGGAAACGCCGTTGCGCCAGTCCTGGCCGCCGATGTAGAAACCGGACTGGCTGTCGGTGCGCAGCTTCTTGACGTCCTCGTTGAACTCGGCAAGGGTCTTGGGCTGCTCGAGGCCGGCGGCCTCCCAGATGTCCTTGCGGTAGGTGATGTAGCGCGAACCGAAGTAGTACGGCAGGGCGTACTGCTTGCCGTCGACCGTGCCGACGTCGACGAACGACTGCAGCAGCTTGTCGCCGCCGAGGTCCTTGTAGATGCCGCTCAGGTCGGCGAAGGCGCCCGCGGTGGTGAAGGTCGGCGACCAGGTGTTGCCGATCTCGGTGACGTCCGGCGTGTTCTTCGCGTCGGGCAGCTGGTTGCTGAGCTTGGTGAGTGCGTCGCTCCAGTCCTGCTGCTCGATGGTCAGCTTGCCGCCGGTGGCCTCCTTGTACTGGTCGACCAGGTACTGGCGGGCCTCGTCGGGAGTGTCGCCGCCCATGACCCAGAACGTGATGTCCTGGCCCTTGGCGCCTTCGGTGTCGAACCCGCTGGCGTCGCCGCCGCCCGATGCGCCGGCGGTGCTGCAGCCGGCGAGGGTGATTGCCGCGATCCCAGCGATCGCGACGGCTCCGAGCTTCCTGTTCATTCTTCTCTGCCTCTCGGTTTCCCCGGCTTCCATGCCGGAGGTGTGCTGTCGGATTGAGAACCGCACGTCATCGTGTTCTCGCGGTTCGGTTCGTGTCGATGTTTTTGTTAGTACAGCTGACGAACTAATCCTATGCAAGCCGTTTTACCGAACCGTTATCAACGACGGACGACCCGGAACGGATCCGGGTCGTCGAAGGCAGGGGAACAAGGGGCGCTACGACTTCGGCCCGGCTTCATCCGCGTCGCTGTCGGGAGCCGATGCCGCCTGCTCCTCGGCGTCCAGTTCGGCGCGCACCTCTTCGCGGTAGCGCACGCGGCGCACTCGGCGCAGCATGTCCCAGATCAGCAAGCCGACCACGACGACGAGCACCGCCACGATCGCGAAGCCCACGGGGCCGGGCGTGACGAGCTCGGGATCGACCGTGGGGGTGGGAGTCGGCGTCGCCGCGGCAGCTCGTACGAGGAGCTCGATCATGTATCCGCCTCCCGGCATCACGCGTTAACCTGGAACTCCAGCCTAACGATCGGAAGACGCCCCCGTGACGATGCCCGTGACGACCCCCGCCGAACTCGACGAGCGGTACGGGCGCACCGGTTCGAAGCGCGTCCCGTGGATCGTCGGCGGCGCCCTCGCCGTCGCCGTCGTGGGCGTGGCCGGATGGATGACCGTGCGCTCGGCGATGGACGACGTCGACATCACCGGAACCGGGTACCGGGTGATCGACGAGCACTCCGTCACGGTCGACTTCCAGATCACCGCCCCTCGCGACCGAGACGTGCACTGCATCGTCGAGGCGCAGGACGAGGAGTTCGGCGTCGTGGGATGGAAGGTCGTGGAGTACCCGGCATCGGCCGACCACGCCCGCGCCTTCTCGGAGACCGTGCCCACCGTCGCGCTCGCGACGACGGGTTTGGTGAACTCATGCTGGGTCGCCTAAACTCGGTCTGAAGAAGTCGACGCCCCGGCAGGTGCCGGGGCGTCTTGGCATATCCCGGCCAGGATGCCGGATCGCCCTCGTCTCATAAGGAGTATCGCCGTGCCGAACGACGCTCAGGTCCCCTTCCTCACCCAGGAGGCGTACGACCGCCTCGTCGCCGAGCTGGAGAACCTCTCCACCGTCGGTCGAGAAGAGATCGCCAAGCGCATCGAGGCCGCGCGCGAAGAGGGCGACCTCAAGGAGAACGGCGGTTACCACGCCGCCAAGGACGAGCAGGGCAAGCAGGAGGCGCGCATCCGCACCCTCGAGCAGCTGCTGAAGACCGCCAAGGTCGGCGAGGCCCCCGCGAGCCGCGGCGTCGTCGAGCCGGGCACGGTCGTCACCGCGATCGTCGCCGGCGGCGAGGAGACCTTCCTGCTCGGCAGTCGCGAGATCGCCGGCGGCACCGACCTCGACGTCTACAGCGAGGCCAGCCCGCTGGGGACGGCCATCCAGGGCCTCAAGGTCGGCGAGAAGACCTCGTACGAGGCGCCCAACGGCCGCTCCATCCCGGTCGAGATCGTCAAGGTCGACACCTTCACGGGCTGACCGCCCGCGGCATGACGGCCTAATCCGGAACGACGACCGGCTCGAAGCCGGCGTCGCGCAGCGTCTGCAGCGTCAGCTCGGAGTGCTCGACGCCGCGCGTCTCGACGCTGAGCTCGAGGATCACATCGCTGATCTGAAGGCCGTGGCCGTGCCGCGTGTGCATCGCCTCGATGACGTTCGCGCCCGCCTGCGAGATGAGGGCGGACACGCGCGCGAGCTGCCCGGGGCGATCCGGAAGCGGGATGCGGATCGTCAGGTAGCGTCCGGATGCGGCAAGGCCGTGGGAGACCACCCGCTGCAGCAGGAGCGGATCGATGTTGCCCCCAGAGAGAACCGAGACGGTCGTGCCCGTGTCGGAGACCTTGCCCGCGAGGATCGCGGCCGTGCCCACGGCTCCGGCAGGCTCGACGACGACCTTCGCCTGCTCCAGCAGCACGAGGATGGCGCGGGCGATGTCGTCGTCCGTGACGGTGATGACCTCGTCGACGAGTTCCTGAACGATCTCGAACGGCACTCCCCCGGGCTGCGCCACGAGGATCCCGTCGGCGATCGTGGGCTGCGTGGTGATCTCCACCGGGTGTCCAGCGGCCAGCGACACCGGCATGGCAGCGGCGTTCTCGGCCTGCACGCCGACGATCCGCACCTCGCGGCCCCGGGCAGCGGCAGCAGCCTTGACCGCCGTCGCCACCCCGGCGATGAGCCCTCCCCCGCCGATGCCGATGAGCACCGTGTCGACGTCGGGCACATCGTCGACGATCTCGAGCCCCAGCGTCCCCTGCCCGATCACGATGTCGCGGTGGTCGAAGGGATGGATGAGCACGGCGCCCGTGCGCTCGGCGAACTCGTCGGCGAGGCGCAGCGACGTCGCCACCGTCTCGCCCTCCAGCACCACCTCGGCGCCGTACCCGCGCGTGGCGAGGAGCTTGGGCACGGGAACCCCGATCGGCATGAAGATCGTGGCCGGGATGCCCAGCGCCTGGGCCGCCAGTGCGACGCCCTGGGCGTGGTTTCCGGCCGACGCCGCGACGACGCCGCGGGCGCGCTCCTCGGCGGTGAGGCGGGACAATCGATGCGCCGCACCGCGGATCTTGAAGGAGCCCGTGCGCTGGAGGTTCTCCATCTTCAGCAGCACGGGTGATCCCAGCGCCTCCGACAGTGCGCGCGAAGGCAGCATCGGCGAGTGCATCACGACGTCGGCGAGTCCGCGTGCGGCCTGCTCGATCTCCTCCAGTGCCGGTATCGCGTCTCGCGTCATCCCGCTGTTCCCTTCCGTGCCCGTGGCACCGTGCTCCAGATCAGATCTCCGCCTGGCGGGGCACCCGTGCGCCACGACCCGCTGCTTATCGTCACCGCGAAGACGTTCACGAACGCGGCGAGCGGCACCGCGAACAGCGCCCCGGGGATGCCCGCGATCATCGCGCCGCCGGCGACGACGAGCACGACGGCGAGCGGATGCACCTTCACCGCTGCGCCCATCAGCAGCGGCTGCAGCAGATGACCCTCGACCTGCTGCACGATCAGGACCGCGACGAGCATCCACAGTGCGATCCACGGGCCGTTGTAGACGAGGGCGAGGAAGACGGCGAGCGCGCCGGTCACGACCGCACCGACGATGGGGATGAACGAGCCGAGGAAGACGAGCACGGCGACCGGGATGGCCAGCGGAACGCCGAGGAAGAACGCGCTCAGGCCGATGCCGATCGCGTCGATCGTGGCCACGAGAAGCTGCGTGCGGGCGTAGTTCACGACCGTGCGCCACCCGTTGTGCGCGGCCGCGTCCACGCCGGGGCGCGCGGTACGGGGGAACAGCCGGAGCGCCCAGCGCCAGATGCCGGCGCCGTCGGCGAGGATGCACAGCAGGATGAACACCGCGAGCACGGCGCCGGTGAGAACATGACCCGCCGTGGTGCCGATCGCCAGGGCGCCCGACCACAGCAGCTCGGCCTGCTCCTGGATGAACTGGAGCGCCTGCTGGAGATACCCCTCGATCTCAGCCGACGACAGGTGCAGCGGTCCGTCGATGAGGTACGCCTGGAAATCGTCCAAGGCCTTGAGCGTGCGGTCGCGCACCTCCGACCACTCCCGCACGATCTGCCACACGACCAGCCACAGCAGCCCGGCGACGATCGCGAGGGTGCCGACGACCGCGATGACGATCGCGAGCCATCGCGGCATGCGCGTGCGCAGCATCGCCTCGAACACCGGCCACAGCAATGCGGTGACGAGCAGGGCCACCATGAGCGGCACGACGATGAGCTTGAGCTGGATCACCAGCCAGATCAGCACCCCGATCGCCGCGGCGAGCACGAGGAAACGCCACGCGTACGCGGCGGCGACCCGCAGTCCGTTCGGCACCGTCTGATCGGCCTCGTTCGGCGCGGCCGCCACGCGCAGCAGGTCGCGGAGCCGCGGCTTCTCCGGTGTCATCCGCCCATTCTATGACCGGCCGTATTCCCGTCCCGGTATCGCGAGGGTCACGGCGGGGTCATGTCGTCGGCCGTGGGTACGCTGGCCGATGTGACCGATACGCCGCGATCCACGGATACGCTCAGCGCCGCCGATGCGCGCCGGATCGCCCTGGGCGCCCAGGGTTTCTCAAGGCGCCGGCCGCAGAATCCGTCGCCGCGGCACGCACATGCGGCCATGGCGCGGATGGGCGTGCTGCAGATCGACTCCGTGAACGTCTTCGCACGCTCGCACTACATGCCGCTCTACTCGCGGCTGGGCTCGTACGAGCCGGCGATGCTCGATCGCACGTTCATGTCGCGGTCGTCGCGATACGTCGAGTACCTCGCGCACGAGGCCACCTTCCTCCCCGTCGAAGACTGGCCACTGTGGCGCTTCCGTCGCGAGGGGTTCGCCCGCAAGTACGACCCGGAGTGGCACGGCGACCGCGCGCGCACCCTCCAACGCGTGCGCGAGGTGCTTCACGCCCAGGGCCCGTCGCGGCCCGCCGACATCCGCGACGAAGCCCCGCGCAACCGCGGACCATGGTGGGACTGGGACGACGTGAAGCACGCCCTCGAGCACCTCTGGCGCACGGGCGAGGTCGCGATCGCCGGTCGTGAGGGCTTCGAACGCCGATATGCGCTGGCCGAGCACGTCGTTCCCCGAGAGGTCCTGGGGCACGAGATCGCCGTCGACGATGCGATCCGCGAACTCGTGCGCCGCGCGGCGCGCTCGCACGGCGTGGCGACCGCAGCCGATCTCGCCGACTACTACCGCATCCGGGATCGCGTCGCTGTGCAGACCGCCGTGCAGGAGCTGGTGGATGCGGGCGAGCTGAGGCCGGTGCGGGTGCGGGGCTGGGAGCGCGGCGGCCGGCCCATCCCAGCCTGGCTGCACACCGAGGCGGCGATCCCCCGGCGCATCGGCGCCACGGCGCTGCTCACCCCGTTCGATCCCGTCGTCTGGTTCCGCGAGCGCGCGCTGCGCGCCTTCGAGCTCGACTATCGGATCGAGATCTATACACCCGCAGCCAAGCGGCGCTTCGGCTACTACTCGCTCCCTGTGCTCGTCGGCGATCGGATCGCCGCCCGCATCGACCTCAAGGCCGACCGCGCCGCGGGCGTGCTCCGCGTGCAGTCCGCCTGGTGGGAGCCGCAGGCCGACCCCGTCGCCGACGTGGAGCGGATCGCAGCCGAGCTGCGCACCGCTGCGGGATGGCAGGGGCTGGACGGCATCTCGGTGGCGCAGTGGGGAGACGCGACCGATGAGCTGCACGCGGCGCTCGACGCCGATGGCGCCGTCACACGCCACGCCGGCCCGAGGGACGAGGTCGTGGCGTGAGCAGGCGCGCACGCACGGCGCTGATCGCCGTCGGCGCCATGATCCTCCTCGGTGCGGTCGCCGGTATCTGGTGGATGCTGCGCCCCGCCCCCGGCCCGGCGGAGACGGCACTCGGCTGCTTCGAGGCGCTCGCACGAGCGGATGCGCAGGGCGTGCGCTCGTGCGGAGCCGATGTCGACGAACAGCAGGCCGCCGCCCTGGCGGCCGCCGATGCCACCGTCTCCGATCCCGTCGCCGTCGCCGAAGAGGTCGACGGCGATCGGGCGCGGGTGACGGTGTCATACACGCTGGACGGCGACGCCCACCGCACGACCGTCGAGCTGCGACGCGGGTCCGCCGGCTGGTCACCGTCGACGTCGCTCGCCGGCACCGTCTCGGTGACCCGACCATGGGGTGCCGTCTCCGTCGCAGGCATCGACGCCTCGGTCCCGATCGCCCTGCTGCCCGGCGTGTACGAGGCGAGCGCCGCGCCCGCCCCTTACATGACAGGCTCCGTGGGCATCGCGGTGCATCCCGGCGAGACGACGAAAGCCGAACTCGCCCCCGAGCTCACCGACGAGTCCACGACGGCGGCACAGGCCCAGCTCGAGTCGTACTTGGGCGAGTGCACCGCCGAGGCCGCGGAGATCCGGCCGCACTGCGGCATCCGCATCCCCTGGGGCGCCGATGCCGCGTCGCTCACCTCGGTGGCGTACCGCGTCGAGGCTATGCCGCAGATCGTTCTGACACCGGAATCGGCGTCGTTCGCGGCGACGGGCGGCGTGCTCATCGCCACTGTGCACGGGCTCGATGCGAACGGTGCTGAGGTGCAGAGCACCTACCGCACCGACGCATGGAGCGTCTACGGAGATGTCGTCTTCACCGTCGAGGCCCTGCGGATCGCGGTGCGCTGACGACCGTCAGCTCGCCGTCTTCCGCGGCTGAGAGATCCGGCCCAGAGGTCCAGAGCTGAGAACTTCGGGGCTCAGAACTGCACGCGAGGCGGCTCCGCGATCGCTGCACCGTCGACGACCTCGAAGAACTCGCGCTCGGAGAAGCCGAGGTTGCGGGCGAAGAGGTTGTTGGGGAAGACCTTGATCTTGGTGTTGAGTTCGCGCACGCCACCGTTGTAGAAGCGGCGGGAGGCCTGGATCTTGTCCTCCGTGTCGACCAGCGCGTGCTGAAGCCCCAGGAAGTTCTGGCTCGCCTGCAGCTGCGGATACGCCTCGGCCACGGCGAACAGGCTCTTCAGCGCCTGCTGGAGGTGCCCCTCGGCGACTCCCGCCTCTGCGGGGCCCGTTGCCGACAGCGTCTCGGCGCGCGCGCGGGTGACGTTCTCGAACACGGCCTTCTCATGCGCTGCGTATCCCTTCACCGTGTCGATGAGGTTCGGGATGAGATCTGCGCGCCGTTTGAGCTGCACCGTGATGTCGCTCCACGCCTCGTCGACGCGCACATTGAGCTGCACGAGCGAGTTGTAGGTGGACCAGAGGTAGATGCCGACGACGAGCGCCAAGAGCACGACGACGCCCACGACGATGAGCACTGGTACCAGAACGTCCATGAGCGACCCCCTTCAACTCGTTCGTCTCATCCTATCCCCGGCTCCCGGACGTCTCCTGAGCGTCTGCCATCACTCGCCGAGCACGCGCTCCAGGTAACGGTTCGCGAACCGGCGCTCGGGGTCGAGGCGGTCGCGCACGGCGATGAAGTCGTCGAAGCGCGGATAGCGCTCGCGCAACGAGTCGCGTGTCTGGGCGTGCAGCTTGCCCCAGTGCGGCCGGCCGCCGTGTTCGAGCATGATCGCTTCGACCGCCTCGAAGTACTCGCGCGGATCGTGCCGCCAGTACCGGTGCACGGCGACGTAGGCCGAATCGCGGCCGTGCGCTGTGGAGAGCCAGATGTCGTCGGCAGCCGCGAAGCGCACCTCGATGGGGAACTCGATGCGCCACCGGCGCTCGGCGATGAGCGCGCGCACGGCGCCGAACGCGGGCACGACGTTCTCGGCGGGCAGCGCGTATTCCATCTCGCGGAACCGCACCGTGCGACTCTGCGTGAGCACGCGGTGCGAGATGTCGGTGTACTCGCGGTCACCGGTGAGCTTCACGGCGAGCCGGTTGAACGGCGAGGTGACGGCGGGCAGCGCGGTGCCCGCCGCGCACACGGCCCGGTAGACGCCGTTGGAGAGCAGCGTCTCGTCGATCCACTTTCCCACGGCCGGCAACGGATGGCGCACGGCCGATTCGGGCAGCCGCTCCGCGCTCTTGGTGAGGGCGATGTCGGTGTGGGGGAACCAGTAGAACTCGAAGTGATCGGAGTCGGCGACGAGCGCGGGAAGGCCGTCGAGCACGTCATCGAGCGGCTGCGGGCGGTCGACCGCGTGCAGGACGAAGGCCGGGACGCACTGCAGCGTGACCTCGACGAGGATGCCCAGGGCGCCGAGCCCGAGGGCGACGGCGGGCAGGAGCTCGGGCTGGTGCTCCTCATCGATGCGCAGGAACTCCCCCGCGGCAGTGATGAGCGTGGCGCCGACGACCTGGGTCGTGATGCCGCCGAATCGCGCACCGGTGCCGTGGGTGCCGGTGGAGATCGCCCCCGAGATGGACTGCCGGTCGATGTCGCCGAGGTTCTCCATGGCGAGACCGTACGGAGCGAGCAGCCGCGGGATTCGATGCAGGCGCGTGCCGGCGAGCAGGGTCACCCGCTTGCGGTCGGCATCGACGCCGACCAGGCCCTGCATGTCATCGAGGTCGAGCAGCACATCCGGCGCCACGGCGATCCCGGTGAAGCTGTGCCCGGCGCCGACGGCCTTGACCCGCAGGCCCTGGGCAGCGGCGGCGAGAACGGCGCGCTGCACGCCTTCAGGGCTGCGCGGATGCTCCACACGCACCGGTCGCACCGATGCCGAACGCCCCCAGTTCCGCCACACTCCGCCGGGTCTCGTCACAGGAATGCCTTTCTTTCGCCGCGATAGGTCCTCAGCTCGTCGATCACGCGGTCGCCGTCGACGAGGTGGTAGGCATCGATCCGCTCGGCCGCCTCGCCGCTCTTCGCGTGGCGCCACCACACACGGTCGCCGATCCGCAGCGTGCGCGCCGCCTCGCCGCGCAGTGGGGATTGCACCTCGCCTGCGCCCTCGCGCGGCATGGTGCGCAATCCCGTCGGCCACACCGGCTGCGGCTGACGGGAGGCCACGGGCGGGCCGGAGGCGATCCAGCCGCCGCCCATCACCGTGGCGATGTCGTCGGCGGGGCGCCGCACGACATCGAAGGCGATCGCCGCAGCGGGCGCGGGCCGGAACGCACGGTAGTCGTCGAAAAGGTGCCCGGCGAGCAGTCCGCTGCCCGCCGTGATCTCGGTGAGCACGGGATCGGATCCGCTGTACTCGAGCGAGCCCGTGCCGCCGCCCGTGACGAACTCGAGGGGCACGATGGCGCGCACGGCCTCGAAGATCCTGGTGCGGCGTTCGCGCAACTCGCGCCGCGAGCGCTCCTGCACGACACGGATCAGCCCGTCTCCGCTGCCGGTGTCATCGGGCTGACCGGCGATCTGCGCCTCGTACATCTGCACGCCGACGAGTCGGAAACCCGGCCGTTCGGCCACCGCGCGGGCGAACCGGGCGGCATCGTCGGCGCTGAACAGCGGCGACCGGCGCACGCCGATGTGCCCGAGGGCGGCCGAGCGCCACGACGCATCCAGATCGATCGCGACGCGCAGTCGCGGACGGCTTCCCGGCGCGGCCACGGCGTCGATGAGGTCGAGGTGGGCAGGATCGTCGACCATGAGGGTGATGCGCGCCGCCGCCTGCTCGTCGGCGACGAGTCGGGTCAGGGCGGCGCGGTCGACGCTGGGGTAGGCGACGACGATGTCGTCGTGCTCCTCTGCCAGCCACAGCGCCTCGGGCAGCGTGAAGGCGAGCAGCCCCTGATATCCCGGGACCTTCAGCGCGGCGTCGATGACGGAGCGTACCCGCACCGATTTCGTCGCGACACGGATGGGCAGCCCGCCGGCGCGCACGACCATGTCGAGGGCGTTGTAGCGCAGCGCATCGAGATCGATCGCGCCGACCGGCGCCGGAAGGTGCGCCGTGGCCTCTGTCAGGCGCGGCCACCAGTGGTGCGGGTGCTCCCAGGGACGGCGCACCGTCGTGCGGATGCGCGGGTCGGCGGGCGTCGTCGCGGCGCCTCGGTCGGCGATGAGATCGAGCACTCCCCTACCCTACGACGTACCCGCATGCGGTGAGCCGCTCGACGCGATTAGGCTTCTGGGCGGGCCCCCGTAGCCCAATGGCAGAGGCAGGCGACTTAAAATCGCTTCAGTGTCGGTTCGAGTCCGACCGGGGGTACGTCACACGCATGGCTCGCGCCTCGAACCCCGGTTGCCCGGACGTCAGCCGGCGACCTTCTCCGACTTGCCGCGTGCCGCGGCTTTGGCGGGGCTCTTCTTCGCCGCGGTCTTCTTGGCCGGCTTCTCGTCGGCGCTGCTCTCCTGCGTCTTCCCCGCGGAGGCGGGAGATGCCGGTCGCGGCCGCGCTGCGAACTCCTCGAACACGTAGCGCGGGTCCTGCACCGTCTGCAGGTTCACGAAGTCGCGACCCAGCCACAGGTTGTTCCACCAGCCCCACAGCACGCGCCACTTGCGCTCCCACGACGGCATGGCCAGGCCGTGGTAACCGCGGTGCGCGAGCCAGGCGACGAAGCCCTTCAGCGCGATGCCGCCCGACTGGAAGACGCCATTGTAGAGGCCGAGCCCTGCCACGGCGCCGAGGTTCTTGTGCACGTAGTCCTTGGGCTCCTCGCCGCGCAGCACGGCCACGAGGTTCTTCGCGAGCAGTTTGGCCTGACGCACCGCGTGCTGCGCATTGGGCACGCAGAAGCCGCCCACGCCGCCGCCGGTGAGGTCGGGCACGGCCGAGACGTCGCCCGCGGCCCATGCGCCCTCGACGACGTCGTCATCGGTGCCCACGCGCAGGTCGGCACGGGTCTGGATGCGTCCTCGCTCCTCGACCGGCAGGTCGCCGCCGCGCACGACGGTCGGGTTGGCCATGACGCCCGCGGTCCAGACGATGAGGTCGGACGGGATGACCTCGCCCGTGGAGAGCTCGACGTCGCCGTCCACGGCGCCGGTGACCTGGGTGTCGAGATGCACGCTGGCGCCGCGCTTGGCGAGGTCCTTGAGCACCCATTCGCTCGTCTTCAGCGAGACCTCGGGCATGATGCGCCCCATCGCCTCGATGAGGTGGAAGTGGGTGTCCTCGAACGAGAGCTGCGGATACTTGCCCACCAGTGCCGAGGCGAGGTTGCGCAGTTCCGCGAACGCCTCGATGCCTGCGAATCCGCCGCCGACGACGACGACGGTGAGCAGACGGTCGCGCTCCGGCCCGGCGGGGATGGAGGCCGCCTTGTCGAAGTTCGACAGCAGGCGGTCGCGCACGGCGACGGCCTCTTCGATGGTCTTCAGTCCGATCGCGTTGTCGGCGATGCCGGGGATCGGGAAGGTGCGCGAGACGGCGCCGGCCGTGACGACGATCTGGTCGTAGGCGAACTCATACGGCTCGCCGGCCTCGGGCGTGATCGTCGCGACCTTGTTCGCGTGGTCGATGCCGGTGATCTTCGCCGTGACGACGTTCGTCCGGGTGAGGTGTCTGCGATGGGCCACCACCGCATGACGCGCCTCGATCGACCCCGCGGCGACCTCGGGGAGGAACGGCTGATAGGTCATGTACGGGAGCGGGTCGACCATCGTGACCTCGGCCTCGCCCTTGCGCAGATGCTTCTCCAGCTTCCACGCCGTGTAGAAGCCCGCGTAGCCTCCGCCGACAATCAGGATCTTGGGCACAGAAGAATTCGTGGCCACGTGCGGGACAGCTCCTCGTCGTCAGGATCTCGGCGTGCGTGGGGCGCGCGCCGAACGGATGCGCCGGGCAGCAGCGGTGACACCAAGCGCTATCAGAATACCAGGGACTGTGAGAGCGATCAGCGGCAGCGTGCCGTACAACAGGCTATCGGCGCCGGGGATCAGCGGCGAACCCTCAGCTGCGGGCGGGTCGGCGGCCGGCAGCGGGGGCAGGGTGACGGGGGCCGCGCTCGGCACCGGGGCGGGTTCGGCGGCGCCGCGCCGGTGCACGCGCACCCATTCGGCGAGATCCCCCATCGGATTCGCGTCGACGGGGGCGACGTCGTCCTTCACCGCGGCGGCGGCGTCGAAGAGTCCGTATCCGTACAGCGGATCGGGGTTCTGCGTCGCCTGATCCGATGGTCGCGCGGTGCGGATGATCCGGTTGATCACGTTGGCGGCATCCAGCTCGGGATGCGCGGCGCGCACGAGGGCGGCGACCCCGGCGATGATCGGCGCGGCCCCGCTCGTGCCCGGCCAGCGGATGAGATCGCCGTCGGGCGTGATGCCCAGCAGCGACTCGCTGGGGGCCATGACGCCGATCGTGATGCCCTGGGTGGACGCCGCCCGACTCGCGATGCCGTGCTGATCGACGCCGCCCACGGTCAGCACGCCCGGGATGGTGGCGGGGGCACCCACGGATGCGGTGCCGCTGCCGCGGTTGCCTGCCGCGGCGATGATGACGACGTCGTGTTCGTAGGCGTACAGGAACGCGTCATCCCAGCTCTTGTCCCAGTCCAGGGTGTTCGTCGTGAACGAGAGGTTGATGATGTCGGCGCCGTTGTCGACGGCCCACACGATCGCCTCAGCCACCTGCTGCACGAACGGGACGGGAGCGGACGCGCCGAACCCCAGCGACACCGAGAGCAGGTTCGCCTTCGGCGCCACGCCGATCATGCCCGTGCCGTCGGCGGCGGGACGCGCGGCGGCGAGCGAGGCGACGAGCGAACCGTGGTCGGCATCCACCGGACCCACCGGCGTGCGCCCGTCGGGAGAGCCGAGGCCCGACACGTCGGTGCCGCCGACGACGGCGCCCTCGAACGCCGCCGGCCCCTGGGCGATGCCGGTGTCGATGATCGCGATCGTCACGCCCTCGCCCCGCGTGGTCTCCCACGCCTCGCGTACATGGCCGCCATCCAGCCAGTACTCCGCCAGCTGAATCGGATCGATCGTCGGCGTCGGCGTGGGCGTGGGCTCGGGCGTCGCCGCCACGAGGGTGGATGAGGCCGCCGCCACGAGGACGGCCGCGAGGATCCGCCACGGCGCCGCGACGCCGCGCGCGCTGCGCGCCGTCATCGTGCCGCGCTCGCCGCCCCCGGCTCGAGGCACTCGCACCGTCCCGGCGACCACCGGGAGCGTCGCAGCGCCTCGTCGCCGATCGGATTGACACCCGCGCCGGCGGCGAGGGCGTGCCCGGCCAGCGCGTGCAGGCACTTGACCCGCGTGGGCATGCCTCCCGCGGAGATCCCGGCGATCTCGGGCACATCTCCGAAACCGGCACGGTCGGCGAGATAGGCCTCGTGGGCGCGGAGATAAGCGGCGGCCGTCGTCTCGTCATCGAGGAGCGCAGCGAGCTCGGGCATCACCTGCTCGGCCTCGAGCGTCGACATCGCCGCGGTGGCCGCGGGATGCGTGAGGTAGTAGAAGGTCGGGAAAGGCGTGCCGTCGGCCAGGCGCGGAGCGGTGGCCACGACCGTCGGGTTTCCGCACGCGCATCGGGCGGCGATCCCGACGACGCCGCGGGCGGTGCGTCCGAGCTGGGCCGAGACCACCGCGATGTCGGCCTCGGAGGGCGGGTCGAACGGCGGCGTGGTCACGCACCCAGGGTACGGGACGCCTCCTGTGCGAGACCGCAACGACGAGCCTGGAGCGCTCAGCCGTCGGCGGCGGTGGCCGGTTGCGCGAGCCCCGCTCCGGTGAGGCTGCGCAGCAGCTGCGGCATCCAGTCCGATCCCTTCTCCTGCACCTCGTCGCTGACGGGAGCGGGATCCTTCGGGCGCGCGGCGGGGTCGAGGTCGTTCTGCACGAGGTAGAGGATCTCGCCGGGCTGGTAGTAGTACAGCCGCTCCCTGGCCTGCGTGGTGATGTAGGCCGGGTCGTCCCAGCGATCGCGCTCCTGCTCGAGCTCGGCGATGCGCTCGCCGCTGAGCTTGACAGTCTGCTCGAGGGCGGCGATCTTCTGCCGCTGGTCGAGGTACGTGCCGAAGGTGGGCACGAGCACCCAGGCGCCGAGGATGACCAGCGAGAGCATGATGACCATGAAGCCGGACAGTCGGATGCCGCCGACCCACTCCCGCACGTCGACGGTGCCCCGCGGACGGCGCGCAGCGGTACGCGACGTCGCGGCAGGACGCGCCTTGACCGACGAGGAGGGCGCGGACGAGGAAGGCGCCGACGAGGGCGCCGAAGTACGGGACGACGAAGGGGGAGCCGGTCGTCGTGCCATGGCTCCCCCTCCGTCAGAATCGCGTCGAGATCGTGTGCGGATCCATGATCCGCCGGCCGATCAGCCCTTGTAGCGCGGGAAGGCGCTGCGTCCGGCGAAGACCGCCGCGTCGCCCAGCTCCTCCTCGATGCGCAGAAGCTGATTGTACTTCGCGACGCGCTCGCTGCGAGCGGGCGCGCCGCTCTTGATCTGGCCCGAGTTCACCGCGACGACGAGGTCGGCGATCGTGGTGTCCTCGGTCTCGCCCGAACGGTGCGAGAGCATCGTCGTGTAGCCCGAGCGGTGCGCGAGGTTGATCGCGTCGAGGGTCTCGGAGAGCGTGCCGATCTGGTTGACCTTGACCAGCAGCGAGTTGGCGACGCCGAGGTCGATGCCCTTCTGCAGGCGCTCCGGGTTGGTGACGAAGAGGTCGTCTCCGACGAGCTGGATCGAGGATCCGAGCTTCTCGGTGAGCGCCTTCCAGCCGTCCCAGTCGTCTTCGGCCAGCGCGTCCTCGATCGTGACGATCGGGAAGTCGTCGACGAGGCCGACGTAGTAGTCGGTGAGCGCGGCGGCGTCCCAGTCCTTGTCGTCGAGGCGGTACACGCCCTTGTCGAAGAACTCGGTGGCCGCGGCATCCAGACCCAGGGCGATGTCGGTGCCGGGCGTGAAGCCGGCCTTCTCGATCGCCTTGACGAGGAACTCCAGTCCCTCGCGGTTGTTCGGCAGATCGGGAGCGAAGCCGCCCTCGTCGCCGAGGCCGGTGGCGAAGCCCGCCGCCTTCAGCTCGCCCTTGAGCACGTGGTAGACCTCCGTGCCCCAGCGCAATGCCTCCGAGAACGTGTCCGCGCCGATCGGGGCGAGGAAGAACTCCTGCATGTCGATGCCGTTGTCGGCGTGGGATCCGCCGTTGATGACGTTGAACAGCGGCACCGGGAGCAGGTGCGCGTTGGGGCCGCCCAGGTAGCGGAACAGCGGCAGGTCGGCCGAGTCGGCCGCCGCCTTGGCGACGGCCAGGCTCACGCCGAGGATCGCGTTGGCACCGACGCGCTTCTTGTTGTCGGTGCCGTCGACCTCGATGAGGATCTCGTCGATGACGCGCTGCTCGCTCGCCTCGACACCCTCGATCGCGGGCCCCAGCTCGTCGATGACGGCCTCGACGGCCTTGAGCACGCCCTTGCCGCCGTATCGGCTCTTGTCGCCGTCGCGCAGTTCATACGCCTCGAACGCACCCGTGGATGCGCCCGAGGGGACGGCGGCGCGCTGCACGATGCCGTCGTCGAGGAGCACCTCCACCTCGACGGTCGGATTGCCCCGGGAGTCCAGGATCTCGCGTGCGCCTACAGCCTCGATGAGTGCCACGGATGTGCTCCTTCGTGAGTGAACGGTCGTGTTCGGAGGGGATGGTGGACGGAGCGTCGTCGATCCGCAGTCAGTCTAGCCGCGGGGTGCACCGCGCCGAGGAGCGGATCTCACGCGGCGAGCGCAGGCTGGCGACGGAACTGCCCGGTCAGCAGCAGGATGACCGCGGCGAGCGCACACACGATCCACCCGGATACGCCCAGCGGACCCGCCAGCGCCATGTCGGGCGTGGAGGCCGCGAGGATCAGGACGAGCCCGCCTGCGGCATTGAGCGTGCCATGGGCGAGCACGGCCGGCCAGACCGATGCCGAGCGCAGCCGCAACCAGCCCAGTAGCACTCCCCAGGCGATGGATCCGCCCGTCATGAACACCACGCCGGTGAGGTCGGTGCGCCCGAAGTTGTACCCGAGCAGGATGACCGGCGCGTGCCAGAGGCCCCAGATCGCGCCGCTGAGGATGAGCGCCGGCCAGGTGCCCAGCGGGCGCAGCGCCGGCACGAGGAAGCCGCGCCAGCCGAGTTCCTCCCCGAAGGCGAAGACGGCGTTGAAGAGGGCGGCGAAGGGGATGACGGCCAGCTGCACGACGGCGGCGATCATGGCGGACTGGGCGTCGATGTCGACCCCGCTCGCGGAGGAGAGCAGCGCGGCGTATGAGGCGAAGGAGAAGTCCAGGGCGACCCACCCCGCCGCCGCGGCGAGCGCGAGCGCCGCCATGACGATCACGATCGGCGACAGCCAGCCCAGCACCATCAGCCAGACGACGCGCCTGGCGGGTCGCAGCGGCCACATGCCCAGGAATCGCAGGCGCTGCCCTTTGGGCACGGCGCGCAGGGCGAGCACGACGATGAGTGCGGCGATCAGCGGCGTGAACATCATGAGCGGGACGAGCACCGTCGCCAGCGGGTTGCCCAGGCCGCTATCGAGCCACAACGGCAGCGCCACCAGCCACGCCAGCGCGCACGCGAGCACGACGAACACGATCGTCGCCGCCGGGCTGATGCGCACCGGTGGCGCCGCGGCGACCGCTCGCTCATTCGGCATGTTCTCGTTCTCCGGTGTGTTCTCGTGCTCAGGCATCGTCCCGCTCCCTGTCGTCCTTCCGTTCCCTGTCATCATTCCGTTCCCGTCGCGTCATGCCGCACCTGTCCGCGAAGGCTCTCGAGCACCGTCGCCGCCTCGGAGGCGCCGTCCACGGTGACGACGAAGACCCGGCCGCGCGTATCCGTCACCTGCAGCGCCTCGCCCGCTCTCAGCACGACCCCGCGGCGTCCGTCGACGGCGATGCGCCACCCCCACCCGCCGAACTCGCGGAAGGGATCGAGCGGCGTCGTCTCGATGCGGGCGATCCGCTCCAGCGGGATCTGGGCGCGCGGCCAGCCGATGATGGAGCGCACGAGCAGCCCCTCCCGGTTCACACGCACCCGGAAAACGAATGTGCCGCCGATCAGGAGTGCGACCAGGGCCGTGACCGCCCCGATGATCCAGGCCGCCGACGAGCCGCGCGCCGCCGCGAACGCGGTGACGACGATGAGCACCGCCAGCGTCGCGAGCAGCACGACGACGCCGGCCCGGTTCATGCTCGCCGTGCCGAACCATGCCGCGCGCACTCCTGCGGCCAGTGGGATGCGCGGCTCCGACGCGACGCCGCTCGCAACAGGGGTGGGGCTCGCCGGCTGGAGGAGCCAGCCGACGACGACGAGCACGACGGCGAGCACCAGACCGGCGATCACGGCACCCGTCACGTCGGGCGCCTGCTCTCCCGTGCTCAGACCGCGCTGCACCGCGGTGGTGACGAGGGCGATGAACGCGATGAGCCCGGCCGTGCCGAGGCTCATCGCGCCGAGGAAGCGCGCCGTCGACGACCACCGCGGGGCGGCGCCGTCGGCTCTGGCCGACATCCGGCTCGACACCAGGGTGATCACGGTGAGGAGTGCGACGACCGCGACGCCGATCAGCGGGTTCAGCGCCAGGGTCCACCGCGGACCGAACGCGTCGGCGCCCTCCGCACCCCAGTGCGTCGCGGCGGGGTCGGGAAGCTCGGGCAGCCAGGCGATGATCACGGCCGTCGCCACCGCGAGGATCACCACGGGGACGATCGCCCCCACCCAGACGAAGGCGGTGCGCGAACGGCGAGCGGCCGCCGTGGCGTCGAGAGTCATGCGGAGGTCTCCTTCACGAGAGCGGCGAGAGTGGCGGGCGAGACGCCGAGCGCCGCGGCGCGATCGACGAGAGATCGGATGTCGTGCGCGAGCGCTGCCAGCGGAGCAGCCGCCGGTGAGATGACGGCGCCGCGGCCGCGCCGCAGATCGACGAGTCCCTCATCGCGCAGAACCTGGTAGGCGCGCAGCACGGTGTGCACGTTGATGTCCAGCGCCGCACCGACTTCACGGGCGGGCGGCAGGTGATCGCCGGGACCGGCGCGGCCGGCGAGTATCTCGGCGCGCACCGATGCGGCCACCTGCTCGTAGAGCGGGCGCCCGACGTCGTCGCTGATCCGGATGAGCACGGCTTCTTTCCTCGTCTCCTCTGCGTCTCCGCTTTGTCTGATAATTCTAGCTCAATTAGAACTATTGTCACCACCCTCCAGCTGACTTCCGCTCTCCGCAGCGGTCGACCACACTGGCGCCATGCGCATCACTCCCCGACGACTCGCGATCGGCATGAGCCTGTGGCTCCCGAATCTGTTCAGCGGGATACGCGTGCGGCGGTTCAACGACGACTGGACCCGGGCGACGGTCGAGCTGCACGTGAATCCGCTCACCCGCAATTACGTCAAGACGGCGTTCGGCGGCTCCATGTCGGCGATGACCGACCCCTACTTCTTCATGCTCGTGATGCATCAGCTCGGTCGCGACTACGTCGTGTGGGACACCCGCGGCGAGATCGAGTTCGTCAAACCCGGCCGCGGCGTGCTCACTGCCGAGTTCCACGTGCCGCCGGAGAGGGCGCAAGAGCTGCGCGAGCGGGCGCACGGCGGGGCGAAAGTCCTCGAGTGGTTCGAGACCGACATCGTCGATGCCTCCGGCGACGTGGTCGCGCACGTGCGGCGCGAGGTCTACATCCGCGAGAAGAAGCGCGTGACCGAGGCCCGCGCCGACTGACCTCGCCGACTCCCGCCGTTCACCGCGCCGTGCCACGCTGGAACCATGCCCCTCGCACGACGTCTCCGCCTCGCCGACGCCGTCGCGATCGGGCTTGGCTCGATGATCGGCGCAGGCGTGTTCGCCGTGTGGGGCCCTGCGCTCGGTGTCGCCGGCTCCGGCGTGCTGATCGCGCTGGGTGTGGCCGCATTCGTCGCATTCTGCAACGCCACCTCCTCCGCCCAGCTCGCTGCCGCCCACCCGGTCTCGGGTGGCACCTATGCCTATGCACGGGCCGAGATCGGTCCGTGGGCGGGGTTCGTCGCCGGGTGGTGCTTCGTCATCGGCAAGGTCGCCTCGTGCGCCGCCATGGCGATGACCTTCGCCGCATACGCCGCCCCCGAGGGCTGGGCGAGGCCGGTCGCCGCGGTCGCGGTGACCGCACTCGTGATCGTCAACTGTCTCGGCGTCACCCGTACGGCCGCGCTGACGCGCGTGCTGGTCGTGGTCACGCTGATCGGCCTCGCCGTCGTCGTCGCGGCCGGTGCCGGTGCGGCGACGACGACCGCAACCCCGCCCCCGCTGCACGCGCCCACCGCGTACGGGGTGCTGCAGGGGGCCGGGTTGCTCTTCTTCGCTTTCGCGGGCTACGCGAGGATTGCGACGATGGGCGAGGAGGTCGTCGATCCCGCCCGCACGATTCCCAGAGCGATCGTTCTGGCCCTCGGCGGCGCCGTCGTCGTGTACCTGCTCGTCGGGAGTGCCGTGGTGCTGACGCTCGGCGCGGACGCGCTCACCTCTGCGGCGCCCCTGGCCGACGTGATCGCCGCCGCAGGCTGGCCCGTCGGCGCGACCCTGGTGCGAGTGGCCGCGGCGGCGGCCTCGCTCGGTGCGCTCCTCGCGCTGCTGACCGGGATCGGACGCACGGTGCTCGCCATGGCGCGGGAGAGCGACCTTCCGCATGTTCTCGCCCGCATCGCTCCGCGACACCAGGTGCCTCGGCGCGCCGAGATCGCGATCGGGGCGACCGTGATCGCGATCGTCCTGATCGCCGACCTCCGCGGCGCGATCGGCTTCTCCTCATTCGGAGTGCTGCTGTACTACCTCCTCGCGAATGCCTCGGCGCTGCGGCAGCCGACCGCCGCGCGGCGGTACCCCCGCATCCTCCCCGTGCTCGGCGCCCTCGGATGCCTCCTCCTCGTGAGCAGCCTGCCGATCGAGGCCTCGCTCATCGGATCAGCGGTCGTGCTGATCGGCGTCACGGCGCGAGCGGTGCGCCTGAGGATCGGACCCCGCTCCGGTACGCCGACGGCGTGAAGCCGAGCGCGGTGCGGAACTCGTTGCTCAGGTGCGCGTGATCGGCGAAGCCGTACTCGGCCGCGATCGTCGCCAGATCGACGCTATGGTCGTCGCGCACCCGTTGGGCGGCTTCCTGCAGGCGTCGCCGCCTGATCATCGCTGCCGGCGACAGACCGACGTGGCGATGCGCCATCCGCTGCAGCGTGCGCTCGGAGACCGCGAGCCGGGCCGCCGCCTGCGCGGGTGTGCGCACCGAGGAGTCCATCATGAGGAGATCGGCCATCGCGTTCGCATGCCGGGCGGGCTCGGAAACAGTCCCGACTCGCGCGGCCAGCCAGTGGGCGAACTCCTCGACCGCGCGTTCCCTGTGCCCCTCTCCTGCTGCCATCGCAGCGGTCACCGCGGTGCGCAGAACCGGTTCGTCGACGGCGCGTTCGGCGTCGACGAGCGCCGCGGGATCCTCGATCAGCGCCGCGACCGCCGCTGGGCGCAGCAGGGCACCGACCACCCATCCGCGTCCCACGAGATCCCGGTGCGACGCGCGCGTCGTCGCGCCGGCGAGCGAGGCACCCTCCTCGGCCTGGACCACGAGGTTCAGCGCCGGGTAGCTCACCACCTCCTGACGCGACGACCGCCCGGGATCGAGATTCCATTCCGGGATCCAGAACCAGGCGACGAGCTCGGCCGCCTCGGCCGGTGCGGGCAGCCGATGGAACTCGGGCAGACGCGCCGGGTAGAGAATGCCTCGAGTCGCGTCGATCATGCCGCCAGCCTAGGCATGAGCGCCGTGACCGACGCTGCTCCGATCAGGTTGTCGCGAATCTCCAAGCGCACGATGCCCACCCCTTCCTAGCGTGAAGGCATGACTACAGACACGCAGAACACAGACACGCAGAACACCACCCCCACCGGAGCGACCGGGACCCATACGACCGACGGACGCCCGCATTCGGCGACCTCGCTGACGCCCTTCCTCGCGGTTCGCGACGCGCGAGGCGCCATCGGCTTCTACCGCGACGTCTTCGGTGCCCGGGTCGTCGATGTCACCGAGTTCGGCGGCGTCGTCTCGCACGCCGACCTCGACTTCGGGATGGGACGCCTCCAGCTCGGCGAGCCGAGCGGCGATTTCCACCTCGTCGCCGCTCCCGACGGCGAGGACGACTGCTACTCGCTGGGCCTCTACGTCCCCGACACGGATGCCGTGGTCGCGCGCGCCGAGGCGGCCGGGGCGACCGTGCGCGAGGCGCCGTCGGACTTCGTCTCCGGCGACCGCTACGCCAGCATCCGCGATCCCTTCGGCGTGCGCTGGTCGATCATGACGCGCGTCGAGGACCTCTCCGACGAGGAGAGCGCCGCCCGTGTCGCCGAGTGGGCCGCGTCGTTCACCGCCTCACCGACCGACGCCGGCTGATCCACCTCACCCGAGCGGCTTGACCTCGATCGCGCTCGGATCGTCTCCCGCGCGGACTGCGGCGAACGCCGTGTAGCCGTCGGCGGCGGCGCGCTCCAGCAGCGTCTTGAGGTTCTTCGGCCGCTTCTCCACGCGCACGCGCGCACCGTCGGCGATGAGAGCCGCCTTGTGCGCGAGCAGCTCGGGCGTGGGCACATCGGCATCGTGCACGAGGACGACGGCGGCGGCACCCGCATCCTCACGCTCGGCGACGAGGTCCACGATCCGCTCGAATCCGATCGAGAAGCCGACGGCGGGCACCTGCTGCCCGAGGAACCGCCCGATCATGCCGTCGTAGCGGCCGCCCCCGCCCAGTGAGTACCCGACCGACGGGTGGGCGAGCTCGAAGATGGTGCCCGTGTAGTAGCCCATGCCGCGCACGAGGAACGGGTCGAAGGCCAGCGGAACCGGATCGATGCCCTCCGCCGCGGGTCGCGCCGCGGCCACGGCCTCGCCGAGTCCCACCAGGTGCGCGACGATCTCGTCGGGAGCCCCCTCGGGCAGCGCGCGGCGGATCTGCGCCTCGCCGTACGGGTGGTAGATGGTCGTCTGCGGGCGGCGCAGGAACATCTCGAACGCGTCGACGGCCGTCGACGTCGCGCCGCGCTCGCGAAGCTCGGCGACGATCCCGTCGGGGCCGAGCTTGTCGAGCTTGTCGATCGTGATGAGCACACCAGGGCGCTCGTCATCGCCGAAACCGAAGGAGTCGAGCATCCACTCCAGCGCGCGGCGGTCGTTCACACGCACCGTGCCGCCCTCCAGACCCAGGGCGTCGACCGTGTCGAGCGAGGCGACGATGAGCTCGGCCTCGGCGCGGGCCGAGTCGTCGCCGATGATGTCGATGTCGCACTGCACGAACTGCCGGTACCGGCCCTTCTGCGGGCGCTCGGCACGCCACACGGGTCCGATCTGGATCGAACGGAACACCCCGGGCAGCTGCCCGCGGTTGCTCGCGTAGAAGCGGGCGAGCGGCACCGTGAGGTCGTAGCGCAGGCCGAGGTCGCTGAGCGCCGCCGGGTCGTCGGCACCCGCACGGATCGCCTCGGCGTCCAGTCCGCGGCGCAGCAGATTGTACGAGAGCTTCTCGTTGTCGCCGCCGATCCCCGCGTGCAGCCGCCCGTACTCCTCCACGACGGGCGTCTCGATCTCGTCGAAGCCGTGGGCGCGGTAGCGCTCGCGGATGACGGCGAGCACGCGCTCGCGACGGGCCTTGTCAGCGGGGAGGAAGTCGCGCATTCCACGCGGCGGATTCACGGTTGCCACGCATCCATCTTCCCAGGTCTGATCGGTATCCCTTTCGGTATACTCAAAGTATGACCATGACGACCATCAAGGTCTCGACCGAGCTGCGAGACCGGCTGAAAGAGCAGGCGAAAGCCGAGCACCGGACGATGGGCGAGCAACTGGAGCATCTGGTCGGACAGCACGGCAGGGAACGCGACTTCGCGGCATTGCGCGAAGCGATGTCCCGCATGACGCCCGACGACTGGGCCGACTACCGCGAGGAGACGGCCTGGTGGGATGCCGTCTCGGCACCGGTCACGGATTGAGTGCGGCGATGGCGAAGCTGAACTCGGGTGACATCGTCTGGATGTCGCCCGATGCGACGATCGGTCGCGAACAGCAAGGACGACGACCCGCCGTCATCGTCGCAGGCAATGAGTTCCTGACGCTTGTCGACTCGCTGGCACTCATCGTCCCTGTCACCTCACGCGGGCGCGGATGGCCCAATCACGTCCCGCTCCTCGAACTCCCCGGGCCGTCATGGGCGATGACGGAGCAGCTCCGCCTCGTCTCCCGGGAACGCCTGCACGAGCATCTGGATGTGGTCGACGAACTCGCGATGCAACGCATCCAGCACTGGATACGGCGATTCCTCGACCTCTGAGCGCGGAACAATGGACGAATGCCGCTGATCCTGCCCACCCCCGATCGCTTCGACGAGTGGGTCGAACTCATCGAGGAGTACGGCGGCCCGGATTCTCCTGAGCTTGCAGGATCCGGCTTCCACGGTAACCGTGAGCCACGCACCCCCGCGCTCACCGAGGACGGATACGCCGAGTGGCTGACGATGCTCGAGGAAGAGGCCGACGACTCCGTGCCGCTCCTGCCCGGAAGGGTCCACAGCTCGTCGTTCTGGATCGTGGATGATGCCGGAGCGTGGGTCGGATTCCTCGCCCTGCGGCGCTCCTTGAACGAGTTCTTGAGGGAGTACGGCGGACACATCGGATACTCGATCCGCCCCTCCCGGCGGCGCGAAGGGCACGCTGCGAGGGCACTGCGCGATGCTCTCGGCGAAGCATCCGCCCTGGGGATCGAGCGCGTGCTCATCACCTGCGACGAGGACAACATAGCCTCGGCGCGCACGATTCTCGCCAACGGCGGGATCTACGAGGACTCTCGCGGCGGGAAGCGTCGCTACTGGGTGGCCACAGGGCGCTCCTGACTGTCTGCGCCTCGGGTCAGCAGCCCTCGGCGGCGCGGACGTCGTCCTCCAGGCCGCGGAGGCGCTCGCGCAGGGCGCGCTCAGCGTCCCAGCCGTGTGCGCGGGCCTGGGCGACCAGGGCGAGGAGGGCGTCGCCGAGCTCGGCTTCGGAGATCGGCTCACCTCGTTTCGACTCACCGTCGGTTCGCGGGGCAGCCGGAGCATCGCCGAGGACGGGGGCGGCGCGACCGAGGAGCTTCTGCGCGAGGGCTAGAGCGGGCATGCTCCGGGGAACGCCGTCGAGCACGCTGCGGCGCTCTCGCTTCTCCGCCGCCTTCGCCGCGTTCCAGTGCACGAGCACCTCGTCCGGCGTGCGTGCCACGGCATCACCGAAGACGTGCGGATGCCGGCGCACCATCTTCTCGGTGAGCCCCCGCGCGACGTCGTCGATGTCGAACGGCTCGTCGGCATCCTGCGCGGCGATCGCGGCGTGGAACAGCACCTGCCAGAGCAGGTCGCCCAGTTCCTCCCGCAGCTCCGCACGGTCGCCGGTCTCGACGGCGTCGATCACCTCATGCGACTCCTCGACGAGGTACGGCACGAGGTCCCGATGCGTGATGCGCTGCGACCAGGGGCACTCCTCCCGCACCCGGCCCATCGTCTCCGCCGCCGCGCGCAACGCGTCATCCGATCCGCTCATCGTCTCCGCCGCGCTCATTCGCTCGCCGCAGCGAGAGTGCGGTACCAGCGCGCCCGCAGCGACACCACCGCCGCCGCGATCACGAGCGAAACCAGCGAGCCCACGAGCACGCCGAGGATGGCCTCGTCGCGCACGAGCGGATCGGCGGCGAAGGCGAGGTTGGCCAGCAGCAACGACACCGTGAAGCCGATGCCGCCCAGCGCACCGGCGGCGAGCAGGTCGGCGAACGGCATCGCCGGGGCGCTGCCGCGCGGACGGATGCGCATCGCGAGCCAGCCGAACACCGAGATGCCCACGATCTTGCCCACCGGCAGGGCGATGACGATGCCCCAGAACGCGGGCGAGAGCTCGGAGGGAGACAGCGAGGGGATCACCACGAAGGCCGCGACGAAGGCGAAGATCGGCAGCACGAGTCCGTTCACCGCCGGTTCGAGGCCGTGCCGCACCCGCCCGGCCGGCACGGGCGACATGACCAGCCCGAGCAACACGCCGGCGATCGTCGCGTGCACCCCCGACACCGCGACCAGGCCCCAGCACACGACGCCGACGACCCCCATGGCGACGGCGATCCCGGCATGCCCCGACGCGTGCAGCCACCGGCTGAGCAGCCAGAACACGATCACGGCCACGAGGGCGAGCACGAGCGGCAGCACGCGCAGGTCGTGGGCGAACAGCACCGCGATGAAGACGATGCCGACGATGTCGTCGAGAATGGCGAGCGCCAGGAGGAACACGCGCACCGCGGCGGGAAGCCCCTTGCCGAACATCGCCAGCACACCGAGGGCGAAGGCGATGTCGGTCGCGGTGGGCACCGGCCAGCCGACCGCCGTATCGGCCGAGCGCCCCGCGACGAGCAGATAGACGATGATCGGCACGAGCACTCCGCCGGTCGCCGCGATCGCGGGCTGCACGGCCTTGCCGAAGCTGTCGAGCTCGCCGTGGGTCAGCTCGTGGCGCAGTTCGATCGCGACCACGAGGAAGAAGAGCGCGAGAAGGCCGTCGGAGACCCAGTGCGCCACCGACAGATCCAATGCGGTGCCGGGGATCGCGATGTGCGCGTGCAGCACCTCGGCGATGGGATCGTGTACGGGCATGTTGGCCAGCAGCAGGCCCAGCGCTGCCGCCAGGAGCAGCAGCAGGGCGGGGAACTGCTGGCCTCGCAGCGGGTTCGACGAGATGCGCATCCGTCTCATCGTATTGCCGCCGTCGTCCGGTGCAACGCGGCAGGACGCCGACTCACCGCGGGCTACGCTCGAACGGTGACGTCTCCCGAACCCACACCCACCGAAGCCATCCGTGTCATCAGCCGCTTCGAGGCGAGCGATGGCATTCCCGACGACATGCGCGCCGATGTGCGCATGCTAGGCGCCCTGCTCGGCCAGGTTCTGCGTGAATCCGGCGGAGACGACCTCTTCGACGACGTCGAGCGGCTGCGCCTGGCGACGATCCAGGCGTACACGGATGCGGAGGGCGGAGCGTTCCCGCGCGCCATCGAGATCGCCGAGTCGTTCACGGTACGCCGGGCCGACGAGGTCGCCCGCGCCTTCACCGCATACTTCCACCTCGTGAACCTCGCCGAAGAGCACCAGCGCGTGCGCGTCCTGCGCGAGCGCAACGGCACGCCCGACCAGCGCGAGGCCGTCGACACGGTGGCCGGCGCATTCGCACACCTGCGCGATGAGGTCGGCGACGACGAGGCGCGACGCCGACTGACCGCGCTGCGCTTCCACCCCGTGTTCACGGCGCATCCCACCGAGGCGCGGCGGCGCGCGGTGTCGTCGAGCATCCGCCGTCTGGCAGGTCTTCTCGCCGAGCACGATGCCGCCAGCGACGGCGGTGCCGAGCAGCATCGCACCCGGCGCCGGATGCTGGAGGAGATCTCGACGCTGTGGCGCACCGCCCCGCTGCGCGCCGAGAAGCCCGCGCCCACGGACGAGGTGCGCACGGTGATGAGCGTGTTCGACGAGACGCTGTTCACGACGGTGCCGCACGTGTACCGCCGGATCGATGACGCCCTGCTCGGCGACGCCTCCGGCGGATCGGCGCCGCTGACCCCGGCCTTCGTGCGGATCGGCTCGTGGGTGGGCGGCGACCGCGACGGCAACCCCTTCGTCACCGCCGCCGTCACCCGCGAGGCCGCCGCGATCGCCGCCGAGCACGTGCTGCGCGGCCTGGAGCGCGCTGTGGCCCGCATCGGGCGCACGCTCACCCTCGACGTCGAGGACACCCCCGCCTCGAGCGAGGTCACGGCGCTGTGGGAGCGGCTGAGCGCCGCCGATCCCGGGGCCGCCGCAGCGGTCGCCAAGCGGTCTCCTGCCGAACCGCACCGCCGCGTGCTTCTGCTCATGGCCGACCGGATCGCGGCTACCCGCGACGGCGACGCGTCGCGCGGATACGCGGCCCCCGAAGAGCTGCTGGCGGATCTGCGCGCCGTGCAGGACTCGTTGCGTGCCGCGGGGGCCGTGCGTCACGCCTTCGGCGGCGTGCAGCACCTCATCTGGCAGGTCGAGACGTACGGATTCCACCTCGCCGAACTCGAGGTGCGCCAGCACTCCGAGGTGCACCGCCGCGCCCTCGCAGAGCTCGACGGCACCGAGAAGGGCCACGACGGAGCGACCGTCGGCGAGGGCCTGAGCGAGGTGACCGCGGAGGTGCTCGAGGTGTTCCGCGCCGTGCGCGACATCCAGCACGCCTACGGGCTGCGCGCCGCCGGGCGCTATGTCGTGTCGTTCACGCAGTCGGCCGACGATCTCGCGAACGTGCACCGACTCGCCCGGTACGCCTGCGGCGACGACGTGCCCGTGCTCGACGTCGTCCCCTTGTTCGAGACCTTCGCCGACCTGCAGTCCGCCCCTGGCATCCTCGCCGAGGTCGTCACCCATCCCGAGGTCGCCGCCCGGCTGGAGCAGACCGGCAGGCGCCTGGAGGTCATGCTCGGGTACTCCGACTCCTCGAAGGACGTCGGACCGGTCGCGGCGAACCTGGCTCTCTACGAGGCGCAGGCCGAGATCGGCCGATGGGCGAAGGAGCAGGGCATCGAGCTCACGCTGTTCCACGGCCGCGGCGGCGCGCTCGGCCGCGGCGGCGGGCCGGCGAACTCCGCCATCCTCGCCCAGCCGCCGCACTCGGTCGACGGACGCTTCAAGCTCACCGAGCAGGGCGAGGTGATCTTCGCACGCTACGGCGAGCCCGCCATCGCGATGCGCCACATCGACCAGGTGGCCGCTGCGACCCTGCTCGCCTCCTCCCCTGAGGTCGAGCGCCGCACCAGCGACGCCGCCGAGCGCTTCGCCGACGTCGCCTCGACGATGGATGCCGCATCCCGCGAGCGCTTCTTCTCACTCGTGAAGGCCGAGGGGTTCGCCCCGTGGTTCGCGACGGTGACCCCGATGGAGGAGATCGGACTGCTGGCCCTGGGCTCTCGCCCGGCCCGCCGCGGCCTGTCGGTCGAATCACTCGACGACCTGCGAGCGATCCCGTGGGTGTTCGCCTGGACCCAGGCGCGGATCAACCTCGCCGGATGGTTCGGCCTCGGCACCGCACTGGACGCCGTGGGCGACGAAGAGCTGCTGCGCACCGCCTACCGGGACTGGCCGCTGCTGCGCACCATGGTCGACAACGTCGCGATGAGCCTGGCCAAGACCGATCCGCGCATCGCCCGCCGCTACCTCGCCCTGGGCGACCGGCCGGATCTTGCCGAACTCGTGCTCGACGAGCTGGAGCTCACCCGGTCGTGGGTGATCCGGCTCACCGGCGGCGACGCGCTGCTGGAGAACAAGCCCGTGCTGCAGCGCGCGGTGACGCTGCGCAGCCCGTATGTCGACGCGCTGTCGCTGCTGCAGCTGCGGGCCCTGCGCGCCCTGCGCGATGCCGAGGAGGGGACCCCGCAGGATCCCGATCTGCAGCGTCTGCTGCTGCTCTCGGTGAGCGGTGTGGCCGCCGGCCTGCAGAACACCGGGTGATCCGGCACTCACGCGCCGTTCGGCGGTGAGCCACGAGCGCGCTACAGTGAAAAAGGCCCAATCCGGCCTTCTCCCCGTGCGCGACACGACCGCGCCTTTCGAATCGTCGTCAAGAAAGCCTTCCCCCGCGTGCTTCAGACCACCGCAGTCTCTTCCGAGTTCCACCCCCTGGCCACCGCCGTGCAGCCCGCCTTCGACGCGGTCCAGGCGCGCAGCCCTCACGAACCGGAGTTCCACCAGGCCGTGCACGAAGTGCTGCACTCGATCTCTCCTGTGATCGAGCAGCATCCCGAGTACTGCGACCTGGGTGTGCTGGAGCGGCTCGTCGAGCCCGAGCGCCAGATCATGTTCCGGGTGCCATGGGCGGACGACTCCGGCAAGCTGCAGGTCAACCGCGGATACCGCATCCAGTTCTCCTCCGTGCTCGGCCCGTACAAGGGCGGGCTGCGCTTCCATCCCTCGGTGAACCTCTCGATCATCAAGTTCCTCGGCTTCGAGCAGATCTTCAAGAACGCGCTCACCGGTCAGGGCATCGGCGGCGCCAAGGGCGGAAGCGACTTCGACCCGCACGGCAAGAGCGAGGCCGAGGTCATGCGCTTCTGCCAGTCGTTCATGAGCGAGCTGTACCGCCACCTGGGCGAGCACACCGACGTCCCCGCGGGCGACATCGGCGTCGGCGGCCGCGAGATCGGCTACCTCTTCGGGATGTACCGCAAGATCACCAACCGTCACGAGTCGGGCATGTTCACCGGAAAGGGCACCGGCTGGGGCGGCGCAGAGGTGCGCACCGAGGCGACCGGCTACGGCGCGGTGTTCTTCGCACAGGAGATGCTGGCCGTGCACAACGAGTCGCTCGACGGCAAGCGCGTGGTCGTCTCCGGCTCCGGCAACGTGGCGATCTACGCGATCGAAAAGGCCCAGCAGCTGGGCGCCACCGCCGTGACCGCCTCCGACTCCTCCGGCTACGTCGTCGACGACGCCGGGATCGATGTGGCCCTGCTCCGCCAGATCAAGGAGGTCGAGCGGGCGCGCATCGTCGAGTACGCGAACCGTCGCCCCGGTGCGCGCTTCGTCGAGGGCGGGCGGGTGTGGGAGGTCCCCGGCGACATCGCCGTGCCCTCCGCCACCCAGAACGAGCTGAGCATCGACGACGCAGAGGCGCTCATCGCCAACGGCGTGCGCGCGGTCTCCGAGGGCGCCAACATGCCGTGCCTCCCGGATGCGGCAGCGGCGTTCCAGAAGGCGGGCGTGCTCTTCGCCCCCGGCAAGGCCGCCAACGCCGGCGGTGTCGCCACCTCGGCACTGGAGATGAGCCAGAACGCCTCGCGTCAGCGCTGGACCTTCGGCGACAGTGAGAACAAGCTGCGCGAGATCATGGCCGACATCCACGACGCCGCCTTCCAGGCGGCGGAGCGCTACGACGTCGCCGGAGACTATGTCGCGGGCGCGAACATCGCCGGCTTCGAGCGCGTCGCCACGGCGATGGTCGCCCAGGGCGCCATCTGATCAGACCTCACGGTCGTGGGCGTGGCGGGCCAGTGATCGCCCGTAGCGCTCGGTGAGCTGCACCATCACATCCGGGGTGTCGCGGTCGACGCCGAACACGTAGCCGGGGAAGTCGAGCTCGCGCTGTGCGGCCTCGATCTCCTCGTGCCGCTCGGGGGGCAGGATCCGCAGCGGCTCCCCGACCGCCACCCAGCCGATCGGCACCACCGCGTCCTCGGGAAGGATCGTACGCAGGTGCACGACGCCGTTGATCCGCACCTCGGCGCGGGCGCCGATCTGCGCGCCGTTGAACACGCGCGTGCCCGTGGCGAGGAACACCTCATCGCCCACCGTCGCCCCCGACACGGTGGCGCCAGGACCGATGAGCACATGGTCGCCGATGTGCACAGGGTTGGCGGCGCTCGCGCGCACGATCGCGTTCTCCATGACGATGACGTTCTCGCCGACGGTGATCGGCCCGCCCTCCGCCGTGATGACGGCGCCGTGCAGCACCTGGCAGCCCGGCCCGATCTCGACGTCTCCGGAGACGACGGCGGAGGGGGCGATGACAGCGGTGTCGTCGATGCGGGGCCGAGCCCCGAGGTGCTCGTAGATCATGCCGCCAGCGTAGCCCCGCAGGCATCACCGCTCGCCCGAGAACATGCGAACGCCCGAGAACAGGCGCCTGGCGCAGCAGAATGCCTGATGCCGGGCGTTCGCCTGTTCTCGGACGGACCTCAGGACGTGACCGGGTCCGCCGGAGCGGCCGCCGAGGCCGGGAACAGCGCCGTGAACAGCTGACCGACCCATTCCAGCAGCGCCGCGTCGTCCACCGGCTCCACGCCCACGCCGAGATCGACGGACTGCGTCGGCATCGGCACGACCAGCGCCTCTCCCCCGCCGATGAGCTTCGCCTTCGGATACAACCGCTTCAGGCGCACCTGCATCGACTCCGCCAGGCGCGCAGGCGCCACGCGCAGGTTCGACCCCATCGCGACGACGTCGGTGAGCCCCGCCTTCGCCGCGCGCCGCCGCAGACGTGCGATGGAGACGAGACCCTCCACCTCCTCGGGAAGCTCCCCGTACCGGTCGATCAGCTCCTCCACGACGAGATCGATAGCATCGTCGGCCGCGGTCGCCGTCGCCGCGGACGAGAGCTTCTGGTATGCCTCCAGACGCAGGCGCTCGCTGTCGATGTAGAAATCCGGGATGCGCGCGTCGATGGGCAACTCCAGCCGCAGTTCCGCGCCCGTCTCGGTCGCCTCGCCGCGGAAGGTCGCCACGGCTTCACCGATCATCCGCAGGTACAGGTCGAACCCGACCCCGGCGATGTGTCCGGCCTGCTCGGCCCCGAGGAGGTTCCCCGCACCGCGCAGCTCGAGATCCTTCAACGCCACCTGCATGCCCGATCCGAGATCGTTGTTCACCGCGATGGTCTGCAAACGGTCGGCGGCGGTCTCGGACAGGGGCTTGGCATCGTCGTAGAGGAAGTACGCGTAGGCGCGCTCGCGCCCGCGCCCCACGCGTCCGCGCAACTGGTGCAGCTGCGACAGGCCGTACCGATCGGCACGGTCGATGATGATCGTGTTGGCGTTGGAGATGTCGAGCCCGGTCTCGATGATGGTCGTCGAGACGAGCACGTCGAACTTGCGCTCCCAGAAGTCGTCGACGACCTGCTCCAGCTGGTTCTCGCCCATCTGCCCGTGCGCGACGGCGATCCGCGCCTCCGGCACGAGCTCGGCGAGCTCCGCGGCGACGCGCTGGATCGACTTCACACGATTGTGCACATAGAACACCTGACCTTCGCGGAGGATCTCGCGCCGGATCGCCGCGGCCACCTGCTTGTCGCTCTTGGCCCCCACGAACGAAAGGATCGGGTGGCGGTCCTCGGGCGGCGTCGCCAGGGTCGACATCTCGCGGATGCCGGTGACCGCCATCTCCAGCGTGCGCGGGATGGGGGTGGCGCTCATCGCGAGGATGTCGACGTTGGTCTTCAGCTTCTTCAGCGCATCCTTGTGCTCGACGCCGAAGCGCTGCTCCTCGTCGATGATCATGAGCCCGAGGTCTTTGAAGCGCACCCGCTCGGTGAGGATGCGATGCGTGCCGATGACCATGTCGATCGAGCCGTCCAGCAATCCCTCGACGACCTGTCGCGCCTCCTTGTCGGTCTGGAAGCGCGAGAGCGGGCGCACCTTGACGGGGAAGCCGGCGAAGCGCTCGGCGAAGGTCTCCATGTGCTGCTTGACCAGCAGCGTCGTCGGCACGAGCATGGCGACCTGCTTGCCGTCCTGGATCGCCTTGAACGCCGCCCGCACGGCCACCTCGGTCTTGCCGAAGCCCACGTCGCCAGACAGCAGCCGGTCCATGGGGATCGCGCGCTCCATGTCGGCCTTGATCTCATCGATCGTCTGCAGCTGATCGGGGGTCTCGGCGAACGGGAACGCCTCTTCCAGCTCGCGCTGCCACGGAGTGTCGGCGCCGAACGCATATCCCTTGGCGGCCATGCGCGCCGAGTAGAGCTTGACGAGCTCGACCGCGATGTCGCGCACGGCCTTGCGCGCCTTGCCCTTGGCCGCGGCCCAGTCGCTGCCGCCCATCTTCGACAGGGTCGGCGCCTCGCCGCCCACGTAGCGCGAGAGCAGATCGAGCTGATCGGTGGGCACGTACAGCTTGTCGCCGGGATAGCCGCGCTTGGAGGGCGCGTATTCGAGCACGAGGTAGTCGCGCGTGGTCTTCGTGGCGTTGCGGCCGCCGGTGGTGACCTCGCGCTGAGTCATCTCGACGAACCTCGCGATGCCGTGCGTGGAGTGCACGACGTGATCGCCGGGCTTGAGCTGCATGGGGTCGACGACGTTCTTGCGCCGCGAAGCCAGCTTCTTCACGACCCGCTGGTCGCCGCCGATGGTGCGCCCGTAGAACTCGTTCTCGGTGAGCACGGCCAGGCGCGCATCCGGAATCTGGAATCCGCCCTCGATGCTGCCGACCACGAGCGTGGCGACCCCGGCATCCGGCGCGGACTCGAGGTCGTCGACGATCCGCGCGGCGATGCCCCGGTCCGACAGCACGTCTCGCGCGCGGTCGAGCAGGCCCGATCCGGAAGCGACGAGCACGACGCGCCAGCCCTCCGAGACCCGGGAGGAGACGAAGTCGACGGCGCCGTCGACGTTGCCGTGGAACGACGGGATGGCCGCAGCCGCCTCGCCATCGGCACCCTGCTCGACGAGCGCGTCGTCGGAGCCGGCGTCGAAGGCGCTGAGGCGCCACCACACGCCGTCGCGGACGTGCACGGCCTCGCGCAGCTCCGAGATCGCGAGGAAGTCGCCCTGCTGCAGATCGATCGGGGCGGATGCGCCAGCGGTCGCTGCGCTCCACGCCGCGTCGAGGAACTCTCGGTTGGTCTCGCCCAGGCTCACCGCGCGCGCCGAGGAGCGCTCGGGGTCGACGAGGGCGACGGCCGCGCCTTCGGGCAGGCAGTCGGTCAGCGGCACCACGGGGCCGGCGACGACGGGCAGGATCGACTCCATCCCCTCCACCGGGATGCCCTCGGCCATCTTCTGCAGCATGCCCGCGATGCCCGGATAGGCGTCGACGAGCTCGGCGGCCCGCGCACGCACCGCGGGGGTCAGCAGCAGCTCGCGGCTGGCCGGAAGGGAGACCTCGGCGACCTCGCCGGGCAGTGAGCGCTGATCGGCAACCGAGAAGGCACGGATCTGGTCGACCTCGTCGCCGAAGAACTCCACGCGTGACGGATGCTCGGCCGTGGGCGGGAAGACGTCGAGGATGCCGCCGCGGACGGCGAACTCGCCGCGGCGCGACACCATGTCGACGCGGGTGTATGCCCGCTCGACGAGGTCGGCCGCGACGCCGTCGAGATCGAACCCTCGCCCGCCGACCCGCAGCACGAGCGGTTCGACCTCGCCGAGCCCGGCGGCGACCGGCTGCAGCGCGGCACGCACGGAGGCGACGACGATCAGGGGGCGTTCGCCGTTCCACAGGGCCATCCGGCGCAGCACGTCCAGGCGCCGCCCGACGGTGTCGGGGCTGGGGCTCAGCCGCTCGTGCGGCAGCGTCTCCCACGCCGGGAAGGTGAGCACCTCCGCCTCGGCGAGGTACGAGGCCATGGCCGCGGCCAGCGCATCGGCGCGGCGTCCGGTCGGCACCACGACGAGCAGCGCGGCCGGTCGGCCCGCCGCAGCGCGGCGCGTGAGAAGAGCGGCGAGAGTCGGCGCATCCATCCCCGACGTCGCCAGCAGATCGGCGTCGGTCTGGGCCCAGGTCAGCGCGTCGCCGAACCGCGGCGCGTCCTGTTCCAAGGCGCGGAGTATCCCCTGCAGAGTCACCGCAGAAGTCTACGCGGGGGCGCCGACGCCGGCTCGCACCGTCGCCGTAGGATGAAGGGCGTGAGCGATCTCCAGCAGCCGTCCGTTCCGCCCGTGCCGCCGCCGGGGTATGCGCCGCCGTCTCCGCAGGCGCCCGCTCCCTCGTACCCGGCCTCGTACCCTGCGCCGACGTACGCGCCGGCTCCCGGCTACCAGGCGACCCCGAGCTCTCAGCCCGCACCGACGTACCAGGCCCCGCCCGGTGCTCTGCAAGGCCCGGCCGCGGGATACGCGGCGCCGCTGCCGGCGTCCGCTGAGCCGCGCGGCTCGACGCTCGGTGTGATCGCCCTCGTCCTGGCCGTCATCGCGGGCGTCGGCTGCACCGTGCTCGGAGGCTGGGCATCGTTCGAGATCGGCCGCGGAATCGTCAACGCCAACGACCTCTCCGCGTTCGACGAGTCGTCGCTGCGCTTCCTCTCCCCCGTGCGCGACATCGTGCTGTGGGCCGAGATCGCCTTCTGGGCGGGCACCATCGCCGGCATCACGGGGCTCGTGCTCGGCATCATCGCCGCCGTGAAGAAGCGCGGGCGCGGCGCGGGGATCGCGGCGATCGTGATCGCAGCCCTCGGCCCCATCCTCTTCGTCGTGCTCGCCGTCACCCTGTTCGGCGCGGGTGCGGCCAGCGGCGCCGCCGGACTCCAGGCCTGACCCGCCGCGCCGGCCCCGGCACTCAGGCGCGCGGGGCGTGGTGCCGCTGCTGCGCGGCGACGAGACCCTCGTCGATGAGCTGCTCGACGGCGTCGGCGGCATCCGAGACCAGGATCGGCAGGTTCGCACGTTCGGCCGCACCGAACGGCGAGAGCACCCAGTCGGCCGGATCCTGACGCCCCGGAGGGCGCCCGATCCCCACCCGCACACGGGGGAAGCCGGGCGTGGTCAGGGTGCGCGCGACATCGCGGATGCCGTTGTGCCCGCCGTGCCCGCCGCCCACCTTGAGCTTGATCGTGTCGAACGGGATGTCGAGCTCGTCGTGCACGAGCACCACGCGCTCCGGTGGCACCGAGAAGAAGCGGGCCAGGGCCGCCACCGGCGTGCCCGAGACGTTCATGAAGCTGTTCGGCTTGGCCAGCACGATTCGCGCGCCGCCGGGGCGCAGCCGGGTCTCTGCCACGCTCGCGCCCGCCTTGTGCTGGCGGAAGGACTCACCGCGCCGCGCCGCCAGTTCGTCGACGACGAGCTGGCCGACATTGTGCCGGGTCGCCGCGTAGCGCGGACCGGGATTTCCCAGCCCCACGACGAGCCACGTGTCGGTCACTGCATCCGTCCCCTCCGACGACGGAGCCCGCCTCCACCCGAACAGGCGGCGACGGGCTCCCGACATCTCGGTGCTTACTCGGCGGCTTCCTCAGCGGCCGGGGCGGCCTCGGCCGCCTCTTCGCCCTCTTCGGCCTCGTCGGTCTCGGTCTCCTCGACCTCGACGGTCGGCACGTAGACGGCGACCACGAGCAGCTCGGGGTCGGCGACCAGGGTCGCGCCCTTGGGCAGCTTCACGTCGCCGGCGACGACGTGCGCGCCGTCCTCGAGGCCCTCGACGTCGACCTCGACGTTCTCGGGGATGTGCGTGGCCTCGACCTCGACCGTCAGGGTCGTGGCGTCGAGGTTGGCCACGGTTCCCGCGAAGGGCTCGCCCACGACGACGACGGGCAGCTCGACCTGAACCTTCTCGCCCTTCTTGACGACGAGGAGGTCGATGTGCTCGATGATCTGGTGCACCGGGTCCTTCTGCACGTCCTTGACCAGCGCCAGCTGCGATTTGCCCTCGATGTCGAGCTCGAGCAGCGCGTTGGCACGACGGATGAGCAGGCCGACCTGGTGGCCGGGCAGCGCGACGTGCACCGGGTCGGTGCCGTGGCCGTAGATGACGGCGGGAATCTGACCGGCGGCGCGCAGGCGGCGGGCGAAGCCCTTGCCGAAGCTCGTGCGGAGCTCCGCGGCGACCTTGGTGTCTTGGGACATGATGTTCTCCTTCAGGCGCACGACGTGGCCGTGCGGTGGTCTGGGGTTCTGTCGTCTCGGCGATGGACACGAGGACGAGAACGCCAGTCACCGTGGTGACCGCTTCGCCGCGTCGATCACGGATGGCGCACACGCGTCATCCCTCGCCGAGGAACCCCTCTATCGTACCCGAAACAGCCGATAGGCTGATGCCATGCTCGATGCGGCCTTCCTCTCCCATGTCCTGTTCTGGTTCATCGGCGCCATGACGCTCGCCGGATCGGTGCTCACCGTCGGCGCGCTGTGCGTCATGGGACGCTCCGGCTACCGCAAGGACTGAGCCGCCGCGGCGCCCGACCTACCGCGACGACGCGGCGCCGCCGGACACCCGGCGCGCGTGCTCGTCGAGGAAGGCGACCGCCTCGTCGACGATCCGCACAGGCGCGGCCGCGACGTCGATCACGATGCCGTCCTCATCCGGCTCGAGAGGCTCCAACGATGCGAACTGCGAGCGCAGCAGCGCCGGGGGCATGTACTCGTGCGTGCGTGCGTCGACGCGCTCCGAGATGAGCTCGAAGCTCCCCGAGAGATGCACGAAGACCGTGCCGGGCGCACGGTCGCGCAGCAGATCCCGATAGTTGCGCCGCAGCGCCGAGCACACGACGACGATGTTGTCGCCGCGGTGCGCATCGAGCAGGTCGCCGATCGTGCGCAGCCACGGCTCACGATCCGCATCCGAGAGCGGAACGCCCGCCGCCATCCGCGCGACGTTGTCCGCCGGATGAAGGCGATCCCCGTCGACCGCTCGCCCCCCGGTGCGGGAGGCGAGCAGTTCGGCGATCGTCGATTTTCCAGAACCCTGCACGCCCATCACGACGACGGGCGGATGGAGCACTCGCTGCGTCACCCCTTCGTCGCCCCCGCCGTGAGTCCGGAGACGATGTACTTCTGGGTGAACAGCGCGATGACCATGATCGGGATCGTCACGACGACGGCGGCGGCCATCAGCCCGCCCCAGTCGATGCTCGCGTATCCGACGAAGTCGAAGATCGCCACGGGCAGCGTCTTCGTGCTCGCGCCGGACAGCACCAGGGCGAACATGAAGTTGTTCCACGAGAAGATGAACGACAGGATGCTCGAGGTCGCGATGCCGGGCACCGACAGCGGCAGCGTGATGCGGAGGAACGCCCCGATCGGGGTGAGCCCGTCGACCTGTGCCTGTTCCTCGAGGTCTTCGGGCATGGAGTCGAAGAACGACATCATGATGTAGAGGATCAGCGGCAGCGAAACGAACATGTGCGAGAGCACGAGCGGCGTGTAGGTGCCGACGATCCGCATGTTCGCGAAGACGAAGTACCACGGAACGAGCAGGCTGACGCCGGGGATGACCCGGGCCAGCAGCACGAGCACGGCCGACTTCTTCATCACGAAACGGCTCATCGAGTAGGCCGCGGGCACCGCGAGCAGAAGCGAGAGCACCGTGGCGACGGCGGCGACGAAGAAGCTGTTCCAGATGAACTGGATGTAGTCGGCTTGCCCGAAGACCGTGTCGTAGTTCTTCGTCGTCGGGCTGAAGACGAAGGCGGCGCCCGGGTTGTAGATGTCGACGTTCGTCTTGAAGGAGGCCAGGAGCATCCACAGGATCGGCGCGAGGAAGGTGACCGCGACGAGCACGAGCATGATGACGCGGAAGGTCTTGTACCCGCGCCCGCGGGGGCGACGGCGCTGGACGGGCGAGGTCGTCACCAGCAGCGAGGTGTCTGTCTTGGCCATCAGCGATCGCCTGCCTTCTTCTTGCGAATGGTGAGCAGCCAGATGCAGCCGATGATCATGAGGAAGAAGATCACCAGCACGGCCGACGACTCGCCGTACTTGTTGTAGTCGAAGCTCAGACCGTAGGCGTAGACGTTGAGGGTCTCGACCTCGTGGAACGATCCGCCGCCCTTGCCCTTCGTGGCGTAGAGGATGTCGAAGGTCTTCAGCGCATCGATCCCGCGCAGCAGGATCGCGGTGATGAAGGTAGGCATGACCAGCGGGAAGGTCACATGCCAGAACCGCTGCCAGGCGTTGGCGCCGTCGACGCGGGCCGCCTCGTCGGGCTCATCGGAGAGCGAGGTGAGGCCCGCGAGCAGGATGAGCACGACCATCGGCGTCCACTGCCAGATGTCCACGAAGATCAATGTCGGCAGTGCCGTCGCCTCGCCCGCGAGCCACGGCTGCGCGGGGATCCCCACCCAGGAGAGCAACTGGTTGGCGAACCCGATGGTCGGCTCGAAGATGAGCCGCCACATCATGCCGACGGCCACCGGCGTGGCCACCAGCGGCAGAAGGATGATGACGCGCACGAGGCCCTGGCCGCGGAACGGTCGCCACAGCAACAGGGCGATCGCCATGCCGAGCACCATCTCGATCACCATCGCCCCGACGGTGAAGATCGCCGTACGCCCGACGGCCGGCCAGAAACGATCGACGTCGGTGAGCACATCGAGATAGTTCGCCATCCCGATGAAGTCGTGCGGCGCGCGGATCGATCCCGACGCGTCGGTGAGGCTCAGGTAGAGCGTCCAGCCGAGGGGGAAGGCGATGAGGAGCGCGACGAATACCATCGCGGGGGCCGCGAACACCCATTTGCGGTGCCGATTGGCCCACCCGGACAGCGATGCGCTGCTCCTCCCCTTCCGGGATCCGGTGATTGTTGTCATGGTCGTCTCTCGTCGTGGTGGCCGGCGGCGCTGCGAAGGTGCACGCCGCCGGCGTCGGAAAGTCGGAAATCGAGAAGAGATCACGCCGGTCGTGCGACGGCGGGCGCCGCACGACCGGCGATGCGGGTCAGGAGTTCTCGTCGTCCAGGAACGCCTGGAAGTCGGCCTGCGCCTTGGCGATGGCCGCATCGACGTCGCCCCCGGTGATCGCCTCCACGATCGGCGCGCCCACGATCTCGCGGGCCTCGGCGACGTTGATCACGAGCGGACGGTCGTAGCCGAACCCGGTCTCGGAACCGATCGAGATCGCCTCGGCCAGCTGTTCCGGGAAGCTCGCCGTGCCCTGCGGGTCGGACCACACCGACGCGCGAGCCGCGGGAACGCCGGCGGTCTGCACCTCGAGGGTCATCTCCGGGCTGGTCAGCCACTTCACGAACTCGAAGGAGAGATCCTTCTTGCTCGAGTCGTTGTTGATGCCCAGCGCCCACGACGGAACGTTGTAGGGCACCGACCCGGCCTTGCCCGACGGGAACGGCGCGTAGCCGACCTTGTCCCAGACCGTCGAGTTCTCCTCGAGGGCGAGGTTCTGGTACAGGCTGGACGCGTCGGTGTAGAAGGCGACCTGCCCCTGCGCGAAGAGCGCGGCGGCGTCGGGCCAGCTCATGTCGGTCGACACGTTGTCGGGGCCGTACTGACCGATCAGGCGGCCGTACAGCTCGTAGGCGGCCTTGGCCTCATCCGAGTCGATGGTGGCCTTGGTGTAGTCCTTGTTGGCGAAGTCGCCGCCCTCGCTGAACAGGAAGCTGGAGAACTGCGTCACCGCTGCCGAGACGCCGGTGCGGGCGACGAAGCCGGCGATCTGGCCCTGCTCCTTGATCTGCTTGGACGCCGCCTCGAGCTCCTCGAGCGTGGACGGAACCGCGATGCCGAGGCTCTCGAGCACGTCGGTGCGGTAGTACAGCACCTCCTGCTCGGTGATGATGGGCACGCCGACGACCGCGCCGTCGAAGGTCGTGGCTTCAACGGGGCCGGACTGGAAGTCGTCCCAGTCCCACTCGGCGTCCTGCGTGACATAGTCGCTGAGGTCGGCCAGATAGCCGTTCTGCGCGAAGAGTTTGCCCTCTTGCAGCGGGCGGTACATCATCACGTCGATCTCGTCGGTGCCCGCATTGAGCTTGACGTTGTACTGGTCGGACAGCTGGTCCTCGCCCAGCTGCGTCACCTCGACGGTGACCCCCTCGTGCGCCTCCTCGAACTCGGAGATCTTGTCCTTGACGATGTCCGTCCACACGTGGTTGGCGAGCGTGACCCGGAGAGTCTGCTCGCCGCCCTCGCCACCGCCGGAGTCGGCGGAGGAGCATCCGGCGAGGAGGCCCGTGGTCAGCGCTGCGATCGCGACACCTGTGGTCGCGACTCGAATCGAACGATGCTTCACTGCATCTCCCTTCATTGGGCACGAATCTCATCCTCCGTGGATGACGTGCTGTGTTAAGGTCGAATAACCCCTATAAATAATACTAGTACCACGAAGCGCCGATAGTCACGAAGCAGTAACGTGTCGGTTCCGCGCCTCGCGGCTCACACGCAAGGAGGCTCACTGTGGACATCACTCTCACCGGACAGGTCGCGATCGTGACGGGCGTCGGGCAGGGGATCGGGCGCGAGATCGTCAAGACCCTCGCCGCCGAGGGCGTGACGACCGTCGCGCTCGACATCAACGAGGGCGACCTCGCCAGCCTCGACAAGGAGCTGTCCGAGATCGGCGGCGAGCACGTGCAGTACGTGTGCGATGTGCGCGACGGCGCGCGCATCCGCGAGATCGTCGCCGATGTGGATGCCCGCTTCGGGCGCATCGACATCCTCGTCAACAACGCGGGCGTCGGCGGCGACGGCCTGGTCTCCGAGCTGAGCGAGGACGTGTGGGACCTCTGCTTCGACATCAACGTCAAGGGCACCTACCTCACCTGCCAGGCCGTGCTGCCGATCATGAAGCGCCAGCGCCGCGGACGCATCATCAACGCCGCATCGTTCGCCGCGATCGTGCCGATTGTGGGCTCCGCCGCCTACGCCGGCTCCAAGTCGGCCGTCAACCAGTTCACCCGCGCCCTCGCCGGCGAGGTGGGCCCCTGGAACATCACCGCCAACGCCTATGCGCCCGGCATGGTGCCCACCACGCTCAACCACTTCACCGAGCGCGACCAGGCCGAGCAGGACCGACTTCTGGACACCCTCACGCTGCGCAGCTGGGGCGAGAAGGCCGACATCGCGAACCTCGTCTGCTTCCTCGCCTCCGACCAGGCTCGGTACATTACCGGTACGTTGATCGATATCAGCGGCGGCAAGCTCGCCACTCAGGTTCCGCGTCTCGCCTACGAGCACGCCGGCGCGCTCTGAGCGCCCCACGTCTGAAGGACACCATGGTCGATCTCACCTCCTCGGGTTCTCCGAGCGCGAAGCACCGCAGCCGCGTGGGCAGCGGACTCTACGCGCACGTCTTCGAGATCCTCGGTCAGGAGATCATCGACGGGACCCTTCCCGTCGACAGCATCGTCTTCGCCGAGCAGATCTCCGAGCGCTTCGGGGTCTCGCGCTCCGTCGTGCGCGAGAGCCTGCGCTCGCTGAGCTCGATGGGCCTGCTCGAGTCCCGCCCGCAGGTGGGAACGCGCGTGCAGCCCAGAGAGAGGTGGGACCTGCTCAACCCGCACGTCGTGTACTGGCGATCGCAGGGGCTCGACTACCGCCAGCAGATGCGCGAGCTGCTCGAGCTGCGTCTCGGGCTCGAGCAGGCTGCCGCGCGCTTCGCGAGCGAACGCATCACGCCCGAGCAGGCGGAGGGCCTCATCGCCGCCGCCGACGGGATGCGGGCCGCGATCGAGGAGAGCCACGACCTCCGGGCGTTCTTCGACGCGGATGCGAAGTTCCACCGGCTTCTTCTCGAAGGAACCGCGAATCCCGTCATCGCCCAGCTGTCCGACACCATCGGCGCCACCCTGCACGCCCGCGCCATGGACACCCGGCCGGGGATGCACGACATCACCGAGACGTCGATCGAGACGCACAGCGCTCTCGCCGCGGCGATCGCCGCGCACGACGGGCCCGAGGCGGAGCGGCTGGCGAAGCTGCTCGTCGCCGACACGCTCGACGAGTTCTCGTGAACGCGATGACGGCGGGCGGCCGCGCAGGCCCGCCCGCCGTCATCGCGTCCGGTCTGTCCGCGAGCGAGATCAGTCGAAGACCATCACGCTCTTGATGTTGCGCCCCGACTCCATCGCCTCGAATGCTTCGAGCCAGTCCGCCAGCGGATAGACCCCGCCGAGCACCTTCTCGGTCTCCAGGCGGCCCGTGGAGAACATCGACAGCACCGCCTCCCACGTCGTCCAGGTGTGCGAGAACGAACCGGCGAGAGTGACGGCCTTGGCCACGAGCGGGTCAAGGCTGAAGTTCAGCGGCTGCGGTCCCCATCCGACCTTGACGATCGTGCCGTAAGGGCGCACGATATCGAGCCCCTGCTTGAGGGCGATGCTCACGCCGGTGGCGTCGATCACCGTGTGCGCGCCGAGCCCGTCGCCCAGGCTGCGCACGAACGCGGTGGCGTCCTGGGCCGTGATGTCGATCGCGTGATCGACACCGAGCTCCTTCGCCTTCGCGAGCCTGGCCGCATCGATGCCGGTGCCGAGCATGACGATCTCGCCCGCTCCGCGCAGTCGCGCCATCTGCGCGGCGAGCTGCCCGATCGTGCCCGCGCCCTGGATGACCACGACGTCGCCGGGCTTGATGTCGGCGCGCTCGACGACAGCGGTGTACGCCACCGCGAACGGCTCTGTCATGGCCGCCTGCTCGAAGCTCACGTTGTCGGGGATGCGGTGCAGCACCCTCGGCTCGGCGACGAGGAACTCGCCGAAGGCGCCGTCACGGATCGCGCCGTACCCTTCGCGCTCGGGGCAGAGGTTGTAGCGGCCGGTGCGGCACAGGGCGCACACGCCGCAGATCTTGGCGGCCGTCTCGCAGACGACCCGGTCGCCGGGCTGCCAGCCGCTCACGTCATCGGCGACGGCGGCGATGACGCCCGCCGTCTCATGGCCGAGCACCAGCGGCAGGGCGATCTCCCAGCTCTGCCCGTTGCGCAGCATGTGGATGTCGGATCCGCAGACGCCGACCGCCCGGGTGGCGATCAGGACGGTTCCGGGCTCGAGCTGCGGTTCGGTGACCTCTCGGATCTCGACGGCTCCGTCTTCGAGCCCGTACTTCACCAACGCCTTCATCGTGCGATCTCCCGTCCGCGCGCGAGCGCGTCGTCCTCGATATCGGGTCGCGCGAGGCTCTCCAGCCCCGCCGCGGCGCGCGCCGCCTCCTGGGTGGCGACCCGGACGGCGGTGGATCCGCCGAAGTACACTTCCCGCGCCTCGCGCAGGAAGAGAACCGACTCGTGCATCTCGTCCATCCCGTTGACGCCGTCCTCGATGCTGACCCAGCCGTCGTAGCCGACGTCGGCGAGCGCGCGGAAGATGCGCGGGTAGTCGTTCATGCCCTTGCCGATCACGCCGTGCTGCAACGCGGGCGAGTAGCCGATCGTGCCGTCGGCGAGCCGGAGGTCGTCGAGGGTGGTCCCGGGGGCGAGGAAGCGATCGGATGCCTGCATCGTGACGACGCGATCGATCACCTCGTCGAGGAAGTCCGCCGAGTCCATGCCCGCCGTGATGGCGTTGGAAGGATCGAACTGCACGCCGAAATGCACCCGATCCTCGATCGCGTCGACGATCTCGCGGAAGACATCGCCCTTCTGGGCGAACTCGACGTGCTGCCAGCTGCCGTCCTTGTAGTGGTTCTCCATGCCGAGCGTGATGTCGAGCTCGCGGGCCACGGGAAGCAGCCGCTCGTAGGCGTCGACGACCCAGGCGACCCCCTGCTCGCGGGAGACCCCGGGGTGCTTCTGCCCCGACAGCACCCGCGTGCTGGCCCCAGCTCCCCCCAGGCGGCGGGTGATGCGCATCATCTCGAGCTGGCGATCGAACTCGGATTCGCGCACCGAGGCGTCGGGGTGCGTGAAGTCGGGCGAGGTGCAGAGCATCGGCATCTCGAACCCCTCGGCGTCAAGGGCCTCCCCGATCGCATCCAGGTGATCGTCGTCGGTGCGCCAGAACATGCCCGAGTAGAGCTCGAGGCCGTCTGCCGGCAGGGTCGACGCCTTGGTGATCCACTCGAAGACGGTCATGGTGCGGGCGTCGCTGAGGGCGGCCAGGTCGCCCTTCGGGAAGACGCTGATTCTCATTGCAACCTCTTTGTCGATGATCTTCACGGGACAGAACGTCCACGTCGAATAAATCTTACCTATAAGATCAGTAGACGCACTGGCATCGTCGCCGAAAGGATTCCGGAATGCCCATCGCCGCACACCGCCTTCAGCAGTGGGTCACCGACCTGCTCACACGCTGGAACTATTCACCCGTCGACGCGGAGTACCTCGCCGATACCCTCGTCGACGCGAACCTGCGCGGCGTCGACTCCCACGGGGTCATCCGTCTCGGCGCGTATCGCGCGCGGCTCGACGCCGGCCTCACCAGCGCGACCGCCGAGCCCGTGCTGAAAGGCACGGGTGCCGCACTGAGCGTCGATGCGAACGGCGCCGCGGGGCAGATCGCCGCGCGGCTGGCGGTGACCGCCGCCCGCGATGCGGCCCGCGAGCACGGCATCGCCGCCGTCGCGATCCACGGCAGCACCCATTTCGGGGCGGCGGGGTACTACGCGCGCGCCCTTGCCGACGACGGCCTCGTCGCGATCGTCGTCTCCAACTCCGAACCCATCGTCGTGCCCTTCGGCGGCCGCGCCCCCCTGTTCGGCACGAACCCGTTCGCGTTCGCCGCCCCGACCAGCACCACCCCGATCAGCCTCGACATGGCCACGAGCACGTCGGCCATGGGCAAGGTGATGGTCGCCCAGGCCGAGGGTCGCCAGGTCCCCGCGGACTGGGGCGTCGACGCCGGCGGCAACCCCACCACCGATCCTCACGAGATCACCGCGCTGGTGCCCGCCGGCGGCCCCAAGGGCTACGCGCTCGGCTTCCTCGTGGAGATCCTCGGCGGCGTGCTCACCGGCGCGGCCATCACCCACGGCATCGGCAACATGTACAACGACTTCTCACGCCCGCAGGACGTCGGCCACTTCATGATCGCGATGGACCCGACCCGCTTCATCCCGTTCGACGACTTCACGGCGCGGATGGATGCGCTCAGCGCGGAGGCGCACAGCGTCTCCCCCGCCCCCGGCTTCAGCGAGGTGCTCGTGCCGGGCGAGCCGGAGGAGCGCACCAGCCGCACCCGGGCCGAGACCGGCATCCCGCTGGCCGCCGCCACGGTCGATGAGCTCCGCGCGCTCGGCGCCGACGCCGGCCTGCCATTCCCCGAGGAGGGCGAATGAAGGTTCTGCTGCCCTCGACTCTCGCGTTCGACATCACTCCGATCGAGGGCGTCGAATTCATCGAGTACGACGTCGACGCCGCCGTTCCGGCCGAACACCACGACGCCGAGGTGCTCGTCACCTGGGCGAACCCGACCGGACCGCTGGAGCAGGCCGCCGCCGCCCTCACCCGGCTGCGCTGGATCCAGACGCTCTCGGCAGGTTCCGATCAGGTGCTGGCCGCCGGCTTCACCCCGAACGCGGTCATCACGTCGGGCCGCTCGCTGCACGATCTCACCGTGAGCGAGCACGCGCTCGCCCTCACCCTCGCCGCAGCGCGAAGCCTGCACACCACCACGCGCGCACAGATCGGGCACCGCTGGGCGGGCGAGCTCGGCGGTGCGCAGCCGATCCACGATCCCGACCGCTTCACCACGCTGCGCGGCGCCCACGTGCTGATCTGGGGATTCGGCTCCATCGCGCACACGCTGGCCCCGCATCTCACCGCGCTCGGCGCGCACGTCACCGGCGTCGCCCGAAGCGCCGGCGAGCGGGGCGGGTATCCGGTCATCGCCGAGTCCGATGTCGACGACGCCCTACCAGGAACCGACGTGCTGATCATGATCCTCCCCGGCACCCCTGAGACCGCGGGGATCCTCACCGCGGAGCGGATCGCGCTGCTGCCACGGCGCGCATGGGTCGTCAACGTCGGGCGCGGCACAACGATCGACGAGCCCGCGCTCGCCGATGCACTGCGCCGCGGGTCGCTCGGCGGTGCCGCGCTGGATGTCACCTCCGTCGAGCCGTTGCCCGCGTCGTCCGAGCTATGGGATCTTCCCCGCGCCATCATCACCCCGCACGCCGCGGGCGGACGCCCCATCGGCGCCGACGACCTGATCGCCGACAACCTCCGCGCCCTCCTCGAGGGCCGCGCCCTCACCAACGTCGTCGCACGCTGAACCGCGACCCTCATCCCCGGGAGCACCCATGTCCACGACCATCCGACACCTCACCCGTGAGAACCTCACCCGCCCGCTCGTGCAGATCTCGCTCGATCTGACCAACAACGACGAGGCGCTGCGCACCGCGGCGGTCGCCGTGGAATCCGGCGTGGACTGGATCGAGGTGGGCACGCCCCTCGTGCTGGCCGAGGGCCTGCACGCCGTGCGCGCCCTGCGCAAGGAGTTCCCCGACAACCCGATCGTCGTCGATCTGAAGACCATGGACGGCGGATACCTCGAGGCCGAGATGATGGGCGATGCGGGCGCGGATGCCGTGCTCGTCATGGCGCGCGCGCACGATGCGACCATCGAAGCCGTCGTCAACGCCGGCGAGCGCTTCGGGATGCTCGTGATGGGCGACGACCTCGCGGAGCCCGACCGGGTGGCGGCCTGCCGGCGCCTGGAGGGGCTGGGCGTGGGGATGCTCATCCACCACATCGGCTACGACCACCGCAACATGCATCCGGAACTCGGCCTGAGCCCGCTCAGCGAGCTCACCGACATCGTCGCCGCCACCTCCGTGCCCGTGCAGGCCGTCGGCGGCCTCACGATCGACGAGGCCATCCGCTGCCCCGAGGCGGGAGCGCCCGTCGTCGTGTTCGGCGCGCCGCTGGCCATCGACGGCAAGACCTTCAGCCCCGCGTCGGGCGATCTCGGCCGGGTGCTGACCGAGGCGGCCTCCCGCGTGCACGCCGCCGAGATCCGCTACCCCGCGAGCGCCTGAGATGACCACGAACAGATCACCGCGCCGCGTCGCCTGGATCACGGGCGGAGGCAGCGGCACGGGCCGCGCCGTCGCCGTCCGCGCCGCCGCGAGCGGGCGGGCGGTCGCCATCAGCGGCCGTCGCACCGAGGCGCTCGAGGAGACGTCCGCGCAGATCGTCGCGGCGGGCGGCGAGGCGCCGCTGATCGTGCCCCTCGACGTGCGCGACCCGGAGGCGCTCGCCGCCGCGCACTCGCGCGTCGCCGCAGAGCTCGGCGCCGTCGACGACCTGGTGCTCGCCGCCGGAGTCAACACCCCTCAGCGCACCTGGGCGGATCAGTCGATCACCGAGTTCGCCGCGATCGTCGAGACCAACCTCACCGCCGCGGCCCGCGCCGTCGACCTCGTGCTGCCCGGGATGCGCGAGAGCGGCGGCGGAACGATCGTCGTCGTGTCGTCGATCTCGGCATGGCGCCTCTCACCCGGCGCGGGCGTCGCCTACACGGCGAGCAAGCGCGGCCTGAAGGCGCTCACCGAGACGCTCAACGGCCAGGAGGGGCGCGCGGGCATCCGTGCCACCCTGCTGCTGCCGGGCGACATCGACAGCGAGTTCCTGCGGCTGCGGCCGGAGGAGCCGGGCGAGGCGGAGCGTGCGCGGATGCTGACCCCCGACGATGTCGCGAGCACCGTGCAGTGCGTGCTCGATCTCCCCGCGCACATCACCGTCGACGAGCTCGTCGTGAGTCCGACCGGCTTCTGACGAGGCGTGGGCGGGCTCGGCTCACCCGTCAGTGCATTTCGACTTGCACGCCGCCGACGTCGAACTCCCCCGCCTGAAGATTGCGGATGCGGCGGACGCCGATCTCGCGCGCGGAGAAGCCCTCGATGGAGGGAATCGCCCGCAGCAGGTACCACTCGTGCTCGTCATTCATGGCGGACAGGATCCCCGCGGCCTTGCCCAGACCGCGCATCCATCCCGGCACCTCTGCACCGAGCTGATCCAGCGCCTCGGTCGCGTTCAACGCGACATCGATGCGGAGGGTGCGCGACTGCCCCGGCTCGATCGTGCATGGCTCACGATAGAACACGTTGAGACCCTCGTAGCGGCCGCGGACCTTCTGAGTGCTCACCGGGTTCTCCCGGTCGTCCTCGGCGAGCTGGATGCGCACTTCCTCGACGCGGCGCTGCTCGTCGGCACCGTTGGTGATCGTCACTGCGACAGCGATGGACGGGTCGCTCCAGCGGAAGGTCTTCGGCGCCTCGAGCATGACGTCGATGCCGCCGTCATCGAACATGTGCGTGATCTTGTCGAAGAAGCCCATGTCCCCACTGTGCGATCCGAAATGCGGAACGGCATCCGTGCCCGCCACGGGGGTGTGCCCCACCGCGAACTCGGCGACCGTTCCGGCCGGACACACCCTGGTGCCGTGTACGGATGCCTCGGTCGGCAGCGCCGCCTACCGTCGAGCCCATGACCGGGACTCTTCTCCGCAGACGCCGCTTAGCCGGGATCGGCATCGCCGCTGCACTCTCGGCGGCCCTAGCCGCATGCGCGACCCCTGCCGCGCCGGATGCGGCGGGTCCGGCATCGGAGGAACCCCCGAACACCCCGGCATCGGTTGCCGACGGTCTCTGCGCGCATGCGGACGAGGTGGCGAAGCTCATCACCACGGCGAACCTGAACGAGGTCGCCGACCCTTCGGCGGTTCCGCAGCGGGTCGCGGATGCGGTGGCGCTGTTCGACGAGGTCGAACCCCCGGACGAGATCGCCGAGGCGTGGGGGCGGGTGGGCCAGCTCTTCACCATGCTCGATGAGGCGCTGGAGGGCAAGACGATCACCTCAGCGGACGATCTGCGCACGGTGCTGCCGCAGGATGATCCGGAGGCCTTCGCCCTGGTGCTGCTCGTTCCCGGTCAGGCGGAGATCGTCGGGCTGCACCTGCAGGACGAGTGCGGTGTCGAACTGGGCCTGTCCACTCCCGCGGTCGCCGATGCCTGCTCGGTGATCGATCCCCTTCAGCTCGGCTCGGTCTTCCCCTCCGGTGCTCCCGCCGGCAAGCCCGTGCGCTGGCCCAACGCCACCGTGGAGTGCACGTGGAGTGGCGACGAGAACGAGGTCGGCGTCGTGTTCGGACCGGGTGAGGCGCTCATCGCCGAGACGTTCCGCGACATGGCGCCCGTGGAAACCGTCGCCGGGGATCCCGAGGTGCTCGTCTACGACGGCGCGCTGGGCCCGTTGCGGTTCCGGGGCGGTCGTACGGCGGTGGTCCAGAAGGAGGTGGCCGCGGTGCTGGTCTCGGTCGCGGCCGGAGGTGACCGGCGCGCTGAGGCCGACAAGGCGATCGCCCTGGCGATGTCCGCGGCGCTCGCGCTGGGCGACTGACCTCACCCCTCCAGCGCGGAGGCGAGGTCGTCACGGCCCGAGATCTCGAGTTTGCGGAACACCTTCGAGAGGTGGAACTCCACGGTGCGTTCGGAGATGAACAGCCTTCGCGCGGCCTCCGCGTTGGTCGCCCCGGTGGACACCTCTTTCGCGACCTCGAACTCACGGGGTGTGAGGGTTGCGACGACAGGGGGCGCCGTCTCGGGGACCGCCGCCCGGCGTGCTCCGCACGCCGCCAACTCAGAACGCACGACGTCGCACAGTGGCGCGCATCCGAGCCGGGTGAACACCTCCTCAGCGAGGTTCAACTGCTCGTACGCATCGGACTTGCGCCGGGCGCGGCGCAGCCGTTGCCCCCACAGCAACCGCGTCCGTGCCGTCTCGAACTCGTCCCCGATGTGCGTGAGGATCGCGACGGCCTCGGCGAACAAGGCATCGGCGCTCTCCTGCTCCTGCGCCGAGACGGCGCGACAGCGTCGAGCCATGCCCCGCATCCCCGCGTGATCCAGCGCCTCAGCCGCGTGCTCGTACTCGCCCAGCTCATCGTCGAGGATGTGCGCCCGGCCCAGGTGCCACGCCGCCTCGACGGCGTCGGGGAGCGTGGAGAGGAATCCGGAGACCACCGAACCCGAACTCTGCTCGATCTCTCGCATCCGCGCCCGATGCTCGAGCGCTCCCTCGAAGTCACGGGCCATCAGAGACTGCGTCGCCCGCACGGCGCGGTCCAGGTGCTCCAGTCCGTCCATCCAGACCCGCGCGTTCACCCGCGCCCGCGCACGGACCGCCTCGCACTCCTCCTCTTCGCCCTGGATGGCACGCAATTGCGCGTAGCGCAGGAGGAAGAACGGCAGCGGTGCGTCGAGATCCGTGTCGCGCAGGGTGCGCTCCAGAGTGGCGAACTCGGGCACCACGCGTTGCCAGTGCCCCGTGGACTGGGGCAGGTACCATGCCAGCGTCCGCAGGACCGAGAGCCCGGTCGCCGTCGGGCCGGACTCGTCGATCACCCTCAGACATCGATCCAGGATGCGCCGCACCTGCGCGTGTTCGCCGAGCCAGTTGAGCACGACCGAGATGAATCCCATCGACGCGCCGAGCTCGTGCACCCGGTCCCATGCGAAGGCGTCGACCCAGTCCGAGCGGAGCACGGCACCCGCGCCGGGTGCGGCGATCATCGTCGCGGCAGCATCCGCGAGCAGCCGCTGCTCAAGCGAGGAACTGCCGGCGCGAAGATCAGTGCCCAACTCGTGAGCCTCGCGGTAGCGGCCGGAGGCGAGCGCCGCCGAGGTGAGGATCTCGAGCAGGCGTGCCGCCGATTCCCGCTCGGCCGCCTCGCCCTCCGCACGTACGCGTGCGCACAGCGCGCGCAGACGGTCGATGTCTTCAGACATGACGGAATGCAGCCACAGATCGAGGACGGCGCGGCGGACGGCGGCTGCCACCCGAGCGCCGTCGGTGCGCGCCTCCTCCTCCAGTCGTTCGATGATCCGCTCCGCCTTCGGGGCGGACCCCGCCCGCAGGTAGCCATCGGCGGCCAGCAGGAGGTGCTGCCACCGCCCGGCGCCATCGTCCGTCTGCGCCAAATGCTCCCGGTACATGCCGGCATCGGCATGTGCGTGATGACGCTCGGCGTACTCGGCCGCCGCCGCCCACGCAATGCGCAGTTCGGTCACGGACGCCTCGGTGCAGCGGCTGAGGTGGAAGGCATAACGCAGCGGGTCGTCGGCGTGGAGATCGGCAAGCGCACGATGCACCCGATCCCGCTCGGCGCGATACGCCGCACGTCGCATCGCTGCGGGGATCACCGGATGCCGGAAGTGCTGCGCATTCGCGTCGAGCCGGATCAGTCCCATCCGCTCGGGCGCGTCCAGATCGCCGTGGTCGCATCCCACCGCGGACAGGAGTGTCGAGCGTTCCTGTTCGTCGACGCTGTCGAAGCTCAGCGCCAGCAGGGCTATCCTCTCCCGCGGCGCGAGAGCGGCGAGGCGCTGCGCGAACAGACCCTCCAGGGATTCACCGAGCGGCAGATCCTCCGGCAGCGGGTCGGCGCCCCGTCGCTGACGGGTGCTGAGCTCGACCGGAATCTCAGAGAGCGCCAGGGGGAGCCCGGCCGACTGTTCGGCGATGCGCGCGATCACCTGTCCCGACGCGTCCGGGGCGACCCGGCTCAGCAGTGCGGCGGCCTCCTCGTCGGTGAACGGCTCCAGCGTCAGCGTCGTGCCGAGTTCGCGCACGTACTCGTCGGCGTCGCCCGGTCTGACCGACAGCACCAGGCACACGGCATCGGCATCGAGCCGACGGCAGGCGAACACGAGGGCGCGCCTGCTCGGCGCGTCGAGCCAGTGCACATCGTCGACGAGCACGAGCACCGGCCGGCTCTCTGCCGCCGCGGCCAGCGATTCCAGCAGCCGGATCGCCATCCGCAACGGGTCGTCTTCCTCGGGCAGAGGGCCGTCGAGCGCGCGAAGCAGTCCATCGATGCCTGCTCCTGGCAGCTCGGTCTCGGCGGGGTGGCCGGCGGCGCGCACGACACGGAAGCGGTCGCGCGCGTCGTCGGCGACGGCATCCAGCAGCGCGGTCTTGCCGATGCCGGCCGGGCCGCGCACGACGATCGTGCGTGCCGAGCCGTCGGCGGCCGCCTCGAGCGCCTGCGCGATTGCGGCCCTCTCCACCGCCCGGCCGATCAACTCCGTCGCCGCCATTCCGCCAGCTTAGAGTGACGGAACCGCGCGGCGCAGAGTGTCCGACGGCGCGGTCACCATTGGCCCGGGATGCGCCGGGCGGCGTCGCGGATCGGGCCGGACGCCGCCCGCGACGTCACTCGCCCACCCGCGCCCTGCGTCGACGCAGGAGCAGTCCGCCGAGCCCGATCAGTGCCGCTCCCAGCACGGCCTCGGCGGTCGCCGCCGGGCCGCCGGTGGCCGGCAGGCCGTCCAATCCGTCCGGCCCACCGGGAACCGAGGGGGCAGGATCCGGGTCGGGAGCAGGATCCGGATCGGGAGCAGGATCGGGATCGGGATCGGGATCCGGATCGGGGTCCGGCGTCACACTCACGCACTTCTCCGGCATCGCGAAGTCCACCGCACCCCACGGGCTTCGCGTGCCCGCGGCATCGACGCGCTCGATCTCCACGGCCACCTGATATCCCATGGAGCTCGGCGGTGCCAGCGCACTGTGATCGCGCAGGTCGAATGTCCAGGTGCCGTTGGAGCCGACGGCATCGTTGTCGCTGTTGAGCTGCTGTCCGGTGACGAGGGGCGTGAAGGCGCCCGAGCCGTAGCCGGCGATGTCGACGAACGCGTTCGAGTCGCCGATGTTGAACGTCTCGAACGTCAGGGTGCACACGTCGAGCGTCTGGACGTCGCCGGTGATCATCCAGTCCGCCACCCCGATGCCGTTGATCTGCGCATAGGCGTCATCGACCGGTGCGGGATCCAGTTCCTCCACGGTCACATCGTCGATGGCCACGGCGGTGTCGGGACAGCCGCGCAGTGGTGCGGTGCCGGAGACGCCGTTGCCCTCCCGGTCTATGGCGGTGACGCACAGATCCAGCTGTCCGACGATGTCGGGAGGGAAGGTGATGACGGTGTCGAAGGGCTCGACATCAGCGCCGTTGTCGCGCCGCGTGAGATACCCGTACGGGCCGATCGACGAGCCCGCTCGCGCGAAGATCTGAATGGCGACCACGCCGCTGCCGGCGTCGCTCGCGCTGGCGCTGAGCACCAGAGGCGCGGGATGCGTGGTGCCCGTCGACGGGGTGAGGACCGTCACGACCGGCGCATCGGAATCGGGCGGCGGCGGTGCCCCATTGCTGGCGTTCGGGGTGACGTCCGAGCCGGAGCGGATCTCCCACTCCGTGCTGCCGTCGTGCACGCGCGCGTAGCTCTGCCCCGGCGCCAGAGCGGGGTAGGTGACGACGTCGACTCCGCCGCCGGTGTTGTGCAGGGTGATCGTCTCGCCGCCGTCGTCGAGGAAAGGCGGATCGACCCAGCGCAGCGCGAAGTCGGCGACCATGTTGCCGCATCCCGCCGAGGTGCTGTTGCCGTCGTCGTCGGTGATCTCGCAGATCGTGGCCCCGATGGCCCCCGTCGTGGGGTCGTAGACCTCGACCCACTCCGTTCCCGTGGCCGGGTTCGCGAAGATCTCGTTGATCACGACGTGACTGCGGATGGTGTCGGCCGAGGCTGCCGGTGCGGTCAGTGCCGCACCACCCAGCACGGTGAGCAGGAGGGTTGCGAACACGCGAGCGGTGCGATTTCGATGGGGCATGGGTCTCCAAGGGCAAGGTACGGACGGGGGTCACCACGGCTTCACAATCCAATCCGGACGGCCCGCACGGGCGCATCCGGGGTCGCCACCGGGGTGTACAGCGCACGCGCCCGCGCTCGACCAACCGCCCGGCGTCTCGGTCCGCCTTCGCTCAGCGATACTCTGGGACGACACCCCGCCACTTCGAGGAGATCAGACCGTGCCCACAGCTTCAGCGAACATCGGAGTCGTCGGACTCGCCGTGATGGGATCGAATCTCGCACGAAACCTCGCCAGCCGCGAAGGCAACACCGTCGCCGTGTACAACCGGAGCCGCGAGAAGACCGATGAGCTGATCGCCGAGCACCCCGAGGCGGGATTCGTGCCGGCCTTCGGCTATCGTGAGTTCGCCGATTCGCTGACCACGCCGCGCACGGCGATCATCATGGTCAAGGCCGGTGCCCCCACGGATGCCGTGATCGACTCGCTCGTCGAGGTTTTCGAGCCAGGAGACATCATCGTCGACGGCGGCAACGCCTATTTCCCCGACACGATCCGCCGCGAGAAGGCGGTGCGCGAGAGCGGGATCAACTTCGTCGGCGCCGGCATCTCCGGCGGCGAGGAGGGCGCGCTGAACGGCCCCTCGATCATGCCGGGTGGGTCGGACGAGTCGTGGGTCACGCTCGGACCGATCCTGCGCTCCATCGCCGCGGTCGCCGAAGGCGAGCCGTGCGTGACGCACGTGGGCCACGACGGCGCCGGGCACTTCGTGAAGATGGTGCACAACGGCATCGAGTACGCCGACATGCAGCTCATCGCCGAGGCCTACGACCTCATCCGTCGCGGCACGGGCAAGAGCCCCGCCGAGATCGCCGACGTGTTCGCCGAGTGGAACCAGGGCGAGCTGGAGTCGTACCTCATCGAGATCACGGCCGAGGTGCTGCGCCAGAACGATGCGGAGACCGGCCTGCCCCTGGTCGACGTGATCCTCGACCAGGCCGGCGCCAAGGGCACCGGCGCGTGGACCGTGCAGACCGCGCTCTCGCTGGGCGTTCCCGTCTCGGGCATCGCCGAGGCGACCTTCGCCCGCTCGCTGTCGTCGCACCCCGAGCAGCGCGAAGCGGCAGCCGACCTGCCCGGCCCCGACGAGGGCTTCGCGGTGGCCGCCGGTGATGTCGACGCGTTCATCGAAGACGTGCGCCTGGCGCTGTACGCCTCCAAGATCGTCGCCTACTCGCAGGGCTTCGACGAGATCCGTGCGGGCGCCACCGAATACGGCTGGAACATCGACCTCGGCGCGATCAGCAAGATCTGGCGCGGCGGATGCATCATCCGCGCGCAGTTCCTCAACCGCATCGCCGACGCCTACGCCGAGACGCCGGATCTGCCGCTGCTCATGGCCGCGCCGTACTTCGCCGAAGCGCTCGGCCGCGGCCAGGCCGCGTGGCGCCGCGTCGTCGTCGCCGCCGCGGAGGCAGGCATCCCCTCCCCCGCCTTCGGCTCGTCGCTGTCGTACTACGACGGCATCCGCGCCGACCGCCTCCCCGCCGCCCTCGTGCAGGGGCAGCGCGACTTCTTCGGCGCGCACACCTACAAGCGCGTCGACAAGGACGGCACGTTCCACACCCTGTGGTCGGGCGATCGCACCGAGATCGAAGCGGTCGACGCGCACTGACGACCGTCAGCGGATGATCGCGGCTCGCACCGCAGCCGTGGGCGCACGTCGCTCGCTCACAGACCACGCATAGCATTCTCCATAGAAATCACATAGGTGATTCCTATGATCGGAGTCATGAGCGATCATTCCCTGCCCGAGCTGCGGCGCCCCGACGGCTCCCCCCTGCGCATCCTGGCCGTCGACGACGAGCCGATGCTCACCGATCTCCTGGCCATGGCCCTGCGGATGGAAGGCTGGGAGGTGCGCACCGCGGCCTCGGGCATGGAGGCGCTCCAGGTCGTGCGCGACTTCGGTCCCGACGCGATCATCCTCGACGTCATGATGCCCGACCTCGACGGTCTGGGCGTGCTGCGCCGGCTGCGCGAGGCCGGCAACCTCGTCCCCGTGCTCTTCCTCACCGCGAAGGATGCCGTGGCCGACCGCATCGCCGGTCTCACAGTGGGCGGCGACGACTACGTGACGAAGCCGTTCAGCCTCGAAGAAGTCGTGGCGCGGCTGCGCGCCGTCATCCGTCGCAGCGGCGGGGCCGCCACGGCCGAAGGGGAGTCGATCCTGCAGGTGGGCGATCTGACGCTCAACGAAGACAGCCACGAGGTCATCCGCGCCGGCACCGAGGTGGAGCTGACCGCGACCGAGTTCGAACTGCTCCGCTACCTCATGCGCAACGAGCGGCGAGTGCTGTCCAAGGCGCAGATCCTCGACCGGGTGTGGAGCTACGACTTCGGCGGGCGATCCAGCGTCGTCGAGCTGTACATCTCGTACCTGCGCAAGAAGCTCGACGCAGGCCACACGCCGCTCATCCACACGGTGCGCGGGGTCGGCTACATGATCAAGGCGCCGCAGTAAGCCCGCCCGCGATGGCCGACCCCGTCCCGCCGCATCCGTCGCCGAAGATGCGCACGCCGCTCACGTTGCAGACCCGCCTCATGGGCGCGGTCACGGGCATCGTCTCGCTCATCGTGGTGATCATCGCGATCATCACCAGTGCGGCGCTCAGCCAAGCGCTGGAGAACGCCCTGGCCGAGCAGCTGCGCACCACCGCGACGACGACCACGAGCCTCGTCTCTCAGCGCGAGAAGCTCGCGGCGCAGAACGGGATCCCCCTGACCACCGCGTTCGTGCTGGAGGGCACGCAGGTGCAGGGCGCCGACCTGCTGCTGGCGCTCTCGCCTGCCGACAGCGCACCCAGCGGCCGCACCGTGAGCGGAAACTCGAGCACCCCGCTCACCGATGCGCAGCTGCTGCAGATCGACCATGCCCTGCGCTCCGAGAATTCCACCACCGTGACACTCGGCAGCCTCGGCTCGTACCGGATCACCGTCACCCAGACGTCCAACGGCACCGCCGTGGTGACCGGGCTCTCCCGCGAGTCGAACCTACGCACGATCACCCAACTGTTCGTCGTCATCGCCCTGGCCACCGTGGGCGGCCTTCTGCTGCTCGCCATCACCACCGTCATCACCATCCGGGTGAGCCTTCGCCCGCTCCGGTCGGTCGCGGCCACCGCCACGCGGGTCGCCAACCAGCGCCTCGACCAGGGTGCCGTGTCGATCACCGAGCGCGTGCCGACCGCCGAGGCCGATCCGCGCACCGAGACGGGCCTGGTCGGCGCGGCCGTCAACACCATGCTCGACCACCTCGACTCCTCCCTCGCCGCCCGCCAGCGCAACGAGGAGAAGATGCGACGCTTCGTCGCCGATGCCAGCCACGAGCTGCGCACACCCCTCGCCTCCATCCGCGGATACTCGGAGCTCTCCCTGCGGCACACCGACCTGCCCGAGGCGACGCACACGGCGCTCGAGCGCATCCAGGCGCAGTCGCTGCGCATGACGCACCTGGTGGAGGATCTGCTCCTGCTGGCCCGTCTCGACGAGGGGCGGGAGCTCGTGCTCTCCCCCATCGACCTCTCGCGCCTGGCCGTCGAGGGGGTCGAGGACGCCCGTCCCACCGCGCCCGACCACGAGTGGGAACTCGACGTCCCGGAGGAGTCCGTCGATGTGCGCGGCGACCTCGGCCGGCTGCAACAGGTCGTCACGAACCTGCTCGCCAACGCCCGCACCCACACTCCCGCGGGCACCCGCATCGCCGTGGAAGTCCTCCGGGACGGAGGACACGGCGTCCTGCGCGTGCGCGACGACGGCCCCGGCATCGATCCCGCCGTGCGCGAGACGCTCTTCGCCCGCTTCGCCCGCGGCGACAGCTCCCGCACCCGCGCCACCGGCGGCACCGGGCTGGGGCTCGCGATCACGAAGGCGATCGTCGACGGCCACGGCGGATCCATCGCCGTGGAAAGCACGCCCGGAAACACCGTGTTCACCGTGCGCATCCCGCTCAGCAACGCCGAGACACCGGCGACGCCCTCAGGGGCGATCAGCTCCCAGGGCGGTCACGCAATCCCCGACCGCACGTCCTCCGACGATTGAGCGCGCCCCGATCCACGCCGCTGTCGCCGTGCTTCATAGCCGCAGGATGCGCCGAGCTCAGCGGCGCAGGATGTCGCGGGTCGTCGTTGCCGGGTCGAGGTCGAGCCGGCGCAGCAGCTGCGCGTTGAGGGCGACCACGATCGTCGACAGCGACATCAGGATGGCGCCCACCGACATCGGCAGGATGAACCCGAGAGGAGCGAGCACCCCCGCTGCCAGGGGCACGGAGAGGAGGTTGTACCCCGCCGCCCACCACAGGTTCTGCCTCATCTTCCGGTATGCGGCACGCGACAGCTCGATCACGGAGAGCACCGACCGCGGGTCGTCGCCCGCGAGGATCACACCCGCCGAGGCGATCGCGACGTCCGTTCCCGCTCCGATCGCGAGTCCGACATCGGCCTGTGCGAGAGCCGGGGCGTCGTTGACGCCATCGCCGACCATCGCGACCTTCTTGCCCTCGCGCTGCAGCTCCTGAACCTTCGCCGCCTTGTCTTCGGGACGAACCCCGGCGAAGACGCGATCGATTCCGAGACCCTGCGCCACCGCCTGCGCCACAGCATCCGCGTCGCCCGTGATCATCACGACCTGCAGGCCGCGCTCATGCAGGGCGTCGATCGCCTCGCGCGACTCCGATCGCACCTCGTCGGCGAGCTTCATCGCGCCGATGACGCGCCCGTCCTGGATGACGTGCAGGATGATCGCGCCGTCCGAACGCCACTCCGAGGCGACCGGGAGCTCATCCGCCTGCTCCTCCGCGAGCAGGTGTGGCCCGCCGACGCGCACGACGCTGTCGTCGAGGGTCGCGGTGACACCCACCGCGGGTGAGGAGGCGAACCGGGAGCTGCGGGGAATCGCGAGCTGCTTCTCTTCGGCCGCGCGCACGATCGCGCGCGCCAGCGGATGCTCGCTATCGGCCTCCGCCGCGGCCGCCAGCGCGAGCACCTGATCCGGCTCAGAACCGTCGACCGCCGAGACGTCCGAGACCACCGGCTCGCCCTTCGTCAGCGTGCCCGTCTTGTCGAAGAGCACGGTGTCGACCGCGCGCATGCTCTCCAGCGCCAGGCGATCCTTGACCAGCACGCCCGCGCGCGCAGCGCGTTCGGTGGCGATGGAGACGACCAGCGGAATCGCCAGGCCCAGGGCGTGCGGGCAAGCGATCACCAGCACGGTGATCGTCCGGACCACCGCCGCGTCGGGGAAGCCGACGAGCGTCCACACGATCGCCGTGATGATCGCCGCTCCGAGCGCGAACCAGAACAGCCACCCGGCGGCCGTGTCCGCGAGGCGCTGTGCGCGCGAGGACGAACTCTGCGCTTCGGTGACGAGGCGCTGGATGCCCGCCAACGTCGTGTCATCGCCGATCGCCGTGATCTCAACGCGGAGCCCCGAGTCGGTCGCGACCGTGCCTGCCGTGACATGATCGCCGGTGCCTCGTTCGACCGCGCGGGACTCGCCGGTGACCATCGACTCGTCCATGGAGGCGCGTCCGTCGACGATGCGCCCGTCCGCGGGAACACTGCCGCCCGGCCGCACGATGACGACATCACCGACGACGAGGTCAGAGGGCGAGACAGTGACGACCTCGTCGCCATCGAGTCTCTCGGCTTCATCGGGGAGGAGGGCGGCGAGGGAGTCGAGCGCCGAGGTGGTCCGCGCAAGGGAGCGCATCTCGATCCAGTGCCCGAGCAGCATGATGACCACCAGCAGCGCGAGCTCCCACCAGAAGTCGAGTTCGTGATGCAGCACACCAAGGGTCGCGCCCCACGACGCGATGAAGGCGACGGTGATCGCGAGCGCGATCAGCAGCATCATGCCGGGCTTGCGCGCACGAAGCTCGCTCACCGCACCCGCGAGGAACGGACGTCCTCCCCACACGTACATGACCGTCCCCAGAACCGGAGACACCCCTCTCAAGCCCGGGACATCGGGAAGGGTGTAGCCGAGGATCGACGCGAACATGCCCGACAGCGCCACGGTGGGAACGGCCAGCACCAGCATGATCCAGAACAGGCGACGGAACTGTGCGACATGGTCTCCGTGACCCGAGTGGTGACGGTGACCGCCGTGACCGGAATGCTCTTCGTTCCCGGTGCGGTCGTGATGAACGTGGTGCTCCGGCGCACCCTCGTGGGGAGAATGGCTCATGGAACTCGTCTCCTGGAGGTCGAGGGCTGACATCTCGTCTGAGTCGACAACAAGATACCCCTGTAGGGTATTCCCATCCTCGCCGAGGTGAGGTGCATCCCCCGATCTCGACATGCCGCCGTCGCTGAGACGATCGGCACGCGGTCGCGCCTACGCGTCGCCGCCGAACATGCTCGTGACCGAGCCGTCTTCGAACACCTGACGGATGGCGGCGGCCAGCAGCGGGGCGATCGGCAGGATCGTCAGCGTCTCCCAGCGGCGCGACTCGGTGAGCGGGATGGTGTCTGTGATGACGACCTCGTCGATCGCGGCATCCTGCAGGCGCTCGGAGGCGGGATCGCTGAAGATCGCATGCGTGGCGGCGACGATCACGCGGCGCGCACCGTTCTTCTTGAGCGCCTGAGCGGCCTTGACGATCGTGCCGCCGGTGTCGATCATGTCGTCGACCAGCAGACACGTGCGGCCCTCGACCTCGCCCACGATCTCGTGCACCGAGACCTGGTTGGCGACCTTGGGATCGCGGCGCTTGTGGATGATGGCCAGCGGCGCACCGAGGCTGTCCGACCAGGTATCGGCCACGCGCACGCGCCCCATGTCGGGGGAGACAATCGTCAAGGTCTCACGATCCTCCGGCGTGAGCGTGCTCCGGAAGTGCTCGAGCAGCACGGGCTTGGCGAAGAGGTGGTCGACGGGCCCGTCGAAGAAGCCCTGGATCTGCGCCGCGTGCAGATCGACGCTCATGACGCGGTCGGCCCCGGCGGTCTTGAGCAGATCGGCGACGAGGCGGGCGCTGATCGGCTCGCGTCCGCGGCCCTTCTTGTCCTGCCGGGAGTAGGGGAAGTACGGCGCGACGACCGTGATCCGCTTGGCGGAGGCGCGCTTGGCGGCATCGAGCATGATGAGCGTCTCCATGAGCCACTCGTTGACCGGTTCGCCGAAGGACTGCACGATGAACAGGTCGCAGCCGCGGATCGACACCTCGAAGCGGGCGTAGATCTCGCCCGACGCGAAGGTGCGGTGCTCGACCGGGGCGATCTCGGTGCCGAGCACGTCGGCCACCTGCCGGGTGAGGTCAGGGACCGAACGCCCGCCCGCGACGACGAGCCGCTTCTTGGTCTTGGCGATAAGCCCTGGCGCGATGCCGTTGTCGCGATCAAGCTCGATCTTCTTCTTGCGCCCCATCGGACCCGCCTATTCCGCCGTCTGTGACCGGGCCGCCGCCTCTGCGGCACCCGTGCCCGCCCTGTTCTTCTCGACCCACCCCTCGATGTTGCGCTGAGGGGCGACGCTCATGGCAAGCGCACCGGCGGGAACGTCCTTGCGGACGACGGCGCCGGCACCTGTCTTCGCACCGGCTCCCAGCTTAACGGGAGCGACGAGCACCGTGTGCGAACCTGTGTGCACCTCGTCGCCGATCTCGGTGCGGTGCTTGCTCACGTCGTCGTAGTTGGCCGTGATCGTGCTCGCGCCGAGGTTGACGCCGCGACCGATCGTGGCGTCGCCCACGTACGACAGGTGCGGAACCTTGCTGCCCTCGCCGATCTCGGCGTTCTTCGTCTCGACGTATGCGCCGATCTTGCCCTCGGCGCCGAGCACGGTGCCGGGACGCAGGTACGAGAACGGGCCGACCGTGGCGCCCGCCCCGATCACGGCGAGGTTCGCATCCGTGCGGCGCACCGTGGCGTCGGCGCCGACCTCGCAGTCCGCGAGCGAGGTGTCCGGCCCGATCACCGCCCCCGACTCGATCACCGTCGCCCCGACGATGTGCGTGTTCGGCAGGAGCGTGACGTCGGCGGCGAGCTTCGCCTCGTCATCGATCCAGGTCGTGGCGGGATCCACGATCGTCACGCCCTCGAGCTGCCAGCGGCGCACGATGCGGGCGTTGAGCAGGCGGCCCACTTCCGCGAGCTGGGCGCGGTCGTTGACCCCGTAGGTGACGGAGACGTCGGAGACGACGGAGGCGCCCACGCGCTGGCCGGCGCCGCGCAGCAGCCCGGGCACGTCGGTGAGGTACTTCTCCCCCTGGGCGTTGTCGACGCCGACCCTCGCGAGGTTCTCGCGCAGCGCGGCGGCGCGGAAGACGTACATGCCCGCGTTGATCTCATTGACGGCGGCCTCGTCGACCGTGGCATCCTTCTGCTCCACGATGCGGTCGACGTCGCCTGCGTCGTCACGGATCACGCGGCCGTAGCCGGTGGGGTCGTCGACGACGGCGGTCATCAGCGTCGCCGACGCCCCCGTGGCGCGATGCTCGGCGACGAAGGCACTCAGCGTCTGTTCGTCGGCCAGCGGGCAGTCGCCGGAGAGGATGAGCACATCGCCGTCGAAGTCGGGAATGGCCTCGAGCGCCACCTCGACCGCGCGACCCGTACCGGGGATCTCGTCCTGGTCGACGACATCGGCGTCGGGGTGCTGCGCGGCGATGACGCCGACGACCTGGTCGCGCTCGTAGCGCACGACGACTTCGATGTGCCGGGCCTGCAGACGCGTCGCGGTCGTGAGCACGTGCCCGACCAGCGGTCGCCCGGCGATCGGATGCAGCACCTTGGGAAGGCGCGACTTCATGCGCGTGCCCTGTCCTGCCGCGAGGACGATGATCGCGAGATTGTTATCGGTCATGCTCCGCCGCCAGGATTCGAACCTGAACCTCACAGCTCCAAAGGCTGTCGTGCTGCCGTTACACCACGGCGGACCACGGCGCCGTCGACATGCGAGGCCCGCGGATCAAGTCTGCCATGCGCGAAGATGGACGAATGAGCACGAGCGATGAGGTCGACCGCATCGTCGGCGCCTGGAACACACAGCGCGCCGACCTGGATTTCTCGCCCCTCGAGGTGCTCTCCCGCGTCGACCGCCTCTCGCGCCATCTCGACCGGGCCCGGCGCGAGGTGTTCCGCCGCAGCGACCTCGAGCCGTGGGAGTGGGACGTGCTGTCGGCCCTGCGCCGCGCGGGCGATCCGTTCCAGCTCTCGCCCAAGAGCCTGCTGCAGCAGACGCTGGTCTCCAGCGGCACGATGACCAACCGCATCGACCGTCTCGTGGGGCGCCGATTCGTGCGGAGGGTGTCGGATCCGGGCGATGGGCGCAGCGTTCTCGTCACCCTCACCGACGACGGCCGGGTGCGGGTGGATGCCGCCATCACGCGCCTGGTGGATGCGGAGGCCGAGCTGCTGGCCCCGCTGGCGCGCGGCGACCGCGAACGCCTCGCCGCGCTGCTGCGCAAGCTCAGCCTGAGCTTCGACTCCTGAGCGGTCCGGAGATCCGATGGCCATGCGCTCGCCCCTGCCCGTCCGCGACGGGGTCGGCGCGACCCGGCTGCACGTGCCGGTGGAGGGGCCGTGGCCCACGATCGCCGCGTACATGGCCGAGCGCTTCTTCCACCTCGAGCCCGAACGGCTGCTGCGCCGCTTCGACCGGGGCGAGATCGTCGCCCGCGACGGCACGCCGCTGGCCCGCGAGACACCGCTGGGGGCCTACGAGTTCGTCTGGTATTACCGTGAACCGCCGGCGGAGAAGCAGATCCCCTTCGACATCGAGGTGCTGCATGTCGACGACGACCTCGTCGTGATCGACAAGCCGCACTTCCTGCCCACCACCCCGGGCGGCAAGTACCTGCAGAACTCGGCCCTCGTGCGCCTGCGGAACCTGCTCGACAACCCCGATCTCACACCGATCCACCGGCTGGATCGCGCCACGGCCGGCCTACTGATGTTCTCGGCCCGCCCCGTCACGCGCGGCGCGTACCAGCTGCTGTTCGAGCGCCGCGAGGTCGAGAAGGTCTACGAGGCGGTCTCGGCGCTGCCGCAGGGGTGGGATGCGGATGCTCCCGCCCTCGCCGGGCGCGCATTCCCGATCGTGTACCGCAACCACATCGAGAAGCTCCGCGGCAACGTGTGCGTCCGCGTGGACGATGACCGCGAGCCCAACGCCGAGACGCTCATCGAGTTCGTGAACGCCGACGAGCGCGTGCTGCACACGTTGCTGCGCCCGCACTCCGGACGCATGCATCAGCTGCGGGTGCACCTCGCGGCCCTGGACGCCGGCATCCTCAACGACGGCTTCTATCCCAAGCTGCTGCCCGAGACGCCCGACGATTTCACCAGGCCGCTGCAGCTGCTCGCCCGCAAGCTGCGCTTCACCGACCCGCTCAGCGGCCGCGGGCGCGAGTTCACCACTCGCCGCACGCTGCAGGACGCCCCGCGCTGATCAGCGGCGCATGACAACGCGGGCAAGGCCGGTGCCGAGCGTCTGCACGAGATGCACGAACACGACGATGAGCACGATCGCGGCCCACATGACGACGGGCTCGAACTGACGGAAGCCATAGATCTGGGCGAAGGCGCCGAGGCCCCCGCCGCCGATGAGGCCGGCCATCGCCGTCATGTCGATGAGTGCGACGACGATGAACGTGTAGCCGAGGATCAGCGGACCCAGCGCCTCGGGGAGCACGACGGTGAGCAGGGTCCGCCAGGGGCCCGCGCCCATCGCCCTGGCTGCTTCGATGACACCCGGTGGCACCGAGACGAGGTGCTGCTCGACGATGCGGCCGATGGCGAAGGATGCCGCCAGTCCGATTGCGAAGGCGCCGGCGTTGATGCCGATGCCCGTGCCGACGACGGCCCGCGTGAAGGGCTGCGCCACGGCGATGAAGATGACGAACGGGATGGGCCGGAAGAAGTTGACGATGAACTCGATCACGACGTTCACGGGCTTGTTCTGCAGCAGTCCGCCACGGCGTGTGACATAGAGCCCCAGCCCGATGACGGTGCCGAGCACGCCGCCCATGACGAGCGCGAACGTCGTCATGTACAGCGTCTCGACGGCGGCGGCCCAGAACTCGGGCTGCAGTTCGATGAGGCGATCCATCAGCGCACCTCCTCCGGCTCGACGTCGATCTCCGTGACGGCGGCGTGCTCCCCGATGGCCACCAGGGCCCCGTCGATCGCGGCGTCGTCGCCGCGGATCGCGAGGGTGAGGTGGCCGAACGCCTTGCCGCGGATGTCGTTGATCCCGCCATAGACGAGCTCGAACTCGAGCCCGGCCTGAGCGAGATCGACGAAGACCTGCGCCTGCGACGAGTCTCCGTCGCGGAACGAGAAGGTCACCAGGCGTCCGCGATGCCGCTCGCGCAGCAGCGAGCGCTCGGACGGAGACGGGATGCCCTTGATGACGGTGCCGACGAAGCGCTGCGACGCCGGGTTCTGCGGCGCGGAGAAGACGTCGAAGACATCTCCCTGCTCGACCACGCGCCCCTTCTCCATCACTGCGACTCTCGTCGCGAGGGTCTGGATCACATCCATCTCGTGCGTGATGACGACGATCGTCACGCCCTGCTCCTCGTTGACCCGGCGCAGCAACGCGAGCACCTCGTGCGTGGTCTGCGGATCCAGGGCGCTGGTCGCCTCGTCGGCGAGGAGGATCGCGGGACGGGTGGCGAGGGCGCGGGCGATGCCGACGCGCTGCTTCTGACCGCCGGAGAGCTGTTCGGGAAAGGCCCGGGCCTTATCCGACAGCCCAACGAACTCGAGCAGTTCGGCGACGCGCGCATCCGTGTCGGCTCGGCTCCATCCGGCGAGCTTGAGCGGGTAGGCGATGTTCGCGCGCACCGACTTCGCGGAGAAGAGGTTGAACTGCTGGAAGATCATGCCGATCCCCCCGCGCACGGCGCGCAGCTTCTTCTCCGGCAGACGCGTGACGTCGACGCCGTCGACGACGATCTCGCCGGAGGTCGCCGGCTCCAGCGCGTTGATCAGTCGCACGAGGGTCGATTTGCCCGCACCGGAGTACCCGATGATGCCGAAGACGTCGCCTTTGTCGATGTCGAGGCTCACGTCGTCGACCGCCACGACCTCTTCGCCGCCGCGGTCGGCGGGCGGGTACGCCTTGGTGACGTTGGTCAGCGTGACGATCGGCATGGTTCTTCTCCGGTGAGCGACGGACGGAGGCGGTGGACGCAGGAATCGGGCGGCGCTTCGCGCACCGCCCGATTCTCCCGCATTACTGCATCAGTTGTTGGCGGCGATGTCCTTCTGAACCTTCTCCAGCGAAGCCACGAGATCCTCGGCCGGGGTCTGCAGCGCCACGGCCGTATCGCCGGACGACTTCTGCAGACCGGCCTGCACGGCCTCGTTCGTCTGGAAGATCTCGACGAGCGTGCGATACGTCTCGTTGTCGGCATCGTCCGCACGGGCGGCGAAGATGTTCACGTAGGGCAGGGCGTTCGGATCGCTCGGGTCGTCCTGGGCGATCGCATCGTCGAACGACAGGCCGGCGGCCTCCACGAAGTCGTTGTTGAGGATCGATGCGGCCACGTCCGGCAGGGAGGTGGGCAGCAGAGCCGCCTCGAGTGCGGTGACCTTCACCTTCGACTTCTCGGTGTCGACGTCGGCAAGGTCCGACAGCGTCGTGCCGCCGCTCTTGAGCTCGATGAGCCCGGCCGACTGCAGCACGAGCAGGGCGCGCGCCTGATTCGACGCGTCATCGGGAACGGCGACCGTCTCCCCGGCGGGGATGTCCTTCACGTCGTCGTACTTGGTCGAATACAGCCCGAGCGGGTAGATCGCCGTGGATCCGATCGGCACGAGGTCGTCGCCCGAGGCCTCGTTGTACTGCGCGAGGTAGATGATGTGCTGGAACTGATTGAGGTCGAGCTCGCCCTCCGACAGGGCCGGGTTGGGCTGCTCGTACGACCCGAAGTCGACCAGCTCGACGGTGATGCCCTCTTCGGCGGCGGCCGCGACGAAGGCCGGCCACTGCTCGTCGGACTTGCCGACGACGCCGATGCGCACGACCTCGTCGGAGCTCTGGGCCTCGCCGGTGGAGTCGCCGGATCCGGAGGCGCATCCGGTGAGCGCGGTGAGCAGGACAGACGCCGCGAGGGCGCCAGCGAGGGTGAGACGGCGGCGGGACATGGGCGTGTGATTCCTCTCGTGGGGGCTCGGCAACAGTAAGCGCGCGTGCGCGAGCACACCGAATCGATTCGTCACACGGAGTCATAGGCCGCAAGATGGAGGCGTGACCGCTCCCGAGACGACGCCTCCGCCGAGGCATCGCGCACCGCGACGGCTGGGCCCGCGGGCGTGGACGCTCATCGCGGCGATCGGCGTGCTCGCCCTCACGCTCATCGTCATCGTGGCGATCCTGCTCTGGCCGCGTCCCGAGCCCGAACCCGCCGCGGCGCCGACTCCTCCCGCCATCGCCTCCCCCACGACGACCCCCACTCCGACGCCGACGGGCTTCCCGGCGAACACCGGCGTCTATGACGTTTCGACGCTGCCGCAGGTCGACGTGTTCGCGGTCATCCCCGCGCTGCCCGTCGACATCGCCCCCGAGGCCCCGTTCGCGGGCTTCACCGCGCATGCCGCCGCGCCCGCGATCCCCGTGTGGGCGGACCCCCTGGGCGATCCGGTCGCCGCGCTGCCCGCGGAGTACACCTTCGACGGCACGACAGTGGCGGTGATCGAGAATCAGGACGACTGGGTGCACGTGCTCCTCACCGGTCGGCAGGCGCTGCCCTCCGAGGGCAGCCCCGCGCAACTGACGGGATGGCTGCGCACGGCCGACGTGCAGCTGTCGCCCGTCGACGCGCACGTGGAGGTGAGCATCTCGGCGCGCACCATCGACATCGTGCGCAACGGAGTGCCCGAGCGCATCGCCACCGACTTCGCCTGGGGCGCCGATGAGACGCCGACGCCGATCGGCCGTGCATTCATCATGATGACGCGCGTGGTGCCCGAGTTCGAGTACACGCGCGGCAACCCGATGGTGTACCTGTCGGTGCAGTCGCCGACGCTCGACGGCTTCGGCGGAGCGGATGCGGCGGTGACGGCCTTCCACTACCACGACGAGCGCACCGGACCGATCTCGAACGGCTGCATCCGCGTCGACGAGGCGATCATCGCCCGTCTCGCCGAGCTGCCCCAGGGCACCGGGGTGTCCATCCGCCCCTGACCGGATATCGCTGCGCGAACGGCGCGGGGTGTTGACGCGGAGCGTGCGTCGGGCCACAGTGAGCCGTGAAGGAGGTTCTGCCATGCGCGAGTACTCGTTCGACAGGATCCCGTTCGCGCGACGCCGCGACGGGGCCAAGCCGCAGGGCGATTACCGCGAGGTGATCCGCGAGCGCGCAGCCGACGGATGGGAGTTCGTGCAGGCGGTCTCGTTCGAGACCGCGGCGCAACCACACCTCGATCTGGTGTTCACACGGAAGGTAGGGCAATGACGCATCCACTTCGCCTGCTGCAGGCGTTCACGCTGTTCTGCGCGGGACTGTTCGGCCTGTTCGTGTTCATGGGCAACCTCATGGACTACGACTCCAACTACCAGTTCGTCAAGCACGTGCTGTCGATGGACACCACCTTCGAGGGCAACGCGCTGATGTGGCGGGCGATCACCGTGCCCTGGATCTGGACGGTCGGATACATCGGCATCATCATCGCCGAGGGCGTCTTCGCCGGCCTCGGGCTCATCGGCGGCGTGAAGCTGTTCCTCCGTCGCAACGCCGATGCCGCACACTTCGACAGCGCCAAGGGGTGGGGCTACGGCGCATACGCCGTGGGCTTCGCGATCTGGTTCGTCGGATTCATCGTGATCGGCTCGGAGTGGTTCGCGATGTGGCAGTCGAGCAGCTGGAACGGCAAGGACACCGCGATGCCCCTCGCCATCCTCTGGGCCGGCTTCGCCGTGCTGCTCGCACTGAGCGAGCCCGAGCGCACAACCGCGGACTGAGGCCGCCGCCACCAGGGAAGCCAACCGCGGTCGCCGACCACCGCATCGACGAACCCCTCGGCGCGCGCGACGATGAGTCGCCACGTCGACTCCGGACCGGAGACGAGCAGCACGACGCGCCCGCCCGGCATCTCGCCCACCGCGTCGCGCACATCCGAGACCAGACCCTCACGGATCCAGAGCACCTCTCCGTCGAGCGAGACGTCGAACATCGTGAAGTACCAGCCGGTGGCGCCATGCACGGCGCAGACGATTCCGACGAGCAGCCATCGCACGAGGCTCCACGGGACGAGCCGGAGCGCCCGAGAATAGTGTCGGCGGAGGGAAGTATCGCTGAGGGAAGTATTCCGCTCAGCGCAGCTCGTCGACCAGCCGCTCGATGCGGGCGCGTATCTCGTCGCGGATCGCGCGCACGGCGTCGATGTCCTGGCCGGCGGGGTCGTCGAGCTTCCAATCCTCGTAGCGCTTGCCAGGGAAGAACGGGCAGTCGTCCCCGCATCCCATAGTGATCACGACGTCGGAGGCCTGAACAGCCTCGGTCGTGAGCACCTTAGGACGCTCGGCGGCGATGTCGATGCCGGCCTCGCGCATGGCCGCCACCGCTATCGGGTTGATCTGGTCGGCGGGCATGGACCCGCCGGAGCGAACCTCGATCCGGTCGCCAGCGATGTCGCGGAGGAAGCCGGCGGCCATTTGCGAGCGACCCGCGTTGTGCACACAGACGAAGAGGACGGAGGGCCTGGTCATGACAGCACTCCCCGCAACGGACGATCGCCGGATGCCACGGTCGGCGCTGGCGCGGCGCAGCAGCTGCTGCCTTCGGCATCGAAGCCCCCGGTGCCGCCGCACACCCCCGTGCCGGGGAGGACGAGTTCATCGCGCTCAGCTGCCTCGTGGTCACCGGCAAGGTGAGCGACGACGCTGCGCACCTGCTCGTAACCAGTGAGGGCCAGGAACGTGGGCGCGCGGCCATACGACTTCGCGCCGATGATGAACAGATCCTTCTCGGGCTGCGCGAGCTGGCGCGCGCCCGTTGCTCCGACGGAGCCGCAGGAGTGGATATTCGGGTCGATCTCCGCTGCGATGCCGGCCACCGCGTCCAGCGACCCGTCCAGGTCGATGCGCACCTCGCGCAGGATGCTGGCATCGGGGCGGAATCCAGTGAGGGCGAAGACGTGTGCGGCACCGGAGATCTTCTGGCCGTTCTCGGCAATGATCGTGAGGCTGTCGCCGTCCTGCGTGAACTCCGCGATACGAAACCCAGTGACCACCTCAACGGCGCCGGCCTCGATGACCTTGCGGGCACGGGATCCGAGCTCAGCCCGCTCAGGCAGCTCATCGCCGGAGCCGCCACCGAACACGTTCACGGCGCTCCCGCGCCGCAGCAGCCAGGTCACCCGGGTGCCGGGCTCGCGACGGGCAAGCTCGCTCAGGCGGAGGACCGCATGCGTCGCCGAGTGGCCGGCGCCGACGACGACCACGTGCATGCCGGCGAGAGCAGACACATCATCGGGGATCCGGTACGAGATGCGCTCCGAGGCAGCCGCCTCACCGAGGGCTGGGTATCCGTCGGCACCCGCCGGATTCGGGAGCGACCATGTGCCGCTTGCGTCGATCACAGACCTTGCGAGAATGCGACCATCGCGCCCGTCCTGGTCGACGGTGTGCACGACGAACGGCTGCGCCTTCCGGCCGCTCATGATGACCTTGTCCCGCCCTCGCCGCGCGATGCCGCTGACGGTCGTGCCATAGAGGATCCGGTCACCCAGAGCGTCGGCGAGCGGCGACAGATAGCTGCTCACCCATTCAGCTCCGGTCGGATAGCCGCTTCTGGGCTCCGTCCAACCGGTCGGCTCGAGCAGGCGTCGCGCTGCGGCGTCGGTGAGCTCCGACCACCCGGAGAACAGACGCACGTGCCCCCACTCGGACACAGCAGCGCCGGCCGAGGCTCCGCGCTCGACGACCACGGCGTCAACGCCGCGCTCCGTCAGGTGGGCCGCAGCTGCCAGGCCTTGCGGCCCGGCACCGATGACGACGACAGGAAGCTCGGACACCATATCTCCTCAGATCGAAGAACTTCAATACGAGTATGTTCGTTCGCCTATCGAAGTTTGTCAATACGTGTCAGAATATCTGTATGAGCCTGCCTGTGACCATCGAGCAGAACACGTGCTGCGTACCGCGCATCACCGCGTCGATCTCCCTCGAGGAGGCCGAGCGTTCCGCCCGAGTATTCAAGGCAATCGGTGACCCCACCAGGGTGATGCTGCTCTCGCTCATCGCCGGAAGTGAAGGCCGAGAGGCCTGCATCTGCGACCTCATCGAGCCGATCGGCCTGTCGCAGGGGACGGTCTCGCACCACATGAGGATCCTCACCGATGCCGGACTCGTCGCTCGCGAGCAGCGCGGCAAGTGGGCCTACTTCACACTCAACGACGGAGCACTCGAGGCCGCCGCGGACGCTCTGCGGCCGGCTGCGCTGGGCATGGCGAGCTAGAAGCCAGAGTCACACGGCTGCGTAGTCGGACCAGATCCCGCCGGCTTGCTCTTGCGCCGGTCTGCGGTGTGGTCGCCAGGAATCGGATCTGGCGCCTGTGCTCGCTCTCGACGCAGCGACGCTCGCGGATTATCCGGACGGGATTGCGACGAAGCATCGACCACTGACGACATCGACCGTCCGTGTCGCGGCGGGGAGACGCGCGTTCGGCGTTCCGGAGACAGCCGGATTCTCTCTCACACACACACGTATCTGAGTTCTGGTTCAGCCAAGCTGCTCCGTGAGGTCGAACCAGCGCAGCTCGAGTTCTGCGACCTCGTCTTCGAGGGCGGTGATGTCCGTCATCTTCTCGGCGAGCCCTGCGTAGTCGGACTGAGCGTGATCGGCGAGGGAATGCTTGGCGGCGTCGATCTGCGCCGTGAGCTTCTCGATGCGGCGTTCGAGGGAAGACGCCTCCTTCTCGGCGGTGCGGCGTGCGGCGCCGTCGAGCGCCGGTGACGCGGAGACTCCGGGGGGCGACTCGCCTGGTCTCGTCTCGCTTCGCTCGCTCGACGACCGGGATGAGAGGGCCGACCGCAGCGTCAGATACTCGTCGACGCCTCCGGGCAGATGGCGCAACCTGCCGACGCCATCGGCGCCGGGGAGGATCGCGTACTGCTGGTCGGTGACGCGCTCGAGGAAGTATCGGTCGTGCGAGACGACCAGAAGCGTGCCGGGCCAGGAGTCCAGCAGGTCCTCGATCGCGGCGAGCATGTCGGTGTCCATGTCGTTGGTCGGCTCATCGAGGATGAGCACGTTCGGCTGATCCAGCAGCACGAGCAGCAGCTGCAGACGCCGCTGCTGGCCGCCGGAGAGGTCTTTCACCGGCGTCGACAACTGCGCAGAGCTGAATCCGAGCCGCTCCAGAAGTTGCCCGGGGGTCAACTCCTGCGCCTTCGATCCCGTGCCGAAGGTGTAAGAGGTGCGCAGGCCGGCGATGACCGTGCGCACTGGATCGCGCCACACCTCGGTGAGCTCGTCGAGACGCTGCGTGAGGGTTCGCACCCGCACGGTCTTGCCCCGCTTGATCCGGCCCGCCGTGGGCGCGACCGCACCCGACACGAGCCCGAGCAGCGTCGACTTGCCCGCGCCGTTGACGCCGAGGATGCCGGTGCGCTCCCCCGGCGCGATGCGCCACTCGACGTCGCGCAGCACCTCGCGCTCGCCGTAGGTCAGCCCCGCGTCGATCAGGTCGACGACGTCTTTGCCCAGGCGCGAGACGGCGAGGGACTGCAGCGAGACGGAATCGCGCACCGGCGGCTCATCGGCGATGAGGGCGTTCGCGGCGTCGATGCGGAACTTCGGCTTCGACGTGCGCGCCGGTGCGCCGCGGCGCAGCCACGCGAGCTCCTTGCGCGCGAGGTTCTGCCGCTTGGCCTCGGTGGCCGCGGCCATCCGATCGCGCTCGACGCGCTGGAGGATGTATGCGGCGTAGCCGCCCTCGAAGGGCTCGACGATGCGGTCATGCACCTCCCACGTCTCGGTGCACACCTCATCGAGGAACCACCGGTCGTGCGTGACCACGAGCAGCGCCCCGGCGTTCGCCGGCCAGCGCTTCTTGAGGTGGCCCGCGAGCCAGGTGATCGCCTCGACGTCGAGGTGGTTGGTGGGCTCGTCGAGGGCGACGATGTCCCATTCGCCGACGAGCAGCGCGGCCAGCGCCACCCGGCGGCGCTGACCGCCGCTGAGACCCGCCACCGGCGCATCCCAGTCCAGATCCGCGAGCAGCCCCCGGATGACGTCGCGCACCCGCGCGTCGCCGGCCCACTCGTGCTCGGGCACGCCGCCGACGACCGACTGCGCGATCGTGAGCGAATCGTCGAGGGTGTCGGCCTGGTCCAGCACGCCGATGCGGGTTCCGGCGCGCATGGTCACGCGACCGGCATCCGGGGTCATGCGCCCGGCCAGCATCGCCAGCAACGAGCTCTTGCCGTCGCCGTTGCGGCCGACGATGCCGATCCGATCACCCTCCTCGAGCCCTAAGGTGATGGAGTCGAAGACGACCTTGGTCGGGAATTCCAGGTGGAGGCCCTCGGCCCCGAGAAGATGTGCCATGTCGTCTCCAGGGTAGACGTCCACGCGCACGGCGACGGGCCGCCCGGAAGTCTCTCCGGACGACCCGCGGGTGCGCAGCGGATGCGGCGCTCGCCTACTGGTACTGATTGACGATGTCGAGCAGGCTCGGCACGTTCTTGTACGCCTCGGCGGCATTCGCCTTCGTGACGATGATCGGGTCGAGCAGGTACGCCGGCACGATCTTCACACCGTTGTCGTACTGCTCGGTGTCGTTGACGTCGGCCTCCTCGCCCTTCTGCAGCTGGCCGACCATCTTCACGCTCTGCTCCACGAGCAGAGCGGTGTCCTTGTTGATCGTGGAGTACTGGATGCCCTCCATGATCGACTTGACCGACTCCACCTCGGAGTCCTGACCGGTCACGACGGGCACCGGCTTGCCGGACTGCTGCACGGAGGTGATGATCGCACGGGCGAGGGTGTCGTTCGGCGAGAGCACGCCGTCGATCACCTTGTCGCCGTAGTCGGCCGTGAGGATGGTGTCCATGCGGTTCTGAGCGTTCTCCGCGAGCCAGCCCTCGGTCGCCGTCTGGCCGATGTCGGTCTGCCCCGAGCCGACGACGAGCGTGCCGTCATCGATCTTCGGCTGCAGCACATCCATCGCGCCGTTGAAGAAGACCTTGGAGTTGGCGTCGTCGGGCGAGCCCGAGAACAGCTCGATGTTGTACGGCGCCTCGTGGCCCGCGCGCTCGGCGAGGCCGTCGAGCAGCGCCTGCCCCTGCAGCTGGCCGACCTTGAAGTTGTCGAACGCGACGTAGTAGTCCACCGCGTCGGTGTTCTCGATCAGACGGTCGTAGGCGATCACGGCGGCGCCGGCGTCGTGCGCGGCCTGCACCTGGGTGGCCAGCTGCTTGCCGTCCTTGGCGCCGATGATGATGACCTTGGCCCCGCCGGTGACCATCGCCTGGATCTGGTTCTGCTGCTCGGCGACCGTGTTCGATGCCGGTGCGTACTGCACGTCGGGCTTGAACCCGGCCTCGGTGAGCGCATCGGTGAACAGCTGACCGGCGAGCACCCAGTTCTCACTGGTCTTGTCGGGCAGTGCCACGCCGATGGTGGCACCGGCGTCGAAGCCGGCGACCGGCGCGTCGGTCGATCCAGCGTCGCCTGTACCGCCGCGCTCGCCCGAGCATCCGGTGAGGGCGAAAGCACCTGCGACGACGAGCGCTGTCGCCGACAGAAGGATTCTTCCAGTCTTCATGTGATCTCTTTTCTGGTGGCGGGTGATCGCGATGCGATCCCCTACTTGCCGCGCACCGTGTCGGCGGCGGGGGTCTGGAACGGCTCCGGCTCGCGTCGGGAGAGCCGTCGCGTGAGGAAGCCGATGATCGAGGGGCGGCCCTGCTGCTTGTTCCACACGTCGATGCCGACGGCGAGCAGGAGCACGAGGCCCTTGACCATGGAGACGACGTCGGCGGGGAAGCCGAGCAACGCCATGCCGTTGTTGAGGAAGGCCATGACGAGGCCACCGATGATGGAGCCGATCACGGTGCCGATGCCACCGGAGACGGCCGCGCCGCCGATGAAGACCGCGGCGATCGCGTCGAGCTCCCACATGTTGCCGTCACCGGGACCGGAGGCCTGCGAGCGGGCGACGAAGATCATGCCGGCCACGGCGGCGAGCACCGACATGTTCATGATGACGAAGAAGTCGACCCAACGATCCTTCACGCCCGACAGACGTGCGGCCTGCCGGTTGCCGCCGACGGCGTAGATGTGCCGGCCGAAGACGGTGTTGCGGGTGAGGAACGTGTAGAGGATGACGAGCGCGAGCAGGATGACGCCGGAGATCGGGAATCCGGTGCCGGGGCGCCCGTTGGCGAACTGCCATCCGGCGAGCAGGATGATGACCGACAGTGCGACGACCTTCACCACGCTCACCCACAGCGGGGCCGACGCCGACCCCATCCGGTGCTGCACGCGGCGAGTGCGGATCTCATAGAACACGACCCACGCCACGGCGAGGAGCGCGAGCACCATCGTGAGCACATTGAAATTGAAGGGGCCCCCGACCTCGGGCAGGTAGCCCGCGCCGATCACGACGAAACCCTTGGGTACGGGCACCGTGGTCGACTGGCCGATGAACTGGTTGGCGCCGCGGAAGAAGAGCATGCCCGCCAGCGTCACGATGAACGCGGGCACTCCGACATAGGCGACCCAGAAGCCCTGCCACGCGCCGACCAGCGCTCCCACGACGAGGCCGAGCAGGATCGCGAGCGGCCAGGGCAGGTTCCAGTCCGCCATGGATTTGGCCACGATGATCCCCACGAACGCGGCCACCGAGCCGACCGACAGGTCGATGTGCCCCATGATGATCACCATCACCATCCCGATCGCGAGGATCAGGATGAACGAGTACTGGTTGATGACGTTGATGAGGTTGCCCGACGACAGCGTCGTGCCGTTGGGCTTGAGGATCATCGTGGCGATCTGGAAGATCAGGATGATCACCACGAGCGATCCGAGGATGCCGAACTGGCGCAGCGACGACTGCGCGCCGCCGAACATGGCCCTCAGATCGGAGAATTGGAACCCGCGCGGGGACTCGGTACCGGTGGTGCCGCTCATGCGCTCGCCTTCTGGTTGGTGGAGGTCATGCTGCGCATGAGCGCCTCCGGGGTGGCTTCGGATGCGGGGATGCAGTCGGTGACGCGCCCCTCGAAAACGGTGTAGATGCGATCGGACATGCCCAGCAGTTCGGGCAGCTCGCTGGAGATGACGATCACTCCCTTGCCCGCCGCGGCGAGTTCGTTGATGATCGAGTAGATCTCGTACTTGGCCCCGACGTCGATGCCGCGGGTGGGCTCGTCGAGGATCAGCAGATCGGGGTCGGTGAACATCCACTTGGCCAGCACGACCTTCTGCTGGTTCCCCCCGGAGAGCTTGTTCACGCCCTCGTCGACCGTCGGCGCCTTGATGCGCAGGGTCTTGCGATACCGCTCGGCGACGATGGACTCTTCTCGATCGTCGACCACGCCGCGACGGGCGATCTTGGAGAGCTTCGCCGAGACGATCGAGCGCTTGATGGTGTCGAGCAGGTTCAGTCCCAGCACCTTGCGGTCCTCGCTCACGTACGCCAGTCCCTGCCGGATGGCGCTGGCGACGTCGGGGATCACGATCTCCTGGCCGTCCTTGAACACGGATCCGGAGAGGAACGTGCCGTAGGAGCGTCCGAAGATGCTCATGGCGAACTCGGTGCGCCCCGCACCCATGAGGCCCGCGATGCCCACGACCTCGCCGCGGCGCACCTCGATGCTCGAGCCCTTCACGACCATGCGCTCCGAGACGGTGGGGTGCTGCACCCACCAGTCGCGCACCTCGAAGAAGACCTCGCCGATCTCGGGGGTGCGGTCGGGGTAGCGGCTCTCCAGGGAACGGCCGACCATGCCGCGGATGATGCGGTCCTCGTTGACCTCGCCGCGCGAGATGTCGAGGGTCTCGACCGTGCGGCCGTCACGGATGATCGTGATCTCGTCGGCGATCTGCTCGATCTCGTTGAGCTTGTGGCTGATGATGATCGAGGTCATCCCCTTGGCCTTGAGGCCAAGAATGAGATCGAGCAGGTGCTGCGAGTCGTTCTCGTTGAGGGCCGCGGTGGGCTCGTCGAGGATGAGGAGCTTGACGTCTTTGCTCAGCGCCTTGGCGATCTCCACGAGCTGCTGCTTGCCGACGCCGAGGTGCTTGATCGCCAGGTCGGGGTCTTCGGCGAGCCCGACGCGCGCCAGCAGTTCCGCGGCCTCGGCCCTGGCCGCATGCCAGTCGATGACGCCGCCGCGGCTCTTCTCGTTGCCGAGGAAGATGTTCTCGGCGATCGACAGCTCGGGGATGAGCGCGAGCTCCTGGTGGATGATCGCGATGCCGGCCTCTTCGCTGGCCGCGATGTCCTTGAAGCGCTGCTCCTGACCGTGCAGCAGGATGTCGCCTTCATAAGTACCGAAGGGGTAGACGCCCGAGAGCACCTTCATGAGCGTCGACTTGCCGGCGCCGTTCTCGCCGCAGATCGCGTGGATCTCGCCGGTGCGCACCGTGATCGACACGTCCGCGAGGGCGGTGACTCCGGGGAACCGCTTGGTGATGGCGCGCATCTCCAAGATGGGGCCCGAGACGGCGGGCATCGTCGCTGTGCTGCTCACTGATCTTCCTCGATACGAGACTGTGGTTCAATGTGACCGTTCACATAGATGGGATACATCGTGCAACGACCGTGCGTGCCTGTCAAGTCACAGACGCCGATCGCGTCGCGACCGTGTCACGATCGTGACCCGGACGACTCACGCACGCGCAGTTCGGGAGCGAGCAGACCGAACACCGGCACCTGCTCTCCGCGGATCTGGGCGAGCAGGATGCGCACGGTGCGCCGCCCCACCTCGGGGAAGTCCTGGTGCACCGTCGTCAAGGGCGGGTGCACGTGCGCGGCGACCGGGATGTCATCGAAGCCGACCACACTCACGTCCTCGGGGATGCGCAGGCCCGCATCGCGGAACCCGTGCATCAGCCCGATCGCCATCACGTCGTTCGCGGCGAACACCGCGGTGAAATCGCGCCTGCGGGCCAGCTCCGTGCCCGCGAAATAGCCGAAGTCGGCCGTCCAGTCCCCTCGGATGGGCGGGAATGTGGGCAGGTCCGCGTCGCGCAGCGCGTCGAGATAGCCGCGCATCCGCGACTCCGCCTCGATCCAGTCCTGCGGTCCCGCCAGGTGCAGGATGTCGGTGTGGCCCTGGGCGATGAGGTGGTCGGTGATCATGCGCGCGCCTGCCACCTGGTCGGCCGACAGGCTCACGCCGTCCGAGCCCGATGCGGTCTGCAGGCTCACGAAGGGCACGGAGACCGCCATGCCCTTGAGCACGCTGTACACGCGCACCTGCGGGGCGAGCACCACGATCCCGTCGACGTGCTCCCGCACGAGCTGGCGCACCGCGGCGCCGATCGCCTCAGGGCTGCTGTCGGTGAGGTTCAGGGTGCTGACCGAGTACCCCTCCGCGCGCGCGGCGTCTTCGATGCTCGCGATCGACGACGTCGGCCCGAACTCGCCGATCGTCGCGGAGAGGATGCCCAGGGTGTTCGACCGGCTCGTCACCAGCGCGCGCGCGGCGAGGTTGGGGCGATAGTCGAGCACCGAGATCGCGTCGAGCACCTTGGCCTTGGTCTCGGGACGGATGCTCGGATGCTCGTTGAGCACTCGGGAGACCGTCTGATGCGACACCCCCGCGAGCCGCGCCACATCGCGGATGCTGGGCATCCGCGCGCGCTCCGAGGAGTTGCTCGACACGTCGGCCTCCCGGGATGTGCACGGTCACATGGGTGCTCCCATTATGCACCCCGCGCCGCGCGGCGCCCCGGCCCGGCCACGGATCGGCGTCACGCTCACTCCCGCGGAGCGAGCCCGCCGTACAGCAGCTCCTGCGTCTGCGGGTCGCGCACGACGAACACCTCCTCGCCCGCGCGGGGGATCTCGATGCGCGAGACGAGCGTGTTGATCGCGGTCTGCACGCCGTCGATCTCGATCATCATCACGACGTTCGGATTGCCGTTGACGGTCATCCCGCTGTCGTAGAGCGAGATCACCGGCACCGTCTGCGGCACCGCTCCGGCCGCGACGAGGGCCTGGTAGCGCTCGGCGGCGTGGATGCCCGAGCTCGCCTCCTTGATCTGGTCGGTGAGCTCGGTGCCGAGGAACGCCTTGGTCATCTTGCCCATGAGGCCCCGCCCCTCGACGATGTCGTCGAGCGACTTCTCGGCCTCCTGCTGACGCTCCTGCATGCTCTTGCGGGTGAACAGTCCCATGATCGACTCCCGTCATCGTGCGTATCGCAGCGGGTCGCTGCACGACCGACGCTAGAAGGCCCGGCGGTGCTCCCGATCACGGATCGCACGGCGTTCATCCGCCGTTCGGCGGCTGGTGGCCGGCTGTTCAGCCGATGATCCGCGCACCGGGCACCGGCCCGTACGCGTGCATGGCATCGCGGCCGTTCTCCGCCAGCCGGTCGCACACCGCGGAGGCGGAGGCGGGGTTCTCGCAAAGCAGCGCGATGGTCGGGCCCGACCCCGACACGATGCCTCGCAGCGCGCCGCAGGCGACCCCCTCGTCGATGACGGTCTGCAGATCTGGCCGCTCGAGCAGCGCGGCCACCTGGAGATCGTTGGCGAGTTCTGCCGCGAGCGCGTGCGGATCGCCGCTGCGCAGCGCCTGCAGCACCGGGGGCGGAACGTCGAGCGAGCGGGGCGGCTCGTCGGCGAGGGCGCCGTTGTGCTCGCGATACTCGTCGAGTCGCGCGTAGACGGCGGGCGTCGACAGCCCGCCGTCGCTCGTGACGAGCACCCAGTCGTACCGCCCGCGGGCGAGGGCCGTGGTGAGTCGGTCGCCGCGGCCGGTGCCCACCGCCGTACCGCCCATCATCGCGAAGGGCACGTCGGCGCCCAGGCGCGCGGCCAGCTCGTGCAGGCGGGTGGTGCTCAGCCCCGTCTCCCACAGGGCGTCGCAGGCGAGGAGGGCACCGGCCGCATCGGCCGATCCGCCGCCCATCCCGCCCGCGACGGGCACGGACTTGCGCAGCTCCAGGTGCACGCCGCCGGTGTAGCCGGTGGCCGAGGCGAGCAGCTTGGCCGCGCGCATCGCCAGGTTGCGGTCATCGGTGGGCACACTGTCGGGGTCGGCGGCACCGGTGACCTCGAGCGAGAAGTCGGCGGCATCGGTGGCGATGACGTCTTCGCCCAGCGACAGCGCCTGGAAGACCGTGGCGAGCGCGTGATAGCCGTCATCGTGGCGGCCTCCGACGCCCAGGTACAGGTTGACCTTGCCCGGCGCGCGCACGTGCACGGAGCGTGTGGCGGCCGGGAGCGTCATCACAGCTCCGCGGATTCGGCCCAGAGGTCGACGTCGATGCGGCCGGCGAGCTCATCGATGCGCGCCCGTTCTTCGACGGTGAGGTCGGGGGCGTCGAGCGCCGCGAGGTTCTCGTCGAGCTGCTCGGGACGCGAGGCGCCGATCAGCGCCGACGCCACGACGTCGTCGCGGAGCACCCACTGCAGGGCGAGCTGTGCGAGCGACTGCCCCCGCTCCTTCGCGATGTCGTTCAGCGCGCGCAGGGTGTCGACCGACTCGGGCTTGAGAGCTCCGGTCGGCAGCGACGAGCGCTGCTGGGCACGCTCGGCCGTGCCGTCGCCGAGATACTTGTCGGTGAGCAGTCCCTGCGCGAGGGGCGTGAACGCGATCGCGCCCATGCCGGCGGTGCGCAGCGCATCCGTGAGCCCCTCTTCGACCCAGCGGTTGAGGATCGAGTACGCCGGCTGATGGATGATCAGGGGCGTGCCCAGGCGCTGCGCCGCCTCCACGGCAGCGGCGGTGCGCTCGGCGCTGTACGAGGAGATGCCCACGTACAGCGCCTTGCCCTGGCGCACGAGGGTGTCGAGCGCACCGACCGTCTCCTCGATCGGGGTGACCGGGTCGACGCGGTGCGAGTAGAAGATGTCGACGTAGTCGAGCCCCATGCGGGTGAGCGACTGCTCGGCGCTGGCGAGGATGTACTTGCGGCTCGCGAAGTCGCCGTAAGGGCCGGGCCACATGTCCCATCCGGCCTTCGACGAGATGATCAGTTCGTCGCGGTAGGGCCGGAAGTCCTCGGCGAACAGCCGGCCGAAGTTCTTCTCGGCCGAGCCGTACGGCGGGCCGTAGTTGTTGGCCAGGTCGAAGTGGGTGATCCCGCGGTCGAACGCGTGCCGCAGCAGGGCGCGCTGGTTGTCGAGGGGGATGTTGTCGCCGAAGTTCCACCACAGCCCCAGCGAGATCGCGGGCAGGTACAGGCCCGAGGATCCCACCTGGCGGAACCGCGCCCTCTCGTAGCGGTCGGCGGCCGCCTGGTAGGGGCGGTGGAGTTCGGGGACGTTCGATCGGAAGCGCGATTCGGTCACCTGCTCAGGGTATCCCCCGCGCACGGGTATCGGATGGTCGCGGCAACGGGGCGCGATGCGCTGCCGTTCGGCGGCTCACTCCTGTACAGCGTCGGCGAGCGCGGTGCGGCCTATGGCGTGGGGATCGCGAAGAGCGGGTCGGTGGTCGGCGCGCCCGTGGGTGAGCCTCCCGCCTGCTCCACCGTCATCGCGACGGTGTCTCCTGCGCGCACATCCCCGTCGAGCAGGGCGATCGCCTGCCCCTCGGCCGGCTCGGCGAGAAGTCCCGCAGGCAGAGCGGCGCCGCCACGGATGACCCACAGCTGATAGTCCTGTCCCTCGCCGAGCAATTCCAGCCCCTCCGCGACCACGACGCCCTCGCCCAGTTCGACCGACCAGTGCACCGTGGCCGTGCCGCCGTCGTCGAGGGCGGCCGACGCCTGCGCGGCGTCTCCGGCCGCCTCGATCTTCTCCAGTGCGACGACCGACGGCGAGCGGTTCAGCTGATTGCTCAGCGCCACCGTGCCGTAACCGATCCCGGCTAGCAGTGCCAGCCCCGCAGCCAGCGCGAAAAGGATGCGCAACCCCCGCCGACGGGGCGGTTCGACCGTGGATCCGGCCGACGGCTCCCCCGTCTCCTCTGTCGCCGAGATGGCGGAATCGGGCGGCGTCTGCGGGGTCGACGCGATCTGAGCGAGCAGCCGGTCGCGCACATCGACCTCGGGAGTCGCAGGACGTACGCCGTCGGCGAGCCCGGCCGCCGTCTCGGCATCCGAGGCGGCGATAGCCCCCCACTCGGGATGCTCGCGCAGCGCCGAGAGGTACCGCGCCTCATCCGCGTGCGAAAGAGCATGCAGCGCGTGACCCGCGGCGAGCTCGGCGAACTCCTCCTCGTTCATGCCGTCACCCCCATCTCCGTGCGCAGGCGCGTGAGCCCGTCTCGCATCCGTGTCTTGATCGTTCCCAGCGGCGATCCGACGAGTGCCGCGATCTCGCTCTGGCTGTAGCCGCCGTAGTATGCGAGGACGAGGGTCTCGCGCTGCACGTCCGGCAGTCTGCCCAGCGCCGCCACGACCTGTTCTCCCGCGATGCCGAGTTCGACTTGCTCCGCGACACCGTCGTGCTCGATCGCGATGTCCTTCAGGCCCGCACGAACATCGCGATCGGCGCTCGCCTGCGACGCCCGGACCCGGTCCACGGCCCGGCGATGTGCGATCGTGAGCACCCAGGTTCTTCCCTGCCCCTTGTTCGGAGCGAACCGCGCAGCGGATTGCCACACCTCCAGGAACACCTCCTGGAGCACCTCCTCGGACTGCGCCCGGTTGACGAGCACGCGAAGGATGAGCCCGAACGCACGGGCGGAGAGCATGTCGTACAGCTCCGCGAACGCTGGCTGGTCCCCGGCGGCGACGCGAACTATGAGGGCACCGGCGTCGTCTTCCGCCGATCCATCCTCGGATACGTTCACGCCGTCGATGACCATTCCGACAAGCATGCCTCATCCTCCACCGTGAGCCGGTACCGTCACCCGAACGTGAAGGAGTAGACCTGCACTCCTTCGGACACGTCGACCTCGAGCACTCCGGTCCTGACGGCCGAGTTGCCGAGGACTCCGTAGGAGCCCGGGTCGCCATCGACTGTCACCGTCTTCTGCTTTCCGTTCGCCCCTCGGATGACGACCTCGCCGGATCCTGCCAGCACCATCCGCACCTCTGCGGCGTGGTAGGCGAGACGGATCCTGCCACCGCGCGGCGTCGACGGCTGCGCATATTGCGTCTCGATGGTCCAGTCCCCGTCGAGGGCGAAGGTGTCGTCGGCCTGCTCCGCGGGGAACGAGAACGATCCCTGCCCTGCACGATAGGGCACGCCTCCTCCGAAGTTCACGTCCTTGGACGAGCCGAGGAAGCTCTCCGGGGTGGTCGATCCCACGTCGGGCGTCTCATCGGCGACGTTCGATTCCGCGGGCAGCACCGCATCGGGATTCGCGTCGAGGAGGAGTTCTCGGATCATGCTCTCCGTGGCGGCGTAGTTGCCCTCGCCGAAGGAGATGTGGCGCACGGTGCCGTCTGCATCGATGAGGTAGTGCGCCGGCCAGTACCTGTTGCGGTAGTTCGTCCAGGTCGAGAGGGAGTTGTCGAGCGCGACGGGGTACTCGATGCCGAAATCGCGCATACCCGCAGCGACGTTGTCGGCGTTCTTCTCGAAGGCGTACTCGGGAGAGTGGATGCCGATGACCTCGAGCCCGAGGTCCCGGTACGCCTGGTCCCACGCCACGACATGCGGGATCGACCGCTGGCAGTTGATGCACGAGTAGGCCCAGAAATCGATGAGCACGACCTTCCCTCGAAGATCGTCGAGATCGATCGCCGCGCCGTCCGGGGTGTTCAGCCACTGTTCGATGCCCTTGATCGACGGCGCCGGTCCGCACGATTCGAGCTCGTCCGCCCCGTTCGTGCAGTTGTCGAGCTCACGGTTCTCATCGGTGACGAGCCCGCCGAGATCGAGCGCATCCGAGACCTGATCCGAGTCGGCGATCTCCTGCTGGATCGGTGCGGTGTAGTCCGGGAGCAGCCGCTGCAGCGCCTGCGGCAGGTTGAACACCAGCCCCACGGCGAGGGCGATCATCGCGATCCCCGCGGCGATCCTGAGGCCCCGCTCCTTCGCGCGGAAGGCGCGGATGCGCTCGACCACGCTGCGCCCGGCCAGAGCGAAGACCAGCAGGGGCACGGACACACCGATCGCGAAGGCGACGGTCAGCATGATCGTCCCGATCCCGATCCGTCCGGTGGATCCGGCGACGATGATCGCTGCGAGCACAGGGCCCGCGCAGGGGACGAACACCGCGCCCAGCGCGAGCCCCACCCCGAAGCCGCTGCCGCGATTGGTCACCTCGCGCTGCCCGAAGCGCTGGAAGGGCCGCTCCAGGATCTGCTCGAACCTCGGCACGATGAGTCCGATCCCGATGACGACGAGCACCGCGATGCCCACCCAGCGGATGATGTCCTGCGGCAGGTTGAGCAGTCCGAGCAGCAGCGAGCCTCCGAGCGTGACGAGCGTGAAGCTCAGCACCAGCCCGGCGATCACGAGGTAGGGCCGGCTGCGCCTCGCCGGAACCGGTTCTCCGTCGAACTTCGCCGACTGTGCGCCTCCGGTCAGGAAGATCACCGGGAGCACCGGCAGGATGCACGGTGAGATTCCGGTGATGAGCCCGCCGAGCAGGCCGATGATGATCAGCTCCATCAGGTCCTCGCTTCTGTCACGAGGTATTCGCGTCACAGCGCCGATCGGATTGGAATCGCCCGGATCGGGAATGCCCCCATCCGATTCCGGCCGGGCTCCGAACAGCAGTCGACGCCACGGAGAGGCCGTGGCTCAGTTCTGAAGGAGCTCGACATGTTCAGCACCAAGAAGAAGGTCACTGCGGCACTCACCCTCACGGTCGCCAGCGCGTTCCTGCTGTCCGCCTGTTCGATGGGCAGTGCGCCCGCGGAGGAGTCGCCGGCACCCAAGGCTCCGGAATCCTCCGAGGCGACGCCGGAGACGATGGATCCGGCGGCGAACCTCGTCGGTCCCGGGTGCGCCGCCTACGCGGATGAGGTGCCCGACGGCGCGGGGTCGATCCAGGGCATGTCCCAGGATCCGGTGGCCGTCGCCGCATCCAACAATCCGCTGCTGACGACGCTCGTCGCCGCGGTCAGCGGCCAGCTCAACCCCGACGTGAACCTCGTGGACACGCTCAATGGTGACGAATTCACCGTGTTCGCCCCCGTGGACGACGCCTTTGCGAAGATCGACCCCGCCACCATCGAAGGGCTGAAGACCGACAGTGCGACGCTGAGCTCGATCCTCACCTACCACGTGGTTCCCGGCCAGATCGAGCCGGCCGACATCGCGGGAAGCCACACCACCGTGCAGGGCGCGGACCTGGAGGTCACCGGAAGCGGCGAGAAGTGGATGGTCAACGACGCCAACGTCATCTGCGGCGGAGTGCAGACAGCCAACGCGACCGTGTACCTGATCGACTCGGTGCTGATGCCCCCGGCCGCGTGATCTCCCGCCGGCGTGGGATCGCCGACGCGGGGACGGTCTGGCCGTCGGCGGGTCTTCCGTCGGCGGCCGTTCCGTGTGCCGGCGGCTCAGCCTTGCACGCCGGCGAGCGCGATGCGATGGTAGTCGTCGACGGTGAGCGCCTCGCCGCGGGACGTGGGGGCGACGCCGGCACGTTCGAGCACCTCGGACGCCGCCGCGGCACTGCCGAACACGCCGGAGAGCGCCTGACGGAGCATCTTGCGGCGCTGGTTGAAAGCTGCGTCGACCACGGCGAACGTGCGGCGGCGCTCATCCTCGGACCCGCGGGGCTCGGGGGCGCGCACGAACCCGACGAGGAGGCTGTCGACGTTCGGCACCGGCCAGAACACCTGCCGCGACACGGTGCCGCACAGCCGCCACGGCCCGTACCAGGCCGCCTTCACGCTCGGCGCACCGTAGATCTTCGATCCAGGGGCGGCGGCGAGGCGCTCAGCGACCTCGGCCTGCACCATCACCACGCCGCGCCGGATGCCGGGGAAGGTCTCCAGGAAGTGCAGCAGCACGGGCACCGAGACGTTGTAGGGCAGGTTGGCGACGAGGATCGTCGGGTCGCCCGGCAGCTCGGTCACGCGCAGCGCATCCGCATCGACGACGGTGAGCGCTTCCTCCGCGGCACCGTGCGCCCTGGCCGTTTCGGGGAGGTGCGCGGCGAGGCGATGATCGATCTCCACCGCCGTGACGGATGCGCCGGCTTCGAGGATCGCGAGGGTCAGCGAGCCGAGGCCCGGGCCGATCTCGACGACCCGCTCCCCCGGCTGCACGTCGGCGGCCTGCACGATCTTGCGCACCGTGTTCGCATCGACGACGAAGTTCTGCCCCAGCTTCTTCGTCGGCGTGACGTCAAGCTCGGCGGCCAGGCGGCGGATCTCGGCGGCTCCGAGCAGCGACACGGTCATCCCGCCATTCTTCCGCATCGCACCGGATGTCTGCGGGCACTCCTAGGATCGAGCGGTGACCTCCCTCGGCGAGCTCATCGCGCCACGGCGCATGGGCACGGGCTTCCGCTGGCTGCTCGCCTCCTCGTGGACGAGCAACGTCGGCGACGGCGTCGCGCTGGCCGCCGCGCCTCTGCTCATCGCGTCGATGACCTCGTCGCCCATCCTCGTCTCGCTCGGCGCGGTGCTGCAGTTCCTGCCCTGGCTGCTGTTCGGGCTGCACGCGGGCGCGATCGCCGACCGGTTCGACCGGCGCCGCCTGGTGATGCTCGCCAACGCCGGCCGTGCCGTCGTGCTCGTCGCGCTGTGCGCATTTCTCGTGACCGGCACCGCGAACATCGCGATCGTGCTCGTCGTCGCGTTCCTCTACGGCACCGCCGAGGTGTTCGTCGACACCGCTGGCAGCACGCTGCTTCCGATGCTCGTGAAGCCCGCCGACTTCGGCATCGGCAACGCCCGCCTGCAGGCCGGCTACCTCGTGGCGAACCAGTTCGCGGGGCCGCCGCTGGGCGCCTTCCTCTTCGCCGCCGGCACGGCATGGCCGTTCCTTCTCGAAGCGGTGTGCGTGTCACTCGCGATCGTGCTCATCTCGCGGATCGCGCGGTCGTCCGTCGCGCTGGCGGCCGCAGATGAGCCGACCGAGGCGCGCAAGCCCGTGCACACCGACATCGCCGAGGGCGTGCGGTGGTTGTGGCGCAACCGCCCGGTCCGGATGCTCGTCATCATCATCCTCACCTTCAACGTCACCTGGGCGGCGCCCTGGGGAGTGCTCGTGCTGTATGCGACGGAGCATCTGCACATGGGCGCTGTGGGGTACGGGATGCTGACCGCCGCGTCGGCCACCGGCGGGCTGTTGGCGACGGTGCTGTTCGGCTGGCTCGAGAGGCACGTATCGTTCGCCGCCCTCATGCGCGTGTGCCTGTCGCTCGAAGTGCTCATGCACCTCGCCTTCGCCCTGACGACCAACGGCGTCGTCGCGCTCGCCATCATGTTCGTCTTCGGCGCGTACGCGTTCGTCTGGGGCACGATCTCGACCACCGTGCGCCAGCGCCTCGTTCCGACCGCACTGCAGGGGCGCATCGGCTCGGTCAACATGGTGGGCGTATTCGGCGGAATCGTGATCGGGCAGGCCCTCGGCGGCGTGATCGCGCAGTTCTGGGGCCTGACCGCACCGTGGTGGTTCGCCTTCGTGGGCGCGGCGATCACCCTCGTGCTCGTCTGGCGGCCAATCTCGCACATCGCCGCGGCGAAGCCGGTGCGAGCGGATGACGACGGAAGCGAAGCCGCTTGACCTTCACCCGGGGTGAATGCTGAGCATTGGTTCCATGACGACGTCAGAACAGCCGTTGCAGACGATCAGCGCATTCAGTCGCGCCGTCGGGTTGAGCACGAGCAGCATCCGCGACTACGGCGCAATCGGCCTCCTCGTCCCCGCGGAAGTACACCCGGCATCCGGGTACCGCTACTACGCCGATGCCCAGCAGCGGCGAGCGATCTGGATCCGTCGCCTGCGTGAAGCCGGACTCGACCTCGACCGCATCCGCACCGTCGTAGACGCCGAACCGCAGGATGCCGAACGCATCCTCGACGACTGGCTCGCGGAGATCGATGCCCGGGCAGCGGCTGCGTCCCAGGTCGCCGAAGACCTCCGCGCCGAGTTGCGCGCGGCAGGCGGCGCATCCCCTGCTCGGACCTGTCGCGTTCGGGTCGTTGTCGAGGCGGTCGTGGCTGCCATCCAGCAGGTCATGAGGGCGTGCTCTCGGGAGGATGACTCCTTCGCGACGGTGCTGCTCGAAGCGGATTCCGGACGACTGTCGATCACTGCGACCGATCGTCGGCTGCTCATCCGCCGAAGCGTCCCCGCCGTCACACTCGGCGATGCCGGTCGCTTCTGCGCTCGCCCTGACGAGCTGCTTTCCTGGCTCGATGCTCTCGCGCCCGGGCTATGCGAGTTCGTGATCGAATCGTCGGATGCGCGGAAACCTGGCGGCGATATCCCCCGTTCCATGCTTCTTGATGCCGATGGCGTTCCCATCGCCGTGCCATCCCGTATCGATCCGTTCCCGAGCCCGGAGCGACTGATCGACGTCGCGGACGTGCCCCTCGCACGAGCCGCCTTGCAACGAGCGGGCGCTGAGGCGCTCCTGAGCGACGCGACGACGGCAAACCTGCAGCTTGAGTTCGCGGACGGCACAGCCCGCCTCATCTCGGAGAAGGCAACGCTGACCGGACGCAGCAACGGTGAGACCCTGCGCCTCAGAGTCGCGCGATCACCGTATGCGACGGCCGTGCAGGCGACGATCGGAGATCAGCTCACCTGCACGATCTACGCGGAGCCTCGACACATCGCGTGGACCGCCCCGTCCCAGCCCGACTTCGTCGCCCTGGCCACCTACCTGCCGGCGTGAGCGCGACCGCCGTGCATCCGGGGTTCGCCGCCTGGGTGGGGGCGACGTTCGCCCTCGAGCTCGGCTCCGGCCTCCTCGCCTTTGCGCTGACCTGGACGGCATCCGGCTACGGTTCGTTCGAAGCGGCGATCCTGCTGGCGCTGACGATCGCGCCCACCGTCGTCCTGACCCTGTTCGCCGGCACGCTCTCGGACCGATTCGGCCCTCGCCGCGTTCTCGTCGTCACGACCAGCGGCATGGTGGTCATCGCCGGATCGATCGCCACCGCGACGACCGTGCTTCCGGGGGAACCCGGGGTGCTGCTCGTCGCCGCGGTGCTGATCGGCACGGTGTCGGCGTTCTTTCGGCCCGCGGCCGGTGTCTTTCCCCGACTCTTCGTCGCCGATCACGACCTCGGAATCGCGATGGCACGCGTCGGCCTCGCCAGTCAACTCGCGCGCACGATCGGGCCGCCGCTGGGCGGCATCCTCCTGGGAGCGCTGACCCTCAGCGGTGTTGCCTGGCTGGATGCGTTCGGCTCATTGGCGATGCTCGGCGCCCTGTTGCTCATCCATCCTCCGAAGCGGGTCCTCGAACACGTCGATCGCGTCACGCTGCGGGAGGCGTTCGCCGTCGTCCCCGCCATCCGGCGCGCCAGCGGCGCCGGCGCCGTGCTTCTGGGGATCGCGATCGTCGCTGGCGCCGTGATCCCGGTCGTGACCCTCGGTATCCCTCTCGCCGCGCGGGAACGCGGCTGGACCGTGGTCGATGCGGGGATCATCGAGTCCGGGTGGATCCTCGGCGGAATCGTGTGCGGAGCGTGGTTCGCGTGGCGCGGCACGATCATGCGCGTCATGCGGCCGATAACGCTGGGCCCGATCATCGTCGCCGCGGGTCTCGTTCTCCTCGCCCTCGCGTCACACCCCCTGGTCGCCACGATCGGCACGGCCGTTCTCGGCGCTGGCGTCGTCGTGTTCACCGCCCATGCGTTCCCGACGTACATCCTCCTCGCGCCGAAGGCCCTGATGACGCGGTTCCAGAGCGTCCTCATCTTCATCCAGCTGACGCCTCAGCTCTTCATCAATCCGCTGATCGGCGCGGGTGTCGACCTGTTCACGACAGCGCCGGTCATCATCGGTGCCGGTGTCCTTGCCATCGCCGCCGCCGGAGTGATGCTGGCGAACAAGCGCCTGCGCGCGCTCGGCGAGGATACCGGAACTGAAGACGGCTAGAGGGCGGCGAGCCGGGCATCCAGACCATTGCGGACGGCGGGCCACTCGTGCGGGAGGATCGAGTACGCCGCGGTGTCGCGCAGCGATCCGTCGGGCATGATCCTGTGGTTGCGGAGAACGCCGTCGAGCTTCGCGCCCAGCCGTTCGATCGCGGCGCGGGACTGACGGTTGTGGAAGTGCGTCATCAGAGAGACGGCGATGGCGTCGCAGGTGTCGAAGGCGTGTGCAAGCAGGAGGCGCTTCATCGACGGATTCACCTCGCAGCCCTGCGCATCCTTCGCGATCCAGGTGTAGCCGATCTCGACGCGACGGTTGGGCTGATCGATGGTGCAGAACGTCGTCATGCCCACGACCTCGTCGGTGGCGAGCCTGCGCACGGCGAAGGGATTCATTGCTCCCGCGTCGCGCATGGCGAGTCGACGATCGATCTCTGCGGGCACCTCGTCGGGTGCCGGGACGAACGTGTACCAGGGCGAGACGAGCGTGGCCGAGGCACGTGCGAGGTCACCCGCATGGTCTGCTCGCAGCGGCTCGAGCCGGACGCGGCCATCGTCAAGGGTGATCTCATCGAGAAAGCGCACCCGCTCAGCGTAGTGCCCCGGAAGAGTGTGGATCTGCGCGAAGATCTTTCCCTCATTTCTCGAATATTATCGCGAATGTCAGTGGCGTTTGAGATAATTAAGCATGGCAGATTTCTCCGGGCTTGTTGCTCTGATTCCGACGCTTCGGAATCGGATGCCGGAGGACGCCGGCGTGGAAGGCCTGCAGGATGTCGTGGCGCGGTTGGGCGGCGATGACGTGGTCGCCGTTCTGGAGGAGGCCGCGCAGATCGGGCTCTGGGCGCAGCAGGTGCAGCTCGTCGCATCGGGCGTGATCGCAACCCGCTCCTCGCGGGAGGCGGGGCATTCCGGGTTGGCGCAGTCGCGCGGGCATCGCACACCGGCGGCGCTGGTGCAGGAGATCACCGGGACGACGAAGGGCGAGGCCGCACGGGTCGTGCGGGTCGGCACGGACCTGATCGCACCCGCTCCGGTGCCTGATGCAGCGGCGACGGCGAATGACACTCCGGGCGCGACGCCGGACGTCGCGTGGTGGGAACCTCTGCGAGGTGCCCTCCATGCGAATACCATCTCGTCCGCCGCGTATGACGCGATCCGCCGTGGGCTCGGAGAGCCACCCGAGGCAGGCGAGGAACTGAGCGACGAAGCACGGACGGGGTTCGCGGAATCATCACGGGAGGCGTGGCGGCAGGCGGCCGAGCAACTGGTCGGCGAAGCGTCCGAGCGGACCGTGGAGGAGCTCGCTCAGGCTGCGCGCACGGTGCGGGATCTGCTGGACCCGGAAGGCGCCGAAGCGAGGTTCCTCGCCCGGTTCGAGAAGCGGTCCTTCCGCCGATGGAAGGACGCGGACGGTCTGAACCGTGCGTCGCTGATCCTCGATGACGAGGGGGCGGCGTTCCTGGACAGCGTGGAGAACGCAGCCCTTCGCCCCCGGCGGGGCGGGCCGCGGTTCGTCGACCCGGAGGAGAAGCGCGACGCGGACGCGCTCGTGGAGGATGCGCGCACGAACGACCAGCTCTCCTACGACCTGTTCATGGACATCCTCCGCGCAGGGGTCCTCGCCGACCCGGCAGCGGTGTACGGCACCCGGCAGGCCGGGGTTCGCCTCGTGCAGGTCATCGACCCGATGGGATCCCCCTTCCCGGTCGGTCACACAGAAGACGGTCTCACCGCTCTTCCCGCCGCGGCGATCGACCAGAACATCTGCAACACCGGCACCGTAGACGTCACCATCGACGCGTGCGGGAACCCGCTCGACGTCGGACGGGAACAGCGCCTGTTCACCTCCCGGCAGCGGATCGGACTCGCGATCCGTGACGGTGGATGCCGGTGGAAGGGCTGCGATCTACCCGCGTCGTATTGCGAAGCCCACCACATCGACGAATGGGATCGCGACGGTGGGCGTACCGACATCGACAGGGGGATCCTGCTGTGCCGGTTCCACCATATGAACCTCCACCATGGCGGCTGGCGCATCACCCGATCAGGCAAGAACGATTTCGAGCTCCACCCGCCAGGCGGCAAGCCCCCGATCCTCCTGTCGCCGCGTGCGGCACTGACCGTCGCATGGGCAGGGATCGACCCGCCACCCCCACGATTCCGCCCCACGGCCGCCTGAACCGGTGCGTTCACTCGAACGAGCCGTAGACCTCGATCGTGTTCGCGGCGAGCTGGGCGCCCAGCTCATCCGCATCCATCCCGAGCTCCGCCGCCATGAAGCGCACCGTGATCGGCACGAGGTACGGGGCGTTCGGGCGACCCCGCAAGGGCACCGGCGTGAGGAACGGTGCGTCCGTCTCGACGAGGATCCGATCCCGCGGCGTCACCGCCAACGCGTCGCGCAGGTTCTGCGCGTTCTTGAACGTCACGTTCCCCGCGAACGACAGGTAGTACCCCGCCTCCGCGCACACGCGCGCCATCGTGTCGTCGCCCGAGAAGCAGTGGAACACGGTCTTCTCCGGAGCACCCACTCGCGCCAGCGTCGCCAGCACGTCGTCATGCGCATCCCGGTCGTGGATCTGCATCGCCAAGCCGTGCTTCTTCGCCAATACGATGTGGGCCTCGAACGACTCGAGCTGCACCGCGTGACCCGGCTCGTCGGTGCGGAAGTAGTCCAGCCCCGTCTCGCCGATCGCCCGCGTCCGCGGATGCGCCGCCAGCTCGTCGATCACGGCGAGCGCCTCATCGAGGCGCCCGGCAGCCGCATAGGTCGGAGCATCGTTCGGGTGGATCGCCACGGCCGCCAGCACGCGCTGGTCGGACTCTGCCGCGGCCACCGCCCACCGCGACGACTCGACGTCGCCCGAGGACTGCACGACACCGGCGATCCCCACGGCCTCGGCACGATCCAGATGCTCGGTGAGGGTCAGCGGATCGTCGCCGTCCACGATCTCGAGGTGGCAGTGGTTGTCGTAGACCGGCACGGCGAGCGGCTCGGGCGGCACCGGGTAGCGCAGATCCTTGCGACCCTCACCGGATCGCTCTCGGACGTACGTCCCGGGCTCGTCAGTCATCGTGTGAACGTCACGCCTGCGACTCCACGCGCGGGAAGAGCGGGGCGAGCGTCTGCACGCGCGTGTCCACCGGCAGCTGGCTCCAGCGGCCCGCCTCGCGGATCGGCTGCGCCGTCAGCGCACCCAGTGCACCCTCGGCGCCCAGCGCATCCCACAGCTTCGCCGTGGCCTGCGGCATCACCGGCGACAGTAGCACGGCGAGAGCCCGCAGCCCCTCGGCGCACGTGTACAGCACCGTGCCGAGGCGCTCGCGCTGCGCGTCGTCCTTCGCCAGCGACCAGGGCTCGTTCTCGGTGATGTAGCCGTTCAGCTCGTCGACGATCGTCCAGATCGCCTCGATCGCCTCGTCGATGCGGAACCGTTCGATCGCCGCATCCGCCTCGGCCGCCGCATCCGCGACGACCTTCTGCACGTGAAGATCCTGCTCGGAGTACTCCCCCGCTGCAGGAACGACGCCGTCGAAGTAACGCTCGACCATCGCGATCGTGCGTGAGGCGAGGTTGCCGAAGCCGTTCGCGAGCTCGGCCTGGTAGCGCGCCGAGAGGTCCTCCCAGGAGAACGAGCCGTCCTGCCCGAAGGCGATGGCGGAGAGGAAGTAGAAACGGTACGCATCGGATCCGAAGACGTCGGTGATCTCGGTCGGAGCGATGCCCGTGAGCTTCGACTTCGACATCTTCTCGCCGCCGACGAGCAGCCAGCCGTGCGCGAAAACGCCCTTGGGCACCTCGACGCCGGCGGCCATCAGCAGCGCCGGCCAGATCACGGCGTGGAAGCGCAGGATGTCCTTGCCGACCACATGGTACGCGGGCCAGCGGCGCGCGAACTGCTCTTCATCGGAGCCGTACCCGACCGCGGTGGCGTAGTTGAGCAGCGCGTCGACCCACACGTAGATGACGTGCGACTCGTCCCAGGGCAGCGGAATGCCCCAGTCGAACGTCGAGCGCGAGATCGAGAGGTCCTTCAAGCCCTGCGACACGAAAGAGACGACCTCGTTGCGCGCCGAGTGCGGGCGCACGAAGTCGGGCTCGTTCTTGTAGAGCTCGAGCAGGCGATCCTGGAACTCGCTGAGCTTGAAGAAGTAGTTCTTCTCCTGCAGAAGCTCCAGGGGCTTGGAGTGGATGGCGCAGACCTTCAGCCCCTCGAAGGGCCCGGTGCCGTCGACGATCTCGGACTCGGGCTTAAACTCCTCGCAGCCCACGCAGTACAGCGCCTCATACTCGCCCGCGTAGATGTAGCCCGCGTCGTACAGCCGCTGGAAGAACACCTGCACGTTGCGCTCGTGCCGCTCCTGCGTGGTGCGGATGAAGTCGTCGTTGGCGACGTCGAGCGTCTCCAGCAGCGGGAACCAGCTCTCGGAAACGAGCTTGTCGACCCACTCCTGCGGAGTGACGTTGTTCGCCGCGGCGGCGCGAAGCATCTTCTGGCCGTGCTCATCGGTTCCCGTCAGCATCCAGGTGTCGTCGCCCGACTGCCGGTGCCAGCGGGCGAGCGTGTCGACCGCCACCGACGTGTACCCGTGGCCGATGTGCGGCACATCGGAGGGGTAGTAGATGGGCGTGGTGATGTAGAACGATTCGCCTGCGGGCATGGCTACGATTCTAGGCCGACGCGCGTTCGCCGCCGCGCCGCGTGACGACGGGCCGCACCGACGATCACTCGACGGTCAACCAGCGAACAGGCGGTACTCGGTGGGGTTGTCCGGCAGGTACCAGTTCCACCCCGACTCGATGAAGACGACCACGGCGTTGATCGCGATCGTGAACAGCAGCAGCCCGATCACGATCCATACCACCGTGCGCAGCACCGTGCCCTGCGGGGCCAACGGAACGACCCAGCGCCCGAGTGCCAGCACGACGCCGCAGAAGACGAGCACCACGACGAAGGTCACCAGCGCCCAGGTGTACAGGTGCATGCCCAGCACCGCGGTGCCGTAGCCGGGGTCTCCCGGGGCGATGTGCAGCAGCACCTGGCGCGACGACATCGCCATGCCCAGCACCGCGCCGAGGATCGCGATCCCCGACCCGGTGGCCAGGGTGGCGAGCGTGCTCTGCCCGCGCAGCGCCCGCACCACGATGTAGAGCGGGCCGAGGGTGACGATCATCATCGCCATCCGCTGCGCGATGCACAGCGGGCAGGGGAACTCCCCCTGCGCGAACTGGTAATAGAACATCGCCGTGCTGAGGATGCCGACGTAGGCGAGGATGAACGCCGTGTGCGCCCAGAACGACAACAGTCCGAGCAGACGCGGCGTGGCGACGGGTTCGGAGTCGAACGAGTCGGCGGACACGGGGGAGACGACCTCGGGCGTCTCGGCTGCGGCGCTCACAGGCTCACCCCCAGCGTGTCGGTCGCGTGGTGCAGGAACAGCGCCAGCGCGAACCCGAAGGCGACCGCGACGCTGAGCAGAACCACCCAGGTTCTCCGCGCACGGATCGCGGTGACCGCGGCCACCATGATGAGCAAGAACACGATCGCATCCACAACGACTCCCCTTCGTCCCCCTGTTGATCACACTGTGCCCGACCGCACGCCTCCCGGCAAGAAGATCCGCGGCGAGTCAGCGGGGTCGAGAGTCAACGCGATCGTGCGGCGAGCGCCTGCTGGTACAGGTCGCGCGAGCGCAACCCCGTGGCGGCGGCCACCTCCGCGCACGCGTCTTTCAAGCGCATCCCGTCGGCCACGAGCCCCTGCACCTGGGTGAGCGCGTCGTCCGGGGAGACGTCGACGGCGGATGCCCCCTCGACGACGATCACGATCTCGCCCTTCACGCCTTCACCGGCCCAGGCGGCGAGCTCGGCGGCCGTACCGCGACGCACCTCTTCGTAGAGCTTGGTCAGCTCGCGGCACACGGCGATCCGCCGTTCGGCGCCGAAGGCCGCCCCCATGTCGGCGAGCGCCGCGGCCAGCCGTGCGGGCGATTCGAAGAACACCATCGTGCGCGGTTCGGCCACGAGGCGTTCCAGCGCTGAACGCCTCTCCCCCGGCTTGCGCGGCAGGAACCCTTCGAAGGCGAAGCGGTCGGTGGGCATTCCCGAGATGGCGAGCGCCATGAGCACGGCGCTCGGCCCCGGAATCGCCGTCACGGTGACCCCGGCATCCACGGCCGCGGCGACCAGCCCGTATCCGGGATCGCTCACGGCCGGCATCCCCGCGTCGCTCACGACCACGATGTCGTCGTCTGCGGCGAGCGCGACCAGTTCGGCGGCCTTCGTCTTCTCGTTGTGGTCGTGCAAGGCGATCAGCCGCGGACGGTTGTCGATCCCCAGCGCACGCAGCAGCTTCTGCGTGGTGCGGGTGTCTTCCGCGGCGACGACGCTCGCGTTCTCGAGCACCTCGATCAGCCGGGCGGACGCATCGCCGAGGTTGCCGATCGGAGTCGCCGCCAGGATGATCACCCGCCCAGCATAGGCTGGAGCGGTGACCGCCCCGCTGCTTCCGCCCGTCGCCGAGCGGCCCACGTCGTGGGAGCGCACGCGCGACGCGTGGATCCTCGATCCGCGTCGGCGCCGCCTGCTGTCTTGGCTCGCACCGACCCTGCTCACGGTGTTCGCGGGACTGCTGCGACTGATCGGCCTCGGGCATCCGCACACCCTCGCCTTCGACGAGACGTACTACGTCAAAGACGCCTGGTCGCTGTGGGTGCAGGGCTATGAGGGCACGTGGGGAGACGGGGCGAACGAGCTCTTCGCCGCGGGCGACACGAGCGCGCTGGAAACCGACACGAGCTTCGTCGTGCACCCGCCGCTGGGCAAGTGGCTCATCGCGCTGGGCATGGCGTTGACCGGGCAGGGTTCCAGCGCGGGATGGCGTCTGGCGACAGCCGTGCTCGGCACTCTCACCGTGCTGCTCGTGTACCTCGTGGCCAAGGAGCTGACCCGTTCGTACACCGCCGCGATCCTCGCGGGCCTCTTCGTCGCCGTCGACGGGCTGGCGATCGTGCTCAGCCGCATCGCGCTGCTCGACGGCATCCTCACCTTCTTCATCATGCTCGGCGTGCTGTTCGTGCTGTTCGATCGACGCCGCACCATGCCCGTGCTGGAGGCGGTCGCCACCGTTTCGGACGGCCCACGGATGTGGGGGCGCGTGCTGTGGCGGCGGCCGTGGATCCTCGCCGCCGGCGCCGCCTTCGGCGCGGCAACGGCCGTGAAGTGGTCGGGACTCTACGCGCTCGCGGTGTTCGGGCTGTACCTCGTCATCACGGATGCGCTCGCGCGTCGCCGCGCAGGAATCGTGCTGTGGCCGACGGATGCCGCCTTCCGCCAGGGACCGGTGACGTTCCTCATCTACATGCTCCCCGCCCTCGCGGTGTACCTCGCGTCGTGGACGGGGTGGTTCGTCACGCGCGGCGGCTACGACCGCTCGAGCGATCCCAATCCGCTCGTGGCGCTGTGGAACTACCACGAGGCGATCATGGCCTTCCACGTCGGGCTGACCTCGGGGCATCCGTATGCGAGCCCGGCCTGGCAGTGGCCGCTGCTGCTGCGCCCGACGGCCGTGTGGGTGGGCGGCAAGGACGAGACGTGCCTCGGATCGGACCACTGCATCGCCGCGATCTCGAGCATCCCCAACCCGCTGATCTGGTACCTGGGCGTCGCCGCCGCACTGTACCTGCTGTTCCGCTTCGTGCGCGGTCTCGGCGATGGCCGCTACATGCCGTGGTCGTACGCGATCCCGCTCGTGGGGCTGGCGGCGACGTTCCTGCCGTGGATGCTCGTGCCCCAGCGCACGATCTTCCAGTTCTACACGGTGACGATGGTGCCCTTCCTCATTCTGGCGCTCGTGCTGGCGCTGCGCGATATCGCCGGGCCCCGCGATGCCCCGCGCGATCGGCGACTGGCAGGGCAGCGCACGGTGCTCATCGTCGTGGTGCTCATCATGCTCGTCTCGGCCTTCTTCTCCCCGGTGTGGGTGGGCCTCACGGTGCCGTACGACTTCTGGCTGTCGCACATCTGGCTGCCCGGCTGGGTGTGAGAATGCGCCGAGTGTGAAGCTCAGCGCTCGCGCGTGATCCCGGCCGGGTCGGAGACGGGCAGCCGGCAGACGAAGGCGCGGCAGTCGTAGGCGCGTTCGGGCTCGGCGTCCTTGCCCTCGAACACGGCGAATCCCGCGGCCGCGAATCCTGATGCCTGCGCGGGCGAGACGATCGCGACGACGTCGGCGTCGGTGCCGCGCGCCGCGCCGGCGAGAGCGCCGTGCGGGTCGTCGGTCACGACCACGAGCTGGCGCGGGGGCTCCACGAGCCCGGCGGCGACCCGCAGGATCGCGCCGTGCGCGAACGGCTGGGCGAGAGCGCGCTCGGCGACGGCGGCTACGGCCTCGGCAGCGGCCGCGCGATAGGCGTCGCCCGCACCCAGGTGCCATGCCGTGAGCGCGGCGGCGGCCACGGCCGCGCGCCCGGAGGGCAGGTCTCCGTCGGTGTCGTCGGCGGCGCCGGGGATGCCGTGCGCTGCGAGCACGGGGTCGGATGCCGCACCCGCCAGCGCCCCGTCGAGCACGGTGCGCGCGTGCTCGGCCCATCCCGGATCGCCCGTGGCGAGGGCCAGGGCGAACAGCCCGTCGGCGAGCAGCCCGAGATCGGCGAGCGTCGCGACGGCTGTGGACGCGACCCCGCCGAGGGAGGTGCGCACGATGGAGCCGTCGAGACCGCGGTTGATCTCGAGCACAAGACGTGCAGCGTTCGCGGCCCCGGCCACCCAGGGGGGCTCGTCGTAGGCGACGCCGGCTCTGGCCAGTGCGCGGATGGCGAGGCCGTTCCAGCCGGTGATGATCTTGCCGTCGACGGCGGGCGGCTCCAGCTCGGCGCGCCCCTCGGCGTCGAACGCGTAGTAGCCGCCCTCGCTGCGCATCCCGTCGATCCACGACTCGGAGTCCTGCGCGGCGCCGAACGCCTCGCCGACGCGCAGCGTCCCGAGCAGGAACGCGGCGATGCCCCGCGCGGTCGGCTCATCGCCCTCGTCGACGGCGACCTCGAGCAATTGGGCGTTGTCGGTGAGCATGCGCTCGTAGTGCGGCACGCTCCAGTCGCGCTGCGTGGCGTAGCGGAAGAAGCCGCCGTCCACGGCGTCGCGCAGGGGTGAGGAGGCCATGGCCGCGAGCGCGCGCTGCGCCGCCGCCTCCGCTTCCGGCGCCTCGCGACGCATGAGCGGATGCTGCAGCTGACGCAGCGTCGTGACCACGGGGAACTTAGGCGCTCCACCGAATCCGCCGTAGACGCGGTCCTCGCGCTCGGCGATCGTGCGCGCCGCGGCGACGAGCGCGGGGGCGTCGGGCAGCGATCCGGACTCCGCGGCGCGACCGGCCTCGGCGAGCGCATCGGCCACACCCGCCGCCGACTGCTCCACCTCGCCGCGGCGCTGGGTCCACGCCTCGCGCACGGCGACGAGCACGTCGCGGAACGCGGGCATCGGGGGTCGGGCGACCGGGGGCCAGTACGTGCCGGCATAGAACACCCGGCCTTCGGGCGTCGCGAACACCGTGAGCGGCCAGCCGAGGTTCTGCGTGAACGCCGAGGCGGCCGCCATGAACGCCGCGTCCACCTCCGGATGCTCCTCGCGGTCGACCTTCACCGACACGAAGCCGGCAGCCATGTCGGCCGCGGTGTCGGCATCCATGAACGATTCACGCGCCATGACATGGCACCAGTGGCAGGTCGAGTAGCCGATGGAGACGAGCAGCGGCACATCGCGGCGGCGCGCCTCGGCGAAGGCCTCATCGCCCCACGGATACCAGTCGACGGGATTGTCGGCGTGCGCGCGCAGGTACGGGCTGAGGGCGTCGCCGAGGCGGTTCGCCATGCTGGTCAGTTCACGTCGTTCGGGTGCGAGCCCACGCGGCCCGAGCCGTCGCCGGGGTCGAGCTCGGAGATCGCGGCGAACTCGACGTCGGTGAGGGTGAAGTCGAACACGTCGAGGTTCTCGCGCAGCCGCTCGATGCGTACCGACTTGGGGAACACGATGTTGCCCTTCTGCAGGTGCCAGCGCAGCACGACCTGTGCGGGGCTCTTGCCGTGCGCGGCGGCGGCATCGGTCACGGCGGGGATGCCGAACAGGTCGTACTTGCCCTGCCCCAGCGGCCCCCACGCCTCGATGCGCACGTCGTTGTCGCGCGCCCACGAGCCGATCTCGCGCTGCTGATAGGCGGGGTGCAGCTCGATCTGGTCGACGGCGGGCACGACGCCGGTCTCGGCGACGATGCGTTCCAGGTGCGGCACGAGGAAGTTCGACACGCCGATCGAGCGGGCAAGACCCCGGTCGCGGATGCCGATGACCTTCTCCCAGGCGTGCACGAAGTTGTCGTTCGCGGGCGTGGGCCAGTGCACGAGGTACAGATCGACGTTCTCGAGGCCGAGCTTGTCGAGGCTTTCGGCGATGGCCGCATCCGGCTCGTCGCCGTCGTGGCGGTCGTTCCACAGCTTGGTGGTGACGAACAGCTCGTCGCGCGGGATGCCACTCTTCGCGATCGCGGCCCCCACCCCCTCCTCGTTGCCGTAGATCGCGGCGGTGTCGATGTGCCGGTAGCCGACCTCGAGGGCTTCGCTCACCGCCTTCTCGGTGACGTCGGCCGGCACCTTGAAGACGCCGTAGCCGAGCTGCGGGATGGCGTGACCATCGTTGAGGGTGAGGGTGGGAATCGTCATGTCTCCAGCCTAGAACCGCCCTCGGGGGGTGCGGCGAGGATGCGGCGTAAGGCGTCGGTGTAGTCCTCGAAGGCCCGTCGGCCCTGCCGGGTGAGCGCGAGGTAGGTCACCGGCGTGCGCCCGCGGTGAGCCTTCTCGACGGAGACGTATCCGGCTTCCTCGAGCCTTCGCAGATGCGTGGAGAGGTTTCCTGCCGTCATCTCGAGCAGTTCCTGCAGGCGCGGGAAGCTCACCTGCTCGTCGGCGGCGAGGGTCGCCAGCGCCGCCGTGATGCGTAGCCGGGCGGCCGCATGGATCACGGGATCGAGCTCGGTCACGGCACGGACCGCTCGCCCGCACCCGTCGTGGCCCGGAATCGGCGCCTCGTCCGTGCGATCCACCACGCACTGACGCCCCCGGCGAGCAGGAACCCGCCGCCGCCGGCGAGCGCGTACACGAGGAAGTGCGCCGGCGCACCGGCGAAGGGCGCCGCGCAGCCGACGACGATCGCCCACACACCGAGCCAGAGCATCGGCAGTGCGTGCCAGAGCGCCCCGGCCATGAGGTACATGATCCCGGCGAAGAAGACGAACGCGCTGGGGAAGAAGATGGTGAGCAGATCGGGGTCCATGCCGTTGTGCACGAGTCCGAGCCCGAGCACGTAGACCGCGATCGTGCCTATCCACCAGCCCTGACCGTAGACGATGCCTGCGAACGCGGCCTCCTTGCCTCCGCGCACACCACGCCCGGCGCGGGTCGCCAGCGTGGTGGAGAGGATGCCTGCGGCGACGAAGAGCACCACGAGAACGGGCGCGGCGACCGCCATCGGCAGGGCGAATGCGGGCGCGAGGCCCTCGACGAGCCAGAGCGCCGCGAAGCCGAGCAGCCACGCCAGCCCCCACGCGACGAGGACGAGCGGCACGAACCCGCCCGTGCGCGCGGCGACATCGCGCTGCTGATCCGCGGCGAGCGCGAGCGCCCGTGCGGGATCGAATGCGTCGTGCGCATCCGTTCCGGAACCCTCCGGTGCCGTCATGTCATGCTCCTTCCGTGAAGACGAAGAACGGGATCATCAAGGCGGGCAGAGACATCACCAGGTCCACGAGGAAGTGGGCGACGATGATCGGTATGAGGCGCCCGTGCAGACGGTAGATGATTCCGGAGACCACGCCCCAGACGAAGAAGGCCGCGACGAAGACGGACACGGCATCCGGGGTCGGCGCGTACCAGATGTGCTGGAGCGCGAACAGTGACGAAGGGATGACGATCGCCGCCCAGACCGGCACGCGTTCGGCGAGGCCGCGCTGTGAGATCCCCCGGTACACGAGCTCCTCGGCGGGGGCGTTCAGCGGGGCGAACGTGAGGACGGCGACGACGGCGATCACCGTCCACGCCAGCGGCGGCAGCTGAGGCACCGCGGCCGGATCGAAGAAGATCGTTTCCATCGCTGCGAACATGTCCGCGCCGTGCTGGAGCCAGACGACCAACATGATCGTCGCCGTGAACGGGAGGTAGAGCACGACGAGCCAGACAAGCCCCCAGAGCACGTCGACCCCCAGACGGCGCGCCGAGAAGTCCATGAGGTCGCGCAGCCGACGCCCCGTGCCGCGCAGGCGGCGGGCGATGAGCGCCAGGCACAGGATGTTCACCGGCAGCATGGCCGCGCATGCGAGCAGCGACGGCGGCGGGAACGGCACCGCGCCATCGACGGTGCGGGTGAGCAGCCAGGCGCTCGTGCAAGTGAGGCCGACGAGCACGACGCGCAGCACCGGGAGCCCGATCGTCCAGGTCATCATCCCGCTCCCTTCGCGCCTCGGTGTCCGTTAACTTTGTAATGCAAAGTAGTTTGCGTGTCAACAGTGAGGATTCATCTCCGAGCGCTCTGCCTCGAGAACAGCGCTGACTTCCGACGACTCCCGCGCAGTCGTCGGGAGAAGAGGCGATTCTCGGGAGGATCGGCGGGCGTCATACGATGGGGGGCTATGTCTCCTCACATCTCCTACCCCGCGGAGCTGCCCGTCAGCGCCGCGCGCGAGGAGATCGCCGACGCCATCCGCGACCACCAGGTGGTCGTCGTGGCCGGCGCCACCGGATCGGGCAAGACCACCCAGCTTCCGAAGATCTGCCTGGAGCTCGGCCGCGAGCGCATCGCGCACACGCAGCCGCGGCGCCTGGCCGCCCGCACGATCGCCGAACGCGTCGCCGAAGAGCTGCAGGTGCCGCTGGGCGGGCTCGTCGGGTACAAGGTGCGCTTCACGGATCAGGTCTCCGACGCCACGCGCATCGCGCTGATGACCGACGGGATCCTGCTCAACGAGATCCACCGCGACCGGCTCTTGCGCCGGTACGACACGATCATCATCGACGAGGCGCACGAGCGCTCCCTCAACGTCGACTTCCTCCTCGGGTACCTGCGCCGCATCCTCCCCGAACGCCCCGACCTGAAGGTGATCATCACCTCGGCGACGATCGACCCGAAAAGCTTCGCGACGCACTTCACCCTGCCCGGCGGCGAGCCCGTGCCCGTGATCGAGGTGTCGGGGCGCACGTATCCCGTGGAGGTCCGCTACCGTCCGCTCGTGACGGATGCGGACGAGAGCAGCCGCGCGGCCGAGGACGCCGACGAGGTGGGAGCGATCGTCGCGGCCCTGCGCGAGCTCGACCGCGAACCACCCGGCGATGTGCTCGTCTTCCTCCCCGGCGAGGCCGAGATCCGCGACGCGGCGGATGCCGTGCGCGCCGCCTACGCCAAGGGCACCGCTCCCACGGAGGTGCTGCCGCTGTACGGGCGGCTCTCCGCTGCCGAGCAGCATCGCGTCTTCGAGCCCTCGCGCATCGCCGGGGTGCGCCGCCGCGTCGTGCTGGCCACGAACGTCGCCGAGACGAGCCTCACCGTCCCCGGCATCAAGTACGTGATCGACACGGGCACCGCCCGCATCTCGCGGTACTCGCACCGCTCGAAGGTGCAGCGCCTGCCCATCGAAGCCGTCTCGCAGGCGTCGGCGAACCAGCGCTCGGGCCGAGCGGGCCGCACCAGCGACGGCATCGCCATCCGTCTCTACGGCGAGGACGACTTCGAGGGTCGGGCGGAGTTCACCGAGCCGGAGATCCTGCGCACCTCGCTCGCCTCGGTCGTGCTGCAGATGCTGAGCCTGGGCTTCGGCGACATCTCCGCCTTCCCCTTCCTCACCCCGCCCGACTCCCGCGGAGTGAAGGCGGCGCTCGACCTGCTCACCGAGCTCGGGGCGGTCACCCTCTCCCGCGCGGGTGACGAGCCGCGGCTGACCCGCATCGGTCGCGACCTCGTGCGCATGCCCATCGACCCGCGCTTCGCCCGGATGCTCGTCGAGGCGCAGCGCACCGGCGTCGCCGCGCAGGTGCTGCCGATCGTGGCGGGCATGTCGATCCAGGACGTGCGCGAGCGCCCCTCGGCCGACGCCCCGCAGGCCGTGCGCGACGAGGCGGAGCGGATGCACGCCCGCTTCACCGACCCCACGAGCGATTTCCTCGCCCTGCTGAACCTGTGGAACCACCTGCGCGAGCAGCAGCGCGCCCTGGGTTCGAGCTCGTTCCGGCGGCTCGTACGCGGCGAGCACCTGAACTATGTGCGCGTGCGGGAGTGGTTCGACGTGCACCGGCAGCTGCGCTCCCTTGTGAAGAACGACACCGTGAAGAACGACACCGTGAAGGGCGACCGCAAGAGCTCCGGGAACGCTGATCCGGACGCGATCCATCGGGCTCTCCTGGCCGGTCTCCTCTCGCAGATCGGCATCCTCGACGAGCGCAAGAACGCCACCCCGCCCAAGGGGCAGAGTGGGAGAGCGAAGGACCCGAAGCGCCGCATCGCCGAGTACCGGGGTGCGCGCGGCATCCGCTTCTCGATCTTCCCCGGCTCGGGTCTGCACAAGAAGGCGCCGCAGGCGGTGATGGCGGCGGAGGTCGTGGAGACCTCCCGCACCTTCGCCCGCACGGTCGCGGCGATCGATCCGGCGTGGGCCGAGGCGCTGGCGGGCGATCTCGCCAAGCGGCAGGTCTCCGAGCCGCACTGGTCGAAGGATGCCGGAGCCGCCGTCGCCTTCGAGAAGGTGACGCTGTTCGGGGTGGAGATCATCCCCCGCCGCCGCGTGCAGTTCGCGCGCATCGATCGCGCCGGTGCCAGGGAACTGTTCGTGCGTCACGCGCTCGTGGACGGCGAGTGGGATCCGACTCGCCTGAACAAGCGCGTGAGCGCGTTCTGGCGCAGCAACCACGAACTGCGCCGCCGCCTGGAGAAGCAGGAGGAGCGCGAGCGCCGCCGTGACATCCTCGCCGGCGACGAGAGCGTCTTCCGGTTCTACGAGGAGCGCATCCCCGCCGAGGTGTTCGACGTGCGCTCCTTCGAGAAGTGGTGGCGGGATGCGCTGGCGGCGACGCCGAAGCTGCTCGTGATGCGCGAGAGCGATCTCGTCGACGACCCCGATCGCGAAGGCCGGGGCGAGTTCCCCACCCGCTGGACGCAGGGCGATCAGGTGCTGGGCCTGGCGTACCGCTTCGAGCCGGGAGCGCCCGACGACGGCGTGAGCGTGGTCGTGCCGCTGGCGCTGCTGCAGCAGATCCAGGATTCCGGCTTCGACTGGCAGGTGCCCGGCTTGCGCGCCGAGCTCATCACGGGGCTGCTGCGAGCGCTGCCCAAGGCGATCCGACGGCACGTCGTTCCGGCCGCGGACTGGGCCGAGAAGTTCGGCGAGCAGTTGTCCGGCCAGGGCCCCGAGGATCACGACGGACTGCCGCCGCAGTCCCTCAAAGAGGCGCTCGCACGACTCATCCAGCCCCTGGCGAACCAGCCCGTCACGACGGCCGACTTCGACGACGAGCGTGTTCCCGGACACCTGCGGATGAACTTCCGCGCCGTGGACGAGCGCGGTCGCGTCGCCGGAAACGCGCGTGCTCTCGCCGACCTGCAGGACGAGCTGGCCGACCGCTCCCGCACGAGCGTCGCGCGCTCCATCTCCCGCAGCACCCCCGACGGGGAACGCCGAGGGCGGAGAGATGCGAAGCATGCGAAACCCTCCGCCGAGGGTGCCGCCGCCGCTTCCGTCCGTGCTCCGCTCGAGCAGCAGGGGCTCACAACGTGGACCTTCGGCGACCTCCCCGAGGTGCTCGATACGAAGGTCGCCGGCGGCGTGGTGCGCGGCTACCCCGCGCTGATCGATGCGGGAAAGACCGTGTCGGTGCGCGTGGAGGCCGCTGCGGAGGCCGCGCTCGCGGCGACCCGCGACGGCGTGCTCCGGCTCGTGCTGCTGAATGTCGCCTCGCCCGCCGCCTACGTGCAGGAGCACCTGACCAGCCCCGAGAAGCTGGCGCTGGCCGCCTCGCCGTACCCGAACGTCGCCGCGCTCATCGAGGATGCGCGCCGCGCCGTCGCGAGGGGCATCATCGAGCGGACCACCGCTGGCGGGATCGTGCGCACCGAGGCGGAGTTCGCCCGGGTGCGGGATGCCGTCTCCGGCGCGATCGTCGACGAGTTGTTCGCGGCCGTCTCGCTCGTGGCCCGCATCCTCACCAAGGCGCGCGAGGTGGAGCGCGGCATCAAACGGCAGAACTCTCTGGCCCTCCTCGGCCCGCTCGGCGACATCCGCGCCCAGCTGGACGGGCTCATCCATCCGGGATTCATCGCCGCGGCGGGCATCGAGCGCCTGGCGCACCTGCCGCGCTACCTCGATGGCATGACCGAGCGCCTGCGCATCCTGGAGCAGACACCAGGCAAGGATCGCGCCCGCATGACCGAGTACGAGCGCGCGGCTCACGCCTATGCCGAGGCGGGCGGGGCGATCCCGCCGACCCCGGGTGCCCCCGCCGCGCTGACGGAGGCGCGCTGGATGCTGGAGGAGTACCGCATCAGCGTCTTCGCCCAGCAGCTGGGCACGGCGCAGCCCGTGTCGCTCCCGCGCATCCTGAAGCTCCTCGGCACCGGCTGACCCTCCCCCCCCCCGGTTTGGGGCGCACTCTCACGTTCGGGGCGGGGAATTCGCGCCCCGAACGAGAGAAGCCGCCCCGAACGGGTCAGCCAGGGCTAGCGTGGACGCATGGCCCACGCGATCGTGCACTCCAAGACCGGCGGCCCCGAGGTCCTGCGGCTCGTCGACATCCCCGTCCCCGTCCCCGCGCCCGACGAGGTCGTCGTGCGCATCGACGCGGCGGGCGTCAATCCGCTCGACGCCAAGCAACGCAGCGGCATCCGTCCCGTACCGGCGTTCACCGAGCGCCGCGTCGGCTTCGACGGCGCGGGCGTCATCACGGCGCTGGGCGCCGAGGTCGAGGGGCTCGCCGTGGGCGACCGCGTCGTCATCCGCGACACCCTGGGCACCTACGCCACGGATCTTGCCGTGCCCGCCGTGCGTGTCGCCCTCATCCCCGAAGGCGTGACCTCTGCGCAGGCCGCAGCGGTGCCGATCCCTGCAGGAACGGCGTACCAGGTGGTGCGCTCGATGGGCATCGACGAGGCGGATGTCGTGCTGCTGCACAACGGCTCGGGCGCGGTCGGGCAGGCGGCCATCCAGTTCGCCGTGCAGGCCGGGGCGACGGTGATCGCCACCGGCGGCGCCTCCTCGCAGGAGCGCCTGCGCACGCTGGGAGCGATCCCCGTGCAGTACGGCGAGGGCGTGTCCGACGCGATCCGCGAGGCCGCGCCCGGTCCGATCACCGTGGCGCTGGACTTCATCGGCACGGACGAGGCGATCGCCGTCTCGAAGGAGTTCGTCGCCGACGGCTCCCGCATCGCCACGATCGTGCGCGGACCGGATGCCGCCGAGCTCGGCATCCGCGCGTTCAGCGGCGGAAGCCCCGAGCCGCTCACCGCGCAGGAGCTGGCGTGGCGCCGCGAGGCTATCCCTGAGACGATGGCGCTGATCGCCGACGGCCGCTTCTCCGTCGAGTTCGGAGCGGAGCTGCCGCTGGCCGAGGCCGCCGAGGCGCACCGGATGCTGGAGTCGCACGCCGTGCGCGGGAAGATCATCCTGCTCCCCTGATCCCCCGCGTCATGCGGCGTAACCTGGGGCGCCCGGACTGCGGCGCCCGCGCAGTCCGACGCGAAGATGGTTGGCATGAGCTCCGACGCCCCCACCCGTTTCGCGACCAGGCAGGTGCAGGCCGCCTATGTGACGGGGCAGGCGCAGAACACCGCGGTGCCGCCGCTGTACCAGTCGTCGGCGTACGAGTTCGACTCGCTCGCCGATGCCCGAGACCTGTTCGCCCTGCGTACCACGGGGAACATCTACAGCCGCAACGCCAGCCCCACCCAGCAGCTCTTCGAAGAGCGCGTCGCGGCGCTGGAGGGCGGTATCTCCGCCGTCGGCGTCGCCTCGGGTCAGGCGGCCGTGGCCGTGACACTCCTCGCCCTGGCTGGGCCCGGCGGTCACATCGTCGCAGCGAACCAGCTGTACGGCGGCTCCGTCGATCTGCTGCAGGAGACCTTCGCCGACTTCGGGATCACGACGACGTTCGTCGATCAGGACGACCTGGATGCGTGGCGCGCGGCCGTGCGCCCGGAGACACGGGTGTTCTTCGCCGAATCGGTCGCGAATCCCATCGCCCAGGTGCTCGACGTCCGCGCGGTGGCCGATGCGGCGCACGAGGCAGGAGTCCCCCTCGTGATCGACAGCACGGTCACCACCCCCTATCTCGAACGTCCGGGCGAGCACGGCGCCGACTTCGTCGTGCATTCGGCGACGAAGTACCTGTGCGGGCACGGCACCTCACTCGGCGGCGTGGCCGTCGACATCGGCACGTTCGACTTCGGCCGCGACCCTGAGAAGTGGCCGCAGTTCACGACTCCCTATGCGCGGTTCGGCGACCTGGTGCTGTGGGAACGGTTCGGCGCCGGCCAGGCGTTCGCGGCGCTCGTGAAGTCGAAGTACGTGCATGATCTCGGCCCGTCGCTCTCGCCCTTCAACGCCCACCAGATCCTCGTGGGCATGGAGACACTCGACCTGCGCGTCGCCCGCCAGAGCGCGTCGGCGCAGCGGATCGCCGAGCATCTGTCGACGCATCCGGCCGTCGCCGCGGTGCACCATCCCGGGCTCGCCGGCAATCGGTGGCATGCTCTCGCCGAGCGCTACCTGCCGCAGGGCGCCCCTGCGGTGTTCTCGATCGACCTCGTCTCCACGGGCGACAGCGAAGACGACTTCCGTCGTGCCGAGCGGGTAGTCGAAGCGCTGCGGGTCATCCGCCTCGTGGCGAACATCGGCGATGCGCGCAGCCTCGTCGCGCACCCCGCCTCGATGACCCACTCGCACCTGTCGCCGGCCCAGTTGACCGCCGCGGGCATCTCGTGGACGACGCTGCGGCTGTCGATCGGCATCGAAGACGTCGACGACCTCGTCGACGATCTGGATCGGGCGCTCGCGCTCGCATAGCACGCGAGCATCCCCGATTCAGGTGCCCCACTCGGCCCCTCGGATGCGCGAAGACGGACGATCCGGGGCACCCGACGGCGTCGCCGCGCCGTCGGGGCCGCGGCGCGCTCCCGTAGAATCGGGAGGTCATGCCCGCCCACACGAATTACGCCGCTCCGCGCCTGGATTCCCGGCCCGTCGAGACCTTCGCCGCCACGCTCGGCGAGCTCTCCGCGCGCCTCGGCGTCGCCCCGCCCGCGCGGGCCGGTATCACGTACACGGGCCTCACGATGGCGACGGATGCGGTGCGCGCCGGCGACCTGTTCATCGCCGCACCGGGCGCCCGCACGCACGGTGCGCGCTTCGCCGAGAAGGCCCGCGCTGCCGGAGCCACGGCTGTGCTCACGGATGCCGCGGGCGCAGCGCTGCTGCCGGACGACCTGCCCGCCCTGATCGTCGACGACGTGCGCGCGGCGGCGGGGCCCGCGGCGGCGCATCTCTACCGCGACCCCGCCGCATCGCTCACGACGGTGGGCATCACCGGCACGCAGGGCAAGACGACCACCGCCTTCTACGTCGCCGCGGCAGCGGGCATGGACGACTCCGGCACCATCGGGTCCATCGGCACGACCGTGCGCGACGTGCTCTTCCCGCCCGAGCTCACCACCCCCGAGGCTCCCGAGCTGCAGGCGCTCCTGGCCGTCATGCGCGAGCAGGGCCTGCGCACCGTGGCCGTCGAGGCATCCAGTCACGCCCTCGTCCTGGGGCGCGTAGGCGGATTCGCCTTCGACGCGGGCATCTTCCTCAACCTCGGGCACGACCACCGCGACTTCCACCCCACCCAGGCCGAGTACTTCGACGCCAAGGCGCGCCTGCTCACCCCCGCGCACGCCCGCGTCGCGATCGTCGACGTCGACTCGCACTGGGGGCGACGGGCGGCAGAGCGCGCGAGCATCCCCGTGCGCACGATCTCGGCGCTGGGCGATGACGCCGACTGGCGGGCGGAGAACGTCGAACTGCGCGCCGACGGCTCGTCGTTCGACATCCGCTCGCCCGAGGGCGAGACCGTACGGTTCCGCACGCAGCTCACCGGAGCCTTCAACGTCGACAACATCCTCACCGCCGTGGCGGCCCTCGCCGAGACGGGCCGCACGCTGGAGGAGATGGTCCCGGGCATCGCCGCGCTGCCGAGCGTGGAAGGGCGCCTGCAGCGGTTCGACTTCGGTCAGCCGTTCACCGCGATCGTCGACTCGGCCCATAAACCCGAAGCGATCAATGCCGCCCTGCGAGCTGTGCGCACCACCTCCCCCGAGGGCCGGCTCATCGCCGTGCTGGGCGCCAACGGCAACCGCGACGCCGCCAAGCGGCGCATGATGGGACGATTCGCCGCCATGCATGCCGATGTGCTCGTGGTCACCGACGACAACCCCTACGACGACGACCCCGACGAGATCCGCGCGACGCTCATCGCCGGCGCCCGCTCCTCGGATGTCGAGGTCGTCGAGATCGGCGACCGGCGTGAGGCGATGGCCGCGGCCGTGCGAATGGCGCGCCCGGAGGACACCGTGGTGATCCTCGGCAAGGGCCACGAGCGCTATCATGCTCTCGCCGGCGGGGAGATCGCCTGGTACGACCCCGACGTGCTGCGCGAGGTCATCGAGGCGCTCTGAGCCGCGGACCTAGTCCGTCGGATCCTCGTCGGAGAACGGTCCGGTCTCGATCGGGGCTCCCGGCGTGTTCGACCAGGCGCTCCACGAGCCCGGGTACACCGTCACCTCGCGCCCGATGAGCGCGCCGGCGAGCGCGAGCTGCGCGGCCGTGACGCCGGATCCGCAGTATGCCGCGATCGGAATGTTCTCCCCGGCGCCCGCGGCCTCGAACCTGGCGCCGATCTCCTCAGGGGTGCGGAAGCGTCCGTCCTCGGTGAGCACCTCGGTGATCGGCAGGTTCTGCGCGCCGGGGATGTGCCCCGCGATCGGATCGAGCGGCTCGGTCTCGCCGCGGTAGCGCTCCGGGGCGCGGGCGTCGAGCAGCACGCCGGTCCACAGCAAGATCTGATCCGTGTCGAGAACGTCGCCTCGTCCGGGGCGGGTGAGCACGGCATCCCCCACGTCGGGAACGACATCGCCCTCCTCGAGCCCGCCGCCGATCGCGCGCCAGGCGCCGAGCCCGCCGTCGAGCACGCGCACGTCCTTCACCCCCGCGCGAGTGAGCGCCCACCAGGCGCGGGATGCGGGCAGCGAGCGCGCGTCGTCGTAGACGACGACGGTGTCGCCCTCGCAGATGCCCCAGCGGCGCGCCGCGCGTTCGAGATCGTCGTCGTCCGGCAGCGGGTGGCGACCCTCGGCGGCGGCACCGGCACGGGAGAGCTCGCCCTCCAGATCGGCGAACACGGCGCCGGGCAGATGACCGGCGAGGTAGTTCTCCCGCCCGTCGGTGAAGCCGAGCCGATAGCGCACGTCGAGCAGCCGCACGCGGGCGGCAGGATCCGCGAGCAGCGTGCGCAGCGCCTCGGCGGACACAAGAGGGGAAGCAGAGGGAGCGGCCATGCCTCTCATTATCATCCGATCCTCCGCTCCGATCAGGGCTGGATATCTCTGGCCAGAGGTGGACATCTCCGATCAGGGCGGGATAGGGGCGCTCAGCCCGTACGCTGGGGGATGTGACCGGTCTTCGTTGGGGCATCCTCGCCACGGGCGGGATCGCCGCCGCCTTCGCCGCGGACCTGCGCTCGGCGGGGCTCGACCTCGTCGCGGTCGGATCGCGCGACCAGGAGTCGGCCGACGCCTTCGCCGCGCGCTTCGACATCCCCCGCGCCTACGGGTCGTACGCGCAGCTCGCGGCCGATCCCGACGTCGACATCGTCTACGTCGCCACACCGCATCCGATGCACGCCCGCGATGCCCGCCTCGCGCTGGAGCACGGCAAGCACGCACTGGTCGAGAAGGCCTTCACGCTGAACCGTGACGAGGCGGAGGGCCTGCGCGCCCTGGCGGCGGAGAAGGGCCTGCTCGTCATGGAGGCGATGTGGACGCGCTACCTGCCGCACATGGTGCGCCTGCGCGAGATCATCGCCGACGGAGTGCTCGGCGAGATCCGTGCGGTGAGCGCCGATCACACCCAGTTGTTGCCCACCGATCCCGCCCACCGCCTGAACGCGCTGGAGCTCGGCGGAGGCGCGCTGCTGGATCTCGCGATCTATCCGATCTCGTTCGTCTGGGATGTGCTGGGCGCGCCGAGCACCGTGCACGCCGTGGCGCGCCTAGGCGAGACCAGTGCCGACACCGAGGTCGCCACCGTCATGACGCACGGCTCCGGTGCGGTGTCGACCACCGTGTCGTCGTCGCGGGGCGCAGGGCCCAACGCCGCCATGGTGGTGGGAACGAGGGCCCGCGCCGAGATCGAGCGGTTCTTCTGGAGCCCGAGCGTGCTCCGCGTCACGGATCCCGACGGAGTGGTTCTCGAGGAGTTCGACGGACGCGCCGCGCCCGACGGAGCGCGCGGCATGCAGCATGAGGCCCTCGCCGCCGAGCGCTTCGTCGCCGAGGGCCGACTCGACAGCGACGTGCTGCCGATCGCCGAGACCGTTGCGATCATGGGTGTGCTCGACGACATCCGCGCGCAGATCGGGGTGCGCTACCCCGGAGAGGATTCGCATGGCTGACACGCAGGACGCCCGCGTCGCCGTCTACCTGGACTTCGACAACATCGTCATCTCCTGGTACGACCGGGTGCATGGCCGCAATGCCTACGGCAAGGACCGCCAGCGGATCGCGGACGACCCGAACGACCCCGAGGTCGCCGAGCGCCTCTCGCGTGCCGCGATCGATGTGGGCGCCATCATCGACTACGCGTCCTCCTTCGGCACCCTCGTGCTCACCCGCGCGTATGCGGACTGGTCCTCGCCCGTCAACGCCGAGTACCGCAACCAGCTCGTGGCGCGCGCTGTAGACCTCGTGCAGCTCTTCCCCGCCGCCGCGTACGCCAAGAACGGCGCCGACATCCGCCTCGCCGTCGACGCGGTCGAAGACATGTTCCGCCTCCCTGACCTCACCCATGTCGTGATCGTGGCGGGAGACTCCGACTACGTGCCGCTCGCCCAGCGGTGCAAGCGGCTGGGCCGGTACGTGATCGGCGTGGGCGTGGCCGGATCCACGGCCAAGTCGCTGGCCGCGGCGTGCGACGAGTTCGAGGCCTACGACTCGCTGCCGGGTGTGGAGAAACCGCGGCCAAAGGCGGACCCGGTCGAGAAGGCGACGTCGAAAACGCCCGCGAAGTCGCGGCGGAAGCCGACGACGAAACACGATGCCGCGGCCCCCGAGGAGTCGGCATCGGACGAGTCCGAGTCCGACCCGATCCTCACCGCCGCGGCGGCGCAAAACGAGGCCACGGCGCTGCTGGAACGCGCGCTGCGGTTGGGGCATGACAAGAGCGACGGCGACGACTGGCTGCACAGCTCGGCGGTGAAGACCCACATGCGCCGGATGGACCCCTCCTTCAGCGAGAAGGCGCTCGGCTATCGCTCGTTCTCGGAGTTCCTGAAGTCCCGGGATGCGATCGCCGAGCTCTCCGAGACCGGCCACGAGCGACTGGTGCGCCTCACGGAGAACTGACGCCGGCGGTCGCCTGAGAGCGCAGGCTCCGCCACAGCACCGCGGCGAGCGCGATCGTGACGAGCCCGACGATCGCGAAGGCCAGTCGTGGATCGGTGAGGTCGGCCAGTGCGCCCACGGCGAGACCGCTCAGCACCGACGAGCCCGGCAGCGCCATCGCCCACAGACCCATCACGCGCCCGCGGATGGCCGACGGCGTCGAGAGCATGACGAAGGCGTTGGCCCGGGCGATGAACCACATCACGGTCGCTCCCACCAGCGCGAGTCCGACGAACATCGGGGGCAGCGACGGGGATGCCGCCGTGAGCACGACGGCCGCGCCCATCGCGAGCGCAAGCGCCCGGACCTCGCCGCTGCGCGGCATCGTCGGGCCCGTCGCCGAGAACACCGCGCCGGGAAGGGCGCCCAGACCGAACGCCATCGCCAACGCTCCGTACGTGCCGCCGTCGGCATGGAAGACGTCGGCGACGATCAGAGGGACCACGACGGCGATGTTGAAGCACGCCGCGGCGCACGCGGCGAGGAGCAGAGTCGCGCCCACCGCCGGCGTGCGACGGGCGAATCGCCAGGCTCCTCCTTCCCCCCCGGCCGATCCGCTGCCCGTCGTCTCGGGTCGCGTCGGCGCGAGCAGCGAGAGCACGATGATCGAGGGGACGAACACGGCGGCCGCGAGCACGAAGCACCAACCCGCATCGGCCACGACGAGCAGGAGCCCCGCCAGAGCGGGGCCCAGGACGCGCGAAGCATTGATGACGATCTCGTTCATGCTCACCGCACCGGTCATCCGCTCGCGGCCGACCAGATCCATCACGAGCAGCTGACGAGCGGGGTTGTCCACGGCGAAGGCGACGCCGTGCAGCAGCGCCAGCAGGATCAGGCTCCAGATGCGCAGGCCGCCGGTGAAGGCGAGGGCGGCCAGCGCCGCGGCCACCAGCGACTGCGCCGCAGCCGTGACCAGCAGCACCGTGCGTCGCGGAAAGCGATCGACCAGCACGCCGACGACGGGACCGAGCACGAGCGTGGGGAGCATCATGCATCCGGTCACGGCTCCGAGCGCGAGCCCGTCCCCGCCGAGCTCGACGACCAGCCACGCCATCGCGATCTGCGCCGCCGCCCCACCGGTGCCCGACAGCAGCTGCGCGAGGCTCCAGCGGCGGTAGTCCCGCACACGGAGCGCGGAGAAGGATCGTGCGAGCGCTTCAGCGGTGAACCGCGCTCGCAGGCCAGATCGTTCCACGCGCTACTGGTTGCTGAAGGCGGCGTCGAAGGAGGCCTCGGGCGGGGGCCAGAGCAGGGAGCGGACGAAGGTCACGGCTTCGGCGGCGCCGTGCAGACGATCCATTCCGGCGTCCTCCCATTCGATGGAGATCGGTCCGGAGTAGCCGATGGCGTCGAGCGCGCGGAACGCGTCCTCCCACGGCACATCGCCATGACCGGTGGAGACGAAGTCCCAGCCGCGACGCGGATCGCCCCACGCCAGGTGCGAGCCCAGGACGCCGGCGCGCCCGTTGCGCGGACGCATCCGGGTGTCCTTGCAATCGACGTGGTAGATGCGGTCCTTGAAGTCCCAGATGAAGCCGACCGGGTCGATGTTCTGCCACATCATGTGCGACGGATCCCAGTTGAATCCGAAGGCCTCGCGGTGCTCTATCGCCTCCAACGTGCGCACGCTGGTCCAGTAGTCGTAGGCGATCTCGCTCGGATGCACCTCGTGCGCGAAGCGCACGCCTTCCCCATCGAAGACATCCAGGATGGGATTCCACCGTGCGGCGAAGTCCTCGTATCCGGCGTCGATGACCTCTCCCGGAACGGGCGGGAACATCGCCACGTACGGCCAGATCGACGAGCCGGTGAAGCCGACGACCGTGTCGACCTCGAGCTTGCGCGCGACACGGGCGGCGCGCTTCATGTCCTCTGCGGCGCGCCGGCGCACACCCTCCTCGTCGCCGTCGCCCCAGACGTAGTCCCGCACGATCGCCTTGTGCCGGAAGTCGATGGGGGCATCACACACCGCTTGACCTGCGAGATGATTCGAGATTGCGAAGATCTGCAGTCCGTGGCGGTCCAGGATCTCCTTGCGCGAGGCGAGGTAGGCGTCGTCCTCATCGGCGCGCTTCAGGTCGAGATGATCGCCCGAGGCCGCCACCTCCAGGCCGTCGTAACCCCATTCGGCCGCGAGGCGAGCGACCTCCTCGAACGACAGGTCAGCCCACTGCCCTGTGAACAGCGTGACCGGATGCGTGCTCATGATGATCCCTTCGGATAGTTCTGCTCGACCCACGACCAACTGGTCTTCGCGCTCGCGAACGGCTCCATGCTGGGTTTGTCCACCTCGACGAGGACCGTCCCGTCGAAGTGTTCGGGGAGGGCTGCCAGAGCGTCGATCAGAGGAACATCTCCCAGACCCGGTTCGAGGAAGAACCGTTGCGCCATCACGTCGAAGTAGGGCGTCGGCGTCTTTCTCGCCTCTGCGGCGAGGGCGAGATCCATGTCCTTGATGTGCAGGTCCGAAATGCGGTCTCGGTGCGCTCTCACCCAGGCCACCACGTCCGCCCCGGTCCAGGCGAGATGGCCCAGATCGGGCCCTGCGGCCAGGATGCCCTCCGGGATCGCCTCCAGCACGTGGTCGTACTCCTGAACGGTCTCGATCCAGGTGCCGACGTGATTGTGCAGCGCCGCCGTCACGCCTTCGGCGGCGAGCACCTCGGCCGCCTGCCCGATCATGTCGGTCACGCGATCCAGCCGTGCCGGATCGAAGGCATGGCCGGTCGCGGCAGAGACGTCGATCCGGGGCCGCCCCGGCGCCATATCGGCGGCCAGGAAGATCCGGTCCAGTCCCATGTACAAGCTCTCCTCGGCCCGGCGTCGAATGCCGTCGAACCAGCGGAAGCGCGCGTCCTCATCGGCCGAGTGGTCGAGCCCGAACTCCTCCGGCAGCCCGATGTGCACGTAGCCGGGGGTCACGATGAGTCCGGACTCCTCCACCACGCGGGCGTAGTGCTGGAGGGTCTGCGTCGGGAGCACTTCGAGCATGACGCGGGAGAAGCCCGCCTCACGCACCTGGCCGAGCACCCGGGGCTGCTTGGCCAGGAAGCTGGGCCGGTCGAACTCCCACCCGACGCTGCCGGGCTCCCCGGTGGACTCCCCGAGCGACACGGTGATCCACTGCAGCGTGTTCAGGGAGAACTGGTCCTGTGTGAGCGTCATCGCCTCGATCCTCTCGCCATTGTCGTCGTTCGGCGCCGCGTCAGTCGCGGGTCAGGTCGGCGACCCAGCGGGCCGTATGCCTCGCGCTGTCCACCGGATCCATGCTGGCGCGGTCCACCTCGATGATGATCCAGCCGCCGAAGTCGTCCGGCAGCGCGTCGAGGATTCCCGGCAGGTCGAGCTGGCCGAGTCCGGGCTCTCGGTACAGGCCGAGGTCGGTGGCGCGCTCGTAGGTCAGCGGCTCCTCGCGGCTGCGGCGCGCGAGCTCCATGTCGAGATCCTTGAGGTGCAGGTCCTGCACGCGGTCCGACCACGTCGTGATCGCATCCTTCGCGTCGATGCCGGCCCACTCGAGGTGCCCGATGTCGAAGGAAACTCCCAGTCGGGAGCCGTCGATGCTGTTCAGCACGTGCTCGTACTCCTGGCGGGTCTCGATCCAGGTGCCGACGTGGTTGTGCAGGCCGGGCTTCACGCCTTCGGCGTTGAGCACGTCGACCGCTTCGTCGATGAGGTCGGTGAGCTCGTCCAGGCGATCCTGCGAGAAGTCGTGTCCCACGGCGGGGCGCAGCCAGCGCGAGCCGGTCTGATCCACCTCGGCGGCGAGGAAGATCGTCGACAGCCCCACGTAGTTCGACTCCTCGGCCTTGCGCCGCACCGCGTCGAACCAATGGATCCGCTCGAAGGAGCCCTTCTCGTACCGCGGACCGTGATCGCTCATCAGCGGAACCTGCACGTACCCGGGAGCGAGCGCCAGGCCCGCCGCCTCGATCATCCGCCCGTAGTTCTGAAGCGTCTGGGTGTCGAGCACCTCCAGCATGGTCGCCTCGAACCCGGCATCCCGGATCTCCCGCAGCACGTCGGGGTACTCGGCGACGAAGGCCGGGTCGGCGAAGCGCCACAGGCTCGCGCTGTCCAGATCGTCCGGATCCTCCTTGACGTTGATCCACTGAATGGCGTTGAGGGCGAACCTCAGTCGATTCGGCTGCATGCGGAGTCCTTTCGTCGTGTCACTTCAGTCCTGTGGCGGCGACGCCCTGGATGAAGTACTTCTGCAGGAAGAGGAAGAGGATGAGGATCGGCAGGAGCACGACCATGGCCCCGGCGAGCAACAGGCCGAACGAGATCGTGTTGGAGGCCTGAGACGCCACCGACAGCCCGACGGGTGCGGTGTAGGTGTCCTGCGACTGTGCCACCACCAGAGGCCAGAGGAAGTTGTTCCAGGAGGTCAGGAACGACAGGATCGCCACGGTGGCAAGACCGGGCCCGGTGAGCGGGAGGAACACGCGGAAGAAGATCCGCGCCTCACCCGCGCCGTCCAGGCGCGCCGCCTCGAGCAGCTCGAAAGGCACGCCGTGCGCGAACTGCCGCATGATGAACACGCACAGCGGCAGTGCCAGCACCGGCAGGATGATCGCGATGAGCGTGTTGACCAGGCCCAGCTGCACGACGATGAGGAACTGCGGCACGAACAGGGCGACGTAGGGCACGATCATCGCCACGATGACGAGCGGGAACACGGCGCCGCGTCCGCGGAAGCGGAGCTTGGCGAGCGCGTAGCCGGCCATGGCGCTGAACAGCACGTTGCCCACGATCGCGACCGAGGAGACGATGAAGCTGTTCATCATGTAGTCGCCGAAGCCGCGCTCGGCGAACAGCTGCACGTAGTTGCCGATCTGGAACGACTCCGGCAGCCACGCGCCGGGGTTTCCGAGGAACTCCGCCTGCGTCTTGAAGGATCCGAAGAACACCCAGACGAAGGGCAGGAGCATGAACACGGTGATGACGATCAGGACGGTGTAGTTCAGCGCCTGACGCGTCGGCGAGAGAGTCTTCAATGTTTCGGCCTCAGCATTCTGAACTGGACGATCGCGACGATGCCGACCAGCAGCAACAACAGCACCGATCCGGCCATCGAGGCGGAGACGTTGCCGAACCCGAACTGCTCGTACACCCAGAGGGCGACCGACTTGGTCGAGCTCAGCGGACCACCCCGGGTGAGCAGGTAGGGCTCCTCGAAGATGTTCAGGAACGACACGGTCTGCAGCACCGTCACCAGCAGGGTGGTTGGACGCAGCAGCGGCAGCGTGATCGACCACAGGCGCCGCCAGGCACCGGCTCCGTCGGTGGACGCTGCCTCGTAGATCTCCTCCGGCACGGCCTGCAGGCCCGCCAGGAAGAGGATCATGCACGTTCCGGTGGTGCGCCAGACGCCCATCATGACGACGGTGGTCACGGCCCAGCCGGGCTCGCCCAGCCAGTTCGGCCCCTGGATGCCGATGTCGCCGAGCGTGGCGTTGACCGGGCCGGAGATCGAGAACGCGTACTGCCAGATCACGGCGGCGGCGACGATGTTGGTGATGACAGGCACGTAGGCGGCGGCGCGGAAGAAGGTTCGGAGCCGGCGGATGCCGTTGTTGAGCATGAGTGCCAGGGCCAGTCCCAGACCCATGCTCAGCGGCACGCACAGCACCACGAACAGCACCGTGTTGAGGAAGGATCGCTGGAACCCTGGGTTGCCGATGATCGCCAGGAATCCGTCGATCCCGGTGAAGTTCACCCCGAGCGGGTCGCGGATGTCGCGCGCCGTCATGTCGGTCATGCTCGTGCCGAGCGCGAGGATCGCCGGGATGGCCGTGAAGACGAGGAAGATCAGCAGGAACGGCGCCAGGAACAGCCACGCCGTCGTCGCCTCAGCGCGGGAGCCGCCGTGCGCCTTCGCCCCTCCCCGGGGACGTCGCGAGGACGTCCCCGGGGTGAGCATCGCGCGAGTCGCGGTGGTGGACATGATCCGGGTCAACCACCCATGCCGATGGACTCGGCCTGCGCCTGTGCGGCGTCGAGGGCGTCCTGCGCAGACACGCCTCCGCGCACCACCTTCTCGATCTGCTCGCCGATCACGGTGCCCACCTGGGTCCAGGTGGGCACCTTCGGCAGCGTGATCCCGGTCTCCAGCCCCGCCTCGACGGTCTGGAGGAGAGCGTCGTCGGCGAGCTCGGGGTCATCCCACGCGGCCTTCACCGCCGGCATGTTCTTGAAGATCTCGTACCACTTCACCTGCTGGGCGGGATCGGACATCCACCGGGCGAACTTCCAGGCCGCATCGGCGTTGCCCGAATCGGTCGGAACCATCCAGCTGCCGCCGCCGACGGTCGTGGCCGCATCGCCGTCGGGGCCGACCGGCATGGGTGCCAGCGAGATGTTCGCCTCGGCCCAACCCTCGCCGTTCGCGTCGTCGAACCAGCTGTAGAACCAGGGACCACCATCGATGATCGCGGCGTTCTTGCCGGTGGTCGACCACGAGACCGTGTCGAGGAACTCGGGGCCGTCGGGCGAGGCCAGGCCGTCAGCCATGAAGCTCGCCCAGTACTCCAGCGCCTCGACGTTCTCGGGGCTGTTGATGGTCCACTCGCTCTGGTCATCGGAGATGAAGCCTCCGCCGTTCTGCGCCGAGAAGGTGAGCAGCTGCCGCGCCGTGTAGGCGTCGTAGGCCGCGTAGAGGGCGAGCGGATACTCGACGCCCGACGCCTTCAGCCCCTCGGCGAAGGTACGCAGACCGTCCCAGTCCTCCGGCGCTTCCACGCCCGCCGCGGCAGCGAGGTCGGTGCGGTAGAGCACCATGTCGGCATAGGCGTACCACGGTACGCCGTACGCGACGTCGTCGACGACCGAGTTGTCCCAGATGACCTCGAAGAAGTCGTCCGGGTCGACCAGGTCGTCGGGCACGGCGGCGAAACCGCCGGTCGCGATGAGCGAGGACTGCGTCTCGGTGAAGGCGTAGATGAGATCGGGCACCGTGCCCGCGGTGATCGCCGCCGTCAGCTTCGAGGCGAACTCGGCCTCGGGCACCTGGGTCATCGTGATCTTCACGTCGGGATTCTCAGCGGTGAAGTCCTCGAACATCTGAGGCAGTTCGGCGCCGTCGGCGCCCTGCGTCCAGATCTCCAGCGAGCCGGTGGCCGGCTCGTCGTCGACGGCGGCGGACGATGCCGATCCACCGCCTCCGTCTTCGGCCCTTCCGCAGCCGGTCAGCAGCAGCGCACTGGTGGCGACCAGCGCTATGCCGAGCATCGTCGCCCGGCGTCGCGAAGTGGTGTGTGTGTGCATCGCGATCATCTCCTTGGTGTTCGGGTCAGAGGGCCGCCGCGACCGCGCGCGCGATGCGCACGGACAGGGTGACCCCGGTGAGGGTGGAATTGCAGGTCAGTGCGGTGGGGATCACGCCGTTGCCGGCGAGGAAGAGGTTCTCGTGGTCCCACACGCGTCCGTCGGTGTCCACGACGCTGGTCCCGTCATCGACCGCGCCCATGCGGACGGTCCCGGTGTAGTGCAGCGATGCGCCCGGAGGCTGCACGGTGCGGTCATCGTCCGGGAAGTCGCCGATCACGCGGGCCGCGGCGCGCTGGATCCCGCGGGTGCGGGCGATCTCGTCCAGATCCGCCGCCGAGTACGAGAAGTGCACCGTCATGTGCGGCATCCCGAGCGGGTCAGTCAGCTCGTCGGAGAACTCGATGCGGTTCTCCTCGCGGATCTCGGTGGCGCAATACCAGCCGACGCTGAGCAGATGGCGGCCCTCGAACTCTCGCTCCATGAGCTGTCCGTGCGCCGGTCGCGCTGCGCCGATCGACGGGCTCCAGTACGAGCCGATGAACGGCTCCCCCTTTGGCGGGACAGGGATGTCGGCCTTCGTCAGTCCGAAGCGGGCCTCGTCGATCTCGACCTCGCCGTCGACGGTGGCGTGCTCGTTCAGACGACGTCCCAGCGCGTGCGGCCGGATGCCGGACGCCCACAGCAGCTGCGGCGTGCGCAGCGCATCGGCGGCGACCACGACGACACCGGCCCGCACGATCCCTTCCTCGCCCGTGACGAGGTCGCGCGTGCGCACCTCGGAGACACGGCCGTCTTGGTGCTCCAGCGCCGTGACGAGCACCCCTGTACGCAGTCGCATCCGTTCGTCGGTGCCGTCGAACAGCTCCGGGGCGATGTCACGCGGCCCTGTGCGCGCGAACGGGCGGCCTGGCCGGGAGACACCGCCCATGGGCATGAAGCCCGCCTCGCGTTCGGGGTCGGGGCTGGGGACGGCCTCGCGCAGTGCGCGGAAGATCGGCTCGGTGAAGGGGTTGTCCATGTCGGCCACGAGCGGTCCCACCGAGGTGCGCAGGAGGGTGCGCGCCACCTCCTGATCGGCGCTCCATTCCTGATCGGGCAGGAACGCGGGGATCTCCTCGGCGTACGGCCACGGTGTCGCGGCCGTCCAGTGCACGCCCATCCCGCCGATGTTCCACGCGATGGACGCACCGGGGAACTCAGCGAAGTTGTGGCCGAGGAAGGCCGCCGGGAAGACCCCGGTGGACTCCGCCGTCCAGTGATCCCCGTCGATCTCGTTCATGCTCGCCGCGCCCTTGACGTACTCGATCTGCCGCGCGCGGCGCATGAGGTCGTCGTAGGAGGCATTCATCGCGCTCTCGTCGGCTTCGACGAGGTGCTCTCCGGCCGTGCCCGTGATCTCGCGTCCGGCCTCCAGCACCAGGATGCTCGCCTCGGGCGCGTGCGCGCGCACCTGGTGGGCGATCGTCGCCCCGTTGGGTCCGCTGCCCACGATCACCAGATCGAATTGTTCCGTCATCGTCGTCCTTCCGGCCTCTCTCCTGCGCTCAGCTCTGCTCTGCCACGTCGATCCAGCGCTCGCCCGCCGCGGCTTCGAGCACCGCTTCGGTGAGCTGGGCGGCGCGCACGCCGTCGGCGAAGACCGGCAGCCCGTCGATGCGCTCTCCGGCGACCGTCGCGTAGACGTCGGCGACGAAACCGTTGAAGGCGTCCTGGTATCCCTGTGCGTGACCGACGGGAACCCGCGAGAAGCGCTCCACTCCCGGATGCGCGGTCTGCCCGTCGCGGAACAGCTGCTGGTTGCTCGCACGCCCCCCGATCCAGAGCTCTTCGGGCCGTTCCTGGTCGAAACGGATGCTCGCCTGCGCGCCGTGCAGTTCGAGGGTGAGCGCGTTCTTGCGCCCGGCCGCCATCTGCGAGATGAGGAGCGTGCCGATCGCGCCCGAGTCGAGCTCGACGAGGATCGCCACGGCGTCTTCATTCGCGACCTCGTGCCCGCCTCGGGTGTCGTACACGCGACGGGTGCGCGCCGTGAGGCGGGCGATCCGCTCGCCTGCGACGAACTCGAGCAGGTCGCACAGGTGCGAGCCGATGTCGGCGAAGGCCCGCGAGGGGCCGCCGTCGGCGGAGGTCGCGCGCCAGTCGTCGTCCTCCGGCAGAAGCATCCAGTCTTGCAGGTAGCCGCAGTCGACAGTCAGCAGCGCCCCGATCTCGCCCGCAGCGACCCTCGCCCGCGCCTCGCGGACCATCGGGTGGTAGCGGTACACGAACGGCACGGCGGCGATGACTCCCGCCTCCTCCGCGGCCTCGGCGAGCGTGCGTGCGTCGGCGTGGGTCGTGGCGAGAGGCTTCTCGCAGATCACGTGCTTGCCTGCGGAGATCGCCTGCATCGCCAGCGGGGCGTGGGTCGCGTTGGGCGTGCAGATGTGGACGACGTCGCTGTCCCCGGACAGCAGAGCGGACGCGCTTTCGGCGGCCTCGGCGATGCCGAGCTCCTCGGCGGCGCGCTCGGCGCGCTCCGGGGACGAGCTGGCGACAGCGGTCATCGTCGCGCCGACGGCTCGTGCGGCTCTGCTGTGCACGCGGGCCATGAACCCGCCTCCGAGGAAGCCGGCACGGATCGTTCCGATGCCGGTGTGAGTGACGTCCGTTGTCATGCGGACGATACTGACACAGATCACCCCACTTTTGCTAGTCATCCGGCAGAAGTTTTTTCAATGACGCGCAGAAGTGTTGTTCTGTGTCACCGAACCCCTGTGGTTTACTGACCTCATGAGCGACCAGGACCGCGTCAACGGCAGCACGGCGCCTGGCTCCGGAGAGATCCTTCAGTTGCTCCTGGATGGCCGTGCGCGCACGAAGGCCGACCTCGTGCATCTCACCGGTCTCGCACGATCCACCGTCTCCTCGCGTGTCGATGCGCTGCTCGCCTCCGGCCTCGCCGTACCCGCCGGCGAGGCCGCCTCCACCGGCGGCCGGCCTCCTGCACGCATCGCGTTCAACCCGCGTGCCGGGGCGATCGTCGCGGTCGACCTCGGCGCATCCCACGGCACCGTCGCGCTCGCCGACCTCAGCGGCAGCATCCTGCTCACCTCCACGCATCCGCTCGACATCGCCGCGGGTCCGGTCGAGGTGCTCGATCGCGTGGTGGCCGAGGCGGCCGTGCTTCTCGAGCACGATTCCGTGCGCGACATCCCTCTCGTCGGAGTCGGGATCGGCGTGCCCGGCCCCGTGGAGCACTCCACCGGGCGTCCGTACAACCCGCCCATCATGCCGGGATGGGATCGCTTCGACGTGCCCGGCTACGTGCAGCGCACCTTCGATGTGCCCGTGCTCGTCGACAACGACGTGAACATCCTCGCCCTCGGCGAGCACGCCCTGAGCTACCCGGATGCGCGAGACCTCGTGTTCGTGAAGGTCGCGACCGGCATCGGCGCGGGCATCATCGCGGGGGGCCAGCTGCAACGGGGAGCGCAGGGGTCGGCCGGCGACATGGGGCACGTGCGCGTGCCGTACTCCCCCGACTCCTCGCCCGCGGCGAAGGAGGATCGTGATCTCGAAGCCCTCGCCAGCGGCACCGCGATCGCCGCGACCCTGCGGGAGTGCGGTCAGGCGACGGAGTCGAGCGCCGACGTCGTCGCTCTGATCCGGGCGGGCAACGCGGCGGCCATCGAAGCAACCCGGCAGGCGGGGCGCGACGTGGGCGAGGTGCTCGCCTCCATGGTGAACCTCCTCAACCCATCGGTGATCATCCTCGGCGGCAGCATCGGCCGCGCGGGCGAGCACCTGCTCGCCGGGGTGCGCGAGGTGGTCTACCGACGCTCGATCACCCTCGCCACTCAGCATCTCGCGATCGTTCAGACGCAGGGCGGCGAACGCGCCGCCGTGCTCGGTGCCGCGATCATGGTCACGCGCGACGTGCTCGCGCCGGCGAACGTCGACGCCCGGCTCTCCGCGGCGCGCCGCTGAGTCTCAGCCTCGTGCGTGCACGTCGCGCAGGGCGGGTTCCAACTCCGGGTGGCGGAAGGCGAAGCCGGCGCGGGTGAGCACGGCCGGCGCCACCCAGCGGCTCTTGAGCACGAGCTCGGACTCGGTGCGCAGCACCCACATCGCCGGCTCGAGCATGAAGCGCCACGCCGGCAGGCCGATCGGCGTGCGCACGATGCGGCGCAGCGCCGCCATGAGCTCGCGGTTGTCGACCTGCGTCGGCGCCGACATGTTCACCGGGCCCGCGATCCCTGGATGATCGCGGAGGAACCGCACCGCGTCGACGAAATCGTCGACGTGCATCCAGCTGAACCGCTGCCGTCCGCGTGAACGGACATAGCCCGGGGCGGGCGGCTCGGTGGGCGCAAGGCCGATCCCGCGGTACCGGCGGTGTGGAAACCACCAGCCATCGATCTGCGGCCCGCCGACGCCCAGCCGCGCAAGCCGGAACAGCAGATCCGACACCGGTGCGCCGGGACCGATCACGATCGTCGTGCGCAGGGCGATGCGGCGTGTGGCGGGCAGGTCGCCGCGGAACAACTCGGCCTCCCACGCGCGGCCGACGTCGGGCGAGAACCCGCCGTCGACCTCCGTGTCATCCTCGGTCTGCGCCCGATCCAGCGCATAACGGTAGATCGTCGCCGTGCTCGCGTTCATCCAGACCGCCGGCGGATGCTCCGCTGCCCGGATCGCATCTCCCAGCGCCCTGGTCGTATCGATGCGCGAACGCAGGATCTCGTCGCGGTTCGCATCCGTGTATCGGCAGTTGACGCTCTTGCCTGCGAGGCCGATCACAAGGGCGGCGCCGTCGACGATCCGGTCGACCGAGGCCTGGTCGCTCCAGCGCGCATCGGGCCCCTGACGCCCGATCACGGCGACGTCGTAGCCATCGGCGCGAAGCCCGGCCGCGAGCGCATGGCCGAGAAATCCGGAACCGCCGCCGATGACGGCGCGCGGCCGAGCGGCCTCAGCCATCGGCCGCCTCGCCCGCCTCGCCGTTCTCGCGCTTGCGCTTCTCGATCTCGGCGCGCAGCCGCCACTCCTCGATCTCACGATCGAGATCGGCGATCTGCTGCTCGGTCGAGCGCGTATCGACCGGCGCCGTCGGAGCCGCAGGCGTCGCGGACGGGGTGGTGCGTTCGCGACGCATCCGCGGCATGGAAACTCCGGAGTCGCCGTACTCGCGCCCGATGACGAACCAGAGCACGCCGCCGACGAGCGGCACGATCACGACGAGGATGATCCAGAGCACCTTCGGCAAGTGCTTCACCTGATCGTCGGTACGCGTGATGATATCGATGAGCGCGCCGATCATGAGCGCGAGCACCAGCACCGAGAAGACGACTCCCATGACCCCAGCCTACGGACGCGCGGCGTGCTCGGCGGCGAGGGCGGTCGCGAATGTGACGCGATCAGCGATCGAACGAACGGCAGATGTCGCGAAACAGCGCCGAGTGCACATCGTTCCAGGCGACCGTGACCGGCTCAGGGCACGACGACATCTTCACCACGACGACGCCGGTCGGCGGATCGAGCCAGATGTACTGCCCGTGGATGCCCACGGCATAGACGTTGCCGCGGGCATTCCCCGTCGACCACCACTGATTGCGGTAGGAGGCCCCAGGATGCGTCTGCCGGATCGCCGAATCACGCGCGAGCTCCGGATCTCCGCCGGCGAGCGTCTGACGCACCCAGTGCTCGGAGACGATGCGCCGCCCGCCCAGCTCGCCGCCCGCGAGCATGAGCTCGCCCACGCGGGCCAGATCGCGGGCCGTGCAGGAGATGCCGCCGTTCGCGAAGGGGAATCCCGCCGCGTCCACCGTCACCGAGGCGTCGTCGGCGCAGTCCAGACGCTGCCACAGCCGCTCGGAGAGCACCTCGGCGTAACGCCGCCCGGTGACCTCCTCCACGATCCAGGCCAGCACGTCGGTGTCGGCCGAGCAGTACTGGAACCGCTGCCCGTGCGGACCGGAGGCGCGCAGCGATGACAGGAAGGCGTATGTGTCCTCCGGGTCGCCCTCGTGCAGCGGCCGCCATCCGGCGATGCGATCCTGGGCGCGCACGTGCGAGTCGGGGTCGCGGTAGTCCTCGCTGTAGTCGACGGCAACGGTCATGTCCATGACCTGGGCCACCGTCGCATCCCCGTACGCGGATCCGGCGAGCTCGGGCACGTGCTCGGCGACGGTGGCCGCGGGATCGATCAGTCCGTCATCGATGAGCGCGCCGACCGTGATGCCGCACAGCGACTTCGACACACTCATGAGCAGGTGCCGGTCGACGGGCGAGAACCCCTCGCGGTAATACTCCGCGATCAGCTCTCCCTTGCGCACCACGACGAGCGCGTCGGTATAGGCGTCCTCCAGGCGCTGGTCCAGGTCGTCCACCCCGACGAGGCGATCGAGCCACGGGACGCCGTTGCGGTGGCGCGGGTGGGCGGGGATCGCCGCGGTGGCGACGAACTCCGACACGTTCGCGAACGCCCAGCGGTTGTGCGGCGCATCCTGCCAGGTGTCGAGGGTGGGTTCGGACGTCGCATGCGGATAACGCGGCGGACGGGACGTGAGCGCGGGGATGATCTCGGTCACAGCAGGAGGCTCCTCTCGCTTCCCCCGGGCGTCGTCGACCCGGAAGAGGTCTCAGCGGGCAGCACCGGGGGAACGCCGGGGGTGGTGGGCATGGCGGCCAGAAGCTGGCGCGTGTAGTCGTGGGAGGGCGCGGCGAGCACGGTCTCGGCAGGGCCCGCCTCCACGAGCCGCCCCCGCCGCATCACACCGGCGGTATCGCTCATGTACCGCACGACGTCGAGGTCGTGCGAGATGAGCAGATAGCTGAGGCCCCGCTCGCGCTTGAGCCGCTGCAGCAGATTCAGCACCTGCGCCTGCACCGACACGTCCAGGGCGCTGGTGGGCTCGTCGAGTACGACGAGATCCGGTTCGGTGGCGATGGCGCGGGCCACCCCGGCACGCTGTGCCTGACCGCCGGACAGCTGATGCGGCAACCGGTCGCCGTGCGTTCCCGCCAGTCCCACCTCGTCGAGCAGCGCGGCCACGCGCCGCTGGACCTCGGTCCTGCCGAGGGCGGTGTGGGTGCGCAGCGGCTCTGCGATGCTGTCGCGAACGCGCAACCGAGGATTCAGTGCTGCTTTAGGGTTCTGGAACACCATCCCGGTGCGGGCGCGCAGGCGACGCAGCGCCCCGCCGCGCAGAGTCCCCGGATCGACGCCGTCGATGAGGCTGCGCCCGGACGTGGGCGGGATCAGGTGCAGCGCGCAGCGCGCGATCGTGCTCTTGCCCGATCCGGACTCACCCACCAGTCCGAAGGTCGTGCCCCGGGCGATGCGGAAGCTCACGTCGTCGACGGCGCGGGTGTGCGCACGGTGCGCCGTGAACTCCTTCACGACGTGCTCCACGAGGAGGGCGTCCTCGGCGGATGCGATCGTCTCCGCGTGCCGGTTCATGCTTCTTCTCCCACCAGGACGCAGGCCGCCTCGCGCAGCGCGCCGACCGGCCGCAGCATCGGATCGGTCTCGTAGCACCGCTCCTGTGCGAGCGGGCAGCGGTCGGCGAAGACACACCCGGTGATGCCCAGCAGATTGGCCGGCACGCTACCGCGGATCGCCTCCAGGGCGGTGCCACGGGCATGGCGGGCGGGCAGCGCGCCCAGCAGTCCGCGAGTGTAAGGATGCGAGGGCGCGGCGAGCACCGCATCCGCCGGACCCTGCTCGACCACGCGTCCGGCGTAGAGCACGGCCACGGTGTCGCACACCTCCTGCACCACGCCGAGGTTGTGCGTGATCAGCAGCACGCCGAAGCCGAACCGGTCGCGCAGGCTCAGGATGAGTCGGAGGATCTGGCGGGCGATCGTCACGTCGAGCGCCGTCGTCGGTTCGTCGAGGATGAGCAGCTTGGGCTCGCAGATGAGCGCCTGGGCGATCATCACCCGCTGCAGCATTCCGCCGGAGAGCTCGTGCGGATAGCTGTCGTACACGCGCTCGGGCTCGGGCAGCCCGACGTGCGCGAAGTACTCCAGGATGCGCTCGCGCATCGCGGTGCGAGTGGCGCGGCGGTGCCGGGCGAGCACGGCCCGCAGCTGGTGTCCGAGCGTGAAGACGGGGTTGAAGGCCGTGCCCGGGTTCTGGAACACGATCGAGATCGCATCGCCGCGCACCGGGGAGGGCCGGTCGAGGCGCTGCTCGACGCCGTAGAGCAGGATCCGCCCGTTCGGCTGCGCGCCCTCGGGGAGCATCCCCAGCACCGCCAGACCCGTGAGGCTCTTGCCGCACCCGGTCTCCCCCACGACCCCGAGCACTTCACCCGCGCCGATGCTGAAAGACACGCCGCGCACAGGGCGGTTGGTGAGCCGGCCGCGCTCGGCGAACGCGATCTCGAGGTCTTCGACGAGGAGCAGCTCGGTCATCGCTTCACCTGCCGGGGGTCGAGGAGGTCGCGCAGGGCGTCGCCGATGAGGTTGAAGCCCAGCACGGTGAGGAAGATGGCGAGGCCCGGGAAGGTCGAGATCCACCAGGCGGTGAAGATCTGTCCGCGCCCCTCGGCGACCATGAGACCCCAGTCCGGTGCAGGAGGCTGCGCACCCAGCCCCAGGAACGCCAGCGAACCGGCGGCGAGGACGATCGCCCCGACGTCGACTGTGGCCTGCACGATCACCGGCGTGAGGCAGTTGCGCAGGATGTGCCGCGGCAGGATGCGCCATGCCGGCACCCCGATCGCCCTGGCCGCCTCCACGTACGGCCGCTCGCGCAGCGAGCGCGCTTCGGCCCGCACGAGCCGGGCGTACCAGGGCCACCAGCATATGGCGAGCGCGAGCCCGGCGTTCAGCAGACTCGGTCCGAGCAGCGCCACCATGACCATCGCCAGCAGCAGCGGCGGGAAAGCCTGGAAGACCTCGGTGATGCGCATCAGGATGTTGTCGAGCCACCCGCCGCGGTATCCGGCGATGGCGCCGAGAGGCACGCCGATGAGCGCGGCGAGCCCGACGACGGCCACGGCGATCGTGAGGGCGGGGTTGGCTCCCATGATCACGCGGCTGAGGATGTCCCGGCCGAGCTGGTCGGTGCCGAACAGGTGCGCGAGGCCCGGGGCGATGTTGCGGGTGTCGACGCTGGTCTGGCCCATGCCCTGCTCGGGATACGGGGCGATCCACCGCCCGAAGAAGGCGAGGACCACGACGAGGAGCACGATCGCCAGCCCCGCCACGGCGAGCCAGTCGGTGCGCAGCACCCGCACCAGCCGGGTGACGGTGCTGTCGCGCGGCGGCAGGACCAGGGGGGCGATAGTGGTGGTTGCGGTGCTCATGCGACGGTCACTCTCGGATCGAGCCGGGCCTGCACGAGGTCGACGACGAGGTTGGCGAGCAGGTAGGCGAAGGCCGCCAGCATCGTGATCGCCATGATCACGGGGTAGTCCACGGCCAGCATGGCCCCGGCGGCGAAGGCGCCGATGCCCGGCCAGTTGAACACGACCTCGACGAAGAACGTCCCGGTCAGCGCGTACGCGGTGGCCAGGCCCACGATGGTCATGGTCGGCGGCAGCGCGTTCTTCAGCGCGAAGCGCCACCGCACCACGAAATCGCGCAGTCCGTATGCGTTCGCGGTGAACACGTAGTCCTCGCTGAGCACCTCCAGCATCGAGGCGCGGATCATGCGCGCCACCAGCCCCATCGGGTAGGCGGCCAGGGTGATCGCCGGGAGGACCAGGTGCACCAGGCCGTCCCCGAAGGCCGTCATGTTCCCGGTGATCAGGCTGTCGATCAACGCGAACCCGGTCACATGCCCCACCGGATCGGAGTACTCGATGGCCTTGGAGAACTGTCCCGTCGCCGGGAGGATCCCCAGCCCGCCGACGAACACCACCTGCAGTAGCAGGCCCAACCAGAACGAGGGCACCGAGACCCCGCCGATCGAGAACACCCGGATCGCGCCGTCGAGCGCTCCCCCTGGCTTGCGGGAGGCGATCACACCAAGGATGATCCCGCCGATGGTGGCCAGTAGCATGGCCGCGAACAGCAGCTCCAGCGTGGCCGGCAGCCGCGCACCCAGCTCCAGCAGCACCGGGCGCTTGGTGGAGAGCGAGTTTCCCCAGTCGCCGGTAAGCAGTCCTCCCAGGTAGCCGAGGTACTGCATCGGCAGCGGCTGGGTGAACCCGAGCTTCTCGCGGATGCGCTCCAGTTCGGCCGGCGGGGCCTTGGGGCCCGCGTAGACGACCGCCGGATCCGAGGGGATCACGCGGGCGAGGATGAACACGATCAGGGTGATGACGAACAGCACCAGGATCGCAGACCCTCCTCGCCGCGCGAAGAACCTCACCATGCCGTGCTCCTGCCGATCCGCTCGGACGAACTCACGCCGCCGGGACGATGTTCTTGAAGAACGTCGTGAACGGGTAGTTCTCGTTGAAGTCGCCGATGGTCAGTCCCGCGGGGGCGACAGTGACCGCCTGCGGATCGAAGAGGAACAACGCGGGCGCCTGCTCGTACAGCATCTGCATGGCCTGCTCGTAGGTGGCCTGCGCGGCGTCGCGGTCGGATCCGGTGAGGGTTCCCGCCTCGTCGATCAGCGCGTCGTACTCGGGGCTGTTCCAGTAGCTGAGGTTGAAGAACGGCACGTCGCTGGAGTGGAACAGGGAGTACAGGTTGTCGGAGCCCGCATCCGAGTAGGTGGGCCAGTAGTAGAGCACGAAGATGTCCTGCGCGCTGGCCGGATCGGCCTTGGCCGCCTCCCACTGCTGGTTGAACAGCATGGCGGTGACGTTCACCTCGACGCCGATCTGCGCGAACGCATCCTTGATGAGCGGCACGAACCGCGCTTCGGTGGGGTTCTCCGAGGCGTAGGTGAGCTCCAGGGAGAAGCCGTCGGCGTGCCCTGCCTGGGCCAGCAGCTCGCGCGCCCTGTCGAGATCCTGCGTGTACTGCGGCACGTCCTCGGAGTACGGGAAGATGCCCTTCGGCACCGCCGTGCGCGACTGCGTGCCGTAGCCGAGGGCACTGACGTCGATGATGTCCTCGTACGGCACCGCGTAGCTCAGCGCCTGGCGCACGAGAGGGTCGTCCAGCGGCGGTCGCGTCGTGTTCAGCAGCGCGAGGTAGTTGAACGGCGAATTGGCGGTACGGATCTCGGAACCGGTCTGCTGTGCCACGGACTCGACGTTCTCCAGCGGCACGCTCGTGGCGAAGTCGACCTCGCCGGCCGTGAGCATCTGCTGGGCGGTGACCGCGTCGGGGGTGATGGCGATGTCGACGATCTCGTAGTGCGGAGCGTCGTCCCAGTAGTCGTCGTACGCCTCGAGCACGACCTTCTCGCCGGGTTCGTACTCCTTCAAGGTGTACGGTCCGGTGCCCGCGTCGATGCCGGCCTCGAAATACTGCTCGTCTGCGGCCGCGGCCTCCAGGGCCTTCGGCGAGACGATCCATGCTCCGTAGGTGGATGCGGCCACGAGGTCCATCGGCGCGGAATAGCTCAGGTGCATCACGACGGTGCTCTCGTCGGTCGCCTCGACGGTGTCCAGGGGCGCCCAGATGAACGAGGCGCCCGCCCGCGCACGGGCCGCTTCGATGCTGGCCACGACGGCGTCCGCATCGAGTTTCTCCCCGTCGTGGAACGTGACGCCCTCGCGGATGTGGAACGTCCAGGTGAGGCCGTCCTCGCTCGTCTCCCACGACTCGGCGATCGCCGGGCGGAAGTCCTCTGCGGCGCCGTCGGCGTTCTTCCACAGCAGCGGCTCATACACGTTGCCGAGGTAAAGCGCCTCGGTCGAGAACGACGTGACCGGATCCCACGTGGTCACGGCCGCAGAGGCCGCGACGGTGAGCACGTCGAACTCGCCGGGCGAACCCTCCTGATCCGCGGCTCCCGCTGTACAGCCGACGAGCGATGCCGCCGACGCGGCGGCGAGGGTGAGCAGCGCCGTGCGCCGGATTCGGGTACGGGTGACATCCATTGTCGACCTCCAGGGAGTGGGCCACGGGGGCGGGTTGCGGCCAGTCTATGGACAAAGGATCGAGACTCACCAATACTTATTTTTCAGTAAATCGATGCTTGGGAGGCATCACATGGAACTGCGGCTCCTGCGCTACTTCGTCGCCGTCTGCGAGCACGGCACGGTGCACGGCGCCGCCGATACCGTACACGTCGCCCAGCCCTCACTGAGTCGGCAGATCCGGCGACTCGAGCAGGATCTGGGCTTCGCACTATTCGACCGGGCGCCGCGGGGGCTGACCCTCACAGCCGCTGGCCGGGCGTTCCTCCCCGTCGCTCAGGATCTTCTCACCCGCGCGGCGCGGGCGACGTCCACGGCACGGGCGATCGCATCCGGTGCGGGCGATTCGCTGACAGTGGCGTCGGCCGCCACGACCGTGACCGACATCATCGCCCCCTTCGTCGTGCGCCAGGGCGCTGACGGACCGATCGGGAACACCGTCGAGGTCTTTCCCGAGAACGTGTACGGCGTCTTCGCCCGCGGCGACGCGGACTTCGCGGTGGGCACCCGCATCCCTCCCGCCGAGTTCCGTTCGCGGGTGATCGGGCATGCCTACCTGTGGGCGCAAGTGCACCCCGCTCATCCGCTGGCCGGAGCGCGCAGCATCTCCCTGGCGCGCCTGGTCAACGAGCCCCTCATCGTCATGAGCCGCTCTCACGGCGTGCGGCACATGTTCGACACGGCCGTCGCCCGAGCGGGGCTCTCCTACACGCCCGCCGTCGAGACGGACTCGTCAGCGCTGGCCATCGCGCTGGCCGCCGCGGGGCGCGGGCTCAGCGTGCTCTCCGACGACTCCCGGTACGGCTTGCGCACCGTCCCGATCCGCGCTGCGGATGGGGACCTCGCGATCACGCTCTACGGCGTGTGGGACGACAAGCACTTCGCTCGCGATCGTATCGTCCAATGCCTCGACGAACTCGGAGACTTCGTCGCTGAGCTGTACCCGCAGGGGTCTCACAGCGCCCGCTCGTCAGTCCGCCCTGATACCCCCGACGCATCCTGATGCCTTCTCAGGCATCACCGTGGACCAGCGTCGTCGTGCGCTCCGTGCAGGAAGGCATCGGCCGACCCTCGCCTCCAGGCGTGGAACGGGATCGTGAGCCCGGCTCTCGTCGGGGCGCACACGAACGGCCCCGCCTCGGCAACGGCATCCGGCACTAACGGCACGACGCGCACGAGCTGCAGCTGAGTATCGGCACCGGCGCGGATGGTCAGCGCATCACCGGAACGGCTGATGCGGATGAGGATGCGTCGGTCGCGCCAGTCGGGCACGGGTGCGAGCGACCAGTCCGAGGCACCGTCGGTGACGACCGCGCCGAGCTGCGGACGGCCGTCGGCGAACTCCACGCCCGCTTTGATCCAGTGCGTCTCGCTGACGCGGACGAAGACCCCGGCCTGATCGAACTGTTCGGAGAACGCCGCCGTGAACTCGACCTCGACGGCGGTGTCCTGTGCGAAGGGCGCGAGGAGCGCGTGTTCGCTGTCGTGCACAAAACCGTAGGACGTCGTACGCCAAGCGTCGCTTCCTTCGACGGCGGTGACGAGCAGATCCGATCCCCGCTCGATCGCGGACACCGGCGGATGCGTCCAGGTGCCGTCCGCCCAGGCGATGTCGCTACAAGGCTCGCGCGCCGGGGTGTCGGAGTCGTTCATGATTCCGCCATCGTATGCCGAGACATTGCGGACTCAGGGGAGCAATCAGCGCGGGGCCTTCCCGCCGGGCGGGTGGAGGTATTCCGTACGATGGGGACATCGACGGCAGACAGCGCGGAGAGGACGCGATCATGCGCGAGAGACTTCTTGCCATCGCAGGGACCGCGGTGATGATCCTCGGCCTGGCGGGCTGCACGGGAGAGGCTTCTCCTGACAGTGACGACGAGACCTCGCCGCCGCTGTACTGCGACCTCATCTCACCCGAGTCCGTGGCCGCGATCGTCGGCGACCTCGAGGTGAAGGACTTCGGCGGCCCCGTCCCCAAGGACGAGTACCGGCGCGTGCAGTGCTCGCTGTATTCACCGAAGGGACGGGAGACGCTGCTCACCGTCTACGAGTACGAGTTGTGGTCGGATGAAGAGGCAGAGAAGGCGCGGACCGAGACCGTCGAGGCGATGCGGATGCATGCCAACGACGGTTCGCAGCACTACGCCGAGCTCGAACTCGACGGCGACGACCTCGGCTACGCGTGGTTCACCGGCGACACTGCGGCCTCGCTGATGCTCACCGAGACGAGGAGCATCTCCGTCAGCGCACCCGCAGATGCCGCGCAGGCCGGAGAGTTCACCGGGCTTCTCGGCCGTGTCGTCGAGGAGATCGACGACAACCTCGACGCCTGGGATGCCGCCCACCCGATCGACGGCTGACGCCTGACGACTGACGACTGACGACTGACGACGCAAGACGATCACCCGGACGAGTAGGGCTGTTCGTTGAGAACTTTGGCCAGATGCGCCGTATTGCGCGCAAGCGTCGCGGTCGCCCTTGCGACCCGAGTAGTGCCCCTTAAGGTGGTGTAGCCCGCGGTGGCCGGCTCGTCGCTCGCGACGTAAGCGCGGTCACCGTGTGATCCTTCGAGAAGTCTCTTACCTCCACTCGAATGGAGTCATCACGATGACCGCACTTCATATTGTCGACCCTGCGAGCGTGCTCGCTGAAGCCCTGACCGACGCGTCGCCGGATCTGATGCGCAGCCTGCTGCAGACCACGATCAATGCGCTGTTGTCCGCTGACGCGGACGCCGTCGCGGGCGCGGAATGGGGCAAGCCCTCACCCGATCGGCTCGCGCAGCGCAACGGCTACCGGCACCGCGACCTGGACACCCGGGTGGGGACCATCGACGTCGCGATCCCGAAGCTGCGGGGGGGGGGGGGGGGGGGGGCACCTACTTCCCGGAATGGTTGCTCGAGCGCCGCAAACGAGCCGAGACCGCGCTGATCACCGTTGTCGCGGACTGCTACCTCGCCGGCGTCTCGACCCGCCGGATGGACAAGCTGGTGAAGACCCTCGGGATCCACTCCCTCTCGAAGTCGCAGGTCTCCCGGATGGCGGCCGAGCTCGACGAGCACGTCGACCAGTTCCGCCACCGACCGCTCGGCGATGCCGGCCCGTTCACGTTCGTCGCCGCCGACGCTCTCACGATGAAGGTCCGCGAAGGCGGGCGAGTCATTAACGCCGTGGTGCTGGTCGCGACCGGCGTCAACGCCGACGGACGTCGCGAAGTGCTCGGGCTTCGTGTGGCAACATCCGAGACCGGGGCGGCGTGGAACACGCTTCTTCGCCGACCTCGTCGCCCGCGGCCTCAGCGGCGTCCGCCTCGTCACCAGTGACGCGCACGCCGGTCTGGTGGAGGCGATCGCGGCGAACCTGCCCGGCGCGGTCTGGCAAAGATGCAGAACCCACTACGCAGCCAACCTGATGTCCGTGACACCGAAGACCATGTGGCCGGCCGTCAAGGCGATGCTGCATTCCGTCTATGACCAGCCCGACGCCGACAGCGTCCACGCGCAATTCGACCGACTCCTCGACTACGTCGACGACAAACTCCCCGACGCATTCGAGCACCTCGACAATGCACGGGCGGACATCCTCGCGTTCACCGGATTCCCCGAAGGGCTCTGGCAGCAGATCTGGTCCAACAACCCCAACGAGCGCCTCAACCGCGAGATCCGCCGCCGCACCGACAGCGTCGGGATCTTCCCCAACAGAGACGCCATCATCCGCCTCGTCGGCGCCGTCCTCGCCGAGCAGACCGACGAATGGGCAGAAGGCCGCCGCTACCTCGGCCTCGACATCCTCGCCAAGAGCAGACTCACCCTCGTCACCGACACCGGAACCGAGGAGGTGAGCGACCCCTTGAGCAGAAAAAGCGGCTGCTGATTTTGCCCCAACGCTCGCTGGAGCGCAGCGATGACGATCGTCGAGGCCAGAATCCATCCCGTGCGGGCGACGGTCGTGCCGAGCGTGGCTAATGCCTGATGAACCCATTGGTCCAGTACGCGCGTGCTTGCAGGAGTGCGATCCTTCTCAGGGAGCGCGGCGAAAGGGTCGTCAGACATACTTTGCCTCGATCTTCGCTGTCAGGTCGGTCGCCTCAGCGACCGTGATCCGGCCACGTTCTCGAGCGGTGTCTGTCGCCACTCGAAGCAGATGCACCGGGACGCCGGTGTCGATCCCCTGCTGGATGGCGGTCTTCTCTGTGACGGTGCGGATGCCCTGCCACCAGGAGAAGTCCGATTCGGCGAGCGGAGCGCGGTGAAGAATGTAGGCGTCTCCGCCGCGCTTGTTGACCCGATGACCTTTCAGGACGGTGACGTGGATTCGGTCTGGATTGATGTCGCAGAGCTCGTACACCGCCAACGCGGTGTCGTGGCTGAGCGCGGCGCCCGGGGTGTTCGCCCACAGGACAGCCAGCATGTACTCATCGCGCTCGGTGGCGGGGAGTTCCGGGAATCGATAGATGCCGTGGCCCACACGATCGAGCTTGTCCCGACGTGCGAGCCGAGCCAGTTCCCCAGGTGCGGCTCCCAAGTTTCGCGCGTCCCGCTCCGTCACATACCCGTACTGGTCAAGGGCGACATCCCAGAGTTCTTTGCGAAGCATGACTCCCCAATCACGTGACGCAAATAGTGTGCCATAAACGGCTTACTTTTCGCTCCTCTCAGTAGGTCCACGTCACGTCGGCTAGTGCGCACTCCCCTACAACATCAGGTTTCTATAGCCAGAAGATCTCAGAAGTCCCAGTCCTCGTCGGGAAGCACGTAATCTTGCGGTCTCTGCGTCTCCGCAGACCGTCCGTGCCACCTGCGTGCCACCCGTACCAAGAACGGCTGTTGCGCCCGCCGAAGCGAGCCGTGACGCAGTACAAATTGTACTCGTCCCAGGTGGCATCTGCACGGGTCCGTCGTGGATCTATCGCCGTTTCGGGAGGAAGGGCAGTTGCTGCACGTCGGGATCACCGGCGGCGAGGCCATCGACGGTGACCTCGTATCCGACGAGGTCCTGACTCGGCCACGGCTCCCCGCTGAGCAGCGAACGCACGGCAGCCAGGCGCTGTTCGAACTCGGCTCGGTTGTCGGCACGGATCTCGAGCGAGTCGGTCTCGTCGGTGGCGCCGATGGGCGTGATCGTGAAGAGCGACTTCGTGATGCTCGATGCGTCCGTCCCGCTACCGATCAGGTCATGTTGGAGGCCGTGTTCTGCCAACGCCGTAGCGACACGGTGACGCACCCGCTGTTCGGCGGCGCCTTCGTCCGCTGCCTCGTCGATGGTCATGGTCTCGAACAGTACGAGAGTGCTCCGGCGCCCGCCGCCGATCGGACGCGCCTCGTATTCGAGTCCGCTCGCAACGCGGAGCGCCTCATCCACGTCGTCGAGCGCGACCCGCACGGTGAGAAAGACCGTCGCCATGCTTTCAGGATAGTTGCGGTCGCCGTGACGGCGTCAGTCTCTTCCGCTCCAGTACAGCGGCATGCGCCGTTCATGAGCGATCGCGACGATCTTTACGGCTTCGTCGGTGAGGTAGTAGACGAGGCGATAGTGCGAGTGAGGAACCTTGGCGTGGCGGAAGACACGTCCGGCCGGGGCGTCCGGGATGGTCTCGGCCGACTCCGGCCATTCGAGGAGACGGTCGATGACCCGGTTGACGTCGGTGCGGAACCTCGCGCCGCGGAGCTGGCCGCCCTGGTCGTACCACTGGATCGCGTCGTCCAGTTCGCGCACGGCATCGGGGTGGAACCCGACGCGGAGCGTCAAGCGTTTCTCTCGACGGCGCGGGCGTCGAGGTAGGCGTTCGCTTCCTCACGGGACAGCATTGCGACCGTACCGTTTTCCAGCTCATCAGCCCTACGTGAAGCGACGGTCGCCCAGGCTTCGTCGATGACGGCCTGGTCGGGGGCGTCGGCATCGTAGAGCACGTCGGCGACCCGCGAGCGCTCCTCGGGCGTGAGCGCCATCGCGGCTTGGATCACCTCAGCCACCGTCATGCCCTGATTCTACCGTGTAGCCGTTCGGATCAGCGAGGTTGCCCCGGTCATGAGGGTGAGAGGAGTCGTCGGTGCCGCTTGGGGTGGTCGTCTCGTACCTGCGTTGAGCAAGTGAGCGGATTGATTGGATGCGAGGAGTGGCCATGGCTTTGGAGTTGGATCGCAAGGCATCGACGGTGGCCGGCGGCATGTTGCTGTGGGTCGAGAAGACAGGCGCGGCACCCGATGAGGCAGGCGGGAGCCGGATGCAGTTCTCTTACGAGGTGCGTGCCGGTGAGCACGTCTACCGAGGTACGGATCTGTATGCGGGTGTTGGGGTGGATGTCCCGGCGTCGCGGATGGTCGGGGTGCTGGCGGGGTTTCTCTCTGATGCGGGTGAGAGATACCGGTCGGGAATGTGCCCACCGGATGACGCCTACCCGGAGTGGGTGTACGAGCAGGCGTACCTCAACGAGGACGAGCTGGCGATGGCGTCGTTCGAGCTGGAGGAACCGGAGGTGTTCACCGGGCGATCCGGTGAGGAGGAAGGGCCGTGGGCGTCGGTGGTGTTCTTGCAGGGCGAAGATGCGGACGCCGCGCTCTCGATCCTGGAGGAGCGAGGTCCGGTGTCGACGATCGCGCATCTGGCGCAGTGGGATTTCGGAGACGAGACCGTGCAGGCAGCCGCCGCGAACGGTTACGTCTACGAGACGCCGCCTGCCGGGACGTGGGACAGGGAATTCCTCAGCGGCCCGTATCACCTGTCCTGGAATCACTCGCTGGGCCACGTGAGCCTGATCCGCAGCATCGCCGGCGCGGCCGAGGCGACGGCACCGTCGGAACGCGCAAGGCGACTCGGGTCGGCGTCCCCGACGATGGCTGCCGGGGTCGGCAGCCCCCGTATCGATGCCCGCACGGAGTCGCTGAGCAGGTGACCGCGTGCGCATAGGCACGCGCTGAGAGGGGAAGGGAGGAACGCCGGGGCGTCGCAGAATTGCGGCGCCCTTTCGGCGTGTCACGGTCAATGCATGGCACGCAAAATGGTGTTCAGCTCGTTGATGACCTTGATGGCGCCGGGCTCGATGCGACCGGTGAGAGCGTCACGTTCGGGATGCCACATGCGACGCCGTGTCCTGACCAGGAGCACTCACCGTCCGATACCCTCTCGTGTGACCTCGGGAGTGGCTGGAGGCGCACCAGGCTGGCGGAGGCTGCTGAGGAAGCCGTCGATGCGTTCGTGATCGAGACGCGGCTGCGTGGCATCCGGTTTCGCCCCGAGCGGGGTGCTGTCGCTGATGCCGTAGCGGTCCCGGTAGGCGACGACCATTCGCAACACCATCCCCCATGAATCTCTCGCTGCTGAACCGGGACTTGGCCTGGCGCCAAGGGCCTTAAGCCAAGGAGGCTTCTCCGTGAGGGCGTCGTCCGCGAGGGCATGGGCGCGCTGTTCGATGAGTGACCGAAGTTCGGTCAGCGCGCGGGTCATGTCCTCTGGCATGCTGCCGGTTGCTTCGGGGATGAACCCGGCGATGAATCGGCGCCGGGTGCCGCGGCTGCGCCCAGGGCTGGTGCGCGTGATGAGTTGCTGCACGCGGTGGCGTAGCAGGCTCGCCGGATCGTCGGCATCGGTGAGCGGCCCGGCCTTCAGGGCGCGGTCGATCAGCCGGTCCGGGCGGTGCCCGACGGCTTCCGCGCGGCGCAGGGTCGCGACGATGGAACCGAATGTGTCCGATTCGATGACCTCGTCGAGGAGGCCCTGGGCAAGGCCCGCTTGAGCAAGGAGTTCGGTGATGTGCTCGGTCTGGGCTTCCTGCGCGATGGTCTCGTACTGATCGGCGAGGTGCGCGATCGAGGACCAGGCTTGCTGCTCAGCCTCGATGGTCTCGTGCGCGGACTTCTCCGCCCCCTCGTGCTGCAGGACCCCGTACAGGATCGATCGGGCGGTGGGTTCGGTGGCAGAGAGCTGGTGTTCTTCGAGATGAGCTTGGTCGGTGGCGACGTACGCGGTGTTGGAGGCCCGGCCGCGGGTCATCGCGACGTAGAAGTTCTCCCGCGTCATCGAAGACGAGTGCACGATCGCGTGCGCGGTGTCCACAGTCGCGCCCTGGGCGCGGTGCGCGGTGACCGCGTATCCAAGGTCCACGTTCTCGGCTGCATACGCGGCTGGCAGGATGACGGTTGTGGCATGCCGGGCGTCCGCACGTGCGATCGTGAGGGAACCGTCGTCGTGGTGTTCTGTGACGCACCACCGGTCCCCGTTCTTCACCCACGACCCGCCGCCTGTGGTGAGGCGGCGGTCGTTCTTCCTGGTGATGATGATGTCTCCCGCACCGGCGCGGGTCCCGTCTCGCAGTCGGACACCGTCGGGTGAGACGTGGCCGTCGAGGATCCGGTCGTCGCGAGCGCGGCTGTTCAGCTCGGTGACGGTCTCGTTGGTCTCCGCGATCAGGAGGCTGCTCTTGCCGTCGGCGATGTCCGTGTACCAGGACCGGTAGGCGGCGTCGAGGATATCTTCATAGTCGCCGCCGACGATCCGGCCCTGATCGTCGTAGGTATCGATCACCTCGGCCCGGCCAAGGCGGAGCTGCAGGGATGCAGTCTTCTCCCACTCGGCATGGAACCGGCGCACGTCCGCCAGCTCGGGCGCATCGCCACGGTCGCGGACCAGCAACCCGAACGCCCCGCCCGCATCGACCGCGGTCAGCTGCGCCCAGTCCCCGACGAGAACAACCTTCGCGCCGGCCTCGGCGGCGTGGGTGGCGATGCGTTCCAGGGCGAGGGTGCCGGCGAGGGACGACTCGTCGATGATGACGAGTTCCCCGGCCTGTAGGTTCCACCGGCCGTGGTCGTGTTCATGAAGCCACTTCGCGGTGTTGTCCGTCTCGATGCTCAGGTCCTCCGCAAGCACTTCTGCGGCGGCAGCGGAGGGGGCAAGCCCGATGACGGTGCCGGTTCCGTGGTTCTTCTCCCACGCGCGGCGCAACGCCCCGAGGGTCGTGGTCTTGCCGGTGCCCGCAGGTCCCACAAGCACATCGATACTCCGCCCGGAGACAGCGATCTTCTCCACCGCAGCCTGCTGCTCCACCGACAGCCTGATGCCTCGTTCGTCACGCCGAGCGACGACCGCGCTGACGGTGCGCAGCGGCACGACGGGGGCGGCCGCGGCCTGTGAGAGAGCGAGGAGGGTATCTTCGGCTTCCAGGATGCGGGTCGAGGAGAAGATCGTGTGATGCTTCGGGCGGAACATGCTCGACCCGTCTGGACGGGTGAACTCCACTGGCGGGGCGACGAGCTCAGGCGGCGTCAGCCGCAGCGACGCGGTCTCGGCGGCATCAACGACCATGCCGATGATCGCTTCACGGTCGGTGGTGGACGCGAAGCGCAGCCCCATAGTCTGCCGGGAGGCTTCCGCGTAGAGATTCCACCGCCGCCAGGTCGACCGCTTCACCCCGACCTGCGCGACGACGACCTCACCGATCGCTGTGACCTGGTCCAACGGAAGATCATCCGCGCGCAGGGTGCCCCAGGCAGCGCCGGATTCGAGAAGATGCGTCGCCCACGTGGCGCACTCCTCGCCCAGTACCTGGGTCGCCCGGCCACGCCACTCCTCCGTCAGGTCAGCGAGAGAGCGGATTTCTTTCGCAGGGCGGGTGGCAAGCGTCGCCTGCTGCCGCAGCCGGATGATCGTCGTCTCCGACGGGTACTTCCCGTAACGTGACACGTACCTCTCGATGAGCCGGTTCTTCTCCGTATCGATCGCCGCCGACCGGGACGAGAACTCATCGATCAACGCATCATCCACCCCGGTGATCTCCCACGAGGGATTCCGGTCGCGGCCGCGATCGCGAGCCTCCCACCCCACGCCGAGGACACGGGTGAGGTGATCGGCGAGCACCGCGTTGTAGTGCTCAGACAACGCGACAACGGCCGCGTGCATCGGCCGGCCATCCAGCGTCCGCCATTTCCCGTCCGCCGCCTGCACCCGGTTCGCGATCACAACATGCGTGTGCAACTGAGGGTCACCCGCACGGGAATCGAAGTGATCGAACGCGGTCGCCACCACGCCCCGCACATCGACCTGCGCGACACCGTTCGTGCCCATCCTGCTCGCCGCGACATCACGATCGATCAGATCGATGACGTCCCGGATCGCCGCGTGATGCGCCTGCCCGATTAGCGCTTGCGTACCGCCGTCAGCAACAGCCCAGAGCACCGAGACCGACTTCGGGACAGAGAACGTGTAGTCGTACCCCGCGACCGTGCGCGGGCGCTTGCGCTCCTTCTCCTCACGGACGATGTTCGCCACCGCCGCTTCCCGTTGCTCCGCGTTCAGGTCATCGGACAATCTGCCCGTGCGGATCTTCACACGCTCCCGCAATGGCTTGAACGCGAAGTACGCCCGCCCGAGCTGCTCACCCGTCGTCGGATGCTCACCCCGACCCAGCAGGTGACGAAGCTGATCCTCCGTCACCACCTCACCGTCCGCGACGGCCGCATCCTCGAGACCAGTCAAGCCAGTGCCGAGCCAGAATCCTGGGGGCGTCCCCGCTTCCGCGTAATAGCGGGTCAGTGACGTGGTGAGATCCCGCCCGGTATCACCGGCCGCGATGCTCTTGAGGAGATACCGATACCCCTCCCCAGCACTAAGCACACGCATCGACACCGTCACACGGAACAGGTGCGTGATCAGATCCCGTTCTCGCGCTCCCTACGGCGTCGTAGCATGCGGTACTGGACAGTTCGTTTTTCGACACCAGCTACGTTCACGGGATGCTCGTGGTCCGGTTGAAAAGCGAAAGCGGCTGCGCCAAGTGGAGGGCGGCGGTCATCATCAAACCCCCAGCAGACGACGGGGGCTTCCAAGTGGCATTCGCGAGGCTCCGGCGAGCGCAGAGTATCGGCGGTGCACCGAATAAACATTGGCGTCGACAGCAGACGCCTCGGCCCTCTCCTACGCGTAGCCTCTAGGTTGTGGCATCGTCGATGAGCCCGAACGGCGGTTGCGTCGCGCGACCCGAGAAGCGCACAACAACATGCTCGTCGACAGCAACGGGCGGACTGTTGTCTACGAAAATGACCTGCGCTCCCTCGCCCGCCGCGTCCAGCCATCGTTCGACGTGCTCGTAGACGTTGTTGACGAGCTTCGCGTCAGCGAACTCATCGTCATCCGGGCGTGCGGCGTGACCGAGGTTTTTCTGCGGACTGTCGATGATGAGTAGACCTGGCGCGAGAGCCTCGCGTTCGTACGCGATCTCCCACAAAGCCAACGCCCAAGCCAGGCTGATCAGCGTCAGCCCTCCGCTGCTCGATTTCGTGTAGTTGACGCCACGGACGGTGGGGATCAGCTTCGCGTCCAGCCAGGCGTTGCTGAGTTTCGGGTAGTCGAAGTCGCCGAGAATCTCGACGAACCGATCGGAGATGGTCCGGATGATGCTGTCGCGGTCAGGGCGAGTCGCCTGCTCCTGCCGCTCTCTGCGCAACTGCGCGAGTTGCCCGACCTTCAGCGCGGCTTCGTTCTCGGCCTGCGTGACCCGTTCCCAAAGACGGATACCCTGCGCTTGATACGCAGCGACCTTCTCGGCTTCAGCCAACTGCTTGCTGAGCTGATCGCGGAGCGCCAGGAACGGAGCGGGAAGGCTGGCAACACGATCGAGCTCGGAAGCGGCCGAGTTGGCGAGGGCCGAGGCGTGCTCACGAGAGCCCCGGATCGTGGCGAGTTCGCGAGTCAAGGAATCGAGGTACACGTTGAGCTGGTCGAGTCGCCGCGAAGTCGCGGTGAGCTCGCGTTCGATGAGCTGTCGTCGCTCTCGCTCGTTCTCATCGTTGTGCTCATGGCTCAGGTTATGGCCACAAAGGCTGCATGCGCCGGAGACGGTGATGTGCGGATGCGACGTGAGCTCGGCGAAGCATACCGGGCAGTGGGTGACGTTTAGCGGGTCGAAGAGCTGCTCGGCTTCCTTCAGGAAGGTCAGCTTCTTCTTGTCGTCGGCATACTGCAGAGCCAGGGAGGTGAGCCGTTCGATCAGGCTTTCTCGGCCGCGCACTCGTACATCCCACGCTTTGACCGCGGTCTCCGCCTCGGACAGTGAGCGTCGCAGATCGTCGGTCGCTTCCTGCCGGGCGAGCTCGTCGGTATCGAGGTTATCGATCTGCTCCCGGACCTGGGCAGCAAGTTGGATCGCATCGCTCTGCTGAATCTCGACACCTGCGGGGCCAAGCGGGTACTCGCTATCCACGATGGTCTTGAGTGTCCTGGCAGATCGTTCGGCTTCGCGGGCTGCGTTCTCGGCGGCTCGAATCCGGTCAGCGAGCTGGGCGAGCGAGGCGTCCGCCACGCCGAAGATCAGGTCGATCGTCTGCTGTAGCTTCTGCGCGACGACGTGGTTGCCATGCTCCTCAAGCAGGTTCTGGCTGTCGAGCCGGGAGTTCTGGAAGTAGACGAGCCTGGCCACATCTCGGATGCTCAGCGCGTGAGTGTCGGAGTCCTCCTTGGATGGGCTCAAGGGCAGTTTGATGCCGCCCATGCCGAACGCGGCGAGCAAGAACTGGGAGAGCGAGTCCGGATCCGACGGTGGCTCGATCGTCAGTCGAGTCTCCAGCGATGAAGCCCGTTCTTCGAGGGCAGCTGGCCACACTGAAGCGAACTTCGACGGCGCGCCGGTCGTCGTGCGCTCGATCGTGTGAACGACGCCGTCGATCTCCAGCTCGAGGGCGACAGCGGCAATGCGCTGCACCATCTCCTCGTGCTCCGGGTAGTCTGACCCGCCCAGGCAGTACAGGATGTACTCGATCGTACTGGTCTTGCCCGTCTGGCTTGCCCCAGCGACGATAGACAGCGGCCGCCATCGCTCATCCACGGTGAAATCGACATTGTAGGTGCGGTCTGCGCCAGGCGGGGCGAATAGACGAAGTCGGCGAATCCGAATCCCAGAAGTGCTCGTACTCATGAAGCTCCGCCTCCTCTGGTGACGGTGTCGACGCCCTCGACGTCGGCGAGGAAGTCGATGAGCAGCCACGGCGCTCCGAGCAACTTCTCGGCTTTTGCCCGCAGTCTCGTCTCCGAGAGTCCACCGAATCGTTTGAGGACGATTAAGGCAGCAGTGCGATATGCCTCCGCGTAGACCGTCTTCAGCGCGCTCGCAAACTCCGCACCCGACGGCGTGATCGCGTAGCGGTCGGCCAGAGCCCGAGCCAGGCCGCGAGCAACGAGTAACGCGAGATCGTGTCGAATCCGCTCATGTCGCGTTGCGAAGCGGTGCCCGACCGTGCCGTAGGTGAGCTGACGGTCTGTGAATCCGGCAAGGCGAAGAGTGAGTCGATCGCGCGCATCCTTCTCGACGGACTCGCCATCGAGAACGATGAACGGGTTCGCGGCGAAGAAGTCGAAGTATGCCAGCCTGTCGAGGTTCGTCAGCTTCGCGCCGGTGTCTTCCGCGGCGGCCAACAGGAGCGCGAGCTGGGCAACGCGGAACACCGTCCTCTCCTCCGGTCCCTCCCACGCGGTTCGCTCCGTGCCCAGTTCAGGTTCTGACTCAGACAACGGTGGCCCCCTCTCCGGCATGGTCTGCAGGTGGTGCGGCGCTTGGCAACTCGCCGCTCTTTTCAAGGGCTGTCCCAGCGGACGTGCCACGATGCCCGGCCGCGACGTCCCGCCAGTGCGTCACCCATCCTGCGCGAGCACCCTCGACGAGACGGTGAACCAGGCCCCTGCGGTGCGCAGGACGGAGCCTCAGCTCCGGACTGCTCGCCAGCTTCGCAACGCCGCTATTGACGTCGTCGATGAGCCCCACCATACGGCCATCCTCCGACGCTGAGCCTGACCTAGCGTTGTACTCTTGTTCCCAGGTGCCGTGAGCTTCAAGCTCCGCCTCATTCAGTGCGCTGACCTCGGCGGATACGCCGCGGCCAGCAACATCGCGGGCCATAGCCTCCGCCGCGAAGAAGAAGCCCTTCGCGGCATCCGTCTCCGTGTGGCCGGCGGTCTCCAACTGCACGACGAACAGTGCGTCGGACAGCGTTCCTAGATTCGTGAGAGCAGCTACGGGAACGTCGCTGCCGACCGGCATCTGATCAGGAAAGTACAGCTCGCGAAGCTCGCGTGCGTCCGCCTGCTGAAGCGCAGACCGAATATGAACGCCATTCCAGAGCTCGATTCGCACGCCCGTCTCTCGGGTCTGGCGTTGGCGCCAGCCGTCAAACCACTTCTGCTGATCCGGCGGAAGGACGCTCGGCACACAGAGCGTCCACGCCGTCACCGTGAATCCTTGATCCTTCGCCTTTCCCACCACTTGCTTGAAGGAGTCACGGATCTCACCCTGTTGCGTCTTACCCCAGGCCGTGAAGAACTTCGATTGCCAGACGACGATGTCGCTATCGAGGCCGCCAACATAGGTGTCGATGCCCCAGTCTCCGCCACCCGGGTACGCGACCTCCGACGCACCAGGCAGCTTCACCATGACAAGGTCGGTCACCAGTCGTTGGAACCGGGTACGGGCAGCCGCTTCATCACCGCTGTCAGAGAGGAAACGGACGAACATCGCCCTGTGGTCTGGGAGTTCGCCGGTCATAGCTTCTTCGACCGTCCAGCTTCGTTGCGCATGATTGCTCCTCACCTAGCGTGTCGGCGAGCAGCCGTCACCTGCCTAGCTCATGACCATCATGATATAGATCAGGAGGCTTTCCCCCGTGATGCGAAGTGTCGTCGACGGTAGGACTTCGGCGATGAGGAGCGCGCAGGGGTCCCGAACCTCTGGCGACGCTGCATAAGCCGGGTGGTAACCCTCCTTTCCCGGCGACGACGTTGGTGTGCATACCGTCTCCAACGGAGAGAAAGCCCTTCGGCGAGGAGACGATCTTGAGGCTCGTCGAGACGGCAACATGCACCGGGTACAGACCACGGCCTGTCGATCGTGCAGCGCATCGCGACGCAAAACATCACGGCGGCCTCCTACTAACTCCTCGATCAGATGGTCAACTGGCTGTGCGGCTGCGATTGCCGCGAGTCAGTCGGTCGCGGCTCTGACGTGACGAGAGCTAAACGGCCACACTCCTCGTGTCGCCTACGGGATGAGTAGCGTGTGCCTCATATTACGGGTGATGCGGCGTCGTTCTGCGGCGGTGTGCGTCGACGCGGTTCGGCCTTCTGCGAGGGCGGTGCGTCGTTCGTTGCGGATGGCGGCGCGGACGGCGAGGTTCTCGTGGCTGCGAGCGATGAGCAGGCGCAGGGTGGCCGCGAGTCCGTGGACGACCAGTTTGAGGGCGGTCCACCAGCAGATGAGCATGCCGAGGTAGAACCATTCAGTGTGTCCGAGGCGGACAGCGCCGTAGCAGCCGATCCCGGCGAGGAAGTAGAGGGCGCCGAGGAGGACCGCGGGCAGGCCCCATCGGTAGCCTCGCCGGGTGCGTAGGAGCGTGACGAGGCGGTTGCTCGGGAGCCACCGCTGGCACCAGTAGAAGACAGCAGCTGCAGGGCGCATGGCGAGTGCGATGAGGAACATCAGGGGGCCTCCTTCAACGGTCGAGCACGTTTGTGCTCGGTTGTGTTGTTGGTGGCTGGGCCCCTTCGCACCGATGGTGCGTCCTGAATCCTGAAGCGTGTATTGCCCGCCGGGTGCTGTCAATTCTACGGGGTGTTGCATGGTGCCGCCAGGGCTTCGTTCTCGCGATGCAACGGGGCCCTGCTGGGGTGCTGCAACTCGTGGGTGGGCCAGAGCGACGCCTGCAGCACGGCTGTCGCTGCCGGGGTCGTCGCTGCGCGCAACATGCTGCGGGGTCGCGGGTTGCGGATACCGCATGCGGGCTGTTCGGACTGCGCGGGTGTTGCGGAGCACCGTCGCGTCGCCGTCGCATACGGTGGGCGCGGTGCAGGAATGTCGCAGCCTTGATCGCCGTGGTCGGTGGTGTGAGCGTCGACGGTGGCGAGGCCCGCCGTTCGACTGTGGCGCGAGCTGTGAAGTCGCGCTCGTCGTGACTTCTTGGGCACGGGTCGATGTATCGGCAGGTTTCGGACGCGGGAGCGGGAGCGGCGACGGCTGATCTCTCAGGCGGAAGCGAGGTCGCCGCAAAGCGGCGGTGGAGTCGCGTTCGCGCGGTCGCGGATGGGGCACGGCGTGTAAATGCAAGACGTGTATCCGACTGTGAGAAGAACGGGTGCGGAGCGTGGTGGAAGAGGTCGGCGGCGTCGGCTTCGGATCGAGCAGCGACCGCGCAAGTTCCGGGTGCTGGGTACTCGGACTGGTCATGGTGCTGGCAGCGAGGGTCAGGCGCAGGGCGCGGTGTGAGAGGGGTTCGGGCGGTGCCGACCGTGGCTCGTGGTGGATGCTCGGCACCGTCCGGGGGCGCTGGCGGTTACTCGTCCCGAGTGGGGGCGAGGTCGTCGACCATGGTGATGAGGCGGGCGATGCCCGCTTGGATGAGGAGGTGGCATCCTGTGCTCGTGGTGCTGGTGATCGGGCCGGGCACTGCTCCCACCGTGCGCGCGAGGCGGTGCGCGGTGTGCGCGACCTGGGGTGCGCCCGAGCGTGCTCCGGCTTCCACGATCACGGTTGCAGCGGCGAGGGCTGCGAGGATGCGGGTACGTGCAACGAACCGGGAGCGGGTCGGCGCAACACTCGGCGGGGTCTCGGTGAGCACGAGTCCGTGCTCGGCGACCTGATGCAGCAGGCCGATGTTGCCTGCCGGGTAGGGGCGGTCGATGCCCGATGCGAGCACGACGATTGCATGCCCGGATGCGGCGAGGGTTGCGCGGGTGGCGGCGGCGTCGATCCCGTACGCGCCGCCGGTGACGATGCTGTGCCCGATGCCGGTGAGGTCGTGGGCGAGTTCAGCGGCAATGTGGTCGCCATAGCTTGTGGCGGCTCTGGCTCCCGTGATCGTCACGGCGCAGTCGGGAGTGCCGGTGAGGAGGTCAAGATCTCCGGATGCCCACAGGGCGACGGGCCGATCCGTGCCGAGGTCGTCCAGCCCCGTGGGCCATTCCGCGTCGGTGGGGATGAGTACCCGATGGGTGCCGTCTGCGGCGCTGTCGAGGGCGTCGATAACGGTCCGCTCAGTGATGGCGGGCGGGAGGGTATCGAGGGTGTGCTGGACAACAGCGGGGCCGTTGGTGCCGGTGAGGCGGGCGGCGGGCGTATTCGGTTCGCCGGGGATAGTCAGGCAGGCCAGCGCGATGCGTGCGTAGCGCTCCTGCTGGTCGGGGTCGGCGGCGGTGATGCGGTCGAGAATCTGAGTGCTCATGATGTCTGCTCCGGTGAGGTCGTGAAACGGGATAGGGGGTGGGGCCGGTCGCCGGCGATGCGATGACCGGCCCCTGTGGTTGTTGACGGCAGGTCAGGCCGCGTCCGCGACCTCGGCGTCGGTCGCGTTGTCCTCGTCAGTGCCGCTTGCCTCGGTGGCGTCGGCGTCGTCCGTCTCGGTCGACGATTCCTCGGCATCAGCGGGGTTCTCGAGCGCGGTCGCGTCCTCCGCCCCTTCCACGTCGGTGGCGTCGTCTTCGTCCGTGCCGTTCTCCTCATCGGCGGCGGCATCCGTCTCCTCGTCACTCGTCTCCTCGGCGGCGATGTTCTCGCTGGCGGTGTCGTCCTCGGGGGTGTCCTCGGTGCGGGTGACGCTGTCGGGGTCGGTGATGAGGGTTTCGACATCGGAGAGGGTGTATCCCCATGCGGCGAGCTGGTCGAGGTACTGGCGGGTCACCTGGTCGGGGTTGCGCCAACTGTTCTTGTCGGTTGCCGCTTCCAGAGCGCCGAGTGCGACGGCGAGCAGTGCATGTCCGGCCTTAGTCGGGGTGGCCTGGGTCATCGCGGCGATGGGGTTCGGCTGTCCGTAGTGGCGCTGACCGTCGAGGTTGAGGAGGGTCGCGGCCATGTCGTGCCCGTCGTTTGCGGCGCGGGCGACCTCCTAACGGCTGTCCGCGATCACGGTTGCCGCGAAAGCGAGCGCCTGGGAGGGCAGACGCTTGCGGCCGAGCAACTTCGTCACCCATGCGCGGCGTACCTTCTCCGCACTGACCCATGCCTTGTTGTTCGCGACGACGCGGCGACGTTCGGCCTTCTCCTCCTCGGTCATCGCTCCGGATCGGGTGGTGGGCTGGCTGTGCCGGATGGAGGTCAGGCCGTGCTCACGCCAGTTCACGACGACGTGCGCGATGTCGATGCTCCCCCAACGCTCCCCGATAGCGACGGCGTGCCCGTCCTTTCCGGCGTAGTTCTCTTCGGTGATGCGCTCGCCGTCGGCGGTGAGGAGGTCGTGGAAGAACGCCACGTCCTCGTCGCCCCATGCCGGGTAGTCCACGACGGTGTATCCGTCTGCTTCGTACTGGGCGCGCAGGGCCGCGATTTCCTCCTTGGTGGCCTTGTCGTCCAGGTGCCGCTGGGCGTAGTGGTCGAACGATTCCGGGTCGCGGGCGGCGATGCTGGTTAGTTCGGCCAGCGCGTCGGGGTCGTCCTCGAACTCGGTGAGGATGAGCGCCTGATCGAGGGTGAGGGCGTGCTGGGCCACGGCGGTCTTGGCGATGTCGCTTTCGGCGACGGCAAGGCCGGTCTTGACGGTGGTGCGCTTGGTGCCGGTCTGCTTGGCGATCGCGGTGATGCTCATCCCGTCCAGTGCCAACTGTCGCCATGCCTCGGCCCGGTCGGTGTCGGTGAGGCCTGTGCGGTGTTCGTTGGTGATGTATTGCTGGATGATGCGGATTCGCTTCTCGTCGGAGGCGTCCACGACGTAGACGGGCACGTCCTCGGCGTCGGCCTCGCGGGCGGCGAGGGTGCGGCGCTGACCGTCGCGGACGATGATGTTCCCGTTCTGGTCGGGGTGGGCGAGGATGGGCACGATCACGCCGTGGAGCTTGATCGAGTTGACGAATGCCCGGTCGAGGTCGACCTGTGAGCGGATGTTGTCCTCCACGACGAGGGTGTGGGGGCTGATCCGGCGAACTTCCGGCCCCTGCACCGTCTCCTCAACGGGGGTGAGGTCTGCGGCCTGGGTCGGGGTGGTGTCGATGATGGTCATGGCTCTCGGTTCCTTTCCTGAATCCCGGAGGGCCGTCACACCTGGTGGTGTGGCTGTTCCCTCCCTGCCATTGCCTTTCGGCACATGCCGAGAAAAGGGGCCAGGAATGAATGTGCAAGGCCGAAGAGTCAAAAAATCTCCTCCCCCACGTCAGGGAGAGGAGATGGACTATCGGGGAGAATTTTTGCGTGCCTTGCGCAGAAGGGAATGGTCCCGCACAATCAAGCAGCCGAAAGGCAATCCGCAGGATTGCCCGATCAGCACAGCCACCGCGTCAGCGGTGACCGCCCGACTATCGGCGAAGAAATCGCGACAGCGTCAGCCATGGCTCATGGCGTGCAACCATCATGATCGGCTGGCGTTGCACGGCCTCAGGAAAGCTATCCGAGCTTAGAGCAGCATGCGCCGTCACGGAGCTCCGCCGTGTCTTGGGGTGGGACTCCCGCACCTGTCTTCACGAATAGCCGATCCGAGAACGGTCGGCGCGGACGTGAAGGCGGTGGTCTGGGTGGCCCGGATGAGACGTTCCCCCGCAGAGGCGCAGGCGGCGCGTGAAGCCAAGCTCGAGCTGATGGCGGAGAAGCTGCAGGCGGCGGTCGAAGGGCTCACGACCGGGGAGGACTGGAAGCGTGCGATCGAGTTCGCGGCCCGGTTCCGGGCAAAGAGTTTCCGGAATACCCTGTTGATCTTCGCTCAGCATGCTGAGGCATATGAGCGGGGGAAGGTCTCGGAGCCGGTGCCGACGTATGTGGCGGGCTTCAAGCAGTGGCAGCAGTTGGATCGGTCGGTCGCGGGACAGTCCGGCTACATGATCTACGCCCCGGTGATGGGGCGTTTCGCGTCCAAGAACCCGTCCGATCCGATGTCGTGGCGTCGCCTGACGCAACGAGAGAAGCCGGCGGCCGGCGAGGTGGTCCGCTCGAAGATGGTGAACGTGAAGCCTGCCTACGTGTGGGACGTGTCACAGACGACGGGAGCGGAGATCCCGGAACGGCCAATGCCACGGCTGCTGGAAGGGGAGGCGCCGGCGGGACTCTGGACGGGGCTTGCCGGCCAGGTGACGGCAGAGCGCTTCACCCTGGCGGACGCCGCTGGAGCGTCGGCGATCATGGGCGCAAACGGGATGACCGACTACGAGAGCCGCGTCGTCACCGTCCGGGCCGACATGGACGACGCGGCCCGCGTGAAGACCCTCGCCCACGAGCTCGGGCATGTGCGCATGCACGACCCTGCCGAGTCGGTCACCCATCATCGGGGCATCCGGGAGGTGGAGGCGGAGTCGGTGGCGATGATGATCGGCGCAGCGCACGGCATGGACACCAGCGACTACACGATCCCCTACGTCGCGTCCTGGGCATCATCGGTGGCTGACAAGGAACCGGTCGACGTGGTCCGCGAGACCGGCGAGCGGGTGCGTCGCGTCGCACTGGATATCCTCGACAAGCTGCCCGACACGGGCATCGGCGACGGCTACCCGCCCGGGCTTGACCGGTCCGGTCCGGACGCGGAACGCGAGACGACAACGGAGCGGACGGCGGAGCTGGGCGCGGCGGCGCCCATGCGGTCGACGGCGAGCGTCGACGTGGCCGTACCGGCGTTGTGACGGTGCCTGTGAGCGGGCCGGGTCAGCGCCGGGTGGGCGCATGGGTGGTGGGCGCGTCCATCATCGGCACGGTGCTGCTGGGCGTGGGAGCGTTCTGGCTATCGTTCACCGCGCTCGCGGACCTCGCGTCCCGCGCGGGCACCGCGGTGGGGCTCGCGTGGGTATGGCCGTTGATCGTGGACGGGGTAATCGTCATCGCGACTATGTCGGTGGTCGCCTTGTCACCGTACGGACGGGCGGCGACCCGGTATCCATGGCTGCTGCTGTCCGGGGCGGCCCTGGTGTCGATCACGGCGAACATCACGCACGCCCTGGTCGCCGCCGACGACACCGTGCCCGGCATAGTGGCGGCACTCGTGGCATCGGTGCCACCGATCGTACTGCTCGCGGCCACGCACTTGACCGTGGAGCTGGGCCGCTACCGCCGCGCCGTGCCGACCGTCCGTGAGGATACCGATGTCGACCCGGCCACGACCCTGGCGCAGGAAGGAAGGTCGGAGTGTACGCCGGTTCGAGCGTTGACGTCCGGAACAGTGAGCACAGCAGTCACAGCGGAGGACACGCACGCGGCATCATCTACGCCGAGCCGGGCGCCCGCGGATATGGGCGGCCCTGGAGACGCGATCCGTCTGAGCATGCAGGGTCTGTCGAACAGACAGATCGCGCTCGAGTTCGGTGTCCATCCGACGACCGTCGGACGGTGGCTGAAATCAGTCGAGAAGCGGTCCGAAACCACCGCGGAGAAGGAGGAATCATGAACACGGGTGACGACGAGCGGTACATCCCGCTGAAGCAGGATGGCAGGGATGCGGTAGTGACTGTGGCGTCGGGACGAACGGCGGAGCCGGAGCATGTGGAGACGGCGCAAATGGATTCGGACGCGCTGGCTCGCTTGTCGGACCCGGCGTTGGCGGCGCGTCGAGAGCGCATCGCCGCTCAGGTGAAGGACCGTTCGCGGCTGACGTGGATGCCCGCATCGGAACTGATGCGACACAGCAGCCAACGTGCCGCGGACGCGATCAGTCACGGGCAGGCCAGACTGCACCGGGCTGTGCGGGACGCCACGGTAGCCGGTGCAAGGAAGGTGGCGCAGGCCATCGGCGAGCGGCTACGAGGGTTGGGCACGCCGCGCCCCGTCATCGGGCGACCGCAGCAGAGCGAACCTTTGGTGAGCCGTCAGAGCATCTGAACGGCACCGCGTCGGAGACCGACGCTTGTGCACTGCACAGTGAAGAGCCGGTCGGCAGTGTGCGCTTAAACGCGATGAACAGAGCCGTGATCGCCGGCGCAGCCACGATCATCGCCGTCGACGTGGCGGACAACAAGCTCGAGAAGGCCAAGCTATTCTGTGCCACGCACACCATCAATTCGACCACCACCGATCCTGGTGTCGTCGAAGTACACCGGATCACCGAACGCGGTGCAGATGGCGCGTTCAATTTCGTCAGAATCCTGCCGTCACCCAGCAGGTCCTGGACATAGTTCGCCCGAGTGAAGGCCTATACTGTACCGGCATCCGCGACCCCACCGCTACAATGCCGATGCAGACGATCGGCCTCGTCGGCGCTGAAAAGTGCATCCGGGGCGTCGACATAGGCTCTACTACGCCTGAGCACGACATCCCGCTTTACGCCTACCTCTACGTGCAGGGCCGCTTCCGACTCCACGAGCTCATCTCGAAGGAGATCGCTCTGGACGAAATCGACGCCGGTTGCGACGCGCCGCACGACCCCGCGGTCACCCGTGCGGTGATCACTGGCGGACTCGACTGAGATCCATTCCCCCACAAGACGAGCAATGACGACCGACTGATGAGGATTGTCACAGTTGCCCAATGGCCCGGCGCGCTGTTCGGCTAATGTCAAGTGGTCAACGATTACTCGGAAGGTGCCGGAGGTGTCCCATGGCCTCGTCGAAGAGATCTGCGACATGGTCGTCGAACAGCGCGTAGTGAACGTGCCGTCCGTCACGATCTCCGCGGACCACGCTGAGATTCCGGAGAAGTCGTAGGTGGTTTGAGAGCGTCGTCTGTCCGGTGCCGAGCTGCATGCCGAGGTCGGTCACCGTGCTGGGGCGGATGCGCAACACGCTCAGGATGCGCAGTCGGACCGGTGATGCCAGAGCCCGCATGATCTCAGCTAGCCGCTCGGCATCCCCCGCTGACAGCGGAGCAGACGCCGATTCCACCGAATCGGTCATAGTTGACTTCCTCCCTCATGAGCACGATTATCATTCACATACATCACAATATCATGTTCTTGTGATGTATTGTCGAGGCATGACCACCTCGACTGCCACGAACTCGCCCTCCGCCATGGAGGAGCACGCGCACGGCTCCGCTCGATGGGAGTTGTGGTTCGCCGTTGTGGCGGGCATCACCTACGCCGCGGGGATGATCGCAGAGTATGCGGTCGGCCTGCCGCTCATGGGCCTGCCCTTGATCCTGTTCATCGCCACCTACATCTTCGGTGGCTTCTTCACTGTCCGCACGGCGGTCACGTCGACATTGCGGGGCAAGTTCGAGGTCGACTTCCTCATGATCGTCGCCGCAATCGGCGCCGCCCTGATCGGGAAGTGGGCGGAGGGCGCGGTGCTGCTGTTCCTCTTCAGCCTCGGCCACGCCCTCGAGGAGTACGCGATGAGCCGCGCCAGCAAGTCGATTGAAGCGCTGGCCGAACTCGCACCACGGACCGCCCTGGTACGCCGCAGGGACGACGATCCCGTCGAGGTCCCGGTGGAGCAGATCGTGGTGGGTGATGTCGTGGTGGTCCGCCCGAACTCGAGGATCCCGTCGGACGGGTTCGTGATCACTGGGATCTCGGCCGTCGACCAGTCGGCGGTCACCGGTGAGTCGATGCCCGTCGAGAAGGAGCCGGTCGCCGATCGCGAGCGGGCGATACGCACCGTCGATACCCTTCCGGCTGCGAATCGCGTGTTCGCCGGTACAGTGAACGGCTCCGGCGTTCTCGAGGTCGTAGTGTCGGCGACGGCCGCGGACTCGACGTTGAGCAAGGTCGTCGAGCTGGTTCGCACAGCCGATCAGTCCGCGTCACCGACGCAACAGTTCATCAACCGTTTCCAGCGGTGGTACGTGCCCGCGGTGATCCTCGCCGTGGCCGCAACCCTGCTGATCGCGATGTCCATACTCTCGCAGCCGTTCACGGATGCCTTCTACCTCGCGATGACCGTCCTCGTCGCCGCGAGCCCGTGCGCACTGGCCATCGCGACGCCGGCGGCCGTTCTCGCTGGAGTCGCCCGAGCGGCGCGCGCCGGCGTGCTGGTCAAGGGCGGCGCTCCGCTGGAGACCCTGGGGCGGGTCAGGGCGATGGCCTTCGATAAGACCGGCACCCTCACCTGGGGCAACCCGCAGGTAACGTCGGTCACTCCCGTGGACGGCGTGGACGGAAGCCTCCTCGTCCCAACACTGGTCGCCGTGGAGTCTCTCAGCGATCACCCACTCGCCGCAGCGATCGTCCGCGACCTCGCGGGTCAGGTGTCCGCGGCGGAGCGTGTCGAGGCATCGGATCTCAACGCCGTCGTCGGTCGCGGTGTACGCGCCGCGGTCGAGGGAGAGGTCGTCGAGGTCGGCAACCTGCGGATGTTCGACGAACAGGGTCTCACCCTTCCCTCGTCAGTCGAGGACGCTTACACGGAGGCTCGCGATTCCGGCCAGACGTTGATGATCGTCCGGCGCGGTGACCGGTTCCTGGGGGTCGTCGGCGTGATGGACACCTCTCGCGCCGAGTCCGCGCAGGTACTCCGCGTCTTGCGCAGTACGAACGTCGGCCAGCTCGTGATGATATCCGGCGATAACCAGCGCGTCGCGGATGCCGTCGGCCGCGAGGTCGGCATCGACACCTCCATCGGTGATCTGCTGCCGGAGGATAAGGTCGCGCACATCAGGCATCTCGCCGAGACGCATCGCCCCATAGCGATGGTCGGCGACGGTGTGAACGACGCCCCCGCGATGGCCCGTGCGGACATCGGCATCGCGATGGGGGCCGCCGGTTCCACCGTCGCGCTGGAGACCTGTGACATCGCTCTTATGAGCGACGATCTGGGGCGTGTCCCGTTCGCCGTGCGTCTGAGCCGCGCGACCAGCCGGATCATCCGCCAGAACCTCATAGCGAGTCTCGCGATCGTCGTCCTCCTGGTGATCGCGACCTTCATCGGTCTGAACATCGGTGCAGTGGTGCTCATCCACGAGGGCTCGACGCTCGTCGTCGTGGCCAACGCGCTTCGACTCCTCGGTTTCGAGCGTGGGAAGGAGCACGCCGGTATCGACCACGAAGACCGCCCCTCGCGTTGATCCTCGTGGGAGTAGTTCTGACGCGGTCGATGTCGGGTCGAGTAGCTGACGGAATGCTCATGGAGGTCGGATGGTGGATGGGAGCGCTGGCGTTGCCCACTGCTCTCTTGGTGATCATCTTTCTCATCGCAATGGGAGCTCCCCAACGACAGGAAGAGGAAGAATCACCTTCTCTCGCCGAGGAGTGGGCCGATGTGACATACCGGTTTCGAAAGGTCGGCGCGTGGGTGCGTAGGCGCTGGCGAGGAGGTTCGAAGTAGACCACCGTGGCTCACTCGCAACCGGTCAAGAGTTACGCGCTCGTGCTCTCACCGCCGCAACAGGGCTGCTCAACAGAAGACGCACCGTCCGTCATTGACATCACGCAGTCTCACTTCCCGCCGTTGCGCGGTAGTAGAGAACTGCCCCGGGTTGCTCGTCGTGGGCACCGATGAGGTCCTCGCTCTGGCGCGCCGTATCTGTATCAGCACCGTGGGGACTGCTCGCGAGTGTCCGCGGCCGCCTCTCCATAACTCAGACGCTGCCGAAGAACTTCTTCATCCGGGGCATGCGGCGGATCAGCAGCTGGTCGAGCGCAAGGATGACGAGCAGGGACAGGCCGAACAGGGGCAGGAAGATCCCGAGGCCGACCATCACGACGACGAGCAGCCAGTTCCCCCAGATCGGCAGCTTTGCGCGGGGTGCGGCCATGCCGGATGCGGTGCCGCGTCTGGTCCACCACATGATCGGCGCAGACACGCACATGAACATCACGGCGAGGCAGAACAGGGTCGACAGGATCGTATTGATGACCCCAAGGCGGCGTCCTTCGTGGACGGCGATGCCCTGTGAGACGACCTGCGCGGTGATGCTGTAGTCGTCGTATCCGTAGGTTCCGACGATCTCTCCGCTGTACTGGTCGATGTGGATGGTGCGTTCGAGGCTTACCTCGGATTCGGCGGGGTTGCCGTTGTCGTTCCACTGGCTCGACATGACGCTGAACACGCCTGTCTCGCCGTCGGGGTAGATGATTGAGTACGGCTCGGGGACTCCCTCGGCACGGGCTGCGGCGACGGCGTCGTCGATGGAGATCGGTGTCGTGCCGGTGCTCGTGCTGGTGCCGGTCGGTCCGTTGCCGATGGCCCAGCCGGCTTCGGCGTTGGTGCCGCTGGTGCTTTCGATGAGCTCGTCGATCGTGGATTCCGCCCCCGGGTCCTCGCCCCACAGGGACGAGCCGTTGTCTGAGGCGACCTGCTGTGCGACCGAACCCCATACGCCGGTCCAGGGCAGGCCGGAGACGACGAGCATGAGGATGCCCAGCCCGACGGGCAGGCCCACGATCGCGTGCCATCCGCGAATGCGTGCACCCTTGGCGCGTTTCGCCTGAGCGGCTTTGCGGGGCCGGCGTCCGAGGAAGAAGATGATGAACCCGGTGATGGTGAGCACGATCGCCCAGCTGCCGCCCAATTCGACGATGCGGTCACCGATGCCCTCCTCGCCGATGAGCAGATCGCCGTGGATGCGCTCGGCCCAATCGGAGATCAGCTGATCCGCCGTCAACTCCCCAGTCACCGTCGCCGTGTACGGGTCGACGTAGACGTTCGCATTGACCCCGTCCGCACGTTCGGTGACGAAGACAGTCGCCCGGTCGCCGGTCTGGTCGACGACGGAGAGGATCGGCCGGTCCGGGAACGCATCGCGGACGGCGTCTTCCTGCACGGACAGCTCCTGCCGTTCCGCTGCCTCGAGCACGGTCACCGTGAGCACTCCCGGGTGGGTGAAGGCATCCACTTCCGCGCGGAACATGTAGGTCATGCCGGTCACCGCGAGGACGAACAGCACGGGGATGACGATCAGCGAGCCGTAGAAGTGCCAGCGCCAGAACGCGCCGTACCAGTTCGTCTTGCGTCGTTTCGGTGACGGCGCGGTTCGGGGCGATATGCCTGCGGTGTCGGTCTGGGCGGCGGTCATCGGGAGGCCTCTCGGAGCAGCGGCAAATTATCTCTACATATTGTAGTAGTAAGGTGGGGGTGTGATCGCATCGCCCTGGGACCTCATCCTCACCGTCGTCTTCCTTGTCACCGGCCTCATCTGCCTCGGCGACCTCATCGCACGGCGCATCGGCCGCCCCACGCGCACGGAGGGCTTGGAAGATGAGGAGCTGATCGACATCAACCATGCGGTGATGAGCGCCGCGATGATCCTCATGACCTGGGTCGCGGTGCTGGATGCGGTGACGTGGGCGCAAATCGCTCTGTTCGCGATCTTCGCCCTCGCGCTCCTGCCCGCGCTGACCCGAGCCCACGGGTTCCCGCATCGCGTGGAGCTGGTCGGGCACATCGTGCTGAATGCGGCGATGATCTGGATGCTCGCAGCAATGCCGCTCCTGATGGCCGGGATGGACATGGGCGGCGACGGAGGGTCCGCGCACGCCGGACACCACGGCGGCGGTGATGAGATGGCGCTGATGGCGACTCCCGTATGGGCCGGCGTCGTCAACGCGGCCTTCATCGTCGCCTGCACCGTGAGCGCATTGTGGTGGCTGTATCGCGCGGCCGCAGCCCGAGGGCATCGAATGCACGCGCTGTGTCACGCCCTGATGGCCGCGGGCATGGGGACCATGCTCTGGCTGATGAACCTCTGACCGCCTGTCTCGCCAGCGGTGTGTCGAGGGAGCGGCAGCAGCGCGCGTTGATGTGAGAGTTGCGAGCGTACTCTTCGAAGTCACGAGGATTCGACTCTGGGTAGGCTAAACGGTGGAGGTGTCATATGGCAGGTGAGCGCACGCGTGAACGCGGGGAACTCGAAGGCGAGGTCATGCGCATCCTCTGGGAGGCAGCCGAGCCTATGAGCGCCCGCGATATCCAGGCCGTGTTCACCGGTCACATCCCGGCGTACACGACGTTGATGACGGCCCTGGAGCGGTTGCAGAAGAAGGGTGATGTCGTCCGATCAGGAGACTCCCCACGCAAGGTCCGCTTCCATGCGGCGCGCAGTGGCGACGAGCATGTCGGACGGTCCATGATGAGCGCCCTGGACGGAGCCGGCGACCGGCAGGCAGCACTGTTGCAGTTCGCCGGGCACCTCGCCGAGGAGGACCTCGACCTGCTCCGCAGCGCGATCACCGGCAAGACCTCGCGCAAGCGCAGGTGATCACGTGATCGCCACGGGCTCCTTCCTCGCTGCAGCAGCGCTGATGCTCCTGTTCGCACCGCTCGTGCTGACCGCCGGCAGGTGGCAGGTGCACCATCCGCGCACCGCACTGACGCTGTGGTTCAGCGCCCTCTTCGCCGGCATCGGATGCGCGGTCGCCTCTGCCACGACTGCGCTGATGTGCTGCGTCGAGGCTGTCGAAGTGCACGGCCCCGCCGAAGGATTGCTCTTGACGATCGCGGGCTGGCTAAGCCTTGGAATATTCGCGGCGGTGATCGTCTTGGTCTCCGCATCCGCGGAGCCCCTCGCCGATTCCTGGCGGGAAGCGGTCGGACGCCTCGCACCTGTCGCGGTGTCCCGTGAGGAGTCGGACGGGGTCACCCTCGTCTGGTTCGAGTCTGAGGAGCCTGCCGCATGCGCCGTGCCTTCGGGGGCACCGGAGATCTTCCTCTCCACGGCCCTCAAGGAACTGCTGAGCGGCCCGCAGCTTCGCGCGGTGATCGAGCATGAGCGCGCTCATCTGCGCCAGCACCACGGGTGGGCCGTGCGGATCGCTGAGATCAACGCCCTCTGCCTCCCCAAGCGCTTCCCAGCTGGACGAGCCCTGAAACGAGCCACACTACTGCTGGTCGAACTCATCGCAGACGATGCCGCCGCCCGCCGCGCCGGCGCCGTCCATCTCGCGAACGCCCTCGCGACCATGGGACGCACCACAGGCGATCCCGGTCTCGAACTTCGCGCCGACCGACTCACCCTCCGCCGCTGGAAGACACCCCGCAGTCGCCGCGCCGCCCTCGCACGTGCCTAACCCGTCCCCGCCACCACTCACATCTACGACACAATGTAGAGTTAATGGCGTGGTCCGGCATCAGGAGGAGCAGTCATGGCCGAGTTCGAGTTCTGGGTGAACGGGATGACGTGCGAGCACTGCGAACGCGCCGTCACAGCGGAGCTGACCGCGCTGCCGACCGTTCTCGGCGCCCACGTTGATGCTGTGTCCGGACGCGTCTTGATTACGACATCGGCGCGAGCCGACCGCGCCGATGTCGAACGCGCGGTCGAGGAAGCCGGCTACGCAGTGAGTTCGTGGCCATCCCTGTCGCAGAATGACTGAAACATCTCCCGCTGCAATCGACCCACACAAGACGAAAAGAACGTCTGTCCGGAGTGTTCGGGGCAGCGCCATCACGTCCCTCATCCTGGGGTTCTCTATCCTGGGGATTGCTTTCCCGGTCACGGTGGCCGTGCTGCTTGGGGAGGCACCGTACCGGAAGATCTTCGTCAGCTACCCAGGGGTTGACGTCGCCGTAATCACCACGGTGCTGCTCGTTGCGGCACATGCTGCGAGCCTGGTCAGCGTCGGCGCGATCGTACACCTGTTGTTCCTGCGCGACGCCCCCGCTCAGCGAGCACAGTATCTTTCGCAGGGGTTCGAGATCAGAGTCTTGCGGATCGCATCCGGCGCCTGGGCGCTCTGCGCGGGGGCGCTGGTGATCTTTGAAGCACTCGACGCCAACGGCGCCCCGCTGGAGCGGCTCAGCATCAGCTATGCCCTCCCTTTCTTATGGGACGCCAGCGATGCGCCGAAAGCTTGGACGATCAGCCTCATGGCGGCGCTGATCGTCTTGTTCGCGTCGTACTTCGCGGACCGATGGACAGGGTTGCTCATCCCGCTGTGGGTATCCGCGATCGGAATTCTTGCGCCGGTGGTCACCGGGCAGGTTCTGGTCGGCCCTGACCACGACTTCGGCGGCGATGCCGCGGTCTTCCAGACCGTCGCGGTGTACGCGTTCTTCGGCGCAGTCTGTGTCTCCGGCCTGCGCGTCGCTTCCGGGCGCTTTGTACCCCCGGAAACGCTGCGTCGCCTGTTCCTGCTCGGAATCATCGCGCTGCCGCTGATCATCGTCAGCGATGCGGTTATCGGAGTGTTCAAGCTCGCTGGTTCTCCCATCACCGGTTCGGTGACGGGATGGCTGATTCTGTCCGGTGGTGCGTGCTTGGCTGTCCTCACCGGGGCCATGTCATACGGATGGTGGCAAGCCCGACGCGGCCGAATGCGCGCCGGCGCCCTCACAGTTCTTCTGACCGTGTGCGGTGTGGCGGTGGCCGGGTGGATCGGCACAGGAGTGGCGATGACTCGGCAGCCCCCGCCGCAATACTTCGTGCCGACAAGTATCGGCCAGGTCTTCATGGGCTTCGAGGTGCCCGACGCGCCGACCCTACTGGTGCTGTTCGGACAGTGGCGACCCAACCTCCTCTTCCTCGGCATCGCGGCCGCGGCGATCACCGTCTACCTGGTCGCGGTGCGTACGCTGCACCGTCGTGGAGACACGTGGCCCATCGGACGAACGACCGCCTGGCTGGCCGGATGGGCCGTGGTAATCGTGGCGACCAGTTCCGGGTTCGGGAAGTACTCCGCCCCCGATTTCGGGGTGCACATGATCGTGCACATGTCGTTGAACATGCTCGCCCCCGGACTCCTCGTCCTCGGCGGCGTCGTCACCCTGCTGCTGCGCGCGAGCCGCTCCGACCGGAACAAGCCGGCAGGTCTTCACGACTGGATCACCTGGGTGCTGCAGTGGCGGGTGCTGCGCTTCCTCTACAACCCGCTGATCGTCTTCATCCTCTTCGTCGGCTCATACTATGGCCTGTACTTCACGGGGATCTTCGGCGAGTACATGCGGTTCCATTGGGCGCATCAGCTCATGAACCTGCACTTCCTCATCGTCGGCTACCTCTACTACAGCCTCATCATCGGCGTCGACCGCCCCCCACGACCCCTGCCGCACATCGGCAAACTCGGTTACGTTCTCGCGGCGATGCCGTTCCACGCCTTCTTCGGAGTAATCCTGATGACCACCCCCGAGATCATCGCCGAAGACTTCTACCTGCGACTCGACCTTCCCTGGGCTGACCTGCAGGCGCAGCAGTATCTCGGCGGGGGTGTCGCCTGGGCGGGCGGAGAAATCCCGCTGATGATCGTCATCGTCGCCCTCGCCATCCAATGGAGCCGCCAAGACGCCCGCGAAGCCCGTCGGAAAGACCGCCACCTCGACACCGGACGGGATGATGAATTCGATGCCTACAACCGGATGCTCAACCAGCTCACCGAACGCGAGGCATCTCGTCCCGGCCCGAGACCGGCGACCCAGGAGGAGCCACTACCATGACGATCTCTGACACCAGAGCCAGACGAACGTCGGCTGCGCCTGTCGAACTCGACGTCTCAGGCATGACCTGCGCCGCGTGCGCCGGACGCGTCGAACGGGCCCTGAACAAGCTCGACGGCGTGACCGCGAGCGTCAACTACGCCACCGAACGCGCCATCATCACAGGGCTCCCCGACAGTGAGGTGCCCACGGCGATCCGTCAGGTCGAGAACGCGGGATACGGTGCGCACCTGCGCGACGGCAGCGACGACGCCTGGTCCGCGCGCGCCACCGAGGTGCGGATCTCCTCCCTGCGCCGCCGCCTGGCGGTCTCCGCTCTGCTCACCGTGCCACTGATGGACATCACCATCGTCCTCGCGCTCGTCCCCGGGTGGCGGTTCCCCGGCTGGGAATGGGTCTGCGTGCTGATGGCGCTGCCGATCGTGACCTGGGCTGCGTGGCCGTTTCACCGGGCTACGCTCCGCAACCTCCGTCACGGCGCGGTCAGCATGGACACCCTTGTCTCCCTCGGCATCGCCGCCTCGTTCGGGTGGGCGATACTCACCCTGCTGCTTGGGTTCGGCACCACGGAAGCCGCCGGCTACTGGCTCGGGTTCGGTGTCACCCCCGCAGGCGCGGACTCGATCTATCTCGACGTCGCCGCCGGCATGACGACGTTCCAGCTCGCCGGCCGCTACTTCGAGACCCGCTCCCGCCGTAAGGCCGGAGACGTGCTCGGGGCGCTGAACGCTCTCGCCGCCACCCACGTCCGGGTCGTCCGCGACGGCGTCGAGGCGATTGAGCCCGCCACGGCGCTGCGGATCGGCGACATTTTCGTCGTCCTCCCGGGGGAGATCATCCCCGCCGATGGCACTGTCCGTGCGGGCACAGCCGCGGTCGATGCGAGCATGATGACGGGAGAACCCGTCCCCGTCCCGGTCGGCCCCGGCGCATCGGTGACCGGCGGCACGATCAGCACCGACGGCCGGCTGGAAGTGACCACGACCTCGGTTGGCGCGAACACGCAGCTGGCGCAGATGGCGGCCCTCACCGAACAGGCACAGGCACGTAAAGCGCGCGTGCAGAACCTCGTCGACCGCATCGTCACCTGGTTCGTGCCCGCCGTCATCACCCTCGCGATCATCGTCACTGTCGCCTGGACGCTCACCGGAACCCCGTTCGCGCAGGCATTCGGCATCGGGATCAGCGTCCTCATCATCGCCTGCCCCTGCGCCCTGGGTCTGGCGACCCCCACCGCGCTCATGGTCGGCATCGGCAGGGCCGCGACCCTTGGCATCCTCATCAAAGGCCATGACGCCCTCGAAGCCTCCGGCACCATCACCACCGTTGTCCTCGACAAGACCGGCACCCTGACCACCGGCCGCATGACCGTCGAGACCGCGACCGCCTTCGGAATCCCCGAGCACGAACTCTGGCGCCTCGCCGCGTCCGTCGAGCAGGGCTCCGAGCATGCGATCGCTCGCGCCATCCAGGACGCCGCCCGCGCTCACGTCACCGACCTGCACTCCTTGGAAGACTTCACCGCGCTCCCCGGTCTCGGCGCCACCGCCCGCATTGCCGGCAGCACCCTCCTCATCGGCAACGCCGACCTCCTCCGCGAACACGACATCGACCTCACCCCCGCCGCCACTGCGCTCGCCGACGCCCACGAACAAGGGCACACCGTCGCCCTCGTCGCCCGCGACGGACACCTAATCGGGCTACTGGCCCTGGCCGACACCATCAAACCCGGCGCCGCCGACGCCATCAGTGCGCTGCGCGCGCAGGACCTCACCACCGTTCTCCTCACCGGGGACAGTCCCGCCGCCGGCGCCCGCATCGCCGCCGAGCTCGGCATCGAACGCGTCCACGCCGGTGTCGCCCCCGCCCAGAAGGCCGACGTCGTCCGTGAACTCCAAGCGGCAGGGGAGAAGGTGGCGATGGTCGGCGATGGCATCAACGACGCCGTCGCTCTCGCTACCGCCGACCTCGGCCTCGCGCTCGTCTCCGGGACCGACATCGCCCTCAAGGCCGCCGACATCATCCTCGTCCGCGACGACCTCCACGTCATCCCCGACGCGATCGCGATCTCCCGCAAGACACTCCGCACGATCCGCACCAACCTCGGCTGGGCCTTCGGATACAACATCGCCGCGATCCCCATCGCCGCAGCAGGCCTCCTCAACCCCCTCATCGCCGCGGCCGCGATGTCTTTGTCCTCCGTGCTCGTCGTCTACAACAGCCTCCGCATCCAACGCGTCCGCAGCACCGAGACTGGGTCTGTCCGCTGAACGGGGACTGTCGACGGACTCGAGATCGTCGCGATATACCCGGAGAGATCGGTGCTGTTTCGAAAGTAGGGTCTAGCGGCGCTCAGGCAGTCGTTGCCTCCGCCTTGTCCCCTCGCCGTGCGGTGAGGAACAATCGGACACCGGTGACGATGTAGACGATGAGCAGGACGAACGTCACGGTGCTGGCCCCAATGGCCAGCGGGCACTCGGCTTGGCCGGAGATGAGCTCGCCGACTTTCAGTACGTTCATGCTGGTTCCGAGGACTCCGAGGACCGATATCACGAGTGCGATCGAGAGCCCGCTCGTAGTGTTCTTGAGCGCGATGAGCCCGCAGATCACGATGAGCATTCCGAGGAAGGCGGGGATCAGCGCCGTCCAGCTGATGAAGCCGGTCACGGCGTAGGAGATGATTCCGACGGAAATGAGCAGGCCGCCAAATGTGAGCGTTGTACGGGGCATTTTCCTCCAGAGGTGGGTGCGAGAGCGGGGATGAGGGAGTTGCGACGCGCAGGAAGCTAGCTCTCGTTCCGTCTTCGGGAGAGGCTGGCGAGGTACTCGTTGTAAGAGTCGAGTTCGGCGTCCTCGGCTTTCTGTCGCTGTCTCGAGGTGCGCACGTCGCGGGCTCGCCAGCGGGACAGGCAGACGATGAGCACTACGAACATCGGCAGCTCCGCGTAGGTCCATACCAGCGTGCCGGCGATCGCCTGGTCGATGACGGGGTCATGGCTGCCTGTGGGGGTGGCGTATGCGCTGAACAGCGGCGTGGCGGTACGAAGGAGGATGAGGCCGAAAATGGCGTGGATCTGGATCTCGACTGCGATGTCGATGAATCGTGCGGCGAAGGAGGGTTGGCGCGGTAGCGGATCGGAGGACCATAGCGGTGTTGCCGAGACGATGCCGAGGATGAGGATGACGACGAGCAGGACGTCGTGGCCGAAGGGGATGCGCATGATGACGCTGATCGCGTCGGTCAGGTAGAGGACCGGGTACAGCAGTATCGCAATGACGATGGCGACCACAGGGTGCAGTGCCGCGCTCCAGAATCGTGAGCGCAGTCCCCCGTGTGCAGCACGGAGGACGAGACGCCCGAGGCCGGTGTGCGGTGTGCTGCGCAGGAGCAGCAGCCCGGGTGACCCTGCGATGAGGAGCGGCGGAACGACGGTCAGCAGGGTGATCTGCTGGAACACCAGCGCTGTGATGGATTCCGTTGCGAGACGGTTCACACCGAACATCGTGATAGCGAAGATCAGGACGCACCCGATCAGGAACGATGCTGTGCGGGCGATCGCCCAACGGCGCCCGCGTCGCCACATCCAGATCGCTCCTCGCAGGTACAGCGCCGCGAGCAGCAGGGCGGCGATGGCGACGGGTGAGCCGGTGAGGGGTTCGAACGTGACCCACTGGTCGATCGGCGGCATAGCGGATTTCCCTTCATCGAGGCGATCAAACGTCGGCGACTTCGGCCGCGGTGGTGGTGCCGGAGCGGGTCAGGTGAGGCCGGAGTAGGAGTGCAGGCCGGGGAAGTACACGTTAACGACGGTGAAGTTGAACAGCACGGCGGCGAATCCGATGATGCACAGCCAGGCTGAGCGGTTGCCTCGCCAGCCGCGGGTGGCGCGGGCGTGGATGTACCCGGCGTAGAGCACCCAGATCACGAATGTCCAGACCTCCTTGGTGTCGAAGCCCCAGTAGCGTCCCCAGGAGTCGTTCGCCCAGATCGCTCCGGCGATCAGAGTGAAGGTCCAGAACATGAAGCCGACGATCACGAACCGATAGGCGAGCGTCTCGAGCACCTCGCCGGAGGGCAGGGTACGCAGGAACCCGCCGCGTTGCCCTGCGGATTCAGGGGAAATGCTCGCGCGACGTTCACGGCGGGATTGCAGCAGCTGCGTGACGGAGAGACCGCAAGCGAGGGCGAACAGGGCGGTGGCGAGGGAGGCAACGAAGACGTGAATGACGAGCCAGATGCTCTTGAGCGGGTCCATCAGCGGGACGACCTCGACGTAGAAGCTGAGCGTGGCACCGCCCAACAGCAGCACGATCATGCCCACCAGGAACGCGCCGAGAAATCGCAGGTCATACCGCCGGAGGGCGAGGAGGTAGACGGCGACGATCAGGACCGTCCCAGTGAGCGCGAACTCGTACATGTTCGCCCAGGGAACCCGCTCTGCGGCGATGCCGCGCGCGATGGTCCCGGCGAGCTGGAAGAGGAAGGCGAGCACGGTGAGCGCCGTGCCGATCCTCGCCCACAGCAACCGCGGGCGTTGTGCGGGCGGGACGTGGATGTCGTCCGGCCGCGCCTGTGCGGGCAGAGCCGGAGCATTCGGAGACCCCTGGTCAACGGCGCCGACAAGGGTCGGCGTGCGCTGCTGCTCCAGAGCCGGGTTCGTGCGGGCGGAGCGCTGTGCGAGATCGACCGTGTAAGCGACGAACGCCAGCGCGTAGGTGGCGATGGCTGTCCACACCAGCAGCAGTGAGATGCCATCGAGGGAGAGCGTTTCTGTTCCGGGCATGGTGAGCTCCTTCATACGGACGAGCGATTGCGGATGCGGTGGAGGATCCCGAGCGCGGTCAAGACACCGAGAGCGCCGACCGGGACCAGCACACTGATCCAGGGTCCGAGAATCGTGGCAGGTGTGAGGCCGGTACGCAGGGGGACGGTGGTGATCGCTGCGGAGGCGGTGTCGACGGGGATGGTGGCGACGGTTGTCCCATCGGGGGCGATCACCTGGCTGGTGCCGGTCGTGGAGACGTTGACGATGGCGCGGCCGGTCTCGATCGCGCGCATGCGGGCGAAGGCGAGTTGCTGCAGGTTCTCCGCGGTACCGCGGAAGTCGGCGTTGTTGGTCTGGAAGACGTACAGCTGGGCCCCCTCGCGTGCGCCGTCCCATATGACCTGGTCGTAGATCACATCGAAGCAGATCGCCAACCCGACTCCGACGTCATCGACAGTGACCAGCGGCGGGAGTGTGCCCGGGGTGTACTCGCGTTGGATCAGTCCGACAAGGTCCGGGACGATCATCTCGTATAGCCAGCGATCGGGGACGTACTCCCCGAACGGGACGGGGTTGATCTTGTCGTGCCGCTGGCGTTCATCAGGCTGCGTGGTCCAGAGCAGGGACGAGTTGAACACATCCCCTCCCCGCGCGGTCGCGGCGTTCATCAGTAGCGGGGCGTCGGCTTCGCGGACGATGCGGTCGAGCGTGGCAGCGGTGGCGGTATCGGCGAGGGGATCGTCGTCCACTCCCCCTTCGGGCCAGGCCAGGAGATCCATCGGTTGTCCAAGTAGCGGAGCGGTCGCCTGCGCCTGTGCGGCGAGCACATCACCAGGTTCTCGGGTGTCGAAGTATGCCGCCGGGCCGTTGCCTTGCACCCACCCGACCTCGAACGTGCCCGCGGGCGAGGTCGGGAACTGCGGGGCGAGGAGCAGGAGAGCCATGACAGCGGCGGCCGGAAGGGTGCCGCGCAGGAATCTGAGCCCGCCGGCGCGCGCCCACTGCACGACGCCGGCGCACATCGCGACGAACAGGAAGGAGAGCCCTGTTACGCCCGTCCAGGAGGCGACTTCCGCCATCGGGCTCTCGACGAGCGTCATCCCGATGCGCGCCCAGGGGAACCCGGAGTACGGCCACGAACCGAGAACGACTTCCCTGCCCGCCCACAGGCCGCCAACTAGCAGGGGGATCCCGACCAGCTGCGCTGCACCCCGATGTGGGAGTCGTGCCGCCCACCGGTAGGCGAGGGCGATCAGGACGGCACCGATGCTGAACAGGATCGTCTCCAGACCGGCAAGAGCAATCCACGGAACAGGACCAAGAAACTCTCCCACCCAGATCAGATGGGTGAAGAAGAACACTCCCCCGAAGCCGGCGCCGACCAGCGCTGCCCCGCCGATGCTCCGGCCGACGAGGGTGATCAACGCCAGGGTCACGCCAAGCAGAGCCAGCGGCCACCACCCCACCGGCGGCGAGGCCAGGCTCAGCGCGAGCCCTCCGATGAGCGCGGCGGGAATCGCTGCCCAGAGCGGCAGCCCGCTCGACGAGGAAGAGACGTCGGCGGTGGGCACGGCACCGGCCGCGGGTGTCAGGGACAGTTGCATCGGTCAGGTGTCCTTCTTGCGGAGGGCATCGAGGTAGGCGTTGTAGGCGTCGAGCTCGGGATCGCCATGGGTATCGGCGTACGTGTCGGCCTTGGCGGCACGGGTGGTGTCGTCACGGAACCACCGGTGCATGACGTAGAGGAGCATCACCACGGTGGGTCCTTCCCCGTAGGACCAGGCCAAGCCTCCGGCGAGCCACTGATCGTCCAGCGGGTCGATGCCCATCGACCTCGTGGGGCCGGCGAAGTGCTCGACGAATAGCGTCGGGCTCATCATCAGGAACACGCCGAAGAAGGCGTGGAGGGCTGCTTCGGCGAACAGGTCCATCGCTCGGCCGGGGTACGTCATCCGCACGGGGAGCGGGTCGTGGGACAGGATCGGGATGGTGAACAGCACGCCGGCTGCGAGGAACGCGATCTCCAGCAGCGGATGCCCGCCCGGGGTCTGCAGGATCGGGTCGGCGAGACCTCCGAGGTAGAGGCCGTAGAACGATATCAGGAACAGCGGCATCGCGACCCAGGGGCTCAGTGCCCATCGTGCGATGCGACTGCGCAGCCCGGCCAGAGCGAGACGGAGGATCACTCGCCCGAACCCGCGATGCGGGGTGGCGCGCAGCAGCAGAGTGCCCGGAGAGCCGAGCACGAGCAGCGGCGGGATGGCCATTAGCAGGGTGAGCTGCTGGAACATGAAGACCGAGAACAGCAGGTACCCGTACCCCTCCACCGCCAGGCCGGTCACGGCGACCAGGACGATGCATCCGAGGAGGAAACACACCGTCCGGGTCACCGACCATCCTCGTCGCTGCCGCCAGAGCCGGATGGCACCGGCCAAGTACAGCACGGCCATGAGCAGGCCGAGCGCCGGCAGCACCGGAGCCGGCGGCAGGATTGGCGTGAGAAACGCCCCCAGCGTCGGCGGTGTGTCGGGAATCCAGTCGTTCATGGTGTGTGATCGGTCGGGGGGGGTTCAGGAGTCGATCTCGACGCGGGAGCGGTCGGTGGCTGGGAGTGTCGTGCCGTCAACGGGGCATCTCATCGGTTCTCTCCCGTCTTCGGGGATGAGTCGGAGGTGCCCGTGAGCGCCGCCGTGTGGGCGTCGGCGATGTCGACGACGGCTTTGCGGAGGGTGGGGTCTTCGCCGCGGGCCAGTCCCGCGTACTCGAGGCGGACACCGTCGTCGGTCGGGTGTGCTTTGATCCAGATGCGGCGTCGGGGCACGAAGAGCCCGGCGAAGAGGCCGAGCATCGCGAAGATTGAGAAGGCCAGCACCCATCCGGCGGTCGGGTCGCGCTGGATCTGCAGCGACGCGAATCGCTTGACCGGGTCCTCAGGCGACGCGATCTCCCAGGTGACGGTGCCCCACCCGTTCGGCAGGTCGGCGGTCTCCCCCGGGGTCAGCTCGATGGAGTCCACTCCCGTCGTGCCACCGGTGAGCTGGGTGAGCCCGCCGGTTTCGAGAGTGTATACCGATCGCGGAGTGCCATCGTCGATACCGAGATCGCCGCTGTACACGTTGAAGGTGAGCAGCGGGTTGATGACGTCGCCGTAGATGGAGGTGTAAGCGCCGGAGTCCAGCACACCTGCAGTGGGATAGAAGAACCCCGTCAGACCGACCTGCTCGGGCAGCCCGTCGGGGATCTTGATGATCCCAAGGGAGGTCATGTTCGAGTCCTGCGGGAGGAACGGCTGCGACTCGGTGTACACAAGTTCTCCGGCCGCATCGCGTACGGTGATCGTGGGGGCGTAGCCATTGCCCAGCAGATGGATGCGGTCGCCGGCGACGGAGATGGGATAGTTCACGATCACACTCTCGGCCCGGTCCTGCTCACCGGGGATGCGGACTGTGACGTCGGCGGAGAAGTCTCCCGCCTGCCCAGCCCCCGGCGTGCCAGGCGGCTGATATGTGACCTGGAACTCGTCAAGGGTGAGCGAGTACGGGGCGAGGCCGGTGCCGTCGATGAACCGGCCGGCATCGAACGAGGAGTAGTCGCTGAGAGCGTTGACGAAGGTGGTGCCCTCGACGACGACACGCTGGCCTGTGTAGGAGAAGCCGCCTCCGAGACCGACGGAGACGAGCACGCCGATCAGCGCGGTGTGGAAGACGAGGTTGCCGGTCTCGCGCAGGTATCCGCGCTCGGCGGACACAGAGAGCGTCCCGCGGCCGTCGTAGCGGTGCACCCGATAGCCGGTGCGCCGCAGCTGCCTCTCAGCGGCATCGACCGCCTCGCGTGCCCGTTCCGCAGGATCGGTGGCCGAAACTGTGCGCTCGTCATAGTCGGCGAGCCGGGACAGGCGCGCCGGCGTGCGGGGAGGCTGGGATCGGAGGGCCTTGTAGTGGTGTTTCGTGCGCGGGGTTACGCATCCGATCAGCGACGTGAACAGCAGCAGGTAGATCGCCGAGAACCATGGCGACAGGTACACGTCGAACAGCCCTATGGCATCCACGATCGGATAGGCCTCGGGGTTCTCGCGCTGCCACTGGATCACCCCGTTGGGGTCAGCGCTGCGCTGCGGGAACAGCGATCCGGGCACGGCGGCGATCGCCAGCAGCAGCAACAACACCAGGGCGGTGCGCATGCTGGTCAGCTGACGCCACGCCCATCTCGCCCACCCCATGATCCCTAACGTCGGCTGGGCGATGGCAGAGTCGTTGCCGTCGGCGTGGTCGTCGGGTCGCAGGGGGTCGACGGGCGCGTCGGTGATGGTCTCAGAGCGGGAGGGGGACATTGATCACCACCTGCTGGAGGGCGGACATCATGACAGTCCACAGCCCGGTCACCATCAGGATGCCGAGGAGGACGAGCATTCCCCCGCCGACGATGTTCAGGGTGCGGATGTGGCGGCGCAGGAATGCGACCGACCGGGATGCCCATCCCCATCCGAGAGCGAGCGCGAGGAAAGGCAGGCCGAGCCCGAGCGAGTAGGCCAGGCCCAGGAGGCCCGCCCGAGCTGGGTCGCCGAGGTTCCAGGAGACCGACAGGATCGCGGCGAGCGTCGGGCCGATGCACGGTGTCCACCCGACGCCGAGGGCGAACCCGAGCAGCGGTGCGCCGAGCAGCCCAGCACGGGTCTGCAGGCGTGGGCGGAGGGTGCGCTGCGCGATCCCGAAGAACCCGATGAATACCAGGCCGAGGATGATCACTACGACACCGAACACACGGGTCAGGACGTTCGCATATTGCAGCAGCAACAACCCGAACGTCCCGCCCAGGATCGTCACGGTAACGAACACGACAGTGAACCCGGCTATGAACAGGAACACGCCCAGCAGCAGCCGCATGCGCTCCGCCGTCGCCGCGCCGGTCGACCCGCGTGCGGCGGTGCCGCTCGAGGTGCCGCCGAGGTACCCGAGGTATCCGGGCACCAGAGGCAGCACGCACGGGGAGACGAAGGAGATCAGGCCCGCAAGGGTCGCGATCGGGACCGCGACCCACAGGGCGCCGTCTGCGACGAGATCTCCCGGGTTCATGGTGATTCCCCAAGGACGTCGCGGACGAGGGTGGACAGGATGGATGCGCTCTGCAGCTGCCCGATGATCCGCGCAGCGACCCGCCCCTCCCGGTCGACCACGAGCGTCGTCGGAGTCGCCTGGATCGGGGTGACCTGCGCGAACACCAACTTGACCTTGCCGTCATTGACGTCGATCACGCTGGGGTAGGTAACGTTGTTGTCCCTGGCGAAGGAGAGCGCTGTGGCGGGCTGGTCGTAGGTGTTCACGCCAAGGAAGGACACGCCCTGGTCCTGGTACTCCTGCCACACCTCCTCCAGCATCGGCGCTTCGACGATGCACGGTCCGCAGGCGGCGTACCAGAAGTTCACGACCAGCACCTCGCCTCGGTAGTCGTCGCCGGAGACTGTCTCCCCGGTCTCGGTGACACCCTCGAAGGCCACCGGGTCGCCCCGCTCTCCCGCTGCGATCTCCTGCACCTGGAAGTCCCCAGAGATGTACCCCTTCTCATCCCCCTCCTGGTACTGCTGCGCCAGGGAGTCGCTCGCGGCGCACCCCGTCAGAGCGATGGCACCCAGGAGTACCGCGACGACAGCGACCATGATCCGGCAGGTCATGGTCGACGCACCTTGATCAGTGCCCCCGCGACCAGAAAAACGATGGCCGCAGCCGGCTGCGCCGCCGCCCAGACCGGACCTGTGAACGGGAAGGGCACGACCGGGTTCCACAGCACGAGGACCGCGACGAACACAGGAATCCACCACCATTGGCGTGCCTGCCCGGCAAACCAGGCCACGATCGCTGCGAGGATCGCTGTCACGAACAGCACCACCTGGAACAGACCGCCGTTCGTCCACAGCGGAGCGGTGAACAGCACGGCCGCACCCAACAGTCCCGGTGCCAGAGCATTGCGCTGGAAGGTGGACGGGGTGCGTTGCTTCGCGCTCATGCGGCACCTGCTTCCACTCGTGCCGAGCGAGCCGGCTCGACCGTGCGCCGTCGGGTCCAGGTCACCCCGAGAAGGAGGACGACGCCGATACCGAGGGCGATGTCGGCGAGGTTCCCGATGAACAGGTTCCCGTAGGCGAGGAAGTCGGTCACATGCCCGACGCCGAACCCGGGTGGTGAGAACAGCCGGTCGATCAAGTTCCCTAGTGCGCCGCCCAGGATGAACCCGAACGCCACCGCGAACTCTGCCGTGCGTGCACGGCTCGCCGCGAGAAACACCCAGACCACCGCTCCGACTCCGACCAGGGTGATCACGCCAGTAAACCCGGACCCGAGGGAGAGGATCGCACCCGGATTGAACGCGAGCTGGAGGCCGAACAGGTCACCCAGGAGCGGGATACGAGTCTCCTCGCTCAGCGTCGCGAGAGCAGCCGCCTTCGTGGCCTGATCGATCACCACGATCCCCGCCGCCACAAGGGCAGTCACCGCGAGATATCGCGCCCGGTTAGGACTCATCAGTGTTCTCCTTTCCCTGCTGTGCCGCACGATCACGACGGCGCCGGTTACGACCGGCCATGACCGTCAGCAGTGCTGAGCTGCCCAGGAGGGCAACTCCCCCGGTGATGACCAGAATGGGGAGGGCCGCGAGATCCGCGCTCGGTTGGCTGTGGATGTCTCCGTTCCCGGACGCAGCACTCGGCGTCGCGGTCTCCGTACCCTCCTCCGATGGAGAAGGGCTACTCACCGGCGTGGGACTACTCGTGGGGGTGGGGCTGCTCGTCAGCGTCCCCGTCGGCTCCACCATGAACGTGTACTCGTCGCTGATCGGATGCCCGTCGCTGGACACCACCCGCCACCTCACCGTGACCTCGCCGACGACCGACCCGTCGGACAGGTCCTGTGTGACCGTCGCCTCGAGGACCTCGGGGGCGCCGTTGGCGAGGTTGCTGCCATCTTCCGCGAGGACCTCGATCACCGTCGCACCCTCAAGCCCCTGCGGCTCACCTGTGAAAGTGAGGGAGATCTCCGCCGGGACACCAGGTGTGGTTGCGGAGGCTTCGGGGTAGGTGGAGAGCAGTTCGTCGTGAGCGGCGGCGGGACTCGCCGTGCCGAACACGGTTCCGCCGATGATCAGCAGGGCAGACAAGCTAGCAAACGCGGCGAAGCCACGGCCGCGCCTATCCGACGTTCGAGAGGTCGAAAGCCCTCGACGGTGGATGGATCTCATGGATTCTGCTTTCTTCATGGGCGTTCGATGATGTGGCGGGCGATGATCGTGGCATCTCGAAAGACTCCTGCGATGGTGTCCGAGCCCCCACCGCCGTACTGGGGGATCCCGGCGACGAACATTCCCGGCAGCCCGGTCATCGTCCGCTGGGGAGGAACGGTCCGGGCGTCATCCGGTAGCCAGTCGTCACCAGGGTCGAATCCGGTCGCGAGAATCACGGACCCCGGCGTTGCCACTGTTCCGTCGACGAATGTGACAGCGTTCCTCCCCGCCTTTGCCACTGCAGGGCGGATGCTTACGCCAACATCACGCAATTGTTCGTAGTTGTCCCCGAATACCGGCTCCGGTCGCGATCCTCGGGCAAAGAGTTGCCTTCGCAGGTACCGCGATGCCGGCTTGTGCCTACGAGCCGTGCGAACAGCCAAGGTCACCGCATGCGACGGTGCGAGTTCACGGGCCAACTCCACACCGCTGTTCCCGCCGCCGACGATGAGCACATCGTTCGTGGGAATCTGCCGCGGATACAGATACTCGCTGCTGTGCAGCACAACCCCGGGCACCTGAAGCTCCTTTGCCCATGTCGGGGTGCGCGGATGTGTGGCGGCACCCGTTGCGCACACGACGTTTCGTGTCTGCACCTCGCCTTCCGTGGTCGACAGGTGCAAGACCGAGCCGGACCCGCGCCGCTCCAAACCTGTCGCCCGGACACCCCAGAGAGTCTTGACTCCGAGATCGACCTCGACATCGCTGAGGTATTCGATCATCTCGTCGACACGCGGCCGCCGTCGTTGATTGCCTGGAAAGGGTAGGCCCGGCAGAGCGCTGTGACGGGCATCGCTAAGAAGCACCATCGAGTGCCATCGAGAAGCCCAGCTGCGCAAGCCTGGTGCGGCCTCGTCGATCACGACGAAATCCTGCTGGGGCTGCAGCCCTTTCGCGATCAGGGCGGCCGCCACGGCGAGACCGGCCTGACCGCTGCCGACGATGATCACTCGTCTATGCGACAGTCCTGCCCGCATCACCGATCACCGTTCACCGCTGCTTCGATGGCGTTCTCGAGGTCGTCCAGCTGCTGCAAATCGAGCTGCTCGCCCTCGAGGAAGAACGTCGGCGTGCTGTTGACGCCGAGCTCCTGTCCCGCGTTGAAGTCGAACTCGACTCGTTCCAATGTGGCGGGGTCTGCGATGGCGGTGTCGTACGCGGCCATGTCCAGTCCGATCTCCTCAGCGAAACCCCGAAAGAGATCAGCACGGGATTCCTGGGCCTCGCCCCACTCCGCCTGCGTCTCAAACAGTCGGCCGTACATCTCCTCCAGCCGATCCTGCTGGGCAGCAGCCTCCGCGGCCAACGCCGCGTTCTGTGAGTTGAAATGTCCGGGAAGCGGGAAGTACCGCACCACGTAGGTGATCTCTCCCGCGAATCTCTCACGAAGATCCTCGACGATCGGATAGAACATCCCGCAGGCCTCGCACTCGAAATCGAGGAACTCAACGACCTCGACAGCACCCTCCCCACCGTCGTCGAGGATGTGCGAACTAGCGTCAACAACCGCGGGCGGCGGAACTGTCTGCCCGTCCGGCACCTCGGCTGAAGGGGCGGTCGGGTCTTGGCTATTAATCACCACATAGATGATCGCTGCCACGACAAGGGCGGCGACGATCCCTGCGCTGATCAGGATCGGCCGCCAGTTGAAAGCGGGGTCGCGCGGCTTTCCAGAAGGGTTCATCAATTACTCCAAACAAGAACAATCGGCATGGAACAGGCACCGGGAGGGTATCCGGGTGCGAAGTGCCGTCCGCACGAGACGGCATGCCAAATATCAGGTTCGGGAAAGACCCAACTGTGTCAGCGACAGTGCCCCGGTCCGGGCAACGATGATGCGCACCGGGACGAGCCAGAGTGCCATCCATCGGGGGACGAGATATGCGACCCCCCGACGGCGCGAAACCATCCGAGCAAAGATCACGAAGACGAGCCCGCACAACAAGCCGAGGGCGCACAGCGCTGCCCCGACGAGGACCCCCGCCGTCGAGGCATCGGCGGCTGCCATATGCTCGTCGACAGTACTCCCGGGCTCTCCCGAAGCAAGGTGCGGATCGAGGAGTGTGCTCGCCACGAGCAGTGAAGACGAAGCCTCCTCGCTCTCGGAATGCGATGCACCCGCTGCCCCCAGAAGCAGGAGGAGAGCCAAGCCGACTGCCGTAATGATCCTCGTTATCAGAAGCTGCTCACTGAGCACCCTTGAGGGTTGCACTTGAGCCGAGGGGACCATCTCTCCAATACTACCGTGCCAACTTTCTGAGTCTCCTCCATGTACGCGGATCCAGCTCTCTAAGCAGATGCTGTGAAAGCGCATCCCAATTTGACCTAAGCGAATCGGACTATCTACCGTTACAGATCAGTGACGATCGGGTCTGCGATCGAGATAAGTAATCTGCTCCACCGGAAGGATCACGATCATTTCTGGGTTACCCGAGCGCGCATCCGAAAAGGCGACGACGACGTCGACAGACCCCGGCTTCCCCGATCGCCCCCTCCTTCGTCGCGATCTCCGCGGCCAAGGCCGCCCGGTGTCACAGGAAGCTCCGACGACCCACCAGGCCCCCGTCATCCCGCGGCACGGAACTGAAGCCCCCGTACAGGCAGTGTCTGCAACACCTCTCCACCGTCCACGCGCCCGGAGCCCGTGGGCTCAAGCAAAGGCACTCGGAGCCGTCCTCGCCGTCAGCGTGTTGATCACCGGCGCCGCCCTTCCAGGAATATCCGACGCAGAACCGGAGCAGGTCGAGGCCGCGGCCACCGTTGAGACACAGTCCTACACCGCAGGAGAAGACATCCGTGTCGAGGTCCTCCCTCGCGGGGACTTCTCCGCGACGACAGAGAAAGAGATCGCCGCGTCGCGCGCGCAGGCAATCGCTGCCGCCGTCGCATCTGGCCGGCCCCTCTCGACAGCTGTGAACCTGCCAACAGCTCAACAGGTTCTCATGCCGTTATCCTCCGGAACCTACTCGATCAGCGACGGGTTCGGCGCCTCTCGTCCGGGTCGCTCGCACATGGGTCAAGATCTCGCGGCGTCAATCGGGACGCCCATCTATGCGGCTGTCGAAGGCTGTGTGTCGCTCTCAACCGAGAGCAACAGCGGCTATGGCGTGAGCATTCAGGTCGAGAGCCTGCTCGATGGAGAGACAGTCAGCACCCTCTACTCGCATCTGAACAGCGGAACCCGTGCGGTCGAGGTCGGGGACTGCGTCGCTCCCGGCCAGTATCTCGGCGACGTCGGCTCCACCGGCTACGTCTTCGGATCCTGCCTGCATTTCGAGGTCGACATCAACGGTCGCCCCATCGATCCCATGCCGTGGCTCAGGAAGAACGTGCAGTGAGATCAGTTCAGCTCCGGAAAAGGGGCTGAACAATCATCGACCTGCTGAGGCCGAACAGCGCGCCGACGCCCGTGGGGAGAAAGGGTGGTCCGCCCGGGGCATACCTCCTCAGCGGCCGCAGCACACTACTGGGCCACTCCGCATCTCGTACACTCGCGGCGTGGGCTATGTCGGTGAGCCCGAAGCCAACGTCTCGCAGAACCCAGGGCAGTGCACAGCAGGATGCGGGACACTATCGGGATATGGAACGCTTCTGGTGCCGCAATTCAGGTGGTGGCCTTCATGTTTTCTCGGCTGGGACGACCCCGCAAAGGAGAAAACCGTCTGGGACTACTGCCTCACCGTGCTGCGCCCCTATCTGAACTGACCAAACATACCCCACCTGAGCAGACGTATCAACGGGCAACTCTTCATCGCCCAACAGAAAGTGAGCACACCATGACCAGAGAACGTACCGCGACCGATTCATTCGCTGACATCAGAGAACTGTTCGAGAGCAAGCTCGACGGCAACCAAGAGCTGGGCGCGTCGATCGCGCTCGATATCGACGGCCAGCGGGTTTTCGGTTTCTGGCGCGGCTACCGCAATCCCGAGCGGATCAACCCCTGGACTCGCGACACCATCATGAACGCCTTCTCGACTACCAAGCTCGCCACTGCCCTGACAGTGCTCGCGCTCACCGACCGCTGACAGCGCGCCGTGCGCCGCTTCGCGGCTACGCGAGAGGACTCATTCGAGGCCAGGCATGATCTGCCGCTCCCTCCGCCGCTCGGGGTCACGCTCTCCTACCCAGCGATCCAGATACCAGGTGACATCGCGGCCATCGAGATGGTGCGCACGATTCCGTCAAGCCGTACCGTTTTCCGGCATGTGAAGGTGATCAATGTCGTCGAGGGCTCTTGCGCCTTCGAGACCGCAGAGAGCATGCACATCCTGCGCCCGGGCATGTCGCTGGCACTCGGCACCGGCAAGTGGTGCCGAGTTTGGCCAGCACCCACAGCACGAATCTGGGCCATCTACGCCGACGAACAGTTCTGGCGCACACAGATGGCATGGTTTCTCCCCGATGCGGATCGAGTGCTCCGAGGAGTGCACCCCCTCGAGTGGGACGGTCGCGCGATTGTCCTTGCACCGGGCGTCGCCACACTGCAACAGGCCGAACCGCTATGGCGACAGATGAGCGTCATACGCAGCAAAGCCGAATCACCCGAAGTCGTCGCAACTCACACTCTCGAGCTTCTCGCACGATGGATGAGGCTGGTGCTGCCGACCTTCTTGAATGCGGCGCCAGCCACTCCCCCAGCCCCGTGGACGCCCATTAGTGGACGACTGACCGACACTGGATCTATCGGCTACATCGGTCGGGCAATCCAGTTGCTCCGCAGGCGCATCGCAGAACCGTGGACTATTGCGGCACTCTCACGAGAACTCTCGCTTTCACGAACCCACCTCACCCGCTTGTTCGTACAGCACGCCGGCGCCGCACCGATGCGCCTGCTCACTGAACTCCGGCTCACAGAGTTCACGCGGCTCATAGAAGAAACAGATCTTTCAGTGATGCGTGCCGCGAACGATGTTGGATGGAACGATCCGCGCGTCGCGTCCCACTGGTTTCGTCGTCGCTACGGCACCACGCCCACGCAGTACCGGCGCACGCCACACACGGTTGCTGAGGATTGACAAGGCCACGTTATCCCAATCAACCGCACGGAGCTCGATCCGACGTCGTTGTCCCAACGAACTTGCTCATCAGATTCTCGGGAACTACCGTTGGCTGGCCGCCTCGGCGTCTCTTACCGCCACTCGCCGCATGAACCGTGATTCTCGACGAAGGGCTCACGTTCGTCATGTGCATCTCGACGGATGCGCCGCAGGCCAGTAGACCGAAGCAGACACGTCGGGTTCGTTGTGGAGCCTGACGGTCGGCCCTCCGTCCGCCATCCGTCCTCGCTCCGCTGATCTTCCCGGCGCACCACATGGTCGCAAGGCCGTCCGCATCTTGTGGGAGCCCTGGGAAGGAGTAGCGCATGGCTATAGAGGCGATACGGGACGACGCTCGCAAGACCTGCCACGGGTTCGCGAAGGTCATGACCAACTTACGCCAGCGGCAGTCGGCCAAAGCTGTAGGCCGCGAGTTCGCTGCGGCATGTCCACTGGCGGAGGTGGTGATGGTCGAGCGTGAGCGAAGAGCAACACTCATGGCAGACCCGTCGCCCGAGTGCAAAGGATCGATTCCGTGCCGCGAAGAGAATTTGGGGTCGCCGTCACACACCTATTGGTCACCTCGTCCTAAGGAGTTGACCTCATGAGAGAGCCTTCATCTGAACCGCTTCCCGACTTCACCACCGGCGAAGGACTCCGCGTCCTGCTGGAGCAGCTCACCGCCGAGCATCTCTGGCGCACGCACCCCGCCGCCCGCGCGTTGATGCAGTATGCGCAGGAGAAGTACCTTCCGCTGGCACGGTCCTGGCACCGTGACCCCGCCGATGCCGCGTATGAGGCGTTCATGGCGATGCGGACGCCAGCGATCCGCCGTGCCGCGGACCCGTGGGCCGCGATCACTCGCGCGGTGGAGCTTGGCATCGCCGCCGAGGTGCACGCCGAACGTCTCCTCACCTCAACCGACAAGGCCCGCAGGCCCGATCAGCGTCCCGACGAGTACCCGATGCGGGCCGGCCACTACGAGACGTTCTTTTACCACGTGCTCGCCGCCGCAACCCCGCCTGCCTCACCGACCGTGGCTGTGGAGAGGGTGGTGCGATCCGCGTCCGTGTTCCTGGTGACCACCGGCTGGTATCCCCGCACCATCGAGACCGCGGTGGAATACATCTGCCACCGCCTCACGACTCTGGCGAGCACCCAGTCCGGGATCGACGTGCTCCGCAAAGACGACGCGATGCGGCAACGACTCGGGTTCTCCGCCCGCGACTGGAACGGGCTGCTGCGTTTGCTACTCGGGCCGCGGTCAAAGAAAGAGGTCACCGGCGCCGACCCCGCACGGCTGGGGATCTTCGCGCGGCTGCTGCTCGGCGACCGCACCGAAGACCTCCTCGCGGATCACCAACTCGCCGCCATCTCCCGCAAGTTCACGCGAGGGACCGCAGCATGAACACCACGGCGTCCGCGAGCGAGCAAACCGTAGCCCAGTTCCCCATCGAGAGCCTCGTCCTGGGTCGCTCCTACCGGCGTGAGCTCGGTGATCTGACCGACCTGACCACGTCGATCCAAACGCTCGGGTTGCTGTGCCCGATCGTGATCACCTCCGACGGGGTCCTCATCTCCGGCAGGCGCCGCCTGGAAGTGATGCGGCAGCTTGGGCACGCGACCGTCCCGGTGTGGATCGCTTCTGAGGTGTCGGACAAGCTGCGGACGTTGCTGGCGATCCAGGACGACAACTTTCTGCACAAGCACTTCACCACCACGGAGAAGGCAGCCCTGTACGCGGAGTACAAGACGCTCCTCACCGAGGAGAACGCCCGCCGTCAGGCCGCGACCCGGTTCGGCGCCGCCGCCCTCCCGGACTCGGACGATGGCGAGGCCGATGACACCGACCCGGATGAACGAGAAGCGATGATCGTCGCGACCTATCAGGGCAGCGGCAGCGGCCGTTGGGATTCACAACCGCCGTCGAAACGGAAGTCCCGTGTGCAGGCCGCGACCGCGGTGACCGGTCGGGACTCTTCCCAACAGCTCGAGCAGGTCCTCGCGCTGGAAAGGCTGGCAACCAACGAGGACGAAGACGAACGGGTCCGGCGAGCAGCAGCCGAAGCGGTCGTGGAGATCAACGGCGACGCGAAGGTCCACGGCCGTTACCACGAGGTCATCGCCCTGCGCGGGGTGTGCTGGCTGGAGAAGACCGCAGTGAACGAGACCGCCACCGCCGCCGTCCGGGAAGCCGCCGACGACGAACTCCGCGCGGTGCGACAGATTGACCGGCCGGTAGAACGATCCCGGGCGGTCGCAGCCGCCATCGCCCGCGTCCGCAAGCTCGCCCTCACCCCGACTTCCGCTGCGACAACCGCGGAGAGCGGCGAGTCGGGCGCCGAGGACGACGGGATGTCCGCTGACGGGGTACGGGGCCGCTACCACGCCCGCCGACTGGTCGACATTCTCGCAAAGGCCGAGGGGTGGTGGGAGATCAACGACGCCGCCCTCGTCGGCCAGTACGCCACCGTCGAGCAATGGGACGCGATCACTCGCCACCGTGACCAGGCGAACGCGTTCCTCGACACCGCCGCCCACGCACGGGGCGCCACCAGCGGAGCGGGCGTCCTGCCGTGAAGTGACCGGTGGGGTCAGGCGTCCGCACCTGCATGGCACACACCGTTGACCGTTCTGCTGTGAAAGGACGTCCCCTGCCATGTCGACTGATTTCCCCGATGCGGCCTCGCGTAAGCGGGGCCGCGCCCTGTTGATCGCCGGTATCTCCGGAACGGTCATCCTCCTCGTCCTGGTGGGACTGGGCGTGTACGGGCTGATCGCCCGCCCACACGAGAACACCCCCACCCCTGCACCGACCACCTCCGAGCAGCGGCCAACGGCCCCGGCGCCGTCCGGACCGCCCGAGCTGACGCCGCTGCCGCGGACGAACGACCCGATCCGGTACGCACGCGCCGTCGCCGAGGCCCTCTTCACCTGGGACACCGCCTCCGGGCTCAGGCCCGCCGACTACGGGCAGGTGGTGCTCTCCGACGCAGACCCCACCGGAACCGAGACCCCCGGTCTCGCCTCGGACATCGCCGGCTACTACCCGGCGCCCGACGCCTGGCGCCAGCTCACTGGGCACGCCACCACCCAGCACCTCACCACCGAGACGGCGGTCATCCCCGACGCCTGGGCCGACGCTATCGCGCAAGACCGGTCCGGCACCCTCGTGGAAGGGATGATCGCGGTCACCATCGACGGCACCCGGCACCGCACCGGCACCGTCTCCGGGCAGGAAGCGACCAGCGAACACCCGGTGTCGTTCACCGTGTTCCTCGCGTGCGAGCCCGCGTTCGAGTCGTGCCACACGCTGCGGCTGTCCGAGCTCGACAACCCGCTGCGCTGAGTCCGGGGTCTGTCGTGCTGAAGAAGATCCTTGCCGCGCTGGCGGTCGTCGTCCTGTGCGTGGGACCGGCGGCCGTGCTGGTCGGGGTCGGGGTGCTGATGAACCCCGCCGCGAACGCGAGCTGCGGTCCCGGGTCATCGCTGACCGTGGGGCCGATCCCTGACGAGCTGGAAGTGACCACGCGGGACGGGGAGACATTCACGCTGAACAAGAAGCAACTCACTCACGCCGCCACGATCATCACCGTCGGCGGGCAGACCGACGGCGTCGATGCCCGCGGGGCCACGATCGCCCTCATGGCAGCGCTGACCGAATCGACACTGCGGCAACTGGCGAACACCGGCACCTACCCGGAGTCGGGGAACTACCCCAACGACGGCAACGGGTCCGACCACGACTCGCTCGGCTTGTTCCAGATGCGCCCGCAGGCCGGGTGGGGAACCGTCGCCGAGCTGATGGACACCACCTACCAGGCCAGAGCGTTCTACGGAGGACCTTCGGGTCCGAACTATCCCTCCCCACGGGGCATGCTGGACGTCCCGGGCTGGGAAACGATGGACATGGGCGAGGTCGCGCAGGCCGTCGAGGTCAGCGCGTTCCCAGAGCGGTATCAGAACTACCAGCCCGTCGCCGAAGCGATCCTCGATGCCCTCACCGTGCCCGCTCCCTCCAGCACTGGCGGCGGCACGGGGTCGGTGCCGGAGACCACCCGCATCATGTTCCCGCTGCCCGAGGGGACGTGGATGAAGACCAGCGACTGGGGATATCGGTCCGATCCCTTCACCGGGGAGACCACCTACCACGCCGGCACCGACTACGCCGCCGCCGACGGCACCCCGATCTACGCGGCAGCCGACGGTCGGGTCGTGTGGGCCGAGCTCAACGGAGGCTACGGCGGCCTCATCATCATCGAACACACCGTGCAGGGCGAAGCCGTCCGCTCCGTGTACGCGCATATGTGGGAACGCGGCATCCACGTGCAAGAAGGACAGACTGTCACCGCTGGCACCCACATCGGCGACGTCGGCTCCTCGGGACGCTCCACCGGCGCAAACCTGCATTTCGAGATCCGGCCCGGCTCCACCGGCACCGAGTCGATCGACGCCGACCAGTGGCTCGCCGACCACGGCGCCACCGAACCCGACGGCACCAGCACCCCCGGGCCCGGCTGCGCACCTGACGGGGCCGGGGCGGACGCGGCGGAGTTCACCGGGGACGGCGGGAAGTTGGTCGATGACCCGACCGGCACCGGCGGGCAGGTCACCGCCCGCACCGCGCATATGGTCGTCCAGACCCGCAACGCGTTCCCCGGCACCGGGTGGGCATGTTACTCGCCACGTCCCGGGACACGGTCGGATTATCCGCTCGGGCGGGCCTGCGATGTCACCGTCGGCAATCAGATCGGTCATTACCCGAGCGCGGAGCAGGTCGACTACGGGTGGCGACTGACCGACTGGCTCGAGACGAACGCTGAGACCCTCGGGATCAGTTACCTCATTTGGCAAGGACAGATCTGGTCGACTGCTCGCGCAGACGAGGGATGGCAGCCGTACGACGGCGGCGGGATGCACGACCCGGGGAACGTCACCGGAGGGTATTTCGACCACATCCACATCTCCGTGAAAGAAGGGTGACCCGCCGATGACGTTTTCCTTGTCCCGGCTGCAACCGGCCGGATTCCTGGTCTCGGGGAACGTGTTCCCCGACTTCGGCGCCGTGGGCGGCTCCAACGAGCTGGAGAGCATCATCGGCGCGCTGTTGACGATCGTGCTGATCCTGTCGGTGTTGATGATCGTGGTGAGCGCGGTGATCTGGGCGATCGGCTCCACGAACGGGCACCACCAGGTCGCCACGAAAGCACGCATCGGCGTGTGGACGGCGCTCGGCGCGGCAGCTCTCGCCGGGGCCGGGATCGCGTGGATGAACTGGCTGATCGCTCTCGGCGGGCAACTCTAGCCCGGACGCGAAGAACCGGCGGGGGCGGTGGAGGCGACGGGGCTCCACCGCCCCCGCTTCCTGCGCCGTGGGGTGCAGGAAGCGCACCTATGCGATACCCGGCCGATGCCGGCCGGGTATCCCCGCTTGGTTCATGAAGGAGCACCCGTGTCCGCCGTTCTCGATCTCACCACCACCGTCCTGCCTCACCTGGCCGCACTCGTCCCGATGCAGGTCGATATCGACCCCAACAGTTCCGGGCTGCCCGGTATCGCCCAGCTGCGCACCATCGTCGGCGCCGTGATGACGGTCGGCCTGATCCTCAGCGTCCTGGCGTTGATCATCTCGGCAATCATCTGGGGCTTCGGCGCGAACAGCAGCAACCCGCATCTGGCCGGGCGGGGAAAGATCGGAGTCCTCGTCTCCTGCGGCGCCGCGATCATCTGCGGCGCAAGCGTCACCCTCATCAACTTCTTCTGGAACGTCGGCCAGGCCGTCTGAACGGCCCCTCCACCGCACCGCCCCGGAAGGAGACCCGTCATGGCACTGTGCGACGTCCCGGTCATCTCGAACGTCTGCGACGCCGTCGGAGAAGGGGCCGCGACGCTCGTCGCGGCCCCTTTCGACTGGCTCGCCCAAGCAATGGGACAAGCCGCCGCCTGGCTGTTCGAGGGCGTCTGGTATGTCTTCGACACCACCACGCTCGTCGACGTCCAGTCCCCGGAGTACCTCGGCGTCTATAACATCCTTTTCGGCGTCGCCGTGCTGATCATGCTCGTGTTCTTCTGCCTGCAACTGATCACCGGCCTCATCCGCCGAGACCCCACCGCCCTCTCTCGGGCGGCGCTCGGACTCGGCAAGAGCGTGCTCGGGTCGTTCCTCATCATCACGCTCACCGCGACGCTGCTGGAGATCACCGACCAGTTGGCCATCGGCATCATCCAAGCCACTGGCAATTCGATGGAAGCGATGGGCGACAAGATCGCCCTGCTCGCCGCGGGGCTCACCGCGATCAACCTCACCGCCCCCGGTGTCGGCGCGATCATCACCATCTTCTTCGCCGGCCTCGCGATCACCGCCGCGGCGATCGTGTGGTTCTCGCTCCTGATCCGCAAAGCGTTGCTGCTCGTCGCGATCGTGCTCGGGCCGATCGCGATCAGCGGCGCGAGCTGGGACGTCACCCGCGGCTGGTTCGGGAAATGGGTGTCGTTCGTGATCGCCCTGATCCTGTCCAAGCTCGTCCTCGTCGTGGTGTTCCTCGTCGCGATCACCCAGGTCTCCCAGCCAATCGACTTTGACCTGGCATCCATCGCCGACCCCATTGCGGGGATCGTGCTCATGTTCGTCGCCGCGTTCGCGCCGTACATGGTCTACAAGTTCATCTCCTTCATTGGGTTTGACATGTATCACGCGATGAGCGCGGAGCAAGAGGCCAAGCAATCCATGAATCGACCCGTGCCCACTCCGTCCAAGCCCGCTGGCGACGGCCCGCAGAAAGTCCTCGACGGGAAAGGTCAAGGCGACGGACCACCGCCCGGCAGCGGGGGTGGTGGAGGCGGAGGCACGCCGCCCCCACCTCCGGACGGCGGGAGCGGCGCGACCGCTGCTGGTACCGGTGGAGGCGGAGGCGGCGCTGCGGCTGGTGGCGGGGGCGGCGCTGCCGGTGGTGCTGCCGGTGGTGGCGGGGCTGCTGCAGGTGGCGGGGCTGCTGCGGGAGGTGCGGCAGCGGCCGGACCCGCCGCAGTCGCGGTCGTCGCGGCGGCGGCCGTCAAGGAAGCCGCCACGGCCGGCCCCAAGCTCGGCGGCGCGATCGGCGGTGCTGCAGAGGACCAGGCATCAGCGGCCGGCCAAGATAGCGCCCCACCTCCGTCCGGTAACGCACCCCCGCCGTCAGCCCCATCGGCGCCGCAGGAGCCGCCGTCCAGCACACCGCCGGCATCGTCTGGCCCGTCGTCGACGCCACCGCCGAAGGACCCGCCGCCACCGAACACGGCGCCCGAAGGGAAGGAGTAACCCGTGGCGAAACCGCAGAACACGAAAGACGACTACCCGCTGACGGCGGTGAAGTTCTCCCGCCTCACCCGGCGTGGCCTCATCCTCGGCTTGTCGCTATCGCAGGTGATCGCGCTCGCGATCGCCGGGCTGGCGTTCATCGGGTCGCTGTACGCGGGAGGCGGGATGATCCTCGCCTATACCGCCCCGATCTGGGTCACCTGCCTGGGCATCACCTGGGCCCCGATCGCAGGCCGCAAGACCGTCGAGTGGCTGCCCGTCGGGGTGCACTGGCTGTGGCGGGTCACCGTGAAGCAGACGATCTACCGGATGCGGGTCGTCAAGCCCCGCCCCGCCGGGACCCTCGCGCTCCCGGGGGATATGGCAGCGCTGCGTCAGTACGAAGACCCGATCACCGGAGCGGTCATGGTGCATCACCCCTACGCGGCCACGCTGACAGCGCTGCTGGAAGTCACCCATCCCGCGTTCGTGCTCCTGGACCCTGGCGAGCAGGAACGCCGCGTGGCCAGTTGGGGGCGAGTCCTCGCGACATGCTGCCGGTCCGGGCGCATCGCCCGCCTACAGGTGCTGGAGCGCACCCTCCCGGATTCAGGGAGCGGGCTGGCGCAGTGGTGGGCCGAGCACGGCAACTCTGACGACGAGTCGTGGACGTCGCGCACCTACGCCGAGCTCATCAACCGGGCAGGCCCTGCCGGGGAACGCCACGCGACGACGATCTCCCTCGCCCTGGACATGAAGGCCGCTGCCCGGGCGATCCGCACCGCCGGCGGCGGCATGAAAGGTGCGGCCGCCGTGCTGCGACAGGAGATGAACACCCTCACCGCCGCGCTCCACTCCGCCGAGCTGAAAGCCATCGGATGGCTCACACCCGGCCAGCTCGCCGTGATCCTACGCTCCGCGTACGACCCGGCGATCGCCGCGACCCTGGAACGCTCCGGGAACCTCGGGCAGGACCTGGCCACGGCAGGACCGGTTGCGTTGGAGGAGACCTGGAACGGGCTCCGCTCCGACAGCGCACACCATGCCGTGCTCTGGGTCAGCGAATGGCCCCGATCGCTCGTGTACCCGGGGTTCCTGTCCCCGGTGCTCCTCGCCTCCGGGGTGCGGAGATCGTTCTCGTTACTGTGCACGCCGATCCGGTCGGATCAAGCGGCCCGTGACATTCGGAAGAAGAAGGTCGAGTACATCTCCGACGCCGCACAACGCCAGAAGATCGGACAGGTCGAGGACGCCCAACAGTCCGCCGAGTATCAGGACGTGCTGCAGCAAGAAGCCGACCTCACCAGCGGGCACGGCATCCTCCGCTACACCGGGCTGATCTCTGTCAGCGCCCCCACCCCGGACGAGCTGGAAGCGGCGGTCTCAAAGATCGAGCAGGCCGCCATCCAAGCCTCCTGCGAGACCCGGCGGCTGGTCGGTCAGCAAGCCCAGGCGTTCACCGCGGCCGCACTGCCGCTCGCACGCACCGTCTGACCCTGGGGCGCCGGTCCCGCACCTCCTTCCTGCACACCGCCTGCCCGGGCGGGTGCAGGAAGGAGTCGTGCTGTGAGCATCCCGAAACCTCGCGTGTACTCGACCGTGCTGATCGGACCGGAATCCGAGCACCGCAAGCAGCGCCGAGCCCGCCGGAAGGCCGCCGCGCAGATCCAAGCGAAGGACGTCGCCGCCCGCAAGGCCGAAGCCCGCGCCCAGTGGGAGGCGGAGCAGGCCGAGCGCCGCGCCACCACCTACCTCCCCCGATCTGGTGAGTCAGGTCCCGCCGCGCTGCGCTCGCACCGAGGGCTGCGGCTTCCCTCCCATCAGGACACCAGCGCCGCGCTCGCCGGTGCGTATCCGTTCCTCGCCGAAGGTGGCCTCGGGCCGGAAGGCGTGTTCGTCGGACAAGATATGTACTCGGGCGGGTCGTTCGTGTATGACCCGTGGGAGCTGTACAAGCGTGGCGTCATCACCGCCCCGAATCTGGTCTTGGCCGGGATCGTCGGCTCCGGGAAGTCTTCCCTCGCCAAGAGCCTCTACACGCGGTCGATTCCGTTCGGACGTCGCGTGTACGTGCCGGGTGACCCGAAGGGCGAGCACACGCCCGTCGCTGAGGCGGTCGGCGGGAAGGCGATCGTCCTCGGTCATGGGCTGCGTACGCGGCTGAACCCGCTCGACGAGGGCCACCGGCCCTCGGGTCTGACCGATGTCGAGTGGGCGTCGCAGATCGCCTCACGGCGGCGCGAACTCATCGGCGCTCTCGCCGAGACCGTCCTCGAGCGGTCCCTGTCGCCGTTGGAGCACACCGCGATCGACGTCGCCCTCGCCGCCGTCGTCGCCGGCAACGATGTCCCGATTCTGCCTATGGTCGTCGACCGCATCCTCACCCCGGACCGTGGGGGTGATACGGACAGTCGTCTCGCGGAGGACGGCCGGCTCGTCGGTCATGCGCTGAGGCGGCTCGTGGCCGGCGACCTCCAGGGACTGTTCGATGGGCCGTCCACGGTCGTGTTCGACCCGACGCTGCCGATGATCTCCCTGGATCTGTCACGGGTGGCGGAGAACTCGACTTTGATCTCGGTGCTGATGACGTGCTCGTCGGCGTGGATGGAGTCCGCGCTGCTGGACCCGGCCGGCGGGCAGCGGTGGGTGATCTACGACGAGGCGTGGAGGCTCATGTCCCATCCGGCTCTGCTGAAGCGGATGGACGCGCAGTGGCGGCTCGCGAGGCATTTCGGCATCGCCAACATGTTGATCTTCCACAAGCTGAGCGACCTCGACAACGTCGGCGACTCCGGGTCCGCGATGCGCGCCCTCGCTTCCTCGCTGCTGGCGAACGCGGAGACCCGGATCATCTACCGGCAGGAAGCCGACCAGCTCGGCGCGACGGCGACCGCGCTCGGCCTCACCGGCACTGAACAGTCCCTTCTGCCGGGTCTGGGCACCGGGCAGGGCTTGTGGCGGATTAAGGAGCGGTCTTTCGCCGTCCAGCACCAGATGCACCCGGACGAGTTGTCCACGTTCGACACGACCACGCGGATGATTGGGCGGCAAAAATGAGCGAACATGCACCCTCACGCCGCTCCCGCCGTAACCACGCCGCGACGGGCGAATCCGGCCGGGATCTCGTGGTGCCTATTGTACTCCCGCACCTGGTCGTCCGGGTAGACGCGAACGATCGGATCAGCGTCGACCTCGACGGTGGGGCGGTCACCGGGGAGCCGGTTGGCAGGCACGCCCTCGGCGGTCTGATCGACGAGATCCTGCGTCGGCGGAAGGTGCCGGTGCGGGTGGAGATCATCGAGCACGACGGCACCACCTACACGGACGTGCTCACCCCGCCGGCCCCAGAATCCGATCCTGCGCCGACCGCGACGGCCGAGCCCGCGGCGGCGCGGGAGCTGCCGCTGCTGTACGAGGCGACCGGGGACGGTTTCGTGCCTGGGGAGGACGTCGCCCTCGCCGTGATCCTCCGTCATTCCTCCTCTGATGGTGACGGTCATGTGCGGCACATGATCGAGGATCGTGAGCTGCCCGAAGGCGGCGAGGTGGTGCTGTTCGGCCGGATCTCCGGCACGACTCACGTCGTCAGGGGCATGGGATGAACCCGCACCAGCCTTCCCAGGTGCTCGCGAACCTGGGGCTTGCGGCATTGGCTGGTTTCGCGATTCTCGCCGGGCTGCTCCGTGCCGCCGGTAGTGCCGCCGCGTTGCTCACCGGGCATCCGCAACCCACCGGTGGGCCTTCCGCCGGGCTCGGCGTGCTGCTCGCCCCGGCCGACCCGGGGCAGGCCCTCGGTGCTCCGGGGCTGAACCCGGTCGTCTACTGGCTGGTCCTCGCCCTCGCTCTCGCGATCCTCGGAGCTGTCGCGTGGTGGGTGTGGCGGATCGTCGCCCGTGCGAAAGAGACCCGAGCGCAGGACCCACGGCTGCTCCGGGGCACCGCTACGCCGCGTGATGTCGCCAAGGCCGCCGGAGCGAAGGCCCTCGCGAAACGAGCGGGCACGTTCCGCCCTTCGTTGGAAGACCCGTCTCCGGAGGACGTCGGTTACCTCCTCGGCCGGTCGAAAGGGCAACAGGTGTGGGCGACGGTCGAAGATTCGATTCTGCTGATCGGCCCTCCCCGCTCCGGCAAGGGGCTGCATGTGGTGATCAATGCGATCCTCGACGCCCCCGGTGCCGTCATCACCACCTCCACCCGGCCGGACAATCTCACCGCGACGCTGAAGGCACGTCAACGCGTCGGACCCGTCGCGGTGTTCGATCCGCAGCGCCTCGCCGACGGGCTTCCCGCGGGGATGAAGTGGTCTCCGGTGCGGGGATGCGAAGACCCTCTGACGGCGATGATCCGGGCCACTGGACTTGCGACGGCTACGAACTTCGGGTCCGTGTCCGGCGGTGACTTCTGGCAGGGGAAGACCGCGGCCGCCATCCAAGGGCTCCTCCATGCTGCGGCGCTGGATGGACGGGACGCGGCGACGCTGTATCAGTGGGCGTTGAACCCGACTGCTGCAGCGGATGCGGTACGGGTCCTGCAGTCCCACCCGCAGGCGGCGCCCGGCTGGGCGGACTCGCTCGACGCGATGCTGCAAGCAGACCCCAAGACGCGCGACTCGATCTGGCAGGGCGTCTCCCTCGCGTTCAGCGCATTCGCCGATCCGCGGGTGCTGGCGGCGGTGACACCGGGTCCGCGGGACCGGTTCGACCCGGAGACGTTCATCCGGTCTCGCGGCACTCTCTATCTCCTCGCCACCGGTGCCGGCGCGGGGGCATCTTCGGCGTTGGTGGCGGCATTCATCGAGGACCTGGTGGAGACCGCCCGGAAGATCGCCGCGACCTCTGCCGGTACGCGGTTGGACCCGCCGATGCTTCTCGCCCTCGACGAGATCGGCAACCTCGCGCCGTTGCCGTCCTTGCCCACGCTCATGGCGGAAGGCGGCGGCACGGGCATCACCACTCTGCCGGTGCTGCAATCGCTCGCCCAGGCGCGGGAGAAGTGGGGGGAGAACAACGCCAACGCGCTGTGGGACGCGTCGATCGTGAAGGTCATCCTCGGCGGCGCGTCGAACTCGCGAGACTTGCAGGACCTCTCGGCGCTGATCGGAGAGCGAGACGAGATCACCGACTCGGTCACCATCGGCGAGCAAGGACACCGGTCCGCGCAACGTTCGATCCGGCGGGTCGCGATCATGCCCCCGGACGTGATCCGCACCCTGCCGTTCGGGATCGGGGTGGTGATGCTCCGCACCGCCCGGCCCATCATTACTGATCTGCGCGCCTGGCCGACACGCAAAGATGCTGCTCAACTGAGCCACGACCGGAAGGAGATCGAGAAGCTCCTGCGCCGATCCTGACTCGGCGCGGGCTCGCGCCTGGGGTCTGGACCACGCACCTGTCTGGTGTCTCCGCTGTACCGCGGGACACCAGACAGTTCGTTGTTATCAGGAAGGACCTCAGTTCTCATGGCGATCAAGACCTCGCAGGCGATCAACGGCTTCATCTCCGCCGACCCCCGCCTCACCTTCTCCGAATCCGGGCAGGCACGCTTCTACGCGCGCGTCGGCATCAACCACTACGAGCCCCAGCAGGACGGGTCGTTTCGCAAGCTCGACCCGACCTATCACGACCTGATCCAGTTCGGGAAGTCCGCCGAGATGTCGGCAGACCGGTACGTCAAGGGCGACGACATCGTCGCTCAGGGCTACACCCGCGAGTACACCCGCGACGTCAACGGCGAGGAGCGCACCGACGAGCAGTTCGTCGCCAAGCGCATCGCTCCCGATCCGAACATCACCGACTTCACGATCGACCGGCGGCCCGCCGCCGAGCGTCAGGTGGAACGCGAAGCGGAACGTGAGGTCGAGCGTGAGGAGCCCGACCGAGCAGCACAGCTCGGCTCGCCCACTCCGACCGCGTCGCGGGAGACGGAAGCACCCGCGATGGAAGCCGTCGGCCGGTAACGACTCAGGAGGACAGCGACGTGGCCGACACGGACCCGACCCACGACCCCGAACCGGGCGACCCGGATGTGGACTTCGAGCCCGAGACCGACGAGCCCGACATCGAGGACTCCGGCGACGGTCCCGACGAGGGCGAGACCGGGGAGGGCGGCAGCCCGGCAGGCACGGGCGGGAGCGATGATCTCCCGCCCGTGCCTCGTCCGATCAACTGGCGCACCCTGTCTTCCGACGACGCCGAACATGAGTGGCTCGACCTCAACGAGTGGGTGAACTGGCTACGACACGAGTTCGCCCTTCCCGCCCAGATCATTCCGCCGATGTGGCACCGTCATCGCGAGCTCGTCTGGGAGCTCTCCGCGCTCTACACCCGGTGGCTGGGCTGTTACGACCCTGAGCAGGACGCCGCCGGCCCCATCTCGTTCATGACCGACTTCGCCGCCGCGCGCACCAGGTTCCGCGAGTGGGTGCAGATCGCCGGCACCCGGCTCGATCGCGACCGTCCCTCCCGGCAGACGGTGTGGCCCGGCGAAGATCCGATCTCGGCAGGCGAAGAGACCCCGATCACCGATCGGGACGAGGACTTCGTCGACTTCGTCGTCGAGGACGTCACCCGTCGCGCGGAGGCGGAGGCCGCGTTCCTGCGCGGCGAGCCGTAGAGCATGTCCCCAGGAGCACATGGATGTGGGCGGGTCCTTTCGGACTCGCCCACATCCATGCGCTCACTTCGCGGATGGCATCTCGATGAGCAACTTCTCGCGAAGCTCGTCCGCGTCGACCCGAATCAGTCGGCCCACCCGGTAGCCGTGCACGGTGCCATCCGAAATGCGGCGACGCAGCGTCTTGATGGACACTCCGTACGTCTCAGCGGCAACCGCCAACGAGACCAGCGTGAGCGCCGAGGACTGTGAACGATCATGAACGGCCACGGGCCTACCTCCCTTGTTGATGAACTCTTTCCCCACATAGGTGTCCATGGCTGTCCCACGGCGACTCTCACACCTTCCTCGTCGCGTTGATCTGTTCCGCGACACGATCGCTCATGCGATCGGCGAGCTCGCGATCGCGGGCCATCGTGGCGTGCTGGTAGCGGAGGACGACTCGGATGTCGGCGTGTCCGCCGCGGCGCATCAGCTCTGCGAGCGTGGCGCCTTCCTGGGCGAAGATCGTCAGGCCCGTGTGACGGAGGTCGTGGAAGCGGAATCGCGGCCGGAGATCCGCGACACCGTCTCGAGCATCCGCCCAGACGTATCCCCAGCGCGTGTTCGACAGCGGGACGCTGCCGCGGATGTTCGTCGGGATCAGTGGCGCCTTGGCTTCGGTCGCCACGTTGTCCCGCAAGTGGTCTCTGAGCCGGTCGATCATGAGCTTCGGGATGCTGAGCGTCCGCCTTCCCGCGTCGCTCTTCAACCGCTCCGAGTAGTCGCCGGTGTTCGCGTTCAGTTGCCGGCGCACATGCAGGGTCGCGGTAGCGTCGTCGTGCCACTCGATGTCCCTGCGCTGCAGCCCCAGGCACTCTCCGCGGCGCAGCTGGCACCATGCGGCGAAGAGCACCATGATCGCCCAGCGATCCGGCGTCGCCGCATACAGGGCCTCGACCTGTTCCGGGCTCGCGACATCTTCGTCCTCGTCGTGGTCGGCATCGTGCCGCACAGCCTCCTGCTTCGGGATCGAGATGTTCGGCGCAGCCGGGATGATCCCCTCGCGGGCTGCCTGACGCAAGATCATCATGAGCACGATCAGCACCGGTCGCGTGATGCCGTTGAACTTCGACTTCGGATTCAACGGCGAGGGGATCGCGTCGAGGCGATCGGTCATCTCTCGGATGCGCGCCTCGTCGATCTGCCGTACCGGTGTGTCTTCGAACTCCGGGACGAGGTAGCCGTCGACCTTGCTCTTGTAGGAGCGCACAGTGGCGATGGCGCGTTTCCTCCCGCTGCGGTTCGGCTGCGTGCGGATCAAGGCAACCCACCGTTCCGCGTACTCGGAGAATCCGATGGATCGCGCCTTCTCCGCTTCCGCGACCACACGGCGGCGAGCGGCGACCACCGAAGGCGGCTCCCACTGCTGACGGGCGATCTTCGTGTGGACGCTGGCGAGCCACGCACGCGCGTCGGTCTTCGTGAGGAACGTCAGCGGCTTGTCGTCCTCCGTCCGGGCGGTGTACATCTCACCGTCGGGTGCGGGGTAGCGGGCCTGCCACCGGCCGGAGGGGAGCTTGCGAAGGCTCCCCCAGCTCTCACGCCTGACTGCTGCTATCTCCCGGGTCTTGGTGGCGCTCATCGTGTCCTCCGCTGGTCTCGAGCGTACTCACGCGAACCGTCGTGCCACTCCGTGCCACAAAAGGCCAGGAATCCCCAAAACTGGCTTCCCACCTGGCTTTTCTTGTCGCACTTGACATGCCCTATGGCACGCTGTGGCACGAGGTCGGTGGCACGCCAGGACCGAATTTCGGCCGACGGACCACCCCGCTCTCTCCTGGAAGGTGCGGGCGTGCCACCCGCGTGCCACACCCAACGACTGCTGACGTCCATATCCGTCCTCCTCTGTTCTCAGGAAGGCGGCACAAAAAGAGGCCCGGATCTGCAGAAACCTGCAGATCCGGGCCTCCCATCAGCCCTTTTCCGGGCCGGACGAGAACCGGTGCTTTAGAAGTCCCAGTCCTCGTCTTCGGTGGCGACGGCCTTGCCGATGACGTACGACGAGCCCGACCCCGAGAAGAAGTCGTGGTTCTCGTCGGCGTTGGGCGACAGCGCCGACAGGATCGCCGGGTTCACGTTCGTCACATCGGAGGGGAACATCGCCTCATACCCGAGGTTCATCAGCGCCTTGTTCGCGTTGTAGTGCAGGAACTTCTTGACGTCCTCCGTCAGCCCGACACCGTCATACAGATCCTGCGTGTACTGCACCTCGTTCTCGTACAGCTCGAACAGCAGGTTGAACGTGTAGTCCTTCAGCTCCTCACGGCGCTCGGGCGTCTGCGTCTCCAGACCGCGCTGGTACTTGTAGCCGATGTAGTAGCCGTGCACGGCCTCGTCGCGGATGATCAGACGGATGAGGTCTGCCGTGTTCGTCAGCTTCGCCTTCGACGACCAGTAGATCGGCAGGTAGAAACCCGAGTAGAACAGGAACGACTCCAGCAGCGTCGAGGCGACCTTGCGCTTCAGCGGGTCGTCGCCCTGGTAGTAGTCCATGATGATCTGGGCCTTCTTCTGAAGGTTCACGTTCTCCGTGGACCACCGGAACGCCTCATCGATCTCCTTCGTCGATGCGAGGGTGGAGAAGATCGACGAGTAGCTCTTGGCGTGCACCGACTCCATGAAGGCGATGTTCGTGTACACCGCCTCCTCGTGCGGGGTGATCGCATCCGGGATGAGCGAGACGGCGCCAACCGTGCCCTGGATCGTGTCGAGCAGCGTGAGTCCGGTGAACACGCGCATCGTGAGCAGCTGCTCCTCGGGCGTGAGCGTGTTCCACGACTGCACGTCGTTCGACAGCGGCACCTTCTCGGGCAGCCAGAAGTTGTTCACCAGACGGTTCCAGACCTCGAGGTCCTTGTCGTCTTGGATGCGGTTCCAGTTGATCGCCTGCACGTGGTCGACCAGCTTGAGCGATTCGGGGGTCATCATTCTTCCTGTCTCAAAATCCCTGATCAGCAGCCAATTACAGCATGCAGCTGACGCACTCGTCCATGTTCGTGCCCTCAAGGGCGAGCTGGCGCAGACGGATGTAGTAGATCGTCTTGATCCCCTTGCGCCAGGCGTAGATCTGAGCCTTGTTGATGTCGCGCGTGGTGGCGGTGTCCTTGAAGAACAGCGTCAGCGACAGGCCCTGGTCCACGTGCTGGGTGGCGGCGGCGTACGTGTCGATGACCTTCTCGTACCCGATCTCGTAGGCGTCCTGGTAGTACTCCAGGTTCTCGTTCGTCATGAACGGGGCCGGGTAGTACACGCGACCGAGCTTGCCTTCCTTGCGGATCTCGATCTTCGACGCGATCGGGTGGATCGAGCTCGTCGAGTTGTTGATGTACGAAATCGACCCGGTCGGCGGCACGGCCTGCAGGTTCTGGTTGTAGATGCCGTGCTTCTGGATGGACTCCTTCAGCGCGGCCCAGTCCTCCTGCGTGGGGATGTGCTTGCCGGCGAACAGCTCGGCGACCTTCTCGGTCTCGGGCTGCCAGGCGCGCTCGATGTACTTGTCGAAGAACTCCCCCGACGCGTATGTCGAGTCCTCGAACCCGTCGAAGGCGGTGCCGCGCTCGATCGCAAGCTGATTGGAGGCCCGCAGCGCGTGGTACAGCACGGTGTAGAAGTAGATGTTCGTGAAGTCCAGACCTTCTTCGGACCCGTAGAACACGTGCTCGCGGGCGAGGTAGCCGTGCAGGTTCATCTGCCCCAGGCCGATCGCGTGCGAGCGGTCGTTGCCGTCTTCGATCGAGCGCACCGAGCCGATGTGGCTCTGGTTGCTCACGGCGGTGAGGGCACGGATCGCGGTCTCCACCGTCTTGCCCAGATCGTCGGCATCCATCGCGAGCGCGATGTTCATCGAGCCGAGGTTGCAGGAGATGTCCTTGCCGATCTCGCCGTACGACAGATCGTCGTTGTACGTGGTGGGCGTGTTCACCTGCAGGATCTCGCTGCAGAGGTTCGACATGTTGATCCGGCCCTTGATCGGGTTGGCCTTGTTCACCGTGTCTTCGAACATGATGTACGGATAGCCCGACTCGAACTGGATCTCGGCGAGGGTCTGGAAGAACTCGCGCGCCTTGATCTTGGTCTTCTTGATGCGCGGGTCGTCGACCATCTCGCGGTACTTCTCGGTGACCGAGATGTCGCCGAACGGCACCCCGTACACGCGCTCGACGTCGTACGGCGAGAAGAGGTACATGTCCTCGCCGTTCTTGGCCAGCTCGAACGTGATGTCGGGCACGACCACGCCCAGTGAGAGCGTCTTGATGCGGATCTTCTCGTCGGCGTTCTCGCGCTTGGTGTCGAGGAAGCGCATGATGTCGGGGTGGTGCGCGCTGAGGTACACCGCACCGGCGCCCTGACGCGCACCGAGCTGGTTGGCGTAGCTGAAGCTGTCTTCGAGCAGCTTCATGACGGGGATGATGCCCGAGGACTGGTTCTCGATCTGCTTGATCGGTGCACCCGACTCGCGGATGTTCGACAGCAGCAGCGCCACGCCGCCACCGCGCTTGGACAGCTGCAGCGACGAGTTGATGCCGCGGGCGATCGACTCCATGTTGTCTTCGATGCGCAGCAGGAAGCAGCTGACGAGCTCGCCGCGCTGCGCCTTGCCCGCGTTGAGGAAGGTGGGGGTCGCCGGCTGGAACCGGCCGGAGACGATCTCCTCCACGAGGTCGATCGCGACCTGCTGGTCGCCGTCGGCGAGGGCGAGCGCGGTCATCACGACGCGGTCCTCGAAGCGCTCCAGGTAGCGCTTGCCGTCGAAGGTCTTCAGCGTGTAGCTCGTGTAGTACTTGAACGCGCCCAGGAACGTCTCGAAGCGGAACTTCTTCGAGTAGGCGAGGTCGTTGAGCCTCTGGATGAAATCGAACGGGTACTTCTCGAGCACGGCGCCTTCGTAGTACTCCTTCTCGACGAGGTAGTCGAGCCGCTCCTTGAGCGAATGGAAGAAGACGGTGTTCTGGTTCACGTGCTGCAGGAAGTACTCCCGCGCGGCGCGCTTGTCGGCGTCGAACTGGATCTTCCCGTTCGCGTCATAGAGGTTCAGCATGGCGTTGAGGGCGTGGTAGTCCATCCCCTCGTACGCCGGGTTGACCTTGAAGGCCGCCTGCTCGGTCACTGCCTGCTCATCAACTGCGGTGTCCACCATCGTTCCAATCCGTCGCTCACGCGATCGACGTCTTCCTGCGTGCCGAATACCTCTAGCCGGTACAAGTGAGGCACATGGCACTTGCGGCTGACGATCTCGCCGGCGAGGCAGAAGGCCTCGCCGAAGTTCGTGTTCCCCGCGGAGATCACTCCGCGGATGTTGCTCCGGTTGCGCTCATCGTTGAGGAACCGGATGACCTGCTTCGGGACCGCGCCCTTCTCCTCGCCCCTGCCCTGGCCTCCGCCGTAGGTGGGGGTGACGAGGACGAACGGCTCGTCCACGACGAGGGGCTCGTCCTGCCGGTGCAGCGGGATGCGCCGCGCCGGCAACCCCAGCTTCTCGATGAAGCGACCGGTGTTGCCGGAGACGCTCGAGAAATAGACCAGGAGAGGCGCAGTCGTAGCGACGGTGCTCATCGCGCCCTCCCTCCGTCTGGACTGTTCGTCTGGACTCGTCGTCTCAGGCGTCAGAGGCGAGCGGCGAGCTCGTCGATCTTGTCCGGGCGGAAGCCGGACCAGTGGTCCTCATCGGTGATGACGACCGGCGCCTGCATGTAACCCAGCGCCTTGACCTGCTCGAGTGCCGCGGGGTCCTCGGAGAGGTCGTGCACCTCGTAGTCGATGCCCTTCGCGTCGAGCGCGCGGTAGGTCGCGTTGCACTGCACGCAGGCCGGCTTCGTATAGACAGTGATCGACATGGATTCCGCCCCTTCTTCCCTCAGATCCGCATGTTTTCCGGTAGGCCCCCCACCGGGACTCCAATACTACATATGGGTGCCGACATTCGGGGTGACCACAAGGTCTAGTAGTTACATCCGTGTAGTTTTCCACCGTCGTCCCCTGGTTACAACACAGGTTGTCCACCTTTTCATCCACAGGGGCGAAACGATTCCGAAGCCACCGAAGCGCGGATTCCCGCGGCTCGCAGAGCACCGTTCACGATCCGTCCACAGGGGGCACGCTAAACGGGGCATCCGACATTCCCCAGGGTGTGGAAATCGCCCTCCGGCGTGTCGTCGGCGTGTCGCGTCATCCGTGCGCGGCGGGATCGAACAGAGCGCGCTGCGCAACGACTCAGCCGGCGAAGGCTCAGCCCGCGAAGGCGCAGTGCGTCAGCTTGTCGGAGGTCGTGCTGCCGTGCGCCATGATCTCTTCGGTCTGGAACCCGAAGAAACGTGTCCCGTCGGCGGTGAGCAACGGCGCGTCAGGCAATTCGTACAGCGACACGGCCTCGCCCGGTGCGATCACTTGAGGCGCGGATGCGGGCGGCGCGGCTCGGGCGTCGACCTCTTCGTCGATCAGCCCGTCCATCCACTCCGATCGCGGGCACACCCCGCCCCAGGCGGGGATCGGCGCGGTCTGGATCGGATAGGCGACACCGTCGATCCGTTCGACGTGCACCTCGCGCACCTGCTGCCCTGTGCCGCCGCTCGCGCAGTCGGTGGTGTCGAAGGGCAGGCGAAGGACCTGGTCGATGCGATACCCGCCGTCCACAGCCGCCACGTCGTTCACGACATCACCGCACCTGCTCATCCTGGCGATCGGATAGACGACCTGCTCGGCCGCGGGCTCCCCCTCGCCGGGGCGATCGACGCCGAGCCATACGTACCAGAGCCGCAGCACGCCGTTGCCGTCGTGCTGGGTGACGGGAATCGCGACATCGATGACACCGTCGCCGTCCGCATCCGCTTCGACGCCGTCGCCGAGCTCGTATGTCCGCCCGCTGTCGTCCACGGCCGCGCCGTCGGTGAAGGCAACAGGGAACGGCGTCTGCAGACCGTCTGGCGCGAAGGACCACTCGGCCCCGCTCGCCCAGGCGACGACATCCCCCGCGGTCGTCGCCGGTGCGCTCGGCGACGACTCCGGTGAGGTCTCGGACGCACCCGGATTCGACGGCGGAGCGCAGGCGGTGAGCCCCACCCCCAGCACAACGGCGACAACGGGGGCCAGGCGGCGAAGGCCGCGGATCGACCAGGGCCGAGGATGCGGCGCGATGACGTTCGATACGGTGCTGGACACAAGCTCCCCTCACGGCCGACGTTGCGCTCACAGTAGCGCAGCGGCGGCGCTAATGTTGCCTGGTGGCGGGATACCGAGACCTTCTGCGCACCCCCGGAGTGGGCCGCATGATCGCGGCGCAACTGGCGGCGCGATTCCCCAACGGCATGTCGAGCCTGGCGATTCTGCTGCACGTCGAGCACACGACCGGCTCCTACGGCGCCGCAGGTCTCGCGCTGGCCGCGGCGTCGGTCGGCCAGGCCGTCGCCGGCCCCGTCACAAGCCGCTGGATGGGGGCCTGGGGCATGCGCCGCGTGCTCACGCTCACCCTCTCGGTGTGCGTGCTCGCCTTCGTCGCGCTCGCCCTGCTGCCCTTGCAGATCCCCGGGTACATGGCGCTGGGGCTCGTCGCCGGCCTGTCCACTCCGCCGGTGCAGGCGGCGGTGCGCACGATCTATCCGAAGCTCGTCAACTCCTCGCAGCTGACCCCGCTGTTCTCGCTGGACGCGTCGCTGCAGGAGATCATCTGGATCCTCGCCCCCGTGGCGATCACGCTGGTGTCCACGCAGATCGGATCGTCGGTCGGGCTCCTCCTGGTCGCCGCGATCCTCGTACTCGGCGGCGGCTGGTTCATCCTCTCCCCCGAGCTCGGGCGCGTACGCATCCCGCGCAGTCGGCGCGGCTTCGGCGCCGTCGTGCTGCGTCCTCCGGTGATGCTGGCCACGGTGATCGGCTTCCTCCTCATCGGCTCGTGCGCCGCCGTGGAGGTCGGCGTCGTCGCCACCTTCGATCACGGCGGGCTGGAGGCGGGGATCGTGCTGGCCGTGTTCGCGGTCGGCAGCCTCGCCGGTGGCCTGGCCACCGGCCACGTGCCGATCGGTCCGTGGGCGATGGCGCGGCGCCTGGCCGTCGTCACGGTCGGCCTTTCTCTCACCCTGGTGTCGCTGAACGTGTTCTGGCTCGGCGGAACCCTGCTCGTCGCGGGGATCGGCATCGCCCCCGCCCTGGCCGTCCTGTTCGCGATCACGACGGCGAGCGTGAAGTTCAGTGAGACGGCCGAGGCGTTCGGATGGGCCGGCACCGGCCAGCTCATCGGCGCGGCCGCGGGCTCGGCCATCGCCGGATTCCTCATCGACCTCTCCGGAACCCCGCAGGGCGCCTATCTCGCCGCGATCCTGTTCGCGGTGGCCGCCCTCATCGTCTCCGTGGTCTTCGTACGGGCCTTCCCCGACCTGCGCACGCGCGACCCCAGCCCCATTCCCGACACCGAACCGGTGTCGACGCTCATGCAGCAGCCCTGATCCGGCATCCGCTCGGCTCCTCTTAGGATGAGCGCATGCCCGCACCGCTCGTCCTGCCCCGCCTGGTGTGGGGCTCGCCCGACGCCGAGCGGCACGCCCTGCTCGTACACGGCCTCGGCTCGTCGGCGGCCCTGATGTGGCGACTCGGCACGGCACTCGCCGTTGCCGGATGGTGCGCGACCGCGGTCGATCTGCGCGGTCACGGCGAGGCCCCGCGCGCACTCGACTACACGGTCGCCGCCTATGCCGCCGATGTCGGCGCCGTTCGGCCCGACCGCGGAGGGGCATGGGATGCGGTGATCGGGCATTCGCTCGGCGGTGCGGCCAGCACCTCGGCGGCGGCGCACGATGCGGCATGGACCCGTCGGCTGGTGCTCATCGATCCGGCGATCATGCTCACGGGCCACGATGCGGCCGTCATCCGCGCGAGTCAGAAGCGGGCCTTCGACGACGATCGGATCGAGACCGTGCGCGACGAGCATCCGCACTGGCACGAGCAGGATCTGGAGCTGAAGGTCGACGCGGTGCACCGCGCGAGCCGGTGGGCGGTGGAGCAGACGAGCGCGCAGAACTCGGATGACGGTGTCCCGTGGGATGTGCGGGCGGATGCGGTACGGCTCACGATCCCCACGCACGTGATCGGCGCCGACCCGGCCGTCTACAGCCTGTTCACCGGCGATCTCGCCGCCGAGGTGCTCGCCGCGAACGAGCGCATCACGATGTCGATCGTCACTGACGCCGGCCACTCCCCGCACCGCGACCGTCCCGACGAGACGATCCGCCAGCTCCTCGACGCTCTCGACTGACCCTCCAGCTCACCAGATCGCACGGAGGATGCGGATCGCCTCGTCGACGTCGACGCCGTCGCCGAGCGCGGCCGCACGGAGAGAGCGCGCCGCGTCGAGCACCGCGGGCGACAGCGAGGTCGCCTCCGCGCTCACCCGCGTTCCCGCGCCCATGCGAGTCACGACCTGGCCGTTCGCTTCGAGCACCCGATACGCTTTCGCCACGGTTCCCGGGGCGACGCCGAGGTCGGCGGCGAGTTGCCGCACCGAGGGCAGCCGCTCGCCCGCCGCGAGCTGTCCCGACGTGATGAAGCCGGCGATCTGATCGCGAATCTGCTCGGCGGGCGACCCTCCGGACGAACCGATCGTGATGATCATCTCGGCAGCTCACTCCGTCGCGCCGGAAGGGCGGTGATGGCGACCATCATCCACAGCACCGCGCCGATGACGAGGACCGCGTATCCGCTGTACTGCAGAAAGGGTCCGATCGCTGCGAACGTCGGCTGCGCTCGGAGCGGCACGGGGTTGTCCGCCGCGTGAACCAAGCGCATGCCGGCCGTCGCGCCCAACGACAGCAGAATCGTGGAGAGATGGAGTGTGAGGCCACCGGTCACGATCAAGAGGACGTTGCGACTGCGCACCTGCCGTTGCGTGCGCTCACGATCGACGTCCACACCGAGCGGCGGGTGTGCGATGAGCACGAGGGAGAGGAATCCGGCGACGAGCAGGACTGCGAGCAGGATCACGCTCGGAAGCGAGTAGTACCAGCCGTAGATCGTCGTACCGCCCTCCACTTCCCCCAGAGCGATGACGTACATCGTGCGCCGACCGTTGGGGTCCGGCGAGGACGCCGCCCCCGCCGCGATCGTGAGCGAGACGACGAGGATCGTGACGATCGCGGCGATGATCACCCACCTCGGTGTCACGAAGCTCAACGGCGTGCGCCGGCGCACATCCGCGATCCCGCGCGCAGCGCGAGGCATCGGAAAGGATGCGATCACAAGGGCGACCATTGCCGCAGCCAGCGGGACGGCATGCTTCACGGCGATCACGTCGTCACTGTCGAAGACGTCGTACATCCACGTCTGCGCCGACAGGACGATCTCCATCGCCATCGCCGCGGCGATGGCGACCAGGGCAGAGATACGGGCCGCCCCATCGAGCGCATGTCGGGTGCCCCGCAGCAGCCACCACATCAAGGCGATGAGGAGCGCGAGAACCCACGGCCCGACGACGATGAGTCCGGCGAGCCAGTGGATGTTCATCCGCGTCTCCTACCCCGTCTCACGACGTTCGTATCATCCCGTTGATACAAAGCGTACCATCTTAATGACACGCTTTGCTGCCGAGCCCGCGGCCCGTCTGCGGAACTAGCCTGGAGGCATGACGTTCGATCCCGCCGCGCACCTTCCCGACGACCTGCTGGCACGCATCCGCGAGCGGGCGCCGATCCACGACCGCGACAACACCTTCCCCGACGACGACCTGCGCGAGTTGCGGGATGCGGGGTACCTCTCGATCCTCGTGCCCGCCGAACTCGGCGGGGCGGGCCTGGGTCTGGAGCAGGCCGCCGTGCTGCAGCAGCGGCTGGCCGAGGCAGCGCCCGCCACCGCCCTGGCGATCAACATGCACCTCGTCTGGACCGGCGTGGCCAAGGTCTTCTCCGACCGCGGCGTGCCGGGGTTGGAGTTCGTGCAGCGCGGCGCCGCCGCCGGCGAGGTGTTCGCATTCGGGATCAGCGAGGGCGGCAACGACCTCGTGCTCTTCGGCAGCGACACGGCCGCCGAGCCACAGGACGACGGCGCGTACGCCTTTACCGGAACCAAGATCTTCACCTCGCTCGCCCCGGTGTGGACCAAGCTCGGCCTGCACGGTCTCGACACGACGAGCGACGACGCCCCGAAGCTCGTGTTCGCCTTCGTCGACCGCACGGATGCCGTGGAGACCGCCGACGACTGGGACACGCTCGGCATGCGCGGCACGCAGAGCCGCACGACACGGCTGCGCAGGGCCGTCGCCTCTGCCGAGCACGTCGTGCGCCGCATCGACCCCGGCCCGAATCCCGACCCGATCGTGTTCGGCATCTTCAGCGTCTTCGAGCTGCTGCTCGCCTCGGTGTACACCGGCATCGCGCGACGAACGCTGGATCTCGCCGTCGATGCGGCGAGCACCCGGCGATCCAAGAAGAGCGGGAAGACGTACGCGCAGGACCCCGACATCCGCTGGCGCATCGCCGACATGGCCCTCGCCTACGACGCCCTGCCACCGCAGATCGCCGCGCTCGCCCGCGACGTCGACGAGCGCGCGGATCACGGCGCGCGCTGGTTCACCCTGCTGTCGGGTACGAAGCACCGCGCGGTGACGATGGCCAAGCACGTCGCGGATCAGGCGATGCTCGTCGCCGGCGGTTCGTCGTACTTCACTCGCAACGAGCTGTCGCGCCTCTACCGCGACGTGCTGGCGGGCATGTTCCACCCCTCCGATCCCGAATCGGCGCACTCCACCGCAGCGAGCGCCTGGCTCGGCCCCGTGGAGGACTGAAGGGGCCGGCTACTGCCTCGCAATCGACGCGGGAGCACCTCCATTCGAGCAACGGCACACACGATGGTCTTCGGCCCCGATCAGTCGACGAGACGCTTTATCGTGCCCTCACGTGCGCTGTGCTCAGCCGCCGCGAGAACACGCAGTGAGGAAAGCACATCGTCATTGGATGCCGAAGAACCGCTGCAGAGCCGGTCGACGAAGGCACGTAACTGTCGTCGGAATCCTGCGGCGAGGATCTCGGTCTCCTCTCCTTCACACACCGTTTCGCCATCAACGGCGACAGAGCGGTAGCAATCCAGCGTGACGGTAGCGCCAGTGCCGATGAGCACAAGATCATGAACCTTCACGCGCGAGGAAAACGACATCGAAGACGTCATCCGCAATCCCGAGTGGAACCGAACCAGTAAGGAGAAGTCATCGATGACGCCGAAGTCACTTCGTACCGAGTCCGCTTCGCAGACAACGCGGCGCGCCTCGTCGGCGAACAGGTGGCAGATGAGGTCTACGCTGTGAGATCCCCAGTGCGAGATGAGGAACGCCGGCAGTTCACGCCACCACGGGAAGTTGTCCGCACGGTCCACCAGCCGACGTTCGATGGCCTGCACCGGTGAACCGAAACGCCCCGAAGCAAGCACCTCACGGATGGGGTCGATCAACGGAAGGTGGCGGAGCACCTGGGCTGGCATGAGCGTAACCTTGCACCGCTCAGCGAGGGCCAGCAACGCGGTCGCCTCGCCGAGATCATCGGACAGCGGCTTCTCCACCATGACGCCGATGCCGCGAGTCACGAGTGTACGAGCCTGCTCGGCATGCACTCGCGTCGGCGAGCAGAGGATCGCCCCATCGACGCCGTCGGGCAGTTCGTCGATCGACACTGCGGTCAGTCCGGCACCGCTGAGATCAGCCAGCCTGCGGGCTGCGTCCCGATCTGGATCGACGACGGCGACTATCTCGACGTCGGGCAGCTCATTCGCGGCCCTCACGTGGTCGTGCGCGATCCGACCGGCTCCGACGACGGCGAGCCGCGTGATGTTCGGCACAGTCACACTCCGATCCTCTTCAGCTGTGCGAGCACCGTCTCCGTGTCGGCATCCGACGTGTACGCGTGAGCGGCGAGACGTACTCGCCCGTCCCGCGCCCAGACGGTCGTGCCCCGGCGGGCGAGCTCCTCGGCGATTCTGACATGATCGTCGGATTCGAAGGCGATGATCCCGCCCGTCTCGACGCGGTCGTCGGCGAGGATCGGAGTGATCCCGAGTTCGCGGAGTCCATCGCGCAGTACCCGCACCGCACGCCTGTTGTGCTCGCCGATGCGCGCGTAGCCCCACTCTTCGAGTTCGGCGAGGGAGGCCGCAAGCACCGCGAGGGCCGGGAACGCGGGCATCCCCTCCTCGAAGCGCCGCGTGTCCGGATGGAGCCGGAAGTCCGAGGTGAGCGCCGGGAACAGCTCCACCACGCTGCGGTAACCGGCGTAGCTGGGGGCGAGGATCTCGCGGGCGCGCCGAGTGGCCGCGAAGCCCGCTGTGCCGTGCACGCCGAGCTGCCACTTGAACGTCGCCGCGCAGAGCACGTCGATCCCCTCCATCGACACCTCGCCTGCGCCGACGGCCTGCACGGCATCGGCGAACACGAGTGCACCGATCTGCTCCGCACGTGCGCCGATCGACCTGAGATCCAGCCGCTGTCCCGAGCGAAAGCTCACCAGGCTGGCGACCACGAGGCGCGTGCGCTCGTCCATCGCGGCGACGATGTCGTCCTCGCGGAGCGCACCGTCACGGGCAGCGACCAACCGCACTTCGACCCCACGGGACCGCAGCAGCTCGACGTTGAAGAGCGTGGAGGGGAACTCCCCCTCCAGCGTCACGAGCACGTCGCCGTCACGCCAGTCGATCCCCTTCAGCACGATATCCAGGCCGCGGGAGGTCGAGGCGACGAAGGCGACGTCGTGCACGGCGGCGGAGACGGCCGTGGCGAAGCGACGTCGCGCCTCCGCTTCGATGGCCGCGAACTCCTCCCGACCGAGCGCACCCCGAGCCTTTGCCGCACCGTAGCGGTCCCAGGCGGCAGCGGCGGATGCGAGCAGAAGGCCCTCAGCCGCGGTGTTCAGGTAGACGCCCTCGGGCGCGACGGCGAGCGCCTGCCGCGCCCGAGACGCCAGGGAGTCGCTCATGCCGTCACGGGAATCCCGGACGCCGCGCGCTCGACATCCTCGGCGAAGTGGCAGGCAGATGCATGCGCCCCCGCCGCCGGAGGCGTCTCGGCCGACACCTCGCGGAACGACGGACGCTCGGTGACGCAGCGCTCGGGGTTGCCGAGCTGTTCGCGCAACCAGCAGCGCGCAGCGAACGGACACCCGACGGAGGTGTCATCGACGGGTGCCGGGGTGCTGTGCATCCACGGGCGCTCGGGGACGACGCCGGGAGTGTCGACGGGGGCCGCGCCGATCAGCATCCGCGTGTACGGATGCCACGAGCGATTCATGATCTCGGCGCGCGACCCGAGCTCGACGAGCGCCCCCATGTACATCACGGCGATCCGGTCGCAGAAGAAGTTCACCACTCGCAGATCGTGCGTCACCATGACGATGGTGAGACCGAGCGATCGCTTCAGGTCGCCCAGGAGGTTGAGCACCTGCGCCTGGATGGACACGTCGAGGGCGGACAGCGGCTCGTCGGCCACGATGACCGAGGGGTCGACGGTGAGCGCCCTGGCGAGCACGATGCGCTGCCGTTGCCCGCCGCTGAACTCGTGCGGATAACGATCGAGGACCCCCTCGTGCAGACCCACCTGGTCGAGCAGCTCCCGCATCCGCCGCTCGCGCTCGGCGCCCTTGACCCCGATCACCCGGTATCCATCCGCAAGCGTGGCGCGGATGGAGCGGAACGGGTTGAGCGATGCGTAGGGGTTCTGGAACACCATCTGCACCAGGCGCCGGAACTCGCGCCGCCGCCTACCGCGCAGCTTCGGGATGGACTCCCCCCGAACACGGGACTCGCCCGAGGACGCGGTCTCGAAGCCCATGAGGATGCGCGCGAGGGTCGTCTTGCCCGAACCGCTCTCGCCGACGATGCCCAGGGCCTCGCCCTCGGTGACTGAGAGCGACACACCGGCGACGGCGGGCCTGTTGTGTCGGCGTCCGAAGACCTTGACGACGTCGCGGGCCTCGAGGATGGGCCGTTGCGGAGCGCTCTGGTCGGTGTTCATTCCGATTCCTCCTCGGTGGCGAAGTGGCAGGCGGCCCAGTGCGAGCCGTCGCCCCGAGCACGCGGATCGTGGGTGCGGCACTGCTCCGGCTCGCCCTTGGCCCGGTAGAGCGGACAGCGGGGGGAGAAACGGCACCCGGTCGGCCAGGAGCCCGGCCGCGGAGGCTGACCGGGGATGGCGTCGAGGCGCGCCGGCGGCTCACCTCCCAACGGCAGTAGGCTCGCCAGCAGCGCACGCGTGTACGGATGCTCCGGACTGCGGAAGACGTCCTTCACTGGGCCCGACTCGACGATCCTTCCGGCATACATCACCATCACCCGGTCGCCGATTTCGGCGACGGTCGCCAGGTCGTGCGTGACGAAGATGATGCTCGTGCCGTGGGTGGCGGCGATCGACTTCAACAAGGCGAGGATCTGCGCCTGCACGGTCACGTCGAGTGCCGTGGTCGGCTCGTCGGCGATGATGAGCTTCGGTTCCAGGATGAGTCCCTGCGCGATGGCGACGCGCTGCTGCATCCCTCCGCTCAGTTCGTGCGGATATCGACGCATCACGTCTTCCGGATCGGGGAGTCGAACTTCGCCAAGGGCCCGGATCGCCCGTTCCCGGTGTTCCCGTCGCGTCCCGGGGACGGCGTGGTCGCGAAGGATTCGCGTGATCTGTTCGCCGATCGTCGTGACCGGGTTCATGGTGGCGAGCGCATCCTGCACGACGAGCGCTATCTCGGCACTGCGCACCGTGCGCAGCTCAGTCTCGCTCAGGCCGAGGAGGTCGCGGTCCTCGAGGCGCAGTTCCTCGGCGCTCGTGCGTCCGGGGGCAGGCACGGCCCGAAGGAGCGAGAGCCCGAGTGTGCTCTTTCCGGACGCGGATTCACCGACGAGCCCGATGATCTCCCCCGCTCCCGCGGTGAAGGAGACGTCGTCGACGGCGCGGACCGTACCCTCCTGGGTGGCGAACTCGACCGAGAGGCCGCGCACGGTGACGAGCGGAACTGTCGCTTCGACGATGTCAGTCATGAGTTCACTCCTCCGCTACGGGGATCGACGATGTCGCGCAGACCGTCGCCGAGCAGGTTGACGCCCAGCACGGCAACGACGACCACCGCGCCCGCTCCGACGGCGAGCCATGGCGCCTCGTACATGAACTCACGTCCTTCGATCAACAGGGATCCCCACGACGGATCGGGGGGTTGCACGCCGAGGCCGAGGAACCCGATCGACGCCTCGTCGAGGATGCCCCACGCGAAAGCGGTCGTGACCTGCACGATGAGTACGGGGAGCAGGCTCGGGAAGACGTCGCGCCCGATGATCCCGAACGCGGAGGAGCCGACACCGCGTGAGGCCTCGACGTATGGCCTGGATCTCGCCGACACGACGGAACTGCGCACGATGCGGGCGAACTGCCAGCTGTACACGGCGATGAGCGCGACCGTCACCGACTGCGCGGAGGGCCCCAGGAGCGTGACGATGCCGAGGGCCATGACCAGACCGGGGATGGCCAGCAGGATGTCGATCGTCCTGGTGAGCACGGCATCGGCGATTCCGCCGAAGTATCCGGCGGCGACGCCGAACACCGTGCCGATCACGAGCGCCCCCGCCACCGCCGCCGCCGAGACCGTGAGGGACACGCCGGATCCGGCCATCACCCGGGAGAGGATGTCTCGTCCGTAGACGTCGGTCCCCATAGGGTAGGCGAAGTCGGGGGCTGTGAAGGGAGCTCCCGCGTTGAACTCCGTCGGGTTGTAGGGGGTCCAGAAGGCGCCGAGAACGGCTACGCCGATGACCAGGAGCGTCATGATGAGTCCGAGGAGGGCGCGGGGTGTGCGCGCAATGCTGCGCAGCGTGATCGCACGCACTCCTCCCGCCGGTACGGGTGAGACGCGCCTCCCCAGGCGCGAGACCAGTGTCGCTGTCGTCGTGGTGGTCACGTCAGTCTCACTCTCGGATCAAGCCAGGCCTGGATGACCTCGACGGCGAGGTTGACCAGGATGTATATGGTCGCGACGACCAGGATCAGCGACTGCACGACGAGGTAGTCGCGCTGCACGGCGCCTTCGACGAGCAGCCGACCGATTCCCGGCCAGTTGAACAGCTGCTCGACGATCACCTGGCCGCCCAGCAGGGCGCCGAGGTTCATGCCGACGACGACGAGCACGGGCAGGATCGCGTTGCGCAGCACGAACCGCTGGTTCACCGTCCGGGGCAGAAGCCCCCGGATCCTCGCCTGCACGACGAACTGCTCGCGCATCAGCTCGGAAGTGGAGACCCGGACCATCCGGGCGAGGAATGGCGACAGATGCAATCCCAGCACGAGCGCCGGCATGAGCGTCAGACGCAGGCTCTGCCACGGGTCGTCGGCGAACGGCACATAGCCGGCCGTCGGCAGCCAACGCAGTTGCACGCCCAGGAGGAGGATCAGCAGCGTGCCGATCCAGAACACCGGCAGCGACAGACCGATCAGTGCCGCCGGTGACAGGATGCGGTCGAGCCATCCGCCCTTGTGCTTGCCTGCGTAGTACCCGAGGGGGAAGCCGATGAGCACGGTGAAGAGGAGTCCGGCCAGCGTCAACTGCAGGGTCGCCGGGATGCGATTCACCACGAGCGGCGTGAGCGGCGCACCGGTGATGAGCGAGACCCCCAGGTCCCCCTGGAACAGGCCGAAGAACCACGTGAAGTACTGCTCGACGAGAGGGCGATCCAGCCCCCGCTCGTGGCGGAGCTGCGCGATGAGCTCCGGTGTGCCGTTCGGTCCCAGCATGCCGGCGATCGGATCGCCGGGCACGGCATGCACGTAGAAGAACAGCAGGAGGGTCAGTGCCCACAGCAGCGGGATCACGAAGAGTAGTCGTCGGAGGACGTACCTGATCATCGAGAGGACTCCAGTGTCGGTGGGAAGCCCGGGACGACCGTCATGGCCGTCCCGGGCGCGGGCGTCAGTCCGCCAGGGTGGCGTACATCAGAGCACGGTTCGAGGCGTCGGCCCTCGGGTAGTAGCCCGTGAGCTTCGGCGAGGCTCCGATCACCGCGTACTGGGCTCCGGTGGTGATCGTCGGCTGCTCGTCGAGGACGATGTCCTGCACCTGACGGTAGAGGTCGGTGACCTCGGCGGTGTCGCTCGAGGCGATCGCCTGGGCGATGAGCGCGTCGACGTCCTCGTTGCACCACTTGGCGATGAGCTCGTTGGCCGAGCCCTCGCACGTGTACGTCTGCTGGAAGTAGGCGTCCACCGTCGCGTAGTTGTTGCCCGCGTGGTACATCTGGAACTTGTCGGCGGCGACGTCGGTCCAGAAGTTGGCCCGGTCATAGGCGACGGGGGTGATGTCGATGCCGGCGGGCAACAGCGCCTGCTGCAGCATCTCCGTGTTGCACCGCGCCTGGGTCCAGGTGTTCTCATAGGGCACCTCCAGCGCGAACCTCACACCGTCCTTCTCGCGGATGCCGTCGGCCCCGGGCACCCAGCCAGCCTCGTCGAGGAGGTCCTCGGCTTTGGAGAGGGCGTCATCCGCATCGATATCGAAGCGCTGCTCGCCCTCGCTGTAGAAGTCCTGCCCCTCGAAGATGAGGTCGCCGAAGGACACCGGGCCGATGTCGCTCCAGCATGTGGTGAGACGATCGGCACGCGGCGCGAGGTACGCGACCGCCTGACGCACGTCGACGTCGTCGAAGGGCGGACGGGTCTTGTCCAGCCCCCAGGAGAGGATGCCCGGGCTCGGGGCCTCGAAGAACTGGATCGTGCCGGCGTCGTCGAGCCGCACGGCGTCCGCGGGCCGCATGTTGTACGTCATGTCTGCCGTTCCCGTCTCAACCGCCGCAGCCATCGCCGTGGTGTCGGTCGAGTAGGTGTAGGTGATGGTGTCGAACAACGTGAGGTCTTCGTTCCAGTAGCTCTCGTTGGCCCTGAGGGTCGCGTGACTCTGCTGCACGTTCTCCTCCAGCTGCCACGGACCCGAGGTCGCCGTGGGCTGGGTGAAGTAGTCGGGGTCGGCTTCCACGGCCTCCTGCTTGAGGATCGCGGCACTGCCGGTGGCTGCCAGCGCTCCGAGGAAGACCCGCGACGGCTCGGACAGTGTCATGGTCACCTCCAGGTCACCGGTCGCCTCCACCGACGCGAGCGCGGCGAGGCGCCCGCCCAACGCTTCGCTCGCCGCGGCGCGCTCGATCGAGTAGACGACGTCGGCGGCGGTGATCGCGCTGCCGTCGCTGAACGACGCGTCACGAAGCGTGAAGACGTACGTGAGACCGTCGTCGGACATCTCCCAGTCCTCGGCGATCATCGGGATGAGGTTGTTGTCCTCGTCGTAGTCGATCAGGGTGTCGTACATCAGCTCCATCACGCGTAGCGATGCCTGGGTGACGGCGATGGCGGGGTCGAGACCGGCCGACGGTTCGGTCGCGATGATGCGGAACTCCTGTGCTCCGCCGCCCTCACCCGGCTCGGGTGACGACGAGGAGCACGAGGTCAGCAGCAGAGCGCCGGCGACGATGCCGGTGATCGCTGCGGTGAGCGGTTTGCGATTCATGCTGTCTCTCTACTTTCAGGATGGGACTTGTGCGATTGCGGTGTTTCTGGGAGTTGCTCGCCGACGCCGTGCGGCGAGCGGGAACCGGTGAGCCGCTCGGCATACTCGAACAGTGCGGGCAACCCGCCGGTGTGGAGGAAGACGACGGTCGATGATGCGGGGATGCGCTGCGCGACGATGTGCGCGAGGAGCCCGGCGAACCCCTTCCCGGTGTACACCGGGTCCAGCAGGATCCCCTCGGTCGAGGCGAGCCGGTGGATGGCGGCGATGCCGTCAGTCGACGGCACGCCGTACCCTTCACCGACGAAATCGGTGTCGTGGATGACGTCCTCGAGCCCGACGCTCGTCTCCACGCCCAGTCGCCGAGCGGCGCCCTGGACGAGCTCGAGGATCCCTCGAGGCGGGATGTATGCCTCGTGGCTCGCGTCGAGCGGTCCGATCCCGACGACGCGTGTGGGGAGTTCCAGCAGTTCGCAGGCGAGCAGGAGTCCGGCCTGGGTGCTGCCCTGGGAGGTCGTGTACAGATAGTCGAGCGTGGTGTCCGGCGGCAGCTGCTCGACGATCTCGAACAGGGCCTCGACGTAGGCGACGGCGGCCAGTTCGAGGGCGGCCTGCGCCCCCATCCCGACCACGTAGGGCGTGCGCCCCTCCGCCCGCAGGGAGGCGGCCAGTTCCGCCTTCGCGTCGATGACCGAGGCGCCCTGCGGAACGGGATGGATCCGGGCTCCGAGCAGGTTGCTCACGAGGTAGTTTCCCTGAATCGGATCGCTGTGCGCATCCTGCAACGGCACCAGATGGGTCTCCACGCCGAGCCTGGCTCCCGCCGCCGCGAGCTGACGCGAATGGTTCGACTGGGACGCGGAACCCTGGATGAGGCAGTCCGCCCCGCTCGCGATCGCGTCCCCGAGGACGAACTCGTGCTGGCGCACCTTGTTGCCTCCGAAGGCGAGTCCGGTGAGGTCGTCGCGTTTGACGAGCACACGGATGCCGTCGAGCTCGGCGGAGAGCCGCGGACAGTCGTCCAGCGGGGTCGGCAGTGTCGCCAGCCGCGTGCGCGGCAGCTCGGCCAACCGCACTCGGATCTCGGCGATCCGCCCCTGCCACGTCGCAGAGCTCATGCCGCCTCCGCCCTCACACGCACGACCGCCTCGACCTCTACCGTGCTGCCGCCGGGGAGCGCTGCCACTCCGACAGCGGAGCGTGCGTGCGTTCCCGCATCGCCGAGCGCCTTTCGCAGCAGCTCGGAGGCGGCGTTGGCCACGAGGGCCTGCCCGGTGAACTCGGACGCGGAGGCGACGAACACTGTGAGCTTCAGCACACGATCCACACACTCGAGCCCCACGACTGCGTCGAGCGCGGAGAGCAGTTGGATCGTACACAGACGCGCAGCCTCCTGCCCGCGGGAGATGTCGCCCGCCCCCGCCAGGGAGCCGGCGTAGACGACCGCACCGTCCCTCATCGCCGTCTTGCCGGAGACATAGAGCGTGTCCCCGTCGCGGGTGGCCACCTCGTAAGGATGACGCGGGGGCGCCTGCGGCAGCAGGTCGATACCCGCGCTGCGGAGCCGACGGGCGATCCGGTCGTCCATCAGAACTCTTCCCCGATCAGGGCCAGTCCGGCGCGGGTGATCTCGTCGAGCCGGCGGATATGGGCGTCGTGCGGGTCGCTCAGCGGGGCGCGGACAGGTCCGACGTTCTGGCCGCGCAGTCGTGCGCCCGCCTTCACGAGCGCCACGGCGTAGCCGCGTACTTCATCGCGCAGCTCCACCAAGGGGCCGTAGAAAGTGCGCAGCAGCGCATCCATCGTGTCGTCGTCCCCGGCGCGTGCCGCACGGAAGAACGCGTTGGCGACCTCGGGCACGAAAGCGTGCACGGCCGACGAGTAGGCGGTGATGCCGATGCTGGCGTAGGGACGGTACTGCAACTCTGCGGTGAGCGCCCCATTGAAGAAGAGGAATTCGTCGTCCACCGCGAGAGTCGTCATTTGCAGCGCGGGATAGTTGCTGCGGCCGTCTTTGAGGCCGACGACGTTGGGCAGGTGGGAGAGTTCGCGCACCGTCTCCGGCGCGTAGTCCGCCTGGCCGCGCTGGTAGATGATCAGGGGGAGGTCGGTGCTCGCCGAGATACGACGGACGTGGGCGGCGAGACCCGCCTGCGGCGCGCTGACGAGGTAGTGCGGCATCACGAGTGCGGCGTCGGCGCCCGCCTCCTCCGCGATGGCCGCGAAGCGCTGCGCCTGCGCCCAGCCGTAGCCGACGCCGGCCACCACCGGCACCGCATCGGAGACCTCGTCGACCGCGACTCCGATCGCCGTGCGGAACTCGTCTTCGCTCAGCGCCCCGAACTCACCGGTTCCGCAGGCGATGAAGACGGCCGCGGCATCGCCAGCCACACGCGAGGAGAGGTGCGCCCGGAAGGGCTCCTCGGCGATCCGGGCGCCATCGGCCGTGAAGGCCGTGAGGGGAAAGGACAGCACCCGCTCTTGCATCCCCGCGGACATCCGCTCGGCCAGCGCACGGGAGCGATCCGTACGTACAGGGTAAGAAGGCTGTGTCATTGTATGTCTCCATATGTAGCTGTTGTCTTTCACAGCAGTCAGAGGCTACTATAGGGGTCGCGATGATGCAATGATGGACAGGACGAAAACTCCGGATGCGAGAAAGAGGTCTCATGACGGATGTGGCGAGCACCGGGGGCGTGCGGCCGGTCAAGTCAGCGCTGCACACGATCGAGGTCCTCGAGTACCTCGCCTCGAGGAACGACGAACCCGCACGCCTGCGAGACATCGGCGATGACCTGGGGATCCCCCGCAGCAGTCTCTACGCCCTCCTGCGCACCCTCTCCGACCGGGGGTGGGTCCGCCGCGACACGACGGGAACCCTCTACACGATCGGAATCCGCGCACTGATGGCGGGAACCACCTACATCGACTCGGATCCCTACCTGCGCGCCGCGATGCCCTGGCTCGAGGAGCTCAACCGCGAACTCGACGAGACGGTGCATTACGGTCGCCTCGACGGCTCCGACGTCGTGTACCTGACCACCAAGGAGTCCTCGCAGTACCTCCGCTACATCAACCGCGTCGGTCGGCGCCAGCCCGCATCGGTGACCGCCATGGGGAAGGCGATCCTCGCCGACTGGCTCGACGTCGATCTCGACGCGCACCTCCAGGATCCGCTGCCGCAGGTGACGGCGCACTCGCTCACCAGCGTCGACCGTCTCCGAGCCGACCTCGATGAGACCCGGCGACGCGGCTACGCGATCGACGCGGAGGAGAACTCCCTGGGCATCCATTGCTTCGGGTTCGTGCTGCATTCCGTCTCACCGGCCACCGACGCGATCAGCTGCTCGGTGCCCCTCGCCCGCCTCACACCCGCGCGGGAGGACCAGATCGTCGACGCCCTCAAGCGGACGGTCATCGAGATCGAACGACACCTTCCGCGCCTCACCTTCGGACCGGTGGCCTGGTGACCGCGGCGGATCACGGCCGATACCGGGCCCACGACGCGCATGTCCACATCACACCCGGCGCCGTGGACTCCGCCGCCGACGAGAACGCGTACCTGCGCCTGCGCGACGCGCACGGGGTCGGCATCACGGCGATCGTCACACCGTCGACGATGGGCTGGGACAACGAGACGAGCTTCGCCGTGGCCGCCGGAGACCCTGATCGGTTCCGGGTGATCGCGCGCGCCGACGTGCGCAGCCTCGGTAGTGCGCAGCGGGTGACGGATCTCCTGGCCAGAGGCGCATCCGGGATCCGCCTCACCCTCCTCGGCGAGTCCGACATCGCCTGGCTCACCGACGGGTCTCTCGACGAACCGCTCCGCGTGCTCGACGCCGCCGGCGCGGTCGCCGAGATGCACGCCGCGCCGGAGCAGCTTCCCGACGTCGCACGGTTCGCGGCTCGATGGGAGCGGATCGCCGTCGTGGTCGATCACCTCGGTCGCCCCGATCCCGTCGCCGGTCCCGCATCGGCGGGCTTCGCCCGCTTCCTCGCACTCGCCGAGCATCCCAACGTCACGGCGAAGACGCCGAACTCGGCGTTCTTCAGCAGGAGCGGTGCCCCTTTCACCGACCTCATACCGTTCTACGAGACCGCACTGGATGCGTTCGGTCCCAGACGGCTCCTCTGGGCCAGCGACTGGCCCCTGTGCGTTCAGGACGCTCCCTTCGACGCGGCATTCGAACCGCTCACGACCGTGCTCGGCGGACGATCCAGCCGAGACGCCGACCTCATCTGGCGCGAGAACTTCACCCGTGTCTTCACCGGGACGGTGAGCCATGACTGAGCGCTGGTTGCGCGCCGACGCCGTCGTGACCGGAGACGGCGATCTGCTCGCAGACGCCGCGGTCGGCGTACGCGACGGCCGCATCATCGGGGTGACCTCCGCACACGCCCTCGACGGGGAGCAGCGTCGCGTCAGCGAGGACCTCGGCGCGGTCACCCTCACGCCAGGGTTCATCGACGCACACGTGCACCTGCTGTTCTCCTGCGACACCGACCACGAGCGCACCCGGCGCCGCTTCGTCGAAGCCCCGGACGCGGCACTGGCGACGATCGGCGCCCGCAACGCCATGGAGTGCCTGCTCGGCGGCGTCACCACCGCGCGCGATCTCGGCGACACCCGGTGGGTCGTGCGCGAGATACGCGACGCCGTCGCGCAGGGTGTGCTGCCCGGCCCGCGGATCCTCACCGCGGGGGCTCCGCTGACGACGAAGACCGGGCATCTCAACTGGTGCGGCAACATCGCCGAGACCGACGCCGAGGTCCCCGAGCGGGTGCGGGCGCTCCTCGACCACGGAGCCGACGTGATCAAGATCATGTCCAGCGGCGGGAGCATGACCAGGGAGTCGGACCCGTTCACGCCGCAGTTCACCGCTGCGGCGCTGCACGAGGCCGTCGGTCTCGCCCATGCCGCCGGACGACGGGTCGCCGCGCATTCGCAGAACGCCGAGGCGATCCGGCGCTGCATCGCCGCCGGGGTCGACACCCTCGAGCACTGCCTCTGGCGGGGATCCGACGGCCGACAGGAGCCGTCCTCCGACCTCGTTTCCACGTTGCGCGGCGGTTCGTCCACGGTCGTGATCACGCTGGCCGGAATCGCCCGTGCCATGCTCCCCGGCATCTCCGGCTTCACCGCCGACGAAGTGCGAGACGCGCACGCGGCGTCGCACACCGGCAGCCTTGCGGACGACTTCGCCTGGGCGAGAGACGTGCGCGCCTCCGGACTCCCCGTCGTCGTCGCCAGTGACGCGGGCGTGCGATTCACCCCCTTCCGCCGGTTCACCGACACCATCCGCGCCGCCGTGGTCGCGCTCGGGCTCACCCCCGCGGAGGCGATCGGAACGGTCACCGGTCTCGCCGCCGACGCGATCGGGCTCGAGTCGGAGGTGGGCAGGCTCACCCCCGGCCTTCGCGCGGACCTGACGATCCTCGACGGCGCCGACGTCGAACGCGGCCTCGGCGACGTCGTCGCCGTGTACCGCGACGGCGTGCCGGCGATCGACGGCGACCGCGTCATCCTCTCCGATCTTCCCCACTGAATCGAGAATCCGATGTCCAGACACGTCACCGTGAGCTGCGTGACGGCGGCGGCCCTGCCGCTCGGTCGCGATGTCCCGCTGGAGGACGCCGTACACGCGGAAGTCGCTCACTGGACCGAACGTATCGAGGCGGTGCTCCCCCATCGCCCCGACCTCGTCGTGCTGCCCGAAGCGGCGGACCGCCCGCTGATCACGACCTTCGGATCGGACCGCCAGCGCGAGTACTTCCACGTACGCGGAACCCGGGTCCGCGATGTCCTCGCCGAGATCGCCCGATCCCACGGCTGCAATATCGCCTACTCGGCGCAACAGGTCGGCGACGACTTCGCCCGCAACCGCACTGAGTACATCGACCGCACCGGGGCCGTCGTCGGCGCCTACGACAAGAACCACCTCGTCATGCGCGAGCACGACCTGAGCGGTCTGGACTACGGCACGGATGCTCCGGTCATCGACCTCGACTTCGGGCGCGTGGGAACGGTGATCTGCTTCGACCTCAACTTCGACGAACTGCGGCATGCGTATCGAAACCGCGGGGTGGAGCTCATCGTCTTCAGCTCGGAGTACCATGGCTCGCTCATGCAGAACTACTGGGCGTACTCGTTGCGCGCGTACCTGGCCGCGTCGATCCGCCCGCCGGCGCCGAGTGCGATCGTCTCCCCCCTGGGAGAGACGATCGCTGAGAGCACCAATTACTTCCCCGACGTCACCCGCACCATCAATCTCGACTATGCCGTGGCGCACCTCGACGACAACTGGGACAAGCTCGCCGCCGCCAAACGGCAGTACCGCGACGACGTCACCATCCATGACCCGGGACGACTGGGCTCGGTGCTGATCACGGCCGAGTCGCCGGATCTCTCGGCAGCGGCGATCCTCGAAGAGTTCGAGATCGAGACTCTTGACGACTACCTCGCCCGAAGCAGGGCACACCGTGCACGAATCCTGGGGAGAGCTTCATGACCAGCGCCGACGTTGAACAGATCGCCTCGAACGCCGCCGCGGCGGCACCGACATGGTCGCGGATCCCGCTGAATGACCGGGCTCGGCTGCTCGTGAATACGGCGAATCAGCTCGAATCCGCCCGAGCCGAGCTGGTCGCACTTGCAAGCGAAGAAACCGGACTCGGCGAAGAACGACTGAACAACGAACTCACTCGCACCGTCGTGCAAGCACGACTCTTCGGCGACGTCGCTGCGCGAGGTGAGTTTCTCGACGTGCGCATCGACGAGCATGATGACCAGTTCGTGCTCGGACCCCGGCCCGATCTGCGACGATACCTCGTACCGATCGGGCCGGTGCTGAACTTCGCCGCCAGCAACTTTCCCTTCGCTTTCTCGGTCTTCGGAGGCGACAGTGTCAGCGCCCTGGCCGCAGGGTGTCCGGTGATCGTCAAGCTCCACTCGGGCCATCCGCGGCTCGGCGCCCGCACGACTCAGCTCGTGCAAGAGGCGGTACGCGATGAGGGACACCCCGACGGTGTTTTCCAGAGCATCTCAGGACAGGCCGCAGGTGTTGAACTGCTCCAAGATCCGCGCATCCGTGCCGGGAGCTTCACCGGTTCTACACGAATCGGCACCTACCTCGCCCGCATCGCCGCCGAACGCCCGACCCCCATCCCGTTCTACGGAGAGCTCGGCAGCGTGAACCCGGTCTTCGTGTTCCCTGGCGCTCTCGGCGACGACGAGGCCCTCGCCCAAGGACTCGCGGCGAGCGTGTCGAGCTCGGCAGGCCAGCTGTGCACCAAACCCGGCTTCGTCTTCGTCCCCGCCGGCACCGGATGGGCGTCTACGGTGGCCGAGGCCTTGAGCCCTACCCCCGCGCACCGGTTGCTCACTCCGTCGATATCCACGTCCTTCGAAGAGTCGGTTGATTCTGCCTTGCGGGCGGGAGTCACCGGTGTGCTGCGCGGCTCCGTTCGCACCGAGGATGGATTGGCCTGGGTCACGCCGTCGTTGCTGCAAACCGACACGGCACATCTCCTCGCCCATCCGGATCTGGCAGACGAGCTCTTCGGACCCGCAACGATCCTCGTCGAGTACGAGCACATCGACCAGGCGCTCACCGCGGCGACGCAGCTCTTCCCCGGTAACCTCACCTGTACGATCCACGCCGCTGACAACGACGACCAAGTCGACGTGGAGCGGGTCCTCGCCTGGGGCATTGAACATGCTGGTCGCGTGTTGTACGGCGGTTGGCCGACGGGAGTGGGCGTGACCGGCGCGCAGCAACATGGCGGACCGTGGCCGGCGACGACTGACGCTCAGAGCACAGCCGTCGGCACCGCTTCGATTCAACGCTTCCTACGCCCTGTCGCCCTGCAGAACGTGCCTGAGCGTTTGCGTCCGACCGTCCTCGCCGACGCGAATCACTGGAAGGTGCCGCAGTCCCGCAATGCCGAAGGCCCTTCCCAAGCCTGGGGAGATAGCGTGCGAGCAGTCGAGCCCTGACCCGTGTGGATCGTCACTTCCGGTCGAAGTCGAACGCCTTCAGAAGCTCGTCGACGGCTTGCTCGCGCTCGTCGCCGCCCTGCTCGAACATGTGCGTGACGTGCGTGCGCATGTGGTTCTCGAGCAGCAGCCGGTTCAGTGATTCGAGGGACTTCTGGATCGCACGGGACTGCGTGATGATGTCCATGCAGTAGTCCTCGTTCTCGATCATCCGCGTCACGCCGCGCAGCTGCCCCTCGAGGATGCTGGCCCGGTGCAGCGCGCGCTTCTTGATGTCTTCGAGCATGATCCGAGGTTACCGCCCGGATCATTGTGCGCGGTTAGCCGGTCTGTTCTCTTACGGATCCTTCGCTACCGCTGTCTGCTCGGCCTCCGCAGCATCTCGTCGAGGGCGTTCGCGACGACCGTGGAGATGTTGTTGCGATAGCCGTTGTGCGACAGCGACCCGAGGAAACAGATCGAGCCCACGCTGAACACCGCGCCGCCGCCCGGCTTCTCGAGCCAGGTCATGTCGGAGCGCACCTCCGGGCTCTGGGTTCCGCCCAGCCCGGCCCGCGACGCCATCACGTCTTCGCCCGCGAGGAAGTAGAAATCGCTGTGCCCCGTCGACGACGCGAGCACGACGGTCTCGGCAGGGCTTCCTCGGTCGACGTCGAACCGGTCGATCTCGTCGCCGGATGAGCCGTCCATGATGAGACCGAACGTGCCGATGACCTCTTCGTCGACGCCGTCGAAGACGAAGGCGCACTCTTCCGGCAGATCGGGATTGCGTCGATACCCGGGGGCTCTCGAATCCCATCCTTGTGCGGTCATGCCGATGCCCGTGAGGTGGTTCGGCCACCGACCGCGTTGACGCCACATTCCCCCGGGCTCACCGGTCGTGCTGTGATGCCCCTCCCCCGGAGCGCCCTCGGAAGGTCGCGTGCCCACGGGGCCTCGACGCACCTCGATGATGTGAGGACGAGCAGAATCCTGACTGGTCACCCAGTAGAAGCCGTTGCCGCCCAGATACATCATCGATCCACCGCTGTGGACATGCGCATCCAGAGCGTCCAGCATCCGGGCGCTCACGTATTCGGGGTGGCTTCCCGTGAGGACCACGTCGTACTCGGCGAGCAGCGCCGCCCCGTCACGATGGAGGTCATGATCGGTGACGACATCGAAGGAGTAGCCCTTCTCCGTCAGCCAGTCGATGAGATAGAGGTCGGCGCTGAGGTGGCGCGGAGCGTTCTGCAGCCACGCCCGGTAATCCGGCCGGAGATTCGGGATGGGGCGCAGATGCGTCGCGTAGGCGCAGGTGCTGCCGTCGGAGTGCACGTCGTAGAGGCTGAGCCCCCATTCCGGATGCTCCGCGAGCTCCAGATCGCGATGCCCCGGACGAATAGCGTGATCGCTCATCTGGTCGCCCTCGAAGTCGAGTCTCGTCACCATCCGCTCGTTTCCGTACGCGAGGTAGGTGAACGTGGGCAGGAGCACGACGGTCCGTGCCCGGGCTTCCCCGTCGCGCGGGCGAACGACGAACGGCACGTGGTCGATGACATCGCCGGCGCGCAGCTCGACGGCGTACACGCCCGAGGTCAGATCCTCGGGAACCGTGAAGCGCAGGCTCGGCTCCCAGCCGGCATCGTCGAGGTCATCGTCATGGAAGTGGATCGCACCGTACTGCTCAGGCGCCTTCCTGAAGTCCACCTCTTCGTGTCGCCACGAATGTCCCGTCGAGGCGCGCGCCGGCGAGCCGACGACGATGCCGTGGCGCTCGTGTCCGCTGACGTCGACCGCTACCGCACTGCCGGGCTCCAGTTCGAATCGCCACTCGGCGACCGGGATCCGGCTCCCCTCTGCAGCGACGCGGTGGATCTCAGGCCTCTCGATCTTGCCGTTGAAGACGCGATCGGGCACCCACTGACGGCCGTCCAGACGGCAACTCGCGGCCGCGATGACCGCAGAGGACACGATCGATCCAGCCGGAAGCGGCTGCGCCTCGATCTCCAGCGCCACCTCCTCGCCGAGGCCCCTCGACTCCGCGCACCGGAGCACGAGCGGACCCCCCGCCGGCACCTCGAGCTGCACGCGGTACCAGCTCCCCCTCCGCCACGCGATGGTGAGATCGGCGAGACGGGCTTCGTCGGCGCCTCGGAGGCCCAGTCGACCCGCCGCGTCGACAACGATGCCAAGAACGGTCGCACCGTTCGCCGCGAGCAGGGTGAGGACACCCTGCTCGCGGCCAGACGAGGGCGTCGTGGGCTGCATGAGCACCGACAGGCTCAACCCTTCGACGGACTGCGTGCCGACGGAGGGAACGACAACGCACGACCCGAGGTGCACGTCACGCAGGCCACCACGCACGGTCTGCGCGATGAACTCCGGCACGGGAAGGATCTTCCGCCCTGGCCCCGCCGGATTATCGTCGCCGTGCTGTAGTCGCACCAGGTCGACCTCCACGAGGTCGGCGCTCGCGCTCATCATGAGGTCGACGGCTTCGCCGGGCTCAGCCGAGAGCGTGTTGAGGTATCCGGTCAGGGTCATCGTGGGTTCCTTCCGCGTCTGCGGGGTCAGCTGCACTCGGTCTTGTACCGGAGCGATTCGCCCTTCGGGGTGTCCACGTCTTCGCTCGTGAGGATCTCGACGGGTGCGTCCACAGTCTTAGATACTTCGTCGCCACGCAACTGGTTCGCGATCTGCTCGATCGCGAGCTCACCCATCGCGAACGGCTGCTGAGCGACCGTGGCCTGGAGGACGCCCTCTTCCAGGAGTTCGATGTTCGCCGCTCCCGCATCCCAGCTGACCATCTTCACGGCGCCGACGACGTTCGCATTGCGCAGGGCTACTGCCGCGCCCGTGGAGTTGAGGTAGTTCGTGGTGTAGATCGCCTTCAGGTCTGGATACTTGACCAGGGTCGAGGCGGCGTTGGCCTGGATGACGTCGGCCGAGATCTCCGGGTATGAGATCGACACGACCTCGATGTCGGGATATTCCTCGAGCGCGTCCTCGAAGCCCTTGATGCGAGCCTGGGTGATCGGGTTCGTGGCCAGGGAGCCGATCGCGGCGATCTGACCCTCTCCACCGATGAGCTCGGCGAGGTAAGCGGTGATCTCCTTCGCTCCCTCATAGTGATTGGATGCGATGAACGAGTCGTACAGCTCTTCGTCGTCGAGCTGCGCATCGACATCGATGACCGTGACCCCGTCGGCGCGGGCGGACTGCACGGGAATGCCGCCGGCGACGGGATCCGCAGGTGTGTAGATCAGCGCGTCGGGGGCGTTGGTGAGCATGTTCTGCACGATCGTGGTCAGTTGCGCCTGATTCTGGTTTTGTGGGGCCTGCAGTTCGCCGACGTCCATGCCGAGCTTGGCGCCGGCCGCTTGTGCGCCGCAGGCGACCTGCACGTAGTACGGATCGCCGGACTGCGGTCCCGCGATGGCGATCGTGGCGCCGGCGACAGGATCGTCGCCGGCGCCTCCGGACTCGGGAGCGGTGCTGGAGCATGCAGCGAGCGGGCCCAGCAAGAGCACGGTCGCCGCGGCCGCGGTGAGAGTGCGACGTGAGCGGGACGTGGTGGAGGCAGTGCTGTTCATTTCGGACTCCTATGTCGTGTGAATGTGAAGGGGAACTGCGGGTGTAGACGGAGAGGGTGGCACGGGTGCGTGGTTGTCAGCCGGGCTGTGCACTGGAACGCCTCAGGCTGCGGATGCGCCGCAGCCGATCGAGATAGAGCGCGCCGACAAGCACCGCGCCGGTGACAACCTGTTGCCAGAAGCTCTGCAACCCGGCGATCACGAGACCGCTGGCGAGGACGACGGGGATCGCGTTGCCGATCGCTGTGCCGGCGATCGTACCGACGCCGCCGAACAGGCTCGCACCGCCCAGGATCGCCGCGGTCGCTGCGGTGAGCGCATCGAGCGAGTGACCAGAGATGTTCGTCGTCCCGTAGATCGAGAGCGAGAGCCAGCCGGCCAACCCGGCCAGGAGCCCGGAGAGCCCATAGATGACGGCGAGGTGACGACGGACGGGGATGCCGGCCCTTACGGCCGCCTCCTTGTTCGAGCCGATCGCATAGGTGTGCCGGCCGAACACGGTGGAGTGCAGAGCGATCGCGGCGATGATGGCCACGGCGGCGGCGATCACGACCACCCACGGCACTCCGAGGACCCGCCCGACGCCGAACTGCGACATCGCCGCCGGCATCCCGCTGAGGTCCTGTCCTCCGGTCGCCACCTGGGCCAGGCCCAGAGCGGCACCGAACATGCCGAGCGTGACGATGATCGGATTGAGCTCGGCGTACGCCACGAGCAGTCCGTTCACCCAGCCGAGAACCAGGCCGCAGGCGACGGCGACGGCGAGCCCGATGAGGGCCGTCGTCCAGCCGTCTCCTCCCACCTGCCGCATCACGATCATGCTGACGACGCCCGAGAACACCAGCACGGAGCCGACCGAGAGGTCGAACCCGGCGGTGATGATGACGTAGGTGACGCCGACGGCGAGGATCAGCATGATCGATCCCGCCAGGAACATGTTGCGAACGTTCGCCGTCGAGAGGAAGGGCTGTCCGTTGATGATCGCGAACACGACGACCAGCAGGATCAGGGCGCATGTGACCACGAACAGAGGGTGCTGCCAGACGCGCTCCACACGCTGACGCCATGTGAGAGGTTGAGTTGGGAGGACGGGAGCGCCCAACGTGTCGAGAGGGGTCATCGTGTTCCTCCGGTGGTTTCGGTCGAGTCGGTATCCGGCTGCACGCTGCCGCCGGTCATGGTGGAGACGAGCAGCTCGAGCGAAGCCTCCGCCCGCGTGTAGCTCGCGACCCGCTGACCCAGTCGCAGCACTTCGATGCGGTCGGCCACCGCGAGCACATCGGACATGTTGTGGCTGATGAGGACGACGGCAAGGCCACGATCGGCGACCCGCTTGACCATGTCGAGCACACCCTTGGTCTGCACAACCCCCAGCGCCGCGGTCGGTTCGTCGAGCAGCACGACCGTGCGTGCCCAACTGACCGCGCGGGCGACGGCCACCCCCTGACGTTGACCGCCGGACATGTCGCTGACGGAGCCCCTGCGAGGATCGGCGGTCACACCGAGCTGTGCGAACTCGCGCTGAGCGACGGCCGTCATCGCCTTGTTGTCGAGGAAGCCGAACCAGCCCAGCGGTCCCTTGCGACGCGTCTCGCGCCCGAGGAACATGTTGGCTACCGGCCCCATATCGGGCGCCAGTGCGAGGTCCTGCCAGACAGTCTCGATGCCCGCATCCTGTGCGTCCGTCGGCTGGTGGGCACGGAACCGCTCGCCGCCGACGAAGACCTCGCCATCGTCGGGCGCAAGCGCGCCGGAAAGAACCTTGACGAGAGTGGACTTGCCGGCGCCGTTGTCGCCTATCAACGCCGTGACCTCGCCAGCTCGACAGTCGAAGTCGGCGCCGCGGAGCGCCTGGACATGACCGTAGGAGACGCGGATGCCGCGAGTGCTGAGCGCCGTGTCCGTCGGGCGCGGAGGGGTGGGTGCGCCGACGGGGCTGCGAGACATCTCAGAATCCATGAGGAAGCCTTTCGATAGTGATTGCGGGTTCGGGTCAGACGGCGGTGTATCCGCCGTCGATGGTGACCTGCTGCGCCGTCATGTAGCTCGACACGTCGGATGCGAGGAACACGACGAGGCCCGCGATGTCCTCGGGTGTTGCCATGCGTCCCTGCGGGATCAAAGACACCCACTCGGCTTCGAGCTCGGGCTCTCGCTCGATGATCTGCCTTGTCAGGTCGGTGAGCACATATCCCGGTGCGATCGAGTTCACGCGGATGCCCGATGGGGCCCATTCGACGGCCAGCGACTTCGCGAGATGCGCGACTGCGGCCTTGGACGAGTTGTAGGACGCCGCCCACTGCGGCACGTTGACTATCGAGCCCGACATCGAGGAGATGAGCACCGCGCTTCCAGTCTGCCCCGCCTCGAGGAGGGTGCGCCCGAACGCCTGGGCGGAGAAGAACGTCCCGGTGAGGTTGACGTCGATCACCTTGCGCCAGTTGCTCGCCGTGACGTCGATGGAGTCCTCGTTGATCTCGATGCCTGCGGCGGTCAGGAGCACGCGCGGAACGCCGAGACGCTCGGTGATCAGCGTGAAGGCCTCACCGGTGGCACCCTGATCTGTGACGTCGAGACGGACGCCCAGAGCACGCACGCCGAACTCCTGGGCGATGGAGGCCGCGGTCTCCTCGACTGTGTCCAGGAGGTCGAGGAGCGCGACATCCGCACCCTCCTCGGCGAGCGCGCGAGCGACGGCAAGGCCGATGCCTCGTCCGCCTCCGGTCACGACGGCGATGCGTCCTGCGAGATCGGTCTTCATGAGCTTTCTCCTTGTGTCTTCGGGTCTTCCGATCGCCGACGGGATGTCGAGTGGAATCGTGGGTGGTCAGGCGTCGATGAGCTCGCGCAGGCGCGCTGCCGTCTGGGGCAAGGTGGTGGCAGGGTCGCCGCTGGTCGAGCATTCGAGGTTGATCGCGCCGCGGTAGTCGATGTCGCGGAGCGCCTGGAAGATGCCGTCCCAGTCGAGCGCACCGTATCCCGGGAGCAGACGGTTGCTGTCGCCCAGGTGCACGTGACGCACGTGGGCGGATGCGAGGCGGAGGGCATCGGGAATGCTCGACTCCTCGATCGACATGTGGAAGGTGTCGGGGAGCAGTCCAGCATTCGGATGCGCCACCCGCGTCACGACATCGAGGTTGTCGGCGACCGAGTTCAGATACCGGCTCTCGTAGCGGTTGAGCGGTTCGAGCAGCACCGCGCCCTCGGAGCCCGCGACCCGATCGAGCAGCTCGGCGTAGAACGCCGTGAACTCCTGGTCCTGTGCGGAGGTGAGCTGCTGGTACGGGTCGAACAGGGGCATCGGGTCCTGTGGTCCGTACTCGAACTCGATCTCGGTCACGAGTCCGAGCTCGGCGCACACATCGGCAGCTTGACGATACATGTCACGGCAGCGCGCACGCAGCTCGCTGTCCTCGGACATGGCGTTGCCGTAGATGTCGCCGGTGAGGACGAACTCGACGGGCCGCACGCCGGTGCGGGATTCGAGGGCGACGAGCTCGGCGTGCACGTCGCGATTCCACGCGTCGACCGGCTGGAACACGGCAATGGCCTCGTACCCCCAGTCGCGCAGCAGCTCCGCCTGCGCGGTGAGCGAGTCCGCGGGGATCATCGGGGTCGAACAGCAGAGGATCATCTTCCTCCTCCTTCGGGTTGGGCCTGTGGATGCTGCGCACCGTACAGGCGCGTGAGAACGTCGTCGAAGCGGTCGTAACGCGCACGGCTCGTCGGCGACGTGCGGGGACGGTATACCTGGACGTCCGGCATGTGCAGCCGTGCGGTGTCGTCGATCGACGACAGCTCGCCAGCGGCCACCAGCGCGAGGATCGCCGCCCCACGGCACGCAGCTTCCTTCTCGTCAGGGACACACAGGTCGACACCGCAGACATCGGCCTTCAGCTGATTCCAGAACCGGGACGCCGTGCCGCCTCCCGTGCTGACGATCTGGTGCACCTGCTCCCCGGTTGCCCGGATCGCGTCGATGTTGCGACGCAGCAGATGCGCGAGACCCTCCATGACCGCATAGGCCATGTCGACGCCGTCGTGGCGCAGTTGCAGGTCGACGAATGCTCCACGCGCCCGGGGGTTGAAGTCGGGCGGGTTGAGGCCGGTCAGATACGGCAGGAACAGCGGAGCCCGCCCATGATCCCGTTCGTTCAGCTCGCGCTCCAGCCGGTCGTATGGCAGGCCGCCGGCGACGGCGTCGCGGAACCAGTCGAGGGCGACGCCGCCGCTGTCGGCACAGCTGAAGAGCACGGTCTCTCCCGGCCGCAGACCGGCGTGGAAGGACATCCCGGACGCCCGATCGAACGTGCGATCCGTGGCGAGGAGTGAAACGGCCAGGACTGTGCCTGCCGAGGCGCTGACCTCGCCCGTACCGTACGAGGAGGTGCCCAGCATGGCGCAGAAGTGGTCGAGGGCGCCGGCGTTCACGGTGTAGGACGCGGCCGGCGGAAGTCGATCCGCGAACTCCGCGAGGACGGGGCCGACGATCGTGCCGGCCGGGACCGTCTGCGGCAGCGTGCGGGGATCCACGCCGCAGAAGTCGAGCATCTCGGGCCAGTAGCGGCGGCCGCGGACATCGTAGAGGTAGGTGAAGCCGCGCGTGGTCTCCTCGCCGACCGCGCGGCCGGTGAGCCGCAGCAGGATGTAGTCCTTGACCATCAGGACGTGGTGCGCCGCGGCGAGTATGTCCGGCCGATGCGTGCGAAGCCAGCGCAGCTTGGTGGCCGGCCACGTCGGCACGGCCTCGGTCTCACCCGTGACAGCGAAGGCCTCTGTCGTGTCGAACCTCGCTCCGATCTCCGCGGCCTCGGCCGTCGATCGCTCGTCCATCCAGGAGATGGCGGGCGCGATCGCGATGCCGCGAGCATCGGCGAGCACGAGCGACTCGGCCTGACCGGTGAGCACGATGCAGCTCTGCGCGTCTGAGGCGGCCCCCGCCTCGGACGCGCAGGAACGAACGAGATCGAGGACCGAACCCAGAACCGAGTCTGCATCGAACTCGACGAACGCGCCGTCCCGCGAGTACTGCATCGTCGCGCTCGCGGCCGCGAGTTGACGTGCACGCTCGTCGAAGAGCACGACCTTCAGATTCGTCGAGCCGAGATCCACCGCGTAGACGAGCATCGTCAGCGACCCACCACGGTGAGCAGAACGGTACGCTCCCGCGCGCGAACGGAGTCGAGGTCGCCGAAGTACACGCGACCGAACTCGCCCAGCACGGGCGCGCCTTCGACGACCGGAATCGACTCCGATCGCCCGACGATCGAGGAGATGATGTGCCCATCGGTATTCAGGCCCCACGACGGATGCTCGCCGCGCAGCTCGGCGGCGTTCTTGATGTGGATCGGACCGGGGTGCAGATACTGTCCCTCGTGCCGGGCCGGCGGCGCGATCTTCGCGAAGACGTTGAGCGTGTCCTGCAGGAGCAGCTGGGTACCGTAGTAGGTGATGTCCTCGGACTCCTCCTGAATGAGCACGCAGCAGCTGGTGTGCGGGGTGAACGCCTGCACGAGCCCCTCGGCGAGACCGGACTCCGCGACCACGCGGAGCACCTCGTCCGTGATGTCGAAAAACTCCTGACGCGCCGGCGTGCTGACGGAGATCGATTGCGTCTGGATTTCCATATGGATGCTCCCTGCTGACGAAGAGGACGAGAACGAGAACGCGGGATCGGTCATTCCGCCGACACCGCCCCGCCCGTCATCCCGGCGACGATGTGCTTCTGGACGATGAAGGCGATGATCAGCACGGGCAGGATCGTGACCGTGCCCACCGCGGCCACCTGACCCCACGAGGTTCCGATCGGGGTTATGAGGCTCGGAATCGCGACGGGCAGCGTCTGCGTGTGCCGCCCCGTCAGCACGAGGGCGAAGAGGAACTCGTTCCACGAGTTGATCAGGCAGAAGATGCCCGTCGAGGCGAGGCCGGGCTTGACGATCGGCAGGATCACCCGTAGGAACGTCCGCCATTCTCCGCATCCGTCCAGTCGCGCCGCTTCGTCAAGCGAGATCGGAACGGCCAGGAAGAAGCCTCGCATCATCCAGACCGTGAACGGAAGGGCGAAGGTGAGGTGGGCGGCGATGAGCGCGAAGTACGAATCGCGCACACCCAGCGACGAGGCCAGGACGAAGAGCGGTACGGCGAGGACCATCGCCGGCAGGAGCCGAGCTGCCAGGAGCGCCATCATGAAAGTCTCGCCCTTGCGCATCCGGCTGAGGCTGTAGGCGGCGGGGACGCCAACAAGCAGCGCGAGGCCGGTCGAGACGACGCCGACGATCGCCGAGTTCACGATGTTGTCGGTGAAGCCCTTGTCGAGGAACGCCTCGCGGTAGTTCTCCAGCGTCGGCGTGAATAACAGGCTCGGTGCGGACGAGAAGATGTCCACGCGCTCCTTGAACGAGGTGAGGACGAGCCAGATGATCGGCGACAGATAGACGAGGATCAGGGCCGCCGCGACGACTCCCACCACCGCGCGGGCGATGCGGGTGCGCGAGCGGCGCGGCGACGGCGCGACGGCGCGGGCCCGCTCGGCGCCGCGGGTGACTATCGCGCGGGTGTTCACTACGGTCGAGGTGCTCATGCGTCGGCGCCCTTGCGGTTGAGGAAGCGGAACAATATGGCGGAGAGCGTGGCGACGACAGCGAAGGTCGCCACCCCCAGCGCCGCGCCGTAGCTCATGTCGAACGCCGCAAAGCTGATGCGGTATTGGAAGATGTCGTTGACCGTGGTCGCCGATCCCGGTCCCCCGCCGGTGAGGATGTAGACCTGGTCGAACTGGCGGATGGCCTCCGTGGCACGGAAGAGGACGGCGACGATCAGCACGGGACGGATCATCGGGAGCATGACGTGCCAGTAGAGCTCGAACGTGTTGCACCCGTCGAGTTCGGCGGCCTGGATCTGCGCCTGCGGCGCGGCCGACAGGCCCGCGAGCACCATCAACGCGATGAAAGGGGTCCATTCCCAGACATCCATGACCACGAGTGCGGCGAAGGCGCCGCCTGCGCTGTCGAGCACACCGGCCTCGCCGACCAGACCGAGCGCACGGAGGAAGTCCGTCATGTAGCCGAACTGCGGGTTGAGTCCGAAGCTGAACATCAGGCCGACGACGAGCGGCGTGGCGATCATGGGCAGAAGCAGCGCGGAGGTCACGATACGACGACTGCGGATCAGACGAGACAGCGCGACGCCGACGATCGTGCCCAGCAGGGTCTCGATTCCCACGGCCAGCACGACGTAGGCGATCGTGACCAGCACCGCCCTTCCGAACTGCTCATCACCCAGCATTCGGATGTAGTTGTCGAATCCGATGAATCGACCGTCGGCCTCGGCGTCGACGGGACTGTACGACTGAAAGCTGAGCACGACGCTGTAGATCAGGGGGAAGGCCAGCACCAGCGCCAGGATGACGAGGCTGGGCGCCTGCATCCCGACACGCGTCCAGACCGCTCTGTTCCGGTGCCGCGTCCGGGGGACGGCGGCCCGGCCGCCCCCCGGACGCGGGTGTCTCACCGGTGAACGTTCTGTCGTCATGATCAGAAGGCCTTCAGCGGGAGCTTGTCGCCGAGGATGCCCTCGATCTCGGTCTGCGCGTCTTGGAGCGCCTTCTGGGGCGTCGAGTCACCCACGAGCGCGGTCGACACCTGCAGGGCGAGCTGATCGAGAATCTGCGGCCACTCCGCGTTGCGCGGGCGGGCGAGGGCGTTCTCGAGGCTGAGCAGCTGCTGCGGCCAGGACGGAAGCGATGCGACCAGTTCCGGGTCCTCGAACGCGGCTCGCGTGGCCGGCACACCGCCCATCTCTCCGATCTGCTTCTGCACGGACTCGGACAGCGCCCAGGCGACGAAGAGGTACGCGGCGTTCTTGTCGACCGCCTGCTTGCTGATCGTGTAGGTCCAGGCGCCGTGCAGCGCGTGGTGCTCGTCTCCTTCGGTCTCGACGGGCACGTCTGCGTAGCCGATCTTCCCGACGACTGCGGACTGCGATTCATCCTCCATCGCACCCGCTGTGTCACCCCAGGAGATTGCCTGCGCGGCGATGCCCTGCTGCAGGTTCGCGGTGACCTCGTCCCACGTGGCCGACGTGAATCCCGGGGGTGCGAACTCGCCGAGCGACTTCATGTACTCCAGACTCTCGACAGAGGCGTCACTGTCGACGATGAGCTCGCCGTCGGCATCGACGACGCCGCCGCCGAAACCGCCGGCGTAGTTCATCCACTCGAAGACGGCCGCCTCATGCCGCTTGCCAGCCATGGTCACGCCGTACATCGCCTCGCTCAGGGTGTCGCCTGCGAGCGTCTCGCCGGCGTCCCGGGTGAAGAACTCCGCAATGTCGCGGTACTGCGCCCATGTCTGGGCCGGCGCGAGATCGTAGCCGTACTCGGCGGCGAACGCCGCCTTCTCGTCGGCATTCTCGAACAGATCGGCGCGGTACATCATCATCGTGACGGCGCTGTTGGACGGCATCCCGTAGGACTTGCCGTCCCAGGTCGCCGCCGTCTCCCAGAGTCCGGGGATGATGTCGTCCTGGTCGAAGTCCTCGCCGACCTTGTCGTCGTTCTCCTCGATGAGGGGGGTGATCTCCTCGACGTAGTCGCTGCCGGCGTACGCGCCGAGATAGTCGTAGGGGATCGAGACGACGTCGTAGTCGCCCTGGGCGGTCGAGAAGTCCAGCGTGACGCTCTGCACGAGCTGCGCGAACGGCGCCGTCTCGATGTTCACCTCGATACCGGTCTTCTCGGTGAACTCCGGCGCGAGCTGGGCGAGGATCTCAGAGTTCAGAGTGGCCTCCGCGAGCACGTTGAGCTCGGTGCCGGCGAAATCCTGCGACCAGCCGTCAGCGGCGTCGGGATCGACCTCCGGAGCGGAGGAACCGCTGCAGCCGGCCACGGTGATGGCCAGGACGGTGGTGATGCCTGTCGTGAGCACTGCGCGAGCAGACGTCTTCCGGCGGCCGTGGGCAGTGCGGGTGAAGAGGTACATCGGCGTCCTTCCTATCGGCAGTGATCGGGTTCCGTGACCTCAGCATTGTGATCGCGTTTCACATTAATGTAATGGATTCACATCCAAGCCGCAAGATGTTCATGGCAACAAATGTGACTCATTCACATATGCCTCGTGATTGTGATAGATTTTCTATGCGAACCCATGGGGATCGTGCCGATGAGACGGACGTCGGAGGGATCGATGAGCACAATCACTCCTCAGCGCAGACGCGTGGAGATCGAGTCGCTGATGAGCGGACAGGCCGAGGTGGACATCCAGAGCCTTGCCGCGCATTTCGGCGTCTCCGAGATGACCATCCGGCGTGATCTCGGCACGCTCGAGGAGGAGGGCATCGTCCGGCGGCTGGTCGGCGGACGAGCACTGCTTCTGGACGCGAAGAGCCGGGAGCCCGCTCTCTCCACCCGAGCGCAGGCGGCGCACGAGACCAAAGCACACATCGGCCGCGCCGTGGCAGAGCTGCTGGTCGACGACGAGGTGGTGTTCATCGACGGCGGGAGCACTGCCTTGGCGGTCGCGCATGCCCTGCGCGGGAGCGGCAGGCGTCTCACCGTCCTCACGCGGAGCCTCCTGGTCGCGTCGGAATTGGCGGAGGAGACCGCCATCGAGATCTTCATGCTCGGAGGGCGAGTGAAGTCGTCAGAGATGCTGACCACGAGCTCTGCAGCCGCGGACGACCTGCGTCACTACAACGTGGACTCGTACGTGATGGGAATCAGCGGAGTCCACCCTCAGCGCGGCCTCACGGACTACGACCCTGACGAGAGCGCGGGCAAGCGCCTGGCTCTGGAGCGTTCGGACCGTGTGATCCTGGCCGCCGACCATTCCAAGCTGGGGCGCGTGCTGATGTCCCGCGTCGCCGCCGTCGAGGAGATCGACGTACTTGTCACCGACTCGGACCACGAGGCACTCGCGAGCATGCCCTCCACGCTCTCCGTCGTGATCGTGGAGCCCTCGCAGTGACAGCGGAGTCGCTTCTTCGTCCCCCCTTCTTCGAGATCGGACCGAAGAACCTGCTGCGTCTACCGGAGATCGTGTCCGTGGCGGAGGCTGCGGCCGTCGCCGGCGAGCGGCACGGCGTGTCGGTTATCCTCACTGTGCCCACAGCTCTGATCAGCGCGGTGCGGAACGCGATCCCGGGAGTGTTCGTCTTCGCCCAGGGAGTCGACGACGACGAACTCGGAGACAGCGTCGCACGCGTACTGCCGGAAGCACTCGCGGACGCCGGAGCGCACGGCGTCATGCTCAACCACGACGCGAGTCCGCTGCCGCCGCCATTGCTCGCACGAGCGATCCGCCGTGTGCGGGAGCAGCATCTGCTGACGATGGTCTGCGCCGGCGACGAGGACGAGGTGATGGGCCTGCTCGACCTCGACCCCGAGATCGTTCTCTTCGAGCCCGCGACGCTGATCGGCAGCACGAAGAGCGCGGACCGACCGTGGATCCCCGCGGTCGACGCACGCGTGGCCGAGCATGCACCGGACGTGATGATGATGCACGCCGGCGGAGTCGCTCGCCCCGATGATGCCTACGACATCATGCGCGCCGGCGCCGACGGGACCGGATCGACATCCGGGGTCCTGCGCGCCGCATCGCGCGCGACGGCGGCGGCCGAGTTCATCGAGGCGACACGATGCGGGTTCGACGCGCACCGTGCTGCAGCGGGGACGTTGGCCGAACTCACCTGACGTGTCCCCGGGTGCGCTGGCGCGCCGGTGCTCACCATGCGCACGAGAACTGGACTTGCATTCACCCTCGTTCCGCCGCATGGTCGGTGCGCAACGCCTCGTGCGCCGTGCGAGGATGACGACATGCCGCGCACACCGATGGCCCTGCTCTCGCCCGCCGATCAGGAACGTTTGCGCGCCCTCCGCCTCATGAAGGGCGTCGCGCTGGGCGCGCTCGTGTTCATGGCGATCGTCTTCGTCATCGCGTTCTGGCTGCAGGGGCAGTACCCCTGGCTCGGATATGTCCGCGCGGCGGCCGAGGGCGGCATGGTCGGTGCGCTGGCCGACTGGTTCGCCGTGACGGCGCTGTTCCGGCATCCGTTGGGCCTGCCCATCCCGCACACCGCGATCATCCCCACGCGCAAAGACGAGATCGGGAGCTCCCTGGGCGAGTTCGTGGAGACGAACTTCCTCTCCGGCGACGTGGTGCGCACGAAGCTCAGCGAGACGGCGATCTCCCGGCGCCTCGGCGAATGGCTCCGCGACTCGCCCGAGCACGGAGTGAAGAACGCCGAGCGAATCACCGCGGAAGCAGCGACCATGGCCTCCGCCGTGCTGCGCGCCCTCGATGACGACGACGTGCGCGACCTCATCTCCGATCTCGCGCGCGAGCATCTCATCGAACCGGAATGGGGTTCGCCCGCGGGGGCCTGGCTGGAGCGGATCGTCGACGCCGGCGCCCACCACGGCGCCGTGGATCTGGCCGCCGACAGCATCGGCGCCTGGCTCGACAGCAATGCCCAGGCTTTCGCGGGACTCGTCTCGCGTCGCCTGCCCGGGTGGGTACCCAAGCTCGCGCATCGCTTCGTCGACGAGACCGTGTACAACGAGGCCGTGAAGTTCGTGCGCGCGGTGCAGGCCGACCCGAACCATCCGGCTCGGCACGCGCTCGACGGGTATCTGGCACGCCTGGCCGACAACCTGCAGCACGACCCGGAGACGCGCACCCGCCTGGAGAACGCCAAGGCCGCCGTGTTCGACAGTCCGCGCGTCGGCGCGCTGGCCGCGGAGGCGTGGAACACCGCCAAGGCGGGGCTGCTGCGGGCGCTGGCCGACCCGCAGAGCGGACTGCGCATCCGCGCCCGCGACGCCGTCGCCGAGGTCGGGTCACGCCTGGCCACCGAGCAATCGCTGCAGCATCGCGTCGACGGCTGGGTGACGGACGCCGCAGTGTTCCTCGTCGACCGCTACCGGCACGACATCGCCTCTGTCATCACAGACACCGTCGAGCGGTGGGACCCCGCCGAGACGACAGAGAAAATAGAGTTGATGGTGGGTCGGGACCTGCAGTACATCCGGCTCAACGGCACGATCGTCGGCGCCATCGCGGGCGTCGCGATCTTCACCGTCGCGCACGCGCTGATCCCCGGGGTCTGATCACTCCCCCTGTCGGAAGGACGAGAGATGGCCCTTTCTCAGGATCCGCTCTGGACGCGCGCGGGCGACTGGCCCGCTCCCGACGGCGCCGCGGATGCGGTGCTCGTGGGCCTGCCGACCTGGCGCACCTCGCTCTCGCCCACCGGCGCGCACGCGACTCCGGCGGCGATCCGCGATGCGCTGCGCCGGTACAGCGCCACTCTGCTCGGCCCGCCCGTCGTCGATCTCGCCGACGTGCTGCGGATCGCGGATGCGGGCGACGTGGCAGAACCCGACGGAGACGAGGGCGAGGCGGCGGCGATCGAGACGGTCCGCGCGCTGGCGGCGCGGTCCCGCCTCGTCGTGGCTCTCGGCGGCGACAACTCCCTCACCTATCCGACCGCGCTGGGGGTCGGGGCGACGGGGCTCATCACACTGGATGCGCACTTCGACCTGCGCGACGGCGTCTCCAACGGCACCCCTGTGCGGCGCCTCGTCGAAGACGACCCGGCCCTCACCTCCGGCACCCGGCGGGTCGACCCGACCCGCATCGTGCAGATCGGCATCGCCGACTTCGCCAACTCGCCCGCCTACGCGCGGCGGGCGGCGGAGTGGGGCATCCGTGTCGTCATGCTCGACGAGCTGCGACGCCGCGGGATCGACGACGTCATCGCCGAGGCCCTCGAGGTCGCCGGGGCGGGTGCGGATGCGCGCATCCATCTCGACATCGACGTCGACGTGTGCGATCGATCGGTCGCCCCTGGGTGCCCCGCGAGCGTGCCAGGCGGGCTGGCCGCGTGGGAGCTGCGCGCCCTCGTACGCGGCATCGCCGCGGATGCGCGGGTCGTCGGCGCCGACATCGCCGAGGTCGATGCGACGGCAGATGCCGAAGATCAGCGCACGGTGCGGCTGGCAGCGTTGTGCGTGCTGGAACTGCTCGCGGGCGTGGCCGGGAGAAACGCATGAGCGACGCCGATCCGTTCGTCGATGCCTCACCGTTGCGCGGCATCGCGCTCGTGCTGCGGTTCCTCCTCGAACTCGCCCTGCTCGTCGCCGTCGCCATGTTCGCCTGGCATCTCGCTCCCGCGGACTGGGGCTGGCTCACGGCCGCCGTCGCCGTGGTCGTCGTCGCCGTGCTGTGGGGACTCCTGCTCTCCCCCAAGGCGCGCTACGACATCCGGCCCGCCGGTCGCTTCGCCGTGGAACTGGTGCTGTTCGCGGGGGCGGCGGCAGGGTTCGTCGTGATCGGGTTCGGCATCGCCGGCGTCACAGGCTTCGCCGTGTGGGCGATCGACCGCCTCGTGCTGGCGCTCACGCGCTGAACGCCAGGAACGTCAGAGTGCGAGCGCCTCGGCGACGGGACGCTCGCCGTCGTTGAAACGGATCGTGCGGCCGATCGTATCGGGCATCCTCAGTGTCTCGGCGATCACGAGGGCGACATTGGCGCGCGATACCTCGCCCGAGGTTGCCGCAGTCGCATCGATGAGCCCGGTGGGCTCCGCATCCGTCAGTCGGCTGGGGCCGAGCACCGTCCACTGCAGATCGGAGGCGCGCAGGTGCTCATCGGCGGCGGCCTTCGCCTCGGCGTAGGCGAAGAACCCGTCGGAGGGATCGACGCCGTGGTTCGTCTTGGAGCGGAAGTACGACACCATGACGAAGCGCGCCACGCCGGCGGCACCCGCGGCATCCATCGCGCGGACCGCCGCCTCGAAGTCGACGGCGCGCGTGCGCTGCGGGTCCCCTCCGCCGGCGCCGGCCGACCAGACGACGGCGTGGTGGCCGGCGATGACCTCGCGCAGCGCGTCGGCACCCTCTTGCTCGACGTCGAAAACCACCGGCTCGGCGTCGGCCGCGCGCACATCGTCGGCGTGCGCGCGGTTGCGGATCAGGGCGGAGACCTCGTCTCCGCGGGCGGCGAGCAGGGGTGCGGTCAACAGCGCGATCTTGCCGTGGCCGCCGATGATGAGAATCCGTGCCATGCCTTCACCCTACGCGCGGGAATCGACCCGACGGCCGTCCTTCCAGACGGCGGCGATGAGCGGCACCCCGGGCCGGTAGGCGAGGTGCACCGCCGAGGGCGCGTCGACGAGCACGAGGTCGGCGCGGGCACCGGGGGCGATGCGGCCGATGTCGTCGCGGCACAGTGCGGCCGCTCCGCCCACGGTGGCGGCGCGGATCGCCTCGGTCACCGTCATCCCCATCTCGCGCACGGCCACGGCAATGCAGAACGCCATCGAGGAGGTGAAGCTCGAACCGGGATTCGTGTCACAGGCGAGCGCCACGGTGACGCCGGCGTCGATCAGCCGCCGCGCATCCGGATAGGGCTGGCGCGTGGAGAACTCCACTCCGGGCAGCAGTGTCAGCACCGTGTCGGAGCCGGCGAGCGCGGCGACATCGTCATCGCTGAGGAACGTGCCGTGGTCGACGGATGCGGCGCCGAGCTCCACGGCCATGCGCACCCCGTCGCCCGGACCGAGCTGGGCCGCGTGCAGGCGCGGGGCGAGGCCGCGGGCCATGCCTGTTTCGAGGATGCGCCGGCTCTGCGCCACCGTGAACGCGCCCGTCTCGCAGAAGACGTCGATCCACCGGCAGTGCGGAGCGCAGGCGTCGAGCATCGGCCCGCAGACGAGGTCGACGTACTCCTCGGCGCGGCCCTCGTACTCGGCCGGGACGACGTGCGCGCCGAGGAAAGTGACCTCGTCGGTGACCTCGGCCGCCAACCGCACGAGGCGCTCCTCGTCGTCGACGGTGAGGCCGTATCCGCTCTTGATCTCGACGGTCGTCGTTCCCTGGGCGTGCAGTTCGTCGATGAAGCCGCCCAGGCGCGCGCGCAGCTCGTCGTCGCTCGCGGCACGGGTGGCGGCGACAGTCGAGCGTATGCCACCGGCGGCATAGGGCTCTCCGGCCATGCGCGCCTCGAACTCCGCGGCGCGGTCGCCGCCGAACACGAGGTGGCTGTGGCTGTCGACGAACCCCGGGATGACGGCACGTCCACCCGCATCGATGCGCTCGTCGGCGCCGGGCGCCTGGGCCTCGGCGCCGACCCACGCGATCCGCCCTTCCTCGACGAGAACGGCGGCGTCGTGCAGGGGCGCCTCGTCGACGCCGGTGGTCAGCTCCCCGATGTTGGTGATCAGCATGGCGTCACAGCATCGGGATGCTCAGGCCGCGCTCGCGGGCGATCTCGCGGGCGTGCTCGTAGCCGGCGTCGACATGGCGCATGACACCCGTGCCGGGGTCGTTCGTGAGCACCCTCTCGAGCTTCTGCGCGGCCAGCTCCGAGCCGTCGGCGACGGTGACCTGCCCGGCGTGGATGGAGCGGCCGATGCCGACCCCGCCCCCGTGGTGCAGCGACACCCATGAGGCGCCCGACGCGGTGTTGAGCAGGGCGTTCAGCAGCGGCCAGTCGGCGATGGCGTCGGAGCCGTCTTTCATCGCCTCGGTCTCGCGGTACGGCGAGGCGACGGATCCGGAGTCGAGGTGGTCGCGGCCGATCACGATCGGCGCCGACAGCTCCCCCGAGGCCACCATCTCGTTGAACTTCAGCCCGGCGAGGTGGCGCTCCTTGTACCCGAGCCAGCAGATGCGGGCGGGCAGCCCCTCGAAGTGCACGGTCGAGCCGGCCTTCTCCAGCCAGCGGTGCAGCGAGGCGTCTTCCGGGAAGAGGTCGGCGATCGCGCGATCGGTCTTGCGGATATCCTCCGGGTCGCCCGAGAGCGCCGCCCAGCGGAAGGGCCCGCGCCCCTCTTCGAACTGGGGGCGGATGTAGGCGGGCACGAACCCGGGGAAGGCGAAGGCGTTCTCGAAGCCGCCGAGCCTCGCCTCCGCGCGCAGGGAGTTGCCGTAGTCGAACACGGCGGCCCCGGCATCCTGGAAGGCCACCATGGCGCGCACGTGCGCGGCCATCGACGCCCGCGCCTTCGCGGTGAAGCCCTCCGGGTCGCGGGCGGCCTCGGCCTTCCACTGGGCGAAGGGGACCTCGGCCGGCAGATACGACAGCGGGTCGTGCGCGCTGGTCTGGTCGGTGACGACGTCCACGACCAGCTCCCCCGCCTGCTGGCGGCGGAGGATCTCGGGGAACACCTCGGCGGCGTTGCCGACGACGCCGACCGACAGCGCCTCGCCGGAGTCTTTCGCGGCGAGCACGCGGGCGAGGGTCGCATTCAGATCGGTCGTGTACTCGTCGAGGTAGCCGTGCTCGACCCGGCGCGACAGCCGCGACTCGTCGACGTCGACGACGAGCACGGCGCCCTCGTTCATGGTGACGGCGAGCGGCTGGGCCCCGCCCATGCCCCCGGCCCCCGCGGTGAGGGTCAGCGTGCCGGCGAGCGACTCTCGACCCAGCGACCGCGCGACGGCGGCGAAGGTCTCGTACGTGCCCTGCAGGATGCCCTGGGTGCCGATGTAGATCCACGAACCGGCCGTCATCTGCCCGTACATGGTCAGCCCGAGCTGCTCGAGGCGGCGGAACTCGGGCCAGGTGGCCCAGTCGCCCACGAGGTTGGAGTTGGCGATGAGCACCCGCGGCGCCCATTCGTGCGTGCGGAACACGCCCACGGGCTTACCGGACTGCACCAGCAGCGTCTCATCGGGCTCGAGCTCGTCGAGGGTGCGCACGATCGCGTCGTACGCCTCCCAGTTGCGGGCCGCACGCCCCGTGCCGCCGTAGACGACGAGGTCTTCCGGATGCTCGGCGACCTCGGGATCGAGGTTGTTCATCAGCATCCGCTTGGCGGCCTCGGCGCCCCAGCTCTTCGCCGTGCGCTCGGGACCGCGCGGGGCACGGACGGTGCGAGCTCCGGTCGTGGTGTCAGTCATCGGTCTGCTCCTTCGCAGCGCGCAGGACCGCACCCGAGCGGACGAGCTCGGTGACGGCCTCCATATCGGGTGAGAGGAATCGGTCGGACCCGGGGCCCGCCGCGACGGTGCGGACCAGCTGCAGAGCCGCGCCGGTGGCGGGGCCGGGGCGCAGCGGCGCACGCAGGTCGAGCGCGCGGGCGCCGGTGAGGATCTCGATGGCGAGCACGCGCGCGAGGCCGTCGAGGGCGCGGCGCAGCTTGCGCGCCGCCGCCCATCCCATCGACACGTGGTCCTCCTGCATGGCCGACGACGGGATCGAGTCGACGGAAGCGGGGACCGCCAGGCGCTTGAGCTCGGAGACGATGCCCGCCGAGGCGTACTGGGCGATCATGAGGCCGGAGTCCACGCCCACCTCGTCGGCGAGGAACGGCGGCAGGCCGCGGTTGCGGGCGGGATCCAGCGCCCGGTCGGTGCGCCGCTCGGAGACCGAGGCGACATCGGCGACGGAGATCGCGAGGAAGTCGAGCACGGCGGCGACCGGCGCGCCGTGGAAGTTGCCGTTGGATTCGATGCGGCCATCGAGGGTGACGACGGGGTTGTCGACGACGCTGGACAGCTCGCGCCCTGCGATCGTCTCGGCGTGGGATGCGGTATCGCGCGCGGCGCCGTGCACCTGCGGCGAGCAGCGCAGCGAGTAGGCGTCCTGCACGCGCCCGTCCTCGGGCCCCTTGTGGCTGTGCACGATCGGGGATGCCCCGAGGAAGGCGCGCAGGTTCGCGGCGGAGACGGTCTGGCCGTGCTGCGGGCGCAGCGCCATGAGGTCTTCGGCGAAGACGGCGTCGGTGCCCAGCTGCGACTCGATCGACATCGCCGCGGCGAGATCGGCGGTGTCCAGCAGCAGCTCCAGGTCGTGCAGGGCCAGGCACAGCATCCCGAGCATCCCGTCGGTGCCGTTGATGAGGGCGAGGCCCTCCTTCTCTTCGAGCACGAGCGGTTCGATGCCGGCAGCGCTCAGCGCCTGCGCCGCGGAGATCGGCTCGCCCTGCGCATCGTGCACTTCTCCCTCCCCCATCGCGGCGAGCGCGATGTGGGCGAGCGGCGCGAGGTCTCCCGAGCATCCGAGCGAGCCGTACTCGCGCACGATCGGCGTGATCCCGGCGTTCAGCATGTCGGCATACGTGCGCACCACGACGGGCCGCACCCCGGTGCGCCCCGAAGCCAACGTCTGCAGCCGCAGCAACTGGAGCGCGCGTACGACCTCGGTCTCCACCTCGGCACCGGTGCCGGCGGCGTGGGAGCGGATGAGGCTCGCCTGCAGCTGACGGCGTCGTTCGGGGGCGATGAAGGTCGTCGCGAGGGCCCCGAATCCGGTGGAGACCCCGTAGTGCGGGTTCGGATCGGCGGCCTTCGCGTCGATGACGGCGCGCGACGCCGCCACGCGGTCGAGCGCCGCGGAGGCGACGTCCACGGGCACGCCGTGACGGGCGATGGCGACGACGTCGGCGACGGAGAGCGGCGCATCGCCGAGGATGACAGGGGAAGGATGCGGCATGCACCGATTCCACACCCGTCGACACCACGGTGCACCCCGCGACGCCGCGAATCCGTCTGGGATCCCAGATGTTGGTACGGTCCGCGATCTGGCATCCTGAGGTCGTGGATCCGGATGCTCTCCCGCCCAGGCCGCAGGTGCCCGCCGCCGATCAGACCCTGCGGATTCTGCGCCACCTCGCCCGGCGCCCTGCGCCCGTGGCGGCTTCGGCGCTCGCACGCGACCTCGGCATCCCGCGATCGACCGTCTATCACCTGCTGGCAACGCTGGCCGATCACGGATTCGTCACCCACCTCCCGGACGAGCGCCGGTGGGGGCTCGGCTCCTCCGCCTTCGAGCTCTCCGGCGGGTACTCCAGGCAGGAGCCCCTCGCCCGCTTGGGCAGACCGCTCATCGCGGCACTTGCCGACAGGGTGGGCGAGAGCGCGCATCTGGCGATCCTCACCGGGCGTGACGTGCTCTACATCGTCGAGGAGCGCGCACCGCGCCGACCGGCGCTCGTGAGCGATGTCGGCGTGCGCCTGCCCGCGCACCTGACCGCGACGGGTCGTGCGATGCTCGCGGCGATGCCGGCGGCACAGGTGCGTGCGCTGTATCCCGACGCCTCCGCGTTCACCGATCGCACAGGATCCGGTCCCCGTCGGCCCGCAGAGCTGCGCGACCTGCTGCGCGAGATCCGGCGCACGGGGATCGCCGCCGAGCACGGCGAGGTCACCGGCGGGTTGCGGTCGGTCGCCGTCGCCGTGCGGGACCACACCGGCTGGCCCGTCGCCGCCGTCGCAACGACCTGGCCGGACGAGCTGGAGCGTGCCGTCGACGGCACGGTGGAGGATGTCGCGGAGGTCGCCGCTGAACTCGAGCGCCGCCTGCGGCGCTGACGACCTCCGCGATCACGGACGACCTGGAGCCGGACTCGATCCGGATCAGCCCTTCGCGCCCTTGCGGGGCTTGAGGAACGACTCCGGCTCCTGCTTGGCGCGCTTGACCTGGCGCTTCTCCTTCAACGACAGCTTGGCGACCTTCTTGCCTCCGCGCTGCTGTGGTGCTTTCCCTGACATCGGAACTCGCTTCCCCTCGGATGTGGCTGGCGGGTGTGCCCCTGACCATAGCCCATCCGCACACGAAGTCAAATCAGCGTCTGAACAGGAAAAAAATCCGCGCCTATCCCCACATGAGCGCCCGGTGTGACAAGTCGTGCCGTACGGCCGGATACGCTCAGAGGGTGCTCGAAACTCTCACCGGATTCGCCGTGGTGGGACTCGCCATCGCCGTCGGGTACATCATCGGACGCATCGACCTGCTCGGCCCGCACGCCCGCGAGGTGCTGTCGCGGCTGACGTTCTTCGTGCTCTCCCCGTTCCTGCTGTTCACCGTGCTGGCCCAGGCGGATGCGAAGGTGCTGTTCTCCTCGTTGCTCCCGGTCTCGGCGGTCGCGGCAATCGTCGTCTTCGCGCTGTACGCCACGGTCGCGCGGGTGGCGTGGAAGCGGAGCCTGGGCGAGACCGTCATCGGCACGCTCTCGGCGGGACAGGTCAACTCCAACAACATCGGCATCCCGCTCTCGCTCTACCTCCTGGGCAGCGCGGCGTATCCGGCCCCGGTCATCCTCATGCAGCTGCTCGTGTTCACGCCGGTGACCCTGAGCATCCTCGACACCGTCACGCACGGCCGATCGTCGCTGGGCCGCACGCTCGCGCGCACGATCACCAACCCGATCATCATCGGTTCGGCACTGGGAACCCTCATCTCGGTGCTCGGCGTCGAGCTGCCGCCGATCGTGCTCGAGCCGGCGACGCTGCTGGCCAACGCGTGCGTGCCGGTGCTGCTGATCAGCTACGGCATCTCGCTGCACGGCCAGCGTGTGCTGGGCGCCGTCGGCCGGCGGCGCGACGTGCTGCTGGCCTCGACGCTCAAGCTCATCGTCATGCCTGTGATCGCCTGGGCCGTTGCAGAGTTCGTGTTCGGGCTCAGCGCGCATGAAGTGCTCATCGTCGTCGTGCTCGCGGCGCTTCCCACCGCCCAGAACGTGTTCAACTACTCGCAGCGCTACGACATCGGCGAGCCCATCGCCCGCGACACCGTCTTCATCACGACCATCGGATGCATCCCCGTCCTGCTCGTGGCGACCGTGCTGCTCGGCTGACGACCCCGCACGCAGACAGCGGCCGCGCCCTCTTCAGAGGACCGCGACCGCTGCCTTCTCGCTCGGCGTGTCCGCCGACGACGGATCAGCCGTGCTGTCGGCGACGTGCCAGCACCGCGGTGCCGACTCCCAGCATGACCAGCAGGAGGCCGCCGGCAGCATACGGCAGTGCGGACTCGCCGCCCGTGACGGCCAGCGGGCCCGACGGGGCCTTGGTCGTGACCTCGGCGGTCGAGTCGGGCGAGGTCACCGGGCCGAACGGGCCGACGCCGTTCGCCGACGCGGTGTTCGTGAGCGCATCTCCGGTGAGGTCGGCCGCGAGCACGATGTACTCGGCCTCGCAGACGACCGTGTCGGTCGGAGCGAGCAGCTCGGCCTCGGCGGGGCACACGATCTCACCGAGCTCGCCGGCGCCCGAGAAGTCGCCCTCCTCGATGGAGACGTCGGCGATCGTCACGTTGCCGGTGTTGGTGACCGTGAACGCGTAGGTGATGACCTGGCCCGCGGCGGTCGCGATGTCGGTGTCGGCCGACTTCACCAGCGAGAGGGCAGGGTTCGGCAGCACGGTCGGGACCTCGGCATCCGCCTCGGCACCGATCTGCGTGCCGCCGGGGGTCACGCCGCTCGCCTGCGCGTGGTTCTCCAGCGCAGACCCGTCGAGGTCGTCCAGGCCCGCCGTGTACACGGCCGTGCAGGTGAGCTTGTCGCCCACCGCGAGGTCGGTGACGCCTCCGCAGTCGATCGGACCCATCGTGCCGGTGCCGCCGATCGGCCCTGGATCGGTCACCGTGACGTCGTGCAGGTCGACCTCTCCGTCGTTGAACACGACGAAGGTGTACGTGGCCTCGCGGTCATCGGCGGTCAGGGCCTCCGGCTCGACCGTCTTGGTAAGGCTCATGGAGGGCACGAGCGCACGGATCTGCGCGGACGGCTCGCCGTCCAGACCGGTGGCGCCAGTGATCGTGTTCGTGAAATCGCCGCCCGCGGCGAGCACCACGTCGATCGAGATGGTGCACGACTCGACGCCTCGGGCGATCGAGCCGTCGGCGACCTCCAGCACGCCGGATCCCGCGTCGGCCGTCACATCGGCGGCGGCGCAGGTGGTCGCGACGTTCGGCGTCTCGGCGATCGTCATGCCCGACGGCATCGTGTCGCTGAAGCCCCATCCTGTCTTCGCGGAGAGCTCGCTCGTGTTCACGACGGTGAGCTGCATCGTGACGGGCTGACCGATCTCGTACCGCCTCCTGGGCGAACGACTTGTGCAGCGTGGGCGTCGCGTCGTACAGGCGCAGGTTGTCGTAGGCGAAGTCGTTGCCGCTGCCCGCGACCTCGGAGTTCCACAGGACGAACTCCGCCGCGCCCGTCGCGGGGCTCTGGATGCCGTCCGAGACGAAGCTGCCGACGAACACCGGCTCGTTCGGGTCGCCGTCGCTCGTGCCCCCGGCACAGGCGACGATCGCATCCGAGGCGAAGTTCGAGTCGCCGGAGACGGCGAAGCCGGGGAAGAGGCGGGAGTTGATGCTCGCGCTGCAGTTGATCTCCGCGACGTCGACGCCCGCGACGTAGAAGCGATCCGCCGTGAGCTCGAAGGCGCTCGGGGCAGGGCCCTGCAGCATCACGTTGTCGCCGGAGGCGCCGTCCTTGTCGGTGTAGGCGGTGACGGCGTGGTTCGTGGCGGGATCCGCCGCGCCGTTGACGACGCCGAGCTGCTGGGCGAGTCGCTGCACGTGGGCGCGCGCATCCGGGTTGATGTTGCATATGCCGGGGTCGAAGACCGTGTCTGCCGCCTGCAGCACCACGCCGTTGCAGGCTTCCAGGTCGAGCCACGACGGCGTGCTGCTGTACACGCCGCCGTCGGCGCGGGCGTAATCGGCGACGCTGATGGCGGTCTCGGCGACATTGTCGTCGAACGTCTCCTCGAACACGAGGGTCGGATCGGCGGGGGCGGGCGCGGCCGTCACCGCGACCTCGGCAGGCACCGGTACCGCGAACGCCGCGGTCGGGGCCGCCAGGCCGATCCCCAGAACGACAGCACCGCCGCTGCTCCATGCGACGAGCCGTCTGATTCGTTCCCTCTTCGACAAAGACATAGGTCTCCTGTGTTCACCAGTTCCGGACTACTCGGCCCCAGACACACGGAGCCCCTGGGCTAGGTTGCCAAAGCCCGCGACGGGTACCGCGCCGGAGCCGGGAAAATGACCCCCGTGAGGGGTCACCGCACCGCTGGTCGCTGTCGCTGTCGAGCGGCAGGGGCGTACGCCGCGACGAACGCAACGGCCGCCTCCGCGGCGCGGCGGTCGCGTTCGTGGTCATCGGGAAGGTCGGCGGGGAGGAACATCGCGCGATCCTGTGCCGGAGCCAGCGCGAGGTAGGCGAAATGCGCGGCCGCTCCGCGGAGGTCGTCCGCGTGCAACAGCCCGGCCTCGACATACGGACGCAGTTGCGCGGCGATCACCTCGATGCCGCGCGCCGGAGCCTGCTCGTAGTACCGGCGGGCGAGATCCGGGAATCGGTCGGCCTCGGCGATGATCAGCCGCCGCAGAGACAGCACCTGCACGTGCAGCACGGCATCGAGATACCCGCGCGCGACGGCGCGCAGGCGATCCTCGAGCTCGTCGACCGTCACTGCCGGTGCGGCACCGAAGGCCGCGGCGATGATGTCGATCACCGCATCGGATCTACCGGTCACGGCGCCGACGATCTCGCGGAACAGCGCCTCTTTGTCGACGAACTGCTTGTAGACCGTCTGCTTCGACACGCTCGCCGCCGCCGCGACCTCGTCCATGCTCGTGCCGCGGAAGCCGTTGCGCAGGAACAGCGTCGTCGCCGCCGCCAGGATCGCCTCGCGCTTCTGCGCGGTTCGCCCGCCGGGTGCGCCCTGCGTCGCCGTGCTCACGAGATCTCCTCCGCCATCGCCATGTCCCTATAGTACTAGACAGTCCAGTTTGATATGCTGAGCCCATGCCCCAGGATCCGACCGCATTCGACCGTGCCGCCGCCGTCACCCGCAGCCTGCTCGGCTGGGGAGTGGTCGTCGGCCCGTTCTACCTCGTCATCGGCGTGGCGCTCGCACTCACGCGCCCTGGCTTCGACCTCTCGCGTCACGCGCTGAGCCTGCTGACGCTGGGCGAGTTCGGATGAATGCAGCGCGCCAACCTCGTCATCTCGGCACTCATGGTCCTGGCCGCCACCTACGGCATCCTGCGCGCGATCCGCACCGGGCGCGGACTCGCGATCGGGGTGCTTACCGGCGCATACGGGGTCTGCCTCGCCCTCAGCGCCCTGTTCCTCCCCGACCCGTCCGGCGGCTTCCCGCCGGGAGAATCGAGCGGCGCGGCGACGACCGGCGGCATCCTGCACCTCGCGTTCGGCGCCATCGGCTTCGCCTGTCTCGCGGCGGCTGCGTTCGCCTACGCACGGTGGGCGTCCGTGCGCGGCGAGCGGGCCCAGGCCCTGCTCGGGCTGTGCGGCGGGATCGTCGTGCTCGTCGGCTTCGTCGCCGGCGCCGCGCTGGCCCGATCCCCGATCGGCGTGGCGTTGCTGTGGGCATCGGTGCTCGCAGGGCTGCTGTGGCTCGCACTGGCGTGCGCGCACCTGTACACCGTGGTTCCGCATCCGGTGCTGGCACAGCGCGCCCCGCATCCGGATCCCGCGTGAGGCGCTCGCGCCGACGATCCGATACGGCCGCTCGCGGAACGGACGCGTGAAGAGCCGGCGATGCGCTCATCCACCGGATGCCATGAACGCACCGATCACGCTCGTCATTCCCCGTGAGCGTGCGAAGATCATGCCCTGGATCGGGGCAGCTCACACAGCGTGCGCAACCGGAGTTGCGCGGTTGCCCCGGGAAAGCAGCCGGACGATGTGGATCTGACCGAGCGCTACGGGAACAGGCGACAACGGGTCGAGCGGCTTGCTTCCGCCTGGAATCAATGCTCTGGCTGGGGCGAACAGCCCGCGCGCAGGGGGCGGGGGTGAACGCTCTGGCGCGTCAGTACGGGGTTCATCGGGGCACGGTGTGGGCGAAGACTCGGCAGTCCTGACGCTTCTCGGCGCGCGGCCCGTCGGCGATACTCCGAGGGCGGGGTACCGACCCGGCGGCGGAACTGCCGAGATGCGAAGTCAGGATCGCGCCAGCCGACCTGGTGGGCGATCACGGCGACAGATTGGTCGGTCGTGTGGAGAAGGTGCGCCATCTGTTGGATGCGCAGCATGGCCAGGTACGCGATCGGCGACGTGCCATACGCTTCCACGAACACCCGGCCCAGTTGCGACGGGGACAGGTGCACCGTCTGCGCGAGTCCGTCCAGCGTCCACCGTTCCTGCAACGAGTCACGCAGCAACTCGGCGGCGCGCCGGGCCTCGTCTCGCACGGGTGTGAACTACCGGTGTCGCGGCACGGTAGGACGCATGCTGGATCGTCTGTGCCGCTCTGCGGTGGCCGTGACGACCAGGTGCGGGGCAAGGACATCAAGAACGGAGAACAGCAGGTACCGGGCCGGATAGAACCGCTCCGGTCGAGATCCCTCGATGCTCAGGGAGACCAGCTCGTCCAGCCACGGCATCAGCAGCCCGGCACGATCCTCGCCCAGAAAGTGGCGGTCGCGGTTCTTGGAGTCACGGCTGGACGGCCTCGTTGATGAGCCGCGGCCGGGCCGACCTGCGCTGATCGGCGTGGACCAGGCCCGCAGCCGACACGAGATTCGGATCATCGAACACCGCGGACACCGCGGCAGGAGCGTGCTTGAATTGCATCTACGAGATGCCTCTCGGATCGGAACACTAGAACCCTAAGCAAGCTCTATTCTTCCTGATCAGAGGGGCATTTCTGCGTCACGGAACCCGACCATTACCCAGGCGGATCGGTGCATCGAGGCTCAGTGTGCCTACAGCGGTATCGGGCGGGAGAAGTCGAAATGCACTCCGGTGAGCTCTTCGGTGGTCTGCCAGAGGCGTTCGGCAAGTTCGATGTCGTTCGCGCGCGCGGATCGCCCGCGGATTCAAAGTCTGATGCTCTGCCAACTGAGCTACAGGCTCTACTCGTTAAGCGTAGCGGCGTCAGCCCCAGTCCGTGCCGAGCTCGCGGTCCGCGGTCACGGAAGTGCCGCCGAGCGCCGTCGCCGCGATCTGGGCCTCGTCCTCGAGCCCCGGCAGCATGATGCCTGGGATGCCGTCGGCATGACGCTCGGCGTCGTCCACCGGCCGGAAGCCGATGGCCGCGCCCGCATCGCCCCGCACCCACGCGCGCGTGTTGTCCGAGACGCCCCACACGATGCGATGTCCTGGGCCTTCGAGCACGGCGCACGCGTCGACGAGGCGAACCATGTCGGCGGGCGAGAACCACAGTGAGAGACCGCGGCGGTCGAGCGGCTCCGGAAGGAACGCGGCGATGCGCGCTGAGACGACCGTCATGCCGAAACGGTCGGCGTAGAGGCTCCCGAGCGCCTCGAGGGCGACCTTGCCGACGCCGTAGTACGAGTCCGGACGCGGGTCGAGGACCGGCTCCCGCCGCGCATCCGCGACGGTCGCATACCCGACCGCGTGCCCCGAGCTCGCCAGGAGCACACGCCGCACGCCGGCCCGGCGCGCTCCCTCGAGCACCGCCCGCGTGCCGCCGATATTGACGCGCAGGATCTCGTCGAACGGGCGCTCCTGGCGATGCCCGCCGAGGTGGACCACGAGGTTGGCGCCCGCGCACGCCGCGGTCATCGCATCCAGGTCGGTGATGTCGGCGGCGACGAACTCCTCGTCGACGCCGAGCGCATCCTCGGGCGCGACGAGGTCGGTCAGCCGGCACCGATAGTGCCCGAGCAGAGGACGGATCGCGGACGCGATGTGACCGCTGCCGCCCGTGATGAGGATCGTCGTCATGGCACCTCCACGATCGTCTGCGAGTTCCACCCCGCGGGGAGCGGATCGGGCCGGAACACCTCGACATCGCGCAGGGTAAGTTCCTCGACACCCCTCGCGAACACCCCCGGCAGACCACCCGGGTAGAGGTCTACGCCCGTCGTCCCGCCGCCGGGCGCGGCTCCCGGACCGGTCTCGCTCGAAGCGACCGGTCGCGTGTCGTACTGCCCCTGCAGCGGGGAGGGCGAGTGGCGCTGCACGAGCCGCACCCCGTCGAAGACGATGTCCCGGATGCGGCCGCCCTCCCCCGCGTGGACGTTGATGGCGCCGTCCGCGACCCCCGATAGGCCGCTGAACCGCACGTGCTCGATGACACCAGGATCGACGCCCTCGACGCGGCGGCCGGCGGAGACGAACACGGGATCGGCCTTGCCCCAGTACGCCTCTCCCGCCATCGGACAGTCGAAGGTCACGCCGCTCACGAGGATGTGCCGCAACCCGCCGCCGTCCCGCGAGATGAGGCCGATGCCCCGATTCGCCGTGACCGTGCAGTCGGACACGACCACGAAGCCGACATCCTCGACCGTCTCGGTCCCGATCTTGATCGCGCAGCTCGTCGACCGAACGATACACCCGGTGACGACGATGTGCTCGGCGGGTCTGCGGAACCGGCCGGTGAGCTCCGTGGTCTTGATGCACACGCCGTCGTCCGCGGAGCTCAGACGGCAGTCCGCGATCCGTACGCGGCGCGAGCCGTCGATGTCGATGCAGTCGGTGTTGGCCATGGTGAGGTCGTTGTCGATCGTGACTCCGGTGATCGCGACATCGTCGCAGCCGGCGATGTGCACTGTCCAGATGGGGGCGCGCTCGATCGTGATGTCGGCGATCGTCACCGCCTCGCAGCCCTCGAAGAGCACGATCCGCGGTCGTAGCGGATGCGGCACGCGGTAGCCGTCTGCGTCCGCCTCGACCGCGAAGTAGGCGTCCGCGTTGCCGAGGATGCGGCCCCGGCCCCGGATTCCAACGTCGCGCGCGTCCCGGGCGTAGATCATGGCGTGCCGCGCGCCCTCGACCGCCGTCGCGGCGTCGTGCTCGCGGAAGTCGTCGTACCGCGGGCTCGCGATGATCGTGGCGCCCGCCGAGAGCTCGAGCGTCACGCCGCTGCGCAGCAAGAGTCCGCCCGTCAGGTACTGGCCATCGCCGATAAGCAGCGTTCCGCCGCCGTCGTCGTGAACGGCGTCGATGCCGTTCTGGAGGGCGGCGGTGTCGAGGGCGCGTCCGTCGCCGCGGGGCGAGAACTCGACGAGATCGCGCGTGGTCATGGCTGTTCCTTGTGCACTGCTGGGTACTGGACACCATCGACCCGCCGGGGGATTCCCAGCGGATTCGACTCCTGCAGCTCCGGCGGCAAAAGGCCGTCGGGTGTCGCCTGCCAGGCGATCGGGCGGAGGAAACGGCGGGTCGCCGTGGCGCCCACCGAGGTGTGAGCGGATGTCGTCGACGGCCACGGGCCGCCGTGATGCTGCGCCCAGTTCACGGCGACTCCCGTCGGCCATCCGTCGAAGAGGACACGGCCGGCGATGAGGGTGAGCTCATCGACGAGCGAGCGGATGTCGTCCTCCGACTGCGAGTGGACGGTCGCCGTGAGGCTGCCACCGATCACCCGCACGCACGCGACCACCTGATGGAGGTCATCGTACTCGACGACAAGGGTCACCGGTCCGAAGCACTCGACCAGATGGCCCTGCGGATCCGCGAGGACGCGATCGGCGGTGGTGGTGAGCACGGCGGGGGCCACCGCATTCGGATCCTCTGAGACGCCGCGAAGCACGCGCATGCCGGGCAGCGCGGAGAGCCGGTCAAGGCCGGACAGCAGGGCGCGCTCGATCGGCTCGCTCAGCAACGGCATCCCGCTGCCGAGCAAGCTCGCGACCCGCTCCGCGACGCGAGCGCCCGACGGCGCGAACACGACGCCCGGCTTGGTGCAGAACTGCCCGCCGCCGAGCTGGAACGATGCGGCGAGCCCCGATGCGAGCTCATCCGCCCGCTTCTCCGCAGCCCGCGCGGTGATGACGACGGGATTGACCGCACTCAGCTCGCCGTAGAACGGGATCGGCACCGGTCGCGCCTGGGCGACCGCCATCAGCGCTCGGCCGCCCTCGAGCGAACCCGTGAACCCGACCGCGGCGATCGCGGGGTCGCCGACGAGATCGAGTCCGGTCTTGCGGCCCGTGACGTGGCCGAACGTGCCCGACGGAGCCCCCGCCGCGGTCAGGGCGTCCGCGACGAGCGCCGCCGTCCGGCGAGACAGCTCCGCGTGCGCCGAGTGCCCCTTGACGACGACCGGGTTGCCCGCGGCAAGCGCGGACGCGGTATCGCCGCCGGCGACCGAGAAGGCGAACGGGAAGTTGGATGCGCTGAAGACGGCGACAGGGCCGATCGGCACCAGCATCCGCCGCAGATCCGGCGTCGGGACAGGCAGATCGGAGCGGGCGTGGTCGACGATCGCCTCGAGATACGCCCCGTCGAGGATGACGGAGGCGAAGAAGCGCAGCTGCCCCGTCGTCCGGCGAAGCTCTCCGGCGAGCCGATCCGCGCCCAGGCGCGTCTCGGAATGAGCCAGCGCGACGAGCTCATCCGCATGCTCCTCAAGCCGATCGGCGATCGCCGTCAGCCAGCCCGCGCGCTCGAGCGCCGTCGCCCGGCGCGTGAGCCGGAACGCGGCGGCGGCGGCCGTCGCCGCCTCGAGGTCGTGCGCGCTAGTGTTCATGCGGATCGCCGCCGACCTGAGAGACGAACTTGAGCCCCAGCCCGGGGCGGCCCGCCGACCGGAGGCGCGCGCCCTCGATCCGGACGGGCGGCTCCTCGGCGAGCAGGCCGAGCGAGTGCAGATCGTTGCCGTCCGCATCCTCGATGATGGGCGTATCCGGCAGGGTGAGGGCGAGTTGGCCGGAAAGCTCGGTGAGCAGGTGCGGGGCGAGCTGGATCCCGTCGCCGGCGAGCGCGGCGATCTCCCGGAACGGCGTGATCCCGCCGACGCGCACGATGTTTGGCTGGATGATGTCAACGACACCCGCCTCGAGGTACTCCGCGAAGCGGTAGACCGTGTAGAGGTTCTCCCCGAGGGCGATGGGGAGGTCGATCGCATCGCGCAGCTCGCGGTGCGCGCGCAGGTCGTCGGCGCGCAGCGGCTCCTCGACCCATTGCAGGTCGAACTGCTGGAGCTCGCGCAAGGCCTCGACGGCCTGCGGCACGGTCCAGCGCTGGTTCGCGTCCACCATGATCTTGCAGTCGGGTCCCATCGCCGCGCGCACCGTCGCGACGCGCTCCACGTCATGGGCGACGTCGTTACGCCCCACCTTGAGCTTGACCGCCGAGTAGCCCGCCTTCGCCCATCGACGCGACTGAGCCTCGATGTCCTTGAGGCCGTAGTAGAAGTTGATGCCGCTCGCATAGACCTCGACCTCAGACCGGTGTTCGCCGAGGAAGGCGGAGATGGAGAGGTCGGCCCTGCGAGCCGCGAGGTCCCAAAGCGCGAGGTCGAGTCCCGCCATCGCGATCGTCGTGATGCCACCCGAGCCCACTTCGTGGAGGTGACGCCACAAGCGGGGCCAGAGCATCTCCGCGTCGGCCGGCTGACCGATCGCGAACTCCCGGATGTCCTCGTCGAGCAGTGCCTGGACCGCTCCCGCGCCGATGGCCGGGACCCACGAGAAGCCGTGGCCGGCCCGGCCCTCGCTGTCGACGATGTCGACGGCGATGACGGCGACGCTGCGGACTATGGGCGACCACGGTCGAGGCAGCGGCACGTCGAGCCGACGCGAGGTCATCGATGCGATCACCGAGCTCATCGGTCCTCCTCCTTGACGATCGTCGTGCCATGGGCGAGAAGCTCCTCGAGCCGGCCCAGCTGACGTGGGGACGGATCCACGAGCGGCGGGCGCACGGACCCGACCGCGTCGCCCCGGAGCCGGAGCCCCGCCTTGACGAGCGAGACGGCGTGACCCGGCGTCTCGTCGCGCAACGCGACGAGCGGGTCGAAGAACTCCCGGAGCAGACGCTCGCGCATCCTCGGCGATCGCGGCCGACGGAAGCCGCCCGCGATCTCCGGCGCCATGGTGAACACTGCCGACGAGTATCGGTGCACTCCAAGCCTCTCGTATGCCGCCTGGCGCGTCTCTGCGGTCGGGAGCCCGTTGAAGAACAACATGTCCCGTCCCGCCTCCTGCGCCAGGCCGATGAACTGCTCGACGAGGGCGAGATCGCCGACGCCGTCCTTGATTCCGATGATGCGGTCGAGCCGGAGCAGCCGACGAACCGAGTCCGCAGTGAGCGCCCCCGTACCGCGATGGTAGAGGACGATGGGCAGCAGAGTCGCGGCCGCGATCGCCTCGACGTACGCGACGAGTCCCTCCTGCGCGGGCTCCACCAGGTACGGCGGAAGCAGGAGGAGCGCGTCGCATCCGGCCTCCTCCGCTGCGCGAGCGACCTCGACCGCATGGCCGACAGGTCCTCCGGTCCCCGTCCAGACGGGCACGGCGCCCGACGTCGCCGTCACGGCGACGCGGACGACCCGCGCTGCCTCGTCCTGCGTCAGAGCGTGGAACTCCCCCGCCCCGCCTGCGACGACGACGGCACCGGGGTCCCAGCTCAGGCGAGAGAGGACATGCGCGTGGAGCGCGTCCTCCGCGAGCGCGCCGTCCGCGTCGAACGGGGTCACGGGGAAGAACAGCGGCGCGTCGGAGATGGTCATTTCAGCCCCGTCGTCGAGATGCCCTTGACGAGGTACTTCTGGCCGAACAGGAAGATGAGGAACACCGGCAGCAGCGACACGATCGACATCGCGAACATGGGCCCGTAGGAGGATGCCGCCGTCGAGTCGAGGAACGACCGCAGGGCCACGGGCACCGTCATGATCTCGGGCGAGGTCAGGTAGATGAGCGCGGTGAAGAACTCGTTCCAGCTGTTGATGAACGTGAAGATCGCGGTCGCCGCGAGCGCGGGGAGCATGAGCGGGAGAACGACGCGAAGGAAGATGCCCACGTGTCCGAGCCCGTCGATGCGCGCGGCCTCATCGAGCTCCTTGGGGATCGACCGGATGAACTGCACCATGAGGAAGATGAAGAACGCGTCCGTCGCGAGGAACTTGGGCAGCAGCAGCGGGATGAACGTGTTCACCCAGCCCAGCTGGTTGAAGATGATGTACTGCGGCACGACGACGACGTGGATCGGGATCATGATCGTGATGAGCATGATCGCGAAGAGCGGCTTGCGGAATCGGAAGTTGATCCGCGCGAACGCGTAGGCCGTGATCGAGCACGAGAACAGGTTGCCGACGACCGCGCCGAAGACGAGGATACCCGAGTTGAGCAGGTACCTCCCGAACGGATGCGCGAGGGCGTCCCACCCGTCGATGTAGTTGTCGAACTCGATTCCGGTCAGGAAGATCCCCGGGTTGCTGAAGATCTCGTCCTGCGGACGGAACGAGGAGGCGAGCATCCACAGCAGCGGATAGATCATCACGATGCTCGCGGTGATCATCACGACATGGCGGATGATCGAGGAGGCGGGAGTGGCGCGTTTAGTCGTCATAGAAGACCCAGTACTTGGAGGCGATGAAGTTCACCGCGGTGAAAGCTCCGATGATGAAGACGAGGGCCCACGCGAGTGCGGAGGCATAGCCCATGTCCAGCTGTGCGAAGCCCTTCTGGTAGAGGTACAGCGTGTAGAACATGGTCGAGTCCGCGGGGCCGCCGCTCCCGCCCGAGACGACGAACGCCTGCGTGAAGGACTGGAAGCCGCCGATGATCTGCAGGACGAGGTTGAAGAAGATGATCGGGCTCAGAAGCGGAAGCGTGATGCGGAAGAAGCGCTGGAGTGACGTCGCCCCGTCGACCTGCGCCGCCTCGTAGTACATCGTCGGGATCTGCCGCAGCCCTGCGAGGAAGATGAGCATGGGCGTGCCGAAGGTCCAGACGTGCAACAGGATGATCGTGCCGAGCGCCGTGTCGGGGTTGGAGATCCAGCTCGGCGCCTCAATGCCGATGCCCGACAGCAGCTGGTTGATGAGCCCGTCCCGACCGAACATCTGCCGCCACAGGATGGCGATCGCCACGGACGACCCGAGGAGCGACGGCAGATAGAAGATGGATCGGTAGAAGGCGAGCCCGCGCATGCCCCGGTCGAGCACGAGGGCGACGAGCAGGGCGAAGACGAGCAGGAGCGGGACGGAGACGAGCACGTAGGTGAACGTCACCCCGAGCGAGTTCGCGAGTCTCGCGTCGCCGAGCATCCGGACGATGTTGTCGAGCCCGACCCAGGTCGGCGGGCGGATGAGGTCGTAGTCGGTGAAGGACAGGTAGAGCGATGCGAGCATGGGCCCGACGGTGATGAGCACGAGTCCGAGGAGCCATGGGATGAGGAAGAGGAACCCCATCCTGTTCTCCTGACGGGCGTTCTTCCCGGTGGGCCTGCCGCTGCCCGACGATCGGAGCCGGCGCAGCTCGCCGAGGGCGCTCACCGCTCGCGCCCGCGGTGTCGTGTGTTGGGGGCCACGTCGTCCACTCCGTTCGATCGTCGTGACGCACATTCTGGGGAACGCCCCGGTCGGTGCCATTCGGTGCCAACTCGCGTCAGTAACATTTTACATAGAAATACCAGAACGCAAAATCCCTGATATTTCGGGGCTTCTGACTCAGAAGGACACTCAACGTTCGGGAGGTTCCCAAGATTCTTCTCGCAATAACATTTTACTCGTGTATGGTGGCGGATGTCACGGCTCCCGCACACCACCCGCATCACGAACGATCAAAGGAGATTGCAGTGCTTCCCTCTGCACGACGGACCCTCATGGTCCTCCCCGCCATAGCCGCGAGCGCGGCCATGCTCCTCACCGGATGCGCCGGAGACCCCGGCACCGGATCAGCCGACGAAGAGGTCACCCTCCGACTCGTCTGGTGGGGCTCCGACGACCGCGCCGCCGTCACCCGCGACGCCGTCGCCGCCTTCGAAGAACTGCACCCGAACATCACGGTGCAGACCGAGTCGCTGCCCTTCGAGGGCTACTTCGACAAGCTCTCGACGCAGATCGCCGCGAACGACGCTCCCGACGTGCAGCAGCTCACCGGAGACTTCGTCGTCGAGTACGGTACGCGAGGCGCCCTTCTCGACCTCGCCGACGTCGACACGTCCAAGCTCGACAGTGCCACCACTGACATCGTCGACTTCGACGGGGAACAGCTCGGCGTGCCCACGGGCATCGCGACCTTCGCCATCGTGGCCAACCCCGTGCTCTTCGAGCAGGCCGGCGTCCCCATGCCTGACGACGAGAGCTGGACGTGGGAGGAGTACGCCGACATCGCGCAGAAGATCTCCGACGCGAGCCCCGACGGTGTCTTCGGCTCCCAGGCGCTCGGCACCGACTCGAACCAGATCGCGATCTGGGCCCGGCAGAACGGCCAGGAGCTCTTCACGGCGGAGGGTCAGCTCGGGGTCGACGAAGGCGCCGTGGCAGACTTCTACGCGTTCGCCAAGAGCATGGTGGACAGCGGCGCCGCGCCGACCGCCGACGAAGCGACCGAGCAGACCACCCTCGGACTCGAGCAGACCGGCACCGCACTGAACCGCTACGCCATGGGCTTCTGGGCATCCAACCAGCTCCCGTCCCTCGAGGCGCTCTCCCAATCCGGGCTCGAGCTGCTGCGCTACCCGACCGCGAGCGGGAAGGCGGGTGACCAGAAGATGTCGTTCGTGGCATCCCAGTACTGGTCGGCCTCGTCGCGCACCGAGCATCCCGTCGAGGCGCAGCTGCTCATCGACTTCCTCGCCAACTCGCCCGATGCGGGCAAGCTCCTCCTCGTCGGTCGCGGAGCCCCGGCCAACAGCGACGTCCGCGAGGCGCTCATCCCGATCCTCGGCCCGGAGGACGCGAAGGTGCTCGACTTCGTCGCCGCGATCTCCGACGAGGTCGTCGTCTCGCCGCTCGCACCCGCGGGAGGCGCCACGTTCCAGGAGAATATGCGCCGCTACACGACCGAGGTGTTCTTCGGGAGGATGAGCCCCGCGGACGCGGCGACAGCGCTCCTCGACGAGACGCGCACCGCCCTGGGCTGATCCCCGCCCGACTGTGCCGCCGGCGACTCGACCACGGCGGCACAGTCGTTCCTGGAGGTCAGGACTCTGGCTTGCCCGACCACCAACCCAAGACGTGGGCGATGTGGCGTCGCATGAACAGGTCGGCGCCCTCGCCGTCCCCGCTGAGAAGGAGATCGAGCAGCGTGTGATGCTCGTCCGCGGACGTGCGCAGCTCATCGGTTCCCGACATCCCCGCGAGACCGACGAGTCGTGTCTTGCCCCTCAGCTCGGTCACGACCTGGAGCAGCCGGGCGTTGCCCGCGAGACGCAGCAGCCCCAGATGGAACTCGTGGTCGGCGTCGAGGAAACGGGTGAGATCCGACTCCAACGCCGCCGCGACGATGTCATCGGCCCGCTCACGGAACGACCCGATCCGCTCGCGATCCGCTCCGCGGGCGACGAGCGCCATCGCGGGACCCTCGAGCCACTGGCGGACCTCGACGATCTCCCGGAGCTCGCTGTCGTCCATGCCCCGGATGCGGAAGCCCTTGTAGCGCACCGACTCCACGAGTCCGCGCTTCTCCAGGTTGATCATCGCCTCGCGGACGGGCGTGGCCGAGACTTCGAAGCGCGTTGCGAGGTTCGGTGCGGTCACGAGCTGCGCTGGCTCGAGCTCGCCCGAGATGATCGCCGCGGCGAGCAGGCGCTCCACCTCATCCCGGATGCTCGGCACGTCGCCGATTGGGCGGATCGTCGAACCCATCGCACTCCTCAAGTCACACACCACGGTACCCCCTCTCCGCCCGCGGCGGTGCTCGCTGCTACGGTCGGACGATGACCGAGGCGCTCGTCAACACCCGCGTCCAGGAGGTGCTCAGCCTCTGGGGCCAGAACAAGACCGTCGCGACTCTCGCACGCGTCCTCCGCGCATGAACTCAGCGAGTTCACGCAACGCAGTTGCGAGCCCGAACGCGATCAGTGTGGGCGACTTGAGGTTGAGGAGCGCCCGTCGCATGGCGTCGAGCGCTTCAGCATCGGCCGGAAAGCCCCCGCGTTCGCCTACCAGCTCATCCCGAAATCCGCCCCGACCCGTCCCGCCGGCCCGAACACCTGGCGAGTCCGCCACGACACCATCGACAACGACGGCAAGATCACCCTCCGCCACACCGGCAGACTCCTCCATCTCGGCATCGGCCGAGCACACTCCCGCACCGAGATCATCTGCCTCGTCCACAACAACAACGCCACCGTCATCGCCCTGAGCACCGGAGAACTCCTCGCAGAATTCACCGTCGACCCCGCAAAGAACTACCAACGCAAAAACGGCTGAACTCCCGAAACCGGGGGTTCAGTCGTTCACGATGCCCTGAGACATCACAAGGGTGGACCCAGCGGTGTCTGGTTTCAGGACATCGTTGACAGATGATCGCGCGGATCGTGCTCGTGATCGTTGACACCTGAGTCGGGTCATCGTCGACGCTCTGCCGGTGATGATCGTTGACCGGTGAGTCGGGTCATCGTTGACGGGTGAAACCAAAGAATCTCGTCATCGTCCGCGCCGTCACCGATCAAGGCCTGACCCATGCTGAAGCCGCTGCGCGCTTCGGGGTGACCCGCCAATGGGTACACACCCTCGTGCACCGTTACGAAGCCGAAGGCCCGGACGGACTCGCGCCACGCTCTCGGGCCCCGAAGAACCGGCCCGGCACCACCCCGCCCGCAATCCGCGACCGGATCGTCCAACTACGCAGCGACCTGACCCACTCCGGAGCCGACGCCGGGCCGGTCACGATCGCCTGGTACCTCGAGCAGGAAGGCCACCGATCACCATCCACGTCCACGATCCGCAGGATCCTGCACGACGCCGGCCTCATCGTCCCCGCACCCCACAAACGCCCCCGCAGCTCTTACATCCGATTCCAAGCCGATCTGCCCAACGAATGCTGGCAAGCCGACATCACACACTGGTTCCTCGCCAACGGCACCCGCGTCGAGATCCTCGACTTCCTCGACGACCACGCCCGCTACCTGCTCGACATCCGGCCCGCGGCGGCGTTCACAGGCCCGATGGTCGTCACCGCGATGACCGAGCTGATCGCCCGCTACGGGCCGCCGTATTCGACTCTCACCGACAACGGCCTCGTGTTCACCACCCGCCTGGCCCGCTTCAAAGGCGCCCGTGGCGGATTCGAGAAACTCCTCACCGCGCACCGCATCACTCAGAAAAACGGCCGCCCCGGTCACCCGCAAACCCAGGGGAAGATCGAACGCTTCCACCGGACACTCAAACGCTGGCTCACCGCACGCCCACTGCCCGACACGATCGAAGACCTCGCCGCCCGGCTCGCACAGTTCCAGACCTGGTACAACACCGCCCGCCCCCACAGAGCGCTCGCAGGCCGCACCCCCGAGCAGGCCTACACCGCGCTCCCGAAAGCCACCCCGACCACGACCACCGACACGACCGAATGGCGCTCCCGCACCGACACCGTCGACCAGCACGGGAAAGTCACCCTCCGCTACGCCGGCCAGATCCGCCACCTCGGCATCGGCCGCGCTCACTCAGGCACCCCGGTGCTCCTACTCACCCACAACCGCGACGTCACCGTCAGCAGCATGAACACCGGAGAAATCATCGCCGAGTTCACCATCGACCCCGACAAGAACTACCAGGCCAAGAACCCGTGACCCCCACCGTCAACGATGACCCGACTCACCAACCCCGCGTCACACGTCAACACCCCACACAACAAAAAAGCCCTGAGCCGCGACCAGTTCGTAAACTATGTCGCGACTCAGGACAAGGGTGGACCCAGCGGGATTCGAACCCGCGACCTCTTCATTGCGAACGAAGCGCGCTACCAACTGCGCCATGGGCCCGTGGACTCAGTCACACTATCACGTCGTCGCCAGCGCCCGGCGCACGCTCAGCCCGCGGCGCGACGCGTCAGCAGCCGACGCACGTGCGCCTCGATCTCGGCGTCGTCGACGATGCCCATCCGCGCATACGGCGATTCGGTCTGCGCCGACTCGGCATCCTTCGGGCGCGCGGCGGGGATCTCCGCCAGCGCTCGCGCAGCCATCCGATCGGTGCGACGCTGCAGCTCGGCCTGGCGGCGCGCCTCGCGTTCGAGAGCACGTGCGTCGATCGTCGCCTGCGCCGCGTGCGCGCGGCTGCCCGCAACGCTCACGAGCGGCTGAGGCAGCTCGCGCGGCGTCCAGGTGCGCGGCCCCTGGTCGTGCAGCTCGGTGACACGAGATGTCTGCGGCTCAGCGACCGGCGCAGGGTTCTCGCGCATCGCCCTGCGTGCGGCGCGAGCCGCGACCGAGGCCATCCGCCCGAGCACGAACAGCGCGAGAGCGCACACCGCGCCGCCGATCCAGAGCGCCGTCGATGCTCCCGTCGCGAGCAGCTGCCACACCCCGAGACCCACCAGAGCAAGCCCCAGTACGACGAACACGGATGAGGTCACACGGGTGCGCCGACGTGCACGGGCCTGCCGGTACGCCGGATCGGCGCGCGTCGCGGCGAGCTCCTGCCGAAGCCGCTCCAACTCGGCGACTTCACGCTCGGCCTGCACACGCTTGGCGAGCTTCTGCTGAGCCAGGGCGGTGCGTGCCGTGAGCTCCAGCCGCACCTCCTGCGGCGTCTCGCTCGTCTCGGCGAGCACCCGCAACGCCCGGTTCAGCCGCACCGCGTTGCGCTCCGCGGCCTCGTACTGGTGACGCCCGCGCCACGACGGCAGCAGATACAGCATCCAGAGCAGCACGGACACGAGAACGATCACGCCCCCGCTCAGCACCGGCCCATCCATGCCTCCACGGTAGGCGACGAGCCGCCAACGCCCGGGTGCGTCGGCGCGCGTGTCGCGCGTGCAGGGTACTGTCACCAGAGTGACGACCCTCTCCTCCTCGCAACGGCTGGTCGTCGCCGTCGCGGTCCTCGCCTCGTTCGTCGCGTTCCTCGACGGCACCGTCGTCACCGTCGCCCTGCCCGCGATCAGCCGCGAGCTCGGCGGCGGCATCACCACCCAGCAGTGGGTCGTCGATGCGTACCTCATCACCCTCAGCGCCCTCATCCTGCTGGCCGGATCGCTCTCCGACGCGTACGGACGCATCGCGGTGCTGCGCGCGGGACTGATCGGTTTCGGCGTCGCATCGATCGCCGTCGCCGCGGCCCCCGAGCCGCTGGTGCTCGTCGTCGCCCGCGCGGTGCAGGGCGCGGCCGGAGCCCTGCTCGTGCCCAGCTCGCTCGCCCTCATCAGCGCGGCGATGCGCGGCGAGGTCCGCTCCCGTGCGATCGGCGTGTGGACGGCCTTCACCACCATTGCTCAGCTCGCAGGGCCTCTGCTGGGCGGACTGTTCACCGACTACCTCTCGTGGCGGCTGGTGTTCCTCATCAACATCGTTCCGATCGCCGTCACCCTCGTGCTGCTCGGCCGACTGCACCTTGCCGAGCAGCCGCGCGACGTGCGGGTGGACTGGCTCAGCGGCGTCTTGTGCGCCCTCGGTTTCGGCGGCGTGGTGTTCGCGCTCATCGAGCAGCCGAACCTGGGTTGGGCCTCTCCCGCGATCTGGATTTCAGGGATCGCGGGAGTCGCCCTCTTCATCGCGTTCCTGCTCCGACAGCGGGTGGGTGACGGCTCCGTCCGATCGCCCCTGCTGCCGCTGTCGCTGTTCCGAGTGCGCAACTTCTCGTGGGGCAACGGGGCGACCCTGTTCGTCTACGCCGCTCTCGCGCTGAACGGGTTCGTCGTCGGGGTCTATCTGCAGCAGGGGGCCGGACTCGGGGCCACCGCGGCGGGCCTCGCATCGCTGCCCATGAGCATCCTCATGATCCTGCTCAGTTCACGGATCGGCACATGGGCCGGACGCCTCGGACCTCGTCCGTTCATGACAGCCGGCCCTCTGCTCATGGCCGCCGGCGCGCTGTGGCTGCTCACCGTCACGGTGCCGTTCGACTACTGGTGGCAGGTGCTGCCGGCGATGATCCTCATGGGTCTCGGCCTGTCGGTCACCGTCGCGCCGCTCACGGCCGCCATCCTCGGTTCCGTCGACGAGCGGCGCTCGGGCATCGCCTCCGCCGTGAACAACGCCGTATCCCGTGCCGCGGGACTGCTCATCGTCGCCGCGCTGTCGACCATCGTGGGCGGCACGCTCGACCTGGCGGGCTTCCACAGCGCCGCCGTGGTGACCGCCGTGCTCATGGCGCTCGGCGGGGTCGTGTCGTGGATCGGGATCCGCCGCCCGGACCCGGAGCTGGCTCAGCCGCGCTGATCGAGCGCGGGCAGGTCTCCCGGCGGCACCATCGAGACCTCGGCGGGCACGCGACCCTCCGTCCAGCGACGCAGCACGCCTTCGGGCACATCGCTCTGCACGAGGGCGAAGCAGAGGTGGTCGCGCCAGTCGCCGTCGATGTGGATGTACTGCCTGCGCAGCCCCTCGTAGCGGAACCCGAGCTTCTGCACCACGCGCAGGCTCGCCGTGTTCTCCGGACGGATGCAGATCTCGATCCGGTGCAGCCCGAGCTCCGAAAAGCACAGGTCGGTGACCATCGCCACGGCCGCGGGAGTGATGCCGCGCCCGGCATAGCGCTCGCTCACCCAGTACCCGATCGTCGCCGATCCGAGCGAGCCGCGCATCACGCCCCACACGTTGAGCTGCCCGGTCACCTCGCCGTCGTACTCCATCACGAACGGGTAGCCCGCGCCGTCACGATGCTGCTGCAGCAGCCGGCGGATGCTCACACGCATGTCGAAGCTCACCGCGGAATGCGGCAACGTTGCCTCCCAGCGCCGCAGCCACGCCCGGTTGCTCAGCAGCTCCTGCTGCAGCACCTTCGCGTCACGGGCGCGCACCAGACGGATCTCCACCGGCCCGTGCCTGCGTGCGACGATCGAATCCACGATCCGCTCCCTCGATGAGACCGTTGCAGCGGATGACGCTCAGAGGCGTTCCGCGAAATCCTTCAGCCACGGGCGCAGCTCGGGCCCGAGGTCTTCTCGGTCCGAGGCCAGCTGCACGATCGCCTTGATGTAGTCGACGCGGTCGCCGGTGTCATAGCGGCGACCGCGGAACACGACGCCGTACACGCCCGGCCCGTCGGCGTCGGCCGCAAGCTCCTGCAGCGCATCCGTCAGCTGGATCTCGCCGCCCTTGCCCGGTTCGGTGCGCTCGAGGATGGGGAACACCGCGGCGGGAAGCACGTAGCGTCCGATGACGGCGAGATTCGAGGGCGCATCCTCCTTGGCCGGCTTTTCGACCAGCCCGGTGACCTTGACGATGTCGGGGTCGCCGGTCGACTCGACGGCAGCAGCGCCGTACATGTGGATGCTGTCGGGGTCGACCTCCATGAGGGCGATCACGGTCGCCCCGGTCTCGACGTGCTTATCGATCATCGTCGGCAGCAGCGGGTCGCGCTCGTCGATGAGGTCATCGCCCAGGAGCACGGCGAACGAGCTGTCGCCCACGTGCGTCTTCGCCCGCAGCACCGCATGGCCGAGGCCCTTCGGCTCACCCTGGCGCAGGTAGTGGATATCGGCGAGATCGCTGGACTTCATCACGTGGGCGAGCCGGCCGGTATCGCCCTTCTCTGTGAGCTTCTCCTCGAGCTCGGGAACCGAGTCGAAATGATTGGAGATGGCGTTCTTGTTGCGACCGATGATGACGAGGATGTCGTCGATGCCGGCCTCCACCGCCTCCTCGACGACGTACTGGATCGCCGGCTTGTCGACGACGGGGAGCATCTCCTTGGGCATCGCCTTCGTCGCAGGCAGGAACCGTGTGCCGAGACCTGCGGCGGGGATCACGGCCTTGATCTGAGAAATCGCCATCGGACCAGACTAGCCGAGCGCCCTCGGTAGAATCGGTGCATGCCGGATGACTTCGACGACGCCAAGCGCGCACTGCGCGCGGAGCTGCGCGAACGCAGGCAGCTGCTCACCGAGGTCCAGCGCGAAGAGGCCGCCACCGGCATCGCCGCCCAGCTCTACGCCCTCGTCGACGCCCACGACGCGCAATCCGTCTCGTGCTTCCTCGCCACGACCACCGAGCCCGACACCCGCCCGTTCCTGAACGCGGCCATCGCCCGCGGCATCCGCGTGCTGCTGCCGATCACCCGCTCCGACGGGCTGCTCGACTGGGCCGTGGCCGATGAGACCGAACAGGAGAACGTCGGGCTGTTCGGACTGCCCGAGCCGACCGGCGAGGTGCTCGGCCCCATCGCGGTCGACGAGGTCGATCTCATGATCATCCCCGCCGCCGCCGTCGACGCATCCGGCACCCGCCTGGGCTGGGGCCGCGGTTACTTCGACAAGACGCTCGGCTCGATGCAGAAGCGCCCTCCTGTGTACGCCGTCGTGTACGACTCGGAGGTGTTCGACGGCGTCGAGCTCCCCCGCGAGCTGCACGACCAGCCGGTCACCGGAGTCGTCACCCCCACTCGAACGCTCGCCCTGTCGTCCGCGGACGACTGACCCTCCGCCAGAACCCCATCAGCACCCGCCCTATCGGAACACGAGAACCATGCCCACCTATTCCTACGCCTGCATCGCCTGCGGGCACCGCTTCGACGCCGTGCAAAGCTTCACCGAACCGTCGTTGACCGATTGCCCGGAATGCACCGGACGACTTCGCAAGGAGTACGGATCCATCGGCGTCACGTTCAACGGGTCGGGCTTCTATCGCACCGACTCGCGTGCCGCATCTGGCGAATCGACGCCGGCTTCGGCATCATCGAAGACGGAATCGTCGACGGGATCCACCCCGGCGCCCGCGGCGGCTCCGGCCTCGACCACCTGAGGCCCGAACCGTAAAGGGGTATCCGTGTTCCAGGGATTCAAGGACTTCATCCTCCGCGGCAACGTCATCGACCTCGCGGTCGCCGTGGTCATCGGCGCAGCCTTCACCGCGATCGTCAACGTCGTGGTCGACGCGATCATCAACCCGCTCATCGGCCTGTTCTTCCAGGCCGACAGCCTCGACGATGCGCTCAAGGTCACCGTCCCGACACTCGCGGGCGGAACGACGACGTTCTCGTTCGGCGCGGTCATCGGTGCGGTGATCAGCTTCCTCGCCGTCGCTCTCGTGGTGTACTTCGTCTTCGTGCTCCCGATGAACAAGGCCAAGGAGCTCCAGGCCGCAGCATCGGGCGTCGAGCAGGAGGAGCCCGAGCTGACCGAGCAGGAGCTGCTCGTCCAGATCCGCGACCTGCTGGAGAAGAACTCCGCGGTCAAGTAGTCCTTCGCCGTCCGCGAGGTCTGCAGACGGCTCAGTAGTGCGGCGGAACGTCGCGGCGCAGCCGCTCGTCGTTCTGGCCCGCATCCTTCGAACGGGCGGCGCTCGCGGCGCCCGTTCGTCGTTCCCGGGTATCCGGCTCCGCGTGCGTTCCGGGCGCCGGGGTCAGCTTCACGCGACGAGACCCCGGCATGCGCACGATGCGCTGTCGGGGCTCGGGCTCACTCATCACCGGCCGCGATGACCCGGATCGGCTGGGTGTCGCCGTCAGCGCGCGGAGCCGCCGCGGTGATCCCGAGCACACCCGCGATGCGTTCGGCCACGCCGACCGGATCGCTGTACAGGTCGAAGGCGTGCACGCGGATGTAGTGCCAGCCCAGGCGCCGCAGCACCTGCGGTCGCAGACGCAGCGTCTCGCGCAGCGAGTCTCCCCGTGCGTCCGGGTCGGATTCGATGACGATCGCCTTGCCGTCGTGCTGGGCGACCAGCGGCAGCCTGCCGCGGTAGTCGACGTCGACAGAGGCGCCGAGCCGGCGCAGCTCACGGGCGAGCACGAGCGTGAGCGGGTCGGCGAGGTCTTCCAGGCGCTCGTCGCGGCGGTGCGAGGCCAGGCCGCCGAGGATGGACATGAGGCTTGCGGCGCCGTGCTCCAGCCGCCCGTCGTCGAAGGCCGAGGGCCGGATCGACGACACGATCACCATCGACCGTCGGGCGCGGGTCATCCCGACCGTGAGCAGCCGCTCCCCATCGGGACCCGACAGGTCTCCGAAGTCGCTCAGCACCCGGCCGTGCTTGGTCAGCCCGTAGCCGAGCGAGAAGACCACGCGGTCGCGGCTCTCCGCTGCCGATTCCTCCAGTGTCAGCACGGCGAACGGCTCGGCCGTCTCGCGGCCGACGAAGTCCGCGACATCCGAACGCCCCGCGAAGGCGGCGTTCACGGCCGCCGTCACGCGGTCGGCGTGGCGCCTGCTCACGGTCACGACCATGAGCGACTCGGTCGGCCGGTGCACGGCGTGCTCCACGACCAGGGTGACGACCCTCGCGAGCTCGGGCTCGGGGCTCTCGATCGCACCCGTGACCGGGTCGGGCGTGCCGATACCGCCCTCCACGTAATCGACGGCAAGGCTGCCGCGCCCCAGGTACGATCCCGCCCACGGGAGCGAGACGATGTCCCCGCCGTAGAAGGCGTCGTTGATCAGTTCGGCGAGGTCCTCGCCGCCGGCTCGATAACTCTGGGTGAGCGTGGTCACCGGCAGCAGTTCGGCGAGCCTCTCGAACACCGAGACCTCGTCGAACGGCGTCTCCTCATCGTCCTCGCGGTCCGGTGCCGGCACGGCGGCGACGGTGAACGGCGTCGGCTTCTGCGTGACCGGATCGCCGAAGGCGACGATCTGGCGGGCACGCCGGATGGCGGGAGTCGCCTCGGCGAGGTCGATGGCGGCGGCATCCACGAGCAGCAGGGCGTCGAAGGCGACGTCGTCGGGGATCTCGGGCACCTGATACGGCGAGGCGATCCACACCGGCGCGGCGATGCGCATGAGGTTGGGGGCCGCGGCGACGAGCTCGGCGGCCGTCGTGCGCGGCCGGGTGAGCGCGGCACGCAGGTTCTGCGCCTCCTGCGCCTCGTCGACGATGCCGATGCGCCACTGCCCGGCCAGCTGCCAGGCCAGCAACGGCCCAGCGGCGGCGGCGTGGGCCTCATCGACGAGCCGGAAGTCGCGCTCCAATCGATCGACCACAGCCGTGTTGGCCCCGAGCAGCGCGCGGTTCTGCTGCAGCTGCTGCTCGAGCAGCGACTGCCACCACGCGTACTCGAGCTCGTCGGCCACCCGCTCCTCGGCGACGTGGCGGGTCGACATGTCGACCAGCAAGGGCTCCAGACCCCACTGCGCGAGCCGGTCGCGCAGCTGGGCGCGCTCGAGCAGGTTGTCGAACACATCCGACTTCGCGGCCAGTCCCGCCAGTGTGCGCACGAGGGTGTCCACGGGCAGCGAGCTCAGCGGCTCACGCCGGCCGAGGGCGCTGTCGAGGTCGGCGAGCTCGCCATCCGTGCGCTCCCACGCCGCCGCGACGTCGTCGAGCCCCAGCGGCACCTCGGGCGCCACGCCGGCATCGACGTAACGCTGCCACTGCGTGCGCTGCGTCTGGATGCGGATCAGTGCCTCGTGCATGTCGCCGGGATGCGCGCCGGGCCGCACGTACTCCTTCGCCAGGCGGCGCAGACGACGGCGGTTGGCGCCGGTCATCGAGGCGGCCTCGCGACGCGGACCGTGCGCGCGGATGAGGTCACCGAGCGGACGCTCGAACACCGTCGAGTTGAATCTGTCGAGGGAGTCGCGGATGCCTTCCAGCAGCCGCAGGAACTCCCCCATCTCGCCGATCGTGGCGAAGGGGCGCATCCTGGTCTGGGCGACGAGCTCATACCCGCGCTCGAGCAGCTGCGGCACGCTCTCGGAGTGCAGACGCCCGGCCAGCGCGTGCGCGGCGTGCGCGGCATCGGTCGAGGCGAAGGTCACGCCGTACCAGGGCGAGTCGTCGGGTCCGAAGCGGAACTCGCCCAGCCGTGCGGCCATCTGCAGCGCCTGGGCTGCACGGGGGCGATCCTTCGCGACGCGCTCCAGCGCCCGGCGGTCCAGCCGCGCGGTCGTCGACGGCGGCGTGGGCAGCGAGGCGAGGCGAGTGAGCACCCGGGTGGCGTCGAGCACCGAGGCATCGAGCTCGGGATCGCGGCGTGCGAGCGCCCCGCGATAGTCGCGGAGCACCGTGCGCAAGCGCACGAGGGCGTCGTCGATCTCGGTGAGCTTGGGCGGTGCGGCCTTCTCGTTGCGACCGATCGCCCGCACGAGGTCTCCGCGCACGGTCGCCGGCGAGACGGCGAGCCCGTCGAGACCGATGCCGCGCAGTCGGTGCCGCACGCCGTCGAGCGTGGAGCGGCGCGCCGACACAATGAGCACGCGTTTGCCGGCGCGCACGAGCTCACCAACGGCGTTGATGACGGTCTGGGTGCCACCCGTGCCCGGCAGCGTCGAGACGACCAACGACTGCCCGGTGGCGATGCGGGCGAGCACGGCCTCCTGCTCGGCGTCGGCGTCCAGGAGCAGCGTGTCCGACGCCGGGGCGCGCTCATCGGGGCTCACGATGACCGGTTCGGGCTTGCGGGTCGAGACGCTCTCGCGGTCGGCGGCGTGGCCGGCGAGCGCGTTGAGCACCGGGTGATCGAGGTCGTAGGCGTCGCGCGCCATGGCCGACCCGACCTCGGCGAACGTGGAGACGACCAGACGCGGATGCACGGCGAACGTGTCGATCGCCGACGTCGCCGCGCGCAGCCGGTCGATCGCGGGCTGCGGGGTGAACACGCCGCCCGAGTACGCGAGCGCGGCGAGCGCATCCGCGTCGAGCGAGATGCCGAAGTGATCGCGCATGACCCGCACGAGTTCGGGGTTCACGAAGAACGACCCGTGCAGCTTCACCTCGAAGTCGGAGTGATGCCGGCGGATCGCGAGCGGACGCAGGAGCATGGGCGCCGCGAACGAGACGCCGCCGATCCGCCAGGTCGCCATGCCGACGGCCAGGTGCACGGCGTCGATCCCCCGTACGGTGCGCAGTTCGGTGTGCTTGGCGGTGATGCGTTCGGCGGCCAGCCGTGCGGTGCGCAGCCCGACCTCGTCGCGGAACAGGTTCGACAGCAGCGTGGATCGACCGGTGATGAACTGCGGGAGGCTCCCCGGATGCGCCCGGGAGATGTCGATGCCCGCCTCGGGGACGTCGTGGAACGCCGTCAGCGGCGAGGGCCCGCCCAGAAGGGCCGCCTCGGCGCGGAGCCGCGAGCGCTCGCCCTCGGCCGCGTGCGCCATGACGACCCCGGCGTCGCCGTCGCCGACGTCACCGAGCGACACGGAGGTCGATTCGACCGATTCCGTGATGCTGTTGTCCCGTCGCCACACACGAAAAGAGTAGGCGCGACACGCCGGTTCGCCCTGTAAGGGCGCCGAGTTTCACGGGATTGGCACGGTTCTCCTCCCCAGTCAGGGAATTCGACGGCGTTTCCCCCGTTCACGGCTCCACGCACCCCGGTGCCGCCCCCCGACGGCAGGATGGCCCCATGACGTTTCACCACGACATCCTCACGACGCCCTTCAGCCCCGCCCTCGCCGTGTTCTCCGACGAGGGCCTCGTCGCTCTCGAACTCACCGACGAGGCCGACCTGGAGGCGCCGTGGCTCCTGGAGGGCCTGTCCCGACGCCTCGGTGCGGTCATCGAGGCGGATCCCGGATGCGGCGAGGAGCTGCAGGATCTGCTGGAGTCGTACTTCGAAGGCGAACCCGTGCGCTTCGACGAGCGTGTCCGCCTCGACTGGCGTCTCGTCAGCGGGTTCGCCCTGACCGCCCTTCAGGCGATCTGCGAGATCCCGTGGGGCGAGACCGCGGCATACGGCGAGATCGCCGTGCACGCCGGCAGCCCGGGGGCTGCGCGCGCCGTGGGATCGGCCTGCCGGACGACCCCGTTCTCGATCGTCGTCCCCGTGCACCGCGTGGTGCGCTCCGACGGCTCCCCCGGCCAGTACGGCGCGCATCCCGAACGCAAGCGCTACCTCATCGACCTCGAGGCCGATGCGCACAGGCGGCGCAGGAACTCCGCGGGCCCCGGCGAGTAGGCCGCCGGGGCCGGCGGACGGCCCGTGCTGGTACCGTCGTCGCGAAAGGCTCACTCCCGAAAGCCGGTGCCCGATGAACACTCCCCGACGCAGCGGAAGCGATCGGGATCTGCTCGCCGACGCGGTCCGGGAGCTCGCCCGTCTCACCGGATTCCCTGTCACCTTCGGCGGTCTCATCGAAGACGGCGAGGTCAACGTCACCTCGATCGTCGGCACGCGCACCCGGCGGCTGGAGGGACTCAAGGTGCAGCCCCTGCGCGGCCTCGGCGGGCGCGCTCTCACCGAGCTTCGACCACGCATGACCCGCGATTACCGCACCTCGCCGTTCATCACGCACGACTACGACGGCTTCGTGCTCGGCGAGGGCCTGCGCACGCTGCTGGCCGTGCCCGTCGTCGTGGGCGGGCGCTCACGCGGCGTGCTGTACGCCGGCGCCTGGGAGCAGAGCGACGTCGGCGGCGTGTCCACCGTCCCCGCCATGCGCGTCGCCGAGACCCTGGGGGCCGAGCTGCGCATCCGCGACGAGGTCGACGACCGGGTGCGGCGGCTCGCACTGAGTGGCGGATCACGCACCCCCGTGCGGCGATCAGCCCCCGCTTCTGAATCGCCTAGCGTCAGCGCCCATGTGCGCGAAGAGCTGCGGGAGAGCTTCGCCGAGTTGCGCAGCATCGCCGCTGCCGTCGCCGATCCGCAGCTGCGCGAGCGGATCGATGCCGTGCAGCAGCGGATCGTCGCGCTCACCGACGATCCGCTGCGCGGGCCCGTCGCCTCCGACGCCACGGCTGCCGTGCATCTCTCCCCCCGGGAGACGGATGTGCTGGCGTGCGTCGCCCTCGGCGCGAGCAACGCGCAGGTGGCCGCCGAGCTCGGCCTGCGCGAATCGACCGTCAAGGCGTATCTGGGCAGTGCGATGTCGAAGCTCGACGCGTCGACGCGGCATGCCGCCGTGGCCCGCGCCCGTCGTGCACATCTCCTGCCCTGATCGCATTCCGTAGAATATGAATCGGTGGCGCACCCCGCCGCCCCGGACGAGGTGGACCAGTACCCGGAATGCGAAAAGACTGGCCTGAAAGGGTCTGTCATGTCGTGGTTGATCTTGATCCTCTCCGGAGTGCTCGAAGCCGTGTGGGCAACAGCGCTGGGCAAATCAGAGGGCTTGTCCCGATTGTGGCCGAGTGTGATCTTCTTCGTCGGTCTCGCGCTGTCGATGGCGGGCCTCGCCTGGGCGATGCGCGATATCGCCACAGGAACGGCATACGCCGTGTGGGTGGGGATCGGCGCCGCGCTCACCGTGGTGTGGGCGACGATCACCGGTGATACGGAGTTCTCGTGGCTGCGGCTACTGCTCATCGCCGGTCTCGTGGGATGCGTCATCGGATTGAAGCTCATCGATCCCGCGCACGAATAACGCGCGAATTCTTCGGCAAATGGATGACGTCGGCGATTGTGATTGTGAATTCGCCCCCGATTCTCGTACATTATCCCCATGGCACGTAAAATCATTCATCAGCTCGTCGACGATATCGACGGCACGGTTCTCGACAGCGGCGACGGAGAGACGGTGCATTTCTCGCTCGACGGAAATGCCTACGAGATCGACCTGACGCACGCACGTGCAGAGGAACTGCGCGCGGCGCTCGCCCCGTTCATCGAGGCCGGACGCCGTGCGTCGCGCGCCGGGCGTCCCGCCCCCCGTGCCGTCCGCACCCGCGGTCGCAACCCCGAGGTCGCGGCGATCCGCGCCTGGGCCGCGAGCAACGGCTATTCCGTGTCAGAGCGCGGTCGCATCCCCGCCGAGATCACCGAGGCGTACAACGCGGCGCACTGACCACCGTTCCACGTATGCGAATGGCGCCGTCCGAAAAGGACGGCGCCATTCGCATACGTGCCCTCGACAGGATTCGAACCTGCGACCTGCCCTTTAGGAGAGGGCTGCTCTATCCGACTGAGCTACGAAGGCGCTGACACCATTCTATGGCGCGCGCAACGGCGCACTCGGCGCGACGATGATCGAGAAAAGCGGGACTCTCTGGGGATCCGTGCCGACTCAGCCCGCGTTGGCGGGGAGCCAGACCGAAGGGTCGACGATGCCGCCGTTGATGTGCACCTCGAAGTGCAGGTGGGTGCCGAAGGCATGACCCGTCTCGCCGACGAGACCGATCATCTGCCCGGCCTGCACGTACTCGCCTTCAGACACCATGCGCGAACCGTAGATCATGTGTCCGTAGACGGTAGTCACCGGTGTGCCCGCGATGGTGTGATCGATCACGATGCCGACGCCGTAGCCGCCGTAGTTCTCGCTGGAGACGCGCACATACCCGGCAGCGGCCGCGTAGATCGGGGTTCCGCCGGGGGCGAGCATGTCCCAGCCCTCGTGGTTGCGTCCCGCACCGGGCGTCTCGCCCGAGGTGAACGAGCCGGGGATCAGCGGCCAGCGCACCTCGCCGGAGCCCGGCGAGACCATGCTGAGGTCGAGCCCGGCCGGCCATCCGCCGCCGGAGTTCTCGGCGAGAGAGGCGGCGCGCGCGGCAGCCGCCGCTTCCGCCTTGGCCTTCTCGATCTCTTCCGGCGTCGTCGCCGTGAACTCTTCGCGTTCGGAGGATGCGGCGGTCGCCTCGGAGGCGACGACGACCGACTGCGAGTTGTCGGCCGCGAGCTGGTGCATGGTCGTGGCGGCGGCGCCCTGCGGAGCGGCGCCGCTGGCGAATGCGGGCAGAGCGATCGCCGTGACGAGGGCGCCGACGGCGCCGAAGATCGCGATCGAGCGGATCGGCTTGACCGCCGAACGAGAGCGCTTGCTGCCGCTGGAGCGGGGTGCCGGGGAGAGCTCTTCTGTTTTCGTGCCGGTCTTGTCGATCTCTGCAGCCAACGCTGTTCCTCCAGGGCCTCGGTGGCGCGGCACCGGCTCGTCGGGTTTCGTTTCTCGGGGCGCGCACGTGCTCGGGACACGACGCACCGTCCCATCCGCGACGGCGACGAACCGATGAGGCCATCCGTCACGGTGACCGCCGACGGGCTTCTCGTCGACGACCGGATCGACGTTACCGGAAGATAACGATTCTGTCACCCTGAAAAGCTGGCAATATCCCGGATCTCTCCGGCATGATTCGCCTCAGGCGACGAGGAAGATGTGCGAGGCGAGCTCGACCGGCAGCTCGAGTCCTTCATCCTTGCCGTCCATCTCGATGAGCACGTAGCCCTCGTTGAACCGGAAGCCGCCGCTCGCGCCGGGCACCACACCGGCCTCGCGCAGTTGCTGCAGCAGTTCTGGGTCGACCTGCGCGGGCTCGGCGAGACGCCGCACGGTTCCGGTGACCGGGCCGTCCGCGGCGTTCATGTGCTCCACGAGTCCCACGACGCCCTCTTCGAACGTGCGCGCCGAGCTGCCGCCCAGCTGCTCCAGGCCGGGGATCGGGTTGCCGTAGGGCGACTCGGTGGGGTGGCCGAGCAGTTCGACGAGGCGCAGTTCGACCTGCTCGCTCATGACGTGCTCCCAGCGGCAGGCTTCCTCGTGCACATACGCCCAGTCCAGCCCGATCACGTCCGAGAGCAGACGCTCGGCGAGGCGGTGCTTGCGCATCACGTCGACGGCCTTGCGGCGCCCGGAGTCGGTCAGCTCGAGTCGCCGGTCCTCGGAGACGACGACCAGTCCGTCGCGCTCCATGCGCCCCACGGTCTGCGACACCGTCGGACCCGAGTGACCGAGCCGCTCGGAGATGCGCGCGCGCAGCGGCACGATGTTCTCCTCCTCGAGTTCGAGGATGGTGCGGAGGTACATCTCCGTGGTGTCGATCAGATCGGTCATCGATCCCCCTTGTCGCTGCTGCTTAGGGAAGCCTACCTTCTTCGCAGGGCTCCGAGGCGGGGTGTCACGTGGTCGGGGCCACCTGCGCGCTCGCCCTACAATCGGGGCATGGCGATCGAGATCCCCCGCGAACTCCTGCCCGTCGACGGCCGCTTCGGCTGCGGTCCCTCCAAGGTGCGTCCGGCCCAGGTCGATGCCCTTGCGACGGTCGGCGCATCGCTGCTGGGAACATCCCATCGCCAGGCGCCGGTGAAGAACCTCGTCGGCAGCGTGCGCGCCCGTCTCGCCGATCTGTTCTCGCTGCCCGACGGCTACGAGATCATCCTCGGCAACGGCGGGTCGACGGCATTCTGGGATGCCGCCTCCTTCGGCCTCATCGAGAACCGCGCGCAGAACCTCGTCTTCGGAGAGTTCGGCGGCAAGTTCGCCAAAGCCGCCGCCGCACCGTGGCTGACCGCGCCGGATGTGCGCAAGGCCGAGCCAGGCACGCGCGCCGAGGCGGAGATCGTCGAGGGCATCGACGTGTACGCCTGGCCGCACAACGAGACCTCGACCGGCGTCGCCGCCCCCGTGCGCCGCGTCGATGCCGAGGGCGCCCTCACCGTGATCGACGCGACGAGTGCCGCGGGCGGCATCGACGTCGACATCACCGAGACCGACGTCTACTACTTCGCCCCGCAGAAGAACCTCGGTTCCGACGGTGGTCTGTGGTTCGCCGCCGTCTCCCCCGCGGCCATCGAGCGCATCGAGCGCATCGCGGCCGGCGACCGCTACATCCCCGACTTCCTCAGCCTGCAGGGTGCGCTCACCAACTCCCGCCTCGAGCAGACGCTGAACACACCAGCTCTCACCACGCTGCACCTGCTCGACAGCCAACTCGGGTGGATCCTCGACAACGGCGGACTCTCCTGGGCCGCCGCGCGCACCGCGGAGTCGTCGCAGACGCTGTACGACTGGGCGGAGGCATCGCCGGTGGCGACGCCGTTCGTCGCGGACGCCGCCGACCGCTCCCCCGTCGTCGTCACGATCGATTTCGAAGACGGTGTGGATGCCGCGGCGATCGCCAAGACGCTGCGCGCCAACGGAGTCGTCGACACCGAGCCGTACCGAAAGCTGGGCCGCAACCAGTTGCGCATCGCGACGTTCGTCTCGATCGAGCCCGATGATGTGCGTCAGCTGATCCGCAGCATCGACTACGTGCTCGACAACGGCGGCGCGTCGGTCTGAGCGCCGCCGTCAGTCTTCGTTCGGCTCTTCGTTCGCCGAGTCAGCGTCGGTCGGCTCGCCTTCCGCGGCGTCGTCGTCCTCCCGATCGTCGTCGGACGCGTCCGCAGGCTCATCGTCCGCAGGCTCCGAGTCATCGAGCTCGTCGATGTCGACGCCGTCGAGGTCTCCCGCGTGCAGCAGATCGCCGACCTCGTGTTCGTCGTCGTCATCGTCGTCGTCAAGACCGGCGGCGGTATCCGCGTCGGCCGCCGTCTCCTCCGCGGAGGCGCGCTCGGCGAGCTCGGCCTGATGCGCGCGGTACTCGGCCAGTCGCTCCGCCCACGGCACCCAGTCGGGGGCGACCAGGGCGCCTTCCCCGGGAAGAAGCTCGACCTCGAGCACGGTCGGATCGGCGTCATCGACGCGGGCCACGGTGACCGTCCAGAACCAGCCCGGATATCCCGGCAGGCGGTTCTCGAACCGCAACGACACGGACCCGTCGTCTTCGACGGCGTGCCCCGCCGCGGGACCGACGGTGGCCGCCGGAGTGATCTCGTGCAACGCGGCGAGCGCGAGCTCGCGTGCTCCCACGAGCCGCTCGTCGGGCTCAGGCGTCGAAGTCATCCGCGACCTTCCGCAGCATCGCCGCGATCTTGCGCCCGTGGGCGGCCGAAGGGTAGCGGCGGCGACGCAGGTCTGCGCCGACCCCGTCGAGCAGCTTGACGAGGTCTTCCACGATCACGGCCATGTCATCGGCCGGGGTGCGCTTCGCCTTCGACAGGCTCGGCGGTGCCTCCAGCACGCGAACAGACAGCGCCTGCGGACCGCGGCGACCGTCGGCGATGCCGAACTCGAGGCGGGTGCCCGCCTTGACGCTCGTCCCCTCGGGAAGGGCCGTGGCGTGCAGGAAGACGTCCTGGCCGTCATCGGAGGCGATGAAGCCGAACCCCTTCTCGTCGTCGTAGAACCTGACCTTGCCGCTGGGCATGGGACAACCTCACTGATGCTGCGCCGGGCCGTACCGCCCGGGGATGGGATGCGCGGACGGGTGCATCCGCACCCTCCAGCCTACCGGTCGGCAAGCGAGTAGGCTGAGACGGATGTCCGCTCCTGAACGCCCCGCCGATCCGCCTGTGCGCGCGATCGATCGCGTTCTCGCCTTCACCGCCCTCGGCCTTGCCGCCGCATCAGTGATCTGCTTCTTCGCGATCATCATCGGCACGGCCGTCGGCATGGCCCAGACCGACTTCGGCGGCGGGGTGTGGCCCGTCGTCGCGGCGATCCCGCTCTGGGGCCTTCCCCTCGCGCTGGCGATGATCATCGCGCTGCTCGTGATGAGCTTCGTGCGGAAGGGGCGCGCGGCCCGTCGCTCCTGACGCCCGCACCGATCGGATATGAGCAGTCACGCCCGTGCTCTCGCCGAGATCCTGGCCGCGCGCCGCGACGACGAGCTCGCGGCGCTGCTGGATCGGCGCGGTGTGCGTGCGGATGCGGACTGGCACGACTTCTTCGATGCGGCCGAGGCGCTGCTGGATCCCGCATCCGTCGCCCGCGTGCTCCCGACGCTCTCGTCCGCCGAGGCCGAGGCACTGATCCTCGCCGGCACGCGCCCCGAGGGCGCAGGCGGCGACCGCGCAGCACTCGATGCGCTCGCCCTGCTGGCCGCCGACGGCGTGCCGTTCCCCTCCGTCAGCGCGGCTCTCGCCGGCCGGCGACCGGTGCGTCCCTCCCGCGCGCCCGCCGACACGGCGACGCTCGACGACGCCTCCGCAGCCCGTGCGGCCGAACGCGCCTTCACGTCGGTGCGCGCCATCGCGGACGTGCTCCTGCTCGCCAAGGACGCCCCTTACGCACTCCTGGCCAGTGGCGCGGTGGGGATGTCCGAGAAGCGGCGGGCCATCGAGCACGGCCTGCCCGATGACACCGACCTGCTCGACGATCTGTTCGCCATCGCCGTCGCCGCACGGCTGCTGCGACCTGTCGAGCGTACCCTGCGGCTGACCACCGACGGCGAGCACTGGCTGCACCTTCCCGGCATCGAGCGATGGACGGTGCTGGCCGATGCCTTCCGCGATGCGCTCCCGGCCGGAGTGCGCGCGCCCGAGGGCGGATGGATCCCCGTGGGATCGTGGGCGTCGGCGCATCCGTGGGACGACCGATGGCCGCAGACGGTCGACGACCTGCAGCGTCGTGCCGCGCTGCTCGGGCTCGTCGCCGACGGGCGGACCACGCCGTGGTCAGTGCCGCTCGCCGCGGGCGGATCGGCGGATGCCGCAGCCCTCGCCGCCCTGTTGCCCGCCGAGGTCGACCGCATCTTTCTGCAGAACGACCTCACGGCGATCGCTCCCGGCCCGCTGCTGCCATCGCTGGATCTGCGGCTGCGACTGCTCGCCCGCCGCGAATCCGCGTCGCAGGCGTCTTCTTACCGCTTCACGGCCGACGGCGTCGCCGCAGCATTCGCCGCGGGAGAGACCGAGGACTCGGTGATCGCGTTCCTCGACGAGATCTCGCTGACCGATGTTCCCCAGCCGCTGCGCTATCTCGTGGGGCAGGCCGCGCAGCGCCACGGTGTGGTGACGGTGCGCACCCAGAACGGCACGACGCGCGTCGAGTCGTCGGATCCGCATGTGCTGCAGGCGATCGGCGTCGATCAGGCACTGCGCCCCCTGGGGCTCGTGGCCGACGGCGACGCACTGGTGAGCCGCGTCGGGCGGGAGAGCGTGTTCTGGTCGCTGGCCGACGAGCACTACCCGGCCACCCTCCTGGACGCCGATGGAAGCGAGGAGCGCGCTGCCCGCACGGCGCTCGTCGACCCCGAACCCGCCGACGCGCCCGGCGACCGCTACGCGCCGCTCATCGCGCGCCTGCGCGACGCGCAGGGGCCGGATGCCGAGTCGGCATGGCTCGACCGCGAGCTCGACCACGCGGTACGCCACCGCGCCGTGCTCTCCGTGACGGTCGCCATGCCCGACGACACCTCTCGCGAACTCGTGCTCGAGGTCACCGGTCTCGGCGGGGGGCGCCTGCGCGGGCGGGATCGCGCCGCCGACGTCGAGCGCACGCTGCCCGTCACCAGCATCCGCACCGTGCGGCTGCTCGAAGACGAGGCCTGACCGCGCCGCGCACGGGGTGCGGCGGTAGAATGGACGGCTATGTCTGATGGCCCCTTGATCGTTCAGAGCGATCGCACCGTCCTGCTCGAGGTCGCTCACGCCGACGCCGAGGCCGCCCGCCACGAGCTGGCGATCTTCGCCGAGCTCGAACGCGCCCCGGAGCACATCCACACGTACCGCATCACCCGGCTCGGACTGTGGAACGCGCGGGCGGCCGGTCACACCGCCGACGACATGCTCGACACTCTCGACCGCTGGTCGCGCTTCCCCGTGCCGCCGTCGGTGGCGACAGACATCCGTGAGACCGTGCAGCGATACGGACGCATCGTCATCGAGCGCGATGACGAGGGCACCCTCGTCCTGCGCTCCGACGACCCCGCGATCCTCACCCAGGTGGCCGGCAGCAAGCGCATCCAACCGCTGCTCATCGGCCATCCCGCGCCCGATCGGCACGTCATCGACGCCTGGGCGCGAGGGCAGATCAAACAGGAGCTGCTGAAGATCGGCTGGCCCGCCGAGGATCTCGCCGGCTACACGCCGGGCACCCCGCACGAGATCGAACTCGCCGAGGACGGCTGGCAGCTGCGCCCGTACCAGCAGCAGGCCGTCGACGCCTTCGTGAAAGACGGCTCCGGCGTAGTCGTACTGCCCTGCGGCGCCGGCAAGACGATCGTCGGCGCCGCCGCCATGGCCGCCACCGGCACCACCACGCTCATCCTCGTGACCAACACCGTCTCGGCCCGCCAGTGGCGCGACGAACTGCTCACCCGCACGAGCCTCACGGAGGACGAGATCGGCGAGTACTCCGGGCAGGTCAAGGAGGTCAAGCCGGTCACGATCGCGACCTACCAGATCCTCACCGCGAAGAGGAAGGGCCAGTACGCCCACCTGTCGCTGCTCGACGAGATGGACTGGGGCCTGGTGGTCTACGACGAGGTGCACCTGCTGCCCGCGCCCGTGTTCAAGCTCACCGCCGACCTGCAGGCGCGCCGGCGCATCGGCCTGACCGCCACGCTCGTGCGCGAGGACGGCCGTGAGGGCGACGTGTTCAGCCTCATCGGGCCCAAGCGCTTCGATGCGCCGTGGAAGCAGATCGAGGCGCAGGGCTTCATCTCGCCCGCGGCGTGCTACGAGGTGCGAGTGGATCTGCCGCCGAGCGACCGCCTCGAATACGCCGCGGCCACCGACGACGAGCGTTACCGGCTCGCCGCCTCCGCCCCGGCGAAGATCGCCGCCGTGCGCGAGCTCATCGCCAAGCACCCCGGCGAGCGCATCCTCGTGATCGGTCAGTACCTGGATCAGCTCGACACGCTCTCGGATGCGCTGAACGCCCCGCAGATCACCGGCGCCACACCCGTCGACGAGCGCGAGGAGCTGTACCGCCGGTTCCGTGAGGGCGAGATCTCGCTGCTCGTCGTCTCGAAGGTGGCGAACTTCTCCGTCGACCTGCCCGAGGCTTCCGTCGCCATCCAGGTCTCCGGGTCGTTCGGGTCCCGGCAGGAGGAGGCGCAGCGTCTGGGGCGCCTCCTGCGGCCGAAGCAGTCGGATCACACGGCGAGCTTCTACACACTCGTCGCCCGCGACACGGTCGATCAGGACTACGCCCAGAACCGCCAGCGGTTCCTCGCCGAGCAGGGCTACAGCTACACCATCATGGACGCCCACGAGCTGGCCGCCTGAGCGTCCCGTCCGACGTGCGCAGGGAAGTTTCCCGCCGAATCCAGGACATGCATGGCTCGAGTCACCATAATGGGGGCATGACTGATGCGCGCATCCTGGTCGTCGACGACGAGCCGAACATCCGTGACCTGCTCTCCGCGGGCCTCGGCTTCGCCGGATACTCGGTGAAGACCGTCGCCAACGGCGCCGCCACCATCTCGGCAGTCCTGGAAGAGGAGCCCGACCTCATCATCCTCGACGTCATGCTTCCCGACATGAACGGGTTCAGCGTCACCAAGCGACTGCGCGGTGCCGGATTCACCGCCCCGATCCTGTTCCTCACCGCCAAGGACGAGACCGAGGACAAGATCGAGGGCCTCAACGCCGGCGGCGACGACTACGTCACCAAGCCGTTCAGCCTCGACGAGATCGTCGCCCGCGTGCAGGCGATCCTGCGCCGCACCATGCAGGCCGACGAGGAGTCGGTGATCCGCGCCGGCGAGCTGTCGATGGATCAGGACACGCACGACGTGTTCGTCGGCTCCGTCGCGATCGAGCTGAGCCCCACCGAGTTCAAGCTGCTGCGCTACCTCATGCTCAACCCCAACCGCGTGCTGTCGAAGGCGCAGATCCTCGACCACGTGTGGGAATACGACTTCAACGGCGACGCCGGAATCGTGGAGAGCTACATCTCGTACCTGCGGCGCAAGATCGACCCGCACACCGACGAGCCGCTGATCCAGACCAAGCGCGGCTTCGGCTACATGCTCAAGGTGGGCAAGTCGGCCTGACATGGCACACAAGGCCGACGGTGTCACCCGGTGGTGGCGCAGGATCAGCCTGCGCGCGAAGGTCACCGGGGTCACTGTCGGCGTGCTCGCGCTCGGCCTGATCGTCACCGGCATCGGCACCGTGCCGATCCTGCGCAATTCTCTGCTGAGCAACATCGATGCGCAGCTGCCGTCGCTGCTGTCGACGAACCTCGCCGAGCGCTTCTTCACCGCATCCACCGCCGACGGGCGACTCGTGTTCACGCCGCGCGAGGGCAGCCCGCGCGCCACCGACTACATCGTCGCGTTCTACGCGCCCGACGGCACGCCCATCGGGCAGGCCGGCGGGGCGATCGGCGCGCCGCGGCCCGTGTTCCCCGCGACGTACACGCTGCAGGAGGCCACCGACAACGTCGACGCCATCCCGATCCTGCTCGAGGCAGGCGACGGCGAGGTCTTCCATGCCGCCGTCGCACCGCAGGAGATCCAGGGCACCTACTACATCCAGCTCGTCGCCCTGCCCATCGAGGAGGCCGACCGGATCATCGCGACGTACTTCGGGGTGTTCACCACGATCGCCCTCATCACGATCCTCATCGCCGCGCTGCTGACGCGCGGCCTGGTCACGCTCACCTTCCGCCGCCTCGGGCAGGTGGAGTCCACCGCCATGTCGATCGCCGCGGGCGATTTCAGCCAGCGGCTCACCGACCTCGAGCCCACGACGGAGGTCGGCCGGCTCAACTCCGCGATCAACACGATGCTCGACCGGGTCGACGCCTCGCTCGCCCAGCGCGACCGTTCGGTGCAGCAGATGCGCCGCTTCATCGGCGATGCCAGCCACGAGTTGCGCACTCCGCTGGTGAGCGTGCGCGGATACGCGGAACTGTACCGGATGGGCGCGATCACCGGTGAGGAGGACACCGGCCGCGCGATGGACCGCATCGAGAAGGAGGCGCTGCGGATGGGCGTGCTCGTCGAAGACCTGCTCGCGCTGGCCCGTCTCGACGAGCAGCGCGAGCTTTCGATCGCACCGCTCGATCTGCGTCCGCTCGCACAGGATGCCGCGCTCGATGTGCGTGCCGCGGCCCCGCAGCGCAGCGTGCGCGTGGTCGACACCACCGCCGATCCTGTCGCCGCGGCCCCGGCGCGCAACGACCGCGCCGGGCGAACGCCGAGCGCTTCAGCAGCAGAGACACGGCCGGCGAAGGGCCGCTCCCCGAGCCCGCTGTCCCGCCTGCGGCCGCCCTTCCGGCCCCGCGCCAAAGACGAGGCCGCCGTGCCCGAGATCGACTTCTCCGAGCCCGCTGTCGCCCCGGTGAGCACGCCGCCGATCGTACTGGGCGAGGAGAACAAGGTGCGCCAGGTCATTGCCAACCTGCTCGGCAACGCCCGCCGCTTCTCGCCGCCGGACTCGCCCATCGAGATCGAGGTCGGCGCCGATCGGCACAAGGGCGTCGGGTGGTTCCGCATCGTGGATCACGGCGAGGGCGTGCCGGAGCAGATCCAGGAGCAGATCTTCCAGCGCTTCTGGCGTGCCGACTCCTCGCGCACCAGAGAGACCGGAGGCTCTGGCCTGGGCCTGGCGATCGTCGCCTCGATCCTGCATGCCCTGAACGGATCGGTCGATGTGACCGAGACGCCCGGCGGCGGAGCGAGCTTCACCGTCTCGCTCCCCCTCGCACCGGCCCGGGCGACGCCGGAGCATCTGCTGCAGGACACGCAGCCGCTGCCGCGGCTGGATGTCTGAGCGGTTCTCCTCCCCAGTCGTGCACTCGTGGATCCTGTCCACCGGTCGTGCTTTTCGCGCCGTGCGCCGACCCGGCGATCCGTACCGTCGATGGCACACGATCCCTCCGGAAAGGAACACCCGATGTCCACCTTCACCGTCGACACCGACGCCGTCTTCAGCACCACCACCGCGCTGCGCGCAACCGTCGAGCGTCTGCAGACCGAGTCCGCCACGCTGCGCGGTCAGCTCAGCACCCTGCAGAGCACGTGGACCGGCCACGCGGCCTCCTCGTTCCAGAACGCCGCCGAGCAGTGGCACGGCGCACAGGCGCACCTGGAGCAGGCTCTCGCGGCGATCAGCGAGGCGCTGCACCACGCCGGCCATCAGTACGTGCAGGCCGAGGACTACTCCGCGTCGCTGTTCCGCTGAGTTCTGGTCATCCGGGCCGCCCCGCCCGCAGACAAGGAAGACCCCCGGCGAATGCACGCCGGGGGTCTTCCTCTGGGGCTTGTCAGAAGTCCATGCCGCCCGTCGGGTCGGCCGGAGCAGCCGGAGCCTTCTCGGGCTTGTCCGCCACGACCGCCTCGGTCGTGAGGAACAGGCCGGCGATCGACGCGGCGTTCTGCAGCGCCGAACGGGTGACCTTGGCCGGATCGATGATGCCCGCCTCGAACATGTCACCGTACTCGCCGGTCGCGGCGTTCAGGCCCTGGCCCGCGGGGAGCTCGGAGACCTTGTTCGCGACGACGCCGGGCTCAAGGCCCGCATTGAGGGCGATCTGCTTCAGCGGCGCCTCGATGGCGACCTTGACGATGTTCGCACCGGTCGCCTCGTCGCCCTCGAGCTTCAGGCCCGAGAGCGCCTTGGTGCCGGACTGGATGAGGGCCACACCGCCACCGGCGACGATGCCCTCTTCGACCGCGGCCTTCGCGTTGCGGACGGCGTCTTCGATGCGGTGCTTGCGCTCCTTGAGCTCGACCTCGGTCGCCGCACCCGCCTTGATGACGGCGACGCCGCCGGCGAGCTTGGCGAGGCGCTCCTGGAGCTTCTCGCGGTCGTAGTCGCTGTCGGTGTTCTCGATCTCGCGACGGATCTGCGTGACGCGGCCGGCGATCTGCTCGGCGTCGCCGGTGCCCTCGACGATCGTGGTCTCGTCCTTGGTGACGATGACCTTACGCGCACGGCCCAGCAGGTCGAGGGTGGTGTTCTCGAGCTTGAGCCCGACCTCCTCTGTGATGACCTCGCCGCCGGTGAGGATGGCGATGTCGCCCAGCTGCGCCTTGCGGCGGTCGCCGAAGCCGGGGGCCTTGACGGCGACGGACTTGAAGATGCCGCGGATCTTGTTCAGCACGAGAGTCGCGAGCGCTTCGCCCTCGACGTCCTCCGCGATGATGACGAGCTCCTTGCCGTCCTGGATCACCTTGTCGACGACGGGCAGGAGATCCTTGATGTTCGAGATCTTCTGGTTCGCGATGAGGATGTAGGGCTCCTCGAAGACGGCCTCCTGGCGGTCGGGGTCCGTCACGAAGTAGGGGTTCAGGTAGCCCTTGTCGAAGCGCATGCCCTCGGTGAGCTCGAGCTCGGTGCCGAACTGCTGAGCCTCCTCGACGGTGACGACGCCCTCCTTGCCGACCTTGTCGATGGCCTCGGCGATGAGCTCGCCGATCTCCGGGTCGGCGGCCGAGATCGAGGCGGTCGCGGCGATCTGCTCCTTGGAGTCGATCTCCTTCGCGCTCTCCCCGAGCTCGGCGGTGATGGCGGCGACGGCCTTCTCGATACCGCGCTTGAGCGAGATCGGGTCGGCGCCGGCGGCGACGTTGCGCAGGCCCTCGCGGACGAGCGCCTGGGCGAGGACGGTGGCCGTGGTGGTTCCGTCACCGGCGACGTCGTCGGTCTTCTTGGCGACCTCCTTGACGAGCTCCGCACCGATCTTCTCGTACGGGTCGTCGAGCTCGATCTCCTTGGCGATGGAGACGCCGTCGTTCGTGATCGTGGGGGCGCCCCACTTCTTCTCGAGCACGACGTTGCGGCCACGCGGGCCCAGCGTCACCTTGACAGCGTCGGCCAGGATGTTCAGGCCGCGCTCGAGACCGCGACGGGCCTCCTCATCGAAAGCGATGATCTTTGCCATGAGTACTGTCGTCCCTCCTGGACGTAGGCGTTGAGTGTTAGCACTCGTCAACAGTGAGTGCTAATGCCATTCTGGCACTCGACCCCTGCGAGTGCAAGCCGCCGGAATCGCTACTGCGCGGAGCCGTCGCCGGAGTCGTCCGTCGACCCGTCCGTGCCGCCGTCGGCGGGCGCCTCGGGGACCGGAGCCCGATCCATGCCGATCACGATGGTGAGCTGCTTCTGCCCGTCGCTCACGTCGTTCGCATAGACGTCGCTCTGGGCGATCTTCGCCCCGCCGATCACCTCTGCCAGGCCCAGCGCGGCCGCCCGGTCCTCGTCGCTCTGGTAGTAGACGATCGTCTCCGGGAAGTCGGTGACATCGGCGTTGCCGGGGAGCACGGACTCCGCGGGCCATCCTGCGTTCACGACGGTGTCGCGCATGCCCGCCGCCAGGCCGTCGCCGGCGGTCGCGTTGAGCACGAGCACCGCGTACGAGGTGTCGATCGTCCCGGTCTCGGTGGGCGACGGGGCGGGCGCGGTGGCCACGGCATCAGGGCCCAGCGTGATCTTTCCCATCGCGACCATCGCCCCGAAGATGCCGCCGACGATGAGCACCAGCGCGGCCACGAACGACCACAGCAGCACGATCCATCCGTTCATGCCCGGGTTCTCGGCACGGTGCGCGCCGACACGACCCTGCGCGCGGGGGACATCGTCGAAGCGATCGCGTACGGGTTTTGACACCCCTCGATGTTAGCGGCACGCTGTCGGGCGATCCTGAGCGGGTCGGACGGCGCGCGATCCCGTCAGCCGGTCGCGCCCGCCAGCCGCGCCGCCCTGCGTCGCTCGGCGTCGTCGCGCCGACGGCGAAGGCGCTGCACGAGGAGGGGGTCGTGAGCCAGTGCGGCGCCGTCGTCGATGATCCGGTCCAGCAGCAGGTAGTAGCGCGCGGGGGTGAGGGCGAGCTCGTTGCGGATCGCCTCCTCCTTGGCGCCGCCGTGCTGCGGCCTGCGCGCCTCGAAGTCGAGGATCGCGCGGTCTCGGTCGGAGAGCTGCTGGGTCATCGTGTTCAGGCTACGTCGGCGGATCGCGGAGGCCGCGCATCCACCTCCGCGATCCGCGGAACCGGCCTCACCTGGCGTGGAGGGAGGGAGAATGGAGGCGAGAGGATGTGCACCATGGACTACCGCGTGAGCAAGACCGAAGAGCAGTGGCGCGAAGAGCTGGACCCGCAGCAGTATGCGGTGCTGCGCACCGCCGCCACCGAGCGCCCGTGGACCGGTGAGCTGCTCGACGAGGGGCGCGCCGGCCTGTACACGTGCGGCGCGTGCGGGGCGGAGCTGTTCCGCAGCGGCACGAAGTTCGACTCCGGGTGCGGGTGGCCGAGCTTCTACGAGTCGATCCGCCCGGAGGCCGTCGAACTCATCGAGGACTCCAGTCTGGGCATGGTGCGCACCGAAGTCCGCTGCGCCGCCTGCGGATCGCACCTCGGGCACGTCTTCCCCGACGGTTTCGGCACGCCCACCGGTGACCGGTACTGCATGAACTCGGTCGCGCTGAGCTTCCGACCCACGAGCGGCGAGGCGGCGGAGAGCGAGGAGTGAGCGCACTCGAGGCGGTTCTCGCGCGCAGGTCGTGGTCGAAGGTGACCGATGAGGCACCCGACCGCGACGAGTTGCTGACGCTGATCGCCGCGGCCGGCCGCGTGGCCGACCACTCCTCGTTGCAGCCGTGGCGGCTCATCGAGCTGCGCGGCGATGCCCGCCACCGGCTCGGCGCCGCCATCGCGGTGGCGCAGGATGCCGACGAGCCGTCGACCAAGCCCCTGCGAGCGCCGCTGCTCATCGCCGTCGTGGCGAGCTTCCGCCGCAGCGAGAAGGTGCCGCATTGGGAGCAGGAGGCTGTGGCCGCGGGTGTCGCGCACGTGCTGAGCCTGCTGCTCGATGAGGCGGGCTGGGGCGTGATCTGGCGCACCGGCGGCTACACGAGGCATCCTGCCGTCGCCGCCGCGCACGGGCTCGCGCCCGACGAGCAGTTGCTGGGCTGGCTGTATGTCGGGGGCAGGCCCGAGCGCGCTTCGGGGCGTCGCTCGCCCGTTGACGCCGACGCCCTTCTCACACCGATGCCGGCGGACGGGCCGACCGTAGTGGCGGCCTCGACGTTGGAGAAGACGAAGAAGGACAAGAAGCGCAAGAAGGACAAGGGGTCATCCTGACAAGTGGGTTCTCCCAGAGGAGCCCCCTCCCGGCCATCGGGCCGAGAGGGGGCTCCTCTTCGTCAGCGAGCTCAGTTGTCGCGCAGTTCGTCCTTGACGTCGTTGCGCGCCTTGACGGCGTCGCGCTCGGCTTCCGCCTTCTTCACGTCAGCGTCGGCCTTGAGCTCGTCGGCCTTGTCCTTCAGCTTGTCGACACCGTCCTCGACAGCACGACCGGCCTGCTTCGCGGCCTCGCCGATCGTCTCTTTCGCATCGTCCAAGAAACCCATGTTGAGCCCCCCTTTCTCTTGAGGTGGATAGCCAGGCTAGGCCGAGCATCCACCGAGCGCAAGGGACCCGCTGGCCACGTGGAGCCGACTGCGGGACTCGAACCCGCGACCGCCTGTTTACAAGACAGGTGCTCTACCAGCTGAGCTAAGTCGGCGCACCGCATCGCGAACGACCGGCGTCGATCCAGCCTACCGGCGCCGGCAGGCGTTCTTCGCCGCCCGGATCAGGCCGCGGGGGTCTCCGTCGGCGTCTGCGTGGGCTTGGGCGTGGAGTAGTAGGCGTCGCTGGCGATCGACAGCACGAACTGCGAGAACTCTGCCGGATCGTCCAGCGCACCCGCGTAGGCCTGACCGTTCACGACGATCATCGGCGCACCGTTGAGCACGAGGTCGTCCGAACCCGGCAGCGGGCCCTCCAGCGCACGGCTCGTGGCATCCTTCGCCCAACTGGTGAAGCTCTTCTTCTCGATGCAGCCGCGCACACCGGCGACGTCGTCCACGCCGACGGCCTGGGCGAGGTCGGCCAGTTCGATGTCGGTGCGGCCGTCGCTGTCGAGCTCGGGCTGGTTCACGAGCAGCTCGTGGTTGAAGGCATAGAACTTGTCGGGCGCGAACGAAGCCACGCACGCCGCGGCGGCGGCCGCGCGCAGCGAGTACTTCGTGCCGTTCGAGTTGGCGGTCAGCAACGACACGGGGTGATACGACACGGTGGCCGCGCCCTGGTCGATCCAGCTCACGAGCTGACGTGTGTTCGCCCGCTCGAACTCGCCGGCACCGGGCGAGAGGTAGTCGACGTAGATGTGGATGTCGACCGCGTCCGCGTCGACCGTGGGCGAAGGCGTCGGGGTCGCCTCGGCGCCATCCGTCTCGGACGAAGGAGTCGCTTCCGCATCAGGCGCTCCCTGCGCCACGGAGGTCGAAGAAGCCTCGCGCACGACCACGCCGTCATCGTCCATGTTGCTGGGCGACGCCGTCGGCTTCGACATGGCCGATCCGACCGCCCAGGCCACACCCGCTCCCGCCGCACCGACCACCACGACGGCGACCAGCGCAATGATCGTCCGTCGCATGATCCGCGCGCGGGACTGCTGGGCGTGCACCTGCTGTGCCTTCTCCCTGACCGCCTCGCGCGAATGGCGAGGGGTGGGTACGTTCGGCGTTTCGTCGCTCGACATCGTTCCTCTTGAGACAGATCGGGGGACGGATCTCCCCGGCCGCTGCGTTCACAGGACCGAGGACGATGCTAGCCAGGCAGGCTGAGAAAACCCCAGACGAATCGCCCTGCGCACGCGCAGAACGTCGCAGGCGCGGATGGACGCGCGCACCCGTCGCGTGACATACTGGCGCTGGCCCGATGGCGGGCCACGGCGGGTCGTTCCGCCGCTTCCATCACAACGGATCGTCCGGCACGTACCTGCCGGTGAAGGAGAAAACAATGGCATCCGTCACGTTCGACGACGCGACCCGGCTCTACCCCGGCGGTACGCGTCCCGCAGTCGACAAGCTCAACCTCGAGGTCGCAGACGGCGAGTTCCTCGTCCTCGTCGGCCCCTCCGGATGCGGAAAGTCCACGTCGCTGCGCATGCTCGCCGGCCTCGAAGAGGTCAACGAGGGCCGCATCCTCATCGGGGACCGCGACGTCACCGACGTTCCGCCGAAGGACCGCGACATCGCGATGGTCTTCCAGAACTATGCGCTGTACCCGCACATGACCGTCGCCGAGAACATGGGCTTCGCACTCAAGATCGCCGGCGTCGGCAAGGAGGAGCGCGCCAAGCGCGTGCTCGAGGCAGCCAAGCTCCTCGACCTGGAGGAGTACCTGACCCGCAAGCCGAAGGCGCTCTCGGGCGGTCAGCGCCAGCGCGTCGCCATGGGCCGCGCGATCGTGCGCCAGCCGCAGGTATTCCTCATGGACGAGCCGCTGTCGAACCTCGACGCCAAGCTGCGCGTGCAGACGCGTACGCAGATCGCGTCGCTGCAGCGCCGCCTGGGCGTCACCACCGTCTACGTCACGCACGACCAGACCGAAGCGCTCACCATGGGCGACCGGATCGCCGTGCTCAAGGACGGCATCCTGCAGCAGGTGGGCAGCCCGCGCGACCTGTACGAGACGCCGAACAACGTCTTCGTCGCCGGCTTCATCGGCTCCCCCGCCATGAACCTCTTCCCCGTCGACCTCGCCGAGGGCGGGATCCGCTTCGGCACCAAGGTCGTCGGCACCGAGTCTGCGGCGCTGGGCAAGGCGAGCGGCAACGAAGTCACCATCGGCATCCGGCCCGAGGACATCGTCGTGGCCCCCGAGGACGGCCAGGGCCTGTCGGTCACCGTCGACCTTGTCGAGGAGCTCGGCGCCGACGGCTACCTGTACGGCCACAGCGAGGTCGACGGCAAGCGCACCGACATCGTGGCGCGCGTCGACGGCCGTCGTCACCCGAACGCCGGCGAGACCGTCGTGCTCGCGCCGATCGAGGGTCACGTACACCTGTTCGACATCGAGTCGGGCGAGCGTCTGAACGAGAAGCCGGTCGTCTCGGCCTCCTGACACCGGCATCGAGGCGCGGGCGGACCACGGTCCCCCGCGCCTCGGTCGTCTCCACCGCGAACCCGGCCGCCGGGAGGAAACGATGAGCGACGCCCTGCGCATCACCGCCAGTGCGGTGGATCCCGGCTTGCTGGAGCTGCCGTGGGATCGCCCGCTGGCCAAGTGGCCCTCACGCACCATCGTGTCGCTGCCCAAGGGGCTCTCACGCCACTTGGTGCGCTTCGCCGATCTGTCGGGCCGCGTCGTCGCGGTGAAGGAGACCACCGCCGAGATGGCGCGCAGGGAGTACGAGATGCTCGGTAATCTCGCCCGCCTCGACGTGCCGTGCGTCTCGCGCGTGGCCGTCATCGCCGGGCGCCATGACCGCGACGGCGCGCCGCTGCCGGCGGCCCTGGTCACCGCGCACCTGAAGTTCTCGATGCCGTACCGGGCGCTGTTCACCCGTGTGCTGCGCCCCGACACGGCCACGCGCCTGGTCGACGCGCTCGCCCTGCTGCTCGTGCGCCTGCACAACGTGGGCTTCTTCTGGGGCGACGTCTCGCTCTCCAACGCGCTGTTCCGCCGCGACGCGGGCGCGTTCGCGGCCTACCTCGTGGATGCCGAGACCGGCGAACTGCACGAAAAGGGTCTCACCGACGGCCAGCGCGGGCACGACCTCGACGTGGCGCGCACGAACATCGCCGGCGAGATCATGGACCTCGCCGCGGGCGGTCGCCTGGAGCACGGCGTCGATGCCGTCGCGATCGCCGACGGCATCGTGTCGTCGTACCGGGCCCTGTGGGCCGCCCTCACCGAGCACGAGTCGTTCGCCGCGGGTGAGACATGGCGGATCACCGAGCGCGTGGAACGTCTGAACGCGCTGGGATTCGACATCGGCGAGATGTCGATCCAGGCCACCGACGACGGCACGCGCGTGCAGATCGAGCCGAAGGTCGTCGACGCGGGGCACCACCAGCGACGACTCATCCGCCTCACCGGGCTCGATGTGGAGGAGAACCAGGCGCGGCGCCTGCTCAACGACCTCGACGAGTTCCGCGCCCGTTCCGCCAAGGAGTGGACGGACGAGGAGATGTACGCGCACGAATGGCTCACGCGTGTGTTCGAGCCGGTCGTGCGCGCGATCCCCTACGACCTGCGGGCGAAGCTCGAACCCGCAGAGGTGTTCCATCAGGTGCTGGAGCACCGCTGGTACATGTCGCAGGCGCGTGGATCGGCGGTGCCGCTCGCCGAGGTGCTCACCTCGTACATCAACGACGTGCTGCGCCATCGACGCGACGAGGCGACCATCATGGGCTCGCCCACCGACACGATGAGCCTGCCCGTGGTCACCGGTGCTGTGCCCGTGGGCGACGACACCGGCGTGATCGACTGGCGCGACCTGGTGTAGCCCGGGGCGAGGGAATCAGTACCCGACAGTGAAGTTCTCCCGATGGTGCTTCGGGTCCTCGATCTCGTCGACGAAGGCGACACCGAGGTCGCGACCCGAGATGAACGACTCCCCCGCGTCGTCCGTGACGAGCACGGATCCGCCGTCGCGGTACGAACCGGTGCGCTCGCCCGGGTTCCAGGCGCCGAAGGCGGCGGCGGGATGCACGAAGAACCAGTCCTTGCCGCTCGCGTCGGCACGCAGGTCGTCGAGCACGCCGATCGCCTCCTCGGCCTCCGCCCTGAACTCCTCGGGAAAGCCGGAGTCGATGACGCGCGGCCCGCCGGGGGCGACAAGGCTTCCTCCCGCGCCGCCGACGACGCCGAGGCGCACATCCTCAGGCAGGGCGGCGAACAGCTCGGCCGTGGCCGGACGCACCTTGCCGACCATGTCGCCGCGCGGCGAGAGCGCCTGGATCACGACGTCGACCTCGCCGAGCTGCGCGAGCAGACCGGGCACGTCGAGGATCGTGCCCTCGACGTAGACGGCGCCCTCGCCCCGTTCGGTCGGCACCGTGCGCGAGACCGAGACCACCGAGTGGCCGCGCTCCACCGCCTCGGCGACGATGTTCGATCCGGCGTAGCCGGTTCCTCCGATGACGGCGATGCGGGTCATGCGTTTCCTTCCGACGGTGAAGACGACATGGAGGGAAAAGCGCTTCCTCTCCGGGTTTATTCCGTGGCGGCGTGCGCGGCGCGGATCGTGGCGACCTGGTACAGCGCCACCGAGGTGGCGATCCCGGCGTTGAGCGACTCGGTCACAGCCGAGATCGGGATGGAGACGACCTGGTCGCACGTCTCGGTGACAAGGCGCGAGAGCCCCTTGCCCTCCGAGCCCACGACGATCACGACGGGCTGGTCGGCCAGCTGCAGCTCTGGCAGTGACACGTCGCCGTCGCCGTCCAGGCCGATGACGAACACGCCCTGCTTCTTGTACTCCTTGAGCTGCGTGGTGAGATTGGTGGCGAGCGCGACGGGGATGCGCGCGGCGGCCCCGGCGCTCGTCTTCCACGCGGCGGAGTTGACACCGGCCGAACGGCGCTGCGGCAGCACCACGCCGTGGCCGCCGAAGGCCGCCGTGGAGCGGATGATCGCCCCGAGGTTGCGCGGATCCGTCACGCCGTCCAACGCCACCAGCAGCGGGGTCTCGCCGCGATCGACGATCTGCTCCAGCAGGTCCTGGGGGTGTGCGTACTCGTACGGCGGCACCTTGAGCGCGACGCCCTGGTGCACGCCGTCGAAGCCGGCCATGCGGTCCAGCTCCTGCCGGGTGACCTCGAGGACGGGGATCTCGCGGTGCCGGGCGATGGAGAGCATCTCCTTGACGCGGTCGTCCATCTCCACGCGCTGGGCGATGTAGAGGGTCGTCGCGGGGATCTTCGTGCGCAGCGCCTCGAGCACCGAGTTGCGGCCGGTGACCGTCTCGGTGTCGGAGTCGGCCTTGCCCCGGCCGCCGGAACGGTTCGCGTTACCTCCCTGACCGCCGCGCGATCCGCCCGGACGCCCCTTGCCGCCTGCGGCGGCGTAGCGCTCCTGCGCGGCCTTGCGCTTGCCCGCCGGATGCCAGGCGCGGTCTTCTGCTTTGGGCGTCGGCCCGCGCCCCTCGAGCGCCTTGCGGCTGTGCCCGCCGGTGCCCTTCGTGGCGCCCTTCTTCTTGCTGTTGCCCGCTCCCGGACGTCCAGGCTTAGCCATCGATGCTCCAATGCGTTCCGTCCGGAGTGTCCTCCAGAATGATTCCGGCGGCGGCGATCGCATCGCGGATGCGGTCGGCCGCGGCCCAGTCCCTGTCGGCCCGCGCCTGCGCGCGCTGGGCGATCATCGTCTGTACGAGCGCGTCGAGGGCCGAGGCCTCCGCTCCCGCTCCCCCGGATGCGCCGGGCGCCTCGTCGAGACCGAGGACGGCGGTCATCGCACGCACCTCGATCAGCACCCGCTCCGCGGCCGCATCGTCGCCGGCGTCGAGGGCCTGATTGCCCTGGCGCACGCGGTCGTGCAGCACCGCAAGAGCCTGAGGCACGCCGAGATCGTCATCCATGGCGGCATGGAACTCGACGGGGATCATCGGGATGTATTCGGCATCGTCGGGCAGGGCGCCCCCGGCGCGGATCGCTGCCTCGAGCTCCGCGCGCCGGGCGTCGTTGCGCACCGATGCCCGCTCGGCACGCTCCAGGAACGAGTGGATGCGCCCCAGCGCCGCCTCGGCCTCGGTCCACGACGATGCGCTCAGATCGAGGCTGGAGCGGTAATGGGCCGCAGCGAGCGCGTAGCGCACGACGAGCGGATCGTGCGCATCGAGCACGGTCGACGCGAGCGTGAAGTTGCCCAGCGACTTCGACATCTTCTGCCCGTTCACGGTGACCAGGCCGTTGTGTACCCAGTACCGCGCGAATCCGTCACCGGCGGCGGTGGATTGGGCGAGCTCGTTCTCGTGGTGGGGGAAGCGCAGGTCGAGGCCGCCGCCGTGGATGTCGAACTCGGCGCCGAGGTAGCGGCGCGACATGGCCGAGCACTCGATGTGCCAGCCCGGGCGGCCCGCGCCCCACGGGGAGTCCCAGACGGCGTCGGCGGGCTCGCTCGACTTCGCGCCCTTCCACAGCGCGAAGTCCTGCGGGTTGCGCTTGCCGCGCGGGTCGGCATCGTCGGCCGGCTCCATCGCATCCAGGGACTGGTGGGTGAGCGCGCCGTATTCCGCCCAGGAGCGCACGTCGAAGTACACGTCCCCCGAGCCGTCGGCGGCGGCGTAGGCGTGGCCGCGCTCGATGAGGCGCGCGATGATCTCGTGCATCTGCGGGATGGATCCGGTCGCCCGCGGCTCATACGTCGGGGCGAGGATGCCGATCGCGGCATATGCGCGCGAGAACTCCAGCTCCATACGGTAGGCGAGCGCCCACCACGGCTCGTTCTCGGTGGCGTTGACGAGAACCTTGTCGTCGATGTCGGTGACGTTGCGCACGAACGTCACGCGCCCGTATCGGTTCTCCAGCCAGCGCCGCAGCAGATCGAAGCTCAGCGCGGCGCGCACGTGCCCGATGTGGGGGCCGGACTGCACCGTCGGCCCGCACACGTACATCGTCACGTTCGAGTCATCGAGCGGGACGAAGTCGCGCAGCTGCTGTGCACGTGTGTCGTAGAGGCGGAGTGTCACCGCTCAAGGATACTCGGCGCGCCTGCGCCGGCCCCGTTCCGTGTCGTCATGACGACGCCGCTTCCAGCGCCTCCCTCGCGGCGGCGCGCGCGGCATCGGCCGTCGGGGCGGAGACCGCGGCCTCGGCGGCACGACGGCAGTCGTCGATGCTCACGCGGGCCAGCGCGTCCGCCACGCGATCCAGCGCGCGCGGTGTCATCGACAGGCTCGTGACCCCGAGGCCCACGAGCACCGGTGCGAGCGACGCGTCACCGCCCGCCTCACCGCACACTCCCACCGATCTCTCGGCGGCACGCCCCGCATCGCCGACGAGGCGGATCAGTCGCAGCACGGCCGGCTGCCACGGGTCGTTGAGGTCGCCGAGCTCGGCCGAGAGGCGGTCGGCGGCCATCGTGTACTGGGCGAGATCGTTCGTGCCCAGGCTCACGAAGTCGACGACGTCGAGGATCTCTGCGGCCAGCAGCGCCGCCGCCGGCGTCTCGATCATCACGCCCGAGCGGGCGATCCCCGCACGTCGGCACGCCTCCGCGAAAGCGCGGGCCTCGTCGACGGTCGCGACCATCGGCGCCATGACGTCGACGCGCGCGTTCTCGGCCTTGGCGGCCACCGCGATCGCGGAGAGCTGGTCGGCGAGCAGCTCGGGATTGCCCTGGGCGACGCGCAGCCCCCGCACGCCGAGTGCCGGGTTCTCCTCGTGCTCGGCCGTCGCGAACGGCAGCGGCTTGTCGGAGCCCGCGTCGAGCGTGCGCACGACCACCCGCTTTCCCGAGAACGGCGCGAGCACGGCGCGGTAGGCGGCGACCTGCTCGACGACGGTCGGCGCATCCTGCCGGTCGAGGAAGCAGAACTCGGTGCGGAACAGCCCCACGCCCTCGGCGCGCGCCTCGGCGGCGGCCTGCGCGTCCGCGGCGCCTCCGACGTTGCCGAGCAGAGTCACGGCCTGCCCGTCGGAGAGACGCCCGCGCCCGTCGAAGGCGGGAATGTCCGCCTCGGCGGCGGCGAGCGCGACCTGCTCGTCGGAGGGATCCAGCTGCACCGCGCCGCTCGTGCCGTCGACGAGCACCGTCGTGCCGGACGGGATGCGCGTGGCGCCGGCCGCGCCGACTACGGCGGGGATGCCGAGGGCGCGCGCGATGATCGCGGTGTGCGATGTCGGCCCGCCCTGCTCGGTCACGAGAGCGACGCACGCGCTCGCGCCGAGGCCGGCGGCATCGGCGGGAGCGAGGTCGGTCGCGGCGAGCACGAACGGCTCTGCGCGATCGGGAACCCCTGGCAGCTCGGCGCCGAGCAGCTGCGCGATGATACGGTCGCGGACATCGCGCACATCGGCCACGCGCTCGGCCATGCGGCCGCCCAGCGCGGCCAGCGCATCCGTCTGCTCGGCGGAGGCCTCCCACACGGCGCGCGCCGCGGTGATCCCCGTGCTGCGCACCCGCTCGACGGCGGATGCGGCCAGTTCTGGGTCTTCGGCCATGGCCGTCGTCGCCTCGAGGATCGCCTTCGGCTCGCCCGTGGCGGCCTCGGCGCGGGCGCGCAGCTGCGCGGCGACGGCGGATGCAGCGGTCTGGATGCGCGCCGCCTCGGCATCGCGCTCGCCCTCGGCGATCGACGGCTGCGCAGAGGGTTCGGACAGCGCGGGAGCGAGGAGCACGACGGGGGCGACGACGCGACCCGCGCTGACCCCGCGGCCGGTGAGCGCCGATCCTGCGGCGAGCGGCGAGGTCTCCTGCGGGGACGACGGCGCCGCGGGCGGTGCGGGCGGCTCAGAAGCGGCCCCCGCCTGCGCGGCCGGAGCCGACCCGTCCAGTTCGCCGAAGCCGTCGTCGAACAGCGAGGCGACGCGGTCGAGCGCTGCCTCGTCCGTGCCACTGAGTTCGACCTCGTCGCCCTGGCGGGCGCCGAGCACGAGCAGGCGCATCATGCTCGCCGCGGGTGACTCGGGCCCATCGGGCAGTCGGCGCACGCGCACGTCGGCGCCGGCGGCGGCTTCGGCGATCAGCGCCGCGGGACGCGCGTGCATGCCCTGCGGGTTGCGCACCGTGACGATGCGCGTGCCCGGTGCCGCCGGTACCGGTGCCTCGGCGGGCGGCTCCGCGGCGCCCTGCCCGACCGGACCCGTCTCCTCGAGCTGCCCGTTCTTGGCCTGCAGCGCGCGACGCGCCTCGTCGGCCGCCTGATCCAAGGTGCCGCCCGTCGACGCCGTGACGGTCGCCGCGAGCAGGCCCTCCACGAACGGGGCGGGCACGAGCCGCACCGGCACCTCGCTCGTGCGCAGCTCGAGGGCGAGCTCGGCGCTCATCACCGCCGAACCGAGATCCATGAGCACGAGCACCCCCTCGGTCTGCTCCGCCAGCTCATCGATCGCGGCGGCCACGGCCGTGGCATCCGTGCCGAGGATGGGAGCACCCTCCGGATCGCTCCCCGCCCCGGCTGCCGCGCGCACCGGGGCGCCCTCGCCGGGCACCATCTGGCCGGCGAGCTCGATCGCCGCCTCGGCCAGTCGTGCACTGTGCGAGACGGCGACGATGCCGATCATCCGGCGACCGCGTCGGCAAGGGTCTCGAACAGCAGCGTGGTCGAGGCCGCGCCCGGATCGAGATGGCCGGCGCTGCGCTCGCCCAGGTAGCTCGCGCGCCCCTTGCGGGCGACCAGCGGCGTCGTCGCGTCGCGACCCGTCGCGGCGGCATCCGCCGCCGCGCGCACGGCGGCGGGCAGGTCGGTTCCCCCGGCGACGGCCGCGTCGTACGCGTCGAGCGCCGGTGACATGGCGTCGAACATCGTCTTGTCGCCCGCTTCCGGCTTGCCGCGCGCGACGATGCCCTCCAGTCCCGCGCGCAGTGCGGCGCCGAAGCCTGCCGCATCCAGTTCGGTCACCGCGCCCGCGGTCATCCCCATCCGGAGGAAGAAGGTGCCGTACAGCGGGCCGCTCGCGCCGCCGACCGAGCTGACGAGCGTCATCCCCGCGGTCTTGAGCAGCTCGTCGATCGTGGCGGGCGGTGCGGCGTCGATCTTCTCGATGACCGCCGCGGTGCCGCGGGCCATATTGGCGCCGTGGTCGGCGTCGCCGATCGCGGAGTCGAGCTCGGTGAGCCACTCGCGCTTGTCTGCCGCGACCGCCGCGAAGCGGTGCAGCCAATCGATGAGGGTGGTCGTGTCGATGTTCGTCATGCGGTGTCCTGTGTCGTGTGGTGGATCGGGCAACGGCCGGCGGCGGGTCAGACGCCCCAGCGCAGACCCGGGGTGTTGACCGGTGCGTCCCACAGGTCGAGCATCTCGTCGTCGGCCTTGAGCAGGGTGACCGAGCAACCCGCCATGTCGAGCGAGGTGATGTAGTCGCCGACGAGGTTGCGGGCGATGCGCACGCCCGCCTTCTCGAGCAGGGCCGCGACCTCTCCGTACATCAGGTACAGCTCGATCAGGGGCGATCCGCCCATGCCGTTGAGCATGACGATGGCCGGTGCTCCGCTGAAGTCGTGATCGTGCAGGATCGGCTCGACCAGCTGCTCGGCGATCTCCTTCGCCGGGGCCAGCGGAACACGGTGCCGACCGGGCTCGCCGTGGATGCCGACGCCGATCTCCATCTCGTCCTCGGGCAAATCGAAGGTGGGCTTGCCCGCCGCGGGCACGGTGCAGCTGGTGAGGGCCATGCCCATCGAGCGGCCCTGGCCGTTGATCTTCTCGGCCAACGCGAGCACGGCGGCGAGGTCTCGCCCCTCTTCGGCGGCAGCCCCGAGCAGCTTCTCCATGAGCACGGTGAGCCCCACGCCGCGGCGGCCCGCGGTGTACAGCGAATCCTGCACGGCCACGTCGTCGGCCACGACGACCGAGGCGACCTCGACGCCCTCGGCAGCGGCGAGCTCGGCGGCCATCTCGAAGTTCATGACGTCGCCGGTGTAGTTCTTCACGATGTGCAGCACGCCTGCACCGCGGTCGATCGCCGTCGTCGCCGCCTGCATCTGGTCCGGCGTCGGCGAGGTGAACACCGCGCCGGCGCAGGCCGCGTCGAGCATCCCGGGGCCGACGAATCCGCCGTGCAGGGGCTCGTGCCCCGAGCCGCCGCCGGAGAGGAGCGCGACCTTGCCCTGATCTTTCGGCGTCGCGCGGGTGATCACGCGCGTGTCGAAATCGACGGCGAGTTCGGGATGCGCCAGCGCGAGGCCGCGCAGCGACTCGACGAGCACGTCCTCGGGTGCGTTGATGAGCTTCTTCATACGTCCTCCTTGACGTCGTCCTCCCGAGGAAATCGGGTTAGAGATTTGGAATGCTTTTCGCTAATGTCGAATATCACGGGCTCAGGCTCGATTGTCAAGTGCGACGATCCGCTCCCCGGATTCGACGACGACACGGAGGGGAGAGCCCGCATGATCCAGTCGATCGATCGCGCCGCGCGGGTTCTCGAACTGCTCCAGGGTGCGCGGCATCTCGGCATCACCGAGCTCGCCGCGCGCCTGGAGCTGTCGCCGTCGACGGTGCACGGCATCGTCAAGTCGTTGCACGAGCACGGCTTCGTCGCCAAGGAGCGGGGCGGCCAGCGCTACATGCTCGGCCCCACGCTCCTACGCCTGAGCAATGTCTACCTCGACACCCTCGACGTGCGCGCCCGTGCCCTGCGGTGGACGCAGGAACTGTCCCGCCGCACAGGCATGGCCGTGCGGCTGGGTGCCGCGCACTTCTCCGATGTGCTCGTCATCCACCACGTGCTGCGCCCAGACGACAGCCCGCAGATGCTGGAGACCGGAATGGCCATCCCCGCGCATGCCTCGGCCATGGGCAAGGTGCTGCTCGCGCACGACCTCGGCTTCCAGCGCACCGTGTTCGCCGAGCCGCTGCGCAGCCTCACCGGCGACACCGTCACCGACCCCGCGCGCCTGGCGCTCGAGCTGCCCGGCATCGCCGATCTCGGCGCGGCGAGTGAACTCGACGAAGCTGTCATCGGCGAGTCGTCGCTGGCGGCACCGATCGGAGACGCCAGGGGCGACATCGTGGCGGCGCTGGCCGTCGTGTTCCCCTCCTCGCAGGCGCCGACCCCCGACCCCGTGCTGCAGGCGCTCCGCGAGACGGCCCGCAACATCTCGCGCGAGCTGGGCGCCACGATCTGGCCCCCGCATGTCGCCCCCGCCGACGACTGAATGCCTTCGCCTCAGCCCGACGAGATCATCGAACAGGCCCGAGGGGCCGCCCTCTCGCGCGCGTCCCTCACCCTGTGTCATAATTACTGAACGATCGGTCAGTAATTATGACAGGAGTCGATGATGACCTCCCCCGCGGACGCGCACGACGCCGACGCGCAGCGCGCCTTCGACGACCTCATCGCGAACGAGCGGCGCATCGAACCGCGCGACTGGATGCCGGAGGCCTATCGCAAGACGCTCATCCGGCAGATCAGCCAGCACGCGCACTCCGAGATCATCGGCATGCAGCCCGAGGGCAACTGGATCACCCGCGCGCCGAGCCTCAAGCGCAAGGCGATCCTCATAGCGAAGGTGCAGGACGAAGCCGGCCACGGGCTCTACCTCTACTCCGCGGCGCAGACCCTCGGCATCACGCGCGACGAGATGACCGACCAGCTCATCGACGGCCGCGCCCGCTACTCCTCGATCTTCAACTACCCCACCCCCACCTGGGCCGACATGGGCGCGATCGGCTGGCTCGTCGACGGCGCCGCCATCTGCAACCAGGTGCCGCTGTGCCGCGCCTCGTACGGCCCGTACGCCCGCGCGATGGTGCGCATCTGCAAAGAGGAGTCGTTCCATCAGCGGCAGGGGTTCGAGATCCTGCTCGCGCTCATGCAGGGGTCGCCCGAGCAGCGGGTGATGGCGCAGGATGCCGTGGACCGCTGGTACTGGCCGAGCCTGGCGATGTTCGGCCCGCCCGACGATCAGTCGCCGAACTCGGCGCAGTCGATGGCGTGGAAGATCAAGCGCTTCAGCAACGACGAGCTGCGTCGCCGTTTCGTCGGGATGCTCGTGCCGCAGGCCGAGGCGCTCGGCGTGACGCTGCCCGATCCCGACCTCCGCTACGACGCCGACCAGGGCGTGACGGCGATGGGCGAGATCGACTGGGACGACTTCTTCGCCGTGCTGCGCGGCGACGGCCCGTGCAACGCCGAGCGCATCCAGCGCCGCCGCACCGCCCACGAGGAGGGCGCGTGGGTGCGCGAGGCCGCGGCCGCCTACGCCGCGAAGCAGGCGGCGCCCCGAACGGAGGCGGCCTGATGACCGAGCCGACGACGAACCCCTGGCCGCTGTGGGAGGTGTTCGTGCGCGCGAACCGCGGACTCAGCCACGTGCACGTCGGCTCGCTGCTCGCACCCGATGCCGAGATGGCCGTGCGCAACGCGCGCGACCTGTACACGCGCCGCGGCGAGGGCGTATCGATCTGGGTGGTGCGCGCCGACGACGTCACGACGAGCGATCCCGACGCCAAAGACGCCTTCTTCGAGACCGCGGCGGGCAAGAACTACCGCCACGCCGTGTACTACACGGCATCGGAGGGGGTGCCGCACCTGTGAGCACCGCCGATGCCGCCGCGCACGTCACGGTCGAATCGCTCCGGCTGAGCGCAGAGCTCGCCGGATCGGACTCGCGCGCCCCGTCGGCCGATGTCGCCGCATACGCGCTGCGGCTGGGCGATGACGCCCTCATCCTGTCGCAGCAGCTGGGCGCGTGGATCTCGCGCGCCCCCGAGATCGAGGAGGACGTGGCCCTGGGCAACATCGCGCTCGACCTGCTCGGGCACGCCAGGGCGCTGCTGCGATACGCCGGTTCGTGGGACGGACGCACCGAAGACGATCTGGCCTACTTCCGCGACGAAGCAGAATTCCGCAGCTGCTGGCTCGTCGAGCAGCCCAACGGCGGTTTCGCCCAGACCATCGCGCGGCAGTTCGTCGCAGCGACCTTCATGGTCGAGCTCTACGCCCGACTGCGCACGAGCACGGATGCCACCCTCGCCGCCATCGCCGAGAAAGCCGCGAAAGAGGTCGACTACCACCGCGACCATGCCGTGCAATGGGTGCTGCGGCTCGCCGGCGGCACCGCGAAGTCGCGGCGACGGATGCTGCGCGCGCTGAACGACGTCTGGCCGTACGTCGACGAGCTGTTCCGCGACGATGCGCTCATCGACCGCCTCGACGGCACAGCCGTTCGCCCGTCCGAGCTGCGCGACGGGTTCGACACCGTCGTCTCGACCGTGCTCGGTGAGGCCGGGGTTCCCGTGCCCGACGTGCACCCCTCCGCCGCGGGCGGACGCAACGGTGAGCATTCCGTCTGGTTGTCGGGCATCCTCGCCGAGATGCAGGTGCTCGCCCGCCGCCACCCGGGAGCGCGCTGGTGACCGCGCCCGCCGCCATCGGCCGCCGCACCGCCCCCGGCGAGCCCTGCTCCGAACCTCGTGCCGACCGGGCCCGGAAGGTCGCGGCGCGCATCGTCGACCCGGAGATCCCCGTGCTCACGATCGACGATCTCGGCATCCTGCGCACGGTCGAGGTCGACGGCGACTGCGTGCGGGTCGACATCACCCCCACCTACAGCGGCTGCCCCGCCATCGACGCCATCCGCGACGACCTCGTGCTCGCCCTCACGGCGGCCGGCTACGCCGAGGTCGACGTGCGCCTCGTGCTCTCCCCCGCGTGGAGCACCGACTGGATCAGCGAGAAGGGCCGGCGCGCCCTGACCGCGTACGGCATCGCCCCGCCCACCGGGCGCCGCGCGGCGTCCGGTCCGATCCCGCTGCGGTTGTCGGTGCGCTGCCCGCGATGCGGCTCGCTCGACACGCGCGAGCTCTCGCGCTTCGGCTCCACAGCGTGCAAGGCGCTGTACTCCTGTGGCGCATGTCAGGAGCCGTTCGACCACTTCAAGGCGTTCTGATGAGCCTGTTCCGCCCGCCGATCGCCGCGCCGCTCGCCCGTTCCACGGCTCTCGGCGCCGCGACCCGCAGCTCCGCGACGGACGGCTCCGCGGAGTCGCCCCCGCGCCGCCGCGCCCGGTTCCACTCCCTCGCCGTCAGCCACGTGCGTCCGCTCACCGACGCCGCGATCGAGGTCTCGTTCGCCGTGCCGCCCGAGCTCGCCGACGACTACGACTACCGTCCCGGCCAGTACGTCGCGCTGCGCACGAGCCTCGACGGCGCCGAGGTGCGCCGCTCGTACTCGCTCTGCCGCCCTCCCGAGCACCGGGTCGACGGCTCGGCGGTGCTGAGCATCGCCGTCAAACGCGACGAGGGCGGCGTGTTCTCGACGTGGGCGCAGACCGGGCTCGTCGCGGGCACCCGGATCGACGTGATGAGCCCCCAGGGCACGTTCGTCTCCGCGCTCGAACGGCTCGACGGCGCGCACGTCGTCGGCATCGCGGCGGGCTCGGGGATCACCCCGCTCATGGCGCTCGCCCGCGACCTGCTCGCGGCATGCGAGTCGACCCGGTTCACCCTGCTCTACACCAACCGCGCCACGAGCGACGTGATGTTCCTCGACGATCTGTCCGACCTCAAAGACCGCTATCCGACCCGGCTCGTGCTGCATCACGTGCTTTCTCGCGAGCAGCGCACGGTGCCGGTGCTGTCCGGCCGCATCGACGAGAAGAAGCTGCGCATGATCCTCGCCGCGCTCATCCCGCCCGCCACGGTCGACGAGTGGTTCCTGTGCGGGCCGTATCCGCTGGTCGCGCTGTGCCGGCGTGTGCTCGCCGACCAGGGCGTGACCCGCGAGAACGTGCGGTTCGAGCTCTTCACGACGCCGGACTCGCCCACGACGTTGAACGCGCGCGGACAGCGGCCCACCGCGCCTCGTGCCGATGGCCCGAGCCGTCGCATCGAGCTCACCCTCGACGGGGTCTCATCCCTCGTGCGGAGCCCCGTGGATGCGCACGAGAGCGTGCTCGACGCGGCCCTGCGCGTGCGCCCCGATGCACCGTTCGCGTGTGCCGGAGGCGTATGCGGCACGTGCCGCGCCCGCCTCATCGAGGGCGACGTCGTCATGGCCGAGAACTACGCGCTCGAGCCCGACGAGATCGAACGCGGGTATGTACTCACCTGCCAGTCCCACCCCACCACCGAGCGGATCGTCGTCGACTACGACGGATGATCGGAGAGTGAGCGGCCATGATCGAGCTGACGATCGCCGACGACGTCGCCGACGTCGTGCTGAACGCGCCGGACAAGCGGAACGCCCTCGACGCCGAGGCACTGCGCGAGCTGGATGCCGCATACGCCGAGGCGGAGCAGGTGCGCGTGCGCGCCCTCGTGCTGCACGGCGAGGGCCCGTCGTTCTGCGCGGGCCGCGACATCGCCGGGGTGGATCCGGCCACCGACAACGTGCCGGGCTACCTCGACGGACTGCTCACGCCGCTGCTGCGACGCATGTCGGCCTTCCCCGCCCCCACCTTCGCCGCCGCGCACGGCGCGTGCCTGGGCGTGGGGCTCGGGCTGCTCATCGCGACGGATGTGGTGTACATCGCCGAGTCGGCGAAGATCGGCTCGCCGTTCGCGGCGCTGGGAGCGCTTCTCGACTCGGGCGGTCACGCCCTGTTCGTCGACCGGCTGGGCGCGCACCGCACCCTCGACCTCGTCTACACCGGGCGGCTGCTCACCGGCGCCGAGGCCGTCGCGGCGGGTCTTTTCTCGCGAGCGCTCCCGGACGACGAGGTGCTCGAAGCGACGCACGCCGCGGCGACGGCTGCAGCCCACGGGCCCACCCAGGCGTTCCTGGCGAGCAAGGCGCTCGTGACGCGCATCCGCGACGAGCGCCTCGCGCTGTGGGAGTCGATGGCCGTCGAGAACGCCGTGCAGGAGGCGCTGCGCGGCACCGCCGACTACCGGGAGGGCTTCGCCGCGTTCGCGCAGAAGCGCGCACCGCGGTTCACCGGGCTGTGATGCCGCGGGTCGACCCGCGACATGGGCTCATGCCGTGGGCGGCAGACCCAGATCCTCTTCGCGCACCGTGCCCCGGTAAGACCACGGGAAGTTGATCCACAGCGGGGTGTCCTTCCACGCGTAGTCGGGCTGGATGACCGTGCCCGGCTTCGTGTAGATCGTCACCGAGCGCACATCGGCGCCGCGTCCGCGCAGCAGATCGACGGCCAGGGCGAGGGTGCGCCCCGAATCGGCCACGTCGTCGACGAGCAGCACGCGACGTCCGTTCAGGTACTCCATGTCGAGTTCGGGAGGCAGCACCTCGGGCGCGTCGAGCACCGTGCCGATACCGGTGTAGAACTCCACGTTGATCGCACCGCAGTTCTTCGCCCCGAGCCCGTAGGCGATGGCGCCGGCCGGCAGCAGCCCTCCACGCGCGATGGCCACGACCACCTCCGGCACGAAGCCGCTGTCGAGAATCCGCCGTGCGAGGTCGCGCGTGGCCACCCCGAACCCATCCCACGTGAGCGTCTCGCGCCCGTCGTCTGCATCCGTCATCCCCTCATTCTCACCCATCCGCATCGCCGTCCCCGTCGCCGGCGCAGGCGCAGCGGTGCAGGCATCGACGCGGCGGTAGACTGGGGCCGTCCGGCGGTCGTGCACACACCGCCGCCGGTGCCCGAAAAAGGGGCACGCAGCCTGCGATGCCGCAGCGCGTCGCGCGAGACACATACGGAACACCACTCCTTCGTCTCGAAAGGCACGTTCATGCCGACCGTCTCCGCGCACGTCGCGCTCACCCTCGCCCAGCACGTCGACCACGTCTTCGGCCTCATGGGCAACGGCAACGCCTATTTCCTCGACGCGCTGTCCACCCAGACCGACGCCTTGTTCACCGCCGTGCGCCACGAGCAGGGCGCGGTCGTCGCCGCCGATGCGCACTACCGCGCCTCGGGGCGCATCGCCGCAGCCACCGCCACCTACGGCGCCGGGTTCACGAACACGCTCACGGCGCTCGCCGAGTCGGTGCAGGCGCGCATCCCGCTCGTGCTCGTCGTGGGCGACGAGCCGACCTCGGGCCCGCGCCCGTGGGATGTCGACCAGATCGCGCTCGCCTCGGCGGTGGGCGCGCGCACCTATACGACGGGGCGCGCGGATGCCGCGGCCACCACCGTCATCGCGATCGAGCATGCTCTCACCTACCGGGTTCCCGTCGTGCTCGCGATCCCGTACGACGTCGCGGCGCTCGAGGCCGGCGTCGTGCCCGAGGCGCCCGCGCCGCGCGTTCCCGTGGCGCTCGCCCCCGCGGGCGAGTTCGCCGACGGGATGCTCGACGAGATCGCTGCAGCGCTGCGCGGCGCCGAGCGTCCGTTCCTGCTCGCCGGGCGCGGGGCGTGGCTCGCCGGTGCAGGGGACGCACTGGGCGCCCTGGCCGATCGGGTCGGAGCCCTGACGGCATCCACCGCGCTCGGCCGGGGTGTGTTCCCCGCCGCGGAGTACGATCTCGGGGTGACGGGCGGGTTCGGCGCCGAGGGCGCCATGTCGCTCGTGCGGGAGGCCGACGTCGCGGTCGTGTTCGGCGCATCCCTCAACCAGTTCACGATGCGCTTCGGCGAGCTCTTCGCACCGGGAACGCGCGTCTTCCAGGTCGACGTGGCCCCCGCGGCGACGCACGCGCACATCGGCGGGTTCATCCGCGGCGACGCGCGGCTGGTCGCCGAAGCGCTCGTCGACCGTCTCACCTCCGCGAGAAACCCTTCTCTGCATGAGAAACCCCGCTCTAGGGGGTTTCTCATGCAGGAAGGGGTTTCTCACCGCGCGCCGTGGCGCGATGCGGATGCCGTCACCGCCGCCCGCGCGTACGCGCCCGGCAACGAGCTCGCCCCCGACGGCCGGCTCGATCCCCGCTCCGCCGCCCGCCGCATCGCCGAGCTGCTGCCCGACGACCGCGTCGTCGTCTCCGACGGCGGGCATTTCATCGGCTGGGCGAACATGTACTGGCCGGTCGCGTCGCCGGATCGGATGATCATGGTCGGCACCGCGTTCCAGTCCATCGGTCTGGGCTGGCCGAGCATCGTGGGCGCAACCAGGGCCCGACCGGAGTCGACGGTCGTGCTCACCAGCGGCGACGGCGGCGGGCTCATGGCGATCGCCGATCTCGAATCCGCCGTGCGCTCGGCCGCCGGTCGCGGGATGGCGGTGATCTGGAACGACGCCGCGTACGGCGCCGAGGTCAACCTCTACGGGCTGAAGGGGCTCGCCGAGGGGCCGATGCGCATCCCCGAGGCCGACTTCGCCGCGCTCGGCACGGCCGCCGGCGGCGAAGGCGTCGTCGTGCGCCGCCTCGAAGACCTCGACCGGCTGGGCGAATGGGCCGCGGAGGATCCCGCAGAGCGGCGCTTCCTCGTGCTCGACCTGCGCATCTCCGGCGATGTCGTGGCTCCTTACCAGCAGGAGATCATCCGCGTGAACTCCTGACCGGAACTCGACACCGACAGACATCGTGAGTCAGAGCCAGCCCTTGTCCTGAGCCATGCGCACGGCCTGAGCACGGTTGGCGGCGCCGACCTTGCCGATCGCCGACGACAGGGTGTTGCGCACGGTGCCCGCAGAGAGGAACACCTCCGCGGCGATCGCTGCGGCGCTGCGGCCGTCGGCGGCGAGTCGAAGCACCTGCCGCTCGCGTTCGCTGAGCGGATTGGCGCCTTCGAACAAGCTCGCCTCGGCGAGCGCGGGGTCGAGCACCCGCAGCCCCGCGTGCACACGCCGCACGGCATCGGCCAGCTGCTCCGCGGGAGCGTCCTTCACGACGAAGCCGTCCGCACCGGCCTCCAGCGCGGAACGCAGGTAGCCGGGTCGCGCGAAGGTCGTGACGATGAGCACCCGGGTCGCCGAGCTCGCCGCCCGCACCGCCTGCGTCGCCGCGATCCCGTCCATACCGGGCATCTGGATGTCCATGAGGCAGACGTCCGGATGCGCCTGCGCGACCACGCGCACGGCCTCCGCCCCGTCGCCGGCCGTCCCCACGACGGTGAGATCGTCTTCCAGCTCGAGCAGGGCGGCGAGCGCCCCGCGGAGCATCGCCTGATCGTCGACGACGACAAGGCGGATGGGCGTTGTGCCGCTCACCACGTCACCTCCACACGCGTGCCACCGCTCTCCGGCGCGCTGACGGCAAGGGTCGCGCCTCCCGTCGTCGCCCGCTCCCGCATCCCGCGCACCCCGTTGCCCTCCGCGCCGCCGACCCCCCGGCCGTCGTCGATCACGGCGAACGTCCCCGGCGCGATCCGCACGGTCATGGTCCGCGCGCCGGAGTGGCGCAGCACGTTCGTGGTCGCTTCGCGCAGGATCCAGCTCGCCGTGAGCGACTGCGCGGGCGACAGAGCCGCGGCATCCCCGTCGACGCGCAGCGCGATGTCGGCGGCGCCCAGGGCGTCGCGGCACGACCGCAACTGATCCGAGAGCGTCGCGCTGCGCACGCCAGCGACGGTCGCCCTGACGCCCGCGATCGCCTCCGCCGTGAGGGACTCGATGTCAGCGAGCTCGGCCTTCGCGCGTTCCGGGTCGCTGTCCATGAGGCGGCGCACGAGCTGCGCCTTGAGCTTCACGACCGTGAGGGAGTGACCGACGAGATCGTGGACGTCGCGGGCGACGGCCTCGCGCCCCTCGCTCGTGGCGAGTTCGAGCCCCAGCCGCTCCGCTTCGGCCGAGCGGATGATGAGGCTCGTCGAGACCGTGTTCACCACGCCCAGCAGCACGATGATCGCGAGAACCGATGCGTACGAGAGGCCATCGGGCAGCAGGAACACCAGCACGCCCGTGACGCTGACGCTCGCGGCCGCCGTGACCCAGTGCGCGAGCCGGTTCAGGCCGTAGGAGGCGAACGACATGATGAACGGCAGGAAGCCGACCGCGTATCCGCCGATACTGGGGATCGTCAGTGCGGCGCACGCGATCATTCCGCCGAAGGCGGCCCACTGGATGGGCCTGGGCGGATCGACGAGCCCTCCGCCGCCGAAGCTCATGCCGTTGATGAAGCCCGCGACGTAGACGACGACGAACGCCACCAGCGCCGCCCACCCCGTGACGATCCATCCCTGTGACGCCTCCGAGCGGACCAGCTGGATGAGCGGGTACGCGAGGAAGACGAGCCAGATCACGGCCATCAGCCAGCCGTAGCGCTCCCACGGCGACCCGGACCCCGGCCGGGGCCGCCGCGCGCCGGACGCCGCCCATGCCGCCGGCGCGGCGCCGGCCGCTGAGGCCGACACCGCGTCGCGGGTCACGTCTTCCGCCATGCAGTCGACCCTAGCGGCGCGACCGCGAGCGCTTGACGCCCGCCGCGACGAGCACCGCGAAGATCACGAGCCACACCACGACGTTCAGCACGACCCCCCAGAGCGGATCGGTCTGCCCCGTAGTCAGCACGCCGTCGGTCAGCGGCCAGCGGCTGAGCGCCACGAAGCCGTACAGCGGCGTGAACCGGGCGATGTCGAGCATGACGCCGTCGAGCGGGATGAAGACGTTCCCGAAGAACGCGAAGAAGGTCATCGAGATGGATGCCAGTGCCGCCGCGGAGTCGGAGTTGAAGAACAGGCCGACGCCGAGACCGAACAGGCCGTAGATGAGGCCGATGCCGAGGATGATGCCGGCCGCCGCCCACCAGCGCCAGGCGTCCGTGGCCTCCGCCCCGGTCGCGAGCCCTGCGGCGAAGACGAGAATCACGGCGAGCGCGGCGAACGAGACCGCCGTGAGCAGCTTCGTCATCGCGTACCCGGCCGTGCCGAGCGGTGTCATCGCGAGCTGGCGTCCCCAGCCCTGCTTGGCCTCGGTCGCGGCGAGCGAGGTGAGCGAGCTCATCGCGACCGCTGTGCCGTACGCCGCCATCGACACCATCACGTAGAACTTGACGTTGCCGTGTCCGGCGGAGATGTCGCCGTAGCCCATGCTCGCGCCGAACAGCAGGTACATCGCAACCGGCATCGCGAGGGTGAAGGCCAGGGTGTAGGGGTTGCGCACCTGACGCATCGCCTCGACGCGCATCATCGTGGGTGAGATGGTCATGATCAGTCCTCCGTCAGAGCCGTGAAGGCGGTTTCAAGGGTGGGGGCCGCGATCTCGAGATCGTGCGCGCCGGCGTTCAGCAGAACGGATGCCGCAGCATCCGAGTCGGCAGCACGCAGGCTCACACGGCCGGCGTCGATACGCACGTCGCCGATTCCCTCGGTCCGTTCGAGCCGGAGCACCAGCTCGTCCGCACCGCCTGCGGGGAGGTCGGCGGAGAGCGTGCGGCCGCCGAGGTTCGCACGCAGCTGTGCGGTCGGGGCGTCGGCGACGATCACTCCACGATGCATCACGACCGTGCGGCGGGCGAACTGCTCGGCCTCTTCGAGATAATGGGTGGCGAACAGGATCGTGCGTCCGGCATCTGCATCGGCGCGCATGACGTCCCAGAAATGGCGGCGGGCGGTGACGTCCATCCCCGCGGTCGGCTCGTCCAGCACGAGGATGTCAGGATCGGCCACGAGCGCGAGCGCGAACTTCACCCGCTGCTGCTCGCCGCCCGAGCACTTCGAGATGCGGCGGCGCGCGATGGGCGCCAGATCCGTGCGGTCCAGCACCGCGGGGACGCGGGCGAGGGCGTCGCCTCCGTGCAGGGATGCGATGACCTCGACGGTCTCGCGCACGCTGAGGTCGGAGAGGAGCCCACCGGTCTGCAGAACTCCGGCGATGACGCCGGCCTTCGCCGCCCGTGCGGGTCGCTGTCCGTAGACGGCCACCGATCCTGCGCTGGGATCGGTGAGTCCCAGCAGCATGTCGAGCGTGGTGGTCTTGCCCGCGCCGTTCGGCCCGAGGAGGGCGGTGATCTCGCCGCGACGGATGCTGAGGTCGATGCCGGCGACGGCCTTCACCGTGCGCTCGCCGAGACCGAAGTGCTTGTGCAGCCCTTCGATGGAGACGGCCATCTCGGACGCGTTGGTCGATGTGGATTCGTGAGTCTGCGTTTCCGCTGCTGTGCTCATGCCTCCAGCCTGGCCGCGCGGCACTCCGGAGTCCGGAGGGTGGTGTCACCTCGTTCGCATGACACGTGTCACGCGCATCCGCCCCACCGACGCCGGTTCAGGTCGCGAATCGTGCCGCTCCGGGGCCGCAATAACGGCATCCTTTGCGACCTGAACGGGACGAGGTCCGCATCGTCTGGGATTCGGACCGTCTCAGGCCGGCAGGAACACACCCTCGAGGAACTCGGCGAGCTGGGCCGTCGCGTCCATCGGCAGGACGGCGGCCACGTACTGATCGGGGCGCACGACGACGACGACCCCGTCACGCGACAGCTCGCGCTCGTCGAAGATGTCGGTTCGGCACCACGCGTTGGGCGCCGCCGAGTACACCTTCTCCCAGTCCGTGAGTCCCAGCGAGCCCGTCTTCGGCAGGAACAGCTCGGGCGATGCCAGCTGTTCGACCACGTCGAAGCCCTCCTGATAGACGACCTTCGCATCGATCACGGCATCCGCGTCGGCATCCACCGGCGTGACCCGGGCGATCAGCGGCGTCACGGCCGACGCCCACTCGCGGACCTTCGCGCCCCCCGCATCGGCGAACGCGTACACGCGCCAGCGTCCGTCCGCCTTGGCATGGTGCCCGAGGTGCACGACGTTGCCGTCGCAGACGCGGACGACCTCGGACGACGTGAAGCGCTTGCCGATCGGGAATCCGGCGGCGAGCGCCTGATGCGCAGCATCCCCCGTGATCGCCGACGGCGCGTACTGGGTCATGAATCCGGAGGGGAACTCGGCGGTGGCCAGGTAGTAGGTCGCGAGATCCTGAGGATCCGAGATCTCCTCGGGCTTGCGGGCCATGAGGCTCGACCACTCGCGGTCGAAGTCGATGAGCTGCTGGGCGACGGGCCGGCGCTCGGCCGCATAGGTGGCCAGCAGCGACTCCGGGCTGCGCCCGGTGAGCACCGATCCGAGCTTCCAGCCGAGGTTGAAGCCGTCCTGCATCGACACGTTCATGCCCTGACCGGCCTTGGCGCTGTGCGTGTGACAGGCGTCGCCGGTGAGGAAGACGCGCGGGGTTCGGTCGACGCCCTCGGGCACGTCGTCGAACCCGTCGGTGACGCGATGGCCGACCTCGTAGACGCTGTGCCAGGCGACCTCCTTCACGTCCAGCGTGTACGGGTGCAGGATCTCGTTCGCCCGACGGATGACCTCCTCGATCGGCGTCTTGCGCACGGCGTGGTTGTCGCTCTCGGGCACCTCGCCGAGGTCGACGTACACGCGACTGAGGTATCCGCCCTCGCGCGGGATGTGCAGGATGTTGCCCGCCTTGGCGTTGATCGCGCACTTGGTGCGCCAGTCGGGGAAGTCCGTGTTCACGACGATGTCCATGACGCCCCAGGCGTGCGCGGCGATGCTGCCCACGTGCACCCGCCCGATCGCCTCGCGCACGCCGCTGCGCGCCCCGTCGCAGCCGGCGACGTACTTCGCGCGGATCGTGCGCTCCTCGCCCTCGCGGAGCCCGGCCGAGTATCGCACGCGCACCTCGACCGGGTACTCGCCCTCCTCGTGCACCGTGAGTCCGAGGAACTCCACGCCGTAGTCCGGGGCGATGCGCCCTGGACCCTGTGCGGCCGCCTCGGCGAAGTAGTCGAGCACGCGCGCCTGGTTGACGATGAGGTGCGGGAACTCGCTGATCTTGAGTCCGTAGTCCTCGGTGCGGGAGGTGCGGATGATGTTGTCGGGCTGCTCCGGATCGGGCCCCCAGAAGTTCATCCAGCCGATGTTGTACGCCTCGGCGACGATCCGCTCGGCGAAGCCGAACGCCTGGAAGGTCTCGACGCTGCGCGGCTGGATGCCGTCTGCCTGCCCGAGCACGAGGCGGCCGTCGCGCTTCTCGATGAGGCGGGTCGTGACGTCCGGATACTGCGACATCTGCGCGGCCAGCAGCATGCCTGCAGGGCCCGATCCGACGATGAGCACGTCCATCTCGTCGGGAAGGTCTGCGGGCCGGTCGATGCCGGTTCCCGCGGCGTCCGCGATCCGGGGATCACCGGAGACGTACCCGTGGTGATGGAACTGCATCGTCGTCGATCCTTTCCGAGCCGCGTCCGCGCGGTCTTGTACGTATCTCTCGAATGTTCTATATTCGAACGTACCGTTCTGATATTGAACAAATCGTATACGACCTTGCGGGGCGACACAAGGCGCGTCCCGATCCCGCTCGTATCCCACTCGCACGCAGGAGGAGACCCCGTGGCACAGCAGACCGCCCCCGCGTCGCAGACGCTCAGCCGCGGCATCCGACTGCTGGAGATCCTCGCCGATGCGCGCACCGCGCTCTCGATCGACGAGCTGGCCGCGCGGCTCGGGGTGCACCGGTCAATCGCGTACCGGCTGCTGCGCACACTGCAGGATCACGGCCTCATCGTGCGCGACGCCGCCGGCCTCATGGCGCTGGGCCCGCGCATGGCCGCCCTGGCCGCGGGCGTCGCCCACGACCTTCAGGCCGAGGCCCTCCCCGAGCTCACCGCCGTCGCCAACGAATTGGGGATGACGTGCTTCCTGGGCGTGCTCGATGCCGGCGAATGCATCACGCTTGTGAGCGTGGAGCCGCGGCACGCGGTGGCCAGTGTCGTGCAGCATCCCGGTGCGCGGCATCCCGTCACCGTGGGAGCACCCGGCAAGGCCATCCTCGCGCAGGTGCGCGACGAGGAGTGGCCCGCCGACGTCTCCTCGACCCTGCGCGACGAGGTCGCCCGCATCCGTGTCGACGGCTTCGCCACGAGCCACGACGAGGTGATCCCCACCGTGCAGGCGGTGGCCGTGCCTCTACAGCTGCGCGGCCAGCGGCCGCTCGCCATCGCCGTGGTGCACGTGGCGACCGACCTCACGGATCCGCAGATCGCCGCACGTCTGCGCGAGAGCGCCGACGCGATCCGCGCATCCCTCGGCGCGTAGCCGGCCCCGGGGACGGGATCAGGCGTCGGCGAGGAGACGCTTCGCGGCCGCGGTGTGACTGGCGATGAGTTCCGCCAGATCCAGGTCGGCGATCGCACCGTCGAGCACGCGCCAGTCGCCCGCGACCATGACGCGGTCAGCCTGGCTGGCCCCGCACAGCAGCAGCGCCGAGATCGGATCGTGGCTGCCGGAGAAGCGCAGCTCGTCGAGACGATACATCGCCAGATCCGCCTGCGCGCCCACCTCGAGCCGCCCGATGTCAGTGCGCCCCAGCGCCGCCGCCGAGCCGCGTGTCGCCCAGCCCAGCACCCGCTCGGGCGTGACCTGCTCGGCGGGGTAGCGCAGCCTCTGGATGAGCAGGGCCTGACGCGCCTCCCAGATCATGTTCGAGTGGTCGTTCGAGGCCGAGCCGTCGACGCCCAGTCCCACCGGCGCTCCGGCATCCTCCAGCTCCACGGCACGGCAGATTCCGGAGGCGAGGCGCATGTTCGACGACGGGCAGTGCGCCACCGCCGTGCCCGCGGCACCGAGGCGTGCGATCTCCTCATCGTCGAAGTGGATGCCGTGGCCCAGCCACGTACGATCGGTCAGCCACCCGACACTGTCCAGATACTCGACCGTGCGCATGCCGAACATCTCGCGACAGAAGTCCTCCTCGTCGATCGTCTCGGCGAGGTGCGTGTGCAGGCGCACGTCGTGCTTCTCGGCGAGCAGCGCGCTGTCGCGCATTGTCTCGCGCGTGACGGAGAAGGGCGAGCAGGGCGCGAGGGCGATCTGCACCCTGGCTCCCGGACCGCGCTCGTGGTACTGCTCGATGAGGCGCACGCTGTCGGCGAGGATCACCTCGGGATCCTGCACCGTGCTCTGCGGCGGCAGGCCCCCCTCATCCTCACCCAGCGACATGGATCCGCGGGTGAGCGTGGCGCGCATCCCGAGGCGGCGGACGACCTCGACCTGGGTGTCGATCGCGTTCTCCAGCCCGGCAGGGAAGAGGTAGTGGTGATCGGCCGCGGTCGTGCAGCCCGACAGCAGCAGCTCGGCCATCGCGGCGGTCGTCGCCAGCTCCAGGTCGCGCGGGGTGAGCCGCGCCCACACCGGGTAGAGGTTCTTCAGCCAGGGGAAGAGCGGGGTGCTCACCACGGGCCGCCAGGCGCGGGTGAGCGTCTGGTAGAAGTGATGGTGCGTGTTGACCATGCCCGGGATGACGACGTGGCCGCTCGCGTCGAGCGTCTCGTCCACCGGGGCTGAAGGCGTGTGACCAGCGCCCAGCACTTCGGCGATGACGCCGTCTTCGACGACGATCCCGGCGGTCGCGTCGGCGTCCGTGGCGGTGAAGATCCCCTGCGGGTTCGAGATCCAGATCCTGTGCGGCATGTCCCACTCCTTGCTCGGTGGAGCGGAACCGGCCGGCCCCGCTCGGGTGCCAGCTCAGTGGGCCTGTCTGCTGATCCAGGGCCTGCGTCGACGCAGCGCAGGGCTGGGGAAAGATTACGCGGAGCCCCTCCGCGGTGTCAACGCGCGGAGGGGCACCCCCTCAGGCCCTGGCGAGCCCGTAGATCGGGCTGACGGCCTGCTCCTCCTCGTGCTCCGGCCCCAGCGGGATGCCGCTGCGGTCGCGCAGCAGGAGCGTCGCGATCAGGCCGATCACCGTCATGCCGGCGAGGTACCAGGTCACCGACATGGTCGTGCCGGTCGCCTTCACCAGCGCCGTGGCGATGGTCGGGGCGAACGCACCGCCGGCGATGGCGCCGATCGCGTACGAGATCGAGACGCCCGAGAACCGGATGCTGGCGGGGAACAGCTCCGTGTACAGCGCCGCCTGGGGGCCGTAGGTGAATCCGAGACCGATCGTGAGGATCGCGAGCCCCGCGAACAGCAGACCGATGTTGCCCGTGTTCACCAGCGGGAACAGGGCGAACACGCCGGCGAGCTGCAGAACCCAGCCGATGATGTACGTCGTGCGGCGGCCGAGCCGATCCGAGACGAAGCCGGCGAGCAGGGTCGACAGCAGCCAGGTCACGGCGGAGCCGGCCACGGCCCACAGTACCGGTCCGCGCGCGAGTGCGAGGGGGCCCTCGGGGTCGGTGGAGTAGTTCTGGATGTATCCGCCGGTGGTCATGTAGCCGACGGCGTTGTTGCCGGCGAACACCAGCGCGGCGATGATCACGAGCAGCAGGTGCTTGCGGAACAGCTGCACGATCGGCATCTTCGCCTTCTCCTTGCGCTCGGCGAGCTCGGCGAAGACCGGGCTCTCCTCGACGTTGCGGCGCACGTAGTAGCCGACCACGATGAGCACGACGCTGAGCAGGAACGGGATGCGCCAGCCCCAGGCGATGAACTGCTCCCCCGGTGCGATCGCCGTCATGATGGCCATGACGCCCGAGGCCAGCAGCAGCCCCAGCGGAACGCCGATCTGCGGCGATGCGCCGAACGCACCGCGCTTGCGCTTCGGCGCGTGCTCGACGGCCATCAGCACGGCGCCGCCCCACTCTCCGCCGGCGGACAGCCCTTGGAGAATGCGCAGCAGCACGAGCAGGACCGGCGCGGTCATGCCGATCGCGTCGTAAGTGGGCAGCACGCCGATCAGCGCGGTCGCCGCCCCCATGAGGATGAGCGTCCACATGAGCACGCGCTTGCGCCCCAGCTTGTCGCCGAAATGGCCGGCGAGGAAAGCGCCGAGCGGGCGGAACAGGAAGCTGATGCCGACTGTCGCGAAACCGATGAGGATGCTGTCGGCGCCCAGCGGCTTGAAGAAGAGCTCACCGAAGACGAGCCCGACGGCGGTGGCGTAGATGAAGAAGTCGTACCACTCGACGGTGGTTCCGACCACGGTGGCGAACACGACGCGGCGGCGATCGGCCGCGTTCGCGATGGTTCCTGTGGGGGTGAACCCCTCTGCCTGCTGTCCGCTCATGGACACTCCTGTTCCTGTGACCTCGTCGTCACGGCATATCCGACACGAGGCGCTCGAATCGGGCTTGCCGCAGATGGCTTGATCGTATACGATTTGAGATACGACGCAAGAGTAAACTCGGGAACGAGTCGTTCGTCGCATTCGCAAGGAGGCGTATCCGTGTCACTCCCCCTCACTCCCGGCAAGATCATCGCCGTGCATCTGAGCTACGAGTCGCGTGCGGCGCAGCGCGGCCGCCGGCCCTCGCATCCCTCCTACTTCTTCAAGCCGGTCAGCTCCGTCTCCGCTACCGGCGGCACCGTCGAGCGCCCCGTCGGCACCGAGCTGCTGGCCTTCGAGGGCGAGATCGCGCTCGTCATCGGCGAGCGCGCGCGGTGGGTCGGCATCGACGACGCCTGGACGCACGTCGCCGCCGTCACCGCCGCGAACGACCTCGGCCTGTACGATATGCGCGCGACCGACAAGGGCTCCAACGTCCGCAGCAAGGGCGGCGACGGCTACACGCCGGTCGGCCCGGAGCTCATCGATGCTGCGGGGCTCGACCCCGAGGGCATCCGCGTGCGCACCTGGGTCAACGGCGAACTGCGTCAGGACGACACGAGCGCGGGGATGTTCTTCTCCCTGCCGCAACTGGTCGCCGACCTCTCGCAGCACTTCACGCTGAACACCGGCGACGTCATCCTCACCGGCACGCCGGCGGGGTCGAGCGTCGTCGTCCCCGGCGACGTCGTGGAGGTCGAGGTCGACGTGCCGACCACCGGCGCCACCTCGGGCCGGCTCACGACCACCGTCACGCAGGGCGAGCACCCCTTCGACGAGACCCTCGGGTCGCTCCCCTCGGTCGACGACCTCCAGCGCACAGAGGCCTGGGGTTCGCGCGAGAGCGCGGGCCTTCCCGCAGAGGGATCGAGCGAAGCCGCCGGGCTGTCCGCCGCCACGCAGGGCCTCTCCCCCGCCCTGCGCGCCAAGCTCGAACAGGCACCGACGGCCGGGCTCTCGGCACAGCTGCGCAAACGCGGCCACCACGCCTGCTTCATCGACGGCGTGCACGCGAACATCCCCGGCGCAAAGATCGTCGGCACGGCGCGCACGCTGCGGTTCATCCCCTTCCGCGAAGACCTCTTCACGGCCCACGGCGGCGGGTACAACGCGCAGAAGCGCCTCTTCGACGACGTCGGCGAGGGCGAGGTCGTCGTGATCGAGGCCCGCGGCGACGCCGGCACGGGCACGCTCGGCGACATCCTCGCCCTGCGTGCGAAGACGCTCGGCGCGGCGGGCGTCGTCAGCGACGGCGGCGTGCGCGATGCCGACGAGGTCGCCCGCATCGGCCTGCCCGTCTTCTCCCAGGGCGCCCACCCCTCGGTGCTGGGCCGGCGGCACGTGCCGTGGGAGCTCGACACGACGATCGCCTGCGGTGGCGCATCCGTGCAACCCGGTGATGTCATCGTCGGCGACGGCGACGGCGTGATCGTGATCCCGCCTGCCCTCGTCGAGGAGGTCGTCGATGCCGCGCTCGCCCAGGAGGACGAGGACGCCTGGATCGCGACGCAGGTGGCGGCCGGGCACCCCGTCGACGGGCTCTTTCCCATGAACGCGCAGTGGCGCGCGAAATACGACGCCGACACGGAGCGGGGAGCATGAGCACCGTCGCGGACGGCGCCGACACGACCACCGCCGCCGAGGGGAGCAAGTCCGAGCGCGCCTATGCGTGGATGCGCGAGCGCATCTCGGCGCACGCGTTCGGACCGGGGTACCGGCTCGTGCTGAGCTCGATCGCCGATGAGCTGGGCATGAGCGTCGTGCCCGTGCGCGAGGCCGTGCGTCGCCTGGAGGCGGAGGGGCTGGTGACGTTCGAGCGCAACGTGGGCGCGCGCGTGACGCTCGTCGACGAGGGCGAGTACGCGCATACCATGCAGACCCTCGGTCTCGTCGAGGGTCTGGCCACGGCGCTGTCGGCCCCTCTGCTCGACGCCGCGGCGCTGGACCGTGCCGAGGCGGTCAACGACCGGATGCAGCGGCTGCTCGAGCACTTCGACGCGCACGTGTTCACCGATCTGAACAAGCAGTTCCACTCGGCCCTGTACGAAGCATGCCCGAATCCGCATGTGCTCGATCTCGTGCATCGTGGATGGCATCGCCTCTCGAGCATCCGCGACACGACGTTCGCCTCGGTGCCGGGGCGCGCCCAGCACTCCGTCGAGGAGCACGCCGAGATCCTCGACCTCATCCGCTCCGGCGCCGACCCGCTCGAGATCGAGCTGGCCGCGCGCAACCACCGCTGGCGCACCATGGATGCCTTCCTGCGCGCCCGGCACCCCGAACGCGAACAGATCCCCACGGAAGGACGATCATGACCGAGGCTCGCATCCCGACAGACCTCCCTGAGAAGATCCAGCACTACATCGACGGCGCATTCGTGGACTCGGTGGACGGCGGCACCTTCGAGGTGCTCGAGCCCGTGACCAACAAGACCTACGTCCATGCCGCCGCGGGCACGAAGGCCGACATCGACCTGGCCGTCGCCGCTGCCCGCCGGGCGTTCGTCGAGGGCCCCTGGCCGCGGATGCTCCCCCGCGAGCGTTCGCGCGTGCTGCACCGGATCGCCGACATCGTCGAATCCCGCGATCAGCGGCTCGCCGAGCTGGAGAGCTTCGACTCCGGCCTGCCGATCACGCAGGCGCTGGGTCAGGCGCGTCGCGCCGCCGAGAACTTCCGCTTCTTCGCCGACCTCATCGTGGCGCAGTCCGACGATGCGTTCAAGGTTCCGGGCAAGCAGCTCAACTACGTCAACCGCAAGCCGATCGGCGTCGCAGGCCTCATCACGCCGTGGAACACGCCGTTCATGCTCGAGTCGTGGAAGCTGGGGCCCGCTCTGGCCACCGGCAACACCGTCGTGCTCAAGCCCGCCGAGTTCACGCCGCTGTCGGCCTCGCTGTGGGCGGGCATCTTCGAAGAGGCCGGGCTCCCGCAGGGTGTGTTCAACCTCGTGAACGGCCTCGGTGAAGACGCCGGTGACGCCCTTGTTAAGCATCCGGACGTGCCGCTCATCTCGTTCACGGGCGAGAGCTCGACCGGACAGCTCATCTTCGGCAACGCCGCGCCGCACCTGAAGGGGCTGTCGATGGAGCTGGGCGGCAAGAGCCCGGCGATCGTCTTCGAGGACGCCGACCTCGACCTCGCCATCGACGCGTGCATCTTCGGCGTCTTCTCGCTCAACGGTGAGCGCTGCACGGCCGGGTCGCGCATCCTCGTGCAGCGCTCGGTGTACGACGAGTTCGTGGAGCGCTACGCCGCGCAGGCGAAGCGCGTGAAGGTCGGGCTCCCGAGTGATCCGACGACCGAGGTCGGCGCACTCGTGCATCCCGAGCACTTCGAGAAGGTCATGTCGTACGTCGAACTCGGCAAGACCGAGGGGCGGCTGGTCGCCGGCGGGGGGCGCCCGGAAGGCTTCCCCGAGGGGAACTTCGTCGCCCCGACCGTGTTCGCCGATGTGCCGTCCGACGCCCGGATCTTCCAGGAGGAGATCTTCGGCCCCGTCGTCGCGATCACGCCGTTCGATGACTGGTCGGACGCGCTCGAACTCGCGAACAACACCAAGTACGGCCTGGCCGCGTACGTGTGGACCAACGACCTCAAGGGCGCCCACAACTTCGCTCAGTCGATCGATGCCGGCATGGTGTGGCTCAACTCCAACAACGTGCGGGACCTCCGCACCCCCTTCGGCGGTGTGAAGGCCTCCGGACTCGGCCACGAGGGCGGATACCGCTCGATCGACTTCTACACCGACCAGCAGAGCGTGCACATCACGCTCGGCGAACCGCACAACCCCACCTTCGGCAAGCAGTGAGGACGCTGACATGACCGACAGAGAGCAGATGACCCTCACCTCCGCGGGCTACTACGTGAGCCAGGAGGCGCCGATCGTCACCGACAACCCCGTCGCGACGCCCGCGAGCGCGCCACCCGACATCCTGCGCTGCGCGTATATGGAGCTCGTCGTCACCGACCTCGCAGCATCCCGCGAGTTCTACGTCGACATCCTCGGGCTGTACGTCACCGAGGAGGACGACCAGGCGATCTACCTGCGCTCCACGGAGGAGTTCATCCACCACAACCTCGTGCTGCGCAAGGGCCCGGTCGCGGCCGTCGCGGCGTTCAGCTACCGTGTGCGCGCGGCGGACGACCTCGACAAGGCGGTGGCCTTCTTCACCGAGCTCGGCTGCGAGGTGCGCCGCAGCGAGGACGGCTTCGTCAAGGGCATCGGCGACGCGGTGCGCGTGATCGACCCGCTGGGCTTCCCCTACGAGTTCTTCCACCAGACCGACCACGTCGAGCGGATGTCGTGGCGCTACGACCTGCACGTCCCCGGCGAGCTCGTGCGTCTGGATCACTTCAACCAGATGACGCCCGACGTCCCGCGGGCTGTGAAGTACATGCAGGACCTGGGCTTCCGCGTCACCGAGGACATCCAGGACGAGTCCGGCACCGTCTACGCGGCTTGGATGCGGCGCAAGCCCACCGTGCACGACACGGCGATGACCGGCGGCGACGGCCCTCGGATGCACCACGTGTGCTTCGCCACGCACGAGAAGCACAACATCCTCGCCATCTGCGACAAGCTCGGGGCCCTGCGCCGCTCCGACGCGATCGAGCGGGGCCCTGGCCGGCACGGCGTCTCCAACGCGTTCTACCTCTACCTGCGCGACCCCGACGGACACCGCGTGGAGGTGTACACGCAGGACTACTACACCGGCGACCCGGACAACCCCGTCATCACCTGGGACGTGCACGACAACCAGCGCCGCGACTGGTGGGGCAACCCCGTCGTGCCCTCGTGGTACACCGACGGCTCGCTCGTGCTCGACCTCGACGGCAACCCGCAGCCGGTCATCGCCCGCACGGACAGCTCGGAGATGGCGGTCACCGTCGGCGCCGACGGCTTCTCCTACACACGCCGCGATGAGCGGGAGGGCAAGCTCGGCAATCAGCTGTAGGCCGCGTATCCCACCGAAGGCATCCCACCGAAGGAAGGAGGATCCGATGCTCGATGAGCACACCATCACCCGGCTCGCCGCCGAGCTGGCGGAGGCGGATCGCACGCACGGGGTGATCCCCCGGATCACGGCCCGTCACCCCGAGGCCACGGTCGAGGACTCCTACGCGATCCAGGGCGTCTGGCGCGATGCGCAGCAGGCCGCCGGGCGCCGGCTGATCGGCCGCAAGATCGGGCTCACCTCCAAGGCGATGCAGCAGGCGACGGGCATCACCGAGCCCGACTACGGCGTCATGTTCGACGACACGGTGTACGCGAGCGGCGCCGAGATCCCCTTCGATCACTTCTCGAACGTGCGCATCGAGGTGGAGCTCGCCTTCATGCTCGCGCGCCCCCTCGAGGGCCCCGACTGCACCTTGGACGATGCGCTGGCCGCGATCGACTACGCCGTGCCGGCCCTGGAGGTGCTCAACTCGCACATCGAGCTGGAGGGGCGCACGATCGTCGACACAATCAGCGACAACGCCGCATACGGCGCCATGGTGCTCGGGGACGTGCGCAAGCGCCCGGACGAGATCGACCTGCGCTGGGTCTCGGCGCTGCTGCACCGCAACGGCGAGATCGAGGAGACGGGGGTCGCCGCGGGGGTGCTGGGGCATCCGGCCACGGGCGTGGCGTGGCTGGCGAACAAGTTCTCTCGGCACGGCGCGCGACTGGAGGCCGGCGAGCTGATCCTGGCCGGATCCTTCACCCGCCCGATGTGGGTCTCACGCGGCGACGACGTGCTCTGCGACTATGGCCCGATGGGAGTGATCCAATGCCGTTTCGTCTGACCCCGGCCCCGTCGTTCCGCGACCGGCTCGCCGAGGCCGACCGCCCGCTCATGGGCGCCTGGATCTGCTCGGGCAGCCCGATCATCGCCGAGGTCGTGGCGGGTTCGGGCCTGGACTGGACCCTCATCGACGGCGAGCACAGCCCCATCGACCTCGAGACGATGCTCGCCCTGCTGCAGGCCGTGGCACCATACCCGATCACGCCCGTCGTGCGCGTGCCGGCGAACGACGCCGTGCGCATCAAGCAGGTGCTCGACCTCGGTGCGCAGAACCTGCTGGTGCCCATGGTCGACGATGCCGAACAGGCAGCCGCCGCCGTGGCCGCCACCCGCTATCCGCCGCGGGGCATCCGCGGCGTCGGCAGTGCTCTGGCGCGCGCCGGGCAGTTCAACCGGATCGACGACTACCTGCAGCGCGCGCACGAGATCACCTCGCTCACCGTGCAGATCGAGTCGGCCGCGGCCGTCGGCAACGCCCGCGCGATCGCGGAGACCGACGGAGTGGATGCCGTCTTCGTCGGACCCAGCGACCTCGCAGCTTCCATGGGCCTGCTCGGGCAGCAGGGGCATCCCGACGTCGTGGCGGCCGTGACCGAGACGATCCGCGTCGTGCGCGAGACGGGCACGCCCGTCGGCGTGAACGCCTTCGACCCCGCCATGGCACGGCGATATCTGGACGCCGGCGCCGACTTCGCCCTCGTCGCGGCCGATGTGTCGATCCTCGCGCGCGCCACCGAGAAGCTCGCCGCCGACTGGATCCCCGGCGCCGTCGACCCGGAGCGCACCGGCTACTGAGCGGGCTGGCGACTGAGCGATCGGCGCACCCGTGGCGGATTCATAGGGGTTCGCGCGACACTGGAGGCATGACCTTCGCCGCCCTGCAGTCCCTTGCCGATCGTGCCTCGCTGTTCACTGCGCTGCGTCAGAACGCCCTCGCCGAGGCAACGGACGCCCTCGGCGAGAACAAGTGGGACATCGACATGGCGGCGCGGACGCTCACGTTCACGGCTGCCGACGCCCCGTCCCGACAGCTCGTCGCCCGCGTCGACCTCATCGCCACGATCGCTCCGGGCCCCCGGTCGCTGCTGTGGGGCTGGGCGCACCCACGGGGAGAGGCCGACGGCCCCGCCGCCGCGTTGCGCGCGTACGGGGAGCAGCACGGGATCGTCGAGCTCACCACGCCCGAGATCCCCTTCCCCGATGAGACCGGTGAGGATGTCGAGGCGTGGGTCGCGCAGACCGCTCACACGATCGGCGGCGTCGCGGTGGAGATCATCGGGCGCTCGCCGTACTACTCCGCCCCGACCGGCGGAGGGTCGCGCGCCGTGTTCCTGCTCGATCTCCCCCTGCCCGTCCTCACCGTCGCGCAGGCCACGACGGCGCTGCCGCGCATCCGTGACGGCCTGACGATCGCCGACGAGCGCAGCGCGGCGTGGGATCTCGCCCGGCTCGCCGGATGGGGCATGCAGTGGGCCGATGACGCCTACTCGGGCGCCATCGTCTCGGATGCGACCGGGGCGAGCACGATCCGCTTCGACGAGCACGCCCGGATCTCGGGCATCGAAGCCGCCGCGACGCACTGAGCCGGGCGGCTCGATCAGCCGACCACCGAACTGTCGCAAGACATGCTCTTCCCTGCCCGCCCGAGTTGTGCCACTCTGGGCGCATGAAAACCTGGGTCGTTCGTTCCGTCGCGTTGTACATCTTCAACGTCGTCGTGCTGCTCCTCATCGGGCTCGTGCTGCCGAACGTGAGCGTCGGCTGGCACGCCCTGTGGGCGGCCGTCGTGCTGACCGCCGTCACGCTCTTCATCAAACCTCTGCTGAGCAAGGCGTTCGGAAACGCTACGAAGGCGACCTCCAACAAGACGTGGGAAAAGGTTGTGCAGTATGCGAGCGTCTTCGTCGTCGCGCTCGTGATCTGGTTGCTCACGGTCTTGTTCAGCGGCGTGCACGTGACGGGCTGGTTCTGGGGGTACGTGATCCCCGCCATCGTGCTGCTGATCGCATGGGTGATCTACGACATCATCGACGACCGCGTCGAGGCCAAGGCTGGTCAGCTCTACGACGACGTGGAGGCGCGACTCGGCCATGCCTCATCGACCGCGTCCGATGCTGCCGGGCAGGCCGGCAGCGTCGCCTCGAACGCCGCCTCGGATGCCACCTCGCAGGCCCGCACGGAGCTGAAGGACGGCCTTACGCCCGAGCAGAAGCGGATGCTCGACGACCTCAACTGAGTCTGACACGTCTCCCCGCCCGAGCGGCGGGGAGACGTGTCATGTCAGGGTGCGTTCGGCGGCCTCGACGACGTTCGTCATGAGCAGTGCGACCGTCATCGGGCCCACGCCTCCGGGGTTGGGCGAGAGCCAGCCGGCGACCTCTGCCACATCGGGGTGCACGTCGCCGTAGACGCGGCTCTTCCCGCTCTCCGGGTCATCCTCGCGGGTGACTCCCACATCCAGCACCGCGGCACCGGGCTTCACGTCCTCGGCGCGGATGAGGTGCTTGACCCCCGCACCGGCGACGATCACATCGGCCTGACGCAGGAACGGCGTCATATCGGGGGTGCCGGTGTGCACCTGGGTCACCGTGGCGTTGAGGTCGCGCCGGGTGAGCAGCAGTCCCATCGGCCGCCCGATCGTCACGCCGCGACCGACGACTACGACGTGCTTGCCCTTCAGGTCGTAGTCGTTGCGCAGCAGCAGCTCGATCACCCCGCGCGGCGTGCACGGCAGCGGGGTGAGGATGGGCGCGTTCACGTTGAGCACGAGGCGACCGAGGTTCGTGGGATGCAGGCCGTCGGCATCCTTGGCGGGATCGATGCGCTCGAGGATCGCATCCGTGTCGAGGTGCTTCGGCAAGGGCAGCTGCACGATGTATCCGTGGCATGACGGATCGGCGTTGAGCTCGTCGATGACGCGCTCAACGTCTTCCTGCGTGGCATCGGCGGGCAGCTCGCGCTGGATCGAGTTCATCCCGATGGCCTCGGACTGCCGGTGCTTCATCCCCACGTACAGCTGCGAGGCGGGGTCGGCTCCCACGAGCACCGTGGCGATCCCGGGCACGATGCCCTTCTGCTTCAGCGCCGCGACCCGTTCGGTGAGCTCGGCGCGGATGGCCGCCGACGCCGCCTTGCCGTCGAGGATCGTCGCGGTCACTGGGTCTCCCTCCGCTCCGCTCCTTCCCGCGAGACGTCGACTGCGTTCCGAGACCGTGCGCGAATTCCTCGGTCTCGGAACGGCGTTGCCGTCTCGCGAATAGCAGAAGTCACTGCTGCAGATCGGGGTAGAGGGGGAACGCCGTGGCGAGCGCCTCGACCCGGGTGCGCAGCGCCTCCACATCCGCGCCCGGCTGGAGCGCCAGAGCGATGATGTCTGCGACCTCGGTGAACTCCGCGTCCCCGAATCCGCGGGTCGCGAGCGCCGGGGTGCCGATGCGCAGACCCGAGGTGACCATCGGCGGGCGAGGGTCGTTCGGCACCGCGTTGCGGTTTACCGTGATGTGGATCTCGTGCAGCAGGTCTTCGGCCTGCTTGCCGTCGATCTCGGCATCGCGCAGATCGACGAGCACGAGGTGCACGTCGGTGCCGCCCGAGCGCACGGCGATGCCGGCATCGGCCACGTCCTGCTGCGAGAGGCGATCGGCGATGATCGCCGCGCCCCGCACCACACGTTCCTGGCGCTCTTTGAACTCCGGGGTGCCGGCGAGCTTGAACGCCGTCGCCTTCGCCGCGATCACGTGCATGAGCGGGCCGCCCTGCTGACCGGGGAAGACGGCGGTGTTGATCTTCTTGGCCAGGTCGGCGTCGTTGGTGAGGATGAAGCCCGAGCGCGGGCCGCCGATCGTCTTGTGCACGGTCGAGGAGACCACGTGCGCGTGCGGGACGGGGCTGGGGTGCAGGCCGGCGGCGACGAGACCGGCGAAATGCGCCATGTCGACCCACAGGTAGGCGCCCACCTCGTCGGCGATCGCACGGAAGGCGGCGAAGTCGAGCGTGCGGGGGTAGGCCGACCATCCGGCGATGATCACCTTCGGCTTGTGCTCCAGTGCCAGACGGCGCACCTCGTCCATGTCGATGGTCGAGGTCTTGGGGTCGACCCCGTAGGCGACGATGTCGTACAGCCGCCCCGAGAAGTTGATCTTCATCCCGTGGGTGAGGTGGCCGCCCTGATCCAGCGAGAGGCCCAGCAGGGTGTCGCCCGGGCGGGCGATGGCATGCAGCACGGCAGCGTTGGCCGTGGCACCGGAGTGCGGCTGCACGTTGGCGAACTCGGCGCCGAACAGCGACTTGGCGCGCTCGATCGCGAGCTCTTCGGCGACGTCGACCTCTTCGCAGCCGCCGTAGTAGCGGCGACCGGGGTAGCCCTCGGCGTATTTGTTCGTGAGCACCGAGCCCTGCGACTGCAGCACCGAGACGGGCACGAAGTTCTCCGAGGCGATCATCTCGAGGAACGTGCGCTGGCGGTTCAGCTCGCGCTCGAGCACCTCGGCGATCTCGGGATCGACCTCGGACAGCGGGGCGTTGAAGTACGGATCGGTCATGGCGTCCTCCTCAGACGGATTCGAAAAAGGATGTGTTGTTCCTCATCGGCCCAGGCGCGCGGTCGAATCCGTGATGGTCGCTCCCCGGTGGTGACCCACCCAGACGCCAGTCGCGACGCCTCCGAGCATACCCGAGCGATGGCCTCTGACGGATGCGTGTTCCGACGGGTGCGCGATAGGTTTTGTTCATGGTCTTTCCTGATCCGCTGCCGCTCGTCCCGTTCCCCGTGTCGGTGCAGCGTCTCGACGGCACGCTGCCCCTCCCGGCCACCGCACGGATCGCGGGCGACGACGCCCTGACGGCGCTGCTGCGCGACGACCTCGCCGCACGGACCGGACTCGTGCTCGGGACCGCCGGGACGGCATCCGCCGGCGACATCGAGGTGCACATCGATTCCGCCGTCTCACACGACGAGGGCTACGCCCTGACGGTGACCGACCGCATCCGCATCGTGGGGCACGACGCGGCCGGGGCCTACTTCGGCACGCGCACACTGCTGCAGCTCGTGCAGGCCGACGGCGACGCGTGGTCGGTTCCGCGCCTCGAGATCGAGGATGCGCCGCGCTTCGCGTACCGCGGCGTCATGCTCGACGTCGCCCGACACTTCTTCGACGTCGACGCCGTGAAGAGATGGATCGACCGCGCATCCGACCTCAAGGCCAACACGCTGCATCTGCACCTCACCGACGACCAGGGCTGGCGGCTGCACATCGACGCCTGGCCGCTGCTGACCGAGCGCGGCGCGGCGACCTCGGCGCTCGGCGACCCGGGCGGTTTCTACACGAAAGACGATATCCGCGAGATCGTGACGCACGCCGCACGCCGGCACATGATCGTCGTGCCCGAGATCGATCTGCCCGGGCACACCCACGCCATCGGCCTCGCCTATCCCGAGCTCGTCGAGCCGCCGGTCATGAACGACGCGCTCCGGGCGGATGCGGAACGCCTCGGCCAGCCGCTGCCCGTCGCCGGAGAGCCCTACCTCGGCTGGGGCGTCGGGCACTCTTCGGTGCGGATCGGCGACGAGCGCGTGTACGAGTTCGTCGCCGATGTGCTCGACGAGACGGCGGCGCTGTTCCCCGGCCCCTACCTGCACATCGGCGGCGACGAGTGCCTGGGCACCGATCCGGCCGACTTCGCCGCGTTCATCGCACGGGCCACGAGGATCGCGGCGGACACGGGCAAGACGCCGGTCGCCTGGCACGAGGCGGGTGCCGTCGCCGACGTCGCGCCGGGCACCGTCGGCCAGTACTGGGGCGCTCTCGATCCGAGCGAAGCGCACGCCGCCGACGCCGCGCACTTCGTCGCCCGCGAGGGGGCCCTCATCCTCTCCCCCTCTGACGCCGCGTATCTCGATATGAAGCCGTCGGCGGACTTCCCTCTCGGCCTGACATGGGCGGGGGTCGTCGACCTGCACCGCGCGTACGGGTGGGACCCCGCGACTGTCGTCGACGGCATCGACGACAGCGCGATCCTCGGAGTGGAGGCGCCGCTGTGGACCGAGACGGTGCGCACGCCGGAGGATGCGGACCGCCTCGCCTTCCCCCGAGCCGCCGCGATCGCGGAGATCGCCTGGTCCTCCCCCGACGGCCCGGAGCGCGAGTGGGCCTCGTTCCGCGATCGCGTCGCGAGGCTGGCACCGGCGTGGAAGACTGCCGGAATCCGCTTCACCCCGATCGAGGAGATCGCATGACCGACCGCACGACCGACTCCACCACGGACGGGTCGCTGATCGTCCACTCGGCCCGGGTCGTGTCCGGCGGAGAGGTCGCCGACGACGCCTGGGTCCGCTTCGAGCGCGGCGAGGTCGTCGCCCGCGGCGACGGAGACGGATGGCAACCCGCCGACCGGGTCGTCGATGCGCGCGAGGCGGCGGGGCCGGGTGCCGTGCTCATGCCCGGCTTCATCGACATCCACGGCCACGGCGGCGCGGGGGCCGCCTACGACGACGGCGTCGACGCCATCCGTACGGCCCGCGCCGTGCATCGCGCGCACGGGACGACGCGCGCCGTGGTCTCGCTCGTGACGGGCACACTCGACGGCATGGCTGCGGCGGTGAGCGCGATCGCCGCTCTCACGGCATCCGACGTCGACATCCTGGGCTCGCACCTCGAGGGGCCGTTCCTCGACCCGGGTCACAAGGGCGCGCACGACCCCGCGCTGCTGCGCGCCCCCGCCCCGGCGGACGTGCAGCGGCTTCTGGATGCCGGCCGCGGCACGGTGCGCCAGGTGACCCTCGCCCCCGAGCTGCCGGGGGGTCTGGATGCCGTGCGCCAGGTCGTCGCCGCGGGCGCGGCCGCCGCCGTGGGTCACACCGATGCCGATGACGATGTGATGCGCGCGGCCTTCGATGCCGGAGCTACCATCCTCACGCACGCCTTCAACGCGATGCGCCCCATCCATCATCGCGATCCCGGCCCCGTGCTCACGGCCGCCGCTGACCGCCGCGTCGTGCTCGAGGCGATCGCCGACGACATCCACCTGCATCCCTCGGTGCTCAAACTGGTGTTCGACGAAGCGCCGGGTCGCGTCGCCCTCGTGACCGACGCCATGGCCGCGGCCGGCGCTGCCGACGGCGACTACCTGCTCGGCGCGCTGGAGGTCGCGGTGCGCGACGGCGTGGCCCGTCTGGAGAACGGGGCGATCGCCGGCTCTACGCTCACCCAGGAGGTGGCGCTGCGGCGCGCGTACGCCGCCGGGGTTCCCCTGGCTGCTGCCGTCGAAGCGCTCACCGCGACGCCCGCGCGAGCGATCGGGCTCGGAGGTCGCCTCGGCGCGCTCGAGGCTGGATTCGCGGGCGATGCCGTCCTCGCAGATGCGCACCTGCGGGTGACGCGTGTGTGGACGGGCACGGCGGTATGAACGGCGCAGGACGCGAGCCGGAGCAGAGCCTGAGCCGGAGAAGGGCCGCCGTTCCCCATCCGGCGGCCCGTCCTACGGCCGGAGACACGGGCCGGAAACTCCTCCCCCGAGGCTTCCGATCGCACGGTCTCTCAAGAGAGAGACGACCCCGCACCCGTTTCATTACGCGAAGCGCGCAGCCTTTTTCTTCACGAGCTTTTCTCTGCACAGATCCGGTCGTTCCTCTGGCCCTTCTCAGCAACAAGGGGAAGAATAGGAAGTCCGCGTGATACGAGACACCGAAGCATGACCGACGAACATCAGACCCCCGCCGCAGAGACCGCCGACGCCGAGTCCCCGCGCAGCGACGCAGACCTCGTCCATCGATCCCGTTCCGGCGACGCCGACGCGTACGCCGAGCTCTGGCGACGCCACTACGGTTCGGGCATCGCCGTCGCCCGCTCGCTCACCAGCGCCTTCGATGCCGACGACCTCGTGCAGGAATCGTTCGCGCGCATCTTCCAGGCGATCCGAAAGGGATCCGGGCCCACAGCGGCATTCCGCGCCTACCTGTACACGACCATCCGGCACACCGCTGCCGAGTGGGGCCGGGCCCGACGAGAGTCGACGCTCGATGAGCTCGACTCCGTCGCAGACCCGCGCACGACCGACGCCGCCACCGAGGAGGCACTCGATCAGGGGCTCAGCGCGCAGGCGTTCCGCAGCCTTCCCACCCGCTGGCAGGAGGTGCTCTGGTACTCGGAGATCGAGCGGATGAAGCCCGCCGCGATCGCCCCGCTGCTCGGGATGTCGGCCGGCGCGACCTCTCAGCTCGCGTTCCGCGCCAGGGAGGGACTGCGCGAGGCATGGATCCAGGCGCACCTCCGGTCGGCCGAGACCGGTTCCGACTGCGAATGGACGATCGAGCGCCTGGGCGCCTACTCACGCGGAAACCTCGGCGCGCGCGACCGCGGCAAGGTCGATGCGCACCTCGAGGGCTGCGCGCACTGCATCATCGTCGCCGCGGAGGCCGAAGACGTCTCGCGCCGACTCGCCCTCGTGCTGGTTCCGCTGGTGCTGGGAGTCGGCGCATCGGGCGCCTCTCTCGCCGCGCTGCAGGGCGCCGGAGCACCCGTGGCCATCGCCGCCATGCCCTCGAGCGTCATCGGCGGCGCGAGCTCGGCAGCGGTGAGCACCGCCGGATCGGGCTCCGCAGCAGGCTCGGGAGCAGCATCCGGCTCGGGATCCGCCTCCGGTGGGGGGATCGTCTCCGGGCTCGGAGCCCTCGTCGGCGTCGGATCCGCCGCGCTCATCGTTGCCGGCGCGGTCGTCGCATCCGCGGTCGTGCCGGCTCTGGTCGCCGGGCCCCCGTCGACCTCCGCCCCCTCGGCGAGCGAGCTGGGTGCACCGGGCATCGTCGCGCAGGTCACCACGCCCGTCATCGACACCGAGCCCGAACCCGTGGTCGCCCCGACCGCGCCCGCGCAACCGGATGCCCGTCGCGAGAAGAAGGAGACCGCCGACCGGCTGGCCGGCCGGCAGCCCGCCGTCTCCGTGCCGTCGCCCCCTCCCGGCCTTCCTCCCATCGCGGATCCCGATCCCGACCCCGCTCCCGACGAGCCCGAGGACCCGGCGGATCCGGAAGACCCTGCGGACCCGGACAACCCCGACAATCCTGGCGACCCGGACAACCCCGACAATCCTGGCGACCCGGACGAACCCGGCGAGGACCCTGACCAGGGCGACCCGGATCCGAGCGATCCCGACCCGGGGGACTCCGATCCAGGGGACTCCGATCCGCAGCCGGTCGGCCCGAACGATCCTGATCCAGGTCTGCCCGCGGGAACGCCGTCCTACGGCACCGCCGATGTGCAGTGTGTCGCCGAGAACGGCGACCTGCCCTGGACCGCGCACTATTTCGTCCCCGTCGACGGTGTGCCCGGCGCCACCGTGCAGCCGTTCCTCGACGGCAGCGCGGCCGGGACGACGGCGGCCACGCTCGATGACGACGGCCACGGCGTGGTCGACCTGCGCCCGACGGTCCCGCAGCTTTGGTTCGACGCCACCGTGACCTTCCGCTATGCCTACGATGGCGAGTTCGGCGACGCCATCAGCGTGCGACTGTCTGAGTTGGGCTCGTTGATCGACTGCCTGCCGCTGGATGTCGCATCCGCCACGGCGCCCGCGCCCGTTGTCGATGAGGTCGCCGTCCCGGCCACCGTGTCCGTCCCGGAGCACGGCCCCGATGTCGGTTCCGACCCGGCTCCCATCGCCGATCCGGCTCCCGTCACAGACCCCGAAGCCATCGCCGACCCCGTGCCCACCAACCCTGCGAAACCCGGCGACAGCCCCTCCGTGAGCACCGACCCCGCGCCCGCCGCACCCGAGACGGCTGCCGACCCGGCTCCGGTCGCAGCGCCGATCGCCCGCCTTGTCACGGTTCCAGCCCCTGCGGCGATCGTCGCCGACGACGCGAGCACGCAAGGCGGGGGCGAATAGACTGGAGGCCATGTCCTCGACGCCGCAGAGCCCGCCCGCGGGAGTCGGCCCCCGCGCCACCGCGCTCGACATCGTCCGCGTCATCGTCCTTCTGGTGGCTCTCGCCTCGCTCGCGATCTGGGGCCTGGCCGCCTGGCCGATGCCGTGGAGCATCGTGGCGGCCGTCGCCGCGCCGTTGCTCGTGCTGCTCGTGTGGGCGCTGTTCCTCTCGCCTCGCCCCGTACTCGCCGTGCACCCGTTCGTGCGGGCGGCCGTGGAGCTCGTCGTCTACGCCGCGGTGACGATCGCGTGGTGGTCGCTCGGGCAGACGTGGATCGGACTCGGATTCGGCGTCGTCGCCGTCGCGACCGGCGTCATGGCCGGGCGCCGTGCGCTGAGCTGATCGCCGTGGACGTCGTCGCGCAGCTGCAGGCCGCACTGGGCGCGCGCGTCGACGTCTCCCCCGCCGCGCTGCGCGGGGCACGCGCGGACCGCTCGGGACACTCCTCCTCCGGTGACCCGCTTGCCGTCGTGCACGCCGAGAGCGTCGCCGATGTGCAGCAGACGTTGCGGATCGCACACACGACCTCGACCCCGGTCGTCACGCGCGGTGCAGGCACCGGCCTCGCCGGCGCCGCGAACGCCGGGCCCGGCCAGATCGCCCTCTCGATGCGACGGATGGACCGCATCCTCGAGGTGCGACCCGACGACCTCCTCGCTGTCGTCGAACCGGGCATCCTCAACGCCGATCTCGGCCGCGACCTCGCCGAGCAGGGCCTGTGGTGGCCACCCGATCCCGCCAGCCGGGAGATCTCCACCGTCGGCGGCAATATCGCCACCGGCGCGGGCGGACTGCTGTGCGCCAAGTACGGGGTGGTGCGCGACGCCGTGCTGGCCTTGGACGTCGTGCTCGCCGACGGTCGCCTGCTGCACCTCGGCCATCGCAGCGTCAAGGGAGTGACGGGGCTCGACCTCACGGCGCTGATGATCGGCTCCGAAGGTGTGCTCGGCGTCATCGTGGGCGCCACCCTCAAGGTGCGAAGGATCACTCCCGGATCGCCCTGCAGCGTCGTCGCGGTCTTCGACGGGGTGCGCTCGGCCGCCGCCGCGTCGGCGACCGTCACCGCGAGCGGCGTGCAGCCGGCGATCATGGAGCTCATGGATGCGGCGAGCCTCGCCGCCGTGCACAGCCTCCTCGGGCTGACAGAGCCCGCGCCGGGAGCTGCGCAGCTGACCATCCAGACCGACGGGCCCGCTGCGGCCGATGAGGCCGACCGGATCGCCGAGATGCTGCGCGGTGCCGGCGGCGCGGTCACGGTGTCACACGATCCCGACGAGGGCGAGAAGCTGCTGGCCATCCGCCGTTCCATGCATCCCGCGATGGCGGCGCGAGGCATGACCCTCATCGAAGACGTCTCGGTGCCGCGCAGCGCCCTGGCCGCGATGTTCGATGAGATCGCGCGCATCGAGCGGGTCCACGGTCTGACGATCCCCACGGTCGCGCACGCGGGAGACGGAAACCTGCATCCGAACTTCGTCTTCGACGGGCCGGATGTGCCCGACGTCGTGTGGCGAGCGGCCGACGACCTGTTCCGTGCGGCGATCCGCCTGGGCGGCACGCTCACCGGCGAGCACGGCATCGGCACGCTCAAGGCGCGCTGGCTCGCCGACGAGCTGGGCGATGATCAGTGGCGGCTCCAGCAGGACATCGTGCGCGTGTTCGATCCGGCCGGCATCCTCAACCCCGGCGTCGTCTTCGCCCACACCGATGCTGCGGGGCACACCGACCAGAAGGATCCCGATGCCTGACATCCACGTGAGCGCCGCCGTGATCACGGACGCCGCCGGGCGCGCCCTGGTCGTGCGCAAGCGCGGCACCGAGCGATTCATGCAACCCGGTGGCAAGCCCGAGCCCGGCGAGACGGCGGCGCAGACGCTCGCCCGCGAGCTGGAGGAGGAGCTGGGCCTCGTCGTCGCGCCCGGGGCGCTGCGGCCGCTGGGCGTGTTCATCTCGGCCGCGGCGAACGAGCCGGGTCATCGTGTGGTCGCCACGGCGTTCGCGATGACGGCTGAAGACGCCGATGTGCGGGTACAGGCAGAGCTCGAGGAACTGCGCTGGATCCGCCCCGACGAGACGACCTCGCTCCCCCTCGCCCCGCTGAGCACAGAGCACCTGCTCCCGCTCGCCTGGCCGGGCGGAATGCGCGGCTAGATGCCCTGCCAGGCCGGCTTGTTGTCGAACGTGTACCGGTAGTAGTCGGCGAGCGCCAGGCGCGAAGCGGCCGCCTCGTCGATGATGACGGTGGCGTGCGGGTGCAGCTGGATGGCGGATCCGGGCAGCATGGCGCTGACCGGCCCCTCCACGGCACCGGCGACGGCCTGCGCCTTGCCCTCGCCGAAGGCCAGCAGCACGAGGTGGCGCGCTTCGAGGATCGTGCCGAGGCCCTGGGTGATGCAGTGCATGGGCACGTCGGCGATATCGTCGAAGAAGCGCGCGTTGTCCTCACGGGTCTGCGCCGTGAGCGTCTTCACGCGCGTGCGCGAGGCGAACGACGAGCCGGGCTCGTTGAATCCGATGTGGCCGTCGGTGCCGATGCCGAGGATCTGCAGGTCCACGCCGCCGACCGCCGCGATGGCCGCGTCGTAGTCGGGGCCCGCGTGTTCGATGCCTTCCAGCGACCCGTTCGGCACCTGGATGCGGCGAGGATCGAGGCCCAGCGGCTCGACGACCTCGCGGGTGATCACCGACCGGTAGCTCTCCGGATGCGCAGGGTCGATCCCGACGTACTCGTCGAGCGCGAAGCCGCGCACCTGCGAGACGTCGACGCTCTCGAGCTTCGCGCGCAGCGCCGTGTAGACCGGCAGCGGCGTCGAGCCCGTCGCCAGTCCCAGCACGGCGTCGGCGCGCCCGCGGATCACCTCGACGATGGCGTCAGCGACGAGCGCTCCCGCGTCGTCGGCAGTGGGGACGATGACGACCTCAGCCATGGATTCCTGCTCTCTGCGTCGTGTTGTCGGTGCGCTTCGCCTCCGCCTGCGCGGCACGCTCGCGCGTGGCGGGGCCGTGCACGAGCGGATTGCGCGCCGCCGCGCCGATGAGCGCGGCGCCAAGTGCCGCAGCGGGCGAACCCAGCGGCAGAAGTTCGATTCTCTCATCGAGCCGCAGCGAGGCGAGGAACGCCGACCCGGAGCTCTCTTCGCGCAGTCGCACGACGACGTCGTCGAACAGTCGGCGGCCGAGCGCCGTGATGCCCCCGCCGATGATGACGGTCTCGACATCGGCGCCGAGCACGATGATGCGCACCGCCGCGGCCGTGCCGAAAGCGATCCCCTCGCGCAGCTCCCTGGCGTGCGCATCGCCTGCGTCGGCGGCGTCGTAGATGTCGCGGATGGGCAGCGAACCGGGCCGGTCCCAGGCCCTCGCGACCGCGCCGCCGCCGCAGAACGTCTCCACGCATCCGCGCTGACCGCATCCGCAGATCCGTCCATGCGGATCGACGCTGATGTGGCCCACTTCGCCGGCCGTACCGCGTGCGCCGCGCCACAGCTCGCCCTCGACGACGATTCCCGCCGCTACGCCCGTGCCGAGGTTCAGGTAGGCGAGCGAGCGCATGTCGCCGCGCAGGGCACCGGCGCCGAGAGCCGCCGCCTTCACGTCGTTCTCGACGGCGACGGGCACGCCGAGTCGGTGCCCCACGGCCCCGCCCAGGTCCAGCGACGACACCTCGAGGTTCACCGCGTGCAGCACCCGCCCGGTGCCGGGTTCCACGAGCCCCGGGATGCCGATGCCGACCGACTCGATCTCGCCGCGGTCGAGCTCGGCCTCGCGCCGCACCTCGTCGACGGCGGCGAGCACCGTCTCGACGACCTTGTCGTCTCCGCGTCCTGTGGGCGTGCGCACGCGCGCCCGCACCGAGCCGTCGGTGCCCAGCGCGACGGCCTCGGTCTTGGTGCCCCCGACGTCGAGACCGACGCGGATTCCCCGCCCCGCCGGAATCGCGAGCTCATCGATGTACACCATCACGACACCCCCAGCTGAGCGGAGAGCACCATGACCGCGGCGCCGCGCAGAACGATGTCGTCCTGACGGGTGAGTCTCACGTCGATGTCGCCGAACACGCCCTCGAGGGTGCGATCGCGCAGCACATCCCTGGTCGTGCCGATCAGGGTGCCGTCGAGAAGGTCAGCGGGGCCCGACAGCACGATCTCGGACAGATCCAGGGCGGCGACGATCGGAGCGACGGCGACGGCCAGGCGCTCGCCGGCGTCGCGCAGCACGACCTCGCGCGCAGCATCGGTATCCGCGGCCTCGACGCGTTCACGGAGAGAAGCGGCGTTGAGCCATGCCTCCAGGCATCCGTGACGGCCGCACACGCACAGCGGGCCGTCGCCCGCGCCGACGACGACGTGGCCGATCTCGCCGGCGGCGAATCTGCTCCCCACGAGCGGTTGGCTGCCGGAGATGAGTCCCGCACCTACACCGCGACCTACCTTGATGAAGAGGGTGTCGGATCGCGCGGCGCCGAAGGTGTACTCGGCGAGCACCGCGGCGTTCGCATCGTTGCGCACGGTCACCGGAAGATCCAGAGCCGCGGCGAGCTTGCGCTCCAGCGGGAACTCGCTCCAGCCCAGGTTGGGCGAGCTGAGCACCACGCCGTCGGGGCGCACGATGCCCGGGGCGCCGACGCCCACGCCCAGGATCGGCACGGTCGACAGCGCCGCGAGCTCGACCGCGAGAGCCTGCACGGCCTCATACGCGTCGTCGCCGCCGGCCGGACGCGGCACCTCTCGACGCTCGATCACCTCGCCGTCCAGGCTCATCAGGCCGCCCTCGAAGACGCCGGGCAAGGACAGATCGATGCCCACGATGCGATGGCCGGTGCGATCCATGTCGACGAGGATCGCGGGCTTGCCGGGCCCGCTGCTCTCGCGCACGCCTTTCTCCACCACGATGCCGTCGGCGATGAACTCGGCCACGAGATCGGAGATCGTCACGCGGGTCAGACCCGTCTGGCGCGAAAGGTCTGCGCGGCTCATCTCGCCCTCGTGATACAGCGTCTGCAGCACGAGCGAACGGTTATGGCCGCGGGCGTGCTCGGGAAGGACCTTGCCCTTGGTGCGAAGCCGACCGGAGGAGCCGAAGGAGTGCGGATCGGATGCCGGCCACGACGAGGCCCCCGCGGCGTGCACAGGCGGCGTGCGGGAGGAGTCAGCCGGGTCGGACATGTTTGTTAGTAGACCTTACGAACAAAATTCGCGCAACCCTTCTCGGGTCTGCGCGATACACGGTTACCGAAACGTTACCCGATAGGTCGCGGGCACGGCGAACCGCCACGACGGCCCTGGGTCGATTCGCCCTTTGCGACCGCCTGTGCTTGACTGTCAGGCTGTCCCATTCCGGGGCGGCGTTGAATCACACCGCCCAGGGGGGTACCACCATGAACCGTCGCATCATCGCACTCACCGTCACCACCGCCGCCGTCTTCGGCCTCGCCGCGTGCTCGAGCGCACCCGCCGCCGACACCGACGAGAAGAAGGGCACGGACACGTCGACCAGTAGCCCGTCGACCGGCAGCGACAGCGACGCGGCACCCGCGGACCAGAGCGTCAACGAGGCGTGCGAGGACGTGCAGAAGGCCATCGCCGACGCCGGCTCGCAGTTCCAGAGCCTCGACTTCGAGGCCGCCATGGCCGACCCGCAGGCCACGGTCGATCAGTTCAAGACCGCCGCCGACGGCATCGGACAGGCCGTCTCGGCCGCGGGCAATGACGAAGTCCGTGCCGCAGGAGAGGCTGTGCACTCGGGCTACGTCAAGCTCGCCGACATCCTGCAGAAGGCGCTCATCGAACAGGACACCTCTGTCATGGCCGATCTCAGCTCGGTGCAGACCGAGTTGACCGAGAGCGCGCAGAACTTCGCCGAGGTGTGCACCGCCGGCTGAGCGCACAAGACTGAGCGCCCTCGCGACCCGCCGGGTCCGGGGGCGCTCAGTCATCCCGCAGCGGAGTCCAGGCTTCCGTTGCCGTTCCGTTACACCGATCCCGTACCATGAATTCCAGGTTTCTTACAACCGATATCTGGGGGCAATCATGACCGATCTCGCGACCTCGCCCGAGGCGGCGACAGGCTCGACGCCCGTCGCCGACCGCGCCACGGGCGAAGAGCACGCGACGGACATGCCTGCCGAGCACGTCGAGGAGACCCTGGACGAAACCGCATCCGAGGCCCCCGCAGAGGCCGAACCCGCCGCGCAGTGGCCCGCGGAATCGTCGATCGAGAACGCCGAAGACGGCGCATCCGAGGCCGCCGAGACCGTGTCCGAGAACGAGTCCACTGACGCCGACGACGAAGAGGCCGCCACCACCCCGGAGGCCGCCACCACGAGCGTCATCGGCAGTGCGGACGAGGCCGAGGCCGCGGCGACCGCTCCGCACGGGGTCGGGAGCGATGCGGAGGCGGAGACCGACGCCTCGGGCGCGGACGACACCCCGACCGCGCAGTGGGCGCCCGTCGAGCCCGAGCGCAAGAAGCGGCACGTCGGTCGCTGGATCGCCGTGGGCGTCGGAGCCCTCGTGCTCGGCGCTGCCGCCGTGTCGACGATCCTCATCGCCCCCGGCGTCACCATCGCGGGGATCCCCGTCGGCGGGATGACCCCTGGTGCGGCCGCGGAGGCCGTGCAGCACCGGCTCGACGACTTCCAGGTGAACCTCAGCGGCCCCGACGGCGACGCCACCATCACCGGCGCCGACCTCGGCGCGAACACCGATGCCGAGGCCTTGGCGGACAAGGCGTTCGACGCGCACCCGATGTGGAACGTCACCACCTGGTTCCCCGGCAGCGACGAGGGCGAGATCTCGCTCGACGAGGCCCAGGCCAAGGACGCGCTGCGCACTGCCGCTCCCTCGGTGTACCTCGACCCGGTCGATGCCACGGTCTCCTTCGACGCAGCCAGCAGCGCCTACGTCGCCACCCCCGCCGAGCGCGGCACGGGCATCGATCAGAACACGCTCACCTCGACCATCGCCGATGCGCTCGCCGAGGGCAGGAGCACCGTCGACGTCACGGCCAAGGCCTCTCCCGTCGCACCGTCGATCTCCGATGCCACGGCCAAGAAGGCCATGGACGACCTCAACGGCGTCATCGCGACGGCCGGGTTCTACGTGGGCGCCGAGCGCACCGTGCCGATCGACGCGGCGACGCTCGCATCCTGGCTCACCGTCTACGACGAGGACGGCTCGATCGAGATCGATGCCGACAGCACCGCCATCCAGGCCTCGGTCGACGCCCTGCCCGGTCTGGTGAACCGGGCGCCGGTGAACGCCACCACCGTCGTGGACTCCGGAGGCAATGTTCTCTCCACGATCGCCGACGGCATCAACGGGCGCGAGCTCGGCGACGTGTCCGGCCTCGCCTCGACCTTCGCCCGCGCGCTCGAGAAGGGCGGTGCAGAGTCCGGCATCGCCGCGCTCCCCGTCACCGAGGTGCCCTTCGCCGTGACGCCCCTCGTGCGCACGATCGACGTCGACCTCGCCAACCAGACGGTGACCGCGATCGAGAACGGCGTCGCCATCGATTCATGGCTGGTCTCGTCCGGCCGCGGAGAGTTCGCGACGCAGACCGGCCACTTCACCGTGAACTGGAAGCTCAGCAGCCAGAACATGGGCAACCGCGACCTCACCCAGGCGCCGTTCTACTTCCAGCCCGACGTGCGCTGGGTGATGTACTTCAACGGCGACGAGGCCCTGCACGGCGTGTACTGGCACGACAACTGGGGCGTGCCGATGAGCCACGGCTGCGTGGGCATGCCCGAGTGGCGTGCCCAATGGCTGTACGACTGGTCGCCCGAGGGCGTCGAGGTCAACGTCCACTACTGATCTCGTAGACGATACGACATCGACCCGCCGGCTCCTCTTGGAAGCCGGCGGGTCGATGTCGTCGCAGCTGATGTCGTGTCAGGCCAGGGCGTCGATGACGGCGTTCAACGCGGCGCTCGGGCGCATGACGGCGGCGACCTTCTCGGCGTCGGTACGGTAGTAACCGCCGATGTCGGCCGCCGAGCCCTGCGCGGCGAGCAGCTCGTCGACGATCGTCGACTCCTTCGCCGCGAGCGCCTCGGCCACCGGCGCGAAGGCTGCGGCCAGCTCGGCGTCGTCGGTCTGCGCCGCCAGCTCCTGCGCCCAGTACAGGGCGAGGTAGAAGTGGCTGCCGCGGTTGTCGATCGTGCCCAGCTTGCGACCAGGCGAGCGGTCCTCCTCGAGGAAGGTGCCGGTCGCGGCATCGAGGGTGGTGGCGAGGATGCGCGCCCTCTCGTTGCCGGTGCGGTCGGCGTAGTGCTCGAACGACGCCGCCAGCGCGAAGAACTCGCCCAGCGAATCCCAGCGCAGATAGTTCTCCTCGACGAGCTGCTGCACGTGCTTGGGGGCGGAGCCGCCCGCGCCGGTCTCGAAGAGTCCGCCACCGGCGAGCAGCGGCACGATCGAGAGCATCTTGGCGCTCGTACCCACCTCGAGGATCGGGAAGAGGTCGGTGAGGTAGTCGCGCAGCACGTTGCCGGTCACCGAGATGGTGTCCAGGCCGTGGCGCATGCGGGCCAGCGTGTAGCGGGTGGCCTCTTCGGGGGCGAGGATCGAGAACTGCGCGCCGGTGGTGTCGAGCGTCGCCACGGCCTGATAGATCTTCGCGATGAGCTGAGCGTCGTGCGCCCGGTTCTGGTCGAGCCAGAACACCGCGGGCGACCCGGTGGCCTGCGCCCGCGAGATCGCCAGGCGCACCCAGTCCATGACGGGGATGTGCTTGGTCTGCGTCGCGCGCCAGATGTCCCCGGCGGCCACCTCGTGCTCGATGACGACGGTGCCTTCGCCGTCGACGACCTCGACCCGGCCCGCCGCGGCGATCTCGAAGGTCTTGTCGTGGCTGCCGTACTCCTCGGCCGCCTGCGCCATGAGGCCGACGTTGGGCACGGTGCCGATCGTGGCGGGGTTCAGCGGGCCATTGGCGATGACGTCGTCGATCACGGCCTGGTAGACCCCGGCGTAGGAGGAGTCGGGGATGACGGCGAGCGTGTCGTCCTCTCCCCCGTCGACGCCCCAGAGCTTGCCGCCGTTGCGCACGAGCGCGGGCATCGACGCATCCACGATGACGTCCGAGGGAACATGCAGGTTGGTGATGCCCTTGTCGGAGTTGACGTACGACAGACGCGGCCCCGCGGCGACGGCCCTCTCGAACTCGGCGATGATCTCGGCGCCGCCGTCGATCTTGGCAAGACCGGCGAGGATCGAGCCGAGGCCGTCGTTCGCACTGAGGCCGGCCTCGGACAGCTGATCGCCGAACCGGTCGAACACGTCGGCGAAGAACGCCGTGACGACGTGCCCGAAGATGATCGGGTCGGAGACCTTCATCATCGTGGCCTTGAGGTGCACGGAGTACAGCACGTCGTCGGTCTTGGCCGTCTCGAGCGTCTCGGCGAGGAAGGCGTCGAGCGCGGCGGCCGACAGGAACGTCGCGTCGACGATCTCGCGCGGCAGCACCTTCAGGTCGTCCTTGAGGATCGTGACCGTGCCGTCTTCAGCGGTGTGACGGATGGTGAGCACGTCGTCGTGCGCGGCGACCCAGCTCTTCTCGTTGTGCTTGAAATCGTCGTGGCCCATGGTCGCCACCCGGGTCTTCGAGCCCTCGGAGAACGGCTTGTTCATGTGCGGGTGCTTCTTGGCGTAGTTCTTCACCGCCAGCGGAGCGCGGCGGTCGCTGTTTCCCTCGCGCAGCACCGGGTTGACGGCCGATCCCTTGATGCGGTCGTAGCGCGCACGCACATCCTTCTCTTCGACCGAGCCGGGCTCGTCGGGGTAGTCCGGGATGTCGAAGCCCTTGTCCTGCAGCTCGGCGATCGCCGCCTTCAACTGGGGGATGGAGGCGGAGATGTTGGGGAGCTTGATGATGTTCGCCTCGGGAAGGGTGGCCAGGCCCCCGAGCTCGGCGAGCGCGTCGCCCACCTCCTGCTCAGCGGTGAGCCGCTGCGGGAAGGCGGCGAGGATGCGCCCTGCCAGCGAGATGTCGCGCGTGGCGATCTCCACTCCCGCCTGGTGCGCGAAGCCGCGCACGATGGGCAGCAGGGAGGCCGTAGCCAGCGCCGGCGCCTCGTCGGTATAGGTGTAGATGATGGCGTCGTCGGTCACCGGATCTTCTCCGTTCGCATGCGGATTTGTCTCGATACCAAGATACCTGAGGGAGTGCGCGAGCCAACTTCTGCACACGATCGGGCGCATCCGATAATTCGTGCGCCGCGAGGGGTTAGCCTGGGGGCATGACGGATCTGCGCCTGGTCGAACTCTCCGCAGCGACGATCGTCGCTGTCAACAACCTGTCCCTCAAGCCGGGGCAGGAGCAGTTCCTCGCCCCCGTCTCCTACGGGATCGCCGCCACGGTGATCAACCCGCAGACCTCATGGCAGCGCGTCGTGCTCGACGGCGACGAGGTCGTGGGATTCGTCAGCGCCAACTTCGACCCCGAGGCGCAGGAGGATCACTTCCGCTCCGTGCTGTGGCGCATCAACGTCGACGCCGACGACCAGGGTCGCGGCGTCGGCCGGTTCGCCGTCGAGAACCTCGTCGCCGAGGCCCGCCGCCGTGACTTCGATCACCTCAACGTGATCTACGAAGCGGGCGAGAACGGTCCCGAGGCGTTCTTCGAGCGCGTGGGCTTCTCGCCGGTCGGCGAGACCCAGTACGGCGAGGTCATCGCCGAGGTGCGCTTCACGAAGTAGTCCGGATCGCCGGATCACCCCACAGTCCGGCGGCGGGGCCTCGGATCCCCTCCCCCACCGAGGCTCCGTCGCCTTCTCATCCCTCCAGCGCGTACACCCGCGCCTCGTACGGGACCAGGCGCCTCTCGTCTCCCGCACCGGTGGCGTAGAGGAGGCGGGCCCGCGCGGGCATCCGCCACCGATGGGGCCGGTCGGTCAGGTTCGCGGCGACGCCGATCGTCTCGTCCTCGGCGCGGCGCTCGTAGAGCCAGAGTCCGCGACGCCTCGGGCCGAAGACGATCGCTCCGCGCGTGAGGGCGGGATGCGCGCGGCGCAGCGCGATGAGGTCGCGGCAGGCGCGGAGCACGGATCCCGGGTCGGCCGCCTGATCCTTCGCGTTCCACTTCTCGTGGTCGCCGTCGCCCATCAGCCACGGCGTGCCGTCCGTGAATCCGCCGTACGGTCCCGAGGTCCACGGCATCGGAACCCTGGCGTGGTCTCGACTGCCGGCGAGCACCTCGGCGAACGCCTCCGCGTCGCTGCGCCCGAGCTCGCGCAGCGCGGCGTAGCGGTTGAGGCTCTCCACGTCGCGCAGCTGCGCGACGGAGGAGAACGCGTGGTTCACCAGCCCCAGCTCCTGCCCCTGGTAGAGAAAAGGCGTGCCCCGAAGGGTGAGCTTGAGCAGCAGGAGCAGTGTGCCCAGCGCCGCGCGGTGCTCGGGGCGCGGGTCGATCTTGGAGATCATGCGCGGGTTGTCGTGGTTCTCGAGGAACAGGCTCGGCCAGCAGGTCGCGCCGTACTCGCGCTGCCAGTCGGTCCAGGCGTCGCGCAGGTGGCGCAGGTCGTATCGGTAGTCCTCGAAGCGGGTGCGGCCGGGGGCGTCGAGATGGTCGAAGCCGAAGATCATGTCGAGCTCGCCGCGGTCCGGCGCGGTCAAGAGGCGTCCCAGCCGGGCGCCCACACCGGGGGTCTCCCCGATCGACACCGCCGCGTACGGCTCGAAGGCCTCCGCCCGCAGCTGCCGCAGGTGCTCGTGCAGGCGGGGTCCGGCGAAGTAGTGCTCCACGCCGGTGTACTCCATGAGCGCGCCGACGGTCGCATCCCCGTCGGGGAGCGCGGGCGGCTTGGAGATGTAGTTGATGACGTCGAGACGGAAGCCGTCGACCCCCTTCTCGAGCCACCAGCGCACCATCTCGACGATCTCCTCGCGCATCGGCGGATGGGTCCAGTCGAGATCCATCTGCCGGGGAGAGAACAGGTGCAGCGCCCATTCGCCGCGCTCGGGGAACCACCGCCACGCGGAGCCGGAGAAGAACGAGGTCCAGTTGTTCGGCGGCGCATCCGGCTCGCCCGGGCGGAAGAAGTAGTAGTCGCGGTAAGGCGAGGCGGGATCGGCGAGCGCCTGCTGGAACCAGGCGTGCTCATCGGAGGTGTGGTTGACGACGAGATCCATGATCAGCCGCATGCCGCGGCGGTGCAGCTCGTGGACGAGGCGGTCGAGATCGTCCATCGTGCCGAACTCGGCCATCACCGCGCGGTAGTCGCGGATGTCGTAACCGTTGTCGTCGTTGGGCGAGTCGTAGACGGGCGAGAGCCAGAGGGCGTCCACGCCGAGGTCCTGCAGATGGTCGAGTCGGGCGAGGATGCCGCCGAGATCGCCGATGCCGTCGCCGTCGGAGTCCATGAACGAACGCGGATACACCTGGTAGAAGACCGCATCCTGCCACCAGGCGCGCGGACGCTCGGCGACCTCGTCGCTCGGGATATCGCGATGCTGGTTCAGCAGGTCGAGCAGCGTCGGGACGAAGCCCTCGCCCACCCGGCGCGCGAACAGGCGGTGCACGGTGCCAAGGCGCAGCGAGCCGATGACCGGGTTGTCGATCCAGCGGGTCGACCGGCCCAGTTGCAGGAGGATCTTCTGCACGATGTCGTGTCCCAGCGGATGCGCCCTGACGTCGCGCACCCGGCTGCCCATGTCCAGCAGCGGTGCCTGCTCAGCCACCGATCGCCCCCTCGCGCGGTGCGACGTCGTGGGCGCGCAGGCGGAGCTCTTCGACGATGCGGGCGTACCGGGCAGCGTCGAGGCGGTACCAGATCCGGTAGACGAGGTAGCTGAGCACGATCAGGATCAGCGGCAGCCAGAACATGCTCCCGCGGATCAGCGTCGTCCCCTCCGGACTCATGTCGGCGGCGCCCGTGGCCTCCTGCATGCCCGAGGCGATGACCGTCCACCCGATGACGCCGTTGGAGACTGCGGCGGCCATCTTGTAGACGAAGGGCTGCAGCGACAGGGTGATGCTGTCGTTGCGGCTGCCGAGCTTCCAGTGCCCGTACTCGACCGTGTCGGCGATGAACATGAGCATGAGCAGCTGGATCGCCGCCTGCGCGGAGAAGATCAGCAGCCCCGCGATGACGATCATCGCCAGCGCCCCGGGCGGGGTGAACGAGAACAGCACGTACCCCAGAGCCACGCACGCCACGGATGCCGTGAACAGAGTACGCCGCGAGGCGAGCCGGCTCAGCAGGGGGAAACAGGCCAGAGCGGCGATCTGGGCGACGCCGAGCACGACGGCGAACACCGAGTAGACGCCCTCGTCTCCGAAGACGTACTTGAAATAGAAGAGTCCGAGCCCGGTCGTGATCGAGAAGGCCGACATGAACAGCAGCATCGCGACGCCGGCGACGAGGAGCTGGTCGTTGCGGACGATGATCCGGAACAGCTCGCGCAGCTTCGTCGCCCCGCTGGGCACCGGGATCGTCGGGTCCTCGCGGACCAGGAGCACCATCACCGTCTGGAAGACGAGCATGAGCACCGCCGCGGCGAGTGCGATGACCGTGTACGCCGAGCGCAGGTCGCCGGTGACCGCGGCCAGCGCGTTCGAGACGGGGACGATCGCGACGACCATCGAGAAGACGCCGATGTTGGCGCAGATCCGGGCGAAGGCGCCGATGCGCTCGCGCTCGTCCTGATCCTGCGTGAGCGCGGGAAGCATCGACCAGTAGCCCAGGTCGTTCATCGTGTACGAGATCTCCCACGCCACATACACGACGGTGAAGACGACGACGAAGGCGGCGTCGTCGAGGCCGAAGTCGGTGAACATCAGCACGAGGAAGAGGCAGGAGAGCACCGCCCCGACGACGATCCAGGGCCGGAAGCGTCCCCAGCGGCTGCGGGTGTTGTCGACGATCAGCCCCATGAAGGGGTCGTTGACGGCGTCGAAGACGCGTGCGATGACGAGGACGACCGTGACTGCCGCGAGCACGCCCGCCGAGACCTCCAGCACATCGCTGAGGTAGAAGATCAAGTACATGCTCACGAGCGTGTACGACAGGTCCCGTCCCAGCGTCCCGATCCCGTAGCCGTAGCGGGTGCGCCGCACGTGCGGACCAGGAGCGGTCACTTCTCGCCCCGCCGGAACGGATTGCGCTCGGTCCATTGCGAGATCGCAGAGGAGACCGCACCCGCGGCATCGTCCAGGAGCCGGGCGGAGCGCCCGATGGCGTCGTGCGCCGCCTCCTGCCACGATGCCGCCCTGGCGCGCTCGGCGGCCGGGTCGCGCCCCTCGGCTCTCGCCCGCGCCGCGCGCTCCGCGCGATCCAGGGCTCGACCCATCGCGTCGACGGCATCGCGATACGCGGAGAACGCCGACGCGGTCACCTGCCGGTCGTCCGCATCGGGGCGCAGCCGCTGCGCCTCGGCGGCCGCGGTGAAGAACAGGCCCGTGTCGGGGTCGCGACCATCGCTCATGGTCGGAAAGGCGATGAGCTTGTGCGGATCGGTCTCGTACGTCATCCAGCGCGCCGTGAGCGCATCGTGCGCGCGGTGCAGACGAGGCAGCGGCCACTGCTCGGGCGGCAGCGCCGAGGCGAGCTCCTGCCGGGCGGCGTCGCGCTGCGCCCTGCGCGCCCGGACGGCGGCCACACCTGCTCGGAGCGCCAGTTCGGCGTCGCGCAACGCCCTGCGCGCCGCCGCGACCTCGGCGGCGCCGACCGCCGACACGGCCCGATCGGCCGCGGCCTTTGCGGCATCCGCCCTGGCGAGCTTGACCGTCACCCGCGCACGCGCCACTTCTTCCTGCGCGCGCTGCAGGTCGTGCCGAGCGGCGTCGTAGGCGAGTCGCCGACGCAGATCCCGCTTCATGCCGCGCACCGCCAGCACCCCGGCAGCGCCCGCGGCCGCCGCGACGGGGCCGAGCCACCAGAACTCGGCCGCGAACGCCCACAGAGGATCCACCCGTCGAGACTATCCATCGCCGCCGTCGCCATGGGACGAGCCTACGTCGCCACCCTCACACCAGAGTCTGCTGCCAGGCCGCGTGCAGCTGGGCGAACTTGCCCGTGCCGCCGATGAGGGCGTCGGGGGTGTCGTCTTCGATGATGCGGCCGTGCTCCATGACGAGTACCCGGTCGGCGATCGCGACCGTCGACAGGCGGTGCGCGATGATGATGGCCGTGCGGTCGGCGAGCAGCGTCTGCAGCGCATCCTGGATGAGTCGTTCGGAGGGGATGTCCAGCGATGCCGTCGCCTCGTCGAGGATGAGCACGGCGGGGTCGGCCAGGAATGCCCTCGCGAACGAGATCAGCTGGCGCTGCCCGGCGGAGACCCGGCCGCCGCGCTTGTTCACGTCGGTGCCGTAGCCGTCGGGCAGCGCCTCGATGAACCCGTCGGCGCCGACCGCGCGTGCCGCGGCGCGGATCTCGTCGAGCGTCGCATCGGGCTTGCCGAGGGCGATGTTGTCGGCGACGGTGCCGCTGAACAGGTACGCCTCCTGCGTGACCATCACGATGGCGCGGCGCAGGTCCTTCGGATGCAGCGAGCGCAGATCCACGCCGTCGAGCGTCACTGCGCCGACGGTGGGGTCGTAGAAGCGCGAGATGAGTTTGGCGAGCGTCGACTTGCCCGCACCCGTCGTGCCCACCAGCGCGATCGTCTGCCCGGCGGGGATGTCGAGCGAGAAGCTCGGCAGGATCGTGCGCTCGTCGGCGTAGCCGAAGGTGACGTCGTCGAAGCGCACGTGCCCCTTCGACTCCCACAGGTCGACCGGCCGCGCGGGGTCGGGAACCGTCGGCACCTCCTCGAGCACGCCCGAGACCTTCTCCAGCGCCGCCGTGGCGGACTGGTACGAGTTCAGGAACATCGCGATCTCCTGCATGGGCGAGAAGAAGTTGCGCACGTACAGCACCGCGGCCAGCAGGATGCCGACCTGGATCTCGCCCTGTGACATGCGGATGCCGCCCCACACGACGACGACGCCCAGCGTGATCGCCGCCACGGCCATGAGGCCCGGCTCGAAGACGCCGAACAGCAGCATCGAGCGGCGGTTCACATCGCGGTACTCGCCCGCGATGCCCTGGAACGTCTCGTCGTTGCGCGGCTCCTTGCGGAAGGCCTTGACGGCGCGGATGCCGGTCATCGTCTCGACGAACTGCACGATCACCTTGGCGCTGATCACGCGCGACTCCCGGTACACGCGCTGCGAGCGCAGGTAGAACCAGCGCATGAGGTACATCAGCGGGATGCCGGCGAGCACGAGCACGACACCGGACTGCCAGTCCACGAGCATGAGCGCGATGAACGTGAACGCGCCGTACAGCAGCCCGGAGACGAGCTCGTTGAGCCCGCCGTCGAGCAGTTCGCGGATGGAGTCGAGGTCGCTCGTCTGCCGGGAGATGATGCGCCCGGAGGTGTAGCTCTCGTGGAACTCCAGGCTCAGCCGCTGAGTGTGCAGGAACATGCGCTTGCGCAGATCGATCAGCACGGCCTGCGTGATGCGGGCCGTGAGCACGGCGTACCAGCCGATGAGCGCGGCACCCAGCAGCCCGATGAGGAGGAACCCGATGCCGACGACGAGCGTGGGCATCCAGTCCGCGTGCTCGAGCACGGCAGGCAGCGCGTTGTTGAGCCCGTACGCGATCAGCGCGGGGCCTGCGACCTGGGCGGCGGTGGAGATCACGAGCACGGCGGCGGTGAGCACGATGTGCGCGCGCAGCGGCGTGATCAGCGACCCGAGCAGCCGCAGCGAGCGGCGACGGATGCTGCGGCTCTCCTCGCGCGAGTAGTCGGCGCGGTCCTCGCCCTGCGTTCCGGTGACGGCCGTGGTCATGCCTGCACCTCCTCGTCCATGATGTCGTCCGCGTTCTTGATGTCGATGGGATCCGGGGTCGAGACGATCGGGATCGCCCCGGTGCGCGCGGCCTCCTCCGCCTCGAGGCTGGAGATCACGTGCCGGTAGTGCGCACTCGTGCGCAGCAGATCGGAGTGGGTGCCCACGGCCGAGACCCGCCCGCGTTCGAGCACGGCGACCCGGTCGGCGAGCGCGACGGTCGAGGGGCGGTGGGCGACGATGAGCGCCGTGGTGTCGGCGAGCACATGCCGCAGCGCCTCCTCCACGAGCGCCTCGGTGTCGACGTCGAGGGCCGAGAGCGGATCGTCGAGCACGAGCACCTTGGGCTTGGCCGCGACGGCGCGCGCCAGCGCGAGGCGCTGGCGCTGTCCGCCGGACAGGCTCAGCCCCTCCTCGCCGATGAGCGTCTCCACGCCCTCGGGCAGCGCATCCACGAATCCGGCCTGCGCGACATCGAGGGCCTCGCGCAGCACGGCCTCGGCCTCGGTGCTGTGCACGTCGAGGTCCGCGCGGCCCAGCAGCACGTTCTCGCGTACGGAGGCGGAGAACAGGGTCGCGTCTTCGAAGGCCATCGCGATATGCCGGCGCAGCTCTGCCAGCGTCAGGTCGCGCACGTCGACGCCGTCGAGCGTGACGCGCCCGCCGGTGACGTCGTACAGACGCGTGGGCAGGGTCGTCAGCGTCGTCTTGCCCGAGCCGGTCAGACCCACCAGGGCCATCGTCTCGCCGGGGCGCAGCACGAGTTCCACCCCGTCGAGCAGGTCGCGTTCGGCGGCCCCCGCATCCTGGTAGCGGAAGTGCGCGGCCTCGAAGGCGAGCTCGCCGCGGGGCTCCGCGATGGTCGCAGGCTCGGCGGGATCGGTGATCGTGTTGACCTCGTCGTAGATCTCGAAGACGCGATCGGTGGCCGTGCGCGCATCCAGCAGGAACGAGAAGAGGAAGCCGATCGACTCGATCGGCCAGCGCAGCACCGTGGCCATGGCGAAGTAGGCGAACAGCTCGGGCGCGGACAGCACGCCCTGCACGATGAGCCAGATGCCCGCCATGAGGTTGAGCGCGAAGGCGATCTCGGGCATGAGCACGAGCCAGAACCAGATCCAGCCCACCGAACGGGCCTTGCTCAGCTCGGTCTCGCGCAGCGACTCCGCCTGGCGGCTGAAGCGCAGCAGCGCGTGCTTGCCGCGGCCGAACGCCTTGAGCACACGGATGCCGTGCACGCTCTCCTCGACGCTCGTGGCGAGATCTCCCGCCTGATCCTGACTCTGCCGGGTGAGCACGCCGTAGCGCTTCTCGAAGCGGAAGCCCGCGATCCACAGCGGCACGGCCGTGATGAGGAAGATCGTGCCCAGCAGCCAGTGCCAGCGGAACAGCATGACGGCGCCGATGACGATCGTGAGCAGGTTGACCACGAGCAGCACAAGGCCGAAGGCCAGCCAGCGCCGGATGAGGCCGATGTCCTGCATCATGCGGCTGAGGAGCTGGCCGGACTGCCAGCGGTCGTGGAAGGCCACGGGAAGCCCCTGCAGACGCGAGTACAGGTGCGTGCGCATCGTGTACTCCACCTGCGTGGCGGGGTTGAGCACGAACTGACGGCGCAGGAACACCATGAGCGCCTCGCCGAGGGCGAGGGCGAACACGGCGGCGGCGCCGGCAATGATCGCGGCGGTCGCGCCCGAGGCGATGGGCCCCTCGAGCACGCCTTCGAGCACGAGCGGGATGCACAGCGCGATGACGGCGGCGGCGAGCGCGCTCAGCCCGCCGCCGAACAGGCGCCAGGCGGCGGGCTTGACGAACGGCCACAGCCGTGCGAGGGCGCGCACCGTGGACAGGCGCGGGGGCGAGGTTCGAGGAGTGGACGTGGAAGACATGATTCCCAGACGCGAGGGCGGAAGACGGAAAGGGGACGACGAAGGGGCGGATGCCGGGCATCCGTGGCATGACCGGGAGTGTGCGGCGGCTAGCTCTGGGAGCGAGCGGGAGCGCCCGGGACATCGCGACGGATCGACGAATCGGTGGTCGTGATCATGATGTCCTCCAGAGGCTCGGCCGGTGCCGCGCGGGCGGCGCGACAGCCCTCCAGCCTAAACGGACGAAGTGGCCGAGAGCAAGGCCGAGGGCGAATCGCGCAGAGGGTCTGCACGACTCAGCGCTGTGCTCACCCCTGCGCGGCCTCACGGGCGAGGAGCCGTTCCTTGACGTCGACGCCCCACGCGAAGCCGCCCAGCGAGCCGTCGGAGCGCAGCACCCGGTGGCACGGCACGAACAGCGCGGGCGCGTTGCGGGCGCAGATCGATGCGGCGGCACGCACGGCACGGTCGTTGCCGAGAGCCGCGGCGAACGCCGTGTAGGTGAACGGGCTCCCCGGGGCGATCTCGCGCAGCGCGGCCCATCCGCGCCGCTGCAGCGCGGTGCCGAACTGGCGCACGGGCACCGTGTCGATCGCCGAGAGCTCCCCCGCGTAGTACGCGGCGACGGCCTCGGCGGCGGGGCTCGCGGCGTCCACGGCCCGCACGTGCGCGGGGCGGTGGGCCGGGGCGAGTCGGGCGAGCACGGCGTCGGGATCCGCCGTCCAGCCGGCGACGAGCACCCGCCCGTCGTCGTCGGCGAGGATGCTGAACGCGCCGTCCGGGGTGTCGACGGTCTGGATCGTTGCGGACGGGATCGCGGCGGTCATGACTGCTCCTTCGATGCGGTCGCACGGGTGCGGGCGGGCCTGGGCGGGACCGCACGCCACAGGTGCGCGGTGAGGTAGCTGCGCCACGGGGCGGTCGTGGCCGCCCATCGGGCGAGCGGGGCGGGCTCGGCGGGCAGGCCCGCGGCGGCGGCTCCCGTGCGCACGGCGACATCGCCGGGGAGGAACACGTCGGGATCGCCGAGCACGCGCATCCGCACGTAGTCGGCCGTCCACGGCCCGATCCCGGGCATGGCCAGCAGCGCCTCCCGCTGCTGCGCGCCGTCATCGCCCAGGGTCAGCACGAGTTCACCGCCGGCGAGGGCGGCGGCCGCACCGGTGATCGCGCGGATGCGGGCGGCGGGTCCGCGCAGCACCTCGGCGCCGTGTTCGGCGATGGCCGCCATCGTCGGAAAGAGGATCCCCGCGGTCTCCGCGTCGCCTGACTCGCCGACCCGCTCACCCAGCGCCGCGGTGAGCGCCGTGAGCGCGGTGCGCGCCGAGGCGACGGAGATCTGCTGGCCGACCATGGCGCGGATGAGCATCTCGTGCGGATCCGCCGCCCCCGGGACCCGGATGCCGGGTGTGCGGGCGACGAGCGGCACGAGCGGGCGATGCGTCGAGAGGGCCTCGTCGACCGCGGCGGGATCGGCATCGAGGTCGAACAACCGCCGGGCGCGGGAGACGAGCGGCGCGAGGTCGGACAGCTGCGCGAGGCGGGCACGCAGTCGTATCCGCCCGTCGTCGCCGCGGCGCAGCTCGAACCAGGCCGGCCCGCCGCCCAGTCGCAGATGCCGGGCGAACCGGCGATCCCCCGCCTCTTCGACGCCGGGGATCGCCCGCACCCTCATCCAGTCGAACAGGCCCGCGGAATCGAAGGGCTCGCGGTGCGGCAGCACGAGGTCGATCGCGCCCGGAGAGCCGTTCGCCCCGTGTCCCGGCCGACGCAACCGGAGCGCGCCGGGGGTCATTCCGAACACTTCGCGGATCGTATCGTTGAACTGCCGCACGCTGGAGAATCCGGCTGAGAAGGCGACGTCGGCGATGGGCAGGTCGGTGGCGATCAGCAGCATCCGCGCGGTCTGGGCGCGCTGCGCCCTCGCCAGGGCGAGCGGCCCCGCGCCGAGCTCGGCCGACAGCAGCCGGGTGAGGTGGCGGGAGGAATAGCCCAGCCGCCGCGCGAGCCCCGGAACACCCTCGCGCTCCACGACGCCGTCGGCGATGAGGCGCATCGCCCGCGCCGCGGCATCCCCGCGCAGGTTCCACTCCGGCGACCCTGGTGCGGCCTCGGGCAGGCACCGCTTGCAGGCGCGGAACCCGGCCTCGTGCGCGGCGGCGCTGGTCGGGTAGAAGGTGACGTTCTCTGCCTTCGGCGTGCGGGCGGGGCAGCTGGGCCGGCAGTAGATACCCGTCGAGCGCACGGCCGTGACGAACTGCCCGTCGAAGCGGGTGTCGCGCGCGCTGATGGCGCGGTACCGCTGGTCGAAGGAGGTCGTCGAGAGGATCACGTGCTCCACTCTGCCATCTGCACACGGCGTCGGCTGGCGGAAATCGGACGCGGCGGCCTCGCCCTTCGAGGGTGTGACCGGCTCAGTGGAAGAAGTGGCGCTCCCCGGTGAAGAACATCGTCACGCCGGCCTTGCGCGCCGCATCCACGACCTCCTCATCGCGCACCGATCCGCCGGGCTGCACGATCGCCGTGATCCCCGCGTCGATGAGCACCTGAGGGCCGTCGGCGAATGGGAAGAACGCGTCGGATGCGGCGACCGAACCCGCCGCGCGCTCCCCCGCGCGCTCCACGGCCAGACGGCACGAATCCACCCGGTTGACCTGGCCCATGCCGACGCCGACGGTGGCGTTGCCCTTGGCGAGCACGATGGCGTTCGATTTCACCGCACGACAGGCCTTCCACGCGAAGATGAAGTTCTCCATCTCGTCGTCGTCGGGGCGCTCCCCCGACACGAGCTCCCAGTCGCGGGCGACCGAGGCGATGTCGTCGGGGAAGCGATCGGCGTCCTGCAGCAGCAGACCGCCGGAGACCAGGCGCACATCCATCCGCTCCTGCTGCCAGTCCTCGGGCAACTGCAGCAGGCGCAGGTTCTTCTTCGCCCGGAACACCTCCAGCGCCTCGGGCTGGAAGGAGGGCGCGACGATCACCTCGGTGAAGATGTCCTTGAGATTCTCGGCCATCTTCAGCGTGACCGTGCCGTTGGCGGCGATCACCCCGCCGTATGCGGAGACCGGGTCGCACTCGTGCGCGCGCAGATGGGCGCTGGCGATCGGGTCGAGCGCGTTCGGCGCCGTCGTGGCGATCCCGCACGGGTTGGCGTGTTTGACGATCGCGACGGCGGGAAGCACCATGTCGTACGCGGCCCGCAGGGCGGCGTCCGCATCCACGTAGTTGTTGTACGACATCGCCTTGCCCTGCAGCTGCGTGGCCTGCGCGATGCCGTGCTCGCCCACACGGGTGTAGATCGCGCCGCGCTGGTGCGCGTTCTCGCCGTAGCGCAGCGTGGCCAGGCGCTCGGCCTTGATCGTGAGGTGCGCCGGGAGGTCGTCGCCGTCACCGAGCGTGCCCTCGGCGAACCACTGCGCGACGGCGGAATCGTAGGCCGCGGTGTGCGCGAAGGCCCTGGCGGCGAGCTCGCGGCGCTGCGAAAGCCTGGTGCCGCCGGCGCCGACGGCCTCGACGATCGCCGGATACGACTCGGGCGAGACGACGATCGTGACGTTCGCGTGGTTCTTCGCCGCGGCGCGCACCATCGCGGGCCCGCCGATGTCGATCTGCTCGACCACCTCGTCGGCATCGGCACCCGAGGCGACCGTCTCGACGAAGGGGTACAGGTTCACCACGACGAGCTCGAACGGCACGATTCCCTGCTCGTCGAGCTGACGCTCATGATCCTCCAGGCGCAGGTCGGCCAGCAGCCCGGCGTGCACGTTCGGGTGCAGGGTCTTGACGCGCCCGTCGAGCATCTCGGCCACGCCGGTGACGCTGGCCACATCCCCCACGGCGATCCCCGCGTCGCGGATGGTCTGAGCCGTCGACCCCGTCGAGATGATCTCGACGCCGGCATCCGCCAGGCTCTGCGCGAGCGGGATGAGCCCGGTCTTGTCGCTCACCGACACCAGTGCACGACGGATCGGGATGAGGTCTCGCGTGCGGTACAGGGACGGATCGTGACGGGGACCGGACATCGGGTTTCCTTCCGGGTGGATGAGTCGTCGCGGCGGACGTGCTGTTGTGCGGTTCAGGAGGGCGAGGCGGCGCGCGCAGCGTCGAGGGCGAGGGAGCCCTCCGCGATGCGACGCACGACATCGATGAGCAGGCGGCGCTCGACGGGCTTGATGCGTTCGTGCAGGCTGTGCTCGGTGTCGCCGGGGAGCACGTCGATGCGCTCCTGGGCGAGGATCGGACCGGTGTCGACGCCGTCGTCGACGACGATCACGCTCGCGCCGGTCTGGGTCGCGCCCGCGGCGAGCGCATCGCGCACGGCATGCGCGCCCGGGAACTCGGGCAGGTGGGCGGGGTGCGTGTTGATGAGGTGCGGCGCCCATCCGGCGACGAACGACGGCGGCAGCAGGCGCATGAGCCCGCTGAGCACGACGAGGTCGGGGTTCCACACGCGCAGCTGCGCATCGACCTCGGCGGCCCAGGCCTCGCGGCTCTCGTGCTCGTGCCATGGCACGGTGAACGAGGGGATGCCGTACGCCTCGGCGTGCGCGAGACCCTCCGCCTCGCGGTCGGCGCCGACGACGACGATCCGGGCCGGGTACGAGGGGTCCGCGGCGGCGTCGAGAAGCGCGCGCAGGTTCGATCCGGTGCCCGAGATGAGGACGGCGACCGTGAGCACGACCTCAGTCTAGCGGCGCGTCGACGGGCGCCGAATCCTCATGGCGGGGCGGGGCGACGGCGTCGAACTCGGTGCGGTGCAGGGGTGCGAGCAACAGGATGGCGGCTCCGATGAGCACCTCCACACCGACCGCGAGCGCCACCGGACCCGGGTCGGGCCCGGCCACCGCGAGACGGCCGGGCCCGAGCGAGCCGGATGCCAGCGCCGCCAGCATCGCCGCCCCGGCCCCGGCCAGGGCGGCGATGGTGACAGCCGTGACTGTGCGCGGTCCGTAGCCGGACTCGCGCCCTTCCGACACGATCCGCGAGCGCACGATCCAGCCGGCCAGCGCCCCGGCGGCGATCGGTGCGAGCACGACCACGAGCATCCACGGCGATGAGGTCTCGGGCAGCAGGCCGAGCACGGGGATGCCGGGCACGACGCCCAGCTCGGTGCCGGCCGGCGAGATCGCGGTGCCCGTGCCGAGTGAGAAGCCGGGCCCGGCGATCCAGGACAGCGCCCACACCACGAGCGTCGGCAGGTAGCCGAGCTGGCCCAGCGAGATGACCGTCGTCCCCAACGCGTCCACGCGCAGTGACTCGAACAGCGAGACCATCTCGCCTCCGCGCAGCAGCGCGGCCAGCGCGACCGCCGCCGCCGAGCTCCCGAGGAGTCCTACCAGCGCCGCGGACGCCCCGCGCAGGGCGTCGGGGACGACCCCATGCCAGCGGCCCCATCCGTCGACCCGATCGTGCAGAGCGTCGACGATGCCGCCGTCGCCCTCGACCCACGCCGTGATGACGGCGCCCGCACCTGCTCCGCAGAGGTAGGCGAGCGCGGGTGCCGCGATGCCGAGCACCCAGGGGGTCGTAGCCAGATCGAGGCGCCCCGTGAGCACGACCGCGGTCGCGATGACGGCGAACACGACCGTGCCGGATGCGACGCCGGGGATCCACGCGCCGGCGTGCGCGGCGCGGTGGCCGGAACGCGCGGCGAACAGCGCCGTGAACACGAGGAAGGCCAGCGGGAACACCGACAGCGTGAACGTCGCCGCATCAGGGGCGATCCCCGCCGATCGGAGCACGGCATCCGGGATCGTCACATCCATCGGCACGGCGTGGCCGAACTGCCACAGCGTCGCCGTGGTGGGCCACAACGCTCCCCAGTCGGCGGAGAGACCGAACGCCAGGGTCCACAGCACGGTCAACGGGGCCAGCAGCGCCCCGAGTCCGACGGCCGCCGCGACGACCGCATCGACCGCGGCGAGGATGACGATGAGGAGGCGTTGCATGTCGATCCGAGCCTAGGCGAGATGACGCGCGGAGACCGCGGGACGCGCGCGACGGCATCCGCAGACGCGAAGAGGACCCCGGGTCGAGACCCGGAGCCCTCTCGGCGAGCAGTGTGTTACAGCTTCTCGATGATCTCGCGCATGAGGGCGGCCGTCTCGGACGGCGTCTTGCCGACCTTGACGCCGGCGGCCTCGAGGGCCTCCTTCTTCGCCTGCGCGGTGCCCGCCGAGCCCGAGACGATCGCGCCGGCGTGGCCCATGGTCTTTCCCTCGGGGGCGGTGAAGCCCGCGACGTAGCCGACGACCGGCTTGGTGACGTTGGCCTTGATGTACTCGGCCGCGCGCTCCTCGGCGTCGCCGCCGATCTCGCCGATCATCACGATCGCCTTTGTCTCTGGGTCGGCCTCGAACGCCTCCAGCGCATCGATGTGCGTGGTGCCGATGACGGGGTCGCCGCCGATGCCGATGGCGGTGGAGAAGCCCAGGTCGCGCAGCTCGAACATCATCTGGTAGGTGAGGGTGCCCGACTTCGACACGAGGCCGATCGGGCCCTTGCCGGTGATGTTGGCCGGCGTGATGCCCACCAGCGACTCGTCGGGGGTGATGACGCCGGGACAGTTCGGGCCGATGATCCGGGTCTTGTTGCCCTTGCTCTTCGCGTAGGCCCAGGCCTCGGCCGAATCGCCCACGGGGACGCCCTCGGTGATGACGACCAGCAGCGGGATCTCGGCGTCGATGGCCTCGACCATCGCATCCTTGGTGAACGCGCCGGGGACGAACGCGATCGACACATCTGCGCCGGTCTCCTTCATCGCCTCGGCGACGGAGCCGAACACCGGGAGCGAGACGGGGCTGCCGTCCTTGCCGGTGTGCTCGACGGTCGTGCCGGCCTTGCGGGCGTTGACGCCGCCGACGACCTGCGTGCCCGCCTTCAGCATGAGCGCGGTGTGCTTGGTGCCCTCGCCGCCGGTGATGCCCTGGACGATGACCTTGGAATCCTTGTTGAGGAAGATCGACATTTTCTGTTCAGTCCTTCGCAGTCTCTTCGGGGCTCAGGCGTTGGCCAGCTCGGCGGCCTTGTCGGCGCCCTCGTCCATGGTGGCGGCGAGCGTGACGAGCGGGTGGGCGTAGTCGGCGAGGATCGCGCGGCCCTCGTCGACGCGGTTGCCGTCGAGACGCACGACGAGCGGCTTGGATGCGGTGGCGCCGAGGGTCTCCAGGGCGCCCTTGATGCCGTTGGCGACGGCGTCGCAGGCGGTGATGCCGCCGAACACGTTGACGAACACGCTCTTCACCTGCGGGTCGCCGAGGATGACGTCCAGGCCGTTCGCCATGACCTCGGCGGATGCGCCGCCGCCGATGTCGAGGAAGTTGGCCGGCTTCACGCCGCCGTGGTTCTCGCCGGCGTAGGCGACGACGTCGAGCGTCGACATGACCAGGCCCGCGCCGTTTCCGATGATGCCGACCTCGCCGTCGAGCTTGACGTAGTTCAGGCCCGACTCCTTGGCCTTGGCCTCGAGCGGGTCGGCGGCATCCTTGTCCTCGAGCGCTTCGTGCTCGGGGTGGCGGATCTCGCTGGCGTTCTCGTCGAGGGTGACCTTGCCGTCGAGGGCGATGATCTCGCCCTCTTCGGTGCGCACGAGCGGGTTGACCTCGACGAGCGTGGCATCCTCGCCCTTGTAGACCTCGAAGAGCTTCACGAAGACATCGGAGACCTTCTCGACGAGGTCCTCCGGGAACTTCGCCGCGCGGGCGATCTCGACGGCCTTGGCCTTGTCGATGCCGGTGAGCGGGTCGACCTCGACGCGGGCGAGGGCCTCGGGCTTCTCGACCGCGAGCTGCTCGATCTCCATGCCGCCCTCGACGCTGCACAGCGAGAGGTAGGAGCGGTTGGCGCGATCCAGCAGCACGGAGAAGTAGAACTCCTCGGCGATGCGGGCACCGGCGGCGACCATGACGCGCTGGACGACGTGGCCCTTGATGTCCAGGCCCAGGATGGCCTTGGCGGCCTCGTAGGCCTCATCCGGGGTCTTGGCGACCTTCACTCCGCCGGCCTTTCCGCGGCCGCCGGTCTTGACCTGCGCCTTGACGACCACGACGCCGCCGAGCTTCTCGGCGGCCGCCTTCACCTCCTCCGGGGTGTCGGCGACGATGCCGGCGAGCACCGGCACTCCGTACTTCTCGAATAGGTCTCGTGCCTGGTACTCGTACAGATCCACTGCGCGTCCTCCGCTGGGGTTGCCCGGAAAAGTCTCTCGATATCAAGATATCGACCAATCCCCCATCCTACTCCTCCGCCCTGACCGGTCCGTGCCAGCCCGGCGCCGCCGTTCTCGCCGGAGCGCGGGCTCCTCTAGGCTCCTGGTATGAGCGAGAGCGCCGAGGCACCACCCACGCGCACCGCCGTCGTGGCGGCCGCGCTCGAGCTGTTCGCCGACCAGGGCTTCGGCGCGACCTCGGTCGAGCAGATCGCGAAGGCGGCGGGCATCTCCCGCTCGACTTTCTTCCGACAGTTCGGCGGCAAGGACGACGTGGTCTTCGCCGACCACGAGGAGATGCTCGACGAACTGCGCGCCTACCTCGATCGGACGCATGCCAATCCGTGGGCGGCGGTGTGCGAGGCGTCCCTCCTCGTCTTCCGTCGATTCGCCGCCGATCCCGAACTCGCGCGGCGGCGCTACCAGGTCGTGCGCCAGGAGCCCCCGCTGCGCGAGCGCGAGATCGTCACGGTGTTCCGCTACGAGCGCCTCTTCGACGAGTACCTGCGGCGCGCGCTGCCCGGCCTGGATCCGCTGGCCGCCGTGAGCTTCGCGGCCGGCGTGGCCGCCGTGCACAACCACGTGCTGCGGCGCCTCCTGCGCGGCGCCCGCACGCCGGTCTCCGTGCTGCGGCACGCGCTGGACGACATGATGCGCCGCTTCGGTGTGCTGCCAGGGACGACCGAGGACCACGACGCGGATGCCGTCGTCGTGGCCGTCTTCCCCCGCACGATGCCGATGGCCGAGATCACGCGACGACTGAGCGACGAGTTGACCTGACCAGTCGATGTCCACCGGTTCGATGCCTCGACGATCCGCACGACGCGCCACCGTCATCGGCGGTGGTCCGAACGGGCTCGCCGCCGCGGTGTCACTGGCCAGGGCGGGGTACGCCGTACACGTGCTCGAGGCGGCGGCGGCCGTCGGCGGCGGCGTGCGCAGCGAGGAGGGGCCGCTGCCCGGGTTCGTCAGCGACGTCTGCTCGGCCGTGCATCCGGCCGCGTACGCGTCGCCGTTCTTCCGCGCGTTCGGACGCGATCGGATCGACTGGATCGTGCCCGAGGCCTCGTACGCGCATCCGCTCGACGGAGGGCGCTCGGCGATCGCCTGGCGCGACCTCGACCGCACCGCCGACGCGCTGGGCACCGATGCCCGCGCGTGGCGCGCCCTGCTGCGCCCGCTCACCCGACGCATCGATGCCCTCGTGGAGACCACCGGATCCTCCCTGCTGCAGGTGCCACCGCATCCGGTCACCGCGTTGCGCTACGGGCTGCGGATGCTGGAGCAGGGCACGGCGATGTCGGCACGCACGTTCCGCGGCGAGGAGGCGGCGGCGCTGTTCGCCGGGGTCGCCGCGCACGCCAACGCCGCCCTCCCCTCGCCCGGTGCGGCGGCGGCGGGGCTGCTGCTGGCCGCACACGGACACGCCGGAGGGTGGGCGTATCCCCGCGGCGGTGCGCAGCGGATCGCGGATGCGCTCGTCGACGATCTGCGCGCACACGGCGGCACGATCGAGACGGATGCCGGGGTGGGCGACCTGTCGTCTCTCGACTGGGGCGATCCGGCACGCGGTGACGTGCTGGTGCTCGCCGGCTCTCCCCGCCTCGCCCTCACCCTGCGCGACGTGCCCGCGGCGTACGCCGGGGCGCTCCGCCGCTACCGCTACGGCGCGGCGGCGGCCAAGGTCGACTTCGCCCTCGACGGCCCGGTGCCGTGGGCGGACCCCGCCGTCGCGCTCGCGCCCACGGTGCACGTCGGCGGCACCCGCGACGAGATCCGCGCGAGCGAGAACGCCGTCGCTCAGGGGCGGGTGAGCGCGGCGCCGTACGTGCTCGTCGTGCAGCCGTCGGTGCTCGACGCGACGCGCGCACCGGAGGGGAAGCACGTGCTGTGGTCGTACATCCATGTGCCGGCGAACTCCGACCTCGACGCCACCGAGCTCATCACCCGGCAGATCGCGCGCTTCGCGCCCGGCTTCCGCGACCGCATCCTCGCCTCCCGGGCCGTCGCCGCGCGCGACCGGGTGCGGACGAACCCGGCCGAGATCGGCGGCGACATCTTCGGCGGCGCGTTCACGATCGTCCAGGCGCTGCGCCGCCCCGTCGTCGCGCGCTCGCCATGGCGCACCCCGATGCCCGGGGTGTACCTCGCCTCGGCATCCACGCCGCCCGGCCCCGGCGTCAACGGCATGGCGGGCTGGCACGCCGCCCGCACCGTGCTCGCCGACGCCGGAGAGCGAGTGAGCCTGGCCGATCTCTTCGGCTGACAGCGTCGGTCGCGGCGGGCAGGATGGGGGCATGCGCTACGAGATCCCCGCACCGATGCTCGCCAAGGCTGTCTCGACCGTCCCCGATCCCGACAAGACGCCCGGCGGTCTGCTGTACGAGCCGAAATGGGACGGCTTCCGCGGGCTCATCGCCTGGGACGGCGAGGAGGTCGAGATCGGCTCCCGCGGCGCCAAGCCGCTCACCCGGTACTTCCCGGAGCTCGTCGAGGCGCTGCCGCGTATCCTGCCCGGGCCTTGCCTGCTCGACGGCGAGATCGTCGTCGCCACGGGCCGCTCCGGCGCCCAGCGGCTCGACTGGGAAGCGCTGAGCCAGCGCATCCACCCCGCCGAATCCCGCGTGCAGAAGCTCGCCGTGGAGACGCCGGCGATGTTCATCGCGTTCGATCTGCTGGCCCTGGGCGACGAGGATCTGCGCACTCGCCCCTTCGGCAAGCGTCGCGCCCGGCTCGAAGATCTGCTCGAAGACGTCGAGCCCCCGGTGCACCTGACCCGGGCGACCGACGATCCCTCCCTCGCCGCCCGCTGGCTCGCCGAGTTCGAGGGCGCGGGCCTCGACGGAGTCGTCGCCAAGCCCCTCGCGGATGCGTACGCCCCGGGCAAGCGCGCGCTGTTCAAGATCAAGCACGCCCGCACCGCCGATGTCGTCGCGCTCGGCTACCGGGTGCACAAGAGCGGCTCCGGCGTCGGCTCTCTCCTGGTCGGCCTGTACGACACGGATGGCACGTTGCATCAGGTGGGAGGCGTCTCGGCGTGGAGCAACGCACGGCGGCAGGAGCTCGTCGACGAGCTGGCTCCGCTCGTCGAGCGCGACGAGGAGGGCGAGGTCGTGCGCGGCGAGGGTGAGCGCTCGCGGTTCGCCGGCACGAAGGATGTCTCTTTCGTGCGACTGCGCCCCGAGCGGGTGCTCGAGGTGCGCTACGACCAGCTCGAGGGCCGGCGCTTCCGGCACACCGTGCAGTTCGAGCGCTGGCGGCCGGATCGAGAACCGCGCTCGTGCACGTACAGCCAATTGGATGCCGTGGCCGACTACGACCTCGCCGACGTGCTCGCGTAGGTGCCCGGCCAGGCGTGGCGTCACTCCGCGATGCGGTTGCCCTCGGCGTCCCAATTCTCCGCGACGCGCTTACTCGGCTGCACACGCGGCGGCTCGCCGGGCATCTTCGGGAACTCGGGCGGAAAGGGCAGTTCGCCCAGGCCCTTCTCGACATCGCGCTCCCACCACTCCAGCAGGGTGTCGATCCGCCCGGGCGACTCCTGCATCCGCGCCCACGGGTCGCCCGTGTCGGCCAGCCGCTGCGGCACGGTGCGCACCGTGAAACGGGTCGGATCGAGGTCGTCGAGCTCGTCCCACTCGACCGGCGTGGACACGGCGGCGTGCGGAAGAGCGCGCGGGCTGTACGCGCCGGCCATCGTGCGGTCACGGTTCGCCTGGTTGTAGTCGACGAAGATGCGCTCGCCGCGCTCCTCCTTCCACCAGTTCGTCGTGACGCGGTCGGGCATCCGTCGCTCCAGCTCGCGCCCCGCGGCGATGACGGCATGCCGCACGACGAGGAACTCGTGCTCGGGCACGATCGGGCAGAACACGTGCAGGCCGCGGTTGCCGCTCGTCTTCACGAACGGCTCCAACCCCGCCTCGCGGAGCACCGCGCGAAGCTCGTGCGCCGCGGCGACCGCTTCCTGGATGCCGGTGCCCGGCTGCGGGTCGAGATCGATGCGCAGCTCGACCGGATCGTCGGTGTCGGCCGCGAGCGAGGCCCACGGGTGGAAGACGACGGTGTTCATCTGCACGGCCCAGACGATCGCGGCGGGCTCGGTCAGCACGAGCTGCGGATGACTGCGACCGCTGTTGTACGTGACCTCGACGCTCTCGACGAAATCCGGCGTGCCCTTGGGCGGGTTCTTCGAGAAGAACGACTCCCCGCCGATCCCGACGCGGAAGCGCTCCAGCGAGACGGGGCGGTCACCGTTCGCGGCGAGGAAGGGCCCTGCGACCGCCTGCACGTACTCGGCGAGCTCTGCCTTCGTGATCGGCCCGCCCTCGGCATCCGGCCACACCGCGCGGTTCGGACTGGACAGGTCGACGCGGCGATCGCCGTCGGGGCCTGCGACGGTCAGCGTGACGCGCTCGGATGCCATGACTCGACCCTAGGCGTCGCCGGGGACACAGACCAGGGGCTGGGCACAAGCACACCGCCCGAGCGTCACCGCTCCAGCACGCGTTCGGCCTCCGCGGCCACGGCGGCGGTCACCGCATCCAGCAGCTCGGAGCGCAGATCCCACCTCTGCCAATGCAGCGGCACCCTGGCCGGCCGCCCGCCGAGGGGCACGAGGTCGTCGCCGTCGGCATCCACGACGCGCTGCAACGCCGGGAGCATGCCCCAGCCCATGCCGAGCCGCACGGCTTCGGCGAAGTCCGCGGAGCCGGGAACGTAGTGGCGCGGGACGCCGAGAGGATCCACGCCCTGCCCGCGCAGCCAGTCCTGCTGGAGCGCGTCGCGGCGATCGAAATCGATGAAGGGCGCATGCGCCAGCGCCTCGCGCGTCACACCCTCGGGGAACCAGTGCTCCACGAAGGCCTGCGTGGCCACGGCCTCGTACACGAGCACGCCGAGCGGGCGCACGACACACCCGGCGACGGGCTCGGCCTGCGACGTCACCGCCGCCATCACCACGCCGCTCTCGAGCAGCCGGGCGGTGTAGCTCTGATCTTCGCGATGCAGCTCCGCGTCGACGCCGTGCGTGCGGGAGAGCTCGGCCAACGGAGGCAGGAACCACGTCGCCATCGAGTCGGCGTTCACCGCGAGCGGGATGCGCAGGCGCGCGCCCTCGTCGGCGGCCACGCCGAGCCGAGCCGCGGCGTCGTGCTGCAGCAGGCGCAGCTGCCGCGCCATGCGCGCCACGGCTTCGCCGGCGGGCGTCGATGTCGCGGGCCGACCGCGCACGACGAGCACGCGCCCGAGCTGCTGCTCGAGCTGCTTGACCCGCTGACTGACCGCCGAGGGGGTGATGTGCAGCACGCGTGCGGCCGCATCCATGCTTCCCTCGTCGAGGATCACGGCGACGGTCTCGGCCAGTTCGGGATCGATCCGCATGCGTCCAGGATAGGTGAAGCACTGCTTATGCAGCATCAGAAGACTTCGCTGCAGCTTCAGGACGACCGCTCTAGCGTGGAGACGTGACCAGCATGCTCTCCGGCCTCGCCCTCGGCCTCTCCCTCATCGTCGCCATCGGCGCGCAGAACGTCTTCGTGCTGCGGCAGGGACTGCGCCGCGAGCACGTGCTGCCGATCGTTCTCGTGTGCGCGCTGTCCGATGCGATCCTCATCTGCGTCGGCGTCGCGGGACTCGGCTTCCTCGTCGAGCGCGCGCCGTGGCTGCTCGTCGTCGCCCGCTGGGCCGGTGCCGCGTTCCTGATCGCGTATGGGTTGCTGGCCGCCCGCCGCGCATGGCGACCGAGCGGGGATGCGCTCCACGCCGATCCGCACGGGCAGGCCGACGCCGCACCGCCGACGGCGGGCGGAGCAACGACGACGGCGGCCCGCACGAGGCTGGCGCCGACCCTGCTCACCGTGCTCGCGCTGACCTGGCTCAACCCGCACGTCTACCTCGACACGGTGCTCACCCTGGGATCCATCGCCGCCACCCACGGCGCCGCGCGCTGGGTCTTCGCCGCCGGCGCGATCCTCGCCAGCATCGCCTGGTTCTCGGCCCTCGGCTTCGGCGCCCGCTACCTGGGTCGGTGGCTGAGGACCCCGCGCTCCTGGCGCATCCTCGACGCGGGGATCGCGGTGGTAATGGTCGGGCTCGGCATCAGCCTGGTCCTGCCCGTGCTGGCCTGATTCAACGCGAAAACTGGAGCATACCAGTCGATCACGATTCAGTAACGACCCGATGGAGTCATTGACGGTCGCCGCACGGAATGTCAGCATCGTCGTCACTACTGGTACTAACCACTTGGAGATGAGATGCGCAGCTCGCGAGCAATCGCAATCGGTGCGGCCTTCCTGACAGCGGTGTCGTTGGCTGGCTGCTCCGCGTCCGGCGGAGGCGACGACGCCAACGCCGACGGCACGGAGACCATCAAGATGGTCGCGTGGCCCGGGCCCGAGGGCGATGCGATGGCGAAGGTCATCGACGCCTACAACGACGGCCAGGGGAAGAAGGACAAGATCCATGTCGAGCTCGTCCTGCTCTCGCGCCAGGACACGTTCTCGAAGGAGACCGCCCTGATGGCGTCGAAGGACGGCGACCTCGACATCTACTGGACCGCGTCGTACAACGTCGGCCAGTTCTCGGGCTCCCTCGAGCCGCTGGAAGGGATCGACACCTCGAACTACTTCCCCGTGGCCGTGGACGGCCTCACCTACAAGGACGAGCTCTATGCCCTTCCGCTCGACGTGAGCAACCACTTCCTGCTCTACCGCACCGATCTGATCGACACACTCCTGAACGATCCCGCCGCGGCGGCGACGTACTCGGCGCTCGCCCAGGACATCCTCGGCGAAGCCCGCCAGCCCGTGCCGGCCGATCAGTGGGACCTCGATGACTTCCAGGTGATGGCGGCCTACTTCTCGACGTCGGCCAACCCGGCCTCGCCGACGCAGTACGGCACGATCCTGCAGGCCAAGAACCTCTTGTACAACACGATGATCTGGAACGACGTGCTCTGGGGGCTCGGCGGCTCCTGGACGGATGACGACGGCAAGGCCGCCATCGACACCGCCGAGGGCAAGGCCGCGGTGCAGCTGTACGCCGACATCTACAAGAACGGATGGACCTCGCCGGACAGCGCGCAAGCCGAGTTCCCGGAGACCCAAGCTGCGCTCCAGTCGGGCAATGTGGCGTTCGCGATCCAGTGGTCGGCGGCCTTTGCCGCGCTCAACGACCCCGAGCAGTCGCCGGACATCGCCGGGAAGATCGGGATCGCGCCGGTGCCCGGCGGCCAGACCCACGTGCACGCGCTGTCGCTGTCGCTGAACAAGTACGGCGACAGCCAGGATGCCGCCAAGACGGTGCTCTCCTACCTCGCGACCACGGACGCCATGACCGCGTACGCGCAGGCCGGCGGCATCCCCGCGATGCCCGAGGTGCTCAAGGCGAACGTCGACCTCAACCCCGCCTTCAACGAGGTCGCGACGAGCATCGCCGACTACGGCTACGCCGAGCCTGTCTTCCCGAAGACCTTCCAGGCGTACAGCAAGCTCGCCGAGGACCTCAGCGGCGCCTGGGTGGGACAAACGTCGGTCGACGACGCGGTCGAGACGGCCAACGCGAACCTGCAGGAGCTGCTCGACCAATGACCGGTTCGGCCCTGACGCCGACGGCGGTGCGCACGCACCGCCGTCGGCGGTCGCTCACCGCTCTGCTGCTGGCATCGCCGCTGCTCGTCTTCGCCGCGGTGTTCGTCCTCTACCCGCTGATCACCGGCGCGCTCACCGCCTTCCAGGCCAGCACGCTGCTGGATCAGTCCAACGAGTTCAACGGCGTGGACAACTTCGTCTCGCTGTTCAAGAACGACGGCTTCCTACGCTCGGCCGGGTTCACCGTGGGCTTCGCCGTCGTCGTCGTGGCCTTCGAGATGCTGCTCGGCTTCGCGCTCGCCCTACTCATGAACCGGGCCTTCCCCGGCAAGAAGCTCTTCTTCACGCTCGTCCTCCTGCCGATCATGGTCGCCCCGGCGCTGCTCGGCATCATGTTCCGCCTGCTGCTCAATGGCGACATCGGCGCGGTTCCCGCCCTCCTCGAGCAGTTCGGGCTCAGCGTCTCGCTGTTCGCCCCGTCCTCGGTCGTCCCGTTGCTCGTCGTGCTCGACATCCTGCAGTGGACGCCTTTCACCTTCCTCATCATCTACGCGGGCCTGCAGTCCTTCCCCCGTGAACTGCTCGAGGCCTCCTCCGTGGATGGCGCAGGGCGATTCCGTTCGCTGTTCCACATCGTGCTCCCGACGCTCGCACCGGTGCTCTTCGCCGCATTCTTCCTGCGCATGATCGATGCCTTGCGCACCTTCGACGTCATCTACGTCCTCACCGCCGGCGGGCCGGGCACGACCACGACGACCGCGAGCATCTACATCTATAAGACGGCGTTCGAGGCCGGAGACTTCGGCAAGGCGGCCGCAGCCGCGCTGGTCATGCTTATCGTGCTCCTGCCGCTCGTGCCGTTCATCGTGCGGCGGATCGCCGCCCCTGGAAAGGACGGCGCCCGATGAGCACGCTCACCTCCGCCGTGCCCGGCACGGCGTCGCCCGTCTCGCCTGCAGGAAGGCCCCGCCGCCGGTCCGGATCAGGGCGCCGCTGGCTGTTCACCCTCGCTGTCGGCGCGATCGCGCTCCTGGTGAACATCCCGCTGTTCAACGCCATCCTGGTCAGCTTCAAGCCGAACGGCGAGATCGCGCAGAACCCACTCGGGCTGCCGGCCTCACCCACCCTCGACCACTACGCGAACGTGCTGTACGGGTCGGGGTACGACTTCCCCCGGTTCTTCCTCAACTCCACCCTCATCGCGCTCGGCACCGTCCTTCTCGTTCTCGTCATCGCAATCCCGGCGACGTACGCGATCATCCGGCTCGGCTTCGGCGGATCGTTCATCCTCAACGCCGCCTCGGGTCTGCGGCTGCTGCCTGCGATCTTCTTCATCGTGCCGTTCTTCCTGCTCTTCTCTCTCCTGGGACTTCAGGACACCATCCAGGGCCTGATCGCGGCGAACGCCTTCCTCAACCTTCCGCTGGCCGTGATCCTGCTCGCCTCGGGGCTGCGCGACATCCCACTGGAGATCGAGGAGGCGGCCTCCGTCGACGGGGCGGGCGTCTTGCGCACCCTGCTCAGCGTCGTCACGCCGATGCTGGCTCCCACGATCGTCGCCACCGCGGTGCTGGTGTTCATCTTCTCCTGGAACGACTACTTGTTCGCCCTCGTGCTGTCCACTACCGATGCGACGCCGGTGACCCTGGGCGCGGCGAACTTCGTCACGAGCACGGGCATCCGCTGGGGCGACATCTCCGCCGCATCCTTCCTGTCGACGCTGCCGCCCCTGGTGTTCGCCGTCTTCGCCCAGAAGTACCTCGTGAGCGGCCTGTCCGCGGGCGCGGTCAAAGGCTGAGCGAAGGATAATCGCCCCATGGCGTACAAGTACGAGACCGTCGCCGCCGACATCCGCGCAATGGTCGCCTCATCCCTCTCACCGCACCAGGCCATCCCGTCTGAGCGCGAGCTCGAGGCGACCCACGGAGTGAGCCGGCTGACCATCCGCCACGCGATCGCCACGCTGATCGACGAGGGACTCCTCTACAACGTGCACGGCTCGGGCACCTTCGTCGGCTCGCCGACGCTGTTCTCGAAGACGCCGAAGCTGACCTCGTTCACGGAGGACATGAAGAGCAGAGGTCACGAGGCGTCCTCGCGCCTGCTCACGATGTCGCGCGAACCGGCGTCGACGGAGACCGCGCACGCGCTCGGCATCCCCGCAGGCACGGAGTGCGCACGTCTGCGACGCCTGCGCCTCGCCGACGGCGAACCGATCGCCGTCGAAGACGTGCGCGTTCCCGGTCCGCTGCTGGACATCGAGGAGTTCACCTCGACGTCCTCGCTCTACGAGGTCCTGGCCGACGCCGGGCACGAGGTTTACCGCGCCGAGCAGGAGATCAAGGCCATCGCGCTCGATGAGGAAGCCGCGCACCTGCTGCGGGTTCCGTTGGGCACGCCGGCGCTCGGGGTGTCGCGGGTGAGCTCGGACAGACGCGGGCGCAGCATCGAGTACGCGTTCACCCTGTACCGGGCCGACCGTTACACTTTCCAGCTCGCCGTCACCCGCGAGGCCGACAAATGAGCCTCATCCTCGGCGTCGACATCGGCGGCACCAAGATCGCCGCCGGTGTCGTCGACGACGACGGAGAGATCCTCGACCGTCGGGTCTGCCCGACCCCCTCGCGCAAGGGCGGATCCGCCGTGATCGCGGCGGTCCTCGCCGTGACGCTGTCACTTCGGGAGGCCAACCCGATCCATGCGATCGGCGTCGGTTCGGCCGGGGTGATCGACCCCTCGAACGGCAGTGTGCTCTCGGCCACGGACAGCATCGCCGACTGGGCGGGAACGCCACTGCGAGGGCTGCTCCACGAGGCTGCGGGCCTGCCCGTCGCCGTGTGCAACGACGTGCATGCGCACGCGCTCGGTGAAGCGGTGCACGGCGCCGGGCGTGGTCATCGGTCGATGATCATGATGGCCGTGGGAACCGGGCTCGGCGGCGCCCACGTCGTCGACGGCGCCATGTTCACCGGCGTGCACGGCGCCGCCGGGCATTTCGGCCATATCCCCGTCGACGGAGCGGAGGGGGTCGTGTGCCCGTGCGGACGCACCGGGCATCTCGAATCGATCTGCTCGGGTCCTGCACTGTTCGCGCTCTACCGCTCTCTCGGCGGCGACCCCGCTGTACCGGGCGCACCGGAGATCCTTGCCCGCGTCGAGGACGACCCGGTCGCCGCCGACGCCGTCGCCCGCTCCGCCACCGCTCTCGGACGCGTCGCGGGCGGTCTGGTCAATGCCCTCGACGCGGATGCCGTGGTCCTCTCCGGCGGCCTGGGGCTCGCCGCCGATCCGTGGTGGTCGAGCATGGAGGCCGCACTGCGCGCCACAACGATCCCCCTGCTCTCCGAGGTGCCCGCGCTGCGGGCGGAACTCGGCAACGACGCCGCGATCGTGGGGGCTGCCCATCATGCGCGCTCCGTCATGGAAGGACCCCGATGATCGAATCGCTGCACCGCGGCCTGATCGTGTCGTGCCAGGCGTACCCCGGCGAGCCGCTGCGGGATGCACGCGCCATGGCGCTGATCGCCCAGTCCGCCGCACGGGGCGGCGCCGTCGGCATCCGAGCCCAGGGCCTCGCCGATGTCCGCGCCATCCACGAGGCCGTCGATCTGCCGCAGATCGGGCTCTGGAAGGTCTCGGGAGACGACGTGTTCATCACGCCCACCCTGCATCATGCCCTCGACGTCGTCGACGCCGGAGCGGAGATCGTCGCGATCGACGGAACCCGGCGCCCGCGACCGGACGGGCTCACCCTCGCCGAGACGATCGCCCGCATCCACGAGCGCACCGGCGCCCTGGTGATGGCGGATGCCGGAAGCCTCGACGACGCCAGGGCCGCCGAAGACGCCGGAGCGGACATCGTCGGCACGACGCTGGCCGGCTACACCGACGAACGGGAGAAGACCGACGGACCCGATCTGGAGCTGCTGGCGGCATGCGTCGAGGCGCTGACGACACCGGTGTTCGCTGAGGGACGCATCCGCACCCCCGCCCAGGCGCGGAAGGCGCTCGATGCGGGCGCGTACGCCGTGGTCGTGGGAACGGCGATCACCCATCCGACGTCGATCACGTCCTGGTTCGCGCAGGAGCTCGCCGACGCCTGACTCATCAGATACGCGAAGAACCCCGGCCCTTGCGGACCGGGGTTCTTCGACGAGTCAGGCTCAGATGGCGTTGACGTCCAGCGGGATGCCGGGGCCGAACGTGGTCGACACGGCGCCCTTCTGGATGTAACGACCCTTCGCGCTCGACGGCTTCAGTCGCACGATCTCCTCGAGCGCCACCGAGATGTTCTCGTTCAGCTGCTCGGCCGAGAACGAGGCCTTGCCGACGACGAAGTGCACGTTGGCGTGCTTGTCGACGCGGAACTCGATCTTTCCGCCCTTGATGTCCTCGACGGCCTTGGCCGGGTTCGGGGTCACAGTGCCGGTCTTCGGGTTCGGCATCAGGCCGCGCGGGCCCAACACCTTGCCGAGACGACCGACCTGGCCCATGAGCTCGGGGGTCGAGACGGCGGCGTCGAAGCCGGTCCAGCCGCCGGCGACCTTCTCGATGAGCTCGGCGCCGCCGACCTCATCTGCGCCCGCGGCGATCGCGGCCTCAGCCGCGGGGCCGGTGGCGAACACGATGACGCGGGCGGTCTTGCCGGTGCCGTGCGGGAGGATGACGGTGCCGCGCACCATCTGGTCGGCCTTGCGGGGGTCGACGGCGAGCTTCAGCGCGACCTCGACGGTCGAGTCGAACTTCGCCGAGCCGGTCTCGCGTGCGAGCGCGACGGCCTCGGTGGGCGTGTAGAAGCGATCCGCCTCGATCTTCGCGACGGCGTTGCGGTATGCCTTGGACTTGGTAGCCATGTTCTTCTCCCTCAGCCCTCGACCGTGATGCCCATGGAACGGGCGGTGCCGGCGATGATCTTCGACGCGGCCTCGACATCGTTCGCGTTGAGGTCGGCCTTCTTGGTCTCGGCGATCTCGCGGACCTGGTCCATCGTGATCTTGCCGACCTTGACGGTGTGCGGCGTGGCCGAGGCCTTCTGCACGCCGGCGGCCTTCTTGATGAGCTCCGCGGCGGGCGGGGTCTTCAGGACGAAGGTGAAGCTGCGGTCCTCGTAGACGGTGATCTCCACGGGGATGACGTTGCCACGCTGCGACTCGGTCGCGGCGTTGTACGCCTTGCAGAACTCCATGATGTTGACGCCGTGCTGACCGAGCGCGGGCCCGATCGGCGGCGCCGGGTTGGCGGCTCCGGCGTTGATCTGGAGCTTGATCAGGCCGGTCACCTTCTTCTTGGGTGCCATGCTGTTTCCTTTCATCGAGCGGATGCCTCGGGCATCCCTCTCCCGCAGATCCGGCATCTCCGGACCGCGGTGCTGAGTGCGGGCGCGCGAAACGCGCACGCAAACCACGTAAGTCTACCCGACTCATCCCCTTACCGCGAAACGACGACTGTGTCCCGAGACCCCGCGAAAATCGCGGGGTCTCGGGACGCAGATGCAGTCCCGCGGGGAGAAGAGTCAGACCATCTTGGTGACCTGGTCGAACGACAGCTCGACCGGGGTCTCGCGCTCGAACAGCGACACGAGCACGGTGAGCTTGCCGCTCTCCGGCTTGATCTCGCTAATCGTGCCGGGCAGGCCCGCGAACGAGCCCTCCTTGATCGTGATGGTCTCGCCGACCTCGAAGTCGACCTCGGCGGGCAGCGGGCGGGCGACCGCCGTGCCGCCCTTGGCTGCGACGGCCTTGGCGGTCGGCACGTCCTTGACCTCGACGAGCGACTTCAGCATGTTGAAGGCCTCTTCGAAGCGCAAGGGCGTGGGGTTGTGCGCGTTGCCGACGAAACCGGTGACGCCGGGCGTGTGACGCACGACCGACCAGGTGTCCTCGTTGAGTTCCATGCGCACGAGCACGTAGCCCGGGATGCGCACGCGCGTGACCATCTTGCGCTGGCCGTTCTTGATCTCGACGACGTCCTCCATGGGGACCTCGATCTGGTAGATGTCGTCCTCGACCTCGAGCGTCGACTTGCGCTGCTCGATGTTGGCCTTCACCTTGCGCTCGAAGCCGGCGTAGGAGTGGATGACGTACCACTTGCCGGGGAGCATGCGCAGGTCGGCGCGGAACTCCGCGTAGGGGTCGGCCTCGTCATCGGCCTCATCCGCATCCGCGTTCACGTCGGGGCCGTCGTAGGGCGCGATCTCGTCGGCCGCGGCGGCCTCGATGTCGGCGGCCTCCTCGGCCGCGGCGTCGTTGAGGACGTCGGCGGCGGCTTCGGTCTCCGCCGTCTCGTCCAGGTTCAGAGCGTCATTCACGATCGCGTCCGCCTCCGGGTCTTCGATGTCGATGTCTTCGTCTGCGTCGTCCTGCTCGCCGTCTCCCTCGACGTGGAGAGCCGTCTGCTCGGCCGCGGTGACGGAGCGCTCCTCGGCGGCGAGCGTGTCGCCCTCCTGCGCTTCGTCTTCTTCGCTGGACTGCTCGGCCGCGGTGGCCCAGTCGGCGTCGTCGGAGAATCGTTCGGACACTGGTTCTTCTTTCCCTCTTCGGCTGCGGTGCGGACGGGTCAGCTGCCCGGAACCCCGAAGACCTGCGTGGCGAGCCACGAGAAGAGCATGTCGAGGCCGTACACGATGCCCATCATCACGACGACGAAGGCCAGCACGACGAGGGTGTACCGGATGAGCTCCTTGCGCGTGGGCGTGACCACCTTGCGGAGCTCGGCGATCACCTGGCGGAAGAACAGCACGATGCGGCCGAAGAAGCCGAGCTTCTTGCCGCCGGCGCCGCCGCTCGCTGCGGAGACCACAGCGCCCGATGCGTCCTGAACCATCCTCAATACACCTTTCGTGTGCCAGCTGCGAGCTGACGCGCAGGGCGGACAGGAATCGAACCTGCAACCTGCGGTTTTGGAGACCGCTGCTCTGCCAATTGAGCTACCGCCCTAGAGACCGGAGCCTCTCGGTCGCATCCCTCCACAGCTCCCGGATGCCGGGCACGGCGAAAGAATGCAGTTAAGTACTGCGTGCTCCAGTGTACGGCATGGCATCGGCGCCCGCCGAACCGGCGGCGACCCGGGCATGGCGCCCGGAGGCAGCATCAGAACAGCTGACGCCAGTTCGCCTTGGCGAGATCGAGCAGCTCGTCGCCCCGGCCCGACAGCACGGTGCGGATCGCGTACAGCGCGAATCCCTTGACCTGCTCGGCGCTGATCGCCGGCGGCATCGACAGCTCCTGCCGCTCGGTCACCACATCCAGCAGCGCCGGCCCGTCGTGCTCGAGCACCTCGCGCAGCGCCTCGGGCAGCTCGTCGGAGCGATCCACCCGCCGCGCGAAGATCCCGCACGCCTCCGCAACGGCGGCGAAATCGGGATTGTGCAGATCCGTGCCGTAGTTGACGAAGCCCGCGGCCTTCATCTCCAGCTCGACGAAGTTGAGCGAGGAGTTGTTCACGACGATCGTCTTGACCGGCAGACGGTTCTGCGTGAGCGAGATGAGCTCGCCCATCATCATCGTCAGCCCGCCGTCTCCGGCCAGGGCGACCACCTGCCGATCCGGCAGCGACGCCTGGGCTCCCATCCCCTGCAGCAGCGCGTTGGCCATCGAGCCGTGCGTGAACGAGCCGATCAGGCGTCGCCGGCCGTTCATCGTGAGGTACCGCGCGGCCCACACCGTGGGCGAACCGACATCGGCGGTGAAGATCGCGTCGTCGTCCGCCGCCTCGTCGAGCAGCCGCGCCAGGTACTGCGGATGGATGGGCGCGGTGCCGCGCGACGGCACAGCGAGCTCGTCGAGCTTGGCCCGGGTCTTGCGGTAGTGCGCGACGGCGTCGTCAAGATGCCCTCGGCTCCTCCCATCCTTCAGTCGGGACAGCAGGGCGACCGCGGTGGCGCCGACATCGCCGACGAGACCGAGGTCGAGCGGGTGCCGCCTGCCCAGCTGTGCACCACGGATGTCGACCTGGATCGTGGTGGCGTCGTCGGGATAGAACTGCGTGTACGGGAAGTCGGAGCCCAGCACGAGCAGCGCATCCGCCCCCTCCATCGCCCGGTAGCCCGAGGCGAACCCGAGAAGACCCGTCATGCCGACGTCGAACGGGTTGTCGTATTCGATGAACTCCTTGCCGCGAAGCGCATGCACGATCGGCGCCGCGAGACGGTCGGCGAGGGCGACGACCTCGTCGTGCGCGCCCTCCACGCCCGCGCCGGCGAGGATCGTGACCCGGCGCGCGTCGTCGAGCAGGGCCGCGGCTCGATCCAGTTCGGCATCGGAGGGGACCACCACCGGATGGGCGCGCCCGATCACCGAGACCGCGTCGCTCTCGGCGTCCGCCAGGGCGACGTCGCCGGGGATCACGAGCACGGCCACGCCACGCTCCTCGATCGCCGTGCGCATCGCGATCTCGAGCAGCCGCGGCATCTGCACAGGGTCGGCGACGTACTCGACGTACACGCTGCACTCGCGGAACAGCTCCTGCGGATGCGTCTCCTGGAAGTACCCCGTCCCGATCTCGACCGTCGGGATGTGCGCGGCGACCGCCAGCACGGGCACCCGGGAGCGCTGGGCGTCGTACAAGCCGTTGATGAGGTGGAGGTTGCCGGGCCCGCACGATCCGGCGACCACGGCGAGGCGGCCGGTGAGCGCCGCCTCGGCAGACGCGGCGAAGGCCGCGGACTCCTCGTGGCGCATGTGCACCCAGCGAATCGAGCCGTCTTTGCGCAGCGCATCCGTGAAGCCATTGAGCGAGTCTCCGGGGATGCCGTAGACGCGCTCGACCTCGTTCGCGCGCAACGCGGCGACGATGTTCTCTGCGACGGTGACCATTTCAGCCCTCCTCGACGAGTCCGGACCTTCGACGCTACTCCGGGTGGCGCTCAGGCGGTGCGGATGAGCTTCTTGTTCACGAACTCGTCGGCGGCGAGCAGACCGAGCTCCCGCGAGGTGCCGCTGCGCTTGACCCCGCCGAAGGGCAGCTCGGGGCTGTCGGCGAGCACGCAGTTGACGTAGACCATGCCCGCCTCGATCCGATCCGCCACGCGCTCGGCCTGGGCGGGATCCGTGGTGAACACGTACGAGCCGAGTCCGAAGGAGGTGTCGTTCGCGATCCTCACCGCGTCGTCCTCATCGATCGCGCGGTAGAGCACGGCCGCGGGACCGAACAGCTCCTCGCGGTAGACGTCCATGTCGGCCGTGACGTCGGCGAGCACGGTCGGCGCGAAGAACGCCCCCTCGCGCGTGCCGCCGGTCAGCAGCGTCGCGCCCTGGGCCACGGCACCGTCGATCTGCTGCTGCAGCCGCTCGGCGGCGGCGAGCGACGACAGCGGGCCGAGCACCGTCTCCTCCTGCGTCGGGTCCTCGGCCTTCACCGCGGCGAGCGCGGCGGTGAACTTCTCGGCGAACGCGTCGTACAGATCGCCCGTGACGATAAAGCGCTTGGCGCCGTTGCAGGACTGGCCGTTGTTGTCCAGACGCGCGTCGACCGCCGACTGCACGACGGCGTCGAGGTCATCGGTCGACAGCAGCAGGAACGGATCGGATCCGCCGAGCTCCAGCGCCACCTTCTTCAGGTGCCGCCCCGCGAGCTCCGCGACGGCGGCACCCGCCCGCTCGGAACCCGTCACCGACACCCCGCGCACCCGCGGATCGGCGATCACGGTCGCGGCCTGGTCGTTGCTCGCGTAGACGTTGACGTACGCGCCGTCCGGCAGACCCGCGTCGCGGTAGATCGCCTCGAGCGCGGCCGAGGACTCGGGGCACTGCGGCGCGTGCTTGAGGATGATCGTGTTGCCGAGAGCGAGGTTGGGAGCGGCGAAGCGCGCGACCTGATAGGCGGGGAAGTTCCAGGGCATGATCCCGAGCAGCGCGCCCAGCGGTGCGCGCCGGATCACGGCAGACCCCTCCCCCAGGATCTCCAGCGGCTGATCGGCGGTGATCCTCTCCGCGTTGTCGGCGTAGAACTCGATGATGTCGGCGGCGAAGTCGACCTCGCCCTCGGCGGCGGCGATGGGTTTTCCCATCTCCGTCACGATGATCCCGGCCAGCTCGTCGCGGCGCTCCCTGTGCAGCTCGGCGATGCGGCGCACGACGGCGGCGCGGTCGGCGACGGGGGTGGATGCCCACACGGCGGCGCCCGCATGGGCCCTGGCCACGGCATCCTCGAGCTGCGCATCGCTGAAGGTCTCGTAGGTCTTCAGCGTCTCGCCGGTGGCGGGGTTGGTCACGGCGTAGGCGGTCATCGTCGTCCTCCTTGTAGGTGGGTGCGCTTATGGGTGGGTGCGCGGTCAGTTCGGGATCAGCGTGTACTTGGTCGAGAGGAACTCGTGGATGCCCTCGGCGCCGCCCTCACGGCCGATGCCGGACTGCTTGACGCCTCCGAAGGGGGCGGCGGCGTTGGAGACGACGCCCACGTTCAGGCCCATCATGCCCGTCTCCAGCGCATCGATCATCCGGTGCCCGCGGGCGAGATCTTCGGTGAAGACGTACGAGACCAGGCCGTACTCGGTGTCGTTCGCCAGGCGCACCGCCTCCTGCTCCTCCGAGAAAGTCGCGATCGCCAGCACGGGCCCGAAGATCTCTTCGCGGAGGATGTCGCTGCCCGCGGCGACGTCGACGACGACAGTCGGCTCGTAGAAGGTGCCCACGCCCGCCACGGCCGATCCTCCCGTGACCACCCGGGCGCCGCGCTGCACGGCGTCGCCGACGAGCGCATCGGCCTTGGCCACGGCATCCGCGTCGATGAGCGGGCCGATCGTGACGCCCTCTTCCGTGCCGCGGCCGACGGTCATCTCGTTCACGCGCGCGGTGACGCGATCGGCGAACTCCGACGCGACCGACTCGTGCACGATGAAGCGGTTGGCGGCCGTGCAGGCCTGGCCGATGTTGCGGAACTTCGCGATCATCGCCCCCTCCACCGCCTTGTCGAGATCGGCGTCGTCGAACACGACGAACGGGGCGTTGCCGCCCAGCTCCATCGACACGCGCAGCACGCCCTCGGCGGCCTGGGCGATGAGCCTGCGGCCCACCTCCGTCGATCCGGTGAACGAGAGCTTGCGCAGCCGCGGGTCGGCGATGATCGGGCCGGACAGCGCCGACGAGCTCGAGGTCTGCACGACGTTGACGACGCCCTTGGGCAGCCCCGCCTCCTCGAGCAGCTTCGTGAAGAAGATCGTGGTGAGCGGGGTGAGCGCCGGCGGCTTGATCACCACGGTGCATCCCGCGGCGAGCGCGGGAGCGATCTTGCGGGTGGCCATCGCGAACGGGAAGTTCCACGGCGTGATGAAGAAGCACGGGCCCACGGGCCGCTGCGAGACGATCATGCGCCCGGTGCCCTCGGGGTTGGCGCCGTAGCGACCCGAGATGCGCACGGCCTCCTCGCTGAACCAGCGCAGGAACTCGCCCCCGTAGACGACCTCGCCGCGCGCCTCGGCGAGCGGCTTGCCCATCTCCAGCGTCATCAGCAGTGCGAGATCCTCCTTGTGCGCCTGCACGAGGTCGAACGCGCGGCGCAGGATGTCACTGCGCGTGCGCGCCGGGGCGGCCGCCCACTCGTCCTGCGCGGCGACGGCGGCGTCAAGGGCATTGATGCCGTCGGCGGCGCTCGCATCCGCGATGGTGCGGATGACGGCGTTGGTCGAGGGGTCGTGCACGTCGAAGGTACGACCCCCGTCTGCTTCGACCCATTCCCCGCCGATGAACAGGCCGGTGGGGATGCGGTCGAGCAGGGTCTGCTCGTCGGTGGCGGTGATGCTCATGGTTCTCCTCGGATGGTGGGGGTCAGTGCGCGGCCAGGGCGTCGGCGATGACGTCGAGCCCTTCGTTCAACAGGTCGTCGCCTATGGACAGCGGCGGCAGGAAGCGGATCACGTTGCCGAACGTTCCGCAGGTCAGCACGATCACGCCCTCGGCGATCGCCGCCTTGGCGATGGCGGCGGTGAGCGCGGCATCCGGCGCCCCCGTGGCGGGATCGACGAACTCGGCGGCCACCATCGCCCCCTTGCCGCGCACGTCGCCGAGGCGCGGGTCAGCGGCCCGCAGAGCGGCCAGGCGCGACGTGAGGATCTCGCCGATCGCGGCGGCCCGTTCGATCAGACCATCGTGCTCGAACACGGCGAGCGCGGCGAGCGCCGCCGCGCACGCGATCGGGTTGCCGCCGTACGTGCCGCCGAGGCCGCCGGGGTGGGCGGAGTCCATGATCTCGGCGCGTCCGGTGACGGCCGCGAGCGGCAGGCCGCCGGCGATGCCCTTGGCGGTGGTGATGAGGTCGGGCTCGATGCCAAAATGCTCGGAGGCGAACATCGCGCCGGTGCGCGCGAAGCCGGTCTGCACCTCGTCGGCGATGAAGACGACGCCGTGCGCGCGGCACCAGTCGGCGAGCACGGGCAGGAACCCGTCGGCGGGGACGATGAAGCCGCCCTCGCCCTGGATCGGCTCGATGATCATGGCCGCGAGGTTATCGGCGCCGACCTGCTTCTCGATCTGAGTGAGAGCGCGGGCGGCCGCATCGGCACCGCTGAGCCCGTCCCGGAAGGGGTACGACATCGGGGCGCGGTACACCTCGGGGGCGAAGGGGCCGAAGCCGCTCTTGTACGGCATCGACTTGGCGGTGAGCGCCATCGTGAGGTTGGTGCGGCCGTGGTAGCCGTGCTCGAAGGCGACGACAGCCTGACGGCCCGTGTGCTTGCGGGCGATCTTGACGGCGTTCTCCACCGCCTCCGCTCCCGAGTTGAACAGGGCGGTCTTCTTCGCGAAGTCGCCGGGGGTGAGCCGGTTGAGCGCCTCGGCGACGGCGACGTACTCCTCGTACGGCGAGATCATGAAGCAGGTGTGGGTGATGCGCTCGGCCTGGGCGGCGACGGCCGCGGCGACCTTGGGATGCGCGTTGCCCACGGTGGTCACGGCGATGCCGGAGCCGAGGTCGATGAGCGAGTTGCCGTCGGCGTCGACGACCACCCCTCCTCCGGCGGCGACCGCGGCGATCGGCACGGTGTGCGCGACGCCGGCGGCGACGGCATCCGCCTTGCGGGCGAGGATCTCCCGCGATCGCGGACCGGGCAGGGCGGTGACGAGGCGGCGCTCCTGGACGAGCGCGGGGCCGCCGATGGCGGTGGTCTCGATGGTGGTCATGGTGCGAGCGTATTCCTGCGCAACCGCGACGTCATTCGCCCACCCGTATAATCTGGATGCAGTTCTCGCCGCCTCGTACATCCCGGAGCATCATGACCGAACCCACCCTGCGCGGGCTGCTCGCCACCTCCGACCTCGGCCTGCGGCTCGTCTCGGATGATGCGGACGACCTGGATCGACCGCTGCGCTGGGTGCACTCCACCGACCTGGCCGACCCCACGCCCTTCCTCGCCGACGACCTCGTCCTGCTGACGACGGGCAGCCAGTTCGACGGCGCGCTCTCGGCCACCGAGTACGTCGGCCGTCTGGCCGCACGCGGAGTCGTGGCGCTCGGATTCGGCAGCGGCGTGCACCGCACCGACATCCCCGCCGACCTCATCGACGCCTGTGCGACGGCGGGCCTGACCCTGTTCGAGGTGCCCTACCGCACCCCATTCATCGCCGTCGCCCGCGCGCACGCCGAGGCGATCGCGGCGCAGGCGTATGCGCGGCGCAGCTGGGCACTGGAGACGCAGCGCGCTCTCGCCGTCGCGGCCCTGCGGCGCCACGGGCTCTCCTCGATCGTGCGCGAGCTCGGGCATCGGCTGGACGCCTGGGTGGCGATGTTCGACGCCTCGGGCGAACCGGTGCTCGAGCATCCGCCCGCGGGGCTGCCCGACTCGGTGCGTGCGGCGCTCGCCCAGCACGTCGGCGAGGTGCTCGCTCGCGGCACAGAGACCGGACGCGCGGTCGACCTCGACGGCACCGCCGTTCAGCTGTTCACACTCGGTCGGTCGCGCGGTCTGCGCGGAGTGATCGCGATCGCCGCCCCGCCGCTGGACGCCGAGGCGCGAGCCGTCGTCACCTCCGTCATCGCGATGGCGGGTCTCGCCCTGGAGCAGACGGACCGGATCGCCGCCGACCGCCGGCTCCTGCACACCCAGGTGCTCGCCTCCCTCCGTACCGACGACCCCGCACTGGCCGAAGCAGTGCTGGGCGTTCTGCCCGCCCCGCCGATCCTCGTCGGGGTCGCGCTCGATGCCCGCATCGAGGCGCTGGAGGAATGGTGGGAGCGTCGTCGCACCGAACGCGGATCGCGCGCCCTCCTCGCCGAGACGGATGAGGGCATCGCGATCTGCGCGCCCGACGCGGATGCAGGGCTGTTCGACGAGGCCGCCGCGCACTTCGGCATCCGCATCGGCGTCTCCGATCCCGCCGACTACAGCGGATTCTCCGAAGCGTTCGCGCAGGCGCTCGGCGCGCTGCGCCACGATGACAGCGGCGACTCCGGAGCGCTGCACTTCTCCGACGTCGCCGGCGCGGGCATCCGCTCGGCGCTCGGCACGGAGGATGCGCGTCTCATCGCCGCCGCACGGCTCGCGCCGCTGGACGCGGATCCCGGAGACCTCGTGCGCACCCTGCGCGTGTGGCTCGAGCACGATGCCCGGTTCGAATCCGCCGCGACCGCGCTCGGCATCCACCGCCACACGCTGCGCACGCGCATCGGGCAGGCCTCGCGCCTGCTGCGGATGGATCTGTCGTCCTTCCCGGCCCGCGCCGAGCTGTGGGCGATGCTGACCGCCGCCGGCTGAGCTCAGCCCTGCGCGGGCGCGTGCGCCTCGAGGAACTCGTACACATCGGTCGAGTCCACCCCTGGGAACGACCCGGTGGGCAGGGTGGCCAGAAGGGTGCGCGGCGTGCGCACATTCGGCCACGAGTTCTGCCGCCAGCGCTCCTCCAGGTCGGCGGGCGCGCGGCGACAGCACGCCTCCACCGAGTGCGTCGAGACGCCGCGGTTCGGGGTGTCGCGCCCGACGAACCACCTCGTGTCGTCGAAGCGCACGCCCACACTCACCGAGTGCAGCCCCTCGCTGGAGGGCTCCACGCGCGCCGTGCACCAGTAGGTGCCGTTGCCGGTGTCGGTGTACTGGAAGTACGGGTTGAAGCGGTCCTCGATGTCGAACACCGCCCGACTCGTCCAGCGCCGGCAGCACATCTGCCCCTCGATCGCGCCGAGGCGGTCGGTGGGGAAGTTGACGTCGTCGTTCTCGTACGCCTTGGTGATCGTGCCCGACTCGTGCACCTTCAAGAAGTGCACGGGGATGTCCAGGTGCCGGGTGGCGAGATTCGTGAAGCGATGCGCGGCCGTCTCGTACGAGACCGAGTAGGCGTCGCGGAGGTCCTCGATCGAGATCGCTCTGCGCCCCTTCGCCTCCTGCAGCACGGGCACGACGTGCTCCTCCGGCACGAGCAGGGCACCGGTGAGGTAGTTCGTCTCCACCCGCTGGCGCAGGAACTCGGCGTAGCTGCGGGGTTCGCCGTGGCCGAGGATGCGGCTGGAAAGCGCCTGGAGCACGGCCGTGCGCGCATCGCCCTTGTTCGGCACCGACTGGGGCAGGTAGAGCCGGCCGTTGACGAGGTCGGCGACGCTGCGCGTCGTCTGCGGCAGATCGGAGGCGTAGTGCAGGGTGAAGCCCAGGTAGGCGGCGATCTCGGACGCCGTGCGCTGGGTGAGGGGGCCGCCGGAGTGCTCGACGGCGGCGAGGATCTCGGCGGCCTTGGCCTCGAGGTCGGCGAAGTAGTTGTCCTGGCGGCGCATGAGATGGCGCAGCTCGACGTTGGCCCGCCGGGCCTCCTCCGGGGTCGCCGCCCGCTCGTCGCGCAGGCGCTCGATCTCGCCGTGCAGGGCGAGCATCGCCTCCAGCGCTTCCGAGGGCAGCGACTTCGCGATGCGGAAGGGAGCAATGCCCAGCGCCCGGAAGGTCTGCCCCTTCATGGCCCGCTCCAGGGCGATCTCGATCGTGCTGCGCTTGTCGAGCGGCTCCTGCGCGAGCAGCGCGTCGATGCTCGTATCGAGCGCCTTGGCGAGCCCCTGCAGCAGGGTGAGCTTGGGTTCGCGCTTGCCCGTCTCGATCATCGAGAGCTGGCTGGGCGCGCGCCCCACCGCCGCGGCGAGCTCTTCGAGCGTCATCCCCCGGCCGGTGCGCAGTTGGCGGATGCGGCGGCCGATCGTGAGGGCGTCGGCCTCTTCCGTCGTCTCGATAGCACTCATGTCCCGCATTCTGTCACGAAAGAAGAATTACACGAAAACTTCACACGCGAATCCGTCATGCAATGCCGTGAACTTCACGCAGAGTGGATGCACCGCCGATCCCGCACCGCCGCTCCGCTCACGGAAGGACCACGATCATGACCACTCCCCCCGCACCCCCGCTCACGATCCCCGCCTCGCCCGCTGCGCAGGCACAGGGCATCCACGCACAGGGCCCGGCCCTGCGTATCGTCGGCCCGATCCACGACCGTTTCGACGAGATCCTCACCCCCGAGGCGCTCGCATTCCTCACCGAACTGCACCACCGTTTCGCGGGCCGCCGCCACGACCGCCTCGCCGCGCGCATGCGGCGCCGCTTCGAGATCGGCAACGGGCACGACCCGCGTTTCCGCGACGACACCGCGCACATCCGCGACGACGCCGACTGGCGCGTGGCCGGCGCCGGTCCCGGGCTCGAAGACCGCCGCGTGGAGATCACCGGACCGACCGACCCGAAGATGACGATCAACGCGCTCAACTCGGGCGCGAAGGTGTGGCTGGCCGACCAGGAGGACGCCACGAGCCCCACCTGGCAGAACGTCATCGGCGGGCAGCTGTCGCTGCGCGATGCGATCCGCGGCGAGCTCGCCTTCACGAGCGAGGAGGGCAAGGAGTACCGCGTCACCGCGGAGAGAACCCCGACCATCGTGATGCGCCCGCGCGGCTGGCATCTCATGGAGAAGCACCTCGAGTTCACCGACCGCACCGGGCGGGCGATGGCCGCATCCGGCTCGCTGGTGGACTTCGGCCTGTACTTCTTCCACAACGCGCAGGCGCTCATCGATGCCGGCCGCGGCCCGTATTTCTACCTCGCCAAGCTGGAGTCCAGCGAAGAGGCGAAGCTCTGGGATGACGTGTTCACGATGGCCGAGGACTACCTCGGGATCGCGCACGGCACGATCCGCGCGACCGTGCTCATCGAGACCCTGCCCGCCGCGTTCGAGATGGACGAGATCCTGTTCGAGCTGCGCGATCACTGCGCGGGACTGAACGCCGGCCGCTGGGACTACATCTTCTCGATGATCAAGAACTACCGCGGCCGCGGCGCACGGTTCGTGCTGCCCGACCGCAGCCAGGTGACCATGACCGTGCCGTTCATGCGGGCGTACACCGAGCTGCTCGTGCAGACCTGCCACAAGCGGGGCGCCTTCGCGATCGGCGGGATGAGCGCTTTCATCCCGAACCGCCGCGACCCCGAAGTGACCGCTCGGGCCTTCGAGAAGGTCGCCGCCGACAAGAAGCGCGAGGCCGCCGACGGCTTCGACGGCACGTGGGTCGCGCATCCCGACCTCATCCCCACCGCGCAGGCCGAGTTCGACGCCGTGCTGGGCGACCGCCCGAATCAGCTCGACCGGCAGCGCGATGACGTGCAGGTGCGCGCGACCGATCTCATCGATGTGCACATCGGTCTGCCGATCACGGCCGACGGCGTGCGCGACAACGTGTCGGTGGCGATCCGCTACATCGAAGCGTGGCTGCGGGGCCAGGGCGCCGTGGCGATCGACGGTCTGATGGAGGATGCCGCCACGGCCGAGATCAGCCGTTCGCAGGTGTGGCAGTGGATCCACCAGGATCGCACCACCGACGACGGAACGCCCATCACCACCGCCTATGTGGAAGGGCTCATCGCCGAGACGCTGCAGGGCGTCGAGCGCGGCGAGGAAGACCGCTTCGACGACGCCGCCGAGGTGTTCCGTGATGTGGCACTGCGCGAGGAGTTCCCGGCCTTCCTGACTCTCGGGGCATACTCGAAGCACCTCGTCGAGACCGACTGAATCGAGACGGTGTCCCCTCCGACCTTCCCGGTCGGAGGGGACGTCCGCGCGAAGGAGAACCATGACCGAGCCCACCGTCGAACCGACTGTCGAATCCACTGCCGACCTCTACGACCGCCTCGGCGACGCCCTGCAGTCACTGCCGCTGCAGTTGCGCGACTTCGGCGGAAAGGTCGCCTTCTCCGGCCCGATCCGCACCGTGCGCTGCCTCGAGGACAACAGCCTGATGCGCTCGATCCTCGAGACCCCGGGCGAGGGCGCCGTGCTCGTCGTCGACGGCGAGGGGTCGCTCAACACGGCGCTCATGGGCGACATGATCGCCGAGCTGGCCGTGCAGAACGGATGGGCCGGCGTCGTCATCCACGGCGCCGTGCGCGACAGCGCCGCCATCGGCATGCTGCCGCTGGGCGTGAAGGCGCTGGGCACCAACCCTAGAAAGAGCGGCAAGACCGGCGCGGGAGAGGCGGATGCCGTGCTCGAGTTCGGCGGCGTCACCTTCCGCCCTGGCGCGATCCTGCACGCGGATCAGGACGGCGTGCTCGTCGAAGGCTGACCCACCGGCCCGCATCGCCCAGCACGGGCGTACCCTGGCCGCATGGACGGCACGAGCGACACGACGGACCGCACCCTGCACGACGACCTCGTCGACGAGTTCCTGCACGCCGCACCCCGCGGACCGCGCCTGTGGGCGGTGGCGAGCGTGGATGAGGAGCGCGCCGCGTCCTTCGCCACCGACCTCTCCACGACGCTCGGCGCGCGCGGCATCGCCGCCGCCACGATCGCCGCCGGAGACGTATCCGCCGATGCCCTGCGCGCCGACGTGACCGGCCCTTTCCGCGCCAGGGGCGAGGACGCCGTGCTCCTCGTCACGGGCGGCCCCGGAGCTCTCGATGAGCAGCATCGTGTGCTCTGGCACTTCTCCGTGTGGCTGCTCGCCGGCGACGAGACCCCGCACACGGCCGCCTCCGCGCTCGTGGACGTGACCGATCCCTCGTATCCCACCCGCCGTTTCGGCGACTACTGCGCCGTGCCGCCCACCTGGCGCTCCTGACATCGTCGTATTTGTCTACTGCACACGACGCCGAGCCTCACCGAGTTCAAGGCCCGCCAGCGCCGCGTGGGTTCGCTCCGAGATCTGTTCGGCGAGGGCCTCCCCTTCGACGACGCCTGCGCCGATGCATACGACCTGATCCTTGAACGGACAGTCATGGCCGGAGCATCCGCACGGGCGCATGTGTTCGATCGCATGCTCGCCGCGACGGCGCATGTGCACAGACTCGCACTGGTGACGCGTGATGAGCGAGCCTTCGCCGGCATAGAGGACCTCGTCCAGATCGTGCGCCGGTGACACGCGGCGGCATGCGACGATGTGAGGCATGCCCGACACCGTCGTGCGGCGCCGCTGGCCGCGCATCATTCTGACCGTCCTGCTCGCGGTCGTCGTCCTCGCCGGAGTCCTCGTCGCCACCGTGTTCATCAACGGCGCCATCGTGATGAACAACGCCCTCGGCGCGCAGAAGGAGCACCTGGCGGCACTTCAGGAGCAGGTGGCGGATCAGCCCGACGGAGTCTTCGCCGATTGGCGGGAGACTCCGATCGCGGATGAGACGCCCTGGAGCGATGTGCAGAGCATCGCCACGCACAACAGCTACGCGATCGCCCCCGATCTCATCCAGAACGCGGTCCTGCAGATCGCGCGTCCGGGCGAACCGGCGAAGCTCGCGTACAGCCATGATCCGCTGTGGGATCAGCTCGACCAGGGTGTGCGCAGCGTGGAGCTGGATCTGCGCGTGCACGACGACGGCGCCCTCCGGCTCACCCACGTGCCCGTGCTCGCAAACGCGTCGAACGCTCCCGACTTCCGCCTCGCGCTGGAGGAGATCGCCCTCTGGTCGGACAGCCATCCCGGACATCTGCCGATCACGATCCTCGTGGAGTTCAAGAGCGACTACGCCTTCCTCGACCCGACGCTCACGGAATGGGACGACGACGGTCTCGGACTCGTCGATGACGCGATCCAGGAGAACCTCGGCGATGCGCTGTTCTCCCCTGCCGAGCTCGACGGCAACGACTGGCCGGTCGTCGGCGATCTGCGCGACCGGGTGATGGTCATCATGCATCCCGGACCCCTCGCGCCCGTGTACGGCACGTCTGGCGAGGTGGATCGGACGATGTTCCTCGCCTCGCAGGACACCGCCAAGGCGGGCATGCCGTTCGTCGTACACAACGCCCCGGACCCGCGCACGATCATGCAGCTGCGCCAGGGCGGCCTCATCGTGCGTACGCGTGCGGATGCGGATCTGAGCACCGATCCGGCCGAACGCGACCGGGCGCTCGCGAGCGGGGCGCAGGTGATCTCCACCGACTTCCCCGCTCCGAAGGAACAATCCGACACTGGCTACACCGTGAGCTTCCCGGACGGAGACCTGAACCGCGTCATCCCCGGTGGGTGACCGTTCGGCGCGCACCGCGCCCGGGTAGGCTCGGTGGCGTGACCGAACGCGCCCCCCTCTCCCGCAAGCTCTCCGCGATCGCCGAATCTGCGACCCTCAAGGTCGATGCCAAGGCCAAGGCCCTGAAAGCCGAGGGCAAGCCCGTCATCTCCTATGCGGCGGGCGAGCCCGATTTCGCGACCCCGTCGTTCATCGTGGACGCCGCCGCCGAAGCCCTCGCCGATCCGGCGAACTACCGCTACACGCCCGCGGCCGGACTCCCCGTGCTGCGCGAGGCGGTCGCGGCCAAGATCCTGCGCGATTCGGGGCTGGAGGTCTCCCCCTCGCAGGTGATCGTCACCAACGGCGGTAAGCAGGGCGTGTACCAGGCGTTCCAGACCGTGGTGAACCCCGGCGACGAGGTACTCCTGCCCGCGCCGTACTGGACGACGTACCCCGAGGCGATCCGTCTGGCCGACGGCGTGCCCGTCGAGGTCTTCGCCGGCGCCGACCAGGACTACAAGGTCACGGTCGAGCAGCTCGAAGCCGCGCGCACCGAACGCACGACGGTGCTCGTGTTCGTCTCGCCCTCCAACCCCACCGGCGCCGTCTACACCGCCGAGGAGACGAGGGCGATCGGCGAGTGGGCCGTGGAGCACGGCATCTGGATCATCTCCGACGAGATCTACCAGAACCTCACCTACGAGGGGGCCACGGCCACCTCCATCGTCGAGGCTGTGCCCGAGGCCGCGAACCAGACCCTGCTGGTCAACGGCGTCGCCAAGACCTACGCGATGACCGGCTGGCGCGTGGGCTGGATGGTGGGACCTGCGGATGCGATCACGCTCGCGGGCAACCTGCAGTCGCACCTGAGCAGCAACGTCAACAACATCGCGCAGCGCGCCGCCGCCGCCGCCCTCAACGGCCCGCAGACCGAGGCGGAGCAGTTCCGTGAGGCGTTCGATCGCCGCCGGCGACTGATCGTGTCGGAGCTGTCGAAGATCGACGGGCTGGTCGTGCCGAATCCGCACGGGGCGTTCTACGCGTACCCGGATGTGCGCGGTCTGCTCAACCGCGAGTGGCGGGGCGTGACGCCCACGACGTCGCTCGAGCTGGCCGACCTCATCCTCGACGAGGCCGAGGTCGCGGTCGTCCCCGGCGAGGCGTTCGGCCCGTCCGGCTACCTGCGCCTGTCGTACGCCCTCGGCGACGACGCCCTGCTCGAAGGCGTCCGGCGCCTCCAGCAGCTCTTCTCCTGACGGCGGAGGCGGCGGCTGCGGGATCGGCGGCCCGGGATCGGCGGCCCGGACTCCGCGCGGCTACAGGTCGACGCCGACGAGCACGGGTTCGGGCTGCAGCAGCAGACCGAACTCGGCGTGCACGCGGCTCTGGATGAACCGGGCGAGCTCGGCGATCTCGCCCGCGGTCGCACCGCCCCGGTTCGTGAGAGCGAGTGCATGCTTCGTCGACACGCCCGCCCGCGACTGCGGCAGTGTGAACCCGCGGCGGATGCCGGCGTTCTCGATGAGCCAGGCCGCGCTCACCTTGACGTCGGAGCTCTCCTGTCGCGGCGGCGGCACCTGCCCGTCGTAGACCTCGAGCGGGATGACGGTCACGGCGTCGAGGTCGGGGGCCACGGGCCAGCGCGGGCACTGCGCGGGCAGAGCCCTGGCCACCGACTCCGAGACGATCGCGTTCTGGAAGAACGACCCGGCGCTGCGCGTATCGGGATCGGCGGCGTCGAGGACCATGCCCTTCGCCGCACGCGTGGCCAGGATGCGTTCGCGCACCCAGTCCAGCGGCACGGGGCCGTCGTGATCGAGCTCGAGCGCGCGGCGCAGCTGCTCGCCGCGCACGATGCGGCCCTGCTCGCCGACCTCGGCGAGATCCAGCGTCACCGAGAGGATCACGGCACGACGCTGCGGCACCGACCCGTAATGGTGCTTGAGCACCGAGGTGCGGAAGCCCAGCCCGAGCTCGGCGGCCGGAACGGTCGTGACCTCGCCGGTGGACTCATCCACGAGCTCGACCTCGACAAGGGTCTCTTGGATCTCCTGCCCGTATGCTCCGACGTTCTGCACGGGCGCCGCACCGACCGTGCCGGGGATACCCGACATCGCCTCGATGCCCGCCAACCCTTCGGCCACGGTGTAGGCGACCAGCGCATCCCAGTCGTGCCCGGCCTGCACCCGTACCCGGACTCTGCCGGGATGCGGGGAGGGGAGGCGCTCGATGCCCGAGGTGCGGATGCGGATGACCGTGCCCTCGAAGGTCAGATCGCCCGCGAAGAGGTTGGACCCGCCGCCGAGCACGAACCAGTCCTCGCCCGCGGCCCAGACCTCGCGCAGGGCGGCGACGAGCTCGTCGCCCGTGGCCGCGTCAACCATCCGCTCGGGAGCAGCGCCGGTCTGCAGCGTGGTCAGCTCGGCGAGCCGGATCGGAGGGATCTCCGACATGTCAGATGCTGTCCGCGGCGACGCGCAGCTGCGCCTTGACGAGCACCGTCGTCTCGCCGTGCTTCACGGTCAGGTCGAATCTGACAGCCTCGTCGTCGACGGCGCCAACGGTCGCGGTGATCGCCAGCTCCGCGCCGTCGACCGGGTCGACGACCACGGGCCGGGCAAAGCGCACGCCGTAGTCGAGCACCCGCGCCGTGGCGGGCAGGGCCGCGGTGATCACGGAGGCGCCGATCCCCATCGTGAGCATCCCGTGCGCCAGCACTCCCGGAAGACCGACGGACGCGGCGACGTCGTCGCGGTAGTGGATCGGGTTGAAGTCGCCGGAGGCCCCGGCGTATCGCACGAGTGATTCGCGCGTCACGTGCACGGTGCGTTCGGCGACGACGGCGCCCTTCTCGTACGCGCTCATGCGTCGTCCTCTCCGATGAGCAATACGGAGGTGGCCGTGACGACCGGTGCTCCCGATGCGTCGACGATCGCGGCTTCGCTGGTCACGCGCGATGCTGCCCCCATTGCGCGGATGCCGGTGACCCGCAACGTCGCGGTGAGCTCGTCGCCAGCGACGATCGGGCGGGTGTAGTCGAAGCCCTGCTCTGCGTGGATGGTGCGCGAGAGCACGATGCCCGCATCGGGGTCGCCCAGCAGCTGCTGCAGAGTGAGGTCCTGGATGACCATGGCGAAGGTGGGTGGCGCGACGACGTCGGCGAAGCCGAGCGCCTGGGCCGCGGCGACATCGTGGTGCTGAGCCGCGTCGGCGAAGACGGCCCGGGCGAACTCGCGCACCTTCTCCCGTCCGACGAGGTAGGGGGAGGTCGGCGCGAACACGCGGTCGACGAGATCGGGGTTCACAGGCACGCCTTCGATCCTACCGATGATGGCCCCGCCGACGATGCCCTAGCGGCGACCGCGGATCGCCTTGAACGCCATCTGCACACCGATGACGACCAGGTACGCGGCGAAGAGCATGTTCCCGACGAACGGATCCACGAACCCCGCGAGCCATGCGCCGAGCGCCGTCGTCGTGCACGCGGAGAGTCCGATGATTGCTGCGGCGACGAGGTCGACGTTGCGATGACGCAGGTTTCCGATCGTGCCCGACACGGCGGTGGGGATCATCATCAGCAGAGAGGTGCCTTTGGCCACGAGGTCGCTCGTGCCGAACAGCAGCACGAGCGCGGGCACGACGACCACGCCGCCGCCGACGCCGATGAGCCCGGCGAGCACACCCGTGCACAGGCCGAGAACCACCAGCATGGGCCCGGTGACCCAGGTGAGGTGCAGCTCGGAATCACGCGAGGGGATCACGAGGAACAAGCCCACGATCACCACGACGAGGAAGGCAACGAAGAACCATCGCAAGGCCGTCTGCGAGACCCGGGGCAGCAGGCGTGTGCCGATCTGGGCGCCCACGACGGATCCGGCGGCGAGGATGAGGGCGGGGATCCAGGCGACCGAGCCCGACAGCGCGTAGGAGATGACGCCGACGCTCGCCGTCGGCACGATGGCCGCGAGCGATGTTCCTGCCGCGAGGCGCTGATCGAAGTTCAGCAGGAGCACGAGGAGGGGCACGATGACCGTGCCGCCGCCGACGCCGAAGAGTCCGGAGAGAAGGCCGGCGGCGAGGCCGATGCCGACGAACGAGAAGGTGGCGCGCGGTCCGCGCATCCGTTCGACGACGTCTCCCACGGCATTCTCCCCTCGTCGCGCTCGGTCGATGCGCAACGAGAATCCACATTAGTCCTCCCCGGGCCCGGTCCCGCCGCCGGCGGAGCACGGGGCCCGGGGAGGATCAGTTCGCGCTATTACGCGGAGCAGATCACTCTGTGCGCATCACGCAGAGGCGATCTTCTTCGCATCGTCGGCGTTGAGCGCGCGGAACGCGATGGCCGCCACGATCGCACCCACTACGGGGGCGACGATGTACAGCCACAGCGCGCTCCAGTCGAACTGACCGCTGATCGACAGACCCAGGGCCACGGCGGGGTTGAATCCGCCGCCCGAGATCGAGCCGACCGCGACGGCGCCGACGAACACGGTGCCACCGATGGCGAGGCCGTAGAACGAGTTGCCCGCGGTGTCCTTCGACGTGGCGGTGTTGAGCACGACCCAGACCAGCGCGAGAGTGAACAGCGCCTCAGCGAGGAAGGCCGGGCCCACCTCGATCTTGGTCGCCTCGGTGGCCGCGGGCCAGAAGGCGAAGCTGACGAGGGCCGCGAGAGCGCCACCGACGAACTGCGCCACGATGTACGCGATCAGGTCGGCCACGCTGAGACCGCCGCGCAGGAACACGCCGACCGAGACGGCGGGGTTCAGGTGCGCACCGGAGATGTGACCCGTCGCGAACACGAGCACGGCCAGGGCGAGGCCGATCGCGAGGGGGGTGAGGGGGCTGCCGCTGTTGACGGCGCCGATGATGCTGAGAACGAAGAGGAACGTGGCGAGCGCTTCAGCGACTGCCTTCCGTACCGTACCCGTCATTGGTATTGCCTTTCTCGTCTTCGAACCGCCGCGCAGGCGCGCGACATGACCGGGCACCTGCGCGCGGCAAACTGAGGATATCGGAGTTGCACCCGCTGCATCGTTGATCGGGCAGAAGTGTGGAGAAGCGTGTCGGGAACGCCTGATCAGGCCTCGACCGGGTTGTCGGGGTCTGCGCTGTACTGCGACCAGGATCCGACGTAGAGCGGGGCTTCGATGCCGATCGTCGCGAGGGCGAAGACCGTGCCGGCCGCGGCAACTCCGCCGCCGCAGTAGGCGCCGACCGGAGTGTCCCGCGAGACGCCGAGTTCGCCGGCCCAGTCCTCCAGCTCCGAGGCCGCTCGCAGCCGGCCGTCGACGAACAGCTCCTCGCCGGGGGCACTCACCGCGCCGGGTATATGCCCCTTGGCGTGCGCGGATGCGGGACGCGCATCCAGCAGCACGCCTGTGTGGCCGATCTCGGCAGTGTCGGTCGCGTCGATCGCGCGTGGGACCGGGGCGATGCCGACCGTGTCAGCGGACTCCGAGGTGGCAACGTTCTCGCCGCGCGCGCTCTCTGCTGACTGGCGGACCCGCCATGCGTCGGCCCCGCCGTCGAGCAGGCGCACATCGTGCACGCCCGCGTCGCGCAGCACGAACCAGGCGCGCGCCGCGGCCTTCGCGTCTTCGGGCGTGGCTGCGTATACGACCACGGGGGTGTCGATCTCGATCTCGGCATCGGCGAGGGTCGCGGCCAGCCGTGCCGAGTCGGGCAGCGGGAACACCCCGTGCTCACGGCTGCGCGGGCCCGCGAGCACCCCGTTGTCGAGGCTCGCGCGCAGGGCGCCCTCGACGGTCGTCGTCCAGATCCGCTCCGGGGCGGTGAAGCGCGCCTCGACGAAGCGCGCACCAGCGGGGATCGGGTCATCCGCACCGATCAACAGAGAGCGGCGGGCATCGACGATCGTGTTCTCGGTCATGCAGAGAGGGTACGACGCGGATGCCGCCATCGCGCATCGCGATGACTCACAACGTCAAGAGGCGTTCGCCGCGGATGCTTCGGCGGGTGTGCGACGCGGCGCACGGAGCACGGTGCGCCAGAGGTTGACGAGCATCGCGATGAAGGTCGCCGTCCACACGGCGAGGGCCACCCAACTCTCCACGTAGCCGATGGCGTGCACGATCGGCAGCCGATCGACTTCGCCGAGGAACTGCGAGCCGACGCCGTACATGCCGAGGGGGAAGACGATGCTCCACAGCGTCGCCTCGTAGCGGAACGGGATGCGGTGGCGCACGTGACGCCACCAGCCGGCCATGACCAGCGGCGGGATGAGCCAGGTGCCGAACGCCCAGAAGAACACAGCGGCGCCGGCGATGAGGCCGCGGGTCGCATCCGCCATCGGCGCATCCGCCATCTCGACGATGCGCGCGCCGGCAACGACGGTGATGGCGGTCGCGCCCATCGCGACCCAGTACGGCGGGGTCAGGTCTTCGGGCCGGAAGGGCACCGTGAGCATCCGCACGCCGACGAAGACGCCGACGGCGCAGTACAAGAACGTGCCGACGGACCAGGAGAACACCGCGAGCAGCGCGAGCGCGAAGCGCCACGGCGCGAAGTCCTCGACAGCCTCGAGGGTGGCGGCGAGCACGGCGATCGACTGGCTCGCGACCGACCAGATGAACCAGGTGCCGTTGGCCGTGGTGATCGGCTGCACGCGACGCTCGCCCAGCACGGCCGTCCACGGCACGGTGTAGCCGAAGACGAGCCAGGCGATCGCGGCGACAGCGAGCAGGGCGACGGCGACGCCGTGCAGGTCGCTGTCTTGGCTGATCCTGCTGCCGAGCACGCAGGTGGCGGCGACGAATGTGAAGAACCCGAACGCCCGGGCAGGGTCGGCGAGGTCGTCGGCGATGCGGTGCCGGTGGCGCAGGATGCGGATGACGTTGAGCACGATGAGCACGAGGTAGGCGACGCTCGCGATCACAGCGAGCGCGATCGACAGCGCCACCCATCCGTTGGTGCGCATGGCGATCGAGACGATGCCGGTGGCCATGACCAGGGCGAAATAGCCGGGCGTGAGCCCTGCGATAGCCGCATCGACGCGGCCGGCCAGTGTGCCGGGCACGGCTTCGGGAGTCGTCGATGCGATGGCCACGATCTCAGGGTAGCGGCGGGTCTGCGATGCGCGCGGGCAGCGCTGTCAGACGAACATCACGCGGCGCGGGGCCGGGTCGGCGTAGGCGCGGCCGTGCGGGCTGATCCACCGGATGCTTCCGTCGGGGAGTCTGCCCGCCGTCCATCGTGCGGGCGGCGGGATATCGGGATGTTTGAGCACGTGATGCCCGTGGCAGAAGTGACTCAGGTTATCGAGGCTGGTCGGCCCGCCCTTGGCGTGATCGTGATTGTGATCGATCTCGCATCTTGCGGCGGGCATCCGGCATCCGGGGAAACGGCAGTGCTGATCCCTCGCTCTGAGGTGCCGTTTCATCGCTGCGTTGGGCGAGTACGTGTCGGTGTGGGTGATGGTGCCCTGCTGATCGATGAAGAGCCTCGTCCACCCCGTGTCCATCCCGGCGATTGCCCGGGCGATATCAGGGTGCAGCGGGCCGTGCCCGTCGAGCTCTGCCATGCGGTCGTCGAGGCCAGCGAGCGTCGTCGCCGCCACCGTCACCTGCACCCGGCCCTGGATGCTTCCGAGTCCATTGCCGAGCGCGGCGCTCGGTACCGCGGCGAGCAGGAGGTCGGTGAGCAGATCGGCCCGGATCTGGTCGAGTGTGCGCGGGGCGACGACATCCTCGATCGGCTCGCCCGCTTCCTCGATCGGCTCGCCCGCTTCAAGGAACGCGTCGGGACCCGGCCCTGGATCGTCGGCGCTGTCGGTATGCGCGATCTGCCGTGCCATCTCAGAGAGCCGGTCGCGGATCGCGATGGCCGCGTATTCGGGAAGGACAGCGGTGAGGAGCGCGAGCCCATCGTCGAGCGAGCGGACGGTGACCGTGCGTTCGGCCGCCGCTTCGGCGTGACGCTCGTGGACGGCGTCCGGGACGAGGGCCGTCGCGATCTGGCGTGCACGGGCGCGGGTTCGCGATGGCGATTCCTGCTCGGCGACGGCCAGCGCCGCGGCTTCGTACAGTCCGACGGATTCGGCGGCGGCGACTCCTTCGCGTACAGCATCCCGCACGACCTCTCCCTCACGAAGCACTTCGCGCGCATGCGCAAGGCTGATCCTGCCTTCGTGGAGCGCGGCGCGGACGGCGGGGAACACGGTGCGCAGGCTCTCGCTCTCCGCGAACGCGATGTCGACCGATCCGCGGGCCATACGCGCTTCCGCGGAGTACTCGGCGATCATCGATCGACGGAGGGCATCGCGATGCAGCGGGAACTGACGGACATCGGCCTCGAAAAGATCCCCACGCGCGGCGAGGAGGTCGGCCGCTTCACCCTCCAGCCGAGCGATCTGCCGCCGGACCTCGACCCACCGATCCAGCAGCACGAGCTGCGGATCAGTTTCGATGGTCGATACCGTTGTCATGTGTCTACTCTAGTAAATCTGTTCTACTAGTTCAAGACCCTCAACCACCCCTGTGAGAAAGTCCCCGACACACATGACGAAACCCCCGGGTGGAGCCGGGGGTTTCGAGTAGCAGGAGCGGGGCTTGAACCCGCGACCTCACGATTATGAGTCGTGCGCTCTCACCAACTGAGCTACCCTGCCGCAAGGCATACTGTGAAGAATGCGTGCGAGCCCCGAGTCAGGATTGAACTGACGACCCCTTCCTTACCATGGAAGTGCTCTGCCACTGAGCTATCGGGGCGCTTGCCACCCTTGCGGGCAACCAGACGAGAATACCAAAGAATCGGCCCTCATCCGAATCGGCGTCACTTGCGTCCGGCGTGCTCCAGCATCCACGGAAGCGGGTCGATTTTGGCACCGTTGACGATGAGCTCGAAGTGCAGATGGGCTCCGAACGAATGCCCTGTGTCGCCGGTGAGGCCCACGATGTCGCCGACCTTCACGACGTCGCCGGTCTTCATCCGCAACGAGCCGTACTGCATGTGAGCGTAGTGGCTCGTGACGACCCGGCCGTCGATCACGTGGTCGATGTAGGCGCCGACGCCGTAGCCGCCGTCGCTCTCTGTCGCCAGCCGCACGGTGCCGTCGGCGATCGCCTGGATCGGAGCGCCCAGCCCGGGAATGAGGTCGATGCCCTCGTGCATGACGCCGTCACGCATACCGAACGGTGAACTCATCGCGACGCCCACCACATACGGCCACTGGATCGACGCTGACGTGTCGTTCGTGTAGAGCGAGTCCGAGTAGCGGATGCCGGCCTCTGCGGCGAGGTCGGCGCGCGACACGGCGGCGAAACCCTGCGCACCCTGCAATGACACGTCGGTCAGCTCGGTCGGCGCGATGAATGCCTGGATCTCCTCATCTCCAGAACCCGACGTCTTGGCATCCTTGGGCGCCGTGATCGACGTCGCCGCGTGCGCGCCCTGCGCGGCCGCGACGGCCTGCGAGGGCAGAGTCATCGTCACCGCGAGTAGCCCGGCCAGGCCCATCACGCCTGCGGATGCCCCGACCGTGACGACCTTGCGCAGCGCAGGACGCACGGAGCGTCGCGGCACGGCGCGCGTCGCCGCATCGGCTCTGGACGCAACAGTCGAGGGCGCTGCGGTCGAGGGTACGGGCGCCGATGCCTGGGACTCTGCCTGCTGCCGGGCAGCGGCCTCGCGGAGCGAACGGCGGGTGGGCGCAGGCTCGCGCACGGAGGTATCGAAGGGCAAGAACGTTTCTCTCAAGTCAGCCGGTCGGGAACGGCGGGGCTCTACAGCACGGTCATCGTCAGGTCGATGACGTCAACGATCGGTTCGACGCTACCGGACACGTGCTGGGAAAGCGGTGGACAGGATCAGGGATCGCCCATGGCGCGGACGATGATATCGCGGACGAGATCGGCGCTTCCGGCGACGATCATGCGTCGCGCATCGGATGCCGATCCGGCTCGCTCGACGACGCCGCCGGCCTCGCGCACAAGCATCCGCCCGGCGGCGAAGTCCCACGGCTTGAGCCCGCGTTCGAAGTAGCCGTCGAGGCGCCCGGCGGCGACATAGGCGAGGTCGAGGGATGCCGCCCCGATGCGGCGCAGATCGCGGGCCAGAGGCATCACCCGGCGCACCGCGGCCAGGTCTCCGTCGTGCGTGGACGGGTCGTAGCCGAAGCCGGTCGCCAGCAGCGCACCGGCCGGCGGCGCCTCCGACACGCGCAGCCGATCGCCGCCGCGCCAGGCGCCTCCGCCGCGCGCGGCGGTGAACAGCTCCCCCAGCACCGGCGCGAAGACGGCACCGGCGACGTCGTCCCAGACGTCGGGATCGGGCTCGCCCTGCACCACGGCGATGCTCACCGCGTAGGCGGGGAACCCGGCGGCGTAGTTCACGGTGCCGTCGATCGGGTCGACCACCCAGGTCAGCCCGCTCGCGCCCTGCTCGGCACCGGACTCCTCGCCGAGGAAACCGTCACCGGCACGCTCGGCCGCGAGCCGCGACCGGATGAGAGCCTCGACCTCACGGTCGGCCTCGGTGACGATGTCGGCCAGCGAACTCTTCGTCGCCGCCAGTGCAACCCCCTCCGCACGGCGCCGCAGGGCGAGCGCCCCCGCCTCCTGAGCGATGTCGGCGGCGAGCAGCCGCAGCTCATCGGCGAGGCCGTCGGTCACCGCCGTCACTGCGGCGGAGTGGGCGCCGGCGGAGCGGGAGGGAACGCTCCGGGCGCCGGCGGAGCGCCGGGGGCGGGCGGTGCCCCGGGGGTCGTCGGCGCGTCAGGTGCCGTCGGCGCATCCGGAACGGGCGGGTTCTCCGGAACCGACGGCGCCTGCGGGGCGTCAGGAGCGGGAGGGACGGGCACATCCGGCACCGGCGCATCGGGGACGGGCGGCAAGCTCGCATACGACGGGCCCGGCTGCGCAGGGGCGCCCGGCTGCGATGCCGGCGCGACCTGGGACTCGGCGGTGGGCACGCCCGTGTAGTACGCGTTCCAGTCGGGTGATCCATCGCGCAGTACGGGCAGCGGCGTGCGCCCGTCGATGTACGTGGGCCACGCCTGCGGCGCGGGCGCGACAGCCGCGAACCCCTGTGCGGCCGGACGCGGCGTCTTGGGCGCGAAGAGCGCGTTCAGCAACGGGATGAGCGTCGTGCCGACGGCGGTGAGGATCGTCAGGGCGACGACGATGCGCCAGAACAGGTCGGCATACGTGAACGTGTGCGGGAAGGTGAGGTAGAACACCAGCGTTCCCACCAGAAGAGCGAGCATCGCGAAGGTCACGTAGGTGATGACCCGCGTGAACGTGGTGATGTGCCGCTGGGAAGCCTTCCAGAACAGCCGCACGTGCAGCAGGGCGAGCTGGAGGGTTCCCACCACGAGAAGCAGCTGGAAGAAGCGCTCCGGACCGCTGTCGTTGACGCCGAATGGCCCGGAGTTATTGGGCAGCCAGATCTTCACGGCGCCCACGATCAGGGCGATGATCCAGGTGATCATGCTCAGCAGGGCGAGCCAGTCCGGGCGGTTCGGAGCCAGGCTCGCTTCGAGGATCGCGATCCCCGCGAAGCCCGCCAGCAGCAGGATCGTGAGGAATGCGCGCCCGATCAGGCCCTGCTGATCTCCCACGAGCACCCAGACGACGCAGACCAGGGCGGCGGCGATGAGCGCGCCGATCGCGATCCAGATCGACCCCCTGATGAGCAGGGACATATTCGGTTTGGTGTCGTGCGGCGCATCGACCTGAGACATGGCGATCCTCTCGTCCGTGTGGCTCTCATCCTGCCACGCCCCTTCCCGGCTGCCGAGAGGTTCACGGCCACTGTGGAGGAGCGCACGGTCATCCGACCCTGGGGAGGAGAACCGCGACGACCCGCCTCAGCCGCGGCGCTTCGCGGATGCCGCAGCGAAGTCCTGCACACGGGTGCGGGCCTCGTCGCCGTCGAAGGCGGCACCGATCGTGCGGGCCTCCTCCGCGAGCTGATCGGCGAACGAGCGCCCTGGGCGCGACCGGATCAGCCGCTTGGCCTGCCCATACGCACGGGGGGCGCTGCCGAGCCAGAACCGGGCGATCTCATCCGCCCTGGCGCGGACGGCATCGGCGATCGATCCGCCTTCCTCGACTGTGACGGCTTCAGCGACGAGCCCCCATTCCACGGCCTCATCGGCGCTGAGCAGGCGATCCTGCAGCACGAGCTGCAGGGCGCGGCGCTCGCCCACGGCCTGCGCGAGCTGCGCCGAGACCGACAGATCGGGTGTGAGACCGATGTTCGCGTACAGGCTGCCGATACGCGAGTCGGCGCCGATCACGGCGTAGTCGGTGCTGAGCAGGATGCCCAGCCCGCCCCCGGCCGTCGTGCCGTGCGCGGCCGCGACCACGGGGATCGATGATTCCGTGAGGGCCCGGATGCCGATGTTGATGACGCCCGCGAGCTCGTGGATGTCGGAGCCGCCGGTCATCGTCTGCGCCATGTCGAGCACGTCGCCGCCGGCGCAGAACGCGGGCCCCGTCGCATCCAGCACGATCGCGCCGACATCGTCGCGCCCGACGGCCTCGGTCGTGACCTCGGCCCACGCGTGCGCCAGGTCGGCGTTGAAGGCGTTCAGCCGCTGCGGGCGGTTCAGCGTGAGGCGCGCCAGTCCGTCCTCGACGTGGAAGAGGATGGGATCGGTCATGGAAAACTCCTCGCGTGGACGACATCGGCCCCGCGCCCGGACCCGGACGCGTGCACCCTCAGCCTATGCGCGATCGGGTCAGACCTCCGCGAGCACCGAGTTCACGAATCCGTGCAGTCGCCGGTGCGTGCCGTCCAGACGACGATCGGCCAGCTGTTCTGGTCGGATCTCGTTGGGCGCGAGAGGCGCGGCCAGACGCACGCTCTCGTGGCACGACAGGTCGGCGCACATGTAGGTGCCCACGCTCGATCCGCGCCGGCCCGCATCGCCGGTGCGCCGGGCGGTGAACAGCGCCACCTGATTGCCGGGCTGCATCGTGTGGCAGATGTTGCACATGCCCGAGCGTGTGCGCCCCGGGTCGGTCGAGCGCAGCACGATGCCGACAGCGTGCCCGTCGCGCTCCACGACGACGCAGCCGCGGCGCACCGCGATCGGGTCGCGCCAGGCGAAGAAGTCGAGGTAATCCCATTCGGCCAGCAGCAGATCGTGCGGCATCGCGATCTGCGCGATCTCGTCGGCATCCGCGTTCACGAACGACGCGCGGATCTCCTCCTCGGTGAGCGCATGCATCGCCTCAGTCTATGAAGACGCGGCGATGGCCATCCGGGCACAGGATCCGCGGTGAACAATTGAGTTATGGGATTCGACACGATCTCCGAGGCAGAGCTGCGCGCCGCCGGCAGCATCAAATGGACCATGTTCCCCGACGCGATCGGCGCGTTCGTCGCGGAGATGGACTTCGGCGTGGCCCCTGCAATCCGCGATGCCGTCGTCGGGGCTCTGGATGCCGGTCTCACCGGATACCTGTCCACGGCGCTCGACGGGGATCTGCGGACGGCGACGGCCGGCTGGTACGCGGATCGCTACGGCTGGCGGGTCGACGCCGAGCAGGTGCGGCTCGTCCCGGATGTGATCGCTGCGTTCGAGTTCGCGATCCGTTCGTTCACGGCTCCCGGCGCCGCCGTGATCGTGCCGACCCCGGCGTACATGCCGTTCCTGTCGGTGCCGCCTCGGCTCGGGCGCCGGGTGATCGAGGTGCCCAGTCTACTGGTCGGGGGCCGCTGGACGATGGACCTCGAGGCCGTGGCGCGGGCCTTCGACGATGGCGGCGAACTGCTCGCTCTCTGCAACCCGCACAATCCGCTCGGCACCGTCGCCACGCGCGAGGAGCTGCAGGCACTCGCCGCGGTGGTCACCACGGCGGGGGGACGCGTGTTCGCAGACGAGATCCACGCCCCGCTCATCTACCCGCCGGCACAGCACATCCCCTACGCCTCCGTCTCGGCCGAGGCCGCCGGGCACACGGTGACCGCCGCCTCCGCGTCGAAGGCCTGGAACCTCGCCGGTTTCAAGTGCGCGCAGCTGATCTTCTCCGACGACGCCGGCCCCGCCGCATGGGAGGCCGAGGAGGGGTGGATCGGCCACGGCACGGCGACCATCGGGGCCGTGGCGAGCCTGGCCGCCTACACCGGCGGTTCCGACTGGCTGGCGGAGGTCACCGACTACCTCGACGGCAACCGGCGTCTGCTCGCCGAGCTCGTGGAGGCCATCCCCGGAGTGACGACGACCACGCCAGAGGGCACCTACATCGCGCTGCTCGATTTCCGCGAGACGGAACTGGCCGGAGATCTCGGCGCCTGGTTCCGCGAGCACGCCCGTGTGGCGATGACCGACGGCGCCGCCTGTGGCCAGGCCGCGGTCGGTTTCACGCGCCTCGTGTTCGCCACGCCGCGCCCGATCCTGACCGAGGCACTCGGCCGGATCGGCGACGCGCTCGCGGCCCGCTGAGCCTGAGCCTGCCAAGCCCCGGCGCCCGCTGAGCCCCGAACGCCGCCCCGACGTTCCCGGCTCCCCGGCCGCGTCCCTCGGTCACCCGGTGACGTCGAAGACGCCGTGCGCACCGCGCTCTCCATCGATCATGAAGTGCGAGACGAAGGGGTAGTGCCCGGCCTCGGGGAAGATCAGCTCCACGAAACCGCCCTGGGCGGGCATGAGCCCGAGCGCCTGCGATCCGGCGCCCTCGACGCGGTCGATGAGATAGCGCCCCTCCGACCACACGGTGTCGAACTGGCCGCCCACCACGTGGAAGCTCGTGGGCCGCTCGACCCCGGCATCCAGCACCCAGACGCGCACCCGCTCGCCGACCCGCGCCGGCAGCGGCGCATGATCGTACTGGTTGGCGTAGCCGTTGAACACGACCAGATCGGGGCGCCCGGTGGCCAGCGCGTCGAGGTCGACGACGCCGCCGTCGTGGTCGCCGAGGTAGTACTCGCCCTGCACCAGCACGTAGCTGCGGTCCACGGCGGGCAGGTCGTCAGGCTCGATGACGACCGCCCCGTACATGCCGTTGGCGATGTGCGCGGTCATCGGCATGGTCGAGCAGTGGTACATCCAGATGCCGGCACGGGTCGCGGTGAACGTGTAGGTGAGGCTCTCCCCCGGCGCGATCGTGCGCATGGGTTCGTCGGGGGCGAGGGATCCGGCGTGGAAGTCGATCGAATGACCCATGTCGCCGTCGTTGACGAGGGTGACGACGAACGTGTCGCCCACGCGCCCGTGCAGCACGGGGCCGGGGGCCGTGCCGCCATACGTCCACAGCGTCTGGGTGATGCCCGGGGCGACCTCGGTCTCCACATCGCGCGCCGCGAGGGTGAGGGTGTGCGTGACGGGGCCGTCGGATGCGGGCAGAGGATCCAGTTCGGCGGGGAAGGGCTCGAACCCCTCCCCCGGCGCGCCACCCATGTCCATGCCACCCATGTCGGCGTCGTCGTCCATGCCGGTGTGATCGCCCATGCCGTCGTGGTCGTGTTCGGCGCCTCCGCCGGTCGCGGCCCCGTCGGAGCCCACGGCGACGATCGAGAGCGTCATCCCCATCTGCTTGTGCCCGATGATGGAGCACCAGCCCTCGACGTCTTCCGTGATGACGCCGACGTCGATCGTCTCCGACTCACCCGGGGCCAGCCTCGTGCCGGCGACGCCGTTGGCGAAGACGAGGTCGTGCACCTGCGAGGCGTCGGTGTTGATCAGTTCGATGACCAGGCGGGTGCCCGCGGGCACCTCGATGACGTTCGGGGTGAAGCGCATACCGGCAGCCTCGACCTGCACGGTCCGCACGGGGGCGTCCGCGTCGCCGGTCGGCGCCGCGCCCCATCCGAGCCCGACCGGATCCGCCGCGGCCGTGACCGCGACGGCGAGCACGACGGCGGCCAGCCCCGCGACGGCCTGCCCGGCGCGGCGTCCGCGGGTCGTCGCGTCCGCGCGTGGATCCTCCGCCACGAGAGGACCCTTCCGTTCGCCAGAGGGCACGGCGCCCGCGGTCTCCGCCTTGGCGCGCCGCTGGGCGCGCATCGCCATCGGCGACACCACCAGGAACGACGCCATCGCGAGGAGGTAAAGGATCGAGGCGACCACCCGGATGAGGCTCGACACCGGCAGCGCACACACGACGAGAGCGGCGTTGGCGACGCTCACCCGCAGCGGTCCGAAGCGGTCGAAGGCCGCCGTCCCCCACCGCACCGGTGTCGGCCCGCCGCCGAGCACGACGGGGATGAGGTGGCTCAGCGCGCCGACGAGCACCTGCGCGGCGAAACCGGCGACAAGGTACGGGACGACCTGGTCGACAAGGCGCAGCACGGCGACGAAACCGGCGTCCGCGACGAACGCCGCGGTGGAGCCGATGATCAGCCACGCCACGCATCCGGTCCACCACAGCAGGGCTGCGCCCACGGACAGCGCCGGGAAGCTGCGCGGCGGAGCCGCGGCGGCTGCCCGGGCGAGCGAGACGCCGAGCACGACGAGGCCGGCCAGGTACGCCAGTAGTCCCACGGCGAGGACCGGGGTCATCGACAGCGCGGCACCGACGGCCGCGACGAGCACGCCAGCTGCGAGGATCGGCAGTGCCCGGGCCGCACCCCGCGGAGCGTGCTCGTCGGCGCGGGTGCGCAGGATCGTCGGCCAGAGGGTGACGACCGTGCCCGCCACCGTCAGCCCGATCCAGCCGAGCACGTTCAGCAGCGCGTGGGAGAGCATCAGGCCCTCGGCGTGCGGACCGTGCGCGAGCCAGGCGCCCAGCGCCGCGCCGAGCACGAGCAGCAGCGCGGAGGCGATGTAGTAGCGCACCGTCCCGCCGAATCGACCGGGCATCGCGCGGCGCATCCGCAGCGCCAGATCGACCGTGTGCCACGACACCGCGACGATGAGCGCGGCCGCGCCGACGACCGTCAGCGCCCACAGCGGTGCGACGACGCCGACGATCGCCAGCGCCGCACCGGCGTTGGCCAGCAGCAGACGGATGCTCTGCATCCGCCGGTCCCCCGCCGCCGGGGTGCGCAGCAGCGCCGCGGCGAAGTACGGGCTCCACACGAGGATCGCGTGGGTGACCGCTCCGAGCAGGAGCAGGTGGATCATGAGCCACCGCGGTGCGGGGATACTGCGGTGCACGAGCACGGCGACGACCGTGAGGATCAGCCAGATCGCCGTCGGAAGATCGCGCAGGGGCCAGAAGCCCTGCTCGACGGGCTTCGCCGCGTGCGCCGGCGCATCCCCGGTGCGCATCGGAATGGTCATTCCGCCTCCCCCGTTGTCGCCTTCGCGGGAGCACGCGGCGGGCCGAGGATCGCACTGGTCAGAGCCGTGAGCATGAACAGCACGAGCGCCACGACGCCGATCACCCCGCCCACGCGCAGGGCGAGCTCGGATCCGACGCCGTCGCCCGGCCACAGCCGGATGACCAGCCCTGCCTGCAGGAGCGCCGCGGGAATCCAGAACGCCGCGCGATAAGGCAGTGCGATATGCAGCACGGCGGGGAGGATCGTCGTCGCGTGCGCCATGATCATCGAGAACGTGTACCCGAGGAACACCGCGTGCACGGCCGCGTCGTACGCGGCGCCGGGCGCGAGGTGGCCGAAGAGAAGGATGGCCCCGGCGACGGCGAGCCACACGTAGCCGGCGAGGATGCACGCCGCCATGTACCGCGCCGAACCGTCGGCGCGGATCGTACGGCGGGCGACGTCGTGCACGAGCAGCCAGACCGTCAGCGACAGGATCGACAGTCCCAGCAGCACCGCGCCCGCATCCGGCAGCGCCACGCCCACGACGAGCGCACCGGTCATCGCCCAGGCAAGGGCGAGCAGGCGCCCGCCGGCGCGGGGCCCCATGGTGATGCGCGCCAGCTCCACCCGTTCGGCGGCGATCGTGAGGATGATGAAGCCGAACAGCCACGGCACGATGCGGTACATGGTGTCCTGGTTCAGCCACAGGATGGCCCCGGCCAGCGCCAGCACGGCCGCCAGCAGCTGGGTGAGCAGGGGCGCGTCGTGCTGCCGCCGCCACAGCGGGATGTAAACGAGTGCGAACGCGGCGGCACCCGCGACGAGCACGCCCTTGGCGACGATCAGCGGCACGGGGGCGGCTACCAACAGCAGACCGCCCAGACCCAGCAGCGCCGGAGCAAGGTAGCCGTACCAGCGCGCCAGGGCGGTGGCGCGTTCGAGCGAGATGAGCGTGCCGACGAAGCCGAGCGTCAGCAGCATCCCGTGCACATCGGGCAGGCGGGCGGCGTCGACGGGGGCGGGAAGGCCGAGCAGCAGCAGGCCGGCATCCAGGCCGATGAGCAGGGCGACCGCGGCAGGGACCAGCCAGATCAGGCGCCACGACGGGCGGCGGCGACCGGCGCCGGTGTCCCGCACCTGGTCACGGCGGGGTTGTCCTGCGAAGGCGTGCCGCGCCCGGGTCACGACGCGTCCCGCAGGCTCAGCGCGCAGGCGCCGCCGACGGCGGCGAAGGGCGCCAACATCGCGCGGCCCGCGTCATCGCGCGCCCGCAGAAGGCCCTCGACGAGTCCCTCGTGCACGGCGCACACGGTATCTGTGCGGCCCCGGGCGGCGGCCAGCAGCGGACAGCGCAGGAGGCGCATGCGCCGGGAGTCGTCCGCTCCCGGCGCATCCTGTTTCTCGGGGGCGAAGCCCTGATCCTGCATCACGGCGGCGACCAGGGCCGGGCCGTCCTGCTCCGCGCGCTGGGCCGCGAGTCGGCGCCCCCAGGCGACCCCGGCTGCGCGGGCACGCGCCGAGGGGTCCGCGGCCGCATCGCTCAGGGACTCGGCGAGAGCGACCACCAGACCCAGCGCGGGGTCCGCGTCGCGGGCGTCGATGAGCGACCATCTCCAGGCGGGACGACCGCGCCCGTCGGGGTCCTGCCGCTCGCGGCGGATCAGCCCCTCAGCGCGCAGACGCTCGAGGTGCCCGCGCACGGTGTTCTCGTGCAGTCCGGTCTCGTGCACGAGCTCCGGGATCGTCCGCATGCGGCTCTCGAGCGCCGCGAGCACGCGTTCGCGGCCGGACCCACCAGGATTATTTTCCACGTCTCTCAGTGTAATAAAATGGAGAGCGTCATCGCATCCGCCCGCGACAGGAGAATCCCCATGGGTCACATCGATATCCACCGTTCCCGCGACGAGGCCGTGGACCAGAGCCCCACCGCCGGATGCACCTGCGGCGAGGTCGACGAGGAGCTCCCCGAGCTGGACGTGCAGACCATCCCGCACGCCGTCCGCCACGCCGCCATCTTCGGCGCCATCGAGTCGCTGCGCCCCGGATCGGCCATGGTGATCTCCGCCACGCACGACCCGGTGCCGCTGCTCACCCAGCTCGAGGCGCGCCACGGCGACGCCTACCGCGCCCGCTACCTCGACGAGGGCCCCGAGCGCTGGCGCATCCTCATCCGCAACGTCGGGTGACGCGCGTTTCTCGGAGCTCTCTCCCGAACGAAGAACGGCCCCCGCGATCGCGGGGGCCGTTCTTCGTTGGGTGGCGAGTACAGGATTCGAACCTGTGAAGTCGATGACGGCTGATTTACAGTCAGCTCCCTTTGGCCGCTCGGGCAACTCGCCAGTGCACGCCCGTCCCGCTTGTTCAGCCGACCGGGGGCGCGATCCACAATCATACCCGTCGCGCTCAGGCTCAGGAAATCCGCGGGCCCACGGGCGCGGCGCTCACGTGCCGAGTCGCCGAAGCTCTTCCGGCGCACCCCACGGGTCGGGTCGGCGCACGAGCGGATGCATGCGCCCGCCCTCGTGCGCGAGGTCGGCGAGGCCATCCGCGATGGCGGTCGAGACGATGGCATCCAGCGCCGCGCTCCCCGCCTCCGCGCGGTCCCGCCCGATGACATGCGCGACCCCGTCGACGCCGATCTCGATCACCCGCGTCGCGCCGGTGGCAGCGGCCGATGCCACCGGCATTATCGTGACGCGGTGATCCTCGAGGTACCGACGGATGTGCTCGCCGCCTCGCCCGGCCGGCATCGCGGCCGCCAGCGACACCGACAGCCCCGCACGGGCCAGGCGCACGGCGATCGCCGCACCCGCCCCGCCCACCGTCTCACGCATCCCGCGACGATCGCGCACCTCGATGATGCGCGCCTCGCCGATCACGACGACGCGACCGCCCTCGTCCGCCTGTGCGCACACGACGCCAGCGTACGCGCAGCCCGCAACAGCGAAGGCCCGGATCCCTGAGGATCCGGGCCTTCGCCGACGTCATCGAACTCAGTTGTACGTACCGGGCGTGATGTCGTCGGTCGAGAACGCGTCGAAGTCGACGTACCCGAAGTCGCCGTCGGCGTACGCCCCGTCGGATGCGAAGATCCGGTTCGGGTAGCGCTCGCTCTTGGCCTCCTCGGTCGCCTCCACCGTGATGTCGCGGTAGCGGCGCAGACCCGTCCCGGCAGGGATGAGCTTTCCGATGATGACGTTCTCCTTCAGCCCCACCAGCGGGTCGCTCTTGCCCTCCATGGCGGCCTGCGTGAGCACGCGGGTCGTCTCCTGGAAGGAAGCGGCCGACAGCCACGACTCGGTGGCCAGCGACGCCTTGGTGATACCCATCAGCTCGGGGCGGCCCGACGCCGGGCGCTTGCTCGACGCGACCGCTTCGCGGTTGATGTCCTGGTAACGACGCGCGTCGACCATCTCACCGGGCAGCAGCACCGTGTCGCCGTGGTCGACCACGGTGACCTTGCGCAGCATCTGGCGCACGATGACCTCGATGTGCTTGTCGTGGATCGGCACACCCTGCGAGCGATACACGCCCTGCACACCGCCGACGAGGTACTTCTGCACCTCGCGGGCGCCCATGACGCGCATGACCTCCTTGGGGTCGAGCGTGCCGACCTGGAGGGGCTGACCGACCGTGACGTGCTGGCCGTCCTCGACGAGGAGCGTTGCACGCTTGAGCACCGGGTAGACCACTTCCTCGTCGCCGTTGTCGGGCGTGAGGATGACCTTCTTGCTCTTGTCGGTCTCCTCGATCGCGATGCGGCCGTCGGCCTCGGCGATCGGGGATGCGCCCTTCGGAGTGCGCGCCTCGAACAGCTCCTGCACGCGGGGAAGACCCTGCGTGATGTCGTCGGCCGAGGCCGATCCACCGGTGTGGAAGGTGCGCATCGTCAGCTGCGTGCCGGGCTCACCGATCGACTGCGCGGCGATGATGCCCACGGCCTCGCCGATGTCGACGGTCTTGCCGGTGGCCAGCGAGCGGCCGTAGCACTTCGCGCAGACGCCGACGGCCGAGTCGCAGGTGAGCACCGAGCGCACCTTGATGCTCTCGACGCCCGCCTCGACGAGCTTGTCGATGAGCACGTCGCCGACATCCTCACCGGCCGTGGCCAGCACGTCGCCGGACTCGCCGACCACATCCGCGGCCAGCGTGCGGGCGAACACCGAGTTCTCGACGTTCGCGTCGCGCACCAGCTCGCCGGCCGTGTTCGGCGCGGCGATCGGCAGCTCCAGACCCTTGGCCGTGCCGCAGTCGTCCTCGCGGATGATGACATCCTGCGAGACGTCCACCAGGCGACGGGTCAGGTAGCCCGAGTCGGCCGTGCGCAGGGCGGTGTCGGCCAGACCCTTGCGGGTGCCGTGCGTGGCGATGAAGTACTCCGCCACACTCAGCCCCTCGCGGTACGAGGAGATGATCGGACGCGGGATGATCTCGCCCTTGGGGTTGTTCACCAGACCGCGCATACCCGCGATGTTGCGGATCTGCAGCCAGTTACCACGGGCGCCGGAGGACACCATGCGGTTGATGTTGTTGTCCTCGGGGAAGTTCGCCCGCATCGCGGCCTGAACCTCGTCGGTCGCCTCGGTCCAGATCTTGATGAGCTCCTGACGACGCTCGGCGTCGGTCGTGAGGCCCTTCTCGTACTGGCCCTGCACCTTCGCGGCCTGCTGCTCGTGGCGCGCCACGATCTCGGCCTTGTCCGGCGGAGTGAGGATGTCGCTCAGCGCGACGGTGACGCCCGAACGCGTGGCCCAGTGGAAGCCGGCGTCCTTGATGCGGTCCAGCGTCGCCGCCGTCTCGACCTTGGGGTACTCCTCGGCGAGCTTGTTGACGATCTGCGACAGCTTGCCCTTGTCGGCGACCTCGCGCACGAAGGGGTAGCCCTTCGGCAGCGCGTCGTTGAAGATCGCCTGGCCGAGCGACGCATCCACGAGGCCGTGGCGCTCGTAGCCCTCGGGGGCCTCGCCCTCGAGGAAGGTCAGACCCGGGATGCGGATGCGCACCTTGGCCTGCAGGTCGAGGGTGCCCTCGTCCTTGGCCAGGATCGCCTCGCCCACCGAGCCGAAGGCGCGCCCCTCACCGGCGGCGCCCTCCTTGACGGTGGTCAGGTGGTGAAGGCCGATGATCATGTCCTGCGAGGGCAGGGTGACCGGACGGCCGTCCGAGGGCTTGAGGATGTTGTTCGAGGCGAGCATGAGCACGCGCGCCTCGGCCTGGGCCTCCACCGACAGCGGCAGGTGCACGGCCATCTGGTCGCCGTCGAAGTCGGCGTTGAACGCCGCGCACACGAGCGGGTGCAGCTGGATGGCCTTGCCCTCCACGAGCTGCGGCTCGAAGGCCTGGATGCCCAGGCGGTGCAGCGTGGGGGCGCGGTTGAGCAGCACGGGGCGCTCGCGGATGATCTCCTCGAGCACGTCCCACACCTCGGGACGGTAGCGCTCGACGGCCCGCTTGGCGGCCTTGATGTTCTGGGCGTGGCCCAGGTCGATCAGGCGCTTGATGACGAACGGCTTGAACAGCTCGATCGCCATCTCCTTGGGCAGACCGCACTGGTGCAGCTTGAGCTGCGGACCGACGACGATGACCGAACGACCCGAGTAGTCCACGCGCTTGCCGAGCAGGTTCTGGCGGAACCGGCCCTGCTTGCCCTTGAGCATGTCGGACAGCGACTTCAGCGCGCGGTTGCCGGTGCCGGTGACGGGGCGTCCGCGGCGGCCGTTGTCGAAGAGCGCGTCGACCGCCTCCTGCAGCATCCGCTTCTCGTTGTTCACGATGATCTCGGGGGCGCCGAGGTCGATCAGGCGACGGAGGCGGTTGTTGCGGTTGATCACGCGGCGGTACAGGTCGTTGAGGTCGCTCGTGGCGAAACGACCGCCGTCGAGCTGCACCATCGGGCGCAGCTCCGGCGGGATCACCGGCACGACGTCGAGCACCATCGAGGCCGGGCTCATGCCCGTCTCGAGGAACGAGTTGACGACCTTGAGGCGCTTGATCGCACGGATCTTGCGCTGGCCCTTGCCCTCCGAGATCTGCAGGTGAAGCTTCTCGGCCTCGCCCTTCAGGTCGAAGCTCTCCAGGCGCTTCTGGATCGACTCGGCGCCCATGTAGGCCTCGAAGTACTGGCCGAACCGGTCCTGCAGCTCGTGGAACACGTCGTCCTCGGGGCGCAGCATGCCCACCTCGAGGGTGCGGAAGTCCTCCCACACGCGCTCCAGCTTGCCGATGGCCTCGTCGGCGCCCTTGCGGATGAGGGTCATCTCCTTCTCCGCGGCGTCCTTCACCTTCTTCTTGGCGTCGGCCTTGGCGCCCTCCGCCTCCAGGGCGGCGAGCTCCTCCTCCAGCTTGGACATGCGCTCGGCGATCTTCGCGTCGCGACGGTCGCCGAGGGTCTTCAGCTCGAGGCGGATGTTGTTCTCCTGCGTGGCGAGATCGCGGTGACGCGCATCCTCGTCGACGGAGATCACCATGTACGCGGCGAAGTAGATGACCTTCTCGAGGTCCTTCGGCGCCATGTCGAGCAGGTAGCCCAGACGCGAGGGCACGCCCTTGAAGTACCAGATGTGCGTGACCGGGGCGGCCAGCTCGATGTGGCCCATGCGCTCGCGGCGCACGGAGCTCTTGGTGACCTCCACTCCGCAGCGCTCGCACACGATGCCCTTGAAGCGCACCCGCTTGTACTTGCCGCAGGCGCACTCCCAGTCGCGGGAAGGGCCGAAGATCTGCTCACCGAACAGACCGTCCTTCTCGGGCTTGAGGGTGCGGTAGTTGATGGTCTCGGGCTTCTTGACCTCACCGTAGGACCACCGACGGATGTCGTCGGCAGTGGCCAGACCGATGCGAAGCTCATCGAAAGTTGTTGCGTCGAGCACTAGTTCTCCTGTGTCGAAATTCTCTGAAGAAGTGGGTCTGGCCGAGATCAGATCTCGTCGATCGAGGCGGACTCGAAGCGGCTGGAGATGTTGATGCCCAGCTCCTCCGCGGCCCGGAACGCCTCATCGTCGGTGTCGCGGAGGTTGACCGCCGTGCCGTCGGCCGAGAGCACCTCGACGTTCAGGCAGAGCGACTGCATCTCCTTCATGAGCACCTTGAACGACTCGGGGATGCCCGGCTCCTGGATGTTCTCGCCCTTGACGATCGCCTCGTACACCTTGACGCGGCCGAGGATGTCGTCGGACTTGATCGTGAGCAGCTCCTGCAGCGCGTACGCGGCGCCGTAGGCCTCCAGCGCCCACACCTCCATCTCACCGAAGCGCTGGCCGCCGAACTGGGCCTTACCGCCGAGCGGCTGCTGGGTGATCATCGAGTAGGGGCCGGTCGAACGAGCGTGGATCTTGTCGTCGACGAGGTGGTGCAGCTTCAGGATGTACATGTAGCCGACCGAGATCTGCCCGGGGAACGGCTCGCCGGAGCGGCCGTCGAACAGGGTGGTCTTGCCCGTCGAGTCGATCATCCGGTCGCCGTCGCGGTTGGGCAGGGTCTGGTCGAGCAGACCCGCGATCTCGCGCTCCTCGGCGCCGTCGAACACCGGGGTGGCGACCTTGGTGCCGGGGGCTGCCTCGAAGGCCTCCTTCGGCACGTGGGCGGCCCACTCCGGATTGCCCTCGATCTTCCAGCCGTGCTTGGCGATCCAGCCGAGGTGCGTCTCGAGCACCTGGCCGAAGTTCATGCGGCCGGGGATGCCGAGCGGGTTGAGGATGACGTCGACCGGGGTTCCGTCGGCGAGGAACGGCATGTCCTCCACCGGCAGGATCTTGGCGATGACGCCCTTGTTGCCGTGACGACCGGCGAGCTTGTCGCCCTCGGTGATCTTGCGCTTCTGGGCGATGAAGACCACGACGCGGCGGTTGACGCCCGAGCCGAGCTCGTCGTCGCCGTCCTCGGCGTTGAACTCCTTGACGGCGATGACCGTGCCCTGCTCACCGTGCGGCACCTTCAGCGACGTGTCGCGCACCTCGCGGCTCTTCTCGTTGAAGATCGCGCGCAGCAGGCGCTCCTCGGCGCTCAGCTCGGTCTCGCCCTTCGGCGTGACCTTGCCGACGAGGATGTCGCCGGGGCGCACCTCGGCGCCGATGCGGATGATGCCGCGATCGTCGAGATCCTTGAGCAGCTCGGGGCTGACGTTGGGGAGGTCGCGGGTGATCTCCTCCTTGCCGAGCTTGGTGTCGCGGGCGTCGACCTCGTACTCCTCGATGTGGATCGAGGAGAGCGTGTCGTCCTTCACCAGGTCCTGGCTGAGGATGATCGCGTCTTCGAAGTTGTGGCCCTCCCACGTCATGAACGCGACGAGAAGGTTCTTGCCGAGCGCGAGCTCGCCGTTCTCCGTGGCCGGTCCGTCGGCGATGACCTCGCCGACCTCGACGCGGTCGCCATCGGAGACCACGACGCGCTGGTTGTAGCTGGTGCCGTGGTTCGAGCGGTCGAACTTGCGCAGGTAGTACTCCTGCGTGCCGCCCTCGTCGAGGGCGACGACGACGCGGTCGGCCGAGACCTCGCTGACCACACCGGCCTTCTCGGTGGTGATGACGTCACCGGCGTCGATGGCCGCGTAGCCCTCCATACCGGTTCCGACCAGCGGCGACTCGCTGCGCAGCAGCGGCACGGCCTGGCGCTGCATGTTGGCGCCCATGAGCGCGCGCTGCGCGTCGTCGTGCTCGAGGAACGGCACGAGCGAGGTCGCCACCGACACCATCTGGCGCGGCGAGACGTCGATGTAGCCGATCTCCTCGGGCAGGAACAGGTCGACCTCGCCGGATCCGCCGCGGGGGCGGGCCAGCACGTGGCTCTCCAGGAACTCGCCCTTCGCACCGAGCGGGGCGTTGGCCTGCGCGATGTTGAAGTCGACCTCCTCGGCGGCGGTCAGGTAGTCGATGTCATCGGTGACCTTGCCGTCGACGACGCGGCGGTACGGGGTCTCGATGAAGCCGAACGAGTTGATGCGCGCGAAGGTCGCGAGCGATCCGATCAGACCGATGTTCGGGCCTTCCGGCGTCTCGATCGGGCACATGCGGCCGTAGTGCGAGGGGTGCACGTCGCGCACCTCGACGCCGGCGCGGTCGCGGCTGAGGCCCCCAGGGCCCAGGGCCGAGAGGCGGCGCTTGTGGGTCAGGCCCGCGAGCGGGTTGTTCTGATCCATGAACTGCGACAGCTGCGAGGTGCCGAAGAACTCCTTGATCGCGGCGACGACGGGGCGCACGTTGATCAGGGTCTGCGGCGTGATCGCCTCGATGTCCTGCGTCGTCATGCGCTCGCGCACGACGCGCTCCATCCTGCTCAGACCCGTGCGGACCTGGTTCTGGATGAGCTCGCCGACGGCGCGGATGCGGCGGTTGCCGAAGTTGTCGATGTCGTCCGTGGCGAGGCGGATCTCCGCCTTCTTGCCGCCGCGGATGCCCTCGAACGTCTCGATCCCCGCGTGCAGGCGCACGAGGTACTTGATCGTCTCGACGATGTCCTTGACCGTGAGCACCGAGGCGTTCAGCGGCTCGTCCAGGCCGAGCTTCTGGTTGATCTTGTAGCGACCCACCTTGGCCAGGTCGTAGCGCTTCGGGTTGAAGTAGAAGTTGTCCAGCAGCGCGCGGGCGGCCTCGGCGGCCACCTGCTCGCCCGGACGGAGCTTGCGGTAGATGTCGCGCAGCGCGTCTTCCTTGGTGACGATGGTGTCCTTGGCCAGCGTCTCCTCGATGGAGCCGAAGCCGGCGAACTCGGCGAGGATCTCCTCGCTGGTCAGGCCGAGGGCCTTGAGGAAGACGGTGACGGACTGCTTGCGCTTGCGGTCGATGCGCACGCCGACCTGGTCGCGCTTGTCGATCTCGAACTCGAGCCAGGCGCCGCGGGAGGGGATGACGCGGGCGGAGACGATGTCCTTGTCGGACGTCTTGTCGGGGGTCTTGTCGAAGTAGACGCCGGGCGAGCGGACGAGCTGCGAGACGACGACGCGCTCGGTGCCGTTGATGATGAACGTGCCCTTGGCGGTCTGCAGCGGGAAGTCGCCCATGAAGACCGTCTGGGTCTTGATCTCACCGGTCTGGTGGTTCATGAACTCGGCCTCGACGTAGAGCGGGGCGGCGTAGGTCTTGCCGCGCTCCTTGCACTCGGCGATGGAGTACTTCTCGGGCTCGAGGTACGGGTTGGTGAAGCTCAGCTGCATGGTCTCGCTGAGGTCTTCGATCGGGGAGATCTCCTCGAAGATCTCCTCCAGACCGCTGTGCTCGGCCAGATCCTTGCGGCCGGCCTTCTTGCCCTCGGCGAGGCGCTTGCGCCAGGCGTCGTTGCCGACGAGCCAGTCGAACGACTCCGTCTGCAGGGCCAGCAGGTCGGGGACCGTCAGCGTGTCGGAGATCTTGGCGAACGAGAGGCGGGATGCGCCGCGTCCGTTCTTGATGGTGGTGGGGGTGGATGCGTTGCGAGCAGCAGCCAAGGGAATAACCTCCGTGAGCCCCGAAGGGCTTCTCGATTCCTCAGTCGTCAGGTGGAGTGCGCCGCAACTCGGCCCGCACGACGATCACCGCGAGAGCATGCGGGAAGGTGCGGGATTCTGCCGACCACCATATGAGGGCAGGAGGGAGCGAGGCGCAAAGAACAACTATACGTCGGAATGGACCGGCTGTCCAGCGAGAATCTTGACCTCCGTCGGATCCTGCGGTATACCGCGCCGACCTTCAACGCCCTTCCGTCTTCGGAGCCGTTCAGCTCGTCGTGGTCGCGAGCAGCGCCCGGGCACGGGCGGATCCGATCCGGCTCGTGGCGTGCACCTCGACGACGGGCAGGGCGCCCGTCTCGTCCTGGGCTGCGATGCCCACATCGACGATCACCGCATCCGGCACGGCGACGGCGACCTCCTCGCACAGGGTGCGCTGGGGGCCGCCTGTCGCTATGGCATCCACGAGCACGGCGACTCGCAGCCCCCGCTCCTGCGCGGCGGCGCGCGCGCGGCCGATCGTCTCGGCGCGCTCGGACGCACTCGCCCGCGCCGGATCGATCCGCTCGCGCCATCCGTCCACGGCGAGCTCTTCGCCCGCGTAGGCGGCGCCGCTGTCGACGGCGAGGCTCGACGCCCGACGCGCGTCGATCACGGCGAGTCCTGCGGCTTTCGCCCCGAGTTCACCGCGCACGACGAGCGATCGGTCGACGACGTCGGCGAAGAGGCCGGCATCGGCGGGGGCGGACGAGGCGTCTGCGGCGGATGCGGTGGCCAGGCGCTCGGCCAGCCACGCCACGCGTTCGGCCGCCTCGGACACCCGCTCGCGCGGCAACGATCCGTCGCGCAGTGCCGCGACGACGGCGCCGAACGCGGCGAGGAAGTCCTGCTCGTCCTGGTCGGCGGCGGCCGCATCGCCCGGGTTGGTGGGGTTTCCGATGCACAGCAGGTCCGCGCCCGCGGCCAGAGCGCGCACGGCGCCCCCGCCGATCCCGACGGATTCTCGGATGGCAGCCATGTCGAGCGCGTCGGTGATGATAACGCCTTCGAAGCCCATCGCCCGCAGCAGGCCGAGCACGCGGGGGTTCAGCGTCGCGGGCTCCTCGCCCCAGGCGGGCACGACGATGTGCGCCGTCATGACCGCGTCGACGCCCGCCTCGACGGCGGCGCGGAACGGTGCGAGGTGCACCCGGTCCATCTCGGCCGCATCCGCCCCGACGACGGGCAGCGCGTGGTGCGAGTCGAGATGCGTGTCGCCGTGCCCGGGGAAGTGCTTGACGCACGCGGCCACGCCGCCGCGCTGCACGCCCTCGACCTCCGCGGCGACATGGCGCGAGACGAGGGCGGCGTCGTCGCCGAAGGAGCGCACGCCGATGACGGGGTTGCGCGGGTCGGTGTTGACGTCGGCGACCGGGCCGAGCAGCACATCCGCCCCCACGGCGCGCAGCCGGCGGGCTAGCTCGGCGCCGGTGGCCCTGGTCGCCCGAAGGTCGTCGACGATGCCCAGCTGCGCCGCCCCGGGAAGCGTCGAGCCGGTCTCGGTCTCGAGCCGGGTGACGCTGCCGCCCTCCTCGTCGATGCCGATGAGCGCCCGCGGGTTCTCCGCCCGGATCGCGGCACTCAGCGCCGCCACATCGCCGCCCAGGTTCTGGCCGAAGTACACGACCCCGGCAAGACCTGCGCGCAGACGCTCGCGCAACCACCGCGGGGGTTCGGTGCCGAAGAATCCGGGCCACAGCACGCCCGCGGCGAGGCGTTCGTCGTCGTCCATCCGACGAGACTACCCATCCGGCCGGGCGAGAGAAGCGAATAGGCTCGCGGGGTGGGCAGATCGAGGGCGAGGGATGCGGAGCATCCGTCGGCGCGCCTGGGCTCGGGAGGGATCGCGCGCGTCGTGCCGTCGTCGTACGGCGGCGGATTCGAGCTGCTCATCGACGAGACTCCGCAGTCGCACATCGACCTCGACGACCCGACCCACCTGCACTTCGAGTACGTCGTGCGAATGGGCGCGGTGATCGACCAGCTCGGCGTCCCGGGCGCGCCGCTCACGGCCGTGCACCTCGGCGCGGGCGGCATGACCCTGCCGCGCTACCTCGCGGCGACGAGGCCAGGATCGCGCCAGCAGGTGATCGAGCTCGAGCCGGCGCTCGTCGGCCTCGTGCGCGAGCATCTTCCCCTGCCCCGCGGCGCCGCCGTGCGCGTGCGGATCGGCGATGCACGAGAGGGCCTGCGGCGACTGCCTCCCGCCCTGCGCGGCAACGTCGATCTCGTGATCGCCGACGTCTACTCCGGAGCTCAGACCCCGGCGCACCTCACGAGTGCGGAGTTCTACGGCGAGATCGCGCGACTGCTGGCATCCGACGGCGTGCTGCTCGTGAACGTGGCCGACGGGCCGGGGCTCGCCTTCGCGCGCCGGCAGGTCGCGACCATCCGCACGGTGCTGCCCGAGGTGGCGATCCTCGCCGACGCCCAGATCCTCAAGGGTCGCCGCTTCGGCAACCTCGTGCTGACAGCCTCGACGCGTCCGCTGCCCGCGGATGCGCTGGCCCGCGTGCTCGCGGCAGGGCCGCATCCGGCCAAGGTCGCGCACGGCGCCGAGGCCGAGGCCTTCGCGAAGGATGCGGCGATCGTCACCGACGCCTCGGCGACGGACTCCCCGCGCCCCGACGCGTCGATCTTCCTGCGCTGACTTCAGCACCCCCTCCGATCCGCGATTCGCGGGCGCGCCGCCGAGGATTCCGGGCGGCCGCAGGCAGACTGAGCGCGAACGCCCGTGGAGAGGAGAGCGAACGTGGGTTTCATCAAGGGATACGACGCTTCGACCCTCCGCGAACTGGTCGACCCGTCGGAATGCGAGGCGCGTCTCGACGAGATCGAGCAGCAGCGCAGCATCCCCTCCCTGCTCGAGCGCGTCTGGCTGCTGAAGGTGCTGGGCCGGCTCGATGAGGCGCTCGCTCTCGGCGAGGAGACCGTGCGGCAGGCGCGCATGGCCGGCACGCGCAAGGAGCTGTTGCGCGCACGCATCCTGCTCGCCACCGTGCAGCAGTACCGCGGGGCGCACGCGGCGGCCGAGCAGGCGCTGGCGACGTGCGCGAGCGAGGCCGAAGGGCAGGGCTGGGCGTCGATCGCCGCCTTCGCGCACCAGCATCACGGACGCAACGCCTTCGAAGCGGGCGACTACGACACGGCACGGGAGAGTTTCAAGCACACGCTGTTCCTGCGCCGCGAGACGGGCGCCGACGACGCGACCCTCGAGTCGGTGCTGCTGTCGATCGAGGCCGTGGAGCGGCGGCGCGACCTCGCCGTCGCGGCGAGCTGACCGCGCCCGCAGCCCATGTCGGCGGCATGACCTAGCCTTTCTCCATGGCCGATCTGGACCGTGTGCGCACCTGGGGCGAGGCCCTCATTCGCCTGCATCTGGACGAGTCGTGGCGATTCGGATTCGACAGCGCGAAGCGGCGCGCCGGCCTGTGCAACTACCGCGACAAGCGCATCACTGTGTCGAAGTATCTCGCCGCCCGCTTCGACGACGACGAGATCCATCAGGTGCTGCTGCACGAGGTCGCCCACGCGCTCGCGGGCCATGCCGCCGCACACGGCCCGGCGTGGAAGACGGTGGCCGAGGGGCTCGGTTACGTCGGCGGCACGACGCACGACGGAGAGACGGCCACCGAGCTCGCCCCGTGGGTGGGCCGGTGCCCCGCCGGGCACATCACGTATCGGCACCGCCGACCCACCAGGCCCACCTCGTGTGCGCGCTGCTCGCGCCGGTTCGACGAGCGCCACGCCTTCCGCTGGACCCGGCGCGAGATCACGGCCGCCGCGCGTCGAGCCGCTCAGCGACCCCGGTGAGCACTGTCACCCGCGCGGGATCGGATGCGCGGGCGTCGGATGCTTGGATGGGCGCATGAGGATCCTGCTGAAACTCTCGATCGACACGGATGCCGATGCCGCCTGGCGGGCACTGCACTCGCAGAGCGTGCTCACCGAGTTCTACGGCCCGCTCGTGCGGGTCGAGGCGCTGGATGCGGCCGAGGCGCGCGTCGTCACGGTCGAGCCCGACCCGAGGGAGTCGGCGGCCGTGCAGCTGCGCCTGTTCGGCGTGATCCCGATCGGGCGTCAGCTCATCAGCGTGTCGGATCGGCAGGCGATCCATCGCGGAGTGCCCGTGCGCATCCTCCGCGACAGCGGCATACCGCTGAGCGGTCCCCTCGCGAGCCTGGACGTGTGGGACCACCAGATGGCCGTCTCACCCGACCCGCGCAACCCCTCGCGCACCATGTGGCGTGATCGCCTGGTGATCGGCGGCCCCACGGCGGCCCTGCTCTGGCCGCTGCTCTGGGCGGTGTGGCAGTGGCGCGCGGCGCGCATCCGCCGCCTCGCCCCGACCTGGGCGCAGGAGCCCGTGACGCCGCAGCTCCAGGACGGCTGAGCCGCTGAGCCGGTTGCGCGCGCCCGCGTTCAGTCGGCGGCGAGCGCCTCGACCGGCGCGACGCGCGTGGCCAACCGCGTCGGCGCGACCGAGGCGACGAGCGTGAGCACCCCGGTCGCCGCGACGATGATCGCCACCGGCAGCCACGGCACGGCGGGGGCCACGAATCCGGCCGGCTCGAACGACGGAAGCACGGGCACCGAGCCCAGCAGCGACTGGGCCGCGATCCAGCCGTAGGCGATGCCGAGAACGAGCCCGGTCGCGGTGGCGGCGACCGTGATGTGCACGGCCTCCAGCAGCACGACCCGGCGCACCTGCGCCCCGCTGAGTCCGATCGCGCGCAGCAGACCGAGCTCGCGGCGGCGCTGGACGACGCCGACGGTGAGCAGGTTCACCAAGCCCACCGCGGCGATCACCGCCGAGACGGCGACGAGCACCATCATGATCGCGGCGAAGGCCTCCATGGGCGCGAAGAAGTCCGCGGGCGTCCCCTCACTCGTCTGCCGCAGCAGCAGAGCCTTCACCGACTCCAGCGCGACGGCGAACATCGTCACGAGCGCGACCCCCATCACGACGCCGATCGCCATGCGGCTGGACCGTTCGGGATACCGCAGCGCGTTCTCGGCCGCCAGGCGCGCCGTGGCGCTGTCACCGAACAGCCGGCCCACCAGGCGCAGCACGGGCGGCATCACCAGCACGGCCCCGCTCGCCAGCCCCGTGAACGACAGCACGCCGCCGACGAAGGCGATGACGACGCCGAGCGGGGTGGTCAAGCCCACGACGACTCCCGCCACCAGCAGCGCGGCGCCGACGACGAGGAGCACGAGCGCGCCGATGTGCCTGGCGGGCCGGGCGGCGACCTCGTCGTGACTGCGCTCGGCCGACCCGCCCAGCGCCTGCAGCGGCGTGACCGCGAGCACGCGTCGCGAGCCCACCCACGCGGCGACCCAGGTGGTCAGCACGACACCGACCGCCGGCAGCGCGGCGGCGGGCTGCGCGATGCTGAAGCCGTCCGGCGCACCGGCGAGCAGCCGGGCGGCGACCGCCGCCCCCGCCGCCGCCAGGCCCACGCCGAGCACGACGCCGAGAGCCGCCCCGAGGATGCCGACGATCAGCCCCTGGCCGGCGACCTCTGCGCGCTGCGAACGGGCCGAGGCGCCGATGAGCCGCAGCAGCGCGATCCGTCGGGTGCGGCCGGCGATGATCGTCGCGAAGGTGTTTGCCGTGACGATGGCGGCCACGTACATCGCGACGCCGGTGAGCAGCACGGTGAGAATGACGACGACGATCGCGAGAGTGCCGCTGTCGCCGAGGAACGGATCGGCCTGCAGCAGTGCGCCGATGTAGGCGGTGGCCTCGACGAGGAATACCCCGAACGCGGCGGCGAGCGCCGCCACCAGCACGCTCGCGCCCATCCCTCGGTCGCGCAGCCAGGCCAGCCGCGACGGTGCGAGCGGAAGCTCGGGGAGCACGCGCGGCGCCTCGGGCGATGCGACCGGCGCCGCGGCCGCGGCGGTCATACCGCCACCTCCGCCGCAAGCATGTGGGCGGCGATCTGCTCGGCGCTCCGACGCGGATGATCGGCGACGATGCGCCCGTCGCCGAGGAACAGCACCCGGTCGGCGTGACTCGCGGCGATGGCGTCGTGCGTCACCATCGCGATCGACTGCCCGTGCTCGCGGCTCGCGGTGGCGAGCAGCTGAAGCACCTCGCGGCCGGTGGCCGAGTCGAGGTTGCCGGTGGGTTCGTCGGCGAACACGAGATCGGGCGCGGTGGCCAGGGCCCGGGCGATCGCCACGCGCTGCTGCTGACCGCCGGAGAGCTGGTGCGGGCGGTGCCGCAGGCGGGTTCCCAGGCCGAGCGTCTGGACGAGCCCGTCGATCCGCGCCCGTTCGATCGCCGAGGGACGCCTGCCGTCGAGCTCGAAGGGCAGCATGATGTTGCCCAGCGCATCCAGGGTGGGCACGAGGTTGAACGACTGGAATACGAACCCCACCCGCCGTCGGCGCAGGACGGTCATCTCCAGGTCGCCGAGCCCGGTGATCTCGGTGTCGCCGATCCAGGCTCGGCCGTCGGTGGGCGCATCCAGCCCCGCCATGATGTGCATGAGCGTGGACTTGCCCGAGCCCGACGGCCCCATGATCGCGGTGAACTGCCCGCGACGGATGCCGACGCTCACGTCGTCGAGGGCGCGCACGGCGCCGCCGCCGGATCCGTAGGTCTTGGTGAGGTGCTGCACGCGGGCCGCGAGCCCGAGGTCGCTGGTCGTGATCTCCATGCCTTCGACGCTACGAAGCGGCGCCGCACGGCCGCATCGCCCGTCGGATGCAACCCGCGTACATCGCGAGGATGATCCTCTCGCGCCGACAGACCTCCCGCGCCGACGGGGTGCGCGCTCACACCGCGTGTCCAGGTTTCACGAAGGGGGCATCCAGACGTGCTGCTGCAGAATCGTTACCTTGCGCGTCCGACCCGAGGGTGCGCGAAGCGTCTGCGGAGCACCCGAAGCCACGCAGACCTGCGTCGGTGCCCGTGCGCCGCCGATACCCCCGTGCGACGACCCGAAGGATCGCCAGGCCCGACATGCTCGATTACCCCGCCCTCTCCCCCGCCGACCACCAGCCCGCGACCGAGCGCATCTCCCGCGCCACCCGCGACCGCTCCGCCCGTCACCGCCGCGCGCACCGCCGCATCGCCGGGGCCACGATCGCCGTCGGCGCCTGCCTCGGGCTCGTGCTCGGTCTGGGCATCAGCACGGCCGCTCCCGCCGTCGCCGCCACCGAGCGCGTGGCCACGGCGCCGAGCGCCCTCACCGCCCCCCGTGATGCGCACACGGCGGTCGAGCACGCGCGCGCCGTACTGGAGGACGCCACGGCCATCGCCGTCGATGTGCAGAGCTCCGGCCTGGACGTGGGCGCCGACGCGGTGATCCCCGACACGGCGGGTCTCCAGCGGGCGATCGCCGCCGTCGAGGATGTCGACGTCGCCCGGGCGCCCGACGCTCGCCTCGCCCTGCCCACGCTCACCGCCGCGCTGACCGAGCAGGCAGAGCTCGTCTCGACGCAGGCCACCGCCCTGCGCGGCAGGCTCGACACCGCTGTGGCCGCCCACCAGGAGCAGCAGGCCGCGGCGGCCGCTCTCGCCGCGGCGAACACGCCCGAGGGAGCCAAGGCCACCGCGCGAGAGATCGCGGCCGACCAGTACGGCTGGGGCGATGAGCAGTTCTCCTGCCTGGAGTCGCTGTGGCAGAAGGAGTCGGGCTGGAACTACCGGGCCTACAACAGCGACGGCGGTGCCACCGGCATCCCGCAGTCGCTGCCTGGGAGCAAGATGGCCAGCTTCGGTGACGACTGGGAGACCAACGCCACCACGCAGATCCGCTGGGGTCTGGACTACATCTCCCGCGCGTACGGGACGCCCTGCTCGGCATGGGGCCACTCGCAGTCGGTGAACTGGTACTGAATACCCGGAATCAGAAGCCGTGCGAGTGGGCGAACTCCGTCAGCTTTCCGTCGGTTCCGTCTCCGCCGTAGAAGGTCGAAGTCCGCAGTTCCAGCGTGTCGGTGAAGCCCTCCACGCCCGGCACCGTGATCTCCAGCGGATAGGTGCCCCCGAACGCGGGAATCCGAGGGACTGTGCCGTCGGTGCTCCAGCCGCGCGCCGCGAGGAAAGCGGCGCTGACATCGACCCCGTGGATCCGGTACTCGGTGTCAGCCGGAAGCAGGTCGACACCGGTCGCGTCGATGCCGAACTCATCTTTCGGGATGACGATCGCGTAGTCCAAGGACTGCGGCGGGTTCTCGCCGATCAGACGGAGATCGAACGTGTCGGTCAGCTCATCACCGGCCATCTCATAGGTCACCGAAGCGGTCGCATCCTTCTCGTCCCCCGACACCATCACGTCGTCGAGTGACAGGATCTTCGGACGATCCTCGATCTGTGCGTAGACCTCGGGGGTGAGCAGCACGGACAGCGGCTCCTCAAGATCCAGCTCCACCGCAGGCTCGACCTGCACGGCGTCCGGGTCGATGTCAGCGGCTGCAAGCAGCGAGAAGAAGAGGTTGGCCGACGAACTGACGCCGTCGGCCGCGCTCGCGAGCGACTCCGTGTTCGTCGGGGTCGGTGTCGGCTCGGAAGTCGAGGTCGTGCACCCGGCGAGCCCCAGCGCCAGCACGGCGCCGACCGTAGGGACGAGGACCCGTTTATGGAAGAGATGTGGTGAAGGCATCGGAGTCAGGTCGCAGCAGCCGGCCTTTGCCGGTGGGGAACCCGGATCGAGTCTGTCATATCGTGTTCGCGAAGACATCGCATCCGGTTCGCAGCCGCTCCCTGTTGTTCGCTCCCTGTTGTTGGAGTCCTCGGACGAGCACAGCGGAGGAACCGGGGGGATATACGAGTGAGGACGGGTGGCAGCAACAACGCCCGCAGAGCAAGAGGCGCCCGGGGGAATCCACGATGCCGCCCAGCGACACCACCGGTGAGAGCCCCGCTGCGATGATGCCGATGATCGGCCCGGCACATCTGTCTCGAAGGTGAGCGCGCCGGCGATCGGGGCTGAGGATCGCGGCGACGACACCGGCAACCGCCGCGAGTCAGGAGGCGAGGCCGTGTTCGAAGGCGAACACGACGAGCTGCACGCGGTCGCGCAACGCGAGCTTGGCGAGGATTCGGCTGATGTGCGTCTTCACCGTCGCCTCGCTGAGGTACTCGCGCGCGGCGATCTCGGCGTTGGAGAGTCCGCGGGCGGCGAGGGCGAAGATCTCACGCTCGCGGTCGGTGAGCTCGCCGTAGGCCGGCGGGACGGGAGCCGCCTCCGCCTCGGCGAAGTGCGCGAACAGTTCGCGCGTGGCCGACGCGGCGATCACGCTGGAGCCGGAGTGCACGGTGCGGATCGCGGCGAGCAGAAACTCCGGATCCGCATCCTTCAGCAGGAACCCGCTCGCTCCCTGCCGGATGGCGCGGGCCGCAGCCTCGTCGAGGTCGAACGTGGTGAGCATGACGACACGCGGCGCATCGGCCGCGGCGAGGATCTGCGCCGTCGCCTCCAGGCCGCCCATGACCGGCATCCGGATGTCCATCATCACCACATCGGGACGGCTCGCGCGCACGACGTCGATCGCCTCGCGCCCGTCGCCGGCCTCGCCCACAACCTCCAGATCCGGCTGCGAGTCCACGAGCATCCGGATCCCGGCGCGGAACAGCGCCTGATCGTCCACGAGCACGACGCGGATCATGCGGCACCTCCGATCGGGAGCGCGGCGCGCACGACGAAGCGCTCGCCCATCCGTTCGGCCGCCAGCGTACCGCCGACGAGCTGGGCGCGCTCGCGCATCCCGACGATGCCGTGCCCGCCCGTCGTGCGCGCGCCCGTCGCTTCGGCCGCCCGGTCGGCCGCAGCGACGCGGACGAGGTTGTCTACGATGAGCTCGACACGGTCGGGCCACCACGACAGCCGCACCTCGGCACCTCCCGCGCCGTGGCGCAGCGCGTTGGTGAGCGCCTCCTGCAGGATGCGGTACACCGCCAGCTGGATGGCGGCCGGCGGCTCGCCAGGCGGCGTCGGATCGACCGTCACCCGGGGGTCGAGCCCGGCCGCCCGCATCTGCGCGTAGAGCTCCTCGAGGTCGGCGAGCGTCGGCTGCGGACCGTCGCCCTGGCTGTGCCGCAGCTGCGTCAGCAGCATCCGCACATCCGACAGCGCGGCGCGCGAGGTCTGCGCGATCGTCGTGAGCGCCCGGGTCGCCTGATCGGGGTCGGCGGCGGCCGCATACCGCGCACCGTCGGCCTGCGCGATGACGACCGCGAGCGAGTGCGCGACGACGTCGTGCATGTCGCGGGCGATGCGCACGCGCTCCTGCTCCGCCGCCGCGAGCGCCTCGGCGCGGACCTGTGCCTCGCGCGTGAGCCGCCCTCGGGCGATGAGGCGCCAGAGCACGCCCGCGCCCCAGGCCAGCACGAGCGAGAGCACGCAGACCGCGGCGATGAGCCCGCCGAAGGTGAGCGTGCGCCACACGGTGCCGGCGTCCTGGATGAGCTGATCCCGCTGCAGGAGGGCGACGTAGACACCGGCGATCAGGCCGCCCCCGACCGCCGAGGCGCCGCCGAGCCAGAGCACGTGGCGCGAACCCCAGGCCGCCGTGGCGAACACGACCGCGAAGACGGCGATGTCGAACGGCGCGGGCAGATATCCGCACGCCATCTGGGCGACCGCGGCGATCCACGCGATGATCAGGGCGAGCGAGGGAGAGAGTCGGGCGATGGCAGCTGCGCTCCACATCACCACGGCGAGGACCACGTGGATCACGAGGGCGAGCCCGCCGCCGATCCACGGGCTCGGCTCGCCCACGACGAGCGACAGCCCCATGGGCGCCGTCACGATCAGCCCCAGCACGGCGCCGACGATGTCGAAGGCGAGCCAGACACGGGGAACGGAGCGGAACATCCCCCTCACGCTACGCGAGCATGCCGCCGCCGGCATCCGTCTGCAGATGTACTCCGTCCGCGCCGGTTCGGGGCGCATCCCCGCGTTCGGGGCGTCTTTTCTGCGCCCCGAACGCAAGAATGCGCCCCGAACGAGACTCAGCCGGCGAGCTGCGCGGCGAGCGCGCGACGGTCGGGCTTGCCCGAGGACAGCCGCGGCAGGGGCGCGACGACGCGGATGCCGGCGGGGCGCGCAGGAGCGCCCAGCTCCGCGGCCACGAGATCGCGGATGCGGGCGAGCGCGTCCGGGCCGTCTCCGGCCGCCGTCTCGACGACCACCGCGGGCACCTGCCCCCAGCGTTCATCGGGGACGCCGACGACGACCGCCTGCTCCATACCGGGAATCGTCTGGACGATCCGTTCGACAAGATCGAGCGACACGTTCACGCCGCCGGAGACGATGACGTTGTCCAGACGCCCCGTCACGCGCACAGCGCCCTCCCGCACCTCGCCGGCATCGCCCGTGCGGTACCAGCGCGTCCCCTCGTCGACGACGAAGCGCCGGGTCGTCTGCTTCGGGTCGCCGAGATACCCGTCGGCGAGCACCGGGCCCGACAGCTGCACCTCGCCGTCGACCTCGCGGGCGCGCACCCCGTCGAGCGGGATGCCGTCGTACACGCAGCCGCCCGCCGTCTCGCTGGAGCCGTAGGTGCGCACGATCCGCGCACCGGCCGCCGCGGCGCGCTCGCGCAGAGCGACGGGCAGCGCCTGCCCGCCGACGAGGATCGCCTCGAACGAACGCAGCGCCTCCGCCACCGACGCGTCGTGCGCGGCGGCGTCGAGCACGGTCGCCAGCTGCGCGGGGACGAGCGAGGTGTAGGTCGGCACGCGAGCGCCGTTCTCGTACGACGAGAGCCCGGCGGCCGCCGCGGCGAAGGTCTCGGCCGTGAATCGGCCGGCGAGGATGCCCGGCTCGCGCCCGGCGACGATCGAGCGCACGAGCACCTGCACGCCCGCGATATACCCCGCCGACAGCGGCAGCAGCCACGCGCCCGAGCCGATGCGCTCGGCCGTCGCCAGCGCGCTCGCCGTCAGCGCGGCGCGGGAGAGCGCGACGCTCTTGGGCACACCGGTCGACCCCGAGGTCGTGATCACCAGGGCCGTGCCGGCCGGCACCTCGTCGGGCAGCGGATGCGCGGGCTCCCCGAGCGCGAGCGCCGGGCCCGCCCCGTGCACGGCCCCGCGCAGGCCCGCCAGCACCTCGCGGGGGTCGTGACCGTCGATCCGCTCGAGCCTCATCGCACCTCAGTAGTGCCAGGGGTAGGGCGACCAGTCGGGCTCGCGCTTGCCGAGGAACGCGTCGCGGCCCTCGACGGCCTCGTCGGTGCCGTAGGCCAGACGCGTCGCCTCGCCGGCGAACACCTGCTGGCCGACCATCCCGTCGTCCACGGCATTGAAGGCGAACTTCAGCATCCGGATCGCCGTGGGCGACTTGGTGAGAATCGTGCGCGCCATCGCGAGCGCTTCTCGCTCCAGCTCGGCGTGCGGCACGACGCGGTTCACGGCTCCCGCCTCGTAGGCGCGCTGGGCCGAGTACTCCTCGGCGAGGAAGAACACCTCGCGCGCGAACTTCTGCCCCGTCTGACGGGCCATGTACGCCGAACCGTACCCGGCGTCGAAGGAGCCGACGTCGGCATCCGTCTGCTTGAAGCGGCCGTGCTCGGCCGAGGCGATCGACAGATCGCACACGACGTGCAGCGAATGCCCGCCGCCGGCCGCCCACCCGGGGATCACCGCGATGACGACCTTCGGCATGAAGCGGATGAGGCGCTGCACCTCGAGGATGTGCAGGCGCCCGGCGCGGGCAGGATCCTGCACCGCGGCCTCATCGTCGGAGTACTTGTACCCGTCGCGGCCGCGGATGCGCTGGTCGCCGCCCGAGCAGAACGCCCACCCGCCGTCTTTGGGGCTGGGCCCGTTGCCGGTGAGCAGGACCACGCCGATCCGCGGATCCTGCCGGGCGATGTCGAGCGCGCGGTACAGCTCGTCGACCGTGTGCGGGCGGAAGGCGTTGCGCACCTCCGGCCGGGCGAAGGCGACGCGAGCGATGCGGCCGTCGTTCGAGACGTGCGCCGTGATGTCGGTGTAGTCCTCGGCACCCGGCGCGAGCATCCACTCGGCGGGGTCGAACAGCTCGGAGACGGATGCGACGGTCACGCCTCCACCCTATTCCCACGGCGCATCCGCCCCGGTCGGCGCCGAGAAACCACGTTCTGCGTCGGAAACCACGCCCACGCGGGTTTCTCGCGCAGAACGTGGTTTCTCGCGACGCCTACGACCTCCCCGCCCGGCGTGCCTTGCGCCAGCCGTCGATCGCGTCCCACACGGCGACGCCGACGACGACGATCCCGAGCAGCACGGCCAGGATGCGCGCCACCTCGTCGGGGACGTCACTGCGCCCGAGCGTGAAGTCCAGGAAGGCCGGGCTCAGCAGTCGTCCGGCGGCCAGCAGGACCAGCGTCCCCGCGGCGAACACGACGGCCAGGAGCGTGTTGATCGCCGCGAACGCGCGCGTCCACCCGCGGTTCGCGTACACGGCGATCGCCAGCGCCGCCTCGGCCGCGATCAGCACGAGCGCCCCGCCCAGCCACCAGGGCCACAGCTCGGGGTTCAGCATCGGGATGGCCGTGGTCTGCGCCCCGAGCCCGACCCCCACGTCCACGTGATCCCGCGCGACGAGCACGAAGCCGACGAACCGGTCCCAGAGCAGCGCGGCCGCCATGAGCCCGAGGAAGACGAGGGAGGCGACGAGGTCGCCGCGCCCCGCACCGGTCTCCTGCGGCTCGGGCAGCTGATCCGGGTCCCACGCCGCGGTGACGTCGGTCGCGCCCGAGCGCTCCAGGATGAAGAAGACCAGCGTCGTCCAGAAGGCGACGTGCACGATCGAGGTGATCCCCACGACGACGATCTGCCCGATGATCTCCCCCACCGGCTTGTCGGCGATGAGGTTCGCGATCGTCACGCCGGCGGCCGCGCACACCGGCACGATCCACAGCAGCAGCCTCAGCAGGCGCGACCAGGTGAGGTAGAAGCGCGGGCCGATGAGGTGCAGCGGGCGGTCGGCGTAGTCAGCGGCGAGCGCGGAGGGATCGCCCAGCTCGACGAGGGCGGCGCGCTCGGCCTGCTCGGCGGGCTCGCCCTGCGTCGTGCGCGCTTCGACGGCATCCGAGATGGATGCGGTGAGCTCGGTGCGCACATCCTCCTGCAGCGCGGCGGGGAGGCTCCGCACGGTCGCGGCGATGTACCGCTCCGTGAGGGTGGTCGCGGTCATGTCAGTGCTCCGTTCCGGTGAGATCGGAGGTCGCCGCGGCGATGGCGGCGACCTCGTGCGTGAGGGTGTCGGCCAGGCGGATGCCCGCGGCCGAGGTGCGGTAGAACTTGCGGGGCCGGGCCTCGTCGGTGTTCCACTCGCTCTCCAGGAACCCCTGCTTCTCCAGGCGGCGCAGCAGGGGGTACAGGGTGTTCGCGTCCGTGGGGAAGCCCGCGGCGGCCAGCTGCTCGAGGAGCCCGTATCCGTACCCGGGGGTGCGCAGCAGCTGCAGGCTGGCGAGCACGACGGTGCCGCGCCGCAGCTCCTGCAGGTGGGTCTCGAACTCGTCCTGAATCATGTCGATCACATTACTGTGTGACACACACTATTGTCAATCGCACGTTGTTATTGCCCCGAGCGCGTGGTGCGACGTCCGGTCGGGGCAGAATGGGCGGATGCTGCCGCTCGCCGACATCCTCGCCACCGCGCACGTCGTAGCCCTGCCGATGCACACGCGCTTCCGCGGCGTCGATGTGCGTGAGGCCGTGCTCTTCGAGGGTCCCGAGGGATGGGCGGAGTTCTCCCCCTTCCCCGAGTACGACGACGCCGAGGCCGCGACCTGGCTCGCCGCGGCGATCGACGACGCCGCGCATCCGCGCCCAGAGCCCGTGCGCACCGAGGTACGGGTCAACGCCACCGTCCCGGCCGTCGCGCCGGATGCCGTGCCCGGCGTGCTGGCGCGCTTCGACGGATGCCGCACGGCCAAGGTCAAGGTCGCCGAACGAGGCCAGACGCTCACCGACGACACCGCCCGCGTGCGCGCCGTGCGCGAGGCGATGGGGCCCGAGGGGCGCATCCGGATTGACGCGAACGGCGGGTGGAACCTCGACGAGGCCGAGCACGCCGTGCACGCGCTGGCCGAGTTCGACCTGGAGTACGTCGAGCAGCCCTGCGCCACGGTGCCCGAGCTCGCCGAGCTGCGCACGCGCATCGCGCACATGGGCATCCCCATCGCCGCCGATGAGAGCGTGCGTAAGGCCGACGACCCGCTCGCCGTCGCCCGCGCGGGAGCCGCCGACCTGCTGGTGATCAAGGCGCAGCCGCTGGGCGGGATCGCCCGAGCCCTGGCGATCGTCGCCGAAGCGGGTCTGCCCGCCGTCGTCTCCAGCGCGCTGGACACCGCTGTCGGCCTGAACCAGGGCGCCGCCCTCGCCGCCGCCCTGCCCGCGCTCGACTACGACTGCGGCCTCGGCACGGCCTCGCTCTTCCTCGACGATGTGGCCGATGCCCGCCCGCACGAGGGCATGGTGCGCGCCGAGCGCGTCGCGCCCGATGCGGATGCGCTGCGCCGGCTCGCCGCGCCGGCCGACCGCCGTGCCTGGTGGCTCGAGCGCCTGTCCCGCTGCCATCAGCAGCTCCGAACTCCGACGATCTCGTGACATCCGGCGACACGACTCTCGTCCGCGCCGCGCTCACGTGATCAGCGCCGCCGCACTGGTGTGGACGCTCCGGAGCTCCGCCACCGATCTTCCTGCCATGCTCGGCCAGCGCACCAGCGAGTCCGATTCCACGATGGTCGACGGGGCATTCACGGCGATGGTCGTGAGTCCCGCGGCAACCGAGGAGGTGACCCCGACGACGGAGTCCTCGATGGCCAGGCACGACGCCGCCGGTAGCCCGAGAGCGTCGAGGCCCCGAAGATACGGCTGCGGGGACGGTTTCGGCTCCGTCACGTCACTGCCGGACACGATCACCTCGAAGAGTCCCGGATCGAGCGCCCGTAGGATCGCCTCCAGCGCCTCGCGACCGGACATCGTGACCAGTGCGCAACGGATCCCGGCGTCGGCGCAGGCGATGAGCATCTCCCGCACCCCCGGGAGCCAGACCGGCGCGGATGTGGCGGCAAGCATCGCGGCGATCCGCTCGATCCGCGACACGACAGCCCCCTCGTTCGGGGTGGCGCCCTTTTTGCGGAAGCGGGCGGCCACGGCCCACATCCCGTGCCCGCGTATGACGGCCTGGTCGGCACCGGTCCACTCGACCCCGAGCTCCTCTGCGGCGCCCAGAATCGCGGCATCCCATAAGGGAGCACTGTCGGTCGATGTTCCGTCCATATCCCAGAGGACCCCCCGCAGCTCGGCGCCGGAGACGCGCTCCGCCTGCACTCCGCTCATGACTTCACCGCTCCCGCGGTGAGACCCGAGATCACGTGCCGCTGCGCGAAGAGGAACAGGATCAGGACGGGGAGCACCGACAGCGTGGTCGCCGCCATCTGGATGCCCCACATCGGGCCCGCAAAGGGATCATAGAACTGCGTCAGGGCGAGGGGAACCGTGAACATCTCCGTGTCCCTCAGATAGATGAGCGGTTCGAGATACTGGCTCCAACTGTGCCATCCGGCGAGCACGACGACCGCTGCCAGCGACGGACGTACGAGCGGCGTGTAGATCGTCAGGAAGATGCGGAGGTCACTCGCACCATCCAGCCGTGCGGATTCACCGAGCTCCTTCGGAAGGCCAAGATAGGCCTGGCGCAGGATGAAGGTCGCGATCGGTGCCGAATGCAAGAACACCGTGATGATCACCAACGGATAGTACGTATCGATCCATCCCAGCGAGGTGACCAGCTGGAACAGCGGGACGATGGTCGCCTCCGGCGGGATGAACGTGGCGCTCAGGAGAACGAGGAAAAGGATCGAGCTCCCCAGCGGCTTCACCCGTGCGAACGCATATCCGGCGCACGCTGACACGATCACCGTCAGCGCGCACACCAGCGCCATGACGAAGACGCTGTTGAAGAACTGCCGAGCGAAGGGCTGCAGTTCGAACACCTGCGCGTAGTTCGACCACTTGAACTCGCTGGGGAAAAGGGTTGGCGGGTAGCTGAGGATCTCCGCGTCCGACTTCACGGATCCGAGCACCATCCACAGGATCGGCCCGAGGAAGACGCAGGAGATCACGATGAGCGTCAGATAGTTGACCCCTCTCCCGATGCGCACACGCGGGGTCGTTCGGCGCTTAGTCATTTTCGGCGTACACCAGCTTCTTTCGGATCGCCCACAGCACGCTGCTGACGACGATGATCATCAGGAGGAGGATGACGGCCAGCGCACTGGCCTCGCCGAAGTCATGTCGGCGGAACGCTTCGTCGTAGATCATGAACGAAAGCACGTTGGTCTCGTACCCTGGGCCTCCATTGGTGAGGATCAGGATCACCTCGAAGACCTTGAACGACGCCACCACCGTCAACAGGAACACCATGAAAAGCGTCGGCGAGACCTGCGGGATCGTGACGTGACGGAAACGCGCCCACCAGCCGGCCCCGTCGGTCTCGGCCGCTTCCAGCAGTTCCCGATCGACGGCTTGCAGACCGGCCAGGCACAACAGGACGTTGATGCCGACGTTCTTCGTGAGCTGGACGAAGATGATCACCGTCAGTGTGAGCCATCTCGATCGCAGCCACGGTGTCTCCTCGGCACCGGTGAAGCTCACCAGGAAGTCCAGCAGTCCCTCCGGCTGGAGGATGAAGCGGCTGACGAGCGCCCAGGCGACCATGGTGACCAGCGCCGGGATGAACACAGCGGCCCGGAAGATGTTCACTCCACGCAGGCGATTGTTCAGCAGTAGCGCGATTCCCATCGCGACGGCGATGTTGAGGAGGCTGAAGGCTGCGACGAAGAAGACGGTGTTGGTGAAGACGAGGGGGAATCGATCTCCGGTGATCAGGTTGACGTAGTTCTCCAGACCGACGAACGTCGTGACCCCGGAGAGAGCGTTGATCGAGTTGAGGCTGAGCCAGATCGATTGCACCGTCGTCACGAGACCGAAGATCGCGAAGCCGATCAGTTGCGGGGCGATGAGCGCGTAGCCGAAGGCGTTCGCCCGGAAAAAGCGCCTGACTGCCGGTACCGGCGGGGTCTTGTCCCCGCCGGTACCGGTGCCTACAGCGCGGTTCTGCGCCAGAATTGCCACTGAAGATCAGCCGCCCAGAGTCGGCTGGATCGCCGCGCAGACCTGCTGCAAGGCTGCGGGGATGTCCGCATCCTCGCCGTACACGAACTGGTCGAGCGCAGCATTCAGCGCCGCCGTTGTCTCAGCGTTGTTCGGCGCGACCGGCGTGAAGGTGCCGTTCTCCAGGACCGCGGTGAGGATCGGCTCTAGCTGCGCGGCATCCAGCACGGGGGCCGACTCCTCCATCGTCTCCGCGTTGAGCAGCGAGGTGCGGCTCGGCGGGTAGTATGCCGACAGCTTGCGCATGCTCTCCGGGTTGGTCAGGTACGCCACCAGGCGTGCGGCCGCATCCGTGTGCTTGCCCGCGGAGTACGCAACCATCGCTGACTGCCCGACGTGCTGTCCGGCGCCGCCGGGTCCGGCGGGAGTCGGAACCACGCCGTACTCGAAGTCGACATCCGCAAGGAGGCCGTTGCTGCCGAGATAGGCGATCGTCGTGGCGGCTCCTCCGCCCCAGAAATCAGCCTGCTGACCGGGCCGGGGCGTGATCTTCTCGTCGTAGACCATCTCGTGAAGCGCGGAATAGGCCGCCTCCATCTCCGAAGAGTCCATCAGGCACTCTTCGCCGTTCTCGTCCCAGGGCGTTCCGCCGTAGGCGCGGATCAGGGGCAGCATGCGCACCCAGTTCTTGAACTCGAAGGCGTCGAAGATGAGCCCCGTCTTACCGCTGTCGGCGGAGATCTTCTGCAGGTCTTCCCGAAGCAGATCCCAGTCCCAGGTGCCGGCCTCGACTGCTGCAGAAGGGTCCTCGAGCCCCGACTGGTCGAAGAGGTCCTTGTTGTAGTACATGATCAGGGGTCCGTTCGAGAACGGCACGCCGAACTGGGCGTCGCCGTCTCGCCACGGCTCCTGCATCCGATCCGCGAGGTCGTCGTAGTCGTACCCCTCGACGTCCTTCAGAGTCGGGTTGAGGTCGACCAGGGCGTCGGCATTCATGTACTCGATGCTGCTCTCCACCGGCAGCCACGAGGCGTCGGGCGGACTGTTCGACGCGAGCCAGGTCGGCAGGAGGGTGTTCAGGTCGCTCAGGGTGACGCTCTCGAAGGTCACCTTGGACACGTCGTCGTTCTCTGCGACGAACTCCTCTCCGAGCTCATCGAATAGCGCCAACTGATCGGGATTGGTCGCCCAGAGCAGGAACCGCAGTTCCACCGGCTCGCCGGACGAGCCCTCGCCTCCCGACGATCCCGATGGTCCGGCGCATCCTGCGACCAGCGCGGCGGTCGCGACGAGTGCGGTCGCGCCGATGATTCGTCGTCTCACGTTTCCTCCTTGAATTGAGTTGCAACGATCTGTCTTGCATTTCCGGACCCGAGGGGGCTCCGGGGCTCTTGGTGGTACCGGCCGCTTCAGGGCGCCGACACCAGGTGGACGGCACGTCGGAACACCGTCGCGAGACAGTGGCCTCCGTCGACGGCGACGGCATCCAGACCCTCGGTCTCACCAACGCCTTCGAGGAGGACCGCCTCCATGGACCTCTCCTCGCCGAGGTCGACCGCAGTGATCCTTGCGTCATCCGCTGCTGCCCCGTCGTTGGTGTTCAGGTACAGGCGGGAGCCGATGATCGTACATCCCTGCGAGTACGTGTCCTCGGTCCGGCACGTGAAAGTCTGCACAGGCCGAAGAGTCCTTGAGTCATAGCGGTTGATCAGCAGGCGGTAGCGCCGATCGAGCGCGATGTCCTCGGCCGACACCGTGACGAGCAAGCCGTCCTCGTCGATCGCGACAGAGGCGAGACGCCACCCCGGATGCTCGATCGGGTACACCTCCGTGACCCGCGCCGACGCTGCATCGACGCGCTTGATCACCGGCGTCGGAGTACCGGCATCACACACGATGACCTCATCGCCCCGTATCGCACTGTCATTGGGGTGGACCAGCTCGCCCGCGATGACCGTCTCGCGAATGAGGCGGCCGTCGGCGTACACCTGCATCACCGACCCGTGGTGGAACACCAGCCAGGAGGCGCCGTCGCGGCACACGCTCTGGACGTTGTCGGGCCCGCGCTCCGGCGCCACAAGGTCGAACTGCTTCTCAGAGCCATCGATCCCTCGGCCGGTTTCGGCGACTCGGTGCGACGATGCATCCATGCCTGTTCCTGTCCGTCTGAATAAGTAAGTATAACGATACACTTAGTTTCCCGAGATCTCTAGTCGAGCGCCGGAGGATCGCCCCGGGGCTCAGATCGGCCGAGCGGCGAGCGGCGACGGCCCCTGTGTGCGGCGGCGGTCCTCGTACATCTGCCAGAAGAGCAACCAGGGATCGAGCATGATCTGCTCGCCTCCCTCCTCCACTCGGAACACGAAGTGACTGTGCTCTGCGAACCCACCTGCGACGTAGACGCCACCGGACTCGGCGTACTGCGTGCCGGCCTCGATCGACTGCCCTTCAGGGACGAGAAGACGGATCAGATGATGCGATTGAACGATCCACGAGGAACCGTCGTCCCAGCGGTGCACGCCGCGCCAGCGGTTGTTCTTGTCGCCCGCCGCAAGCGATTCGAAGTAACCGTGCTCGTCGATCCGGAAGGGCGTCCACAGCGGCGTGCCCGCCGGGTGATTGATGTCCAGCCCGCCGTGCGCGTCGACACCGTCGTAGGGCCCGAGCCAGGCGTCCTCCCCGCGGTAGCATTCCTCGACCCGCAATCCGCCTTCAGGCAACGGGCACCACGGGTGCAGCAGGATGGGACTGATGCCAGCCCTGGCGTCCCAGACGGCGAGACGGGCATGGCGACGGGGGAAGCACTCGCCGTGCTTCTCGGTGAGGAGATCTGCGATCCCCGCGACCGCGTCGAGCCAGATCCGCATTCCCATGACCACCGGCGGCGGCGTGAAGTTGGTCTGCGACGGGATCCGCCGCACGAGCTCGACCTGATGACCGTCGACCTCGAGCGTGCAGGCGATGCCGTACAGCAGGAGACCCTCGCCGTCGGAAAAGGGCAGACGACCGTGGCGGATCGGCCACGCCACCGCCTTGACGAGCCGGATCCTGCGGACCTGGCCGTCCAGCATCCGGAAGTGCAGTTCGTCGCCCTCGTCCAACTCGATCGCTGTCAGGGTCGCCTTCGCCTCACGCCGTTCGGTGCGCATGTCGTTCCTTCCTCTCTCCGCCTCGTCGCCCTGTCTTCGGCGTTCGGGCGACCGGGAGCGCTCGCTCCCTTCGCAACCCTAGTGTTACGATTGACCTGGCCGCAGAGTCTCCCCGATCTGCTGATGACGCGCCGCAGAGCCGGAGGTTTACCCGCCCATGACGAAGAAGGCGCGTCTCGCGGAGGTGGCGAAGCTCGCGGGCGTCTCGCCCGGGCTCGTCTCGCGACTTCTCAATGAGGACCCGACGCTCAAGGTTCGTGCAGAGACGCGCAGTCGTGTGATGTCGGCCATCGAGATGCTGCAGTACACCCCCGATGCGTCGGCGCGTGCTCTGCGAAGTTCGCAGACCGGGCTCCTGGGGTTCGCCCTGTACCACGTCACCGACCCGATCTACGCTCAGATGGTCGACAGCGCCCAGTCGGCGGCGGCCGATGCCGGGTATTCGCTGATGCTGCTCAACGCGGGTGAGCTCGCCGAGCATCCGACAGTGTTCCGCCGCCTCGTGCACGGTCGTCGGGTGGACGGGCTGCTGGTTCAGGGAGGCTACTCGGACGACGTCTCCGCGCTGCAGGATGCCAGAGCCGTGCCGTCCGTGCTGTTCAACTCGGACGCACTCCCCGGCTTCCGAACGGTGCGTCTCGACGACGTCGCTGCCGCCCGCCTCGCCACGGAGCATCTGATCGAACTCGGGCACGCGAGCATTGCGTTCGTCGGCGCTGAGGGCAACTCTTCGAACCGCCGCTACCAGGGGTATGTGACGGCGATGACCGATGCCAAACTCACGCCGCATCCGCCGATCGCGGGCGGATGGGACGCCTCGCCCGCACGTGCGGTCACAGAACGCTACCTCGCCAGCGGGGGCACAGCAAGCGCGTTCGTCGTGGTCTCTGCCACAAGTGCGCTCGGTGTCCACGCCGGCGTCCTCGCGAGCGGCTTGACGATCCCGGGCGACATCTCGATCGTCAGCATCCACGACACCTGGTTCGCACCACATCTGAGTCCGGGGCTCACCGTCGCCGCGACGGCCCTGGGCGATCTCGGCCGACTCGCGGTGGACGTTCTCGTCGCGCAGATCGCCTCGCCGCAGGACGGCGAAGTCGTCCTCCGACAGCCTCCGCCGGAGCTCATCCGGCGAGCGTCGAGCGCGGCCCCGCGAAGCGCGCGCTGAGATCACGGTCATTCGTATTCCTCGTCGTCGACCCATGCGACCGAACGCACGCCGTCGATGGCGCCGACCGCGTCGACCAAGGCACTGGCATCGCCCCTGCCTTCGGCGCTGAGCATGACCCTGACCGCACCGGATCCCCGAAAGTCCTTGTCGGCGCTCAGCTGAGAGACCTGGAAACGGTGGTCGGTGACCACCTTGATCACCGCACGGAGCACGCCGAGCCCGTCGGGATACTCGACGCAGAGGACGGCCTCCGACCGTCGGCGCAGCCGGTTCAGCCGAGGGCCGATCGCGATGATGAAATAGTGGCAGCCGACGACCACCGCCGCGATGATGAAAAGTCGTCCTCCAGCGGCCATACCCACCGCAGCGACGAGCCAAATGGAGGCCGCCGTGGTGAGCCCGCGCACGGCGTCCGAACGGAAGACGATCAGGCCTGCCCCGAGAAACCCTACTCCCGACACGATCTGGGCCGCTACGCGCGTGGGATCGATGCTGACCGCGTCGACCCCCGTCACGTCTACGAACCCATACTTCGATACGAGCATGAACAGGCAGGAGCCAACTCCCACCAGGGAGTGGGTTCGAACGCCGGCGTTCTTCGAGCGGAGCTGACGCTCGAGTCCGACCGCCATGGAGAGCACCAGCGCGACTGCGATCTCCGGCAGCACCTTCAGCTGAAGCAGCCAAATGCTCTCCATGGATGCCGTCTCCTACTGACCGGTGAGCTTGTGGATGCGGTCGATGTACGTCACGCCATCCGGGTGCACGATGTTGGATGCGACGAACAGCTTGCCGTTGCTGTCAAGCGCGATGCCTTCGAACTCGAAGAGCGTTGCCGCCGATGCGGGAACGGTCAGATCGGCCCATCGGACGGGCGTGTAGACCTTGTTGTTCGTGACCGTGCCCAGCGTGGCGAAGATGATGCGGTTCTTGAGTCCGGTCGCCGTGCCTACTGTGTTCTTGCCATCCCATACGGGGATGAGGATCTGATCCTTCTCCGGGTTGTAGGCGATGTCCTGTCCGATGTTGAACGTCGTGGTCGTCGGGACGAAGAACTTATTGCCGAGCTCGAAGTAGTCGCCGACGATCGTCGCGATGTAGTACGGACGGCGGATAAGATTCGAGTCGTTGGGATCGGGGATGCTCTCATTGGCGGTTCCGACGATCCAGGTGCCGTCGCCTCTGTAGGCGATCGACGCGATCTTCTTGTTCGACGTCCCCTTGCGCGCGTTGAAGAGCTTTGTGATCTCGCCCTGATTGTTGATCTGTGCGACCTGGGGATCTCCGGGCGATTTGAGCGTGGGCACGTAGAAGGAACCGACCTCGAGATAGTCCGTGCCCGGGGTGCGGTAGTAGGCCAAACCGTTGGCGTGGCCGAGCGAGTAGGGCTCCGTACTTCCCTTCAACCGAACCGTGTAGTCGGCCTTCACCGCGTTGGGGGTGTTGAAATCGTTGATGTGGGAGAAGGTCGCCCATCCGGTCTGATCGGTGCCGGAGTGGTCGGACTTGAGCACGTAGGCGTCGCTGTCGCCGACGATGTAGAGCCCGTTGACACTTCCCACGCGGCGTGTGACGCCGTCCGACGTGATGTACGTGTCGGGGATGTCGGCGATGGCCGTTCTGTTGAGAGTCGTGATCGGCGGATTCGTCGTCGCCGACGCGCCTGTGCCCAGTGTCACGACCATCGCGCTGGCTAGCACGAGCGCAGGCACCGATCTCCCCGGGCGCATCCACGTCCGGATCGTCTTCTTGTTCATATCTCAACGCCTCCTTGCGTCTTGTGCATCACTGATGTGCCGACCGTCGGGCGCTCCTTTTGTGCGTACGATGATGGAATCTTGACAAGTATATCCTTATACTTCAAGTATTGTTCTCGGACGTCCTACGGCTGCCTTAGAAAAAGCCAGTGTTCTCAGGCGCAGATCGGACGACGGAATCATCCCGTATAACTATTTATCGACGAGGACCAGGTGAAGGATGCACAAGACGGCGCTGGACGAGGAGAGCTCGCTGGCCGTGACGGAACGGGGCAGGGAGGTCCCCGTCGCCGGCCGCTATGACGTGATCGTCTGCGGAGGAGGTCCCTCCGGCGTGATCGCGGCTGTGGCCGCGGCGCGCGCCGGCGCCCACACCCTTCTGATCGAGCGCTATGGCTTCGTCGGCGGCATGTCCACCAGCGCCCTGGTGACTCCGATCAGCGAATTCCGCATCAACGGGAAGCAGCACATCGGCGGCATCCCGTTCGAGTTGCTCCGCAACGCCGCAGCGCTCGGGGGCGCCGACATCGCGCGCAGCAGCGGCAACTATCCGGTCAACGACGAGGTGCTCAAGCTCGCGGCACAGCGCCTGCTCCTCGACAGCGGAGTCTCGCTCCTCTACCACTCCTGGTTCTCCGACTGCATCATGGACGGCGACCGCGTGTCGCATGTCGTCGTGCAGAACAAGGCCGGGCGCGTCGCCTACGCCGCCGAAGCGTTCATCGACTGCACGGGAGACGCCGACCTCGTGCGCGCTGCGGGGTTCCCGACCGTCAAAGGCACGGTCCTGCAGCCGGCGACACTGTGGTTCCAGCTCGCAAGGGTGGACACCGACGCGCTGCAGGACATCTTCGGCGATGCCGTGGGGGGCATCCTTCCCGTCTCCGACACGATTCGTGACCGTCTTCATCAGCTGAACGACCAAGGGGAGATCCCCATCTTCGGCGGACCGTGGATCAGCAGGTTCTTCCACGACGGCATGGTGAGCATCAACGTGCTCCGCGAGCCCACCGACGCCAGCGATCCCGAAATCTTCACACGCACCGAGTGCAGCCTTCGCGAGAACATGCATCAGATGATCGATGTCCTGCGTGCCAACTTCCCCGAGTTCAAAGACAGCTGGTTGATGAAATCCGGTATCCAGACCGGCGTACGCGAGACCTACCACATCGTCGGTCTCTACAAGCTCACCAAGGACGATGTCGTCGTTCCGAAGGCATTCCCGGACACGATCGCCAAGGGCGCCCATGTGATCGACATCCACGACTCCGACGGCACCGGGCAGAGCGATTTCACCGTGCCCAAGCAAGAGTACAACGTGCCGTTGCGCGCACTCGTGCCACGGGGCAGCCGCAACCTCATCACCGCCGGACGATGCATCAGCGCGGATGGTCCGGGGTTCGGCTCCGTGCGCACCATGGCGACATGTATGGCGATGGGCCAGGGCGCGGGGGTCGCGGCGGCGTTGCACGTGCAACGCGGCCATAGCATGTCGCAGATGGACTTCGCCGCCGTGCGTGAACTGCTGATCGCGCAGGACGCCATCGTCGACTTCGACAACTGCGCAATCGGCGACGCGGAGTCCCTGAGCTCCGACGTGGAGATGAGCGAGGCATGACCGGTCCGATCCGCCCGGAAACCGCTACAGTGCGGCTGAGCCGTGCAACGCTGCGAGACCTTCCGGCCGAGGTCGCCGTTCCCGACTATCTCGACGACGAAACGCCCGTCGGCGTCGTCCATATCGGCGTCGGGAACTTCCACCGCTCCCACCAGGCGATGTACCTCGACCGCCTCCTCGCGGCGCGGAGCGACGGCGCCGTCGCGATCTGCGGCATCGGCGTGCGCCCCGAGGATCGGCCGCTGCTGATGGCGTTGCAGGAGCAGACCGGGCTCTACAGCCTGTCTCTGTTCGCTCCCGATGGGACCGTCGATACCCGCATCATCGGATCCTTGCGAAACGTCCTGCTGCTGCCCGATGCGCCAGACGACGCACTGGCCCGCCTCTGCGACCCGGAGGTCAGGATCGTCAGCCTGACGATCACCGAGAGCGGTTACGTCGAGGATGCGACCACGGGCCGACGCGCTGCAGACGACCGAGCCGTCCGCGTGGAGACTGCCGACGGTCTGACGACGCCCCAGACGGCATTCGGCCTGATCGTCGCGGCGCTGCGCGCCAGGCGCACCGCCGGGACGTCTCCCTTCACTGTCATGTCCTGCGACAACATCCAAAGGAATGGAGCTATCGCGCGAGCGAGCGTCGTGGAGACCGCGCGCCTCGTCGACCCCGACCTCGCCGACTGGATCGACGGCAACGTCGCGTTCCCGAGCACCATGGTCGATCGGATCACGCCCAGCCCGACCCCAAGCCAGCTCGCGCTCGTGGATGGGGTGCTCGGGCTTCGCGACAAGGCGCCGGTCGTGGCTGAACCCTTTGTCCAGTGGATACTCGAGGACGACTTCCCGTCGGGACGTCCGCCGCTGGAGGACGTCGGCGCAATCTTCACGGACGACATCGGCTCCTACGAGTCGATGAAGCTCCGCCTACTCAACGGCGCGCATCAGGTGCTGGCCTACGTCGGTCTCCTCCGTGGGCATCGATTCGCCCACGAAGCCGTGGCGGACCCCGTGGTCCGCCACTGGCTGGACGTGTACTGGCGCGAGCTCGCGCTCCCGACTCTCGACCTACCCGACGGGGTCGACGGCGACGACTACCTCCGCACGCTCCTCGAGCGCTTCGGCAACCCGGCCATCGCAGACACGCTCGAGCGCCTGGCGACGGACTCCAGTGCCAGGATGGCGAAGTTCGTTCTCCCTGTTCTCGTCGACGCCCGCGACCGTCCCGGCTTCGCCGAGTTGACCGCGGTGATCCTCGAGAGCTGGGTCACCGCCGTCAGGTCGAGTTCCTCCGATCTGATCTCTTCCGGCGTCCCATCCGACGTGCACGCGGCGATCGCCGGCGGGAGCCCGCTCCTCTCCGCGGTGGACTGGCTGAGGCCTCTGTCGGCGGACCCTGCCCTGTCACTGGCCATGACCGCGGTACGGGAGACGTTCGATGCCCTCGGACCGTCGGAGGGATTGGAGCGCCTTCTGTCGCAGGCACCTGGCTGCGCGCAGGAAGCGTCCTAGCCAGTCCGCATGTGCCGCAACATCATTCTGTTGAAGGAACTGCCGGCGCCGCGAGTCGAGCCCGGCGCCGCTACTCCTCGATGAGCAGCTGCACCAGCCAGCCGAGCTCCTCGCCGCCGGAGTGACGCAACTGCTCGGCGTCCTGCCCCTCCATCGCACCACGCACCGCCATTCCCTCCCAGACGATCATGAGCATGCGGGCGGCGAGCTCGGCCGGGATGCGCAGCCGCAGCAGACCAGCCACGGCGATGTCGGTGATGATCTGCGCGATGCCGGCTACCATCTCGCGCTCCTGCGCCAGGTAGGCCGCGCCGAACGGCTCGTCACGGAGAGCGCGGATGCGTATCTCGCTCATCAGCATCACGCCGAGACGGTCGTCACCGCCGGAGTCCATGACCTCGCGCACCAGATCGACCGGGTCGCACCCCTCAGCGAGCGCGCCATCGGCGGCCATCTCCTCGACGCGGGTGCGCACGGAGTTGAGGCGCTCCGCCCCGACCGAGCCCGCCAGCTCGAGGAACAGCTCATCCTTCGACTCGAAGTTGGAGTAGAAGGCGCCTCGAGTGAAGCCCGCCCGCTCGCACACCGCCTCGACGGTCGCACCGTCGAGCCCGACCTCCGCGAACACCTGGGAGGCGGCCTCGAGCAGGCGCGCCCGCGTGTTCTGCCTGCTCCGTGTCGCCGTCGACATCTGCACCTCCGCCTCTACTCTGCCGCATCCGGGCCGCGGCGCGCCTGCGCCGCGCTTTCACACCCCGCGCACAGCCTCCGCGGCGCACTCGCCGTTACGATACAAGAACGTATCGGATACATGAATGTATCGAACCCGCCTGGGAGGCCCCTGACGTGTCCACGCTCCTGTCGTCGCTCGGTCGCTGGTCGTTCCGCCACCCCTGGCGCGTGCTCGTGTCATGGCTGCTCGTGCTCGGCGTCGCCGGCGGCGGGGCGCTGGTGCTCGGGTCCGGCACCGACAACTCGTTCTCGATCCCCGGCACCGAGTCGCAGGCGGGTCTGGAGCAGCTGGAGCGCACCTTCCCCCAGGTGAGCGGCACGAGCGCGCAGTTCATCGTCGTCGCCGCCGCCGGATCCGAGGTCACCGACGACGCGTATCGCGAGCCCATCGAGAAGGCCGTGGAACAGCTCGCCGACCTCGACGGCGTGCTCGCGGCCACCTCGCCGTTCGACGAGAACATCTCCGGCATGGTCAGCGACGACGACACCGCCGCCATCGCCCGACTGCAGTTCGATGGGCAGTCCACGGATGTGAGCGACGAGACGAAGGATGCGCTGCGCGCCGTGGTCACCGACCTGCAGGACGCCCTGCCCGCCGGCGCCGATGCCGAGCTCGGCGGCGACCTGTTCGCGATGTCGATCCCCGGCGTGACGCTCACCGAGGCGGTGGGCCTCGTGATCGCCCTGCTCGTGCTCATCGTCACGTTCCGGTCGTTCGTCGTGGCGGGCCTGCCGCTGCTGACCGCCGTGCTCGGAGTCGGGATCTCGATCGCCGGCATCTTCGCGGCCACCGCCTTCGCCTCGGTCTCGTCGACCACCCCGCTGCTGGCCCTCATGCTGGGTCTGGCCGTCGGCATCGACTACGCGCTGTTCATCATGGCCCGCCACCAGGATCAGGTGCGCGCGGGAACGGACCCCGAGGAGTCGGCGTCGCGCGCGACGGGCACCGCGGGCTCGGCGGTCGTGTTCGCCGGGATCACCGTGCTCATCGCACTCATCGGACTCGGCTTCGCCGGCATCCCCTTCCTCACGACGATGGGCATCGCCGCGGCCGTCGCCGTCGCGATCGCCGTGTTCATCGCCGTCACGCTCACCCCCGCCCTGCTGGGCCTGCTCAAGGGGCGGATCGTCGGCCGCCCGCGCCGCGCACGCGCCCCTCGCAAGGGGGCGGCAGACGCCGGCGAGGATGCAGAGCCCGCCCCGAGGCGCACGTTCTCGCAGCGCTGGGTCGGCGGGGTCACCAGGCATCCTGTGCTCGTCACGATCGCCGTCGTGCTCGGGCTGGGCGTCATGGCCGTGCCGGCGACCAGCCTCGACCTCGCCCTGCCCAACGCCGGCGTGCTGCCGAAGGGGTCGGAGGCGCGCACGACGTACGACCTGACCTCCGAGCACTTCGGCCCCGGCTCCAACGGCCCTCTCATCCTCACCGGCACGATCGTCACCTCCACCGACCCGCTCGGGCTCATGGAGGACCTGGAGGATGCGGTGGAGAAGATCGACGGCGTCGCCGAAGTGGCCCTCGCCACCCCGAACGAGACGGCCGACACCGGCATCGTGCAGGTCATCCCCACCACGGCCCCCGACGACCCTGCTACGGCGGATCTGGTGCGCGAGCTGCGTGCGCACCACGACGAATGGCTCGACGAGTTCGGCATCGACCTGAAGGTCACCGGGTTCACCGCGGTGGCGATCGACATCTCCGATCAACTCGGGGCGGCACTGCTGCCGTTCGGCGTGTTCGTCATCGGACTCTCGCTCGTGCTGCTGACGATCGTGTTCCGCTCGATCTGGGTGCCGATCACCGCGGCCCTGGGCTACCTGCTGTCGATCGTCGCCGCCTTCGGCGTGGTCGGCGCGGTGTTCGAGTGGGGCTGGTTCGCCGACCTGCTGCATGTGGCGAAGGTCGGTCCGATCATCAGCTTCATGCCCATCGTGCTCATGGGCGTTCTGTTCGGCCTCGCCATGGACTACCAGGTCTTCCTCGTCTCGCGGATGCGCGAGGAGTACGTGCACGACGCCGGATCGCGCAAGCCCGCCACGCGTCGCGCCGCCGCAATCCGCGCCGTCCGCAACGGGTTCACCGGGTCGGCGAAGGTCGTCACGGCGGCCGGGCTCATCATGTTCGCCGTGTTCGTCGCCTTCGTGCCGGAGGGCGATTCCAGTCTCAAGCCGATCGCGCTGGGGCTCGCGGCGGGCATCGCCATCGACGCGTTCCTCGTGCGGATGACGCTGATCCCCGCGCTCATGGCGATCCTCGGCGACCACGCCTGGCGCATCCCCGGCTGGCTCGCCCGCATCCTGCCGCACGTCGACATCGAGGGCGAGGCCGTGGAGCGCGAGCGCACCCTGGCGGCGTGGCCCGGCGACGGATCCGTCGTCGCCGCCGACGACCTCGTGCTCGCCGCCGACGCGCCCATCCTCGAGGGGCTCTCGCTGCGCGTCGCGCCGGGCGAGGCGCTCGTCGTGACCGGGCGCGACGCCGGGGTGCGGCGCACCCTGTCGCTCGCGCTCGCCGCGCGCATCCCTGCCGCCGACGGCCGCCTGCGCATCGCGGGGCACCTGCTGCCGGGACGCGCGGCCTGGGTGCGCGCCCACGTCGGCTGGGTCGACGTCGCCGGCTCCGAGCATCCGCTCGACGACCTGCGAGAGGCGCTGCGCGGACGCACCGGCCTCGTCGTCGTCGACGGCCTCGACCGGCTCTCGCCCACCGCCGCCGACCAGGCCGCCGCGCTCCTGCGCGACGCCGCCGCCCGCACCGACGAGCCTCTGGCCGTCGTCGCGACCGCGGCATCCGCCGACGCGGCGAGCGCCCTGCTGCGCGAGGCGGGATGGCGACCCGACCTGCTCGACCTCACCGCGATGCGGGCATCCGCATCCGAACACCCGTCTTCCGTCCTCCGCGAGGTGACCGCATGACCACCCTGATCGAACGCGCGCGCACGAGCCGCCCGGTGACCTGGCTCACCGTGCTCGGCGTGCTGCTGCTGCCCGCCGCGATCGGCGGCGTGTTCGTCGCCGCACTGCAGAATCCCACCGAACGCCTCGAGGAGATGTCGGCGGCGATCGTCAACCTCGACGACCCGGTCGAGATCGACGGCCAGCTCGCTCCGCTCGGCCGCCAGCTGTCGGCCGGACTCGTGGAGGGCACCGGAGACGACGACTCCAACCTCACCTGGGTGATCTCGAACGAGAAGGATGCCGCCTCCGGCCTCGCCGACGGCACCTACCAGGCCGTCGTGACGATCCCCGAGGACTTCTCCGCCTCCGCCACCTCCGCCGGCCGCTCGATGAGCGGCGAGGCGGTGGATCCCGAGAAGGCCACGATCTCGGTCACCACAGCGCCCGACGGCCGAGTCGCCGACGGGCTCATCGCGAACCAGATCGCCACCGTCGCCGCATCAACGATGGGCACGACTCTGTCGGAGTCGACGTTGGAGAACGTGCTCGTGGGCTTCAGCACCCTCGGCGACAGCATCGGCCAGGCCGCGGACGGCGCCGCGCAGCTCGCCTCGGGAACGGCCGAAGCGGCCTCCGGTGCGGCGCGGCTGCCCGCCGGAGCCCAGGGAATCGCTTCGGGCGCCGGCGGGCTCGCGTCCGGCGCCTCGGACCTCTCCGCGGGGCTCGGCACGATCGGCCAAGGTGCGCGCGGCGTGCAGAACGGCGCCGCACAGCTCGGCGCGGGTCTCCTCTCCGGAGCCGACCAGCTCGAGGCGCAGGGAATCGTGCCGCAGCAGCTGTTGGACGCGGCTGCCGGGTCCGCTCAGGCCGCCGCCGGCGTCGACGGCGGTCTCGGCCAGCTCTCCGACGGCCTGGCCGGGCTCACCGCGGTGTGCGGCGCGCAGGCGTCGCCGGAGTTCTGCGCGCAGCTGCAGGCGCTCGCGGACGGCGCCGCCGAGCTGCGGGACGGCTCCTCCCTCGCCGCACAGGCCGCGGCAGGAACCTCCGACGGCCTCACCCAGCTCGCCGCGCAGGCGCCGGCGTCGATCGCCGCGCAGCTGCGCACCGCCGGTCAGGGGGCGTACGACCTCGCGGGCGGCGCGGGCCAGCTCGCGGGCGGCATCGAGCAGAGCGCCTCGGGCGCATCCGCTCTGGCCGACGGCGCCACGCAGCTGCAGAGCGGCGCCGCGCAGCTGGGAACGGGGGCATCCTCGCTCGCCGACGGGCTGGGCTCGCTGGCCTCCGGTACGTCCGACCTCGCCTCGGGGCTGCGTCAGGCGGCCGACTCGCTGCCCTCCTATTCCGACGATGAGGCCACCTCGCTCGCCTCGGTCGTCGCCTCTCCCGTGCAGTCCGAATCGGACAGCGGGATGTTCGGGCCCACCGCGATCCCTGTGCTCGCGGCCGTCGTGCTGTGGTTCGGCGCGCTGGCCTCGTTCATCGCCCTGCGGGCCGTCTCGGCGCGCACCCTCGCCTCGCGACGCCCCTCGATCGGGCTCGTGCTCCGCGCGCTCGCCCCGGCGGCGGCGATCGGTGCAGGTCAAGGTCTGCTCGTCGCGCTGATCGTGCAGACGGTCGCCGGCTACGACCCGGCCCAGTGGTGGGGCTTCGCGGGTGTCGCGGTGCTCACCGGCGTCGCCTTCGCGGCGATCAACCAGGCGCTCGTGGCCGTGCTGAGCGGAACGGGTCGCTGGGTCGGCGCCGTCGTGGGTGTGACCGCCATCGCCGCGGCGATCATCTCGACCCTCCCCGGCTGGCTCGCCTCTGTCGCCTCCGCCCTGCCGACATCGCCCGCCGCCACGGCGCTGCTGGGCGCGAGCGGGACGGAGACGAATGGCGTGGGATCGGCGGTCGCGGGGCTCATCGTGTGGGCCGTGCTGGCGATCGGCGCCACGACGCTCGCCGTGGCACGCCGCCGCACCACGACCGCGAAGGCCGTGCTCGCCTCCGCCTGACCGTTGACGTCACCCCCGAGTGAAGGGCGCTGCCAGGTCGGGGAACATCGGGAAGTGCTTTACGTTCAGGGTCGCCAGTCGGGCTCCAGCCGTCTCCGCGGTGGCCGCGATCAAGTAGTCGGCCGTGCCGATGCCGGAATGACTCCGATGGAACTCGCGGCGAAGATCGCCTGCACGGCGGGCGATGAGCTCACCGATCGGAATCGACGGGATCGCGTGGAGCAGCGTCTGCACCTCTCGTCGCTCAGCGCTTCGCATGCCTCCGGTGATCTCCGCGATCGTCACGACGCTCATCGCCAGCGAATCGCGACCCGCAGCATCGCGCAACCAGGCGTGCGCTTCCGGAACGCCGCGAAGATGAGCGATCAGCACATCCGTATCGACGAGGATCATCCCACGGCCCACACGTCATCGAGATGACGATCGCGCTCCGTGGCTCCTCTCTCAGGGACCTCGATGGCCAGCGCTCCAAAGGACGCATCGATAGCACCGAGGAGCGCCGCGGGACCGATGTCCTCGCCGATGAGCGCCCGATCGAGGAGACGACGGATGATCTCAGCGCGCGGGACACCCGCATCCTTCGCCAGACGGTCGAGTTCTTTCGTCTGGCGATCCTCAAGGTAGATGTTCGTCCGCCGCATACATCGCAATATACACCGCGTGGCGGACACGCGGGTCTTCCGGTACTCGCACAGCACCGGAACCGGGTCAGCTCAGGCCGGAGTAGACGTGCAGACCCTTGAAGAAGAGGTTCACGATCGTGAAGTTGAACAGCACGGCGGCGAAGCCGACGATCGACAGCCACGCCGAGCGCGTGCCGCGCCAGCCGCGCGTCGCCCGTGCGTGGATGTAGCCCGCGTAGAGCACCCAGATGATGAAGGTCCACGTCTCCTTGGTGTCGAAGCCCCAGTACCGGCCCCAGGCATCCTGCGCCCAGATCGAGCCGGCGATGAGCGTGAACGTCCAGAGGATGAACCCCACGGTGGCGAAACGGTAGGCGAGGCTCTCCAGTCGCACCGACGACGGCAGCGTCGTGAGGAAGCGCAGCCCCTTCTTCTCTGCCCCGGCCACCACGAACCGTTCCCTGCGGTGCTGCAGGAGCTGGAGCACCGACAGCGAGAACGCCAGCGCGAAGAACGCCGTGCCCAATGTCGCGACGAAGACGTGGATCACGAGCCACACGCTCTTGAGCGGGTCGGCCAGCGGCACGACCACGACGTAGAAGTTGGTGGCGGCACCGCCGAGCAGCACCACGACGAGGCCGAGGATGAACGTGCCCAGGTACTTCAGGTCCAGGCGCACGTTGACGGCGATGTAGACGGCGATGATGAGCAGCGTTCCCGTCATCGCGAACTCGTACATGTTCGACCACGGCACGCGCCCGGCGGCGACCCCGCGCAGCACCTCGCCGCCGAGGTGGAACAGGAACCCGAGCACGGTGAGCGACATGCCGATCCGCGCCATGACGAAGCGGGGCTTGGTGCCCGCGCCAGCACCGGCACCGGCGCCCGCGACGGATGCGGACGCATCCTGCCGCGCGGGTGCCCCGGATCCGACCGCTCCGACCGCAGCGCCGACGAGGGTGGGTGCGGCCTGTTCCCCGTATCGGGCGTCCGTCGCCACCTGGGAGCGCCGGGCGAGGTCGAACACGTAGGCGACGAAGGCCGCCGCGTAGATCGCGATCGCGGTCCAGATCAGCAGCACCGACAGGGAGTCGAGGTCCATGGGCTCATTCTACTTTCGCGGTGTCTCGGGGTTCGGGGGTGCTCCGTCATGCTCGTCGGGCGGGACCGGCCTGGTGCGTCCATCGGCGTCGAGCAGGCGGGCGTGACCCGCGGCGAGCTCGTCGACCGCTGCACGCAGCGTGGGATCCTCGCCGCGCGCGAGACCTGCGTACTCCAGGCGCACACGCCCGTCGACGACGGCGGCCTTCACCCACATCCGGCGCCGGGGCACGAACAGCGCGAGCAGCAGGCCGAGCACGGCCAGCACGGCGAACACGAGCACCCACACCGCCGAGGCGTCATGGTGGATCTGCAGCGACACGTAGCGGCGCACCGACTCGGAGTAGCCGTCGGATCCCTCCGGAGCCTCGTTCTCGAAGGTGACCGATCCGATGCCGCCTGGCAGCGAGGCCGTCTCGCCCGGGGCGAGCTCGATCGAGTCGACGCCCGTATCGCCGCCGGTCAGCTGGGTCATGCCGGTGGGATCGAGCACGTAGACGGAGCGGGGCGTGCCGTCGTCGATGCCGAGGTCGCCGGAGTAGACGTTCAGCGTGAGGACGGGGTTGACCAGCTCGGGGAACGCCGAGGTGAGCGCGCCCGATTCCAGGGGCGCGGCCGTCGGGTAGAAGAAGCCGATCATGCCGAGCTGCTCGGGCAGTCCGTCGGGAACTTTCACGACCCCCAGCGAGGTCATCGTGCTGTTGTTCTGCGGCAGGAACGGCACGGGCTCGTGGAACACGACGTCGCCCTCGGCGTCGCGCACCGTGATCGTGGGGGCGTAGCCGTTGCCGAGCAGGTAGATCTTGTCGCCCGCGACGTCGAGCGGATGGTTCACCCGCACCGCCTCCTGCCGCGGCTCGCCGCCTGGTTCGGTGATCGTCACGTTCGCGGAGAAGTCGCCGGCCTGCCCCTGGGCCTTGGATCCGAACGGCTGATAGGTGACGTCGAAGGAGTCCAGCGTCATCCGGTACGGCGAGAGCGCGCCGTCGGCGACGAAGCGCCCGCGGTTCATCGAGGAGTAGTCCAGCAGCGTGTTCACGAAGCTCGTGCCCTCGATCACGACGCGCTGGCCGGTGTATGCGAAGCCGCCGCCGGCGCCCACGACCACGAGCACCCCGAGGATCGCGAGATGGAAGAGCAGGTTGCCCGTCTCACGGGCGTAGCCGCGCTCGGCCGAGACCGAGAAGCCCCGCGCGTCGTCGTAGCGCTCGACGCGGTAGCGCAGCGCCTTCAGCTGCTTCTCGGCGACGTCGATCGTCGCGGCGGCCGCCGTCGCCGCATCCGCCCCGGCGACGAAGCGCTCGGTGGAGGTGTGGTCGTCGAGCCGCTGCAGCCGCACGGGTGTGCGCGGCGGGCGCGAGCGCAGCGCCGTGAGGTGGTGCTTGATGCGCGGGATGACGCATCCGATGAGCGAGAGGAACAGCAGCAGGTAGACCGCCGAGAACCACGCCGACACGTAGACGTCGAACAGCTGCAGGGCGTCGAGCACGGGGAACAGATCGGGGTTGTCGCTCTGCCATTGCGTGACGCCGTTGGGGTCGGCCATCCGCTGCGGGAAGATCGAGCCGGGGATCGCCGCAATGGCGAGGATGAGCAGCAGCACGAGCGCCGTGCGCATGGAGGTGAGCTGACGCCAGCCCCAGCGCAGCCAGCCGGCCACGCCCAGGCGCGGCGACTCGATGCGCTCCGCGGAGTCGATGTGGTCGCCGGGGCGCAGCGGATCGGCCGCGCGGTTCTGCGCGTCGTCGTCAGAGGGGGAGGTCGACACTGAGCATCACCGCCCCCAGCCGAGACATGACGTCGGTCCAGACGCCGGTGACCATGAGCACGCCGAGCACGATGAGCAGCGCGCCTCCGATGATGTTGACGGTGCGCACATGACGGCGCAGGAACCCGATGGAGCGGGTCGCCCAGCCGAAGCCGAGCGCGACGAGCAGGAACGGGATGCCCAGCCCCAGCGAATAGGCGACGCCGAGCAGGCCCGCGCGCCACGGATCGCCGAGGTTCCAGGCGACCGCGGTGATCGCGGTGAGCGTCGGGCCCATGCACGGCGTCCATCCCAGGCCCAGCGCGATGCCGAGCAACGGCGCGCCGATGAGCCCGGCGCGGCCGGTGAGGTTGATCCGGATGGTGCGCTGGGCGAAGCCGAACAGCCCGATGAACACGAGCCCCATGAGGATGATGACGGCGCCGAGGATCCGGGTGATGAGATCTCCCCAGCGCGCGAAGAACATCCCCGCCGCTCCGCCGATGATCGTCAGCAGCACGAAGACGAGCGTGAATCCGGCGATGAACAGGAGCACGCCGAGCACGAGGCGCCGCCGCGGAGGCGCGGCCGGATCCGCCGACCCGCGCCCGGCCACACCCGACACCGCCCCGCCGAGATAGCCCAGGTATCCGGGCACCAGCGGCAGCACGCAGGGCGAGAGGAACGAGATGAGTCCCGCGAGCATCGCCACCGGCAGGGCGAGCCACAGCGCGCCGAATCCGACGAGGGCGTCGACGTTCACGCCGTCTCCGCGAGGGCGTCCTTGATGAGCGTCGACAAGATCGAGGGCTCCTCGAGCTGGCCGACGATGCGGGCGGCCACGCGGCCCTGCTTGTCGAGCACGAGCGTGGTGGGCGTGGCCTGGATGGTGGTGGCCTGGGCGAAGGCGAGCTTGGCGTCGCCGGTGTTCACGTCGATGATGCTCGGGTAGGTCACGCCGTACTTCTCGGCGAACGAGCGCGCGGTGTCGGCCTGGTCGTACGTGTTCACGCCGACGAACGAGACGTCCTGATCCGCGAACTCCTGCCAGACGCTCTCGAGGTCCGCGGCCTCCACGCGGCAGGGGCCGCACGTCGCATACCAGAAGTTCACGACGACGACGTCTCCGGCGACCTCGGTGCTGTCGAAGGCCTCGCCGCTGTCGAGCGTGCCTCCGAAGTCGACCGGGTCCTTGCGCTCGTCCGGCGTGATCTCGTCGACGCGGAGCCCCGCCGAGCCGATGTATCCCTTGCTGTCGCCGTCGAGGTACTGCTGGGCGACGGGGTCGTTCGCGCACGCCGAGAGCCCTGCGGCGAGCGCGAGGCCGAGCACTGCCGAGACGGCGCGCGTCGCCCGGGGTCGCCCGACGCCGCGCGGGGTGCGGGGGCTGCGGAACACGCTGTGAATCCTACGACCGATCCCTATGGACGAGCGGAGAGGCTGGTTCCCGTCCTTCTCCTCCCCCTCCCCCGAGTGCACGGCTTCTCGCCGAGTGCACGGATTGTTTCCGCGAACACGCCGCGCATTGGGTGACATGCCGCGCACTCGGCGAGGAGACGGTGGGTCACATCGCCGCGAGCACGTCATCGACCCCGGCCCGGAAGTTCGGGCAGGCGAGGATGTCATGAGCACGGCATCGCAGCGCGTGCTCCGTCATCTCCCGGGAGCGGCGCATGTCGTCCATCCGCCGGTCGAGATCGGCCAGGTGCTCATGCAGCACCGCGTGCCTACCTGCGCTCCCGTCGTCGAGGAGCACCGCGATCTGCTCCAGGGTCATGCCGGCGGCCTTGCTGCGCCGGATGATCGCGACGCGCACGACCTCCTCCTCGCCGTATCGCCGACGTCCCGCGGCGTCCCGCTCCGGATGCAGCAGTCCGACCGACTCCCAGTGCCGCAGCACGTTGGTCGGCAGATCGAAGCGTGCGGCGACGTCGCCGACCGACCAGGGATGCGTCTCGCTTGACTTCATGTTGACATGAAGTCACACACTTCCAGAGAACACAACTCATCGGAGGATTCATGTACGACGCGATCGTCATCGGCGCAGGCCCCGCCGGCCTGCAGGCGGCTCTCACCTTCGGACGCATGCATCGCGACGTCCTCGTGCTCGACAGCGGCGAGTACCGCAATGCAGGCGTCGCGCACATGCACCACGTCATCGCGAATGACGGCACACCGCCCGACCGGTTCCGCGCCGTGGCGCGCGATCAGTTGCGGGAGTACTCGACGGTGCAGATGCGGGATGCGGCAGCCGCGTCCGTCTCGGCAGTCGACGGAGGCTTCCGGGTCGCCCTCGCCGACGGCGAGGAGGAGACGTCTTCCCGACTGCTGCTGGCGACAGGGCTCGTCGACGTGCTGCCCGACGTCCCCGGACTCGCCGGTCTCTGGGGTCGTCGCGCCTTCATGTGCCCGTTCTGCGACGGCCACGAGTTCACCGGCCGGCGCGTCGGCATCCTGGGGGCGGAGCGCGCGGAGCATCTGGTCGCGCTCCTGAGCGCCATCGGCGCGGAGCTCATCGTCATCCCGACGGGGGCTGCCGCCGACGCGGCGCTCGCCGCCGGCCTGCGTGAGAAGGGTGTGCCGGTGCTCTCGGGCACGGTGACAGCGGTGACCGCGTCGGGCGACGGAGTCCACGTGGAGACGACGAACGGTCCTATCGAGGTCGACGGGCTGTTCGTCGCCGAGGGCACGACGCGCCAGCGTGCCCCGTTCGCGGATCGACTGGGCCTGCGGATGCTGCCGTCGGGCGCGATCGAGATCGACGAGTTCGGTCGCACCTCGCTCGCCGGCGTCTCGGCCGCGGGCGATCTCGCCCACCGTGCGACGCTTCCCGGCGTGGTCGCCTCGGTGGTCATGGCCGCGGCCGCGGGGCAGATGGCCGCATCCGCGCTCGTGCAGGAGCTCGCCACCGCATCCTGAATCCCGATCCCAAGACCAAGCCCCTCCCGAGTGCGCGGGATCTCACCGACTGCGCGGCTTGTGCCCGCGAACAGGCCGCACATTCGTCGGGATGCCGTGCACTCGCGGGTGCCTCAGTCGGGTTCGTAAGCGAGCAGGTCGCCGGGCTGACACTCCAGCGCACGGCAAATCGACTCCAGCGTCGTGAAGCGCACGGCCTTGGCCCGCCCGCTCTTGAGCACGAAGAGATTCGCCGGCGTGATGCCCACCCGGTCGGCCAGCTCCGCGACCGACATCTTTCGTTTGGCGAGCTCGACGTCCAGGTTCAGCACGATCGGCATCAGATCACCTCGGCTAGATCCTGCTCCAGGCGCGTCGCCGTCACGAGCAGCCCGCGCATGATGACGACCAGTAGCGCCGCGGCGAACGAGCCGAGCATGCCGCCGCCGAGCACGAGCACGTTGCCGGGGGCGAGCGCGTCGTTGGCTGCGCAGAGCACGAGCGCCGCGAGACTGAGCACCGCGAACGCGGCGAGCGCGGCGATCACCACATCCACGAAGCGGAATGCGCTGCGCCGGAAGACGCGGCCCGCGGCGGCCATACTCGACAGGGCCCACAGGCAGACGAGCACGATCTGCGCGCACAGCACCATGAGCACGGGGCCGACGACGCCGACGACCTCGAGGTGCGCCAGGAACGGATAGTGCACGGCGACGTCTCGCGCCAGGGAAGGGATCACCCAGACCTGCACGAGCACGCTCACCGCGAAGAACAGTGCGAGTAGCGCCTGCAGCAGCCACACGACGGATCTCGCCACGATCGACTCCTATCGTTTTTCAATACTCTACTATCGAAAAACGATAGGAGAAAGTCGTGAATGCGCCGCGCGATGCCCCGAGTGCACGGCTTGTCACCCAGTGCACGGGTTCTTCACGTCGATAAGCCGCGCACTCGGCGGGATGCCGTGCACTCGACGGCGCCGGAGCGGCCGCTACACGGCGCCGAGATCCACGCCGGCGGCGGCGGGCTCGGCGTAGTCGACCTCGCGCCAGCCATCGGCGTCGCGCGCGAACGAGGTGATGCTCGACAGCGCGCAGCGGCGCGTGCGCGGATCATGCCGCAGCGGGCGTCCGGCCACGGCGAGATGCGTGATCCAGATCGGCGCCTGATGCGAGACGAACACGACGTCGCCGCCATCGATCGCATCCCAGGCCTCGTCCATGGCGGCGTGCATCCTCGCGACGATGGATGCGTACGGCTCTCCCCAGCTGGGCAGCGAAGGCCGCCGCAGGTGCCGCCAGTTCGCCGGGTTGCGCAACGCGCGGCGCATCTGCGTGCCCTCGAAGACGTTGGCCGGCTCGATCAGCCGCTCGTCGCGCCGCGGATCCAGCCCGTACGCGCGGGCGAACGGCTCGGCGGATTCGATGGTGCGCTCCAGCGGCGAGCACCGCACGGCGACCACGGGTCGGCCGAGGCGCGCGATGTGATCGGCCGCGGACTGGGCCATCGCCCGCCCCGCCTCGCTCAGATGGAAACCCGGGAGGCGTCCGTAGAGCACGCGGGTGGGGTTGTCGACCTCGCCGTGCCGGACGAGGTGCAGCCGTTCCGCCGGCACGGGTCAGGCCCTGCGGTACTTCGCGCTGCCGAAGCCGATGATGAAGTATCCGATGATCGGGATCAGCCACAGCAGGAAGAACGAGAAGGCACCGCCCTTGCCGAATCGGTCTCCGAGCTTCACGGCGACGATGATCGCGAAGACGATGTTCACGAACGGGATCAGGTAGAGCAGCACCCACCACCCGGACATCCCGGCGATCTTGATGAGGAAGATCGCGTTCACGATCGGGATGATCGCGAGGATCCCGGGGTAGCCCGCCTTCGAGAACACCCGCCACATCGCGATCACGGTGAGCACGTAGATCGCCAGCATGATCAGCGAGCTCGTGCCTGTGAAGATCGCGGAGACGGCGTCGTTGATCACGGTGTCGCCGCCGGTGGCCGAGGGGACGAGAGCGTGCAGCGAGGCGGGAAGCATCGTTTCCTCCAGGAGTCCGACCGGCATGACGCCGGGAGCATCGAGTCTACCGATCGCTCCCCCCGCGGGTTCGGCGCCGGCGCCACCGTAGAATGGGCGGATACCCCTTTTCCCCGATCAGAAGGACTCTTCCGTGCTTCGCACCCACACGGCAGGCTCGTTGCGAGCCGAGAACATCGGTCAGACCGTCACCCTCACGGGCTGGGTCGATCGTCGTCGTGATCACGGAGGAGTCGCCTTCATCGATCTGCGGGATGCGTCTGGTATCGCCCAGGTCGTCATCCGCGACGAGGAGGTGGCGCATCCGCTGCGCAGCGAGTTCGTGCTGAAGGTGACCGGCGAGGTCTCGCAGCGCCCCGAGGGCAATGCGAACCCGAACCTGCCCACCGGCGACATCGAGGTCATCGCAACCGACGTCGAGGTGCTGAACGAGTCCGCTCCCCTGCCTTTCCAGGTCTCCACCGGGCTCGGCGATGGCGAGGCCGTCGGCGAGGACGTGCGGTTCAAGTACCGCTATCTCGACCTGCGCCGCCCGGCCGCGGCATCCGCTCTTCGCCTGCGCTCCAAGGTCTACAAGGCGATCCGCGACGAGCTCGACCGTCGCGAGTTCGTCGAGGTCGAGACGCCGACGCTCACGCGTTCGACCCCGGAGGGCGCCCGCGACTTCGTCGTGCCGGCGCGTCTGCATCCCGGCAGCTGGTACGCACTGCCGCAGAGCCCGCAGCTGTTCAAGCAGCTGCTCATGGTCGGCGGCATCGAGAAGTACTACCAGTTCGCCCGCTCGTATCGCGACGAGGACTTCCGTGCCGACCGTCAGCCGGAGTTCACCCAGCTCGACATCGAGATGAGCTTCGTCGACCAGGAGGACGTCATCGAGATGATGGAGTCGCTCGTCGTCGCGATGTGGAAGACGATCGACGTCGACGTGCAGACGCCGATTCCGCGCATCACTTACGCCGACGCGATGGCGAAGTACGGCTCCGAGAAGCCCGACCTGCGCTTCGGCCTCGAGCTCGTCGAGGCGACGGAGTACTTCTCGGAGACGACGTTCCGCGTGTTCCAGGCAGAGTACGTCGGTGCGGTGCGGATGCCGGGCGGAGCCTCGCAGCCGCGCAAGCAGCTGGATGCGTGGCAGGACTGGGCCAAGCAGCGCGGCGCGCGCGGGCTCGCCTACGTGCTGTTCCAGGAGGACGGCACCCTCGGCGGACCGGTCGCCAAGAACCTGTCCGAGAGCGAGCAGGCAGGTCTCACCGCCCTCACCGGCGCAGAGCCGGGCGACTGCGTCTTCTTCGCGGCTGGTTCCGCCAAGGACTCGCGCGCCCTGCTCGGTGCGGCACGCGTCGAGATCGGGCGTCGCCTGGGCCTGCTCGACCCCGACACGTTCGCGTTCACCTGGGTCGTGGATGCCCCGATGTTCGAGCCGGCGGCGGATGCCGTGGCCTCCGGCGACGTCGCCGTGGGCGCCGGCGCCTGGACGGCCGTGCACCACGCGTTCACCGGCCCGAAGCCGGAGTTCGAGGACACCTTCGACACCGACCCCGGGTCGGCCCTCGCCTACGCGTATGACATCGTCTGCAACGGCTCGGAGCTCGGCGGCGGGTCGATCCGCATCCATCGCGAAGACATCCAGAAGCGTGTCTTCGAGGTCATGGGCATCTCCGACGAGGTCGCGCAGGAGCAGTTCGGCTTCCTCCTCGACGCCTTCACGTTCGGCGCCCCGCCGCACGGCGGGATCGCGCTGGGCATGGATCGCGTACTGCAGCATCTGACCAAGACCGAGTCGATCCGCGAGGTCATCGCGTTCCCGAAGACCGGCAACGGCTTCGATCCGCTGACCAGCGCTCCGGCGCCGATCACGGACGCGCAGCGCGCGGAGGCCGGCGTCGACTTCGTCGCCGACGACGAGGCGTGATCGCCGCCGGAGGGAAAACATGCTCGCCGATCTTCAGCTCCCGGTGACGCTCACTGTCCGCACGGGATCAGTTCTTCTGCGCCGGGCGACGGTGGACGACGCCGACGCGATCATCACCCTGCTCGCCGACGACCCGATCAGCGCCGCTCGCGGCGATGTCGCGTCCGACGTCGATCGCGAGCGGTACGAGCGCGGCTTGGCCGAGGTGCTCACGGCCGACGGCAACGATCAGCTCGTCGTCGAGCGCGAGGGGGCCGTCATCGGCATGTTCCAGCTCACCCGCATCCCCGGCGTCTCACGGCGCGGCGCCACGCGCGTGCTCGTGGAGGCTGTGCGCGTGCGCACCGATCTGCGTTCGGACGGCATCGGCTCGGCCATGATGCGCTGGGTGTCAGACGTCGCCGCCCCCGCACTGGATGCGCAGATGGTGCAGTTGACCTCGGATGCCGCCCGCGTCGACGCGCATCGCTTCTACGAGCGGCTGGGATACGTCGGCTCGCACCGCGGCTTCAAGCTCTCCGTCCCCGCCCACTGACCGGCGCCGCGCATCCCGGCCACCCTCTGGTCTGGGGCGGATACTCGCGTTCGGGGCGGGTGATGTACGCCCCGAACGCGAGAACCTGCCCCGAACCTGGATGATGGAGGCGGGATGGAGCGAGCTACTGAGTGAGCGTCTTCGCCAACGCCAGGTACTCCTTCGGCGAGACCTCCGGCAGGTAGGCCTTGCCGATCGCGAGCCCGATCGCGGGCAGCTGTGCGGGGTCCGCGTACGCCATGTAGATGGTGTGGTACTCCGGGTTGAACTTGCTCTTGAACTTGAACAGCGACGAGAAGCCGTAGGCGGGCTCGAGCGCGTTCGCCAGCCAGCCGAGCAGGCGCGTCATGACGGTGGGTTCGGGCGCCTCGGCGCCGTCGGCCAGCGGCTTCTCCGCCAGCGGAGCGCCCGACAGGCTGAACGCCTCGACCCCTGCCTCCTTCATCCGGAACGCGGCGGAGGCGATGACGTACTCCATGACGCCCGACATCGACTCGTCGCCGCGGCGCATGAAGTCGATCGTCCAGGCGACGATCCTGCCGTCGCGCCAGGCCGGCAGCCAGCTCGTGATGGCCTGCAGCCGGCCGTCGGGGCCGAACGCGAGGTAGAGCGCGACGTCGGGATCCTTCAGCTCCTCCATGCCGCCGAGCGTGAAGCCCATCTCGGGCAGCTCCTTCTCGGCGACCCACTGCTCGCTGAGGGCCGTGATCTCCGCCGCCGTGGATGCGGGCAGGTCGGCCCAGCTCGACCACAGCGTGGTCAGCCCCTCGCGCTCGCCCTTGTTGTAGGCCTGGCGCACCTTCGCCCACGGTTTGCCCGTCAGTTCGAAGTGCTCCAGCGGGACGACGGTCTCCTCGCCCACCGACATGTGCTGCCAGCCGAACGACTCGAAGACGGGCAGGAATCTCTCGTGCGCGCTGTAGAAGACGGGACTCCACCCCTGACTGTCGCAGAAGTCCACGAACCCGCGGATGGTGGATTCGGCGTGCGCGTCGTCGGCGACCGGATCCGACATCGTCAGTGCGATGCCGTTGATCACGCGGTAGGCGACCGCGCCGGTGCCGTCGTCGGCGAACCAGTAGTCATTGCCGGGCCAGGTGCCCATGAACCCCAGCGTGCCACCGCCGCCGGACTTCAGCAGCGCACGGAACCGCGCCTCGCCCTCGGCGTCGCGCGCCGACGCCGTCGCCCGGTACAGCAGCAGCAGGGCGAGGATGAAGACGATCCAGAAGATCACGCCCACCCACTGGTGCGCGAGGAGGGCGAGCCCCTCGATCGGCACGACGCGGGCGGGCACCGCCTGCAGCAGCCCGGAGGGCACGAAGCGGCGCACCGTGTCGGCGAGGATGTCGCCCGGCGTCACCGGCAGCAGGAACCCGCCCGCCGAGGCGAAGGCGGTCACCGCGTACGCAGCACCAAGCACGAGGAACGCGCCGAACACGGTGAGCGCGAACCGGCGGGCCGCCGGCCGGGGCGCGCGCACCTGGAACCGGTGCCGCGTGATGAGCAGGAGCACGATCATCGCGACGGGGACGAGCACCGCCACGACCGAGGTGACGGCGAACTCGGGATCGACGATGTCCCGTGTCGCCTCGTCGAGCAGGCCGACCGTGCCCAGGGCGACGGCGGTGAGGATCGCCACGACGACGTTCACGACGATGCCCAGCATCCACGCGGCGCGGCGTCCCGTGCGCAGCCCCCACGCCGCGATGAGGCTGAGCACGAGCGGAACGAGGCTGAGCAGGAACGGGCCGGGACCGGCCGTGAGCGCGAGCCCGACGTCGGCCGTGCACCGTTCCGAGAAGTCGTCGGTGCAGCGCTGCAGCACCGCGTCGACGTCGACGCCGCGGAACCCGGTCACGGCGAGGGCGAGGGGACCTCTGCCCACCCCCGAGATCAGCACGATCAGCGGTCCGAGCCCCGTGACGGCGACCATCGCGGCGACGATCGTGCGCGTCTCCGCGTACGAGCTGCGCCGCCATGCCCCGCGAGGAACGCCACGTGCGATGACCATGCCCGTCAGCAGGCCGATCACCGCGGAGAACACCCGGTACAGGCTGTCGGAGTCGCCCGCGTAGAGGGCGAACATGAGCAGCAGGGCGAATCCGATGATGCGGATGCGCCGACGGAACAGCGCCGGGGCCAGTGCGCTGCCCGCCATGATCACGCCGACGACGCCCACCGCCGGATCGAGTGCGAGTTCGACGTTGAGCTCGAGCCCCCACCACGACCCCGCCTGAGCGAGGAGCATCTCGACGCCGATGCCCGCAGCGAACCCGAGCACGCCCGCGACGAAGAACACGATGACCGCCCGGATCGTGCCCAGCAGACGCTCCGCGTAGGCCATGGCCGTAAGCACCAGCGCGATCGTCAGCACCGCCTCGATGGCGGAGTCCGGCACGAGCAGCGCCGTCAGCAGCGTCCACCACCACCCGGAATCCACGGTCCCCGCGGGGCCGGCCGCGAGCGACAGCGGGAATCGCCCCCACAGCGTGCCGAAGCCGATGCCGGTGCCCAGCAGCACGAGCGCGAGCAGCACGGTGAACGGATGCTCGCGCAGGTATCGCCCGACGGCCGACGTCCGGCGCGGCGACGCGGCCTCCGTGGCGGGGGCGATCCTGTTCGCCGTGCCGGCGTCGTCGCTCATGAGTGCCTTTCGTCGGAAGATCTGTGGCTCGTCGCGATGTTACCGGGCGTCACCCGGCCGGCGCGGACAGGCCGAGCCGCGGGTACAGAACGCCGAAGGCGAAGGGCAGCCCGCCGTTGAGCGCCGTGACCACGTGGTCGGCGCCGGCGATGATCTGGAAGGTCGTCGTGAATCCGGCGGCCTGGGCGAGCTTCGCGCTGCTCCTGGCCCCGGGGATGTAGGCCGGGTCGTTCTCGCCCACCGTGAACACCGCGACGTGGGAGTCGTAACGGCCCTTGCCCGCCGCCAGCACCGCATCCGGCTTCGCCGCCGCATAGGATGCGGAATCCCCTCCGAACACCTCTCTCAGCACGGTGTCCTGCTCCTCCGAACCGGGGAACTCCTCGCCCGAGATGCTGATGATGTTCCCCCAGATCTCGGGGTGCTTACCCGCCCATACCAGAGCGCAGGCGCCGCCGTTGGAGTAGCCGCCGATCGTCCACTGCGCGTGGTCGGAGACGACGGGGAGGTTCGCGGAGATGAAGGCCGGGATGTCGGTGTTGAAGTACGTCGAGACGCCGCCGTAGGTCTTCGAGTCGACGCACGCGGGGTTGGCGTCGGGGTTGCCGAGCTGGTCGGCGACGATGACGATCGGGGCGAGGCCCTTGTTCTTCGCCGCGAGGCCGTCGAGCGCATCCTGCACGAAGGAGGGGTCGGGGTTTCCCGGCTTGCCCATCATGAACACGACCACCGGCAGCGCCGGCGGCTCGGCGACGAGGGCGGCCGGGGGCAGATAGACCGACGCGTCGCGCGCGACGAAGCCCGCCGACGACGGGATGGCGTGCGTGCCGCTGAGCTGGCGCACCTGTCCCTTCGCGGGCAGGTCCGACGGCGGCGTCCACGACGCGTACAGCGGCCCGGTCGGGCTGATCGACGGATTCGGCCCCGGCAGGTCATCGGCCTCCTGCAGTGAGGAGATACCGAACAGCGAGCCCAGCGTGCGGTCGATGCCGAACAACGCGTTCACGCCGAGGAAGGTGGAGATGAGCACCAGGATGACCGTGACGATCGCGACGATCTTGCGCCATGCCCGCGAGTCCCACAAGCTCACGATGGCCAGCCCCAGCGCGGCGAAGCCGGCGGCGATCCACCACACCGTGCCGCGCGGCGTCGTCCCGCCGAACGCCTGTGTGGCATCGACCACCGTCACGAGCACCACCCCGATCAGCGCGCCCGCGAGGATGCCGATGGCCGCGCGCAGCATCCACCGGGAGGTCGGGCGACGGAGGAGAAGCACGAGGACCAGGAGCGCGGTGACGCCCCACACGATGGAGGGGAACGGGCCGTCGACGACGTCGATCCGGAGCAGCCAAGGGGGCATCGCGGCTCGCTTTCCTGTGGTCGTGCCGGTGCGCCCAGCATAGGGCGCGTGGACCTGCTTTCCGGGCAAGCTTCACGCAATGCGCGCCGGCTGCGAAATCGCCCTTCCGCACCCGAGCCCGTGCTCGCTAGCGTGAACCGTAGACGGATCGCATCTGACCGCACCGAACAGGAGGAATGACGATGGCAGGAAAGTTCGAGCTCTACCAGGACAAGGGCGGCGACTACCGCTTCCGGCTGAAGGCCGCCAACGGAGAGATCGTCGCGACGGGCCAGGGGTACGCCTCGAAGTCGGGCGCGCTCAACGGGATCGACTCGGTGCGTCGCAACGCTGCGGATGCCGAGGTCGTCGAAGTCGACGACTGAGCGCGCGCCGGCCTTCGCCGGAGCTCACCGAGATGCGACCGGGCACCCGCCGGGGCCCGGTCGCATCCGGAGCGCCGTCAGAGCACGCGGGACAGGAAGTCCTTCGTGCGCTGATGCTGCGGGTTCGAGAGCACCTCGTGCGGGTCGCCCTCCTCGACGATGTTCCCGCCGTCCATGAAGATGAGGCGTGATCCCACCTCACGCGCGAAGCCCATCTCGTGAGTGACGACGAGCATCGTCATCCCCTCGTCGGCGAGCGAGCGCATCACCTGCAGCACCTCACCGACCAGTTCGGGGTCGAGCGCCGAGGTCGGCTCGTCGAAGAGCATCATGTCGGGATTCATGCACAGCGCCCGAGCGATGGCCACGCGCTGCTGCTGACCGCCGGAGAGATGGCTCGGGTAGGCGTCGGCCTTCTCCGCCAGTCCCACCCGGTCGAGCATCTCGCGCGCGACGCGCTCGGCCTCGCCCTTCGGACGCTTCTTCACGCGCCGCTGGGCGATGGCGAGGTTGCCGAGCACCGTCATGTGCGGAAAGAGGTTGAAGCTCTGGAACACCATCCCGATGCGGGTGCGCACCCGGTCGATGTCGGTCTCCGGATCGGTGATGTCGATCCCCTCGATGAGGATGGATCCGCCGGTGGGCTCCTCGAGCAGGTTCACCGACCGCAGCAGCGTGGACTTGCCCGATCCCGAGGGGCCGATGATGCACACGACCTCGCCCGCCTGCACGGTGAGGTCGATGCCCGAGAGCACCTCGTTGTCGCCGAAGCTCTTCACGAGCCCCCGCGTCTGGATGGCCGGAGCCTGGATGTCGATCAGATCGGCGCTCATCGTTCCCTCGCCATTCTGCGCTCGAGCCACGCGGTGAAGCGCGTGAGCGGGATCGTGACGACCAGATAGAGGATCGCCGCCATGATGAGCGGCGTCGCGTTGGCGTACATGGTGTTGGCGTCGCGCGCGAAGCTGGTGAGCTCCTTCGACCAGATGAAGGTGCCCGCGATGAACAGCAGCGAGGTGTCCTTCAGCAGCAGGACGAACTCGTTGGTGAGCGGCGGGATGATGATGCGGAAGCCCTGCGGCAGCACGATCCAGAACATCGTCTTCATCGGCGACATGCCCAGCGACCGCGACGCTTCGGTCTGCCCCTTGGGCACGGCCTGGATACCGGCCCGGATGACCTCGGCCATGTACGCCGACGCCACCAGGATGAGCCCGATCAGCCCCGCACCAACGGGGCCGCCCGGCGGTTTGATCCCGAAGGCGATGGGCAGGATGAACGCCATCGCGAAGATCGTCAGCAGCGCGGGCAGCCCGCGGAACAACTCGATCCATGCGGTCGCGAACCACCGGAAGGGCGCGATGATCGACAGCTTCATCAGCGCGAACACGATGCCCAGCAGCAGACCGCCGGCGAAGGCGATCAGCGTGAACAGGATCGTGTTGCGCAACGCCACGAGGATGATGTCGGGGAAGAGCTTGGCAGCCACCTCGAGGTTGAAGAACTGCTTGCTGATCTTCGCCCAGTCGGTGAAGACCGCGATGAGGATGACGAGCAGGACGAACAGCCCATACATCGAGAAGCGGTACAGCCTGCTTCTGGTTCTCCGTTTCAGCGCCATCGCCGCGGATCCCGTTCGCCCGCGCGACTACTTCGCCGAGAAGTAGGTGTCGTAGATCTTCTGGTAGTCCCCGCTGTCGCGCAGCTCCTCGAGCGCCTTGTTGACCGCCTCGCGCAGAGCGTCCTTCTCGCCCTTGGCGAAGGCGAAGCCGTACTGCTCGTCGGTGTTGTACTCCTCGACGATCTTGTAGTTGGAGTCGGCCTTCTCGTGCTCGACGTTCACCGGCTGGTCCTGCAGGATCGCGACGATCTGGCCGGCCTGCAGCGCCGGCCACAGCTCGGCGTCGCCCGGGTACTGCACGAGGGTGGCGCCCTTGGCGTTCTCGGTGGCGTAGCTCTCGCCTGTCGTGCCTTGCTGCACGCCGACGTTCTTGCCGGCGAGGTCGCCGATCCCCTTGATACCCGAGTCGACGCTGGTCAGCAGCGACTGCAGCGAGTCGTAGTACGGGTCGGAGAAGTCGATGTTGGCCTTGCGCTCCTCGGTGATCGTCATGGCGGATGCACCCATGTCGCACGTGCCGGCGATGAGCGTGGTCCCCGACTGCAGGCCGTCGAAGCTGACATCCTGCACGGCGAGCTTCAGGCCGAGCTTGTCGGCGATCGCCGCGGTGAGGTCGATGTCGAAGCCGGTGTAACCGCTGCCGTTGTCGCCGCCCTCCATCTCGAAGGGCGGATAGGGCACCTCGGAGCAGACCGTGAGGGTGCCGGCCTCGACGAGACCGTAGTCGTCGCCGGCCGTGGCATCGCCGGACCCGGAACCGGAGCCGGTGTCTCCGGCACATCCGGAGAGGGCGAGAGCGGCGGTCGCCGCGAAGGCGAGGCCGAGAACGAGAGAGGGGCGACGGGTCATGACGGTCTCCATTGACGAAGGACGGTGCGCGGTCGGGTGGATCGCGCGCCTCACGGGTTGTGGATTCATCATGGCATGCCGCGGGCGTCCCGCCGAGGCTGCGCGCATTGCGGACCGATCACGATCCCTGGGTGACCGGATCCCGTGCTCAGATCCGGATGTCGACGGCAGCGCGTGTCGAGACCACGGAGCGCATGTACGCGACGACCTTCTCGTGCTCGGGATGCACCTGATAGCGCTCGAGGGCGTCGACATCGTCGACGTCGACGATGAGCACGAGGTCCCAGTTGGCATCCGGGTACTCGGAGTTCGGGCCCACCGACAGTGCACGGATCTCGGGGACGACACCATCCAGCGCCGTCAGCAGACGTGCGCCCTCGCGCGCGTGCTCGGCGCGCTCCTCCGCCTCGTCGGCGGCCATCCGCCACATCACCACGTGCCTCAGCGTCATCGCGCACCCTTCTGCGTCTTCTGGTCCTGTGTCGTCGCGCGCTGTGCGATCTCCGCCCCGGCCCTTTCGCCCAGCGCGCTGCGCAACCGGTCGGGCGAGACGCGCCAATGCGCGTGCAGCTCGCCGTCGATCAGCACCACGGGGATCTTCTCCCACCACTGCGCGTGCAGATCGGGGTCGTCGAGGATCGAGAGCTCGGTGATCTCGATGTCTTCGGCCAGCGCATCCGGCAGATCCGCGATCACCGCGTCCACGACGTCCGAGGCCACCTCGCACAGGTGGCACTCGGGCTTGCCGATGAGCGTGAGCGCGATCACGGCGTCTGCGGCGACGCGGGCGTCTCGACGGCGCGCCCCTGGGCGACCCATTCGGCGGTGCCGCCTTCGACGTTGGCCGCGTCGTAGCCGCGCGCCTCCAGCGCCTGCACGACCCGCGCGGATCGACCGCCGAGCTCGCAGATCACGGCGAACTCTCCGTCCGGCAGCTCGTCGATCCGATCCAGCACCTCGCGCATCGGTATGTTCACGGCACCGGGCACATGACCTCCGGCGAACTCGTGCGGCTCGCGCACATCGATGAGCGGCGCTCCGTGACGCTCGGCCAACTGAGCGGCGGTGATCGACTTCATGTCACGATCCTCTCACGACGCCCGTCGGCGAAAGGCGCCCGGCAGCACGAAGCGCCCCGGCGACCGCGGACGGTCGGGGGCGCTCGGTGACTTCCGCCGCTTACTTCTTGTTGCGGCGCTGGTGGCGAGTCTTGCGAAGCAGCTTGCGGTGCTTCTTCTTCGCCATGCGCTTGCGGCGCTTCTTGATGACAGAACCCACGGAAACCTCACTAAGTCAGGGGCTGGGCGCCGTCTCGTCGCGGCACCCGGGATCGGGCACGGAAAATGCCTCAGAGCAGTTTACCCCATGCCCGCAGGGGCATTGTTCGGGCAGGCGTCAGCCGACGTCGGCGATGGGGCGCTCGAGCGCCTCTGTCACCGCGGACTCGGGAACGCGGTAGCTGCGGCCGAAGCGGATCGCGGGCAGCTCGCCGGCGTGCACCAGTCGGTACACGGTCATCTTCGACACGCGCATGATCTCGGCGACCTCGGCCACCGTCAGAAAACGCACATCCGGCATCTCCGGCATCCCCATACCCTTCTCGGCCCCACGAGCACGCCGCGCCCGATGCGCCGCGTATCGATCACCCCACTGTAGAGGTTCTCTGCGACGCGTGTAAACCGGTGTGACTGCTGTGAGATACGCTCACTCGGCCGCGGCTCGGCTGGCCCGTCCGGTCTTCGCCAGCCGTTCGAGAGCCTCCCTGTGCGCCTGGCGCTCGGCCTTGCGCGCCAGACGCAGCGCCTTCTCCGCCTCTCGCACGGCCTTCTGCGCCTCCCGATAGCGCTTGTCACCGCCCGCCTCGGCGGCATCCAATCCCACCCATTCGGGTGCCATGTCGCGCGCGTCGCCGCGATCGAGAGCGTCGATGTAGAGCGCGACGCCGTCGAAGATGCGCTCGAGCGCAAAGCGGAAGGGATCGCCCGTGGCGGTGAAGACGCCCGCCTCGATGGCACGGCGCAGCGCCGGGAACTCATCGGCCGTGATGACCCGGTCGAAGAGCGCAGCCTCGCGCTCGGACACCTCCTGCGGAGACAGGCCCGACGTTCGCGCCTGCTCGTCGTAGCCTGCGAGCACCATGCCGTACCACCGCGCCTCGCCCGTGACGGCCAAGGCGACCGCGAGCCGCTCCTCGTCGGTGAGCGGTGTGTCGCTCAGCGCCTCCAGACCGGCGTCGATCCACGCCGAGCTGTTCGGCGTGATGGGGGATCCGGTGATGGGAAGCGACAGGATCCACGGATGGCGCAGGAACACCTGCACCTGCGCCTCGAACAGCACCCCGAGCTTCGCGCGCCACCCTTCGTGTTCGCGATGCTCGTCGGGCGGAACACCGGTCGCCTCCTCCTGCATGAGCAGCAGCAGGTCGTCCTTCGCCGTGACGTAGCGGTACAGCGACATCGGCGTGTACCCGAGCCGCGCGGCGACGGCGGCCATGGACACCGCGCCGATGCCCTCGGCGTCGGCCAGCTCGACCGCGGCGTCGACGATCCGCTCGACGCTCATCTCACGCTTGGGTCCGCGCTGCGGATTGGCTGCCACACCCCACGCCAACGCGATGCCACGGGGCAGCTCGGGCAGCTCGTCGTTCTCGACTGCGCTCATCCCTTCATCCTAGACGCGTGTATTAGATAAACAGTATGTTATTGTCATACACAGTTGTTATAGCCGTACACAGTTCAGCCGCACAGAGTCTCGCTTCACCGACGGAGCTTCACGAAAGGGATCCCATGACGACATCCGCCGTGCACGTCGAAGGACTGCGCAAGTCCTTCGGCCGCCACCTCGTCCTCGACCAGGTGGACCTCGACGTCGAGAAGGGCGAGGTCTTCGCGCTGCTCGGCCCCAATGGGGCGGGCAAGACCACCGTCATCAACATCCTCACGACCCTCATCTCCCCCGATGCGGGCACGGTCAGGGTCGCGGGCTTCGATGCGCGCACCCAGCCGGATGAGGTGCGCCGCCGGATCACCCTCACCGGACAGGCGGCGGCCGTCGACGAGGGGCTCACCGCCACCGAGAACGTGATCATGTTCGCCCGTCTCGCCGGCATGGGGCGCACGGCCGCAGCCCGGTGCGCCACCGAGCTGATCGCGCGGTTCGACCTCGTCGAGTCCGCGGGGCGTCTGGTACGCACCTTCTCGGGCGGCATGCGGCGGCGCCTCGACCTCGCCCTCAGCCTCGTGATCGCCCCCGAGGTGCTGTTCCTCGACGAGCCGACCACGGGTCTGGACACCCGCAGCCGCCGCGCGCTGTGGGACATCATCCGCACTCTCGCCGCCGCGGGCACGACGGTGTTCCTCACCACGCAGTACCTGGAGGAGGCCGACCAGCTCGCCGATCGGATCGCCGTGCTGCACGAGGGCCGCATCGTCGCCCGAGGCACCACCGCTGCCCTCAAGGCGCGCATCGGCGGCGACACGGTAGAGCTGCACGACGCCGACGGCGAGCTGCTGCAGGCCATCCCCACCGACGGATCCGTCTCGGGCCTGCGCCAGGCGCTCGATGTCCTCGACGAACGCGACGCCGACGGTGTCGTCACCCTGCGCAGGCCCTCGCTCGACGACGTCTTCCTCAGCCTCACCTCGCCCACCCCGGCGGGCGCCCAGCTCGCTGCCCGCCCCGCACTGGAGGAGATCGCATGAGCACCGCGCCCGCCACCCGCCCCGCACCGGCACCCGTCCGGCCCCGGCTGAGGGGCATCACCGCCGAGTCGGTCTTCGTCGAACGCAGCCTTCGTCAGTCCCTGCGCGACGGGGAGTCGCTGCTCATGGCCGTGATGCTCCCCGTGATGCTCATGCTGATGTTCACGTGGGTGTTCGGCGGGGCGATCGATCCCTCGGGCGCGTACGTCGACTACGTCGTACCCGGCATCATCCTCACCTGCGCGGGTTTCGGGGCCTCCTCCACGGCGGTGTATGTCGCCGGCGATATGCAGGGCGGCATCATCGATCGCTTCCGCACCATGCCGGTGCGCTCGAGCGCCGTGCTCACCGGGCACGTCGTGGCGAGCCTGCTGCGCAATCTCGTCGCCACCGCGATCGTCGTCGGCGTCGGCGTGCTCGTGGGATTCCGACCCTCGGCGGATCTGGCCGGCTGGGTCGCCACCGGGGCGCTGATCGCCCTGTACATCCTCGCCCTGACATATCTGTTCGCCGCCATCGGCCTCGCCGCGGGCAGCCCCGAGGGCGCCAACGGGTACGGGTTCATCCTGCTCTTCCTGCCGTACCTGTCCAGCGCCTTCGTCCCCGTGGAGAGCATGCCCGTCTGGCTGCAGCCGGTCGCCGCGCACCAGCCGATCACGCCCATCGTCGAGACCATCCGCGGATTCCTGATGGGCACCCCGCTCGGCACCGAGCCGTGGTTCGCGCTGGGCTGGTGCGCCGTGATCCTCGTGTTCGCCGTCGTGTGGGGCGGCTGGCTGTTCCGTCGCAGGGCGGGACGGCGCTGACGAGCCGCTGGGGCCCGTGCGCTAAGCGCCCAGGCGCTTGAGGGCGCTCTGCACCGCGTGCTTGGCGGATGCCGCGGCGCGGCCGACGACCTCGGCCGCGTGCGCGGCGCCGTCGGGCAGCACGGACACCGTCACCAGGTCGGGCGCGGAGTCGCCGTAGGCGTCGACGAGGAAGGGCACGAGCCAGTCGTCGACCTGCTCGAGCGGACCCACCGCGAGGCTGTACAGCCGGCGCTGGCCGTCTTCGCGGACGGTCACGAGCTCGGCATCGCGCAGCACCTTCAGGTGCTTGGACACGGTGGGCTGGCTGATGCCCAGTTCGCTCACGATCTGCGACACGGCCGTGCCCGCATCCTCATCGGCCGATCGCTGGAGCAGGAGCTGGAGGATCTCCCGCCGGGTGCCGTCCGCGATCACGTCGAAGATGTCGGTCATGGCATAAGGGTAGCCGCGACCGGAGCGGAGTACCATGACGAGGGCTCCGCGCGGGCGGGGCGGTGGAGGGACGAGTCCATGGCGCGCACGCGGAGTTCGCGGTCGTTCGGCGACACCGCGCGCGACATCGTCCGCTTCGGCAAGGAGTTCCCCACCTCCTCCCCCTCGCGCTTCGCGATCGTCGTCTTCTCCGGACTCATCCTGCTGTTCACGGCGCTGCTCTCACTGCCGCTGGCCAGCCGCGACCACACCGTCACGCCGCTCGCCGACGCGCTGTTCACCGCCGTCTCCACGATCTGCGTGACCGGACTGAGCGTGGTCGACATGGCCACGCACTGGTCGCCGTTCGGCATGGTCGTGATCTTCATCGGCGTGAACATCGGCGGGCTCGGCGTGCTCACCCTCGCCTCGGTGCTGGGCCTTGTCATCTCCAAGCGGCTGGGCCTGCGCGCCAAGCTCATCGCCGCCGGCGACAGCAACCCGCTGCGCGCGCACGGCGGCGTCGTCAACGAGGGCCAGACGGTGCGGCTGGGCGAGGTCGGGCAGATGCTGCGCACGGTCGCCGTCTCGGCGTTCGTGATCGAAGTCGCCCTCATGCTGCTGCTGTATCCGTCGCTGGTGATGGCCGAGGTCGATCCGCTCGTCGCCCTCTGGGAGGCGCCCTTCTACGCGGCGATGTCGTTCACCAACACCGGGTTCACCCCGAACCCCGGCGGTGTGCTGCCCTTCGCCGACGACTACCTCGTGCTCATCATCCTCATGGCGGGGGTGTTCCTGGGCAGCATCGGCTTCCCCGTCATCTACAGCCTCGCCAAGCACGTCTGGCATGTGAAGGCGTGGTCTCTGCACAGCAAGCTGACCCTCATCACGACCGTGCTGCTGTTCGTGCTCGGCGCCGCGGTGTTCCTGCTCCTGGAGTTCGACAATCCGCGCACGTTCGGCTCGATGGATGCCGGCGACACGACGTTCCAGGCCTTCTTCCTCTCTGCCATGACGCGATCCGGGGGCTTCTCGGTCGTGCCGGCCTCCGACCTCAACGGCTCGTCGCAACTCGTGGCCTGCATGCTCATGTTCGTCGGCGGCGGGTCGGCATCGACCGCCGGCGGCATCAAGGTGACCACGCTCGCCGTGCTCGCCCTCGCCGTGTTCTCGGAGGCGAAGGGCCGCCCCTCCGTCCAGGCCTTCGGCCGCCGCATCCCCAGCGACGTGCAGCGCGTGGCGCTGAGCGTCGTGGCGTGGGGCGCGACCATCGTCGCCGTCGCGACCGTCGCGATCGAGCAGATCACCAAGGCGCCGGTGATCGACGTGCTCTTCGACGTGATCTCGGCCTTCGGCACGGTGGGGCTGTCGACGGGCGTCACCGAGTCTCTGCCCGACCCTGCGGTCTACATCATGGCCGCCGCGATCTTCATGGGCCGCGTTGGTACAGTGACACTCGCCGCGGCGGTGGCCGCGACATCCCGAACGCAGCTGTACTCGCTGCCTGTGGAAAGGCCGATCGTTGGTTGAAGTGCTGCGCAGCGATGCGCCCGTCCTGGTGATCGGACTCGGCCGGTTCGGCGCCGCCTGCGCCGGCGAGCTCGACCGGCTCGACCGCGAGGTGCTCGCCGTCGACGACAACCTCGAGCTCGTGCAGAAGTGGTCGGATCGCGTCACGCACGCCGTGCAGGCCGACGCGCGCGACATCGACGCGCTGCGTCAGATCGGCGCGCAGGACTTCCAGGTCGCCGTGGTGGCGGTGGGATCGCTCATCGAGGCATCGGTGCTCATCACGGCCAACCTCGTCGATCTGAAGATCCCGCAGATCTGGGCGAAGGCCGTGACGCAGTCGCACGGCAAGATCCTCGCGCGCGTGGGCGCGAACCACGTGATCTACCCCGAGCGCGAGGCCGGGGAGCGCGTCGCGCACCTCGTGAGCGGACGGATGCTGGACTTCATCCGCTTCGACGACGACTTCGTGCTCGCCAAGATGTACCCGCCCAAGTTCATCCGCGGCGTAGGCCTGAACGAGTCGGGGGTGCGCACCAAGTACAACGTGACGGTCGTGGGCGTGAAGAGTCCCGGCAAGCCGTTCCGCTACGCCGAGGCCGCGACGGTCGTCACCAATCACGACCTCATCATCGTCTCGGGCACCAACAGCGACATCGAACGGTTCGCCTCGCTCGACCGCTGAGCGCGACATCCGCCGATCCACAGGGCCACGGCTCGTCCCCCACGCGTGGACGCGGTACGCGCGTAGAGTCGGAGCAGCGACGGCGCCGGCGCGTCGTCGCCGGAAGGAGCCGCGGATGACCGAGCCAGACCCCCTCATCGACGACATCGATGCGCGCATCCTGACCGTCGCAGGCGCCGATGTCGAGATCCTCGAGCGGCGCGGCGACGTCGAGGCCGGCGCCGACGACACGGTCGTGTTCCTGGGCGACGGCGGATCGGAGCCCGGCTGGCGCGTGCTCATGCACGACCTGCCCTCCGACCTGCGCGTGCTCTCCGTCGATGTCACCGACGGCGCGACGCTCACCGCCGCCCTCGACGCCCTCGGCATCGCGGCGGCGCATTTCGTCGCCGCCGCCGAACACACCCCCGCCCTGCTGGATCACGCCGCCGAGCACGCCGTGCGCACACTGACTCTCACGGGCGCCGTCGCCGACGACAGCGCGGCGCGGCTGGCCGCGTTCCCCACGCGCCCGGCCGTGCTGTGGATCCACGGCGCGGTGCCGACCGCCGACGCCCTCGCCGGATACGTCACCGCGGGCGGATCGGTCACCGAGATCGCGCTCGAGGGCGTGTCCGGGGCCGAGCAGCATGCCAGGCCCGCCGTGTTCCGCCAAGCCCTGCTGGAGCGGATGGGCTACCTCGCCGCTCCCATGATCCCCGGCCCCCCGACCGAAGCGGTCATCCTGCGCTCGGCCGACTGATCTATCGTTCGTCGCACGCGCATCCGCCTCGAGAGGGATGCACGACACCGCGCGCCCTGGTGTGATGGAGGCATGACCGATTCCGTCGCCCCCTCGAGCGCCCCGGCGCCGAGTGCACCGCCGAGCACGTCGCCTTCGACCACGCCGCCGGTGCTCTCCCTCCGCAGCCTCCGCAAGCAGTTCGGGCAGAAGGTCGCCGTCGACGACCTGTCACTCGACGTGCCCGCCGGGTCGATGCTGGGCCTGCTGGGCCCGAACGGTGCGGGCAAGACGACGACGCTCGCCATGACGACCGGCCTGCTGCGTCCGGATGCGGGCACCGCGCAGGTGCTCGGAGCGGACGTGTGGACGGACCCGGCCGCAGCGAAGGCGCGCATGGGCGTGCTGCCCGACGGGGTGCGCATGTTCGACCGGCTCACCGGCGACGAGCTGCTGCGGTACACCGGACTGCTGCGCGGTCTGCCGGAGTCCGAGGTCGTCTCGCGCTCCGCCGAGCTGCTCGACGCCCTCGGACTCACCGACGCCGGCGATACCCTCGTCGTGGACTACTCCGCGGGCATGCGCAAGAAGATCGGGCTCGCGTGCGCGCTGATCCATGCGCCGCGGCTGCTCATCCTCGACGAACCGCTCGAGGCGGTGGATCCCGTCTCCGGCGAGACGATCCGCCAGATCCTGCGCGCCTACGTCGATGGCGGGGGCACCGTCGTGCTCTCCAGCCACGTCATGGAGCTCGTCGAGTCACTGTGCGACCGCGTGGCGATCATCGCCGAGGGCCGCCTGCTCGCGCACGGCGCCCTCGACGAGGTGCGCGCCGGCATGACCCTGCAGCAGCGCTTCCTCGCCCTGGTGGGCGGCCACGATCTCGGATCGGAGACGCTCGCATGGCTGCGCTCCTCCTGAGACTGCGCTGGCGCCAGTTCGGGCACCAGCTGGGCCGCAGTCCGTGGATGATCGTCTCACTCGCCCTGGGCGGTGCGACGGCGCTCGGGATGCTCGCACTGCTCGCCGCCGGACTCACCGCGCTGCGTGTGGCCGATCCGAGCGTCGCCGTGACCGCCCTGGTGATCGTCGGCACACTGATCGTCACCGTCTGGTGGGTCGGGTCGATCCTCACCAGCACCGACGACACGATGTCGCCCGAGCGCTTCGCACTGCTGCCCGTCACCGCGAGGTCACTGCTGCCGGGGCTCGTGCTCGCCGGGGCGACGACGCTCGGCGGCATGGGCACGGCGATCGCGGTGCTGCTCACGCTCATCGGGTGGTCGGTGAACGCACTCGCCCTGATCGCCGCCGTCGTGCTCGCGCCCGTGGTGCTCGCCATCTGCGTGCTGGGGGCGCGCGTCGTGGGCGGGCTGCTCGCGCGGTGGCTGGCCCGGCGCCGGATGCGCGATCTCGTGATCATCCTCGGCGTCATCCTGCTGTCCAGCTCGGGGCTCGTGCTCAACATCGCAATCGGCGCGCTGCAGCTCTCCGGAGACCTCGGCCGCGATCTGGCCGGCGTCGCCGACGTGCTCGGATGGACGCCGATGGGCGCGGCCTTCGGCGTCTCGGCGTCGCTCGCACAGGGCCAGCCGCTCGACGCGGTGGCACGGCTGCTCATCGCACTGGTCACCGTCGCAGGGCTGTGGTTCATCGCACGCGCGCTGCTGGCGGCCCGGCTCGTCGCGCCGGTGGAGAACCGCGGCGGAGGCCGCGTGCACTCGGCCGGCGTGCTCGATCGGATGCTGCCCGCGACGGCTGTCGGCGCGGTCGCCGCCCGCACCCTGCGCTACGCGCGGCGCGACCCGCGCCAGATCGTCAACATCGTCATGCTGCTGGTGCTGCCTGGTCTGCTCATCGGGCTCACGGTGATGAACGGCACGCGCGGCGGCGAAGCGCTCGCCCCGGCCGTGATCCTCATCCCCGCCATCGATGCGCTCTTGATCGGCACCATCCTGCAGATGAGCACCGCGTACGACAACAACGCCCTCGCGCTGCACATCCACACCGGGGTGAGCGGGCGCGCCGATCGCACCGGGCGCCTGCTCGGCTTCGCGCTCATCGCGGTGCCGATCGTCGTCATCCTCTGCGTCGCCGTGTGCCTGCTCGTGGGCAGGCCCGACCTGCTGCCGGCGAGCCTGGGCGCGGCGATCGGCATGGGCGCGGTCGCCGCCGGTGCGGGATCCTGGGTCGGCGCATTCCTGCCCGGCCGCGCCCCCGCCCCGGAGGCGAGCCCGTTCGGCCGCGGCTCGTCGGGCGGAGTGCAGTCGATGATCGCGATGGCCATCATGATGCCCATCACCCTCGTCGTGGGCGGCGCGTCGTTCGGCTTCGCGATCGGCGCGCTGTGGGCACCGTGGGCCGGCTGGGTCAGTCTGGCCTGCGGCGTGATCCTCGGCACCGCCGCCGTCTGGGCGGGCGTCGTGCTGGGCGGACGCATCCTCGACCAGCGCTGGCCGGAGCTTCTGGTCGAGGTGTCGAGCGAATCCTGAGCGGCAGCATCGCGGAGGTGCGGCGGACTCAGCCTCCCGCAGCGATCTCCTTCGCGCGGGCCAACGCGGCATCCGTCGCCTCGGCGAACACCGTGTCGAGGTGCGCGTCGGCGAGCACGGCGACAGCGCGCTCCGTGGTGCCCTTGGGGCTCGTGACGCGGCGGCGCAGCTCGGCCGGCGCCTCGCCCGACGCCTCGAGCAGCGCGGTCGCACCGATGAAGGTCTGCTCGGCGAGCAGGCGGGCGTCGGACTCGGAGAAGCCCTTGCCGATCGCCGCCTTGGTGAACTCCTCGATGAGCAGGAACACGTAGGCGGGGCCGGAGCCGGAGATCGTCGACAACGCGTCGATCTGCTCCTCGGGCAGCTCGACGACTGATCCGACCGTCTCGAACAGCCGGCGCACGATCGCCACGTCGTTCTCGGCGACGCCGTCAGCCGCCGCAAGGCCCGTCACCGCGCGCCCGACAGTGGCCGGGGTGTTCGGCATCGCGCGCAGCACGCGCGCGTCGGAACCGAGGATGCTCCGGAACGCGTCGATCGTGACGCCCGCCGCGACACTCACGACGATCGCATCGTCACGGAGGTGCGGGGCGATCTCGGCGAGCAGATCGGCGACCATCCCGGGCTTCACGCCGATGAGCACGATGCGCGCAGACGCGGCCGCCTCGGCGTTGCCGCCGGGGGTCTCTTCGAGGGCGATGCTGCGCACATCGGCGAGCCCCTCCAGCTCTGCGGCCTTCACGGGAGTGCGATTGGTGGCGACGATGCCGCCGGAGACGGGGATGCCCGAGGCGACGACTCCGTGGAGGATCGCGCCGCCCATCGAACCGGCGCCGAGGAATGCGAGCGAAGGGAGCGTGTCGACCATGCGTCAATCCTATGAGCGATGCTCTTGCCCGGCTCCGGTCCGCGAGCGCCGGTTCTGCGGGCGGCGGCACGGCCTAAGCTTGCCGATATGAGTGTCTGCGACCGTCCGATCCCGCGGGCCGCACGCTGATGTCCGATCTGCTCGCCGAGGCCCTCGCCCGCACCGATCTCACCGACGACGCCAGGCACAAGTTGGGCAATGTCGAGCGCGTGCTGGGCGATGACCCGCAGGCGCACCTGCTGTCGCTGTTCTTCCTCGACGGCGAGCCGTACGCGAGCATCGGCTTCGGCGATGTGACCACGGCAGACCTCATCGTCGTCGTCCTGCACGGCATCGACACGGATCTCGGCCAGCTGCCGCCCTGGGCCGAGACCTCCCAGCGGCTGTGCGGCGACGTCATCCGCGCGATCACGCTGCGCGGGGGCACGGCATCCGTCGCCGTCGTGCTCTGGTTCGGATACGACACCGGGTCGCACGTGACGGCGCTGGCCACCGCGCACGCCACGATCGGCGCGGCCCGTCTCGCCGTCGAGCTCGAACGGCTCGCGCAGCACGACACCGCCGCGAGGATCGCGCTCGTCGCGTACTCGTACTCCTCCACTCTGCTGGGCGAGCTCGTCGTGCTCGACGGCGCCGGGCACGTCTCCGAGGCGTTCTCGATCGCGTCGGCGGGCATGACGCACATGGCCGCGGATGCCGTGGAGTCGCGGATCGCCGACGGCTCGCTCGCGCTGCACGCCACCGAGTCGGCGACCGACGGCGTCGCGCACCTCGGCCGGTTCGGACAGCATCCGATCGATCCGCGCGACATCGACGGGGCCATCGTGTACAGCTCCGACGGCGGAGCGGTCGACGGCCTCGACGGTGTGACGGGGGAGGCCACCCAGGGCCACAGCTCGCAGTCGGAGACCGACGACGACGGCGTCACCCGCCGCGGCTACTTCGACCCGGAGGCGCAGGCGTATCTGTACCTCGTCGACCGGCTCGCGGCCCTCGCCGTGCGTCCTCGGACCTGACGGCGCGAGCCCTGGCCCGACCCGATCAGCGCCGCTCAGCGCCGATCGGCGAAGAAGGCGCGCAACAGGTCGACGGCGTCGTCCTCGCGCACGCCACCCACGACCTCGGCCCGCACGGGGAGCCGGCGGTCCCGCAGCACGTCATAGCGCGAACCGGCCGCGCCCGCCTTGTCGTCCCAGGCGCCGAACACGACGCGCGCCATCCGCGCCTGCAGCGCGGCGCCCGCGCACATGACGCACGGCTCCATCGTCACCACGAGCGTGCATCCCTCGAGATTCCACGACCCCGTGGCGGCCCCCGCCGCGCGCAGCGCGACGATCTCGGCGTGCCCGGTGGGATCGGCAGTGCGCTCACGGTCGTTGCGGCCCTCGCCGATGACGCGGCCCTCGGCGTCGAGCACCACGGCGCCCACCGGGATCTCGCCGTCGGCCGCCGCTTCGGCGGCGAGCGCGAGCGCACGGCTCATCGCCCGCTCATCCGCCTCCGTCCCGCGCATGGGTCGAGCCTATTGCTCGCATCGGTTCGGGGCGCACTAGCCTGTACTCATGCGCGTGCACGTGGCCGATCATCCCCTCATCACCCACAAGCTCTCGGTCCTGCGCGATGAGCGCACGCCGTCACCGGTCTTCCGGCAGCTCACCGAAGAGCTGGTGACGCTGCTCGCCTACGAGGCGACGCGCAACGTGCGGGTGACGCCGGTGGAGATCACCACCCCCATCAAGAAGACGATGGGCGTGAAGATCAGCGAGCCGCGACCCATCGTCGTCCCGATCCTGCGCGCGGGACTGGGCATGCTCGAGGGCATGGTCAAGCTGCTGCCGACCGCCGAGGTGGGCTTTCTCGGGATGGTGCGCGACGAGCAGACCTTCGAGCCGACGACCTACGCCGAGCGCCTTCCCGCCGATCTCAGCGACCGGCAGTGCTTCGCGATCGATCCGATGCTGGCCACCGGTGGGTCGCTGGCCGCGGCCATCCAGTTCTTCTTCGACCGCGGCGCCGACGACGTCACCGCGATCTGCCTGCTGGGCACCCCCGAGGGAGTGGAGACGATCGAGCGGCTGGTCGGCGACCGCAACGTGACCCTCGTGCTGGGAGCCCTCGACGAAGGCCTCGACGAGAACCGCTTCATCGTCCCCGGTCTCGGCGACGCGGGCGACCGCCTCTACGGCACGGTCTGATCCGCCGGCTCGACGCGCTCAGTCCTGATCCGCGCCGACGAGGCGGGCGAAGGCGCTGAGACGCGCCACTCCCTCGGGCGTCCACGGCAGGTCGTCGAGCAGCGCCGGGGAGTGGATGAGGAACGCGGCGGCCTTGGCCCGTGAGATCGCCACGTTCAGGCGGTTCTGCAGCAGCAGGAAGTCCGGCCCGCGCGGGGCGTCGCGGCCACTCGATGCCGCGAGCGAGGTGATCGAGACCACAGCCTCCCTACCCTGGAAGTTGTCGACCGTGCCGACGGCCACTCCCCCGAATCCCGCGGCCTGCAGAGCCTCGTGGATGAGCTGCTTCTGCGCGTTGTACGGGGCGACGACGATGATGTCGTCCTGCCCGAGCGGGCGCGGCGCGGCATCCACGTGTTCCATGGCGTCGACGTACGGCCTGCCGATCAGGTCGCGCACGATCCGCACGACCTCGTCGGCCTCCTCCGGCGAATGCGTGGCGTTGCCGCGGTGCCGCACGGGAACGACATGCAACCCCGGCTCCAGCCCCTCCACGGTGCGCCGCTCCGCACCCTCGGCTGAGGCAAGACGCCCGGCGTAAGACAGGCGTGACACCGGCGCCGCGACAGCAGGATGCATCCGCCAGGAGCGGGCGAGGAACGTGCCGTACGCGGGATCGATCACCGCGCTGCCGTCCATGACCCAGCCCAGTGCCGAGGTGTTCACCGGCTCCGGATGCGCGCCCTGACTCACCTGCGGCAGCTGCTGCGGATCGCCCAGGAGCAGCAGGCGCTTCGCGCCGGCGGCGACGGCGATCGTGGAGGCGAGGGAGAACTGCCCGGCCTCGTCGATCACGAGCAGGTCGAGCTCCCCGCGCGCCACGCGCCGGGTGTTGCTGAAGTCCCACGCGGTGCCGCCCACGACGGCGCCCTCCGGATGCTCGGCGAGGAAGGCCGCCATTCCGGTCTTGCGGATCGGCGTGTACGGGGGATCCGCGGCATCCGGATTCTTCGGCGCCTTGGCGACCTGACTCGCCGGCACGCCGTCGGCCACGATCCGTTCGAGCAGGTTCTCCACGATGGCGTGGGACTGCGCGACCACACCCACGCGGTAGCCGTGCTCGCGCACGAGCCGGGTGATCACCTGCGAGCCGGTGTACGTCTTGCCCGTGCCGGGAGGCCCCTGCACGGCGAAGAAGCTGCGGTCGAGGTCGCGCACCCCGCGCACGATGGCCTCGACGGCATCGCCCTCTGCCGCCCCGAGGGACGCACCGGAGACCGTGCGGGGTACGGCGCGGCGCAGGATGTCGGTCGCGGCATCCTGCGGGAAGGCCGGTGCGCGATCCAGCAGCGACTGCGCCCACTCCTCGATGGCCGACTGCTGAGAGTCCACCTTCGGCGGCGCCGCGGGCGTGAGCGCGAGGGGCAGCTCGGCCCAGGTCTGCCCGTCGATCGCGCGCTCCCGCACGACGAGGCCGTCATCGACCGCCTCCACCACCTCCACCGCGTGCGGGGCGTGGATGGCGCGCGAGGGGATCTCAGAGACGAACGGCGCGGGGACCGCGTACAGGGCGAACGGCTCGGCCCCGACCCCCACCGTGCTGCCGGGGGCGAGCTCGCCGCGCAGCTCGACGATCCTCGTGAGCGTGCGCTTGCCCTCCTCGACGGCCCAGTCCTCGCGCACCCGCGACGACTCCGGCGCCACGCGCAGCACGTCGCGCGTGGTCTCCCACATCGTCACGGGTTCGCGCAGACGCTGGAAATGCGCGATCCAGAAGCTCTTCGACTCGCGCGGGTAATAATCGATCGCCGCGGACGCCACGCGGTACGCCTCTGCATCACGCCCCTCCTCCTCGGCGCGCTCCGCCTCGTTCCGCAGCGCCACCGACAGCGGCGAGGGCTCGTACGCCCTCGTCTCGGGCTCGTCGGGAGGCGCGGGGAGGACCCCGGTCTGCCGGGCCAGGCCCACCAGCCAGTCGCGCAGCCGCCGGGTGGACACGCAGTCGTAGCGGTTGTAATCGGCGAGGTCAGCGAGGATCTCATCCCCCTCGGCACTCTTGCCCTCGGCGGCGAGCGCCCGCGCCTCGACGTAGCGGACGATCGAATCGTCGCCCTTCTGCACATCGCTCGTGCGCACCTCATCGCCCATGTACAGCGGCTCGAGCTTCTTGATGGAGTACGAGCGCGAGCCGATCCGCACCGAGCGCAGCACGATCGGATACAGGTCGACGAACACGCCCTCGCGCAGCAGCCGGTCCACGGCCGCTTCGCCCACCCCGTACCGAGCCGCCATCGCGACCAGATGCGAGGTCTCGTACGGGGCGTAGTGGTAGATGTGCATGTCGGGATGCGCGGCCCTGCGCGCATCCACGAAGGCGAGGAAGTCGAGCAGCGCCTGCTTCTCCTCGGCGAAGGTGTGCGCCCACAGCGCGGAGTACTGCTCGGCGTCGTCGACCCAGCCGAACAGGTAGTCCAGCCCCCACGGGGCGTCGTCGCCGGGCTCGGTGTAGAGCGGGTCGCCCTCGAAGTCGAAGAAGACATCGCCGCGGCTGGGCCGGGGCATCATGCCGATCGCGGTCGCGGAGATGAACTCGTACGGCAGCTCGGCCGGGTCGGCGAGCGCGCCGAGCTGCAGCCGCGCCTGGGCGCGCAGAGTCTGGAAGGTGTCGTCCGTCATGCCATCGGGCGCCGCGGTCGCCGCGGCGAGAGCGTCGATGGTCGTGATCCCCGCGGCCCGGAACCTGGCCCGCTGCACCGACCGCATCCGTGCGACCAGCAGCAGATCGCGATGCGCGTCCACCTGCTGCTCGCAGGTCGCGCAGCGCCCGCACGCGACGACCTGCAGGTCGCCGCGATCGTCTCCCCAGGCCAGCGGCTCGCCCGCCGCGCCGTCGGCGATGCGGCGATCGGCGATGAGCGCGCGCAGCCTGGCGCGGCGAACGCGGAACAACGGCAGCAGGTCGTCGACGGCGTGCACGCTCACCGAACGATCGCCGAGGATGAGCTCGACCTCGTCGGACCGGGGGATGCCGAGCTGGTCGAGCTGATCGATATATGCCGCGAGCTGCATGAGCGCCGTGACCCGCGCCGTGCGGGCGAGCTTGGTGTCCTGCACGATCCAGCGCCCGTCGGCGTCACGGGCGAGGAAGTCGGCGAATCCGACGAACTCCTCGGTCGCGAACGCGGCCTGGAAGACGATGTCGGCCTCCGAATGCAGGGCGCGCTGCGTCTGCGCCACGACGGCGGCCAGCGCCTCCGGATCTGCGGACGACACCTTCGGTACCTCGACGACGCCGCGCCCGATGGCGCCGCTCCCGTCTTCGGCGCGGCCGAACCGCGCGACGTACTCCTCGAGCACGGCGCGCTCGTGCACGTCGCCGAGCTCGGCGGCGCGGCGCAGGGTGGCGTCTTCGGGATCCTCCACCGCGGCCACCCGTCCGAGCTTCGCGTCCAGCGCGCGCATCCAGGCGAACTCGCACTCGGCCGCGAGCTTCAGATCGCTCGCGCTGAAGACCACACGGGGGGAATCCGTTCCGCCGGGGATGACGCGCACTGCCGCTCCTTGCCCGCGGCCGCCTCGACCGCTGCTTCGACCCTAGAGCGCGCCTCCGACATCCCGCCGGCGGCGGACGGCACGCAACGCTCCCGCCGGCTCAGCGCCACCAGGAGTCGTCGGGCGTGACGGGCAGGTGCCGCTTGTGGCGCGTGGCGACGTACTTCGCCTCGATGCGCGCGGCGACCTCGGCGGGCACCTCACGCCCTTCGAGGTAGTCGTCGATGCTGTCGTAGGTGATGCCCAGCTCATCCTCATCGGCGCGGCCGGGCTGCCCGTCCAGCAGGTCGGCCGTGGGCACTTTGCGCCACAGCCGTTCCGGAGCATCCAGCGCCTGCAGCAGCGCCTTGCCCTGCCGTTTGGTGAGTCCTGCCAGTGGAAGGATGTCGGCGGCGCCGTCGCCGAACTTCGTGTAGAAGCCGGTCACCGCCTCGGCGGCGTGGTCGGTGCCGATCACGAGGCGGCCGTCGTGACCCGCGAGCGCGTACTGCGTCACCATGCGGATGCGGGCCTTGATGTTGCCACGGTTGAAGTCCGAGATCTCGGCGCCCTCGGCCCGCTCGATGTCGGCCTCCACACCGTCGACGCCGCCCTGGATGTTCACCTCGACGACCCTGTCGGCGCGGATGAACTCCAGCGCCGCCACCGCATCATCGGCGTCGTGCTGCACCCGGTACGGCAGCCGCACGGCGATGAATCCTGCCTCTCCGCCGTCGGCGCGCACGCGCTCCACGGCGAGCTGGGCCAGCCGCCCCGCGAGCGTCGAGTCCTGCCCGCCCGAGATGCCGAGCACGAAACCGGCGGCTCCCGTCGCGACCAGATAGTCGGCGAGGAAGCGCACGCGGCGCTCGATCTCGGCCTCCGGCTCGATGTCGGGCCGCACGCCCAGGGCGGCGATGATCTCCTGCTGCAGGCTCACGGGCTTCTCCGATCGTGGACTCGTCGCTGGTGCGTCGTCATCCCAGTATCCGCCCCTCGCGTTACGCGGAGGTGACGACATCGGCGAAGATGGATGCGTGAAACTTCTCGTCGCCGCCCTTGATTCCGAGCTTTCCGCCTTTCCCTCCGAGCTCCCCGGGTTCGACCGGCTCGTCACCGGGCCGGGCAAGCTGCAGGCGGCGTTCGCGCTGACCCGTGCCCTCGACGCCGGCGAGTACGACGAGGTCGTCGTCGTCGGCACCTCGGGCGCGATCGACCCTCGCCTGGGCGCGGAGGTCTTCGAGATCGCCTCGGCGATCCAGCACGACGTGACCGACATCGACGGCGTCGCCGGGCAGCACGTGTCGCTGCCGGCCCGGGTGGAGACCGGACGCGACGGCGTGATGGTCGCCACCGGCGACCACTTCGTCGACGACGAGGAGGCCGTGTCGTTCATCCGCCCGCTCGGCGCCGTGCTCGTCGACATGGAGACCTACGCCTACATCTGGGTGGCTCAGCAGTTCGGGCTGCCCATCCGCGTGTTCCGCGCGGTGTCCGACCGTGCGCAGGACGGCGCGATCACCGACTGGCGCGCGGCCCTGGACCGCTGCAGCACGCAGCTGCTCGCGCACCTGCGCACCCAGTACGACCTGGCCTGAGTCCGCGCCGCCTGCTCAGTCGATGACGCTGGGGCCCTCGGGCGTCGCGCGCACCGTGAGCTGCGCGGGAATCTGCTCCTGCATGGCTTCGACGTGGCTGATGACGCCGACCGTGCGTCCACCCGAGCGCAGCTCGTCGAGCGTGCGCATCGCCACGTCGAGGGTGTCGGCGTCGAGCGATCCGAACCCCTCGTCGATGAACAGTGTGTCGAGCTGGATGCCGCCCGCACGTGCCGTGACCACCTCGGCCAGGCCGAGCGCGAGGGCGAGTGAGCTGAGGAACGTCTCTCCGCCGGAGAGCGACTGCGCCGGACGCGTCTGACCCGTGAACGCGTCGAACACGACGATGCCGAGGCCGGATGCCGCACCGCGCGCCGCGAGCGCGTCGGAGTGCTGCAGCTGATACCGCCCGGTCGACATCTCGCTCAGGCGTCGGTTGGCGGCCGTCACGATCTCTTCGAGCTCGGCCGCGAGCACGAAGGTCTCCAACGTCATCTTGTGCGTGTTGCCCGCCCGGCCGGCGATGGTGTCGGCGAGCCCGCGAAGGATCTCGTGCTCGGCCTGCCGTTCGGCGTTGCGGGTGTGCTCCGACGCCGCAGAGGCCACGAGCCGTTCGAGCTGGGCCGCGACCGTCTCGGCGCGGCCCGCGGCATCCATCGCCGTCTTCCACGCCGTCCGCGCCTCGAGGGCGGCTGCTTCGACCGGGGCGAGATCGATCGGCTCCTCGGGGAGCGTGCGCAGCTCGAGCTCGAGAAGCGTCGAGCGCTCCTTCTCGCGCTGCACGCGGTGCGCGGTGATCCGGGCGTCGAGCGCTTCCTGATCCGGGAGGGAGCGCATGGCCGCGTCAGCCGCGGTGGCATCGTCGAAGTCGGATGCCGCGAGCGCCTCCTCCTGCTCCTGCGCGGCTGCGGTCACCGCGGCTTCGGCACGTGCCCGCTCGGTCATCGCCGCGGCAAGCGTCTGCGCGGTCCGGGCCTGGTCGACAACGGCTGCCACGCGCGCGGCGACGCTTTCGAACGCACCGCGCGCGGCCGCGATCTGGGCGGTGGCATCCTGCTCGCGCTGGGCGACCGCAGCGAGCTGCTCGCGGGCAGTCGCCAGCGCCGCCGCCGCCTCGGTGCGCTTCTCATCGAGCGCCGTGAGCGCGAGAGCAGCCTGCTCGATCTCGGCGTCGAGGTCGGCGAACTCGCCCGCCGCCGCGACGGCGTCGGCGTGCGCACGCGACGCCGCCTCGACCTCGGCATCGGCGGCCTCGACGGTGCGCCCTTCGGCGCGGGCCGCCGCGGCCGCGAGGTCGGCCGTGAGAGAGGTCACCCGATCCCGCACCGTGCGCTCAGTGGCCTGCGCGGCATCCCGCACAGCCTCTGCCGCCTCGATGTCTTCCGCGGAAACCGGATCGCTGTGCTCGGCGGGCGACGGATGCTCGGTCGATCCGCACACGGTGCACGGCTCACCGGCGACGAGCGCCGTGGCGAGCTCGCCGGCGATACCGTCCAGCCGTCGGCGGCGGAGCGCGGCGAGCGCGTTCTGCGCATCGGCCAGCGCGGTGCTCGCCGCGGCGAGGCTCCGCTCGGCATCGCCGAGCGCGCCGCCCGCCGTCACCGAGGTCGCCGCGGCATCGCGCCGTGCCGTGGCGGAGCTCAGAGCACGCTTGCATTCGTCGATGCGGTCGGCGCCTCGCCTGGCCTCGTCGCGCCGTGTCGTGAGCGCCGCGATACGTGCGGGCAGCTCGGTGCGCTCGGCATCGCGGCTCTCGACCAGCGCCGATGCCGTCTCGACCTGTGCCCGCACGGCCTCGAGGTCGGCAGCTCTCGCATCGGCAGCATCCTCGAGTTCGGCCACCCGCGCCCAGGCCCCGCTCTCCCGGATGCGGTCGGCCGCCCAAGACGTCAGCGCCTCGGGCGTCAGGTCGCCGAGCGTGATCCCGCTGCTGTCCCAGCGTTCACGCGCATCGGCCTCCCCTGTCTGCGCGTCGTCAAGGGCGCTCGCGGCGCGCGTCGCCGCCGTGAGCGTCGCACGCAGTGCCTCGGCGGCCCGGGCGCGCTGCAGTTCCGTCTTGGCCCGCTCGATCTCCGGCTCCTCGGCGTCGAGCTGCGCCATGGCCGCGCGGGCGCGATCGCGCTCCCGCTGCGCCTTCTGCTCGTCGTGAGCGGCCGTCAGGGCGGCATCCGCCGCCGTCAGGCGCGTCTCGGTCTCGTCCCGCTCGGCTCCCCGCCGCTCGGCACGGTACTCCGCTCGGGTGATCGCGGCACGCAGGGCGTCGATGCGCTCCTGCGTGGATGCGCCTTCGTGCCCCGCTCCCGCATCCCCCCAGAGCTCGGCGTCCGTGACGACGCGCTCGGCCTCGGCGACACGCGCATCGACGGTCGCGACGACGCCGGCGAGCGCGTGCTCCGAGGCGCGACGACGCTCATCGAACCGCGCCTGGACGTCTTCGAAGCGCTCGGTGCCGAACAGTCGGCGCAGCAGCCCCTGGCGCTCCTTGCTGTCGGCGAGCAGGAACCGGGCGAACCGGTTCTGGGCGAGCAGGATCACCTGCAGGAACTGCTCCCGGCTGAGCTGCAGGATCTCGTCGAGCTCGTGCCCGACCTCGCGCTCCTTGGCCGCGAGGGTCGACCAGTCGCCGTCGCGGAAGACGTCGAGCCGCACCGCAGAGACCTGCTTTGTCAGTCCTCCGCCGCGCTTGGCGGGGCGCAGATACTCCGGCGACCGCGTGACGCGGAAGCGCCCGGCGCTCGTGCTGAATTCCACGACCACCTCGCTCGGATCATCCGGTTCGCAGTGGTCGCTGCGCAGGCGCTTCTCGCCGCCTTCGTAGCGGGGCACGGATCCGTAGAGTCCAAAGCAGACGGCATCGAGGATGCTGGATTTTCCCGCCCCCGTCCGCCCGGCGATGAGAAAGATCCCGTCATCGGCGAACGCGTCGAAATCGACGGTCTGCCGGTCGAGGAACGGACCGAACCCGGCGATCTCGAGTCGGTGAAGGCGCACTAGACGAGGGCCTCCGCGACCACGCGCTCGTCGAGCACCTCGCGGATGAGCCGGCTCTCCTGCTCGCTCGGCCCCAGGCCCGCGCGCACGTGCTCGAGGAACGCCTCGATGCGCTCGGTGTCGGTGACCGCGGTCTTCAACCGGGCCGCGTACGAGCGCTCCTCGTTCCCCTCGACGACGGCCGGATCGTGCTGCACCATGGCGCAGTACGGGAAGTGCTCTTTCAGCCGTCTCATCGGCTCGGCCTGCGGCAGGGCGTCGGTGTAGACGGCGCACACCCAGTCGTCGGCGTGCGCCGCGATGTTCTCGGCCGAGAGGATGTCGTCGAGCGCGCCGGTGAGCGTGACGAGAGCGCGCGGGATCGGCAGCGTCAGCCACTCGATGCCCGCGAGGCCCGAGGCGTCGAGGTCCACGAGCCAGGAGCCGCGTTCCTTGTGCTGCTCGCCGAAGCTGTAGTGCAGCGGAGCACCCGCGTACCGCACGCGGTCGCTGACCTTCTGGCGTCCGTGGATGTGACCGAGCGCCACGTAGTCCGGGCCGTCGAAGACCTCGCTCGGAACGACGTCGAGGCCGCCCTGGCGCACCTCGCGCTCGAGGCCGGCCGTGGCATCCACGCCGGCGGCGAAGCAGTGCGCGATCGCGACGGAGCGCCCGTCATGCGCGGTCATGCCCGCACGCACGAGATCCATCGCGTGCGCCATCGTCTGGGCCTGGCTTCTCAGCGGGCGGCCATGCGCATCCTCCGGCCAGTGCTGTCGAACGATCGCCGGCTCGAGGTAGGGGATGCCGAAGAAGTGCACCGGGCCGTCGGCATCATCGATCGTGATCGGCGTTCCGATGCTCATCGGATCGGTCACGACGTGGATGCCGTCGCGCAGCAGCCGGGCCTGGAAGCCGAGCCGGGCGGCGGAGTCGTGGTTGCCGCTGGTGACGATCACTGTGGCGCCGGTGTCGTGCAGGGCGACGAGCGTGTCGGTGAGCAGTGTGTACGCCGGGGCCGCGGGGGTCGCCGAGTCGAACACGTCGCCCGCGACGACGACGACGTCGACCTCGTGCTCGCGCACCTGTGCGACGAGCGCCTCGAGCACGCCGCGCAGCGCCTCGAGCGTGGAGTGCCCGTGGAAGGTGCGGCCGATGTGCCAGTCGGAGGTGTGCAGGATGCGCATGCTCACACGGTAGGACGAGCCTCCGACATCGGCGCCGAGGCGTGCCCTGCGAGCACCGAACCCGCGTGAAGGCGCCCGTCAGCGACGGCGCAGCAGGTGACTGCGCTCGGGGTGCGCCGTGAACCAGTCCGCCACGTACCAGCACACCGGGTCGATGAGCCGATCGCCCATGGCCGCGATGTCGTCGACCGCGCCTTCGACGACGCGCGCCGCGTATCCGTGCCCGCGGAACGTCGGGATCGTGAAGGCCCGGGTGAGAGCGACCGTGCGCCCGTCGTCGCGGTAGTCGAGCACGCTCACGAGCACGCCGTCGCGGGTCAGCGCATACCGCGAGGCGTCGTCTTCGCGAGTGAGCGCGTACGCGCCGGACACCGTGGATTTCGTCACTCCCCCACGGTACGCTCGCCCGACACAGACGGACTCGTTTTGACACGATCGGACTCGCTCCGACATAATCGGGCCCATGACCACCAACGCACGCCCTTTGTCCGCCCAGGAGGCGAACGGGACTGCCGGGATGATGATGCCCGGCCGCGTTGGCATGTGTTGCCGAATGTGTCGCTGAACGAACAGCCACCCCGCCAGACTCGCGAATCCTGATCCGATCAGTTCCTGATCGCCGCGAACCGAGTCTCCGAGCACCCACCCGCGTGCTCATCCCCGGCCAATACCGGTCATCGCGCAACACATCGATCCGCCGCATCCTCTGAGCGACGACGGATCCCTCCCGCAAGGAACACATCATCATGTCGAACACCGCCCTCCTCGAGCGTCCCGCCCGCACCGCCCCCACGGCCCCGGCCCGCCTGCACGTCGTCCCCGACACGCAGATCGACGCTCCCGCACAGCCCGCCGCCGAGCAGCCCGCCACCCGCTCGCCGCGCGGCTTCGCCCTCTACGTCGGCATCGACGAGCTCAAGGCCGCCACTGCCGGTGTGAGCCTGCCGCTGCTCGTCGACGCCCTGCGTCGCACCCTCGCCGAGCTCGCCCCCGAGGCCGAGACGCACGCCACCGTCGCCCTCGCGCCGCAGGGCACGGGCGGCCGCGATCTCGACGTCGTGCGTCTCGCCCTGCACGAGCCCGGCGCGATCGCCCGTTCCAAGGCCGCCGCCGAGGACTCCGAGGAGGACCGCGGCGGCGTGGTCGTCGACATCTCGCGCAAGCGCGTGCTCATCGACGGCGACTCGGCCGCGTTCACCTACAAGGAGTTCGAGCTGCTGCAGTACCTCGTCCTCCGCGAGGGCAGCACGATCGAACGCTCCGAGCTCGTCTCGGCGCTGTGGCAGGCCACCGACGACGAGGCCCCCGGCGAGCGCACCATCGACGTGCACGTGCGGCGCCTGCGCGCCAAGCTGGGCCGCTACGAAGACATCGTGCGCACCGTGCGCGGCGTGGGCTACCGCTTCGACCGCCACGCCGACGTCGCGATCCACTACGGACACGGCACCCCTTCGCCCGACCGCTTCTGAGCGGGGCGGAACCCGCGCCACGATCAGGCATCCGTCCGGCATCAGGCGGATTCGCCCCGCGGATGCCTGCTGCGGGGCAGATGCCTGCTCCCGGACGGCGATGTCGGCCCGCGCGCATAGGGTGTTCGCATGAGCATCGCGGAGCCCCTTGTCTCGACTCCGCGTGAGACGGTGCACCGTCCCGGCCGGCCGCTCGACCTGGTCTCGACCGTGGGCGTGCTGCAGCGCGGCACGAAGGATCCGACGATGCTCGTCGCGCACGGCACGATCTGGCGCGCGATGCGCACGCCGGTCGGTCCGGCGACGCTCGCCCTCCGGATGCATTCCGGCGAGGTGCGCGCCACGGCCTGGGGCCCGGGGGCTGAGCATGCGCTCGACAGCGTGCCCGTGCTCTGCGGCGCGAAGGATGACGACGACGGATTCGACCCGTCCCCGCATCCGGTCGTCGCCGAGGCGGCGCGGCGCAACCCGGGTCTGCGCCTCACCCGTACCGGCGCCGTGTTCGACGCGCTCGCCGGCGCGATCCTCGAGCAGAAGGTCACCTCGCTGCAGGCCTACGGTGCATGGCGCATCCTGGTCACGCGCTTCGGCGCCCGCGCACCAGGGCCGACGCCACGGCCGATGTGCGCCCCGCCCGGACCGGAGACGTGGCGGGTCATCCCCTCGTGGGCGTGGCATCGCGCCGGGGTTCAGCCGCCGCAGTCGCGCACGATCGTGAAGGCCGCCGCGCGCGGGGATCGGGTCGAACGCGCGCTGCACGCCGCTGACGGCGCCGCCCGCGACGCTCTGCTGACGAGTCTGCCCGGGGTGGGACCGTGGACGGCGGCGGAGACGCGCATCCGCGCCTGGGGAGATCCGGATGCGGTGAGCGTGGGCGATTTCCATCTCGCGCACGAGGTCGGTTACGCCCTCACCGGATCCCGCACCGACGACGCCGGGATGCTCGCACTGCTGGACCCGTGGACGGGTCATCGCCAGCGCGTCATCCGCCTCATCCTGCGCAGCGGCGTCGTCGAGCCGCGCCGCGGCCCGCGCCTCGCGCCGGAAGACCACCGCGATCGCTGAGCGCCCGCGCCTGATCACCGCCCCCTGACGGCCCCGTAGGCTGACGACATGCACAGCTCCTCGCGCACAGGGATCCGGACTCTCGTCGTGGCCGGACTCATCGTGCTCGGCGTCGTCATCGGACTCGTGCTGCAGAACGTGTGGCTAGGCCTCGCACTCGCCCTGCTCGTCGCCATCGTCTGGTTCGTCGGATTCGAGTCTCGTCGCGGCGGCAACGCCGGCATCCATGACGACGACGATGACGGCGTGCGTCTCTGAGCGCACCCGGGGTTCGCGGAGACACACACCGTTGTGCGTGTCGGCGGCGGGGCGCAGACTGGCTGCAGCGGCGTCCGCCGTTCCTCTCACGACGAAGGAGCACCGATGACCACGCTCAACCCCTACCTCTCTTTTCAGGATTCCGCGCGCGAGGCGATGGAGTTCTACCAGTCGGCCCTCGGCGGAGACCTGGAGATCTCGACGTTCGGCGAGATGCCCGACATGGCGCAGGACGACTCGCAGGCCGACCTCGTGATGCACGCGCAGTTGACGACCGACGACGGCCTCGTGCTCATGGCCTCGGATACACCGGCGGGCATGCCGCACCTCGCGCCACAGGGCATCTCGGTCTCGCTGAGCGGCTCCGACCTCGAATCTCTGCGCACGACCTGGGACCGCCTGTCCGACGGCGGCACCGTCGTCGAGCCGTTCGTCGAGGCGCCCTGGGGCGGCTGGTTCGGCATGTTCACCGACCGCTTCGGCATCTCCTGGATGATCGCCGCGGGCGAGGACTGGGCCTGACCGCCGGCACCTTCTCCCGAGAACGCGTCGATCTCGGATTTTCCGACGCCTCGGCGGGCATAGCCTGGGGGGATGCGCGCCCGCCGACCGATGCTCCTCGCCATCGTCGCCCTGTGCCTGATCGCCTCGCTCATGCGGCCCGCCGTCACGGCGGTCGGGCCGGTCATCGACCGGATCTCCGCCGATACCGGCATCCCCGTCGCTCTGCTCGGCTCGCTCTCGACGATCGTGCTGATCACGTGGGCGGTTGTCTCGCCCTTCGCGCACGGCTTCGGCAGACGACTCGGGCTGGGCGGCGCGGTGCTCGCCGCGATGGGCCTGCTGGCGGTGGGGGTGGCCATCCGCTCGCTGCCGGGTTCGCCGGCCTGGCTGTGGATCGGAACTGCGCTGATCGGCGTGGCCCTCGCGATCGGCAACGTGCTGCTGCCCGCCGTGATCAAGAAGGACTTCCCGCTGCGCGTGCCGCTGATGATGGGCGTCTACTCGGCGATCCTGGGCGGCGCGGGCGCCGTGGCCTCGGGCCTCGCCGTGCCGATCGCCGACCTCACCGGTGCGGATGCCGGCGCCGGGTGGCGGCTGTCGCTCGCGATCACCGGCGCCGTCGTCGCTCCGCTCGCCCTCGTCTTCTGGGGCCTCATCAGCCGGCATGAGATGCGCGCGGTCCGCGCCGCAGCACCGGGACGCGCCCCGCGGACGGGCATATGGCGCGACCCGGTGGCCTGGCAGGTCGCGGTGTACATGGGCGTGCAGTCGACGAGTTTCTACGTGCTCGTGACGTGGATCTCGACGATGTCGCTCGACACCGGACGCAGCGCCACCATCGCCGGCGTCGACGTGATGATCTACCAGATCTTCGGACTCGTCGGCTCGCTCGCCGTCGCGCTCGTCATGCACGGGCGCGCGGCGCGGATCACCCCGGCGGCACTTCCCGTGCTCGGCATCCTCGCCGTGATCGGGCTCATGGTGCTGCCCGACGCGATCGGGTTCTGGGCCGTGCCGCTCGGGCTGTTCTCGGGTGCTTCCCTCGGTGTCTCCCTGACCCTGATCGCCGAGCGCGCGCCGGACCACAGCACCTCCTCCGCGCTGTCGGGCATGTCGCAGTCGGTGGGATACGCGATCGCGGCCATCGGCCCGGCACTGTTCGGCGGGGTGCACGCCGCGACGGCCAGCTGGACGGTCGCCCTGATCATCCTGCTCGTGGCGATGGCAGCGCAGGCCGCGATCGGACTCTTCGCGGCCCGGGAGCGCTACGTGCTCGCGCGCTGAGCGCGATTCACTCCTCCGCGGCGCGGGTCGCGTGCCGGTCGGCGACGAGGGTGTCGCGCACGCGGCGGCGCAGCACCTTGCCGATGAGCGAGGTGGGCAGCTCCTCCCAGACGACGTAGGAGCGCGGACGCTTGTACTCCGCAAGCTGTTCGCGCGCGGCGGCGCGGGCGGCATCCTCGTCGAACACGGCGCCCTCATCGAGCACGACGACGGCGGTGACGGCCTCGGCGCCTCCCCCGCGCGGGATGCCGACGACGGCCGTCGCGGCCACGCCCGGAACAGCTGTGATCACCTGCTCCACCTCGCTGGGCGACACGTTGAAGCCGCCGGTGATGATGAGCTCCTTCTTACGATCGACCACGGTGACGAAGCCGTCGTCGTCTTGCACGACGAGGTCGCCGGTACGCAGCCAGCCGTCCTCGAGCAGTGTCGCGGCGGTCTCCTCCGGGCGGTTCCAGTAGCCCTGGAACACCTGCGGACCGCGGATGAGCAACTCGCCCGTGTCGCCCTGCGCGACCTCGCGCTCCGGGGCATCAGGATCCACGACGCGGATGTCGGTGGAGGGGAACGGGATGCCGATGGCGCCGATCCGACGCGCGTGCGAGAACGGGTTGGCCAGGGCGACAGGGCTCGTCTCGGTGAGCCCGTAGCCCTCGTTGAGCATGCTGCCGGCGAGATCCTCCCACCGCTTCACGACAGCCGGTGTCAGGGTCATCGCTCCCGAGATCGCGTACACGACGCCGGAGAGATCGAGCCGGCCCTCCTTCGCCACCCGTGCGAGGCGATCGAACATGGGCGGCACGGCGGGCACGAACGTCGGCGGGAACTTCTTCGCCGCGGTCGAGACGAGCTCGGGATCGAAGGTGGGGAACAGCACCGCGCACGACCCGGTCTCCACCGAGTAGATGACCGACAGCAGCAGGCCGAAGGAGTGGAACATGGGTAGCAGCCCGTAGATGCGCCCCTCGCCGCGGGTGAACTCCGGCATCCACGCCGCGCCCTGGCGCGCGTTCGACCACAGGTTTCCGTGCGTGATCATGGCGCCCTTGGGCGTGCCGGTGGTGCCGGAGGTGTACTGCAGGCAGGCGAGGTCGCCCACGCCGGGGCGCGGATGCGAGGCTGCCAGCGGCTCGGAGCGCTCCAGCCGCGCGAACGGCACGGCACCGGGCGCGGGACCGGTGAGCTTCTCCCGCGACGCGCGCGCCGTGGCGATCGGCAGCCGCAGCGCGAGGCGCATGCCCCACGGCATGGCCCGGGTGATGTCGACGGCGACGATGCGGCGGATGCCGAGGTCGGCCGGCAACGCGCGCAGCGTGGGTACGACCTTGTCCCAGGCGATGACGACCTCGGCGCCGTGGTCGCGGAACTGCACCTCGAGCTCGTCGCGCGTGTACAGCGGGTTGTGCTCGACGACCACGGCGCCCAGTCGCAGCACGGCGTAGAAGGCGATGACGTGCTGCGGCGCGTTGGGCATGATGAGCGCGACCCGGTCCCCCGCGCCCACGCCGAGTTCGCGGAGCCCGTTCGCGACGCGCGCGACCCGGTCGACGAGCTCGCGATAGGTGAGCACCGCACCGAAGAAGGCGACCGCCGCGCGATCGCTCCACTCCGCCACCCGCTCGTCGAGCAGGTCGTTGAGCGAGCCGGTGGCCGGCTCGATGTCGATGGGCGTGCCCTCGGCGTAGAACCGGTTCCACGCGCGGGTCTCGTTGAGCTCCATGCGCCCAGGGTACGCGTGCGGGGCCGCGCTCGTAGGCTGTGATCATGACGGATGACGGGCGCAGGCGCGCGGCGCGCGACGGAGGCCGCACGACCCCGCCGCGAGGCGCGCACACGAAGGCGGGCACGCGCACGAAGGCGGTCTCGACGCGCAACGCGACGTTCCAGCACTGGCAGACCCTGCTGGGCAATCGCACCAAACGGAACCGCGCCGGCGAGATGATCGTGCAGGGCGTGCGGCCCATCACCCTCGCCCTCGACACCGGGCTCGAGACGCGCGCCGTGCTCGTCACGCACACGCGCGAGCGCACGCCGTCGCGCTGGGCCGCCGAGGCGATCGTCCGGGCCGAGGCCGCGGGCGCCGAGCGGTTCCTCGTCGACGCCGAGCTCATGCGCGAGCTGGGCGAGAAGGAGGAGGATGCCCCCGAGGTGCTGCTCGTCGTGGCGATCCCGCCCGACGATCCGGCACGCCTGCCCGTGCCGGCGGATGCGCTGCTCGTCGCCCTGGACCGGCCCGCCTCACCCGGCAACATCGGCTCGATCACGCGCTCGATCGACGCCCTGGGCGGGCACGGCCTGATCGTGACGGGGCATGCGGCCGACCCCTATGATCCGCGGGCGGTGCGCGCCTCCACCGGCTCCACGCTCGTCACGCCGACCGTGCGCCTGGCCGGTGCCGCCCAGGTGCTGGACTGGGTCGGGCGCATCCGTGCCGGCGGAGCACCGCTGCAGGTCGTCGGCACGGATGAGAACGGCACGCGCGACGTGTGGGATGCGGATCTCACCGGCCCGACCCTGATCGTCACGGGCAACGAGCACTCCGGGATGTCGGGGGCATGGCGCGGCGCGTGCGACGTGCTGGCCAGGATCCCGATGACCGGGCACGCCTCGTCGCTGAACGCCGCGAACGCGACGACGACGCTGCTGTACGAGGCGCTGCGCCAGCGCCGGCGATGACCACGGAGCGCTGATCGGCCGGCCCCGCCTTCTCGCCGCACGGAAGATCAGTGTAGGCTACCCTAAGTTTGCTCGAAAGCTCAGGTGCTCGAAGCTCAGGGAGGGGCGATGGCCAAGCGCGGCTTCACCGGCGTCATGAACCGTGCGTACGGCGCCCGCGATCACGAGGCGACCGTCACCGGAACCCAGCTGCTGGCGCCGCACTTCCTGCGCGTGCGGATGACCTCGCCCACCCTGTTCGAAGATGTCGTGGTCGCCCCCACCGCCTGGCTGCGGTTCTGGTTCCCCGATGCCGATGGCGGCGACACGGAGCATCAGCGCGCCTACACGCTCACCGAGGTCGATGCCGACAGCGGTGCGTTCGCCGTCGACTTCGTGCTGCACGAACCCGCCGGGCCCGCCTCGTCCTGGGCGCAGCGCGCCGAGATCGGATCGACCGTCGCGGTGTCGACACTGGGATCCTCGCGCTTCGACCTGCCCGAGGATCTGCCGGCCGGTTACCTGCTCGTCGGCGATGCCGCGTCCATCCCCGGCATCAACGCGGTCCTCGCGACGGTTCCGCCCGAGGTGCCGCTCGAGGTGTATCTCGAGCAGCACGACGCGAACGATCCGCTCATCCCGCTCGTGCAGCATCCGCGCGCCGTCGTGCACTGGGTGCCGCGGCAGGGCCCGACGTCTCTCGCCGCGGCGATCGAGGCGCGCGACTGGTCGGACTGGTACGTGTGGGCGGCGCCGGAATCCGGCTCGCTCAAGCACCTGCGCACCCGGCTGCGCGAAGAGTTCGGCTTTCCGCGCAGCGAGACGCATGCGCAGGCGTACTGGTTCCATGGGCGCGCGTTCGGCACGAACCGGTCGAAGGCGGTGCCCGAAGAGCCGACGCCGGTCGAGGTCGCCTCGGCTCCAGTCGCCACGCCCGAGGGGCAGAATGCCGCGGCGCCACCGGTGCGCGGCTCGTGGCGGGCGCAGTCGGCGGGGCGCCTGCTGGCCCCGCTCACGTCGCGGCTCATCGTCGCGGGGATCGCGCAGGGCATCGTCACGCTCGTGCAGCTCGCCCCGTTCGTGCTGCTCGTCGAGCTCTCCCGCCTGCTGCTCGCCGGCGCCCCCGCAGAGCAGCTCTGGACGCTCGGCATCTGGGCCGTCGTGCTCATGGGCGCAGGCGTGCTGCTGTCCGCCCTTCTGCTGCTGTGGCTGCACGTCGTCGACGCCGGCTTCTCGCGCGCACTGCGCCAGCGCCTGCTCGCCACGATGTCGCGCCTGCCGCTGGGCTGGTTCGACGCCCGCGGATCCGGTCGGGTCACGCAGCTCGTGCAAGACGACACCCTCGCCCTGCACTATCTCGTGACCCACGCCGTGCCCGATGCCGTGGCTGCCGCGATCGCGCCCATCGCGGTGCTCGTGTACCTCTTCGTCGTGGACTGGCGCATCGCGCTGCTGCTCCTGCTCCCCGTGTTCGTCTACATCGTGGCGATGGCGATCATGGTCGTGCAGTCGGGCCCGCGCACCGGACAGGCCATGCGCTGGTCCGAGACGATGAACGTCGAAGCGGGCGCGTATCTGGAGGGCCAGCCGGTGATCCGGGTGTTCGGCGGTGCCGCCGCCTCGACGTTCCGTGCGCGGCTGGGCGAGTACATCGGCTTCCTCGACGCATGGCAGCGTCCGCTGACGGGGCAGAAGGCGTTCATCGACCTCGTGACGCGCCCCGCGACCTTCCTGCTGCTCATCTGCGCGATGGGCACGCTGCTGATCACCACCGGGGCGATGTCGCCCGTGGCGCTCCTGCCCTTCCTGCTGCTGGGCACGACCTTCGGCGCCCGCCTGCTCGGCGTCGGCTACGGCCTGGGCGGCCTGCGTGCCGGGCTGCTGGCTGCGCGCCGCATCCAGGTCGCGCTGGACGAGCCGCTGCTCGCCACCGAGGCCGATCACGAGGGCGACGAGGATGCCCGGGCCGGAACCCCCGCGGGCCGCGTGGAGTTCGACGGCGTGGGCTTCGCGTACCGCCCCGGCGTGCCCGTGCTGCAGAACGTAGCTCTCACCCTCGAGCCCGGCACCGTGACGGCGCTGGTCGGCCCGTCCGGATCGGGCAAGTCGACGCTGGCCGCCCTGCTCGCCCGCTTCCACGACGTCACCGAGGGGGCGATCCGCATCGGCGGCAGGGATGTGCGCGCGCTGACGCCCGATGAGCTGTACGCCGCCGTCGGATTCGTCTTCCAGCAGACCCAGCTCGTGCAGGGCACCGTGCGCGAGAACATCGCCCTCGCCGTGCCCGACGCGACCGATGAGCAGGTCGAGGCCGCCGCCCGCGCCGCGCAGATCCACGAGCGGATCCTGCGCCTTCCCTCCGGATACGACACGCTGCTCGGCCCGGATGCGGCGCTGTCGGGCGGCGAGCGCCAGCGGCTGACGATCGCCAGAGCCCTGCTCGCCGACACCCCCGTGCTCGTGCTCGACGAGGCCACGGCGTTCGCCGATCCGGAGTCGGAGTACCTCGTGCAACAGGCGCTGAACCGCCTGACCGCGGGGCGCACGGTGCTCGTCATCGCGCACCGGCTGCACACGATCACCGGGGTCGACCGCATCGTCGTGCTCGATCACGGTCGGGTCGCCGAGACCGGCACCCACGACGAGCTCATCGAGCGCGACGGCCGCTACCGGCAGCTATGGGATGCGGGCGACGTTCCCGAGACCACCCCTGCCGAGCACGAGGCGGAGCTCGCCCGATGATCCGCACCCTGCTCTCGCTGCTGCCCGCGAAGACCCGACCCACCGTGCGGACGTACTTCGCCCTCACCGTCGTGGGTCTCGTGCTGCGCGCGTCCGGCGCCGTGCTGCTCGTGCCCCTGGTCGCCGCGCTGTTCGGCGACGAGCCTGCCACCGCGTGGCCGTGGCTGGGGGTGCTCGCGCTGGTCACCGTGGTCGGCTGGGCCGTGGATGCGTCCGCGGCGCGTCTGGGATTCGGGATCGGCTTCGACCTGCTCGACTCGGGTCAGCGCACGGTCGCCGACCGCATCACCCGTGTGCGCCTGGACTGGTTCACGGCCGAGAACACAGCCACCACGCGTCAGGCCGTCGCGGCGACGGGTCCCGATCTCGTCGGTGTGGTCATCTACCTCGTCGGCCCGCTGCTGGCCGCCGTGCTGCTGCCCGTCGTGATCGCCCTGGCACTGCTGCCAATCTCGTGGCCGCTCGCGGTGGCCGCCCTGCTCGGCGTGCCCGTGCTGCTGCTGGCGCTGTGGGGCGCTGGCCGCCTGAGCCGCACGGCGGATCGAGCCGCCGATGCGGCGAACAACCGGCTCACCGAGCGGATCGTCGAGTTCGCGCGCACCCAGCAGGCTCTGCGGGCCGCGCGCCGCGTCGAGCCCGCCTGCAGCCACGCGGGCGCCGCGCTGGCCGCACAGCACGGCGCGACGATGCGCATGCTCCTGCTGCAGGTACCCGGACAGGTCGTCTTCGGCCTCGCCAGCCAGCTCGCCCTGCTGCTGCTCGCAGGGACGACCGTGGTGCTGACCGTGCGCGGGGAGCTGAGCGTGCCGGAGGCCATCGCGCTCATCGTCGTGATCGTGCGCTACCTGGAATCCTTCACCGTCGTCTCCGAGCTCTCGCCCGGCATCGAGACGACCACGGGATCGCTACGACGCATCCGCGCCGTGCTCGACGCGCCCGTCGTGCCTGCGGGAACGACTCCGGGCGCCGGAGTGGGAGCACCCCGGGTCGAGCTGCGCGGCGTCAGGTTCGGGTACGGCGCGGGAGCCGACGGCGCAGGAATCGACGGCACAGGAATCGACGGCGCAGGGTCCGAGGTCGCCCCTGTGCTCGACACGCTGGATCTGACCCTCGAACCCGGTACGACGACGGCGATCGTCGGGCCGTCGGGCTCGGGCAAGAGCACGGTGCTCGCCCTGCTCGCGGGACTGCACCGACCCACGACCGGCAGCATCCTCGTCGACGGCGTCGACGTGTCGACCCTGGATGCCGATGCCCGCCGCGACCTGGTGAGCATGGTGTTCCAGCATTCGTATCTGTTCGACGGATCCATCCGCGAGAACGTGCGCGTGGGGGCGCCATCGGCCGATGACGACGCCGTCGAGCGCGCGGCGGGGCTCGCCCGCGTCGACGCCCTCGTCGAGCGGCTTCCCGGCGGCTGGGGCAGCCGGGTGGGCGAGGCGGGAACGGGCCTGTCGGGCGGCGAGCGCCAGCGCGTCTCGATCGCCAGGGCGCTGCTGAAGCCGGCCCCCGTGCTGCTCGTCGACGAGGCGACCAGCGCACTCGACACCGAGAACGAGGCGGCGGTGACCGCTGCGCTCACCGCCGATCCGCTGCCGCGGACGCGCGTGATCGTCGCGCATCGCCTCGCCAGCATCCGCGCCGCCGACCGGGTGGTGTTCCTCGAGGAGGGGCGCATCGTCGAAGACGGCACGGTCGATGACCTGCTGGCCGCCGACGGACGCTTCGCCGAGTTCTGGCGACAGCAGGATGCAGCCGGCGGCTGGCGCCTCGGCGCCGACGCCGCGGCCTGAGATGCCTGAACGCGTTGGCGGTCACTCCGGGCGGCCGTACTCCTCGAGCAGGCGCAGCCATACCTCGCTGATGGTGGGATAGGCCGGCACGGCGTGCCAGAGACGGTCGAGGGGTACCTCGCCGACGATCGCGATCGTCGCCGCGTGCAGTAGGTCTGCGACATCCTGCCCGACGAAGGTCGCACCCACGATCACGCCGCGTTCCTCGTCGACCACGAGCTTCGCGCGGCCCGAGTAGCCATCCGCATGCAGCGCGGCACCGGCGACAGCGCCCAGGTCGTACTCGACGGCACGCACGGCGATGCCCTTGTCGCGAGCGTCTTTCTCCGTCATCCCCGCCGCGGCGACCTCCGGATCGGAGAACACCACGCGTGGCACGGCGCTGTGATCGGCCGTGGCGACATGCGCGCCCCACGGCTCATCACACACGGCCGTACCGTTCAGACGCGCGGCGATCGCCTCGCCCGCTGCACGCGCCTGATACTTGCCCTGGTGCGTGAGCAGCGCACGGGCGTTCACATCGCCCACGGCGTAGAGCCAGTCGGTGCCGTTCACGAGCATCGTGTCGTCGACCGAGAGCGACACGATGCCCACCGCATCCAGGCCCAGCTCGTCGCTGTTCGGCCGTCGCCCTGTGGAGACGAGGATCTCGTCCGCCTCGATCGCGGTGCCGTCGTCGAGCGTCACGGCGACGACGCCGCCGGCATTCCGATCGACCCGTGTGGGTGAGACGCCCAGCCGCACATCGACTCCCTGCAGCTCGAGCGCTTCTGCGATCATGTCGCCCACGAACGGCTCCTCCCGCGAGAGGAGCGCGTGCCGGGCGATGATCGTCACGGCCGATCCGAGGGATGCGAATGCGAACGCGAGCTCGGTGCCGGCGACACCCCCGCCGAGCACGACGAGCCGCGGCGGCACGTGGTCGGCCGAGGCCGCCTCCCGCGTTCCCCACGGTGCCGCATCCGCGAGTCCGGGAACGTCGGGCAGTCGCGGGACGGATCCCGTCGCCAGCGCCACGGCGCGTGCCGTGTAGACGCGCTCCCCCACCCGCACACGCCCGGGGCCGTCGAGGCATCCCTCTCCGCGGATCAGGGCGATGCCCGCCGACTCGAGCCACGACACCTGTCCGCTGTCGTCCCACCCCGAGGTGAACGCCGTGCGCCGCGCGAGCACCGCATCCGCATCGAGATCGCCGGTGATCGCCTCGCGCGCCCCGGGGAGTCGTCGCGCCGCGCGCAGCGCATGACCGCTGCGCAGGAGCGCCTTGGACGGCATGCACGCCCAGTACGAGCATTCGCCGCCCACGAGCTCCGATTCGACGATCGCCGCGCGCACGCCCCGTTTCGTCGCGTAGTCGGCGACGTTCTCGCCGACCGGCCCCGCGCCGATCACGATGAGGTCGTAGTCGGTCGTGTCGTTCTCGCGTAGGTCAGTCACGGTGCCTCCTGCGCTTCACGATACTCACGCGGGACGGGGGCGTGGCCGAATCAGCGAGATCGACGAACGCTGCCCGAAGCGCGGACCGAGTCCAGCACGCTCCGCGTCAACCGGCGGGCTTCATCCGCACCGCCGACCAGGTGTCGTCGACCGCGACGTTGGCGTTGAGCGTCCAGCCCCGTTCGCCGACGCGCTGCCAGATGCTGTCGCGGTTGACGTCGCTGCGGTTGCCCTTCGGGTAGACGAGCCAGGCCGCGCGGGCGCCGGCCACATGAGGCAGGATCGAGCCGAGCCGGGCGTCGAGATCGGCGCGGTCGGCCACGAACGCGATGGCGATGCCACCGGTCGCCCGGTCGATGCCGTCGATGACGACGACATCGGCGGGCAGCGGATCGAGCAGGGTTCGCTGCTCGACGTCGGCGATGAGCAGCACCTCGTCACCGGTCTGGATCTGCAGCTTCTCGGCCACGGTCTTCGCCACGAATCCCACCCGCTCTCCGATCGTGTCGGGCCGTCTCGTGTCGACGGCCCGACCCTGTGCGAACAGTCTCGCATCCGGAGGCGGTCGGGTAAGCTGACGCCCATGCGCGCGACGCTCCTTCTTCGGAGCCGCGGCGGGGTCTGATCCGACCGGCACCCCGACGTGGTGCCGATTCGCGTGCCGGTCGTCGTCCGATCAGCCCGGAGCCCTCCATGCGCATCACTCCCCACCCCTGGGTCATGCTCGTCGCGGCGGTCGTCGCCCAGGCCGCGACCACCGTCGTCGCCGCGACGCCCGCCTTCCTCATCCCGCTGCTGCACACCGTCCAGGGGCTCTCCCTCGCCGAGGCCGGGCTCATGGCCGCGGCACCCAACCTCGGTCTCGTGCTCACGCTCGTCGCCTGGGGAGCCGCCACAGACCGTTGGGGCGAGCGCCGGATCGTACTGAGCGGTCTCGCTGCGACGACCGTCGCCGTGCTGCTGGCGATGCTCGCGCAGGGGTTCGTCGCACAGGGACTCGCGCTGGTCCTGGCCGGGGCGATGTCGGCGTGCACGAATGCGGCGAGCGGCCGCCTCATCGTCGGCTGGTTCCCGCCCGAACGCCGCGGACTCGCCATGGGCATCCGGCAGACCTGCCAGCCGCTCGGGATCGCACTGGCCTCGCTCGTCGTTCCCGCCCTGGCCGCCGGCGGGTCGGCCGCACCCGCCTTCGCGTTCGGCGGCGCGCTGTGCCTCGTGGGGCTCGCCTTCTGCGCGCTCGTGGTCGTCGACCCCGCGCGCGAGCCTCGGCATGCGGCGGCGCCGACCCGCAATCCTTACCGGGGCAGCAGCGTTCTGCAGCGGATCCACGCGGTGTCGGTGCTGCTCGTCGTGCCTCAGTTCACGCTGTCGACCTTCGGGCTGATCTGGTTCATCGTCGCCTTCGAGTGGACACCGTTCGTGGCGGGCATCGTCGTCGCGGCGGCACAGGTGCTCGGCGCCGTCGGCCGCATCGTCGTGGGCGGACTCAGCGACCGGATCGGATCGCGCCTCGTGCCGTTGCGCGCGGTGGCGATCGCGGTCGTGGTCGGAATGCTCGCCACAGCCGCCTTCGGTGCGCTCGACTGGGCCATCCCCGCCGCGGCCTGCTACATCCTCGCCAGCTGCCTGAGCGTCGCCGACAACGGACTCGCCTTCACCGCGGTCGCGGAGATCGCCGGATCCGGGTGGGCGGGCCGGGCGCTGGGCGTGCAGAACACCGGGCAGTTCCTTGGCGCGGCGCTCGTGCCTCCCGCGATCGGCGCCGTCATCGGACTCGTCGGCTACCCGCTCGCCTTCGCGCTCGTCGCGATCGCGCCCGCCGCCGCCGCGATACTTGTCCCGGGGCGGGCCTCCGACCTCACCGCCGGCGCTCCGACCGGGCAGGGGGCTATGGCTGGGCTGGGTGCCCGGAGTCAGGCTTGGTCGGTGGTGCACAGACGCCGTACGCATCGATGAACATGCCGATCAGGGCGTCGATGATGTCCTCGTCGACGGGTCGCATGGTCATCAGCCAGCGGTAGTAGAGCGTGCCGGAGAGGATCTCTGCGGGGTACTGCAGATCGACGTCCCCGCGCAGTTGCCCCTGTGTCTGGGCGAGCCGGATCCGGTCGAGGGTGCGCTGTTCGACCGTTGCGAGGAATCTCGCATCGATGGTCTCCCGCAAGCGCTCCTCCGACTGCGCCTCGGTGATCACGGCGCGGTAGATCGGGCCCAGCGGAGGGCTCGACAATGCACGGGAGGACCGTACGAACTGCTCGCGCAGATCGTCGCGGATATCGCCGGTCGTGTTGTAGTCCAGGCCGCGGGACCAGACGTGGCTGAGGGCATCGAGCAGAAGCTCCGAGATCGACGACCAGCGCCGATAGATCGTGTGCTTGCCGACCCCGGCCCCGCGGGCGATCGCCTCGATCGTCAGCCCGCGGTATCCGACTTCGGCGGCGAGACGGAGGGTCACGTCCAGCAGTTCGCGCGTGCGCTCCTCGCCACGGCGGCGCGGTGACGGCGGGGATGGGGTCATGTACCCACCTTATCGTCAACGACACTGCCCGTGCCGTTGACTCGTGCTTTCCAAGAAGTTAAGCTTGGGCACTATCGGCACGGAGCATGCCGATAGTGCCCATCGAGGCGGCGATGACCCCTCGAGAGCACAGAGGAGAAAGGAAAGCATGAACATCGCATTGTGGATCGTCGCCGGAGTCTTCGCGATCGGGTTCGTGGCCGGCGGGATCATCAAACTGACGTGGCCGCACGAGAAGTACGCCGCGAAACTGCACTGGGCGCAGGACTTCACTCCCGGCAAGGTGAAGTTCATGGGAGCCATCGAGATCCTTGGCGGACTGGGGCTCGTCCTCCCGGCGCTCTTCGGGGTCGCACCCGTGCTGGTCCCTATCGCGGCCTCCGGAATGGCCCTCTATATGGCGGGGGCCGTGACCGAGCGCATTCGACGATCCGAGTACAGGGACCTTCTCGGCGATCTGGTGTTCCTCGCCGCGATGCTCTTCGTCGCCTGGGGACGCTACGCGATCGCGCCGTTCAGCTGAATCTCCCGGAGCGCGACCGTCGGTGTCCGTTCTCACGAAAGTTGGCAGTAGGTGAGACGGACCTCCGGCGTGATTCCGCGGATCTCATGCCCGGGGTCGATGGCACGTTGTCTCACGAAACCTGTCAGTAATGGAACCGAGCGCGCAGTAATGGAACCGAGCGCGCCAATCTGACCGGCAACGTCCTCATCCTGCGACATGAGCACGAAGAGCGACGAAGATCGGGGCGGAACTCCACTTGTCGAACTGTTCCGCATCGATCATGCGCAGCGCCTCGACTGGCTGAGGCTCGACCAGCCGCTCGAGCACAAAGCCCGCGTCCGCGACCTCGTTGAGCAACGTGCTCATCGTCATGAGCTGATACTCCATCGTCGCTTCACCGAACGATCGCGTCACCCATCGCTCATCAAAATACGAGCCACCAAAGTAGCCCCAGTCAGCTGTCGGATGCGTGGACGAGAGCACGAACCACCCGCCCGGCCGCAGAATGCGGCGGACCTCGCTCAGGAACCGCGGGCGGTCGCTGAGATGGTGGATCACAAGCGCGCAGACGACACCGTCCTGCGAAGCATCCGGCAGGAAGCCGAGTGGCACGTCGAGGTCGTGGTGCACGATCGTGGCCATCGGCGCGGCTTCACGCGCGACCCCGGCGAGCACCTCGCTACCCTCGACGCCGGTGACCTTCGCGCCAGCAGCACTGAGTATCGCCGCGAGGTGACCCGCCCCACATCCAAGGTCGGCGACCTCCTGTCCGCGGGCATCACCGATCAACGAGACGACCGCAGGCCGCTCATGCAAGGAATTCAGACCGGGTGCATCCGCCCTAGCCGCGAAGACCTGACCCGCGACCCCGTGATATGCCCTGTTCTGCTCAGCCATCGAACGAGTCTATGGGCGTGGCGCATCGCCGTCGCAGCAGCACCGCGTCGATGCTTCCTCGACCAACCCGGCTGCCGCAGGCGGCACCGTCAGAACGATGTAACAGATATATTCGTTTCATGGAGCTTGCAACTCAGAGTGACGAGTCGCTCCTGACGCTCGCTCGACGAGTGCGGCAGGAGCAGCTCCGCCGTCGCGGCCTCACACACGCTTGCGCTGTGTGTGGGAAGAATTTCGTCGCGCGCAGCGGTGCGCGAACATGCTCGACAGCCTGTCGAGTTAGAGCACAGCGTGCGCGTGCTCGCTCTACTCGGGAAGGACGCAAAACGATGATCGGTGTCGGATATGAGGGGCTCACCGTCGATCAATTGGTCGCTCGCCTTAAAGCAGAAGGCGTTGAGGTACTAGTCGATGTCCGACTCACGCCGCTGTCACGCAAGCCGGGCCTGTCCAAGCGAGCGCTGTCGGCCGCCTTGGCAGCGGAGGACATCCGCTACATCCATGACCGCCGGCTCGGCAATCCTAAGGAGAACCGATCTGCCTACGCAGACGCCGAATCCGACGCCGGTATTGCTGCGCGCGCCCGCTATCGCGCGCAGATCAATAGCGGCGATGGCGCTGACGCCGTGCGTGACCTTGCCACCCTTGCCAAAGAGAAAGTGGTGGCTGTTCTGTGTTTCGAAGCCGACCAGGCGCACTGTCACCGCGAGCAGGTCATTGCTGCGGTCCGGGATGCCGACGTCTCAGTCCTGGTCTAGGTCGAACAAGCCGACGCTCGTGGCGATTCCTTCTGGCGGGTAGTACACACCGAGAACGCTAAAGCTGTGGCGTTTGCGCGCGTCTTCGAAGTTCCCCATGAAGAAGGACGTCTGCCGTCCTGGCGCAAACATTTGAGTGTGGAACTTCTGCTCAATCTGCGCGATCGCGCTGGCATCCGGCTCATGGCGCGATCGGCCTTGAAGAGCGGTCAGTTCCCAGTCCAAAATCTGGCCGACGTGACCGGGGCATCCATCGGCCGTGCAGTGATACTCGTAACGCGCGACGAACCTCGGCGCCTTCAACTCCGCAGGCGTCTTGGTCACATCTCCGAAGAGAGACAGCGGCGCTAGATTGGCAGCTTCGGCTATGCGCGCCTTCTGTGCGTCAGTCCACTCGCCGAACGGCTCGATCCTCAGCCGTTCAACCGATTTGATGGTGACCATTCCCAGCGAAGGCGCGTCATGCCGCTGAACCGCAGCAGCGCTCAGTGCGCACGTAGAAGTACGCGCGACTCGCTCCATGTATGGTTGTCTCTCTTTCCACCCATCGAGGTGCTTCACGATATTGATGCTGTCGATGTTTGGGCGATAGCTCTCGGGCCGCGTGTCCTTGGACTCCCGCCGCACCTCAACCTCGATGAGATCGAACTTCTTGAACTGCTGTTCAACGCCCATCCAACGGAACGGAAGCGGATAGAGCCTGATCCAGTCGGCCCGCCCGCCATCGACGCGAATGCCAGCAACGCACACCGTGTCACCGTACTTCGCCGACGGCTGCGGCGAAGCCTTCACCGTGATGAGCACCCGCGCTGTCTCGGACCTGACCTGCATGTCCTCACATTAGGGGCGACATCCGACATAGCGCTTCTACGGCTTCAGGAGATCGTCGCTGACGGCTCGTATAGTTCCGCGGCCGCATCGTTACGTGCGATGACTCGCGCCGCCAGTTGGGCCAGTCGCTCGCCCCGCTTGGCGTCGCTCTGAGAAGAGCGACGCCGGGCGACTTCTTGGAACGCCGTTGGAAATGCTGTCGTCAGCGCCTCGACCCATCCAGGCTCCACAGCACTCGCGTACGCGAGCTGTCCGCCCAGTCGATATCGGACCGCCTCGGCCTTGGCACCGCGCCACGACGCATGTTCAGCAAGGCCGCGTGTCTGGACGTAGTAGAGCTCCTGACGAAGCCCGCGCTTGAAGGGGCGTGGGAGCCGTGGTCTTTCCTGCTCTGACACGGACAGCCCCGTAACGTACATTGGCTGTCCACGCTTCAGCGTGCGCGTCTTCTCATCGTTCAAGGCGTGCCCATGTGCGATGGCGATCTGCCTAACCTCGTCGAGGACGTCGAATGGTTCCATCCCCGAGAACGCGATGTCATCGGCGTATCGCGTGAGATTCAGCATCTCCTGTTCGGCGAGGGCCGCAAGCTCAGCGTCCATCGACTGACAAGCGAGGTTCGCGATCGCAGGCGAAGTCGAGAATCCGGCAGGAAGATAGCCGCGACATGTGGTGAGCCTCGAAAGCAGTCGCGCTACCTCTTCCTGAAACCCTGCGGCGTGCAGGCCCTCATCCACCGCATCAACACCGATATGGGGGAAGAAGTCGCGCAGATCAAACTTCTGCAAGTGTGCTGCTCCCGCGTGGACGATCGCGTTGGTCACGGAGGAACGCCCCCGCACGTACCCCGTGACCATGTCAGGAAGGTCCATCTGCACCGGCGTTAGTAGCGACAAGATGCGACGGTGCACGTTCCTCACGGCTTCGTCAGTCGGACACGCGATCACGCGTGCCTTGCCTTTGGAGCGCAAGGTTACAACTTCGACGCCGATTCCCACGTCCAGATTCCGGGCGATTGACTCTAGCGCCGCTAGCGGAGCACCCAAGTAAACCTCAAGGTGTCGGGGGGTCCGCAGAATGGATACTGAGGAAGTCCGAGGAGTCATCTATGCCTAACTAGTAGAAGATCGCAAGATCTCGAACGCGACTCGCGCCCCAAATATCAACCCCTCGGACTTCACAGCAACTCTATGCCCCTGCGAGAGGAGCGGTGCACTGCTCTGTCAAAGTCGATGAGGTGTGCCAGATGCGCGGGAAGTCCGCGGTTGAAACGCCCCACCTCGAACGCCCTGGCTCCAGAGGCCAGGGCATGGTTCGCGACGGCCAGCACGTAATCCACCACTCCCAGAATCGGTGCCCGTTTCGTTGCGCGGGCTGCGCGCGCCTCCACTCGGAGGCCCAAGGAGTTCTGGATGTCTTCTTGCGCGGCACCAACGATTCGCGAGTAGAGCGAGTCCATTCGAGACTCCTCCTCGAATATGAACCGGATCTCCTCGGTGCGATACCTGAGCATGATGTTCCGGACCAACGTGTAGTACATATTGACGAGCAGCTCGACGCCTTCAACGCCGCTCCCGTGACGAGAGTAGGCGACATGCGCACGGTAATCCATGCGACGGATCGCGAAGAGGAAGCGCTCCTGCGTCGCAGGTTGATCGTCCGAGTGGTGGAAACCTCTCCGCTCAAAGGCGAGCCGCTTCTCCTTCGACGGCCAAAGAAATTCGTCAGCGAGTGCATCTTGTGCAGCCTCGACAACTTGCTGTTCCATCGCCGCAATATCGGGCGTCACTACCGCGCCGGCCAGCACCGTTTCTGCACCATCGTGAGTGCCGGATTCATCTAGAAAGACACCGATCATGATCCTCCACGGGCTCGTCATGCGAAACCGGATGATGAAGTCCAGTCACCTTGTGCTCAGCCACCTTGTCTGTCCTACGAACAAGCTACCGCGACGAATAGAGGCCCGCGCCACCGCTCCCTCGCACCAGTTGCCGATGGAGTGCTAGCGGCGCAGCGGCGTAACCAAAGGCAGTTGGGTCTGTTGCACGGTCGTATCGTGGTGGCGTTGCACGGACGCAGTCCGTGTACTGACCGGACGACGGAAGGAATGCGATGAAGGTTCGACATATGGCGTCAGTCTGGATCCACAACGATGACTCGATTCTCTTGCTCCTGCGGAGAGGGTCACGTGTGATCGAGGACTCCTATGTCGGCATCGGTGGGCATCTCGAGCCGGATGAGTTTGCCGACCCGCGACGCGGCGCGATCCGCGAACTCACGGAAGAAGTGGGGCTCACCGAGGATGACCTCGTTGATCTCCACCTCCGGTACGTCGCGATGCGCGACACGGGCAACGAACTTCGGATCGTCTATTACTTCTCCACCCGGCTTCGAGACACAACGCCACCCCCGACTGCGTGCACCGAAGGAGAGCTGCACTGGTTCGAATACAGCACCAGTTTCGAGACTCTACCCATGCCAGTTACAGCACGTCTCGCTCTGATGGGATGGCTCGACGGGGGGCCTGAGTTCGATCGCATTCACTTCATCAGCGTCGATCGAGATGGTGCCACCGCGGTCCACATATGAACGCGGATCACCTCTGTCCGATCGATGCAGCCGACTGTGCGGACGAACATCGCGCGTCATGCTCGCACCCGACGCCGCCCCGGCTGACACTTGACCTTCAGCCTGGGTGAATGTTGATGATGTTGTCATGGCACCATCGAGTGTTTCGCAGCACGACACCGTGTACAGCCCAGCTCGATCACCGAGGTTGACGATCGGGCCGTTCGCTCGAGCCGTCGGACTGAGCGCGAGTGCTCTGCGGGGGTACAACGATGCTGGCCTGCTCGTGCCCGCCGAGATCGAGGAACGATCGGGGTATCGCTTCTACGCGCCCGATCAGCAGCAGCGCGCGATCTGGATCCGCCGACTGCGAGACGCGGGACTCGGGCTGAGCCGCATCAACGCGATTCTTGACGCTGACTTCGACGATGCCCAGCTTCTTCTTGAGAGTTGGCTTGCAGACGTTGAAGAGCGGTACTCGGCGGCGGCGGAGTTGGTGACGGATCTGAAGCTGAGCCTGCGAGGACGGGTTGAAGCAAATCCGGTGCAGCGGACGGTGGCGCGGTTCGATGGTGCTGTTCTGGCGACGGCGATCGAGCAAGTGACGGCAGCCAGCGGTGACGACGAGTTCCACGGGGTGCTGCTGGACGCCGGGCTGGATGACGTCGCAGTCGTCGCGACCGATCGCTACCGTCTGCTTGCGCGTGTGGCCGTGTCGACAAACATCGAGGGCCCGCCAGCGAGAGTGACGCTCGCCCCCAATCCCGTGACGACATGGCTGCGCTCTCGTCCTCAAGTCGAGCTCATCGTTGAGGCCCCGATCGGTAGAGACGGCTACTCGACCGTGCGCGCATGGTTTCGTGATCGAGCTGACGACGTGTTCGAAATCGAGTGCCTGCCGGATCGGTTGCCTAGCGTCCGAGATCTTGTGCGGGCTGGAAGCGGGGCCATGACGAGGGCGGCGTTTCGCCGCCAGGAGGTCCTGCACCTTGCGCGATCGTCAACGGAGACTGTGTCCTTCCTCGCATGCGAGGACGAAGCTCACCTCAGCTCCGGAACGATCTCGATCGATGGCAGCGCAGACGGTCGAGCGGCGAGGTTTGAGCTGTCCGCCACGACGCTCCGCCGAATCACGGAGGCGGCTGTCGGCCCAACGATCAGCTGCGATGTTCGCGAACCCGGTCATGCCGTCATCTGGCGTGCGGCGAGCCAACCCGATTTCGTCGCACTCACTATGCCGCGATTCGCATGAGTCGCGAGCGGATGCCGGGTGCTTTCAATGCCTGGGTCATCGCGACGGTCGGGTCTGATCTCGGTGCCGGCATCCTCGCGTTCGCGCTTGCCTGGATTGCGTCCGGCTATGGGCCCGCCGCGGCATCCGTCGTGCTCACCGCGACCGTCGCGCCGTCCGTCGTCTTCGGGCTGATCGGGGGTGCGGCGGCTGACAGGTTCGGGCCCCGCCGTGTGATGGTCGTCTGCACCACCGGGCTCATGATGGTCAGCGCGATCCTCGCGGTCGTCGTGACCTTCGGCGGCATAACGCCCACCGTGCTCATGGTCGCCGCCGCGACGATCGGCACCATTTCGGCATTCCACAGGCCCGCGGTCGGAGTGTTCCCACGGCTATTCGTCAGCGACCGCGCGTTGGGAACCGCGATGGCCCGAGTCGGCATGGCGAGCCAGATCGCCGGCACGGTTGCCCCTCCCCTCGGCGGCATGCTCATCGGCTTGCTCGCACTGAACGGCGTCGCGTGGATCGACGTCGCCGGATGCCTGGGAATGGTCGTGGCGTTGCTCGTCATCCATCCACCACTCGAGTTCAGCCCTGCGCCCGAGGCGATGACTTTTCGCGGCATCATCGACGGAGTCGTCACCGCCCGCCACACCGGAGGCATACCTGCGCTCCTCCTCAGCGTGGGCATCGTGGCGGGCGCAGTGATCCCATCACTGATCCTCGGCATTCCGCTCGCTGCTCGCGAACGCGGATGGTCCGCGGCCGAAGCAGGTCTCATCGAGGCCGGCTGGATTGCCGGCGGATTGGTGGCCGGCGCCTGGTTCTCGTGGAGAGGGACAGCGACGCGAACCTGGCGGCCGATGGCCGCCGGTCCCGTGGTCGTGGCCGGTGGCCTCGTCGGGCTTGCGCTCTCGCCGACCTGGGGGTGGGCGCTCGTGAGTACGAGCATCATCGGCATGGGCGTCGTGATCTTCACCGCACACGTGTTCCCCACCTATGTCCTGTTCGCGCCAGCAGCGATGCTCTCGCGCTTCCAAAGCCTGTTGATCTTGGTGCAACGAGCACCTCAACTTGTGATCAATCCGCTCCTCGGAGTCTTCATCGGCATCGCCGCCACAGGACCTGTATTGATCGCCGCCGCAGCGGTTGCCATCTCGGCCGCCGTCGTAGTTGTCTCCAACACGACGCTGCGCGCATTCAACTCGACGCCTGACGTAGCCGGCTCATCGGGTGACGGGAACACGATCGACTGACCCGAGCACGCGCCAGATGGCCACACATGAGGCGATAAGACTCCCCCGCCATCACGCCCGCTCGGCAAGCCGCATGTGCTCCTCACAAAGCGTCACGACCCAGAGCCTGACCACGTACTGATTCGCGGGGGCGCCGCACTCCTCGCACGTCTCGATGCTGCGCCACTCGGCGTCGCTGATCGCCTCTTTGAATGCTTCGTTGTAGTCATAGGGATCTTCGGATGGCGCGGCGTGGAATCTCAGTGCCCCGAACTTCGATTTGATCTGCTTCACGACGTAGTCGGGAACGAGCGCCGATAGCGTCCGATCGAGTTCGACGAGCAGCGGGTACCATCCGACCGACACCTGCAGGATCGGCGGCCAGTCCGGCGCGAATCGTTCGATGAGAGGCTGCAGCTCAGGCGGATAATCCTCAGACACGAGCGCTTCCCTTCCCTCGGTGGATGTCTTATCGATACCAGCCACACCCGACATCCGGCCGCTCGCCTGGGCCTTCGAGCGGCGATTCTTGTCGTGTCGCTGACGTTGGCGAGAGCGTCTGCGGAACTCGCGCCCGACGCGGAGGCTCCGCGTCACGCCCTTATCGAAGCCGATCATGTCGCGTCTTCGCCATTCGATCATCACGTGACCGCGGAATCCGGAGATCGCCAGGCGCCGCTCGTCCGGCCCCAGCTCTGGCGGGAAGGGTCCGGGCAGCCCCGAGGTATCGGGCAGGAGGGACGCGAAGACTTCGGAGAAAGTCGGCCCTGCGCCGGTGCGCCGTCTCGTCTGCGCGATGAAGATCGCCGCCGCGAGTGCCCACTCATCCGCGGTTGCGTCGCCGGTGAGTTCCTCGAACACGTACGCCCACTCAGCGGGCGGGGTCGCCTCGATGCCCCGCCACCAGATCGGGCTCACCACGTCACCCTGTCTGCCCAGCCGGGGACGAGGCGCCGGGACACGACCCGGGACGGCGGGGCGCCACGCACTGCGCGGTCTTCGGCCTCGATGCGGCGGCCCGAACGCGTGACGTGTCTAAGAAGGGCCGCCTTCTCGCGATACGACGCCTCGGCGAGGCCTTTCTCGAACGGGGCGCGCCTGATTGTCGCCCTGTCGGAGTAGGGCATGCGGATCGCGGTGTCCATCGCCGCACGGTGCTTGCGCACCACACGGGCCGCGGTTGCTTCCAACTCGGGAGTCCGCGCCCCCTTCCCTGCACCGACAGTGAGACCGATGAGCCCTTCAACCTGTCGCCGCTCGCTCTCGGCCGGCGTCACCAGGCTGAGCACGACCTCGGGGCGCGTAAGAGTCACCAAGAGGTCAATAACCACCCCGTAGATGGGCAGAAGCTGGCTTCCCTCTGTCGCAGGGCGTTCACGCAGACTGTCGAGAATGAGCTGTGACGCCAGTGCGAACTCACCGGTGTGCATCGTCACCCCGCGGCTCCAAAGATGCCCGGCAAGTGCCTGCTCGGCGCGGAGGAGCACATCGTCGGAAGGCACCAGTTGGTCGTCGCCCGCGAGATGCCAACGACGATGGCGGACACAGAACCCTCCTCCCCTGCTGAACACGTCGGTCGTGACACCGTTGCTGCATGCCAGGCACGCTGCTCGCGCGCGGTCGACGACGTCGCATGTCGCGCAGCGCCGCAACTGCCAACCTGTGTGATGACACCGTCGATACAGGCGGAACCGTGCTCGCTGCGTCTCGAAGTGCCCGAGGCGGAGTCCTCCCAAGGACTCGATCGGAGCGATGAGTCGCGGATTCGTCGGTCTCATCGACTTCGCATTGAGTTCCCGCCACAGGTGATGCATGAGCGCACCGGCATCGAGCACGTTCGCTTCAGCGAGCCTGCCGAGGAACCCTGCTGGTGTCTCGCCGGGAAGCGGTGGCACTTGGCACGGAAGAACTCGCAGAGTCACCTGGCGGCCACTTCGACGCGATGGTGGAGCATGTGCGCGCGAATCGTCTTGGCTCTCGGCAGGATCCGCCTTGCGGCAGGAGTCAGCGCGCAGCCACCGCGCACGGGGACGGCGGATGCACCGACCCAGAGCTCACGCCCTTGGATCTTCAGCCCCTCGAGTAGCTGTTCCGCGGCACGATGCCCGAGGGCATGCGCGGCGACCAGCCTGTCGAACACCATCGCCAAGGCGTGGGCGCCAAGAACGTGCGACATCAGGACGCGGGCGAATCGCGGATCGGTAAGGAGACCTGTCAGCGTGATGCGGGACGGGAACAGGCGGAACTCATCATCCGGGTCGTCAATGACGTCGTCTCGCTCAGGGGCGTTCAGATGCAGCAGTTCCGCAGCTGCACTGACTTCGGGTGATCGGTACGGCACACCTCTAAGAGCGAGAGACCCGTTCAGCTGGCGCTGCGCCGCCAGGTGCCTGGGATCGGCGACGACAGGAGCACCGCTCGGCAGCCAGACCCGATGGCGAACACAGACGGGTCCGTGTATCCGGGTCACCGTGACCTGATCACCAGCTGCGCATCGCCCACAAAGTGTGACCGGCGCGGGGATCCTCCTGCAACTCGGACACTCGACTTGGCGTGTTGCACCGCCGTGGCCGCAGACGACACCACCGGAATCGCGTACCAGAGTTCCCTCAGTGAGTCCGCCCAGAGCTTCGATGTACCCGAGCGCGCTTCTCGGCGTCACCAGGATCGGGAGCATTCGATCGATGTGCCGCAGGGCGAGCCAGAGGTCCTTCTGGCTGATCGCGTTGGCCGCACACAGGCGCGACCAGTAGCTCGTCACGGTTTCGTCTGGGTAGAGACGAACCGAGATCGGAAGCGTGGGGAGCACTGTCATCGTGCGATCACGCGTTTCCGTGACTGTCGCGGTGTCTCCGGGCGCAACGCCGCCGCAGTCTGACGGCGACGAAGATCATGCTCGAACACCTTCAGATCGAGTGTCTCGGTCCCGTCCTCGATCGCTCTGAGCGCGGCGAACTGCAGGAGGTCTTTGAGCAGGCCGATCTCTCCGCCTGTCAGCGCATGAAGTGTCACGGCTGCCGACAGGATCGATCCCGGTCGCTGATCTGCGAGACATAGGGAGTTCTCCATGGCAAGAAGCAGGTCGCCCCATCGAGCCTTCTCCTCGGTGCTGTCCAGGGGGAAGGGCACGGCGACGTGCACTTCGAATCTCTTCCCGATCTGACCCCCGCGCTGTCCATCGAGGAGACCGGTTCCCTCCACAGCGATCCCGGCGTACACGAAAGTGCCGCCGCACCGCTCCGACAGTTGCTTGAGCATGTCCGACGCCTCGATGTTCTGCCGGTACTTGAGGTCGAGGTGATGCACATCATCGATCAGGACAAGCTCCGTGGAACACCTGCGCAAGGCATTCGCGACCACCTCCAACAGATCTCCGTACGTCATCCGATGGAGGACGGGGAGCCCCAAAAAGCGAGCGAACTCGTGCATCAGCGCCTTCGCCGAGCACTGCGCCGGCACAGCAACGTACACGACAGGGATCTTGCCCCGCCCGGCAGCCGGATGACCGACCTCTCGCCGTCTTCGCTCGTGCGCTTTGCCGATCTCGACCAGAGACGTGGTCTTGCCCTGACCAGGCTCCCCCGACAAGATCAGGCCCAGCTTCCCGACCCGCCGGTACGCGTTGAGCATGACGCGATCGCGCACAGCACGCTGAAAGGCCTCGAACTGCGGTGTCCGCACGAATGCGCCTGCCTGCGAATACTGGGCGCGGCCCTGGTTGTACAGCGCCCGGTCGCCGAAACTCATGGTGCGGAGTTCCTGCAACGTGATCGGCGCGGGCCTCTCGTGCACGGTGTTGACGTGGTCCCGCCACCCCTCCTTGGTCGTGATCTCGATCATTCGTCGATCCTCCGCCGCACCTCGTCGAACGCCTCGCCAATGAGTGGGAAGCCACCGGTGTTGGGCCATTCACCGCTCGAAGCGGACTCGACCGACGACTCGCTCGAGTCCGCGGATTGGTCCTCGGCCTCGATGCTCTTCACGCTCGTGAGGTTCATCGGGTCGTCGGCGATCGCTGTCGTTCGAGCACGCTGTCGATTGCTCCGTATCTGCTTGGTGTTGCGAGGTGCCGGATTCCCCCGTCCGGCGAATGCCTTGATCGCCATCGCAAGCTCGCGACGTTCCGCGTCGAGCCCCTCGGGTCGGTTGGCGTACTCGGTGCGGGCGTACCGCCAGACATCTCCGAGCATCGGGAGTTCATGAACTTGATTTGACCACCGCAGAGGGATGAATTCGCCGTCCCGTTCGAGCCAGACGACGTGCAGGTTGTAGGGGTCCACGCGGATCGGCCAGCGGCCGTTTCTCACCTTGTCGTTGGACTTGCGCCGCCACATGCCCTTGAGTCGCTCCGAGTTGTAGACGCGATGATCGATGATCACCCCGTATCGGTTGAGCACGCGATAGTGCACGGGCAGCAGCGCGATGTAGTCGTCTCGCGTCAGTGGGACGTGGAGCTCCGGCACGTACGCACGGAACGCGCGACACATCTCATTCGGCGACAACTTGATCCGCGGATGCAGCGGGTCTCGCAGCCCATCGTGCGGACGGTTCTGCCACTCGACGGCTATCCAATCCTCGATCAGTTCCTGCGCCTGAGCAATCGTCAGCAGCGCGCTCGAATCGGCGTCTGTGTCACGTCCTCGATGCTCGACGCTTCGCCCCACGTATCCCTTGGCGTGCTGTAACAGCATCGAGTTGATGGCCCCGAACGCTCGCTCAACGTGCGGCTTGTCCGTCGGAGTGTGTGGTGCCGAAGTGATCAGCGAGATCTTCAGCGCTTCGCATGCCGCCCGGAAATGCCGTGACAGGTAATTGCGTCCGCGGTCGGTCGTGATCGCGTCGGGAAACACGTACGGCTGCGCGAGACGCAATCTCTCGAATCGTTCCTGCTCGACCAGCTGATTGTCAGCCCACGCCGTCGAGATCAACCGTCGAGTCTCACGAACACCCTCCATGCGCCGGCCGTAGGGCACCAGCGCACGCGCGAGAACGGCCACCAGGTCCACGCTCTTCGTCCCCTCCGGGCGCAACATCGCGGCGAGGATCGAGCGGGTCGCCACGTCCAGGAGAATCGTCAGTTCGGGCCGGCCGATCGTCTTTTCATCGATCCGCAACATGACATCGATTCGAGTGGAGTCCATCTCGACCAGCTCGCCCGGACGCAGAGCGGTGCGCGTGCCGAACGTGCCGTCCGGCTGCAATGCCAGCGATTCACGGGTCTTGGCCGATCCGAAGGTGAACTGCCCGTGCTCATCCGCTTCAAGAAGTCGGTAGAACGTCGCCCGGCTCGGCAGTTTCACCGCATCACCATGAAGACGCTTGATGCGCCTCGTGATCTGCTCCATCGCCGTCGTCCGGCTCACGGTCGATGCGCGGCTCCTTCCTCCGAGCTCGTGGTTGATCGCCTCGATCAGACGCGGATCCCACGTGCTCTTGCGCGGGGACCGTCTGCGCTCCGTTGCCGTTCCCTGCTCTCGGAACGCTTTGAGGCGACGCTCGACGGCGCGTGTGGAGACGGGCTTGCCGACTCGCCCCTCCAGCCACGCGCGCTCCGTTTCGACAGCCTTCCCGACTCCGACCTCGTCGCGGGACGCCTCGATACGTATGCACGACTGCAGCCACGGATCCATGCCAGGCTCGATGTCCTCCACCTGCAGCGACAGCTGAAGCAGGCCGGAGGTGTCGGTCGGCACCGGTGTCGCATCACGTCCAAGCTCGTCGACAGCGACCTCAACCTCACCCCCGTCCTCATCTCGAAGCGTTGCTGAATCCTTCTCGATGATCACAACCATGTACTTGCGCTGACGCCACATAAGCGACCCGCCAACGACAACGCGCATCACGCGCTCCTTTCACACACCATCGTCTTGGCACTGAGGGGTTGATCGAGATCTGCTTCCAGTGCCCCTGACCACAGGTGCGCGTAGCAACGCGCGTACCCCTCGGAACCGACCCCGAGCACCGCGGCAACCGCGGCCAGCGGCAACCCTCCACCGGGCAGTTTCGGGAGGCCCTCGTCGCCGGCGCTCTCCCGGAACGGGGCAAGGAATCGCAGGTTCGCTTCACGCATCGGAGATGCGGCGTCGTAGACGACGTAACGCCAGCCGCGTTCCGCGGCGAACACGGCTGTCATGTCGAACTGCGCTCTGACTTCGTCATCGATGCGAGCCGCGGGTTTGACATCCATCAGCACTGCCTGACCATCGTCGAGACGCACGAAGTAGTCGGGGTAATGTTCGCGCACGCCGTCGGAGGTGATCCAGCGAATCCACATCGGCTGGCTCGCGACCGCGAGCACACCTGGTGTGCGGTCCAACTCGATGAGGCAGCCCCGCTCAGTCAAGGACTCGAAGCCGACGGACGCGCCGAGCGCTCCCATCCAGTGATATCCGTCGTAATGCCGCTTGAGCCGCCAGCTGGGGAAGGTTCGGACAGCTTCGCCTCGCTCGAACGGGATCTCATCGCAATCGACCGCATCAACTTCGAGATGTACGCCATCGAGGCGGTACTCAACCCGTGTCCGCGTCGCCCCCACCATGGGAGCGAGAGGAGCAGGCCACTGCAGCGTCAGGTCCATAGGGATCCAATCGACATCGACGGATACGTCCTATTCGGCAGTCAGCCTCTCTCCTGAGGAGCGGTACTGGCCTATGTCCCGAGCCCTGACAAAGATCACCCGACCGGGGATCAACTCACGGGCAGAGTACGTCCGGCGCCGAACGAACCCCGTCGACACGCCGTCGCTTCCGACAGGCTTCGTGAGATTCCGACACTTCCGTGAGACGCTCCGACACCTTTCGTGAGACTCCGACACTTTTCGTGAGATCGGACAGTCGGCCCCGCGCCCATCTCGGACTTTCCGTGACCAAACCGTTGCATTCGTTACCTCGCCGTTATACAGTGATCGCACGGTGAATGTTTTGCTGTGGCATCCACCGCATGTGATTGCAGGACACTCTTGGTGCAAGGGACAGAGCCGGTCGGAAGCCTCTCCGACCGGCTCTCACCATGTCGGGGATAATCTGAGGTCATGAGCGATCGGAAGCTGGCCGTCGAGGCGTGGGAGAACCTCTTCCGCGCTCAGCACGAGTTGTTCGTCGAGATGTCGAGCGACTTCGACGGCGCCGGCCTCAGCCTCGCCGAGTACGACGTGCTGCTCACCGTCACCCGCTGCGCCAAGCACACCGCGCGGCTGCGCGAGGTGACGGCGCGGATGCTCATCAGCCAGCCCAGCGTGTCTCGGCTCGTCGATCGCATGGTCGCCCGCGGACTCATCTCCAAAGATCCCGATCCGCGGGACGGCCGCGGCTCGCTCATCCACGCCACCCCGGAGGGCGTGCGCGCCTTCCACCGCCTCGCCGCCGTGCACGCCACGACCATCGCCGGACGGATGTCGGCGCTCAGCCCCGACGAGCAGCGCACGCTGCGCGACCTCACGCGCAAGCTGCGCGGTGCCGGTTCGGCGGCCGAGACCGAGTAGCCGCTCCCCCGCGGATGCCCCGCCCCGCCGACGGGCGGATCTGGCAGACTCGATCGGGATGCTCCGCGACACGCGCGGAGACACGGGGGAAGAGGTACCCATGGAAGCGGCCGCACTCATCGGCACTCTGGTCATCATCGGGATCGCGGTCGTCGCGGTCGTCATCATCCTGCTGATCATCCTGTTGTTCGCCCGCAGCTGGATCAAGGTCGCCCGCGCCGACGAGGCACTGGTCATCTCGGGGCGCAAGCAGAAGGTGCAACGCACCGTCGAGACCATCGGCGCCGACGGCTCGATCGCCTCGCAACCCGAGATCATCGACTCGCCCGTGACGGTCATCGTCAACGGGAAGTCGCTCGTCAACCCCATCACCCAGCGCCACGAGATCATCTCACTGCGCTCGCGCCAGGTGTCGCTGAACGCCGAGGCGCAGTCGCTGGACAGTGTGACCCTGAACGTCGACGGCGTCGCGATCGTGAAGATCGGCTCCGAGCCGCTCTACGTGCGCCGCGCCGCCGAGCGCTTCGCCTCGCAAGACAAAGCGATCGAGCAGTTCACCACCGAGCAGCTCGAGGGTGCGCTGCGAGGCATCGTCGCCACCCTGTCGGTGGTCGAGCTCATGCGCGAGCGCAAGAAGTTCTCCGACCAGATCGCCGCCGACGTCTCTCAGGAGCTCGCCGAGCAGGGCCTCATTCTCGACTCGTTCCAGATCAAGGGCATCACGGACGCCGTGGGCTACATCCAGTCGCTGGGCGCCCCTGAGATCCAGTCGAAGCGCCAGGCCGCCGAGATCGCGCAGACCAACGCCGACCGTGCGATCAACCAGAAGATCATCGCGAACCAGGAGTCGAACCTCGTCGAGCAGACGGCGCTCGACACGAACACCGCGAACGCCGCCGCCGGCGTCGGCCGTGCCCGCGCCGAGGCAGAGCAGGCCGAGCACCTCGCTCGCGCCAAGGCCGAGCAGGGCGTGCTGCAGCAGCAGGCCGAGAACAAGCAGGCCCAGCTGGATGCCGACGTCAAGCGCGTCGCCGACGCCCAGCGCTATGAGGCCGAGACCCGTGCACAGGCCGAGCTGTACACCCGCGAGCGCGCGGCCGAGGCCGCCGCGATCGAGCAGGTGAAGCAGGCCGAGGCGCGCACCCGCATCGCCGAGCAGCAGGCCGAGGCAGACAAGGCCCGCGCCGCCGGTGAGGCCGCCGCCGCCGAGGCAAAGGCGAGCGGTGACGCCAACGCCCTGCGCGCGCAGGCCGACGCCGAGGCGGAAGCGCGTCGCCTGCGCGCGAACGCCGAGGCCGAGGCGATCCGCGCCGAGGGCGAGGCGCGCGCCGCGGCCGTCGAGGCCGAGGCCAAGGCCATCGCCTCGAACCAGGAGGCGTTCCTCTCGCAGCGCGTCGTCGACGTGCTGCCGGCCCTCATGGCCGAGTTCGCCAAGGGGTACTCGGCCATCGGCAACGTGTCGATCATCGGCGGTTCCGACGACGGCGCGTCCGGGGTCGTCGGCGGCGACAACGCCAAGGCGATGAAGTCGGTGTTCGACAGCGTGAGCGCCGCGACGGGTCTGGATCTCGCCGCCATCATCCAGGGTCAGGCCGTGGGCCGCGGCATCGGCGAGGCCATGGCCAAGACGGATGCCGGTGCCCCCTCCGCACAGGAGCCGTCGGTCCGCACGCCCGCACCGACGGCTCCGGCCGCAGACGACTCCGAACCTCCCGCCGAGTGACCCGGGCCGCCGAGAAAGCCGACGGGCGTCACACGGTGCGACGGCGGAGGGTGAGCGGGGCGAGCACGAGGAAGGCGACGGCGAATGCGGCCACCGCGAGCACCGGGCCCCACACATCCCACCCCTCGGCGCCCGCGGCGACCGCCTGGATCGCATCGATCGCGTGGCTCAGCGGCAGCCAGTCGGAGATGGCGTAGAGCACATCGGGCATCTGATCGCGCGGCATGAACAGCCCGCCGAGGATCATCTGCGGGAACACGAGCAGCGGCATGAACTGCACGGCCTGGAACTCCGTCTGCGCGAAGGCGCTGGCCAGCAGCCCCAGGGCTGTGCCGAGCAGGGCGTCGACGACGGCGACGAGGCCCAGCTGCCAGAGCGGCCCGTCGACCTCGAGGCCGCAGACGAAGACGGCGAACGCGACGGTGATGATCGCCTGCAGGATCGCCATGATGCCGAACGCGAGCGCGTATCCGAGGATGAAGTCGGCCTTGCCCAGCGGCGTGGTCATGAGCCGCTCCAGCGTGCCGGACCGGCGCTCGCGCAGCGTGGTGATCGAGGTGAGCAGGAACATGAGGATGAAGGGGAACAGGGCGAGAATCGCACCGCCGACCCGGTCGAACACGCCCTCCTGATCGGCGAACAGCCAGGCGAACAGGCCCACGAGCAGGCTCGGCGCGACGAGCATCAGCGCGATCGAGCGCGGGTCGTGGCGCAGCTGGTTGAGCACGCGCCCCGCGGTGGCGAAGATGCGCCGCGCGTTCATGATGCTCGTCCCGCCCGGGCACGTCGTTCTCGACGCGATTGCGGGTGAGCGTCGGATGCGCTCTCAGACTGGTCGGCGAGATCGCGGTCGATGAGGGCGAGGAACGCCGCCTCGGCATCCGCCTCTCCCGTATCGGCGAGCAGGTCGGCCGGAGTGGTGTCGGCGATCACGCGGCCGGCGCGCATGAGCAGCAGGCGATCGCAGCGCGAGGCCTCATCCATCACGTGGCTGGAGACGAGCAGCGTCGCCCCTCCCTCGGCGATGCGGCGGAACAGCTCCCACAGCTCCACGCGCAGCACCGGGTCGAGACCGACGGTCGGTTCGTCGAGCACGATGAGCTCGGGCTCGCCCAGCAGCGCCGCCGCGAGCGACACCCGGCCACGCTGGCCGCCGCTGAGGTCGTCGACGCTCTGGCGAGCCTGCGCCGAGAGCCCGACCTCGTCGATCACCCGATCCGCATCGCCGCGCGGGGCGCCGAGGATCGCAGCGAAATACTGCAGGTTCTCGCGCACGGTGAGATCGTCGTACACGGCCGCGCCCTGGGTGCCGTAGGCGACCCGTCGGCGCAGGGATGCGGATCCCGCCGATTGGCCGAGCACGGTGACCGTGCCGGAGCGCACCCGCTGCACGCCGACGATGGAGCGCATGAGCGTGGTCTTGCCGCATCCCGACGGACCCAGCAGACCGGTGACGGCACCGGCCCGGATCCCGACGTCGAGCCCGTCGAACACGGGCGTGCGCCCGCGCCGCACGTGCAGGCCCGCCACCTCGACTGCGAGATTATTCATCATGTGATGAATTATGGATCTGCGGCAGGCCAGGGTCAAGGGCATCCGTTGCGCGGATCGCCTCAGTCGAACAGGTAGCGCTGGACGGTCGGGCCGATCCGGGCGACGAGCTCATCGATGCTGGCCTCGGCGATCGCGGGAGCCCGCACGACGTATCGGGCGACGATCATCCCCACCACCTGCGAGGCGACGAGCGATGCCCGCAGCTCGGCATCCGTGGCGTCGAGCTCCTGCGCGATCCGGGGCAGCAGCTCGCGGGTGAGGAAGGCGGTGGCCAGCGGCGCCGCGAGCTTTCCGCCCACGACGGTGCGGATGATCATCACGCCGCGCTTGCGCACCTCGGGCCGCTCGAATGCCTCCAGCACGAAGCGCACGATGCGCTCTCCCGCCTCATCGCGCGGCCCGTGCAGGATGCGCGGCACCTCCACATCGGGGCGCACCGGAAACCCGACGGCCTCGGCGAACAGGTCGCCCTTCGTGCCGAAGTAGTGGTGCACGAGCGCGGAGTCGACCTCGGCGCGCGCAGCGATCGCCCGTATCGTCGCGGCGTCGTAGCCGTGCTCCCCGAACTCGTCGACGGCGGCGGCGAGGATGCGCTCCCGCGTGCGGGTCTCGCCGCGCGGTCGCCCCCTGCCCCGGATGCTCGCCATGCCGTCAGCCTAGACGCGCGCCCCATTTCAGCACCCGTCCCTCCGCCCGGATGTGGGGCCATGAGCGCAGTGGCTCAGCACTCGATGACGTTCACCGCGAGCCCGCCCTCGCTGGTCTCCTTGTACTTCGTCGACATGTCAAGGCCCGTCTGACGCATGGTCTCGACCACGGCATCCAGCGACACGTAGTGGCTGCCGTCGCCGCGCAGTGCGAGGCGCGTCGCGGTGACGGCAGTGGCGGCGGCGATCGCGTTGCGCTCGATGCACGGGATCTGCACGAGCCCGCCGATCGGGTCGCAGGTGAGGCCGAGGTGGTGCTCCATCGCGATCTCGGCGGCGTTCTCGATCTGGCGGTTGGTGCCGCCCATGACGGCGGTGAGGCCGCCTGCGGCCATGGCGCACGCCGAGCCCACCTCGGCCTGACAACCGCCCTCAGCGCCCGAGATCGAGGCGTTGGCCTTGAAGAGCGAGCCGAGCGCGGTGGCCGTGAGCAGGAAGCGGCGGATGCCACGGCGGCGATTCGCCTCGGCGCGCGCCCCGTCGTCGAGCGTGTGCTCGGCGGCATCCACATCGACCTCGTCGATCGTGACCGAATCGCCGAAGCCGAGCAGTGCACTGCCGACGAGCTCGCCATGCGGCGTCACCGCGTTGCCGATGCCGAGCCCGGAATCGGCGAGGAAGCGCCACCAGTACATCGCGACGGCGGGGAGGATTCCTGCCGCGCCATTCGTCGGTGCCGTGACGACCCGACCGCCCGCGGCGTTCTCCTCGTTCACAGCGAGCGCGAAGGCGCCCAGCCACTCGCCGGGCAGTTCGCGGTGCCCCTCGGCCTCTGCCTCTTCGAGCTGCTCGCGGATCGCCGCCGCGCGCCGCTTGACCTTGAGGATGCCCGGCAGCGTGCCGTCGGAGTGCAGGCCCGCGTCGACGCAGGCGGCCATCGCATCCCAGATGGCATCGAGCCCCGCCGCCACGCGCTCCTCCGGCCGGATCGCGGTCTCGTTGCGGCGGGCGAGCTCGGCGATCGTGAGGCCGTTCTCATCGCACAGTGCGAGCAGGGTCTCGGCGTCGTCATAGGCGAAGGGGAACTCGTGCCCGCCGATCTGGGTCTCCTCGCCGTCGCGGCGGATGAACCCCCCGCCCACGGAGTAGTAGGTCTCCTCGGCGACGAGCGACCCCTCGGCGTCTCGCGCACGCAGCGTCATGGCGTTCGGATGCCCGGGCAGGCGCGTGCGCGGCTCGAAGGTGATGTCGCCCTTCGTGAAGGCGATCGGGTGCGTGCCGTCGAGGTCGAGGCGCGCCCCCTCCGGCCAGTTGCTCCAGGCGGCGCGCACGTCGTGGGGATCGCAGGTCTCGGGGGCGAGACCGCGCAGGCCGGCGACGACGGCATCCGGAGTGCCGTGGCCGAGGCCAGTGGCGCCGAGCGAGCCGTAGAGTGCGCAGGTGACGCCGGTGACGCGGTCGAGCACCCCGTCTGCGGCGAGCCGCGCGGCGAACTCGCCGCCCGCGCGCATCGGGCCGACGGTGTGCGAGCTGGAGGGTCCGACTCCGATGGAGAACAGGTCGAAGGCCGAGACGTACGCAGTCACCCGACCAGGCTACGCCCCGATGCGACTACGCGCGGAGGACCTTCTCCATCGCCTTGCCACGGGCGAGCTCGTCGACGAGTTTGTCCAGGTAGCGGATGCGCTGGGTGAGAGGATCGTCGATGTCCTCCACGCGCACCCCGCAGACCACGCCGGTGATGAGCGAGGCCTTGGGGTTCAGCGACGCCTCGGCGAAGAAGTCACGGAACGACGTGCCCTCATCCAGCCGCTGCTGCAGCGCCTCGTCGTCGAAACCGGTGAGCCAGCGGATCACCTCATCGAGCTCGGCCCGAGTGCGCCCCTTGTGCTCGACCTTCTCCACGTACAGCGAGTAGACGCGCGCCACGCTCATGTCGAAGACCTTGTCCATGCGCGACACGTGGCTCCTTCCGTCGACCACTCTGGGGTTTCTGCGGCCCAGCCTACGCCCCAGGGTACGGATGGCTGAAAGGCTCAGACTCCACAGGTACAGATGGCTGACAGTCATCGGGAGCACCGAGTACGGACGGCTGAGTGAACGGGCGATCTGGGGGCGACAGGCGGTGGATCAGGCACGACTCCCGCCCCGGCTCAGCCGTTCGAACCTCGGGCGGAGGGTGGGTCTCAGCCATCTGTCCCGCGCACGAGGACGACGCTCAGCCATCTGTACCCGAACCGGGAGCGCAGCGTCACTCCACGAGCTTGCCGGCAGTGGAGACCTCGCGCATGAGGGCGGAGATCTCGTCCGGAACGGGCGGGATCTCCTCCCGCGTCACGCCGTCGGTCGGCGACCACACGAGGTTCACCTGCAGCGCCGGATCGGTCTCGGGGTAGTCGCTGCGGTTGTGGCAGCCGCGGGTCTCGCGCCGCTCGCGTGCGGTCTCCAGCGTGGCGCGAGCCGCCACCGCGGACCCCTTCAGGTCGAAGGCGTGTGCGAGGTCCTGAAACCCGGCGATGTCGGGATGGATGCCGACGTCGGCCATCCGCTCCTCGATCGCTTTCAGCCGCTCGAGGCCCGCACGCAGCCCCTCCTCGGAGCGCACGACGCCGGCGTGCGCGGTCATCGTGTCGCGGATCGCACGCTGCAGGGCGCGCACGTTCTCGCGTCCGTCGGCTACGAGAAGGTCGTCGATCTCGGCGCGGGCGACGGCGACAGCCTCGGCCGAACGGCGCTGCGCATCCAGCCCGCGCGCGTGCTCGATCGCGGCCCGCCCCACGATCCGTCCGTACACGAGCAGCTCGATGAGCGAGTTGCCGCCGAGCCGGTTCGCCCCGTGCAGTCCGCTGGAGGCCTCACCGATGGCGTAGAGCCCGCCGATACCGGTGCCGTGATCCTCCGACCGCACCCAGACCCCGCCCATCGAGTAGTGCGCGGTGGGTGCGATCTCGATCGGCTCGACCGTGATGTCGCGCATCTGCAGTTCGAGCATCGTCTGATACACGCGCGGCAGCCGGGTCATGATCGTCTCGCGCGGCAGATGCGAGACGTCGAGCCACACGCCGCCCTTCTCGGTGCCCCGCCCCTCTGCGATCTCGGTGTACGCGGCAAGCGCCACGCGGTCGCGGGTGGACAACTCCATCCTCTCGGCGTCGTAGCGCTGCATGAATCGCTCCCCTTCGGCGTTGAGCAGGACGCCGCCCTCGCCGCGCGCGGCCTCGGAGATGAGCGTGCCGGCGGCGTTCTCCGGCTCGATGATGCCCGAGGGGTGGAACTGCACGAGTTCCGGATCGCGCAGCCGCGCGCCCGCGTCGACCGCGAGCCGGAACGCATCGCCGGTGTTCTCGTCGCGGCGCGACGACGTGCGGCGCCAGATTCGGGTGTGCCCTCCCGCAGCGAGGATCACCGCATCGGCGTGGATGAGGTAGCGCGTGCCGTCTTCCTGGTCGAAGCCGTAGGCGCCGAAGACGACGCCGTCATCGACGAGGATGCGGGTGATGTAGACCCCGTCGAGGATCGGCACGTCGAGCTGTTCGGCGCGGCGCACCAGCGTGCGCTGGATCTCCAGCCCCGTGTAGTCGCCGGCGAACGCGGTGCGCCGGAATGTGTGTGCGCCGAAGAAGCGCTGCGAGATGCGGCCGTCGTCTTCGCGGGCGAAGTCCATCCCCCAGCGCTCGAGGTCGGCGATGCCCCGTTCGGCGCCGCGCGTGACCACCTCCACCGTGTGCGGATTGGCGAGCAGGTAGCTCTCGATGATGGTGTCGGCGGCGTGCTGCTGCCAGCTGTCTTCGGGATCCATGGTTCCCAGCGCCGCGTTGATGCCGCCCGCGGCGAGCGCCGTGTGCGCGTCGTGGCGGGGCCGCTTGCCGACGGCGAGCACATCGACGCCGCGTTCCGCGACCTCGATCGCGGCGCGCAGGCCCGAGCCGCCGGTACCGATCACGAGGACGGTGGTGGAGATCTGTCGTTCGGGGGTGGTCATGGCATCCACGCTAGGAAGGAGCGGCGCATTACTCCAATGCATTGTTCCGCTTGTATTGATAGCATGAACGTATGAACCTGGATCAGCTGCGTGGATTCGTCGCGATCGCCCGCACGGGCCATTTCACCCGCGCCGCGGAGCAACTGCACCTGGCCCAGCCGTCACTGAGCCGGCAGATCTCCACGCTCGAGCAGGAGCTGGGTGCCGAGGTATTCCACCGGGCGCGGGGGAACATCGCGCTCACCGCCGCCGGCGAGGCGCTGCTCCCGCGCGCGCGGCGCATGCTCGCCGAGGCCGATGCCGTGCGCGAAGACATGTCAGAGCTGCGGGGGCTGCGCAGCGGGCGGGTGCGCCTGGGCGCTCCGCCCACTCTCTGCCTGAGCATCGTCGCCGAAGCCGTCACCGACTTCCACGCCGCGCATCCGGGCGTCGAACTGCAGCTCGTGGAAGGCGGCTCGCGTCTGCTGCTGGACCAGCTGGCGGTCGGCGCCATCGATTTCGCCCTGATCACCGCATCCGACGAGGCTCCCGCTCCGGGCGTCAGCCTCACCCGCACGCCGCTGCTCGCGGAGGAGCTCGTCGTCGTCGCCTCCGCGCACGGGCACTTGCTGCCACACCGCGAGGGGGCGCCGCCCGCCGAAATCGACCTAGAGACACTGAGCACACTGCCGCTGGTGGCCTTCGCCGAGAGCTACAGCCTGCGCGCCACGGCGGATGCGGCCTTCCGAGCGGCCGGGCTCACCCCCTCGCCCATCATCGAGGGCGCTGAGATGGATACCGTGCTGCGCTTCGTGGAGCGGGGACTGGGCGTCGCGCTCGTTCCCGCCATGGTGCTGCACGACCGGCCGGGCCTGCGCTCGGCCCGCCTCATCGCCCCGCGACTGGAGCGCACAGTAAGCCTCGCGCATCGCACCGATGTCACCCCGCCGCGCGCGGCCGAGGCCATGCGCCAGGCGATCATCGCCACGGCCGCGGGCCTCGTCGAACGCGACCCGGCGACGCGGCTCCTGCTCGAGCGCAGGTGAGACGACGAATCCCCCGCCGCTTCCGCGAGGGGGGATCGTCTACTGTCTCAACACAGTGTGCGCCTGGAGGGACTCGAACCCCCAACCTTCTGATCCGTAGTCAGATGCTCTATCCATTGAGCTACAGGCGCAGGCCGCCTTGCGGGCGCCTCCCGCTCGCGCGGGCCTCGTCAACAATACCCCACGCCAGACCCTGAAGCGAATCCGCGAGGCCGCTCAGTCCGCGGCATTCGCGGAGGTGTCGACAGTGGTCTTCTCGGCCTTCTGCTCGCGTTTGCGGCGTACCCGCTGCTGCGACGACAGCGCCTGAAGATCGACGAGGCGCAACGCCTGCATCCGCGCATCCCGCATGCTCTCGTAGTCGGGATCCTGATCGGGTCGCATGCCTTCCACAGCGAGGCGCCGCTGCAGGTTGTTGGCGACATCCGCCCACGCCGCGCCTCGCGCGTGCTCGACGAGATCGCGCAGCGCCATCGGGTCGTCGGCCAGCTCCCGCAGCTTGGCCGCCACTCCCAGCGACTGCTTCGCGCGCCGCTTGAGGTTGCGCACATCGCGGTCGCGGTAATCGTGCGTGCCGGCGGGGTCGGAGTATCGGCCGTGCGCGCGCTTGCGCATCGACGTGGCCAGCTCCGCAGCCTGCTCCGACTCGACGGCGAGCGCGATCACGGCGTCGCGGGCGTCGTTCATGTACCGCTCGACGTCGAAGGAACCACCTCGCGCGATCGTTCCGACGAGGATGTGATTGCGCACCGTCAGGCGCGCGGCGGACGTGGCGATGGCGACACCCTCGGCGATCGCATCCGCAGTCCGTCCCACCGCACCCTCCTCGTGATCGAGGGTACCCGTTCCCCCCGACGCGCGAGTGGGAGAAAATAGGGACAGTGCGCCGCGGCACGGATGCCCGGCGCGAGGACGACGCGCACCCGACGCGTCAGAGGGAGCACCATGCGACGCCTTCAGGTCGCCGGACGCACGAGCGTCATCACCGGATCCGCGAGCGGCATGGGTGCCGACGTTGCACGCAATCTCGCCGCACGCGGCGCGCATCTCGCGCTCATCGACCGCGACGGCGAGAAGCTCGAGGGCCTCGCCGCCGAGATCCGCTCCGCCCATCCCGCGGTCACGGTGACGACGCACACCGTCGATCTGCGCGACGACGATGCCGTCGCCGACACGGCCGCGGACATCGTCTCGGCGCATCCGGGTGTGCAGACGCTCATCACCTGCGCGGGGTCGTCGATGCTCGGATCCCTCGATCAGCTGACGATGGAGGAGATGCGCTGGCTCATGGACGTGAACCTGTGGGGCACCGTCTCGATCACGCAGGCCCTGCTGCCCGCGCTGCGGCGAGCGCCCGATGCCCACATCACGCACATGGCCAGCGTGTACGCGCTGGCGGCACCGGCGGGACGCATCCCTTACGCGATGAGCAAGTTCGCCGTGCGCGCGTTCTCGGAAGCGCTGCGACACGAGCTGGAAGAGACCTCGGTCACCGTCGGAGCGGTGTACCCGGCCGGGGTGCGCACCGGCATCATCCTGCACGGGAGATACGCGGGCGCGATCGATCCGGCGGTCGCCGCGCGCGCGGCCGCCGCCCAGGCCGCGATGTACCACACCGACCCGGCCGATGCCGCTGAGCGGATCGTGCAGGGAACGATCCGGCGCAAGGCACGCACGATGATCGGGCGGGAATCGCGGCTGATCGACACGCTCGTGCGTGCGACGCCCGTGCACTACTGGCGCGCGATGCGCGGTCCGCTGCGCGAGGCGATCGACACGACCACCCCGATGCCGGGGGTGCGCTGAGCGGTTCCACGACGCGAACGGGTCGCGCGGCGCGCCTCGGTCGGCGGAAGTCAGCCCTGTCGGTGGGGTTCCCCCTCCACCTCGCCGGTGGCCGGAGGTGCACTCCGCCTGTGCGGGGACGATACGGCGATTCGCATGCACCCTGCGGATTCTGCGCCGGGACGCGGTCGCGCACCCGTCACTCGAGCAGACGGTCGCCGCTGTTCCAGCGGCGCACCGCGCGGCGTGCGGACGCCGCCGTGTCGTGGCGGGAGCGGCGTCGCTCGGCACGGTGGGCGCCACCGGCGTGGCACATTTCGCAGGGGCAGACGAAGGTGCCGGTGAACAGGAAGATCCACCGACAGCGCGTCGTCGCGCGCCAGTCACCGACGCCGTGCCCGCGAGGCGGAAGGTCGCACTCGCCCGTGGCGTGATTGTGATCGGCGACGGCGGCGAGATCGCCGCGGACGATGCGAACGGGAACGGGAACGTGGGCGTCTGTGCGAGACACGGGAACCTCCGAGGCTGAACGCCCCTGCCCGCGGCCCTCGGCGAGGACGAACAGGGGCTACGGCAATCGCCGTAGCCTGAAGGTCTCGTCGTATCCGTGCATGCGCCCAGTCTGCCACGGTTCGCGCGCTCATCCCCTCTGCGAGACGGGCTTCCCGAGCCGGTTGGCTCTCGTGTCCAGCACGAGGCGTCGCCAGACTCTGTGGCCGATAACCCTAATCCCGTTCCGCGCCCCGCCCTCCGGACATGACGAAGGCCCCGCCTCCCCAATGTTTTCTATGGGAGTCGGGGCCTTCGATTTGGCGGTGACGGTGGGATTTGAACCCACGGTAGGGGGTTACCCTACACAACTTTTCGAGAGTTGCACCTTCGGCCGCTCGGACACGTCACCGCAGACAAGTTTACGGGACGATCGCCCCGCGCGCGAATCACGCTCCCGCCGCCCCTGCACCCGCTCACAACGCGAGTTAGGATTACCTAAGAACCTGATGCCGGAGAGCCAGCCAATCCGCACGAGAGGAGCGCCGCCATGCCGTTCATCCGCTCGCACGCCCTGGACGAGACGGGCTACGTCGTGCTCGACCGCTACGACCAGCACGCCGACCCGGCGGAGTGGCTCGACCTCGACTACGTGCCCTGGCGCTCCTCCGGCATCACGCGCTTCGCCCCGCTGACGAGCTACGCGGGCGATCTCGACTGCAACGGCTTCTGGAATCACACGCCCCCGCGCACCGACAAGGACGGCGTGTGGATCGAGGAGCAGGTGCGCAAGGCCCCGGTGCTCGCGCGACGGGCATCCGAACCGGGCGCGAACATCGGCCGCTGCCGTGTCATCGAACTGCAGCCCAACACCTACGCCGACGCGATCTACAACCTGCACCAGGACGACAACAATCGCCTCAACGCCGAAGGCACCGGCTGGGTGGTGCGCGCCTTCTTCAACCTCACCGACGACTCCGATTCGCTGCTCATCCTGCGCCAGGATCGCTTCGACCCGGCGAGCGAGGTGCGCCTCCCCCTCGAACCCGGCTCACGCATCATCGTCGACACCCAGCGCTTCTGGCACGCCGTGTGGCACCCGGGCGACGCCCCGCGCTACGCGCTGATCACGTCGTGGACGTCGGGCCCCGAGCTCGACGCCTACATCGCCGCCGGCCACGGCGATCCGCACGCCGCCACGGTCGAGCTCGACCAGCAGACCGTCGACGACGCGCAACTCGAACTGCATCGGCGCATCGAAGAGCGCCGCCGGGCGTTCGAGGCACAGGGCATCGTCATGGAGCCGCCCGCACCGCTGGGCTGAACCGCGCGCGGCCGTTCGTCAGCGGCCGCTCACACGGTGCGTCCGGCCTCGATACGCACGATTCGGTCGACCATGCCCTCCGGCGGCGCGACGTGCGAGATCAGCAGCACCGACTGCTCGCCCGCAGCATCCAACAGGTCGCGCAGCAGCGCATCGGATGCCTCGGGATCGACGCCGGCGGTCGGCTCGTCGAGCACGAGCACGGGGAATCCCCGCAGCAGGGCCCGGGCCAGCGCGATGCGCTGCGCCTGCCCGCCAGAGACCAGCGCTCCCCGGTCGCCGACCCGGGCATCCAGTCCGCCGCGCTCGCGCACCCAGTCGCCGAGCCCCACACGTCCGAGCACCGCGAGCAGGTCGTCATCGGTGGCGGTGTCGCGCGCGAAAAGCAGGTTCTGCCTGATGTCCTCATCGAAGAGCTGCGGATGCTGTTCGCACAGCCCGATCGTGCAACGCAGCGCGGGGCCGCTGAGGTCGGCGGCATCCGTATCGCCCACGACGTACTCGCCGTCCGCACGCAGGAAGCCGACGAGCACCGAGGCGAGCGAGCTCTTGCCCGCCCCGCTCGGACCCGACACGAGCACACGCTCCCCGGGCGCGAGATCGAGCGAGACGCCGCGCAGCGCGGGCGCCCCGCCGGGCCAGGATGCGTGCACATCCCGCAGGCGCAGTGCGGTGCCGGTCGGGGCGTCGTCGGATCCGGCATCCGGGCGGAGCTCGCCCGGCATCTCCGACGGCAGCGCGCCGACGATGCGCTCAGCACTCGCGCGCACGTTCCGCCACGACGAGGCGGCAACCGGAACCGCCCCGAACACCTCGAACACGACCATCGGCACGAGCACGACCACGGCGAGCCACGGGCCATCGATCGCCCCGGTCACAAAGCCGGGCGATGCGGCCACCACGGCCCACGCCGAGGCGAGCCCGGCGAGCAGCGAGACGACGCCCGCCGCGATCGCCTGCGCCAGCGATGCGCGCGACACGGTACGGCGCACCGCCGCGTCAGCCCGCTCGATCCGCTCACGCGCCTCGTCTTCGGCGCCGTAGGCGAGGAGCACATCGAGGCTGCCCAGATAGTCGACGAGCGATGCCGACAGCTCGGCGCGATCGCGCGAGACCCGCTCCTCTGCGCGGGAGCCGAAGATCCGGCCGAGCCCGATCGCCACGGCGGCCGCGGTGAGCAGGCACGCGGCGAGCACGAGGGCGGCGGGCGGCGAGACGACCGCGATGAACACCACCGACCCGATCGCCACGACGCCGGCGACGGCGAGAGGCTGCACGACGCGCAGCGGAAGGTTCTGCAGGTTCTCCACATCGTCGACGAGCGCCGACAGCATCCGGCCGCGATCGGCCCGCCCGAGGCCGGCCGGCGAGAGCGGGATGAGCCGGCGCACCATGTCGGACCGCGTCGTCGCCAGTTGGCGCAGCGCGGCGTCGTGCCCGGCCAGCCGTTCGAGATAGCGGAACACGGCGCGCGAGACCGCGAAGAAGCGCACGCCGACGATGGCGACCGACAGCGGCACGAGCGAGTCGACGATCGATGCGCTGACGATCAGCCAGCCGCTGACGGCGAGCAGCGATACGGCGGCCGCGGACGAGAGCACCCCCCAGATGAGCCCGGGAAGGAATCGCCGCATCGGCGGCTGCGCCAGACGCAAGATGCTGCGGACCGTCGCCGCGGTCATGCGCTCACTCCCAGGGGGACAACCTGGTCGGCGATGTCTCGCGCCGTTCGGCGATGCGAGACGAGCAGGATCGTGGCGCCTGCGTCGGCGCGGTCGCGGAGCGCACGCCACAGGCGCGACTCGGTGTCGGCATCCAGCGCGCTCGAGGGCTCGTCGAGCACGAGGATGCGGGCCGGGCCTGCCGCGTGGCGGTACAGCGCCCGCGCGACGGCCACCCGCTGCGCCTGCCCGCCCGAGAGTCCGCCGCCCTGCACGCCGAGCTCCTGCGCCGGGTCGATGTCATCGGCGCAGGCGTCGCGCAGGGCGTCACGGACGGCATCGGCATCCGGAGCGCTGCCGAGGGAGACGTTCGCCGCGACGGTGCCGCGCAGCAGACCCGGTACCTGGCCCGCCCACGCGAGCCAGTCCGCCGCAGCGAGCGTGCGCACGTCGACGCCGCGGACGCTCGCCTCGCCTTCGAACGCGGCCGCACCGCGCAGCGCAGCGATGAGACTCGACTTGCCCGATCCGCTGGGCCCCTCCAGGAGCGTGATCGTGCCGGGCTCCGCGATGAGCGAGCCGGGCGGGAGGAGGCGCTCGCCGTGCCGCACGCGCACGTCGGCGAGGGTGAGAGCCGGTGCAGAGAGGTCGCCGTGTCTCGCCTCGCTCCGCTGGTTCAACGACCGAGGGGCGTCCTGCGCGGCGTCGAGCACCGCGAACACATCGTCGGTCGCGGCCACTCCCTCGGCGGCGGCGTGGAACTGCACGCCCACCTGGCGGATCGGCAGGAACGCCTCGGGGGCGAGCAGCAGCACGAACAACCCGACCTCGAGTGTCAGGTCTCCGGCGAGCAGCCGGAACCCCACCGCCACGGCGATCAGCGCCACGGCGAGCGAGGCGAGCAGCTCCATCGCGAACCCCGACAGGAAGGAGAACCGCAGCACGGTCATCGTCTCGCGGCGGTACTGATCGGCCGTCGCCTCGATCTGCGCGGCAGCCCTCCGCTCCCGCCCGAACAGCCGCAGCGTCGCAAGGCCCTGCACGGTGTCGGCGAACCGCGCAGCAAGATGCTGCAGCGTCTGCCACTGCCTGCGCTGCACGGTGCGCGTGGCGACTCCGATGAGGACCATGAACACGGGGATCAGCGGCAGCGTGATGACTGCGATGAGGCCGCTCTGCCAGTCCTGCCACCACATGACGGCGACGATCACGGGCGTCGCGATCACCGTGAGCACGAGCTGCGAAATGTACTTCGCGAAGTACGCATCCAGCGCCTCGAGTCCGTGCCCGGCCGTGACCGCCAGCGCCGCCCGGTTGCGCGCGGCGAGCCATCCGGGGCCCAGCGCCCCGATCGCCCGGATCAGCGCCCGGCGCAGCTGCGCACCCGTGGCCGCCGCCGCCCGCATCCCGGCGACATCGGATGCGGCGATCAGCGCACCCCGCAGCAGCGCGAGGGCGAGCATCCACACCACGGATGCGAGCACCGGGCGCCCGGCGATGGCGCCGGTGACGGCATCCGTGAGGAACCATGCGAACGCGACGACGACGGCGGTCTGCAGCACGCCGAGCGCCGCGGCGAGCGCGAAGAACCCCCGCGCGGCCGCGGCGTAGCTGAGAAGGCGCGGATCGACGGGTTTCACGCGTGCGCGGCCGCTCCCTCGATCGAGGTGCGGGTCACGCGCTTGCGGAACACCCAGTACGTCCACCCCTGGTACAGGAGCACGAGCGGCAGGGCGACCAGCGCCGTCCAGCTCATGATCTGCAGGGTGTACTCGGTGCTCGAGGCGTTCTCGATCGTGAGGCTGAAGGCCGGATCGATCGTCGAGGGCAGCACGTTCGGGAACAGTGCCGCGAACAGAGTGACCACCGCGAACAGGGTGGTCAGCGCGCCGAACGCGAACGCCCAGCCCTCGCGCCCCCGCAGGTTCGAGACGATCGAGAGCACGAGCGACACGGCGGCGAGCGCGGCCAGCACGAGCACGACGACCGAGAAGTGCGCGATCACCGTCCAGATGAGGAACGCGGCGGCGACGACGAGGGTCGCCAGTCCCGCGCGCAGGGCGAGCCGACGGGCATCTGCGCGCAGTTGACCGTCGGTCTTCAGGGCGACGAACGTGACCCCGTGCGTGAAGAACAGCAGCAGAGTGGTGAGTCCGCCCAGCAGCGCGTAGCCGTTGAGCAGGTCGAACAGGGTGCCGGTGTAGACGTGCCGCTCGTCCAGCGCGACGCCCTGGACGATGTTCGCGAAGGCGACGCCCCAGAGGAACGCGGGCACGGCCGATCCGATCACGATCATCCGGTCGAAGCCGGCCTTCCACCGCTCGCTCTTGCCTTGATGCCGGTACTCGAACGACACGCCACGCAGGATGAGGGCGAGCAGGATGAGCAGCAGCGCGAGGTAAAAGCCGCTGAACAGCGAGGCGTACCACTCCGGGAACGAGGCGAACAGGCACGCGCCGGCGACGATGAGCCAGGTCTCGTTGAGATCCCACACCGGGCCGATCGTGTTGATGATCTGCCGTCGCGTGACGTCGTCCGTGTTCTTGCCGACGCCGCCGAGGAACGGCAGCGACATGCCGACGCCGAAGTCGAAGCCGTCGAGCACGAAGTAGCCGACGAAGAGGAAGGCGATGATGCCGAACCAGAGTGTTGCGAGATCCATGTCCACACCTCTCAGTACACGGCCGACGGCAGCGGGGCCGACTCGTCTGCGGGCTTCTCTTCGGTATCGGGCCCCTTCTGCGCGGCCTTCACGATGAGGCGCACCTCGACCACGGCGAGTGCGGCGTAGATCGCGGTGAACGCGATGAGCGAGATGAGCACTTCGAGCCCGCTCGTGCCCGGCGAGACGCCGTCACGCGTGCTCATGAGGCCGAACACGATCCATGGCTGCCTGCCCATCTCGGTGAACACCCATCCGACGATGTTCGCGAGCAGAGCGAGAGGGAACGACCAGATCGCAAGCTTCCACATCCACGGGGCGACCGGCCGCTTCGCGCCCTTTCGGGTGACCCAGAGGCCAGCGAGGGCGACGAGCGCGTGGGCCATTCCCAGGCCGATCATCCAGCGGAACGCCCAGTAGGTGATCCACAGCACGGGGGCAAAGTTGTCGATGCCGAGGTCGGCGTACGTCGTGGCGTACTCGGCGTTCAGGTCGTTGATGCCGTGCACGCACGCGTCGAGGGTGTGGGTCGACAACAGTGAGAGCAGGTACGGCACGCGGATCGAGAACAGCTCGGACAACCCGTCGGGCGTGCCGAGCGTGAACAGGCTGAAGGAGGCATCCGGGCCGCAGACCGTGTTGAACGTCGCTTCGGCGGCGGCCATCTTCATCGGCTGCGCGGCGTACATCGCCAGCCCCAGCTGATCTCCCGACAGCACGATCCCGGCCGTCGAGACGAGCATGCTCCACAGGCCGAACTTCAGCGAGACGCGCATGGTGTCCGCGTGCTGGCCGCGGTAGAGGTGCCACGCCGAGACCGAGATGATCACACCGGCGGCGAACATGAACGCGCCGAAGATCGTGTGCGGGAACGCGGCGAGCGCGACGGGGTTCGTCAGCAGCGCCCAGAAGTCGACGAGCTCGGCGCGGTTGGTGACGGGGTTGTACTCGTAGCCGACCGGGTTCTGCATGAACGCGTTGGCGGCGATGATGAAATATGCCGACAGCGTGCTGCCGATCGCGACGCACCAGATGGATGCCAGGTGCAGCTTCTGCGGCAGTTTGTCCCAGCCGAAGATCCACACGCCGATGAACGTCGCCTCGAAGAAGAAGGCCAGCAGACCCTCGAAGGCGAGCGGCGCGCCGAACACGTCGCCGACGAAGCGCGAGTAGTCCGACCAGTTCATGCCGAACTGGAACTCCTGCACGATTCCGGTCACCACGCCCATGGCGAAGTTGATGAGGAAGATCTTGCCGAAGAAGCGGGTGAGGTGCAGGTAGTGCACCTTGGCGGTGCGCACCCACGCGGTCTGGAAGATCGCGGCGGCGAGGGCCATGCCGATCGTGAGCGGCACGAACAGGTAGTGATAGACGGTGGTCAGGCCGAACTGCCAGCGCGACAGGACGAGCGGGTCGAGCCACTCCACGTGCCATCGCCTCCTCTCGGTGCGCGGTTGCGCTCGGCCCCATTATGACCCGCGGTTCACGCCGAAAAGCACGTTTCAACAGCTCTTCCACCCGGATGCCGATAGGCATTCCGGATCGTCTCGATCCGGATCCGGGATGCAGGCTGAGTAGGCTGAGGCCATGCATGCCCCCGCCCCTGCTGATGCCGCCGCAGACCTGCGCGCCGCGGTGGTCACGGTCTCGGACCGCTCGGCGGCGGGGATGCGCGCCGACGGCGGCGGACCGGTTGCGGTCGAGGCTCTGCGCGAGGCCGGCTTCACGTGCGATGAGGCCGCGATCGTGCCCGACGGCGCCGACAGCGTCGAGGGGGCGCTGCGCGCAGCGATCGACGCCGGGGCGCGCCTCATCGTCACCACCGGCGGCACCGGCATCGGCCCGCGCGACGAGACTCCGGAGGGCACGGCGCGTGTGATCGAGCGGGCCGTGCCCGGCATCGCCGACGAGCTGCGCCGACAGAGCGTCGCGATCACTCCGGCGGGGTTGCTCTCGCGCGGCATCGCCGGCATCGCCGGCACCGCGCTCATCGTCAACCTGCCCGGCTCGCCCAAAGCCGTCGCCGAGGGGATGCCCGTCATCCTCGGCATCGCCGCCCACGCCCTCGGGCAGCTCACCGGAGAGGATCACCCATGAGCATCCGCATCGCCCGCATCCGCGACGAGGCCCTGTCGATCCAGGAGCACCTCGACGCCGTCGACGACGCCACCGCGGGCGCTGTGGCGACCTTCATCGGCCGCGTGCGCGATCACGACCCGGAGGCATCGACCGACGTCGTCGCACTCGAGTACACCGGGCATCCGGATGCGGAGAAGACCCTCGCCGGCATCGCCCAGAAGGCGATCGATGAGGCCGGGGGCGACGCCATCGTCGCCGTGAGCCATCGCATCGGAAAGCTCGGCGTCGGCGATCTCGCCGTGGTCATCGCCGTCGCCTCCTCCCATCGCGACGAGGCGTTCACGGTCTGCCGCGACGTCATCGAGACGATAAAGCGCGAGCTGCCCATCTGGAAGCGCCAGTTCGAATCCGACGGCACCGGCGCGTGGAAGGGCATCGGCGGCTGACCGTCGATACCGCACGCCCATCCCCGCCTCGGGTCAAGCGAACCGGGGGACCGTATTCGGCGACCGTCGCGTCGGCGGTGACCGGTCACACCCTCTACCCGCGCCTGCGCCTGCGCCACGAGGATCCGGGACGCAGCCGCCCTCGTTGAGTCGCTGCAGGCGCTCACGCACGGCGTTCGCGTGTAGATCCGCGCCCTCAGAGGGTGGGGCGTGCCGACCACGACTATAGATAACGTACATTGTATTTTAGCAATGTACATAGTCGACGTTCTACTCACGAGGAGTGGATGAATCGTGACCCCGGAACCATCTGACCCGCCCGATGAGCACAAAATCGATTCGGATTCGCCCGTGAAGCGACCGACCCGCAGGCAGAAAGTCACCATCACGGTGAACGAACTCGTCGATCAGAGCATCGTTCACTTGTCCGAACAGGGCCTATCGAAGTTCTCGATCCGCTCCATAGCCGCTCAGCTCTCGTTGTCCCCGATGTCGGTGTATCGATTCGTCAGCTCCAAGGACGAGTTGCTCGACCTCGTGCTGCTGCGTGTGCTGTCTCGGATCGAGATTCCGGTCACCTTCGAGCCGGAGTGGGAAGAACGCATCATCTCGATCATGTCCGCATGGCGCGAGATGCTCCTGACTCATGCCGAGATCGTTCCGCTCCTCTTGGAACGGCCGATACCGCGCGGCTCAGAAGGGCTCGCTCGCCTGCAAGAGGCGATTCTTGCCAACCTGGACGCCGCGGGCATCTCCGGTGCTCGAGCAGTGCGCGCCTTCTGGCAGATCTTCGTCCTGGCGGTGGGTCAGGTGATGTTCGATCTTCCCCGCCTCCGGCTCACCGAAGCCGACATGACCGACTACGCAAGCGCTCTCAGCAGCGTCGCCAACGAACGGTCCCTGTCGCGAGTGAGCGAGATGGTGGAAGACCTCGCGAGCATGACGGGCCGCGGCACCTTCAGCGAGACCCTGCGTACTCTCCTGCGCGGGATCAGCATGGAGAATCCGCAGTAGACGCAGCCAGGCCAGCTACTCCAGAGGCAGGGCCGGCGGGGCATCCGTCTGGTCCGTTCCGTCGCGAAGCGCGCGGATGGCTTTGATCAGCGCGACGAGGAGCTCGACGCACAGCACCGCGAGGCCCACCGCGACCGCCAGGCGGCTCGGCCAGGTCGGAATCGTCAGGAGCCCCGTACGCGCTTCGCCGGACTGCAGCGCGGCGTCATAGCTCTGGAATGTCGCCACCGTCATCACCGCGCAGACGATCAATGAGAAGGATATCGCGAAGACATCCACTCCGCGCCGGATCGGCGGGCGCAGACGCTCCACGACGAAGTCGACGCGGATCATTCCACCGAGACGCTGCGTCACGGGCAGTCCCAGGAACACCGCTGCGGCGAGAGAGAGCTCGACGAGCTCGTAGACGCCCGGCATCGAGGACCCGAGGCTCATCCTTATGACCACATCGGCGACCATCATCACCATGATCAGGAGCACGAACGCCGCCGCCAGGATGCCGAAGGCCTTCGCAAGGTAACTGCTGTACACGTTCAGAGTTCGCATGATCGTCAACTCACCATCGCATTCGGGAGGAACAGGACGATGTCAGGCACCATCATGATCAGGATCACGAAGGCCACATCCGCGAGGAGGAAGGGAAGAACTCCGCGGAAGGCGTCCTCCGCACGCACCCCTGGAACGCTCGACGCGATGACGAACGCGTTCATTCCCACCGGCGGGGTCACCATACCGATCTCGATGAGCTTGATCGCAAGGATCCCGAAGACGATCGGGTTGTACCCGAGCGCCTCCACAACGGGGAAGACGACGGGGATGAACACGAGAATGATCGAGATCGAGTCGAGGAACATCCCCAGCGGCACCATGATCAGCAACAGCACGACGACCAGCGTCCAGCCCGGCACCGGCAGGGATCCGGCCCACTCCGCGAACGCCGCCGGAACCCCGAGCCGCACCATCAGGAAGGTCAGGAGAGCTCCGCCGACGACAATGAGGAACACGGAGCTCGTGAGCCGGGTGGACTCCAGCAGCGCGCCTCCCAAAGCGCGCAGCCTCGGGCTCCCGTCCCGCTGACCTGTGAACAGCAGCAGCAGGACGGCGGCGAATGCGCCGATCGCTCCCGCCTCCGTCGCCGTGTAGACGCCGGAGTAGACCCCGACGATCACTATGCCGAACAGGACGGCGACTTTGACGACGCTCCAGTACTTCTTGTTGTCCCACGCCGGCGCGATGGCAACGGGTGGAGACGTCGGGGATGAACGCGCGGCACGTGAGGCGCCTCCTGCGAGTTCGGGACGCCTGGTCGCGAGGATGATCGCGACCAGAGCATAGAGAATCGCGGAAACGATGCCGGGAACCACCCCCGCGATCAGCAGCTGGCCGATGGATGTGCCGGTCACGATGCCGTAGAGCACCAGTGCGACGCTCGGTGGGATCATAATGCCAAGCGTTCCGGCGATGGCGACCGAGCCCGCCGCGAAACGCACGTCGTAGCCATGCGAGCGCATCTCCTCGATCGCGGTCTTTCCGATCGAAGCCACCGTGGCCACGCTCGAACCGGTGATCGCCGCGAAGCCTGCAGAGGCGCTGATACCGGCGATCGCGAGTCCTCCCGGCAGCTTCTTCGTGTGGCGCTCGATCACATCGAACAGGTCACCGGCGAGCCCCGCTCGAGCGGCAAACGCCCCCATCAGCACAAACAGAGGAATCACCGCGAGCGCATAGTCGGCAGTCGATCCGAATGCCGAAGAGCCCAGGGCACGCTCGGCGATCCCCATGCCCGACGCCACTGCAAGGCCGATCGCGGACGTGCCGATCAGGGCGAATGCCACCGGCACCCGCAAACAGATCAGGATGATCAGCAAGATCACCGCTCCCAGGAAGACGGCGAAGGCTGCCGCGCTCATGCGCCGCCTGCCTGCAGCGTGCCTGAGGGGCTCAGAATCGGTCGGCGCACAGTTGGACTCCGTTCTCGGGCGCTTCGCCTTCCGCATCCGCAAGCGCAGCACGGTAGGAGTCCTCGAACTCTTCCGCCGCATCCCCCACACGATCACGCCAGGAGTCGAGGACGGTATCACCGAGCTTCTCGGCCCACGCGTCGACGGCATCGTCGCTCCACATGTAGACCTCGCCTCCAGAGCTCTCGATAGAATCGCACGCCACTGCGTACGCCTCCTCCTCGAAGGTGAAGTACCGCTCGACCGCGAGTGCGGCCTTGTCCGTCATGACGGTCTTGACCTCGTCTGAGAGACCCTCCCAGAGGTCGGCGTTGAGGGCGACGGGGTAGGTCGTCAGCAGGCCCTGGCGCGGGTTGCTGACGTAATCGGCGACCTCGTACAGACCCGCGGTGTCGACGGAGTCGAGAAGGATGCCCGAATACGAATCGACGACGCCACGGTCCAATGCCTCGTACAGCTCGTTGAAGACGATGGACACGGGGTTGGCGCCCACTGCCGCCAAGGTCGTGCTGAACGTCCCCGCTGCTCGGATCGAGCGGCCACGGAGATCCTCCACGGATTCGATCATGGCATCCGATGAACCCAGCAGTGCGTCTCTGGCGGGAAGGAAGAAGAGGGGCATGACGTTGTTCGACGCATACTCGTGCGCGAAGGTGTCGGAGCTCTCGCTGAGCTCCGCGAAGGCGAGCATCGCCGCCCGAGGGTCCTCGACCAGATAGGGAACGCCCGAGATGGACGTCAGTGGCAGTTGGCTCTCGTAGTAGATCCCGGCCACAAGCCCCATGTCGGCGCGCCCCTCTCCGACGCCCTGCAGCGTGTCGTCTGCGGCGAGAAGACTGCCGTCATAGTTGAGGTTGAAGGCGACGGCGCCGTCCGTGGCCTCTGTAACGGCATCCGTCCACCACGCGACCGTCTGCGACAGCGACGAGCTCTTCGGCGTGTACAGGGCAACCGTCAGTGTCTGCTTGTCCGCACTGCCGGAGACCACGCCTCCGCTGCAGCCAGTCGAGACCAGGGCGAGAGTGATGAGCCCCGCGGCGGGGGCAAGACGTCTCTTGTTCATGTCGTGCTCCTTCTTGCGATCAGTGTCCAGTTCTTGCGGTCAGTGTCCGGGTGATTCGAGTGTCGTACTCGCCACAGCGACGAGATCGTTGAGCATCTGCACGTAGGCCCGCTGCGTCAGGAGCGGGACGCCGTCGTCCGCGATCACAGGAACGCCGAGCACGCCGTCCAGCGCGCCGGCGTCGATGCAGGCCCGCAGCATTCGCTCGACCTCTGCGGGTGTGAGCATCGCACTGGCGACTCCCGTGAGATAGGAGACCATGGCGCCGAAGGCATAACCGCCCCAATCCGAGATCGCCGCGACCATGAACAGATCGGCGGGCACCGTCGTGGCGCTGCCGCCGCCGCACTGGCACAGGCATGTCCGCCCAGACGGCATGATGTCCATGACCTCGTCATGAGCCACGCCGAACCCCGCTTCATTGCCGCCGTCGCCGATTCCGAATGTGAGGATGCCCCGCGAGGCTGCGCGGTCGAAGTACTCATCCGGTTTGGTGTGGACCGCGTCGTAGTCAAGGCCAGTGGCGCCGTGGATTATGCCATGGATGTTCGGAGCGAGCTTCTCGATGGCGACGATAACGGCGGGCGAGAGCCTGTCCAGCACATCCTCCGCATGCAGGGCGGCGTCGACACGATCGATCGGGCTCTCCTCCCACGTGACGCAGTGTGCGAGGGGGTCTTCGTGCCGACCGCGAACGTTGAGGCCAGCAGCGCGGACGGTCGCGCGCAATGTGTCCTCGGCCCGCTTTTCCGTGAGGATAGTGACCTCAGCTCCCAGCCCGTAGTCGAGCGCCTTGGCGATGGCGACGGCACCGGGGATACCGTCCACCTCTGCGTTCGGTAGAGCGGGCGGGCCGCCGGCACCGGCGAGGATCACAACGGAGTCCCCCGGACGCACCGTGTCGACGATCCGGCTTGCTGCGAGCGACACCAGCGGACTGTCGTACTTCGCGCGTACCGCGTCGTAGAGCTGGTGGATCACACCGCGCGCCAGATTGCTCTGTGCGGGGCGCATCTCCACCGTCGCGAGGCGATCGATGTATTCGCCGATGATATGCACCATTCATCTTCCGTTCTTCATTGAAGCCTGGACTCATTCGAGATCTATTAGACAACGTATCCTGTACATATACAACGTATACTCACGATCCGGTAACGACGGCGGAGTCTCCACCCTGACTCGCCTCGATGTGTTCTATGCAGCGCGATCCGCCTCAACTCCCGTACGGGACGGTTCAAGCCGCCCCGGATCTGTGCACGACGCGTCGGATGCGGCCAGCCCGCTCGAGAAGCAGGGTGATGTCGGCGACCGCCGATAGCCTGATCCCATGGCCACACGTCGTCCCGCACCCGCCGCATTCGTCTGCACGGAGTGCGGCTGGACGGCGGCGAAATGGGTGGGCCGATGCGGCGAGTGCCAGCAGTGGGGCACCGTGCAGGAGCAGGCCGCGCAGACCGGCATCGTACGGCGCGTCTCGCCCATCGCGCCCGAGCAGGGCCGCGGTGCGCGGCCGATCACGGCGTTCACCACGCAGGAGAGCCCGCGGCGCACGAGCGGGGTGGGCGAGTTCGACCGCGTGCTCGGCGGCGGCGTCGTGCCGGGGGCTGCCATCCTGCTCAGCGGCGAGCCCGGCGTCGGCAAGTCGACCCTGCTGCTCGAGGTGGCGTCCGCGGCTGCGCGCTCCGGGCGGCGCGTGCTGTACGCCAGCGCCGAGGAGTCCACGGCGCAGGTGCGGCTGCGCGCCGAGCGCACCGGCGCGCTGCACGACCAGCTGTATCTGGCCAGCGAGACGGATCTCGCCACGATCCTCGGCCACATCGACGAGGTGCGACCCGAGCTCGTGATCGTCGACTCCGTGCAGACGGTGTCGTCGTCGCTGTCCGACGGGGCGGCCGGGCAGCCCGCGCAGGTGCGCGAGGTCGCCTCGACGCTCATCCGCATCGCCAAAGAGCGCGACCTGCCGATCGTCATCGTCGGGCACGTGACGAAGGACGGCCAGGTGGCGGGCCCGCGCATCCTGGAGCATCTGGTGGATGTCGTCTGCCATTTCGAGGGCGACCGGCAGACGTCGCTGCGCTTCATCCGTGCACTGAAGAACCGCTTCGGCCCCACAGACGAGGTCGGCTGTTTCGAGATGACCGGCTCCGGCATCGCCGAGGTGCCCGATCCGAGCAGCCTGTTCCTCTCCCGCGGCGCGCCGGAGCCCGGCACGTGCGTGGCGATCGCGCTGGAGGGGCGTCGCGCCCTGCCCGTGGAGGTGCAGGCGCTCACGATCGCGACGCCCGCCCCGAACCCGCGGCGCGTGGTGAACGGTCTCGACGCCTCACGGGTGGCGATGGTGCTCGCCGTGCTCGAGAAGCGAGCCGGCATCAAGACCAGCGACCACGACGTGTACGTGTCGACCGTGGGCGGGGTGCGCTTCACCGAACCGGCGGCAGACCTGGCGATCGCGATCGCCGTGGCGGGCACGCTGCGCGGCGACGCCGTGCCGCGCACTCTCGCCGCCGTCGGGGAGCTGAGCCTGGCGGGCGAGATCCGTCCCGTGACGCAGGCCGCCCAACGCCGGGCAGAGGCCGCACGCCTCGGCTATGCGCACGTGGTCGACGACCGCTCCGCCACGCTGCGCGGTGCACTGGACGACGTGCGCGCGCACCGGATCCAGACTCCGCCCGGCGCCGACGTCCCCGACTTCTGAGTCACATCCCCGACGTCAAAATCACAGTTCCAACGCCTGCAGCAGTTCCTCGGGCGGTGCCTGCATCGGATGCGGGCCGGCGATGTCGAGGAATACGGTCGTGATCGTCTCGCGGTGCGTGGCGAGAAAGGCGCGCAGCCAGGCGGGCGAGTAGATGCCCACGCCCGGGGGAAGGTTCTCCGGCTTGTTCTTCGCGTCGCTGAACAGCAGCAGCGCCACATCCCCGGTCTTCGGGTCTCGGTACGTCCACACCTCGCCGCCGTCGAGCGGATTGTCGCGGGCGCCGGGGCGGATCAGCGGGACGACGGTGTTGCCGTTGCGCAGTGCGAGCGCGACCGCGGCCATGTCCTGATGCTCGAGCGCCAGGGCCAGCGCCTCGGAACGGAACTCCTCCGGTGCAGGGGCCTTCTTCTTCGCGCGCTTCGCGTTCTTGGATGCCACGTCACAAGCTTAGGAGGATCCTCTCGGGCCGCGACCATGGGGACGACGCGACTCGAGAGGATCCCGGGAGCCCGCAGACGGGTGTCGACGCGTTGGGGACACGGGGAATCGACGCCACTGGGGATGGGCTTCCGTCTGTTGCACGGGCTCGCCAGACAGCGTAACCCCAATTCGCTCAATTCAGGATGAACGCGGCCGTCTCGGCGCTTTCGAATCCGCCGATCTGCACGGCGAGATGGTAGGTCGCCCCGCCGCCGGGGGCCTGCTGCCGATCGGTGGCCGCGCACGCCTCCACGCTGGAGCGCGTGCGGTCCCAGGCGACGGGCACGGAGCTGGTGACCGTGGATCCTGCGGCGAGCGTCACGATCATGGAGCTCGGATTCTGCTGGCAGTCGGTCGAACGCCACCAGACATCCGATCCGCTCGTGACGGTGAACACCTGAGTGGCCGTCCCGACGTCGAGCGTGCAGTCGGCGCCGCTCTTGTTGGTCAGCGAGATGGACAGCTGCGGCATCGTGCCCGGGTCGTACGCGTCGGCATCGGTCACGGCCTGGACCGTGACGTCGGCGGCGGTGCACGCGGCGCCCTCCGCGGCCGTCTCGGTCGGGGCGGGCGAGACGGGCGCCTCCGGCGGCGCGCTCTCCTCCGGCGCGCTCTCGTCCGGCGGCGGAGTGCTGGCCGACGGCGACGGCGCGGCCGATGAGACCGTCGGCGAGGGCGCCGGCGCCGCATCCGACGCCCATGAGCGCGCGATGAGGATCCATACGAGCACGATGAGGGCGATGAGCACGACGATGAGCCCGCCGAAGACGACGATGCGTCGCCGGCGGTAGACGGCGGCGGACTGTCGGGGGCTCATGGCTTCCAGGTTAGATCAGCTGCTTGAGCATCCTGGTGTTGCCGAGCGTGTTCGGCTTCACGTGCGCGAGGTCGAGGAACTCGGCCACGCCCTCGTCACCACTGCGCAGGAGCTGCGTGTACACATCCGGGTCGACGACGTGCTCACCGATGGGCGCGAATCCGCGGCGGGTGAAGAACGGCACCTCGAAGGTGAGGCAGAACAGCCGGGTGAGCCCGAGCGCCAGCGCGTTCTGCTCCAGGCGCTCGACGATCCCGCGACCGACGCCGTGGTGCAGCCAGTCCTCGCGCACCACCAGAGTGCGCACCTCGCCCAGGTCTTCCCACATGACGTGCAGGGCGCCGCATCCGATCACCTCGCCATCGATCTCGGCGACGACGAACTCTTGCACTGCGCCGAACAGCACGGCGAGGTCTTTGCCGAGCAGGATGCGTCGCTCCACCAGCGGCTCCAGCAACGCGGAGACGGCGTGGATGTCGGCGGCGCGTGCCGGGCGGAAGGTGATCTCGCTCACCCGTCAAGACTAGAACCTCATCGCTCCCGGGCTCCTGAAGGGTCTACAGTTCGCGTATGAGCGTCCCGTACCTCGTGCTGGCGATCGTCACGCTGATCAGCACGGTTCCGAGCCTGTACTTCTCGGCGGCAGAGATCCGCAGCGACGATCCGGCCGTGCGCCGTGTCGCCTGGTACACGACCGCCCGCAGCGCAGCACTGTTCGTGCTGGCCGTGGTGGCGCTCTGCGGACGGTTCGACGGATGGCTGCTCGCCATCGCCGTCGCCATGATCATCGTGCAGGCCGCCGACGGGGTGATCGCGCTGCGCGGCGGCAAGGCTGTCATGTACATCGGCCCGTTCGCCACAGCCGCGGTCACCGCGGCCGCACTGGTCTGGTTCGTCACTGCGGGGTGAACATGAAAGACCCCGCGATCCGCCCGAAGGGAATCGCGGGGTCTTCTCGGCTCACTCGCCGCTGGCGACCGCCAGGTCGGGGGTGGCCGTGATGTCGCCGCCGGCGTTGACGCCGACCGACACCTTCTCGCCGCGCGGGCCATGCTCGAACTGGAACTCGCCGTCGGCGAAGTCGACCTCCACGTGGTCGCCGGGGTTGAGCTCGCCGTGCAGGATCTTCTCCGACAGGCGATCCTCCACCTCGTGCTGCATCGCGCGACGCAACGGGCGGGCACCGAGAGCCGGGTCGAATCCGACCTCGATGAGGCGCTCCTTGGCGGTCTGCGACAGCGCGATCGTCATGTCTCGGTCGAGCAGACGGTCGGCGAGGCGCTTGGTGAACAGATCCACGATCTGAATCAGCTCATCCTTCGACAGCTGCGGGAACACGATGATGTCATCGACGCGGTTGAGGAACTCGGGCTTGAAGTTGCGCTTGAGCTCTTCGTTGACCTTGCCCTTCATCCGCTCGTAGCTCGTGGTGCTGTCGCCCTCGACCTGGAAGCCGACGGGCCCGCCGGCGATGTCGCGCGCTCCGAGGTTGGTCGTCATGATGATGACCGTGTTCTTGAAGTCCACGATGCGACCCTGACCATCGGTCAGACGGCCCTCCTCGAGAATCTGCAGAAGCGAGTTGAAGATGTCGGGATGCGCCTTCTCGATCTCGTCGAACAGCACCACCGAGAACGGCTTGCGTCGCACCTTCTCCGTCAGCTGGCCGCCCTCTTCGAAGCCGACGAACCCGGGAGGGGCGCCGAACAGTCGAGACACGGTGTGCTTCTCACCGAACTCGCTCATGTCGAGCGAGATGAGCGCGGCCTCGTCGTCGAAGAGGAACTCCGCGAGCGCCTTGGCGAGCTCGGTCTTTCCGACGCCGGTGGGGCCGGCGAAGATGAACGAGCCCGAGGGGCGCTTGGGGTCCTTCAAACCGGCGCGCTGACGGCGGATCGTCTTTGACAGTGCGGCGATCGCCTCATCCTGCCCGATGACGCGCTGATGCAGCGCCTTCTCCATGAAGACGAGCCGGCTGGACTCCTCCTCGGTGAGCTTGAACACGGGGATGCCGGTGGCCTGGGCGAGCACCTCGGCGATGAGCCCCTCGTCGACGACGGCCTGGGTGGCGACGTCGCCCGAGCGCCACTGCTTCTCCAGGCGCAGGCGCTCCCCGAGCAGTTCCTTCTCCTGGTCGCGCAGCGACGCGGCCTTCTCGAAGTCCTGCTCCTCGGAGGCCTGCTCCTTCTCCTCGCGGACCTTGGCGATCTTCTCGTCGAACTCACGCAGCTCTGGCGGGGAGGACAGGATCGACAGGCGCAGGCGGGCGCCGGCCTCGTCGATTAGGTCGATGGCCTTGTCGGGCAGGAAGCGGTCGCTCACGTAGCGGTCGGCGAGGTTCGCCGCGGCGACGATCGCGCCGTCGGTGATCTGCACCTTGTGGTGCGCCTCGTAACGGTCGCGCAGGCCTTTGAGGATGTTGATGGCGTGCGGCAGGCTCGGCTCCTGCACTTGGATGGGCTGGAACCGGCGCTCGAGTGCAGCATCCTTCTCGAAGTGCTTGCGGTACTCGTCGAGCGTGGTGGCGCCGATCGTCTGCAGTTCACCTCGGGCCAGCAGGGGCTTCAGGATGCTGGCCGCATCGATCGCGCCCTCGGCGGCACCCGCACCGACGAGGGTGTGGATCTCGTCGATGAAGACGATGATGTCGCCGCGGGTGCGGATCTCCTTGGTGACCTTCTTCAGCCGCTCCTCGAAGTCTCCGCGGTAGCGGGAGCCGGCGATGAGGGATCCGAGGTCGAGGGAGTACAGCTGCTTGTCCTTGAGCGTCTCGGGCACGTCGCCCTTGACGATCGCCTGGGCGAGGCCCTCGACGACGGCGGTCTTGCCGACGCCGGGCTCGCCGATCAGGACGGGGTTGTTCTTGGATCGGCGGGAGAGGATCTGCATGACCCGCTCGATCTCCTTCTCGCGCCCGATGACCGGGTCGAGCTTGTTGTCGCGCGCGGCCTGGGTGAGGTTGCGCCCGAACTGGTCGAGCACCTGCGATCCGCCCTGCGCCTGCTGGGCGTTGTCGTGCGCGGCGCCCGAGACGGCGGCGGGCTCGCGCCCCTGCTGGCCGGAGAGCATCTGGATGACCTGCTGGCGCACCTTGTTGAGGTCGGCGCCGAGCTTGACGAGCACCTGTGCCGCCACGCCCTCGCCCTCGCGGATGAGGCCGAGCAGGATGTGCTCGGTGCCGATGTAGTTGTGGCCGAGCTGCAGTGCTTCGCGCAGGCTCAGCTCGAGCACCTTCTTGGCGCGCGGGGTGAAGGGGATGTGCCCCGTGGGCTGCTGCTGGCCCTGGCCGATGATGTCCTGCACCTGCTCGCGCACGGCGTCGAGCGACACGCCCAGCGACTCCAGCGCCTTGGCAGCGGCGCCCTCGCCCTCATGGATGAGGCCGAGCAGGATGTGCTCGGTGCCGATGTAGTTGTGGTTGAGCATCTTCGCCTCTTCTTGGGCGAGGACGACCACACGGCGGGCACGGTCGGTGAATCTCTCGAACATCTCACTCCTCTTTCGCGCGTCAGCTGAATACGGCGAAGGCACTTCCGTGCCGGTACATCGAGCGTAACGAGCACCACGGCGACGGATGGCCGTGTTCGCCGTCGGCATATCCGGTTCCTCGCCGAGGCTCCGCCCCTGCTCGTTACCGGGTTTGGGGCGCATTCTCCCGTTTGGGGCGCACCCCATCCGCCCCGGACGGGAGAACCTGCCCCAAACCGGTGGATGCTGTTGACAGGGTTATCGACAGTCATTATGTTAACGACAGTCGATGCATCGAATATCGATAACACGTCGAATATCGGTAACGCATCAAACACCGAGAACGCAGAGCCGAGTGGAGGAGAAGCGATGAGTCTGATCAGCAGAGGACATCCGTCCCGGGGCGAGGGGTTCGTGCTCGGTCTCGTCGCGACGGGCGCGGTCAGCGTGGCGGCGGCGGCGATCGTCGCGGTCGTGAAGGCTGTGATCGCGCTGTTCCAGCCCGCCGTCGAGGTGCGGATGCCCGTGCAGGAGGTCGACGCTTCGGCGCTCTCCGGGCTCCCGGGTATCTCCGCTGCCGCCTACGACTCAGCGACGGTGACGATGACCGAGCTCTCGGCGGGTGCGCGTTGGATGCTTCTGCTGGAGGCTTCGCTGCCCGCTCTCGCGACGGTCGGCGTGTGTGCGGCGGCGTGGTGGCTGGGGGTCTCACTCATCCGGGCGAGGCCGTTCCGGCGATCGATGGCGTGGACAATCGGCGTCGCCGCCTGTCTGGTCATCGCGGGCGGCCTGTTCGGCCAGTTGGCGGGCGCGATCGGTCGCGCGATCGCCGTCGACGGGATCGCTGCCGCGGATCCGCGCGCCCACGATGTGTTCTGGGCCTTCCTCGTGCAACTGGATCTGGCCCCACTCGGCTGGGGTTTCGCCCTCGCGCTCGTGGCGACCGCGTTCCAGGTCGGCGAGCGGATGCAGCGCGACACGAAGGGGCTGGTATGACTCCGGCTGCCTCGGACGACGAAGACACCGGCATCCGCTGCCTCCTGGATGAGTTGCTCGTCGAACGGGGGATGACGTTGACGGAGCTGAGCAGGATCGTCGGGGTGAGCCTCGTGAACCTCTCGGTGCTGAAGAACGATCGCGCTCGGGCGATCCGCTACTCGACGCTGCGCGCGATCTGCGAGGCGCTCGACTGCGAGGTCGGAGATCTGCTGGTGCTGGCTCCTCGGTGAGCAACCGTTCCGCGCAGCGTCTTGGCCACCTGTCGTAAGACCCACCTGTCGTAAGAGCCACCTGTCGTGAGAGGTGTCGCAAGCATCGGTCACTATCGTGTTATCGCGATAGTGCGTCGCTATCGCTATTTCGCGATATAGGGGTACTGTCGTGCAATAGCGATTGGAGTTCGCCGTGATGCACACAGCGCGACTGCGCTCCCCCGCCGACATCGGCACGGTGCTGTATGAAGCGCGCGTCGCCCGCGGCATGTCTCAGGTCGAGCTCGCGGCGCAGACCGACCTGCCACAGAGCACCATCAGCGCGGTGGAGAATGGCATGTCGACGATCCACTTGCGAAGGCTGCTCGAGTTGGCACGGGCGACCGGACTCACCATCACCGCGTCGTGGGAGGACGACGAGTCAGCGGATGGCGAAGAGTCAGCTGATAACGCTGAGTCAGCGGGAGCGACGAATCAGCGAGGGGGCGATGATGCGACTCGCGGTTGAGCTGTACGGGACCCGAGTCGGAATCCTCGAAGGAGATCCGCGCACGTACGACTTCACACCGAGAGCTGAGGCGATCGAGAGATTCGGCAGCGCGAGCACGGTCATTTCCGTTGCCATTCCACTGGTCAGCAGGCCTCGTCGAGATCATGCCTCACGCCGACGCAACTGGTTCGCCGAGATCCTGCCAGAAGGCGATCAGTATGAATACCTCCTGGCCCAGAGCGCCCTCAGGCGTGGCGACGTTCCGGCCTTTCTCGGCAGATATGGCCGCGACGTCGCCGGTGCTCTGCAGATCTGGGATCTGGATGACCCCTCTGAGCCGCGCATCCCGTCGCTGCGCCCCGTGACGGATGCCGAGATACGAACACTTCTCGATGATCCGATCAGCGCGCCGCTCGGCAACGCAACCGACCTCGGTCGCACGTCGCTCGGCGGTGTGCAGCCGAAGATCCTGCTCGCCCGAACTCGCGATGGATGGGCGCAGGCATTGGGCGGACATCCGACCACGCACATCCTCAAGCCGCAGCTGGATGGCGAGAAGGCGACAGTGATCTATGACGAGGAGTATGGATCACGTGTGGCCCGGGAGATGGGGCTGACGGCCTTCTCCACCGCTATCACTCGCTTCGCGGGGCGCGCGGCGCTGGTGATCGAACGCTATGACAGGGCGAACGGCGAACGGATCCATCAAGAAGACTTCAATCAGGCGCTCGGAGCGAGCGGGAATCAGAAATATCAGGAGCTGGGCGGCGTCGTGACTCTTCGTCGCGTCGCGACAGTCCTCCAGCAGCATGCGCCAGGAGCAGACCTGCAGCGACTCGCCGAGATGGTGCTGCTCGCGGCGGCGATCGGGAACCTCGACCTGCATACGAAGAATCTCAGTCTGCTGCATCCGCTCGACGGCGAGGTGCGACTGGCTCCGGCCTACGACCTCGTTCCGCATGCGCATCACCCCGGTGATGGGCGCATGGCGCTGGCGATCAACGGCGTGTATCGACATGCCGAGCTCACTCGATCTGATCTGGTCGCAGAGTTCGCATCATGGGGTCTTCGACGCGCCGAACGTATCGTCACCGACACGCTCGATCGCATTGGGCTCGTTGTGGAAACCGAGACCCCTCTTGCCGGTGCTCATACCGCGCTGCAAGAGGACATCCGAGGATTCGTCGCGCGCTTGTCGGCGTGACCTGACCGGCGGCACTATCAAGCCTCCGGACATCGAGCGCAGCCGCAGCGGCGCGGAGACAGGATGCCCAACGCCTGACGCCCCGCCGATCCGCCAGTCTCATCCGCACGGTGTGCACGCCCGCGCCCCGGCGTTCGCTTCGGCCGCGACATGGCCGGCACGGTGCAGATCTGCGACCCGTTCGCTCTCTGATGGACGCATCGACGCACCACCGCAGCTCAGGCCGCGGCGGGTCGGAGTCGTCTCGGGGGTGGGTCGATGTCTCCCCATGCGTAACGGAGTGCGGCGCGGGGAACGAGCACGGTCCGCTCGCTTTCGGCATTGTGCAGGATGAAGTCGTCGGTGCCGTTTCGGGTGATCCGCCATCCGCCGTGGTGGAGGGTCATGTGGTGGTATCGGCAGAGCAGGATACCGCGGTCGATGTCGGTGCGGCCTCCGTCTCGTTCCCATTCGTCGATGTGATGGGCTTCGCAGTAGGACGCGGGGCGGTCGCATCCCTTCCACCGGCAGCCACCGTCGCGAACGGCGAGTGCGATCCGCTGCCGGGTCGTGAAGAGTCGGTGCTCACGGCCGACGTCGAGCGGGTTTCCGGATGCGTCGAGCGTGACGTTCACGGTCCCTGCGTCGCACGCTCGGCGGTCCGCGACCGCGGCGGGCACGGTGACGAGGTCGTCTTCGGTGTGAGCGACCGGTGCGCGCCGGCCAGCGGTGTCGATGACCTGCACGAGCCGCAGTCCCGCCTGCCGCGTGCCGAACACCTGCTCGGGTTCGGCCAGTACGCCCGCCCGGATCACGTCGAGCACCAGGTCGTAGGAGAGCTGGTCGTTCGTGCGGGGATCGTCGACGAGTTCCGCGGCGCGGGACTTCTCGTCGGGATCGACGAATCGGGGCCCTCCCCGGCGCGGGCGCAGGGCGGCGGCGCGGATGCTCTCGACGAATGCCGCGCCCTCGTCATCGAACACGATGCTCGCCCGCCGCATCCCGATGTCGTCGATGTAAGTGCGGAAGCTTCTCTTCTCGAACCGGGCGAGGAATCGGGCCTCTGCCCCTTCGGGGTCGAGCATGTCGCGCACGCTCTGCGCGGCGATGCGCAGTTCTTCGACGGTGCGCTCGGCAGCCTCCCCGATGAGTTGTTCGGCGGCCTGCCGCCACGCCTCGCGCGTCTCGTCGTCGAACGCGACCCGGGCATCGGCGTCGATCTTCGGGTTGGCCGTCGCTGGCTCGCCGAGGCCGCGGCGGATCGCGTCGTAGGCGGTCGATGAGATCTCGCCGGCGCGCAACGCCTGTCGCAGCGGCTCGTGCCACGGAGTCTGGATGAGTTCGGCCGGCAGCGAAGACTCGCCACCCTCAGCGGTGCTGTCGGGCTCCGGCGCTGCATCTAGCAGCTCGACGCCGACCCGCACCTGCCGCGCGGCTTCTGCCTTTGTGGTTCCCGTGAGCTCCTGCACGAGTGCTGTCGGGGATCGGTGTCCGCGGCTCTGGGCGAGGCCGTTGTGCCCCGCATCCCGAGTGGATCGCGCGGCGATGACTCCGGCTGCGGCGAGCCGGATCTGCTCGACATGCCGACTGACCTCGGCCGCCTCGGACAGCACCGCCACGACTTCGGCATCCGTCATTCCGCCGACAGCCGACTGAACCGCCTCAGCGCAGACGTCGCCCTGGACCCGACCGCTCAGGGTCGAGATCAGCGATGCGACTGCGCTGAAATCTGCCATACTTCATACTCGCACAGACCATCGAAATTCGAAGCTTTATCCACAGATAAACCCTGAGCCCGCCGACATACGAGCCTGCGCACCCCGCTCGCTGACGCACGTCAGGAATCGATCACCTCGAACTCAGGAAGCTCCGCGATCAGCCGCTGCGTCTCCAGGCTCACGGTGACAAGCGAGCGGATCAGATCGACCACGTAGCGCGGATTCTCCTGCTCGCGCAACCATGCGTTCGGATCGTTGACGATGCCCGACTTCTTGTCGGTCGTCACCTTATAACGGTCGATCACCCACTCGAGCGGGCTGCGCCCTGCGACCTTGTACTCGCTCTCGTTCTCGGGGATGCCGGTGATCGTGAGGTGCTCGTTATACCGGATGCCGGTGTGATCCTTGCGCGAGATCCAGGACAGCTTGTCGATGCGGTAACGCTCGTAGGGATCGTCGGGCGCGGTGAGCGAGAGCTCTTCATTCAGCGGATGCTGCGCCACGGACTCATAGTCGACATGAAGCTCCGCCAGCTCGCGCCCGATGCGCGCATACTCGGCGAATCCCTTCACCTGCGGGATGCGCGGGAGCATTTTCTGCAGGTCGGCGGCATATGTCTCGCGGTAGGTCGGGTGGTGCAGCAACGCGTAGATGGCGTAGAAGATGTCGTCTTTCGTGACCACGTCGCCGTGGACCTGGCGGTACGCATCGAGCGTCGCGTCGGTGATGTTGTCGACGCGACGGTGGCCGTCTACGACTTCGTCTGTGTCGGATGCCGCGAGAGCCTCGAGGTTCAGCGCGCCATCGGGAGCGGATGCCGGTTCCCAGGTGTAGCGGGGGAAGACCTGGGAGTCTCCGTTCAAATGCAGGCTGACGAGCCCGTCCGCCATCAGCGCGGGAGTGCTGATTCGTGAGTCGGTGTTGATGGCGATGGCCACCGTAGAGTGGTTCACAGTTGGCGACACCCGCGCAGAGATACCCGGCGCATCGATCAAGCCTGGATCAAACCAGACTTGCTGGCGCATGAACGGTCTGAACTGAATCCGCCGTGGGCCGCCGGTGTGAGTCGTCATCGGTTTGCCTGTGCGCCGACGCGCAGTGAGCTTGTTCGACCAGCCGATCCGAGCAGCATCCGGCGTACGTGCATCGTCGGCGATCAATCGATTGAACTCATCAACCATCGCGCCAACATTCTGCTCCAGCCGCCCGGCGCCGAAATTGCACACCCATACATCACGGTTCGTGGATGCGCCAAGCGCGAAGTTCTGGAACACCCCAACTGTGCCGACACGGCCCTTCGAGACTTTGTCACCGATCGGCTGGAAGGCAACGTAGCGCTCGTCTCGCTGGTTGATCCAGTCCCCCGCAGCGTTGGCCTGAACCGCCTCGAACTCGGTCGACTCGATTGACGAGTCGAGCCGTAGTCGATCCAGCTTCTCCTCACGAGTTAGATAGTCACCAACGTCCGCGTAGTGGACTCGTCCCGCACCAGGATGGTTCGGATCCTTGACCAGGACTGTGATCGCAACGCCCGTCTGCGAGCCCTCCCCGAAGACCTTGCCCCCCTCCGCCTGCCAGTTCTTGACGCGCTGGTTGCCTCGCAAGTTGTAAACAATCACGTCACTGAACTCTTGCGCCCAGCTGAGTCGGACGCCGTTCGCTACGGGGGAGTCCACAAACCCGGAGTTCGATACAAAGGCAACAACGCCCTGGTCACCTAGTCGATCGGTAGCCCATCGGAGTGCTCTGTAGTAGGAGTCGTACAGCTTGGACTTCTGCGTCCCTGAGCTGAGGCGCATGTACGTCGCCGCGATCCGCGCATCAGTGGTCTTGTACTTCGCGTTCTGCGCCCCGTCATTTGCGCTGGACTGCCCCGCCCGATACGGCGGATTCATCAGGATCACGTCGACTTTCGTCGCGCGCTGCTTCTCCAGCCGCGCGTTGTTCTCCGGGAACACTCCCCCGGCGAGCTGACTGTCCCGCTCGTCCATCGCGAACGTGTCGGTCAGCGAGATCCCCTGGAACCCGCCCTCGGCCGGATCGATGCCGTTCTCCGCGCACAGTTCCCGGTACACGCTCTCGATGTTGACCGCCGCGATGTAGTAACTGAGCAGCACGATCTCGTTCGCGAACAGCTCCTGCCTGTACTTGCGCGTCAGGTCCTCTGGTTTGATGAGCCCGATCTGCATGAGCCGGGTCAGGAACGTCCCGGTCCCCACGAACGGTTCGAGGATATTCACGCCCTCATCGCTCAGTCGTTTGCCGAAGTGCTGGTGCAGCGCAGCATCCGCCGATCGCAGGATGTAGTCGACGACTTCGACCGGTGTGAAGACGATGCCCATCCGGTCGGCCAGCAACGGGAACGCCTTCGAGAAGAACTTGTCGTAGAGCGTGACGAGCATCTGCTGCTTCGCCCGGACGCTCTCGAGCCCGCGGATCTTCTCGGTGATCTTGGCGTAGAACGCGTCGAGTGGCTCCCGCTCACGCGCGAAGGCCGCGTTCTCATCGAAGGTTGCGAGCACCTTCTCCATCGCCAGGGAGACCGGATTGTCCTGCGTGAACGAGCCATCCGGGAACATCGCCTCGAAGACCGGCTTGGTGATGAGATGCTGCGCGAGCAACTCGACCGCCTCGGACTCCGAGACATCCGGATTGACCGTCGCCCGCAGCGCCTTGACGAACGACTCGAACGGCGCGCGGTCGTTCTCCGGCGCGTCGACGTGAGCAGTGATCAGCGCGATGAAGCGCTGGGCGATCTCACCGATGTCGCTGGCCCAGTCGTCCCAGTACATGCGGTCGCCGACCTTGGCGACGAGCTTCGCGTAGACGGAGTCCTTCCATGCCTCAGCCGTCGAAGTGAGCCCGGGGAGCGTCGAGGCGAAGTGCGGGGCGCCCTGGCTCGCCCCGTTCCCCTCGCCCGCGTCATCCCGAGAGCGGTCTGAAGGAGCGTCGAAGGCCGAGGGCTCCCGTTTCTTCGGGGAAGTGAGGCTGACCCGCTCGATCAGCACCTGCTCGGCAGCTTGCCCGTGTACGCCGCCTGGTTGATCGCGGTATCGAGACGCTCGTCGTGGGCGCGCAGCGCCTGCAGCACCTGCCAGACGACCTTGTAGCGCTCGTTGTCGTTCAGCGCCTCCTCGGGCGAGACGCCGGCGGGGATCGCGATAGGCAGCACGATGTATCCGAGCCGCTTGCCCTCAGCTCGGCGCATCACCCGGCCGACGGCCTGCACCACATCGACCTGGCTCTTGCGCGGGCTGAGAAAAAGCACCGCATCGAGGCTCGGCACGTCGACGCCCTCGCTCAGGCAACGGGCGTTCGTGAGCACGCGGGCGACCGGACGACCGAACTGGTCTTGCTCAGGTGCCGCCTTCAGCCAGTCGAGCAGCTCGCCGCGCTGCGTGGCGTTCATCGTGCCGTCGACGTGCTCGGCTTCGACGGTCAGATCGTCGGTGTCGTCGTCGTTCTCGATGTTCGAGAGGTGTCCCTCGACGAGTGCCGTGAAGTCGCTCGCGACTCCCTCCGATGTCTTGATGTCCTTCGCAAAGGCGACGGCTCGCCGCATCGGCGCGGCGTCCGCTCCGAACCCCTCGGCGATCGATCCCGCGTTGCGCTTGGCCAGGGCGTTCCAGCATCCGATGAGCTTCGCGACGTCGGTGACGGCGAGTTCGCGACCCTCGTGCGCGAGCTCCTGCTGAAGCGATTCGACGATCTCGTCCTCGCTGATGCCGAGCACGACGACCTTGTAGTCGGTGAGCAGGCCCTTGCGAACGGCCTCGTCGAACCCGATCCGATACAGGACCGGGCCGTAGAGGTCCTCGTCGTCCATCGAGACCAGCTCTGCCGAACGCTGTGAGGCCGCGTTCTTCACCTCGGGTGCGAAGATCCGTGGTGTCGCCGTCATGTACACCCGGGCGGCGGCCGGGATGACGGCGTCGTCATGCACCTTGACGAAGTGCGACTCGTCGTCTCCGGCGAGCGTCACCCCGGTCGTACGGTGCGCCTCATCGCAGATGACGAGGTCGAACGTGTCGCCGCGGATCTTCTGCGCCTCGGCCACGGCGTCGATCGACTGATACGTCGAGAACACGACGGTCAGTCCCTCGTGCTCCTCATCGACGTCGCCGAGGAGCGCCGCGAGCTTCTTGCCGTCGGTCGTCGCCGGGGCCCCGAGGTCTTCGAGCATGACGCTCGTGAGGTCATCGTTCTTGCGGCGCCCGATGTTCGTGTCAGAGCCGACCGCGAACGCACGGAAACCGAGTTCCGGGTCTCGCTCGCGCGACCACTCCTCCAACGACTGCTGCAGCAGTGCCAGCGAGGGCACCATGAACAGCACCGATGCCGCGCCACCGGTGCGCTCGATCACCCATCGCTCCGCGAGCTTGAGCGCAGTGAACGTCTTGCCCGTGCCGCAGGCCATGATGAGCTTGCCGCGGTTCTGCGGAGAGTTCGGAACGAGTCCGTCGAGCACGGCGCGCACAGCTTCGTGCTGGTGAGAACGCAACGTTTTCACCGGGTGGCGTTCTGGCGCGACCTCTGGCTTGAGCAGTTCGTACGTCGACCAGTCGATCGCGCTGTGCCGCAACTCATCCAGCGAGATTCGGCGCACCGGCTTCGAGCGGTTTTTGAGCGCTTCTATGGCGTTCGCCGACCACGGCACGGTCGTGGTGTCGATCACCAAGCCCTCGGTGAACGGCTCGCGACCGAGCGCTTCGAAGAAGGAGTCGAGGTCGCCCTTCTGCATCCGATGCTCTTCGCGGAAGAACTTCACCTGGACGGCGAGCAGCCCACCGCCGCGCACCTCGGCGACCAGATCGATGCCGGTGTCGGGGCGTCCGTCACGACCCGGCCAATCCCGCCAGAGCCATACCGCTCCGAGTTGATCGGCCCAGAGCGGTTCGACGGTCAAGTAGTGGCGCGCAAGCTGCTCGAGATAGTTGCCCGCCATGCGTTTGCTGTCCGCGAGTCCGCGGAACTGAGTAAGGAGCGCATCGAGTTCTTCGTCGACCACCGCACCCACCTCCCGGTCAATCACTCCGGGAGGTATTAGTATCCGGGTGCGTTAACCCTGGCACAAGTCGTCGACATTCCCGACGCTGGGTGGGTGCCTCGAGTCCCGTCCCCCGCCGCAGCCCATATCGGCGGAAGGATCCGGCAGGCGCGTGAAGCGGCGACGCTCACACAAGACGGACTCGCGCACGTCTCGGGCATCGACTCGTCAAACATCCGCGCCTACGAGAGCGGGCGGGCGCTGCCCAATCTCTTCACGCTCGTGCGCATCGCGGATGCCGTCGGCACCGACCCGGGAACCTTGCTTGCGGGCTTAGAGCTGGAGATGTTCCCCGTCGCCGCCTCCGACGCCCGTCGCCGCGGCTGACTCCACAGGAGGCGCGGCAATGTCCGTGCCACCGCTTAGGCTCCCCGAATGACGATCCAGGGGACCACCACGACAACGGCGTTCTTCGCGGCGCGGGACGCCTACCGCGAGGCACGACGGCGGGAGCGGCAACGGATCGTCGCGCGGATGGCGGCCTCGGGCTACCGCGTGCCTGCGCGGGGAGGACACGGCGCGATCACGTACACGAGCGGTCACGAGCTCGATCCGCCACACGATCTGCGCAACTGGTCATGGATCGATGGCGTGCGCCACGACGGCGTCACCGTCCGCGTGATGCTGCAGTCCTTCGATCAGGATCCCGCGTCGGGGAACGAGCACGTGCTGTACGACCGGATCAGCATCGGCGTCCGCCCTCGCCGGATCCATCATTCGCGGTGGCTGACGATCACCGAACTGGAGCTGCCCCTCGATGACGCGAGCCTGGATCGGCTCATCGAGCTCCTCGACGCCCTGCGGCCTCACAGCTCCCAGCAACGGGCGCGCCCAACGTTCACGCCGAAGACTCTCGGAGCGGTCGTGGACATCAATGACAAAGACGCGTTGTACAACGTCCTCGATGGCGATGGCTGACGTTGCGCCCCGCCCCCCGTGTCACGCTTCGTCATAACCGCCCAGGGAATACACAGGCAGACCTAACGTTGGATTCCTCGGCGCACCCGGCGCCCCAGGATCAGGAGTCCCATGAGTACCACCGCTGCGCGTCCCACGAAGGCGCCCGACACCCGCGGCCCCGTCCGCAAGCTGCTGACGTCGTTCGGCTTCCAGATCATCGCCGCCCTCATCCTCGGCATCGCCGTGGGACTGCTGGGCGTGCAGCTGGGGGCGAGCAAGGACAACCCGACCGTCCTCTCCGACACGCTGAAGACCATCGGCAGCTCGTACGTGACGATCCTGCGCGCCGCCGTCGTGCCGCTCATCTTCACCGCGATCGTGGCGAGCATCTCGAACCTGCGCCGCGTGCAGAACGCCGCACGCCTGGCAGGCCAGACCCTGCTGTGGTTCGCGATCACCGCGTTCATCGCCGTGACCATCGGCATCGTCCTGGGCCTGGTGCTCCAACCAGGCAACCGCGCAGGCGACGGGCTCGAGACCGGTGCGCCCTACACGGTGGGCTCGTGGTGGAACTTCCTCCTCGGCCTCATCCCGCAGAACTTCCTCGGCCTCGGCGTCAGCACCTCACTGAACCCCGAGACGGGAGCGGCATCGTCGAGCGTCAACTTCAACATCCTGCAGGTCATCGTCGTGGCGGCCGTCGTCGGCATCGCGGCGCTCAAGGCGGGCAAGAAGGCCGAGCCGTTCCTCGCCTTCACCGAGTCGCTGCTCAAGGTCATCCAGCGCGTGCTGTGGTGGATCATCCGCATTGCTCCGCTGGGCACGTTCGGCCTCATCGGATCGGCCGTGATCCAGTACGGCTCCGACAAGCTGGCCTCACTCGCCTGGTTCGCCGGCGCCGTCTACATCGGCCTCGCCCTGGTGCTCTTCGTCGTATACCCGATCCTCGTGAAGACGCATGGTCTGTCGATCAAGCAGTACTTCTCGGGCGTGTGGCCCGCCGTGCAGCTGGGCTTCGTGAGCCGTTCGTCCATCGGCACGCTGCCGCTGACCGAGCGCGTCACCGAGCGCAACCTCGGCGTACCCCGCGGCTACGCCTCGTTCGCCGTGCCGCTGGGCGCCACGACCAAGATGGACGGATGCGCCGCGATCTATCCGGCCATCGCTGCGATCTTCGTGGCCCAGTTCTTCGGCATCGAGCTGAACATCGTGCAGTACTTCCTCATCGTGATCGTCTCGGTGGTCGGCTCGGCCGCCACGGCGGGCACGACCGGCGCTGTCGTGATGCTCACCCTCACGCTGTCGACGCTGGGCCTGCCGCTGGAGGGCGTCGGCCTTCTGCTCGCGATCGACCCCATCCTCGACATGGGTCGCACCGCGCTGAACGTCGCGGGCCAGGCGCTCGTGCCGACGATCGTCGCCAAGCGCGAGGGCATCCTCGACGAGACGCTCTACAACGCGCCGCGCAACGGTCTGCCGTTCGCCGATGAGGACGACGACGACACCACGCCGGATGCCGAGACGGCTGTCGACACGGATGCTGCAGCGGCCCTACCCGACACCGATGCGGATACGGATGCCTCGGGCGAGCCGGAGGTCGTCGGCGCGCGCTGAGCGCATCCGTCATCCGCTCGCCACGAGCACGCCGAGAGTCCTGGAACCGCGTCTGGTTCCAGGACTCTCGTGGTGATCAGCGAGGGTCGTTCAGCTGGCGGAGAGCCGCTTCTTCTCGACCTCGATGTCGTAGTCGGCGCCGGGCCACTGCGGGTCGATGCCCTGCAGCGCCCCGAGCAGCAGCTCCTGCACGGCGAGGCGCGCGTACCACTTGCGGTTCGCCGGCACGACGTACCAGGGCGCGGCATCCGTCGACGTGCGCTCGAACACGGTCTCGTACGCGGCCATGTAGTCGTCCCAGAGCAGGCGCTCGTCGACGTCGCCGGGGTTGTACTTCCAGTGCTTGTCCGGCCGTTCGAGCCGCTCCATGAGCCGCTGCTTCTGCTCGTCGCGCGAGATGTGCAGCATGACCTTCACGATTCGGATGCCCGAGGCCGCGGCGCGCTCCTCGAAGTCGACGATGGCCCCGTAGCGGCGCTCGATCTCCTCGGCCGGGGCGAGCTCGCGCACCCGCCCGATGAGCACATCCTCGTAGTGCGAACGGTCGAAGACGCCGATGAAGCCCGACTGCGGCAGACGCTTCTCGATGCGCCAGAGGAAGTCGTGCGCGAGCTCCTCCTTCGTCGGCGCCTTGAACGCGGCGAGCTCGACCCCCTGCGGGTCGACACCCCCCACGACGTGCCGCACAATGCCGCCCTTGCCTGCCGAGTCCATCGCCTGCAGCACGAGCAGCACGGCCTCGCGCGCCTCACCGACGGCGGCTTCGGCGAACAGCCGCTCCTGCAGCTCGCTCAGCTTCTCCAGTCCCGCGGCGAGATCCTTCTCGCCGTCGTTCTTGTCGCCGTCGTAGCCCGGCGTCGCATCCGGATCCACATCGTCGAACCGGAAACCCGGCCCGACGCGCAGCAGATCGGCGACCTCGGCGTTCCCTCGCTTCTTTGCCATGGCCACATCCTGCCAGGCCGATACCTGTCGCTGCATGCACCTGCCCCTTGTTCCCGAGGTGACAGGTGGTGCCGCTCCGGGCGCTCGGATGCCGCGTGTCCTGCCACGTCGGGCACGAGGATGCGACGAGAAGTGTAACCTCAGCGAGGCAGCGGCACCTCGATCAGCTGCGGGCCCTCGACGGCCGCGGTGAGCACCTGATCCAGCGCAGGCCGCGTCTCGACCCGGCGGAACTCCCATCCGTACGCCTCGGCGAGCGCACTCACCTGCACGGCATGCGGCGTGTAGAAGGCGCGATCCAACGCCGCCGCGGGCGCGGATCCGGCGACTTCGAGGTCGTCGAAGATCGTGCCGCCGCCGTCGTTGCCCACGATCACCTGCAGCCGCGGCGCCGGCTCGTCTCCTGGCAGCAGCAGCGCACCGACGTCGTGCAGCATCGCGAGGTCGCCGAGCAGCACGCGGGTGACGCCGGGGGCGCCGGATGCCTGGGCCGCGATCGCGACGCCCGTCGCCGTCGCGATCGTGCCATCGATGCCGGCGAGACCCCGGTTGGCGTGCACAGGAACGCGCTTGCCGCCGAGCACGGCATCGGCCACCCGCACGAGCCGTGACGAGCCGAACACGAGCCGGTCGTGCGGCCAGCTCGCCCGCCACACCGCGTCGACGAGCAACGCGCGATCCAGAGGTCGCCGCACAGCGTCGAGTTCCACGCGCACGGCCTCGCGCCGTTCGGCCGCATCCGTCGAGCTGAGCCCGTGCGCATCGGGGGCGGGCGCGTCGAGGTCGATGACGGATGCCGCCGACGCCCGCATCCACTCGCCGAGCCAGGCGCGCTCCGCTTCCGGATCGCCGCCGTCGAGGGCCCGCACGGCATCGACGTGCACCGCGGCGCCGCCGAGGTCGAGCGGTTCGCCCCCTCGGCGCACGGCGATCACCTCGACGCCGGGCCGGGCGAGCAACGCGGCCACTTCGCGGCTGAGAGTGGGATGCCCGAACACGACGACGCGCTCGATGCGCCCGCCCAGCCCCGCATCCCGCAGATGGGCACGGTAGCCGTGCACGAGCCGACGCCCGAAGCGCGCTCCGCTCACGATCTCGGCGATGAGCGGCCAGCCTGCGGCGTGCGCGAGCTCTTCCGCATCCGAACCCGCGTCCGCCCCCGCGACGACGATCGTGCGCGGGCCGCGAGGAACCTCGTGCACCGCGACGGATGCCCGTGCCGGCGCCGCCCCCGGCGTCACGACGCGCCAACCGCCCGCGCTCGACAGCGGATTGCGGAACGGCAGGTTCAGATGCACCGGACCTGCCACGCCGGGCACGCCTCGGCCGGTCGCACCGACGGCGGCGGCCACGGCGTCCGCGCCGAGAGAGGCGAACACCTCGGCATCCGCGTCGCCCGGCACAGGGGCATCGGTCTCGTACCGCACCCACGCGGAGAACATGCCGGGCTGGATACTCGCCTGGTTCGCCCCGACGCCGCGCAGCTCGGGAGGGCGATCGGCCGTGAGCATCAGCAGCGGCGCGCCGGCGTGGAACGCCTCCATCGCGGCGGGCAGGAATCCGGCCGCCGCCGTGCCCGACGTGCACACGACCGCCGCGGGCAGCCCCGTCTCGCGGCCGATCCCGAGCGCCGTGAACGCCGCCACGCGCTCGTCGATGCGCACGTGCACGCGCAACGGCGCATCGTCGCCCTCGGCGAGCGCGGCGGCGGCCAGGGCCAGCGCCTGCGAGCGTGACCCGGGTGAGAGCACCACATCGCGCACCCCGTGCGAGATCAGCGCGCCGAGCAGCGCGAAGGCCGCGGTCGTCGCAGGGGCCTCGTCGGACGCCGACGACGTCGGAGGAGTCGTCACGGACGCTCGCCCGCGCCCGTGGCGTCGCCGTCGCGCGGGTCGTCGAGGCGCGACAGCTCCGCCTCGAGCTGCTGGATGCGGCGCTCCTGCTCGGCCTCGCTGATCCGGCGCAGGTGCGCGGGGTCGTCGTCGAGCGGGATGAAGAGGTCACCGCCCGTCTCGCCGGGGCGCCGCCTGCCGAGGACGAACCAGAGGAGGCCGCCGATGACGGGGATGAGCACGACGATCGCGATCCACGCACCCTTGGACACGCCGCGGTGACGCGTCGCCGGCTGCACAGCGCAGTCGACGATGCTGTAGATCCAGAAGATCGCGGCCACGAAGCCGCCGATCACAAGAAATCGCGCCACGTGCCCAGTCTAAGCGGGCCGCGGGCGTCTCGGTCCGGCCTCCCAGCCGACGCCTCAACTGCCGACCTAGACTTGCGGCGTGAAGTTCCCGCCCCTCCTCGTCTACTCGGTGCTCCGGCTGCTCGCCTTCCTCGTGCCGATGGCGATCCTGTGGGTCTTCTTCCCGATCTTCCGGGAGTTCTGGTGGCTGGCAGCCCTGTTCGCCGCCATCATCGGCATGAGCATCTCGCTGCTGTTCCTGCGCGCCCCGCTGTCCGACGTCTCGCGCGACCTCTACGCGCGCCGCGAGGGGCAGCCGAAGACCGCCCCCAGCGACGAGGACGTCGAGGACGAGGCCGCAGAGCGCTGACGTCCGCCGCGAGTTCAGTCGCGACGGAACGTCACGTGGATGGTGCCGCTCTCAGCGACCTCCGACGACACAGTGCAGCCGGATTCCAGCCCGCGGAGCTCACTCCAGAGACTGACCCCACCGCCGATGATGATCGGTGCGACGGCGACATGAAGATGATCGATCAGCCCCTCGGCGAGAAAGGCGCGCACGGTGCGCACGCCTCCGCCGACGCGTACGTCCTTCCCTCCCGCGGCGTCCTGCGCACGGGCGAGCGCATCACGCGGCGACGCGTCGAGGAAGTGGAAGCTCGTCCCTCCGGCCATCTCCAAGGTCGGGCGAGGGGTGTGGGTGAGCACGAAGACCGGATAGTGGAAGGGCGGGTCGTCACCCCACCAGCCGTGCCAATCGGGATCATCGGGGTAGGTGTGGAACCCGAACATCCCGGCGCCCATGATCTCGGCACCGATGCCTTCGAAGTAGTCGTGCGCGTAGGCGTCGTCGACGCCCGTCGTGCCCTCGCCGCTGCGTTCTCCGAGCACCCGTTCGCGAAAGGTGCGCGTGGCCGCATAGGCCGCCACGAGGCGGTCCCAGTCGGCGCCCATCGGGTTCTCGGGCGTCGGGTCTACCCCCGAGGCGTAACCGTCGAGGGAGATGTTCAGGTCGGCGCGGACGCTCATTGCGGACCCACTTTCGTTTCGAGTTCAGCTCGACAGCGGATTCGTCGCCTTGCCGTCGAGCCACAGCTCGTCGCTCGCATCGCTGTGCGTCCCGCCCGAGCCGACGTGCTTCGCGTCGATCTTCGCACCCTTGGTGATCACGTGCACGATGGCCATGCCGTGCCCGCGGCCCAGGTCGTAGTCGGTCTTGAGCCAGTCGAGGATGGGACCGGCCTTGGTGCCGGTGCCGAATCCCTTCTCGCCGGCGAGGTCGATGAGCTGGCGCGGCGTGAGCCCGGTCTTGGTCTCGACGGTGTCGAGGTAGGCCTGGAAGGACATCGTGCTCCTGTTCTATGGGACGTTCGGTGATCGTGCCGGGTTCGACGGACGATACTCAGTCGAGGAAGGTCTGGATGATGGTCGGCGAGGCGTGGATGCCGATGAGCCGCAGCACGCCCTCGCCGACGTTCTCGAAGCGGTGCGGGATGCGCGCGGGTCCGGTGACCGTGTCGCCGGCGCCACCGCGGATCCTCTCGTCCCCGACGGTGAACTCCGCCTCGCCCTCCAGCACCACCCATGTCTCCGGATACGGGTGCCAGTGCAGCCCCGGCCCGGTGCCGGGCGCGTTCTCGACGAAGAAGTACGACACCCCGGCGCCGTGCTCTGCGCCCTCGAAACGGCGGCTGCGGCCGGTGCCGATACGGATGCTCTCGGGGCGGACGATCCGGGGGTGGACGATCTGGGGGACGTTCTGAGCGACGACGGCGTCGTCGCTGCGGGTGTCGTTCATGATCCTGCCTCTTCTCGTGCGGTGCTCCTCCACTCTCGCCAGGCGCCTCGCACTCCCCTATAGTTTCGATGTGGATCGAAACATCGCGCGGCCCTCCGGCGAACACCGAGTCGAGTTCCGGCTCAGCCCCGGCGACATCCAGGCCGTGCGCTTCGGCATCTCGCCCGGTCACGAGCTCGCCCACGGCGTGCGTGCCCTCCTGCGACCCGAACAGCATCCGCTGCAGTGGGGCTGGCTGAAGCAGGTGCGCACCCGGCTGCCGCGCGACGCGTTCGGCCTGCTCGCCCAGGTGATCGGCGCCGACGGCTATCTGCCCGACCTCCTCACCGCCGCCCCGCGCTGGGACATCACCCCCGAGCAGGAGCTCGCGGCGCTGCGCGAAGCGCCCCTGCCCGGGATGCGCGTGGATCTGGCGAAGATGATCGACCGCTCCACCGGCGAACGCCGTGACGCCCTGCGGCGCATGCTCGCCGACCCCGCCCGGGCCCGCGCTCTCATCGCCGAGGCGTGGGAGCGGGTGTGGGATGCCGTGCTCGCCCCCGCCTGGCCGCAGTTGGAGCGGATGCTGCGCGCCGACATCGCCGTGCGCGCCCGCACGGTCACCACGGCGGGTCTGGCCGCGATGGCCGCCGGCATCCATCCGGACGTCGGCTGGGGCGACGATGCCGTGCGCGTGCGGATGCGCCTGCACAGCGAAGAGGTCGACTGCCTCGGATCGGGGCTCGTGCTCGTGCCCTCGGTGATGTCGTCATGGGGTTGCATGGTGCTCACCGAGCCGCCCGCCCAGCCGACGCTGTTCTACCCGGCGCGGGGCGTGACGGCGGGGTGGGCGAGGGATGCGGCCGACCTCGCCGAGGCGCTGAGCGGGCTGATCGGACCGGTGCGCGCGGGCATCCTGCTCACCGCGCATGTCGCCCGCACGACTTCGCAGGTGGCCGGCGAGGCCGGCATCGCGATCTCCACCGCCTCCCACCACCTGGCCGTGCTGCGCAGGGCCGGGCTGACCACCAGCACCCGCGAAGGGGCGCGGATGATGCATCTGCGCACCCCGCTCGGCGAGGCGCTCGTGGGCGCGGGACTGTAGCGAAGCGGATGCCGGGCGAAGGCGCTACCAGGTGAAAGCCCAGAACAGCGCGCCGGCGTACAGCAGCGCGGCCAGCGAGGTGAGCGCGAGGGCGGTCACGAGCTCGCGCGGCGCGCGGTACGCCCACACGATCACGATCGCCGGGATCGCCGCCAGCAGCGCGAGCATCGCCATCCATGCGACGGGGTAGAACAGCGCCAGCAGCGCCGCGGCGACGAATGGCACGATCACGAACACCGTGTACACGACCTGCGTGGCGCGACGACCGATGAGCACCGTGAGCGTGCGCTTGCCCGCCGCGCGGTCCTGATCGATGTCGCGCAGGTTGTTGGCCAGCAGCACCGCGCAGGCGAACAGGCCCGCCGACACCGCTCCGACCCACGCCTCCTGCGACAGGTCGAACGCCTGCACCCAGGTCGTGCCGAGGGTCGCCACGAGCCCGAAGAAGACGAAGACGAACACCTCGCCCAGCCCCCGGTATCCGTACGGCTTCTTGCCGCCGGTGTAGAACCAGGCGGCGACGATGCACACGGCGCCCACGGCGATCATCCACCATTGCTGCGTGCGGATGACGATCGCCAGCCCCACGATCGCGGCGAGCCCGAAGAACACCAGCCCGACGACGAGCACCGTCTTCTGACGCACTCGCCCGGATGCGGTGAGACGGGCCGGCCCGATGCGGTGCGCATCCGTGCCGCGAACGCCGTCGCTGTAGTCGTTGGTGAAGTTCACGCCGATCTGCAGCAGGACCGCGACGGCCAGGCAGGCGAGGGCGATGACCCAGTGGAACTCCGGATCGCTCAGCCGTGCGGCGCCGGTGCCGATGAGCACCGGGGCGATCGCCAGGGGCAGCGTGCGCGGGCGCGACGCGCCGATCCAGTCGCCGACGGTGACCGGCGCCTGCTCGACGACCGGACGCTTGGCGGGGTTTCCGGAGCGGGAGTACGTCTTCGGCTTCGGTCGCTGCGAGGTGGCCACCCGCGAATCCTATTCCGGAACGCTATGCGCCGTTCCCCCGCTCACCGCCGGGCGTCATCGATCGCGGCGCGCAGGTCGTCGGCAAGCACAACCAGTTCGCCATCGTCGAGCGTGTGCGCGGTCAGCCGCAATTCGGGGGCGCCGTCATCCGCATCGAGGTGGAAGGCGCCGCCGGTGCGCACGAGCCAACCGCGGCGCATCATCGCCGCCGACACATCCCGCGCATCCTCCCGGCACCGCACCCACACGTTGAGTCCGTCATCGCCCGTGGCGTCGATGCCTCGTTCGCGCAGCAGCGCACGCAGGCGATCGTTGCGGGCGGCGTAGTGCGCCCCGGCCCGCCCCAGCGCGGCGGGGGTGTCGGGGTGATCGAGCATCCCGACCGCGACCCGCTGCAGGATGCGGCTGACCCACGTCGTGCCCGCCGACAACCGCGCGCGCAGCTGCCCGGCGGTGTCGGCGTCGCTGGCGAGCAGAGCCAGGCGCAGGTCGGGGCCGAGGAACTTCGACATCGAGCGCACGAGCGCCCAGCGCGGATGCCCCGCAGGAATCACCGACAGATACGGGCGCCGCGAGAGCAGCGAGTAGTGGTCGTCCTCGATCACGAGCACGTGCGGCACGGTCTCCAGCACGGCACGCAGCCCGGCGGCCCGCTCGGCCGTGAGGCTGACGCCCGTGGGATTGTGCGCGCGCGGGGTGCAGACGATGGCGCGCGCCCCCGCATCCAGCGCGGCGCGGAGTCCGTCGACGGTCATCCCCTCGTCGTCGAGCGGGATGCCGACGGCCCGGTACCCGCCGAGCTTGACGACGTTGATGCTGGAGAGGAAGCAGGGATCCTCCATGCCCACGACGTCGCCGTGCGCGAGGCCCGCGGCGAGCAGACGCTCGAGCGCATCCACGGCGCCGCTGGTCACGGTCAGCTCGAACGGGCGATCCAGCGCCGTCGCGAACCAGGCCGTGGCCCAGGCGCGCAGGTCGGTGTCGATGAGCGCATCGCCGTACAGCGCGGGCGTGCGCAGGTCGACCTCCGACAGCACGGGCAGGGGCAGCAGCTGCGGATCGGGGTTGCCGCTGCCGATGTCGCGCAGCACCGTGCCGGCCGCGAACCCCTCCTCCTCGGTGCGGATCGGGCCCGCCACGACGGTTCCGGCGCGGCCGCGGCTGACGACGACACCGGCCCGCGACAGCGAGCGGTACGCAGCAGAGACCGTGTTGCGGTTGACGCCGAGCTCGTCCGCGAGCGCGCGCACGGTCGGCAGGGCGTCGCCCTCGACGAGCGCGCCCGCGTCGATCCGCGCACGGATGCTGTCGGCGATCTCGTTCGCCGTGCCGCCCTGGAACATCCGCGCCCTCCCGCACTCAGCGTATCGCGGACGCCGCGCCGTCAGTCCGCGGGGACGACGGGACGGTGCTCGTAGAAGGTCTGCAGCACCACGGTCGTGCGGGTGCTCACGTTGGCCGCGCCGCGGATGTCGCGCACGAGCTGCTCGAGGTCGCGGGGCGTCGCGACGCGCACGAACAGGATGTAGGCGGCGTCGCCCGCGATCGAATGGCACGCCTCGATCGCCGTGAGGTGCTCGAGCAGCTCGGGGGCGTTGTCGGGCTGTGCCGGATCGAGCGGGGTGATCTCGATGAACGCCGACAGGGGCTTGCCCACGGCCTCCGCATCGAGGATGGGCCGGTACCCGGCGATCACGCCGCGCGTCTCGAGCTTGCGCAGCCGCGTCTGCACGGCCGAGGTCGACAGCCCCACGGCGTGCGAGAGTTGCGCCAGCGTCGCCCTCGCATCCTGGGAGATCTCGGTCACGATCGCACGGTCGACAGCATCATCCATGCGTGGAAGAATACCGTTGACCAGCATTCACCGCCGGAAATTTTCCGGCGTTCCTTCCTGATCGGAGGTTCCGATGTCCATCAACACCGCCAAGACCACGAGCGTCCCGGCCATCATCGGCGAACCCGAGGTCGTGGAGGACGCCGCCGTCGCCGAGCGCAGCGCCGCGTGGCGGATGCTGAAGGACGCCGCGATCGCACTGCGGCCGCTGCAGGCGAAAGACGGCTCGATCTCCGACGCATCCGTGCATGAGCAGGCCCGCATCCGCGTCGCCGAGATCGTCGCCGGCATCCGCGCCCTCGCCCCCGCCTTCCCGCACGACGCCGAGTACCTCGCCGCGTCCGTCGTCGACTTCCAGCGCTGGGCCGACGGCGGCTTCGGCGTGCCCGACTTCCTCGACTCGCTCGTCGCGTTCCACCCGCAGCAGCACCGCGTCGACGGCATCCGGCATCTGGTCGTGTTCCCGATGTACACGCAGAACGGATCCAGCGACCGACTCGTCGAGGCGCTGATCGTGCAGGCGATCTGGCCCGAGTTCGTCGCCGAGCTCGAGGCCGGCGACTACGGCAACAAGCTGTTCGTGTCGCTGCGTCTGGTCGACTTCACCCCCGGCTACGACACGAACTCGGCGGTGCTGTTCCCCGAGACCGTGGCGATGCGCGAGATCCCCGCCTTCACGTGGGGCGCGATCTTCCAGGACCGCGAGGCCGCCCGCTACCGGCGGGTGGTGCGCGCGGCATCCGAGATCACCAAGCTCGACCTGCCCGCCGACGCCGCCCGCATGCTCGACGACCAGGCGCTCACCGAGAAGACGTTCGTGATGTGGGACATCATCCACGACCGCACCCACATGCGCGGCGACCTGCCGTTCGATCCGTTCATGATCAAGCAGCGGATGCCGTTCTTCCTCTACTCGCTGGAGGAGCTGCGGTGCGATCTGACCGCCTTCCGCGAGTCGGTGAAGATCCAGAAGAACCTCTCCGCCCGCACCGAGGATCTGACGGATGCCGAAGCCGAGACGCTCGAGCACGCGGCCCTCGTGCAGTACGCCGTGATCTTCGATCGCATCTTCCGCTTCGCCATCACCGGCACGCGCGTGCGCAACTACGACGGCCTCGGCGGGCAGCTGCTGTTCGCCTGGCTGCACCAGCGCGGGGTGCTGCACTGGACCGACACGCAGCTCGCCTTCGACTGGGAGGCCGTACCCGACGCCGTCGTGGCGCTGGGCGAGGCGATCGACGAACTGTACTGGCGCTCGATCGACCGGCCCAAGACCGCGCACTGGCTGGCCGCCTATGAGCTGGTCAGCGGCGTGCTCACCCCCCACCCCGCCTCGCAGTGGGCGCGGGGCCTGCCCGACGAGATCCTCTCCGGGGCCCCCAAGGGCTACACGGATGCGGTGCTGGACGACGAGTTCCCGCTGTCGATGTTCTTCGAGGCGCTGGCGAAGAAGATGCAGCCCGTGATCGAGTCGACCTCCGGGATCCGCGGGACGGACTGACCGCCCGCTCCCGGCCGGGAGCGTCGTTTGGGGCGCATCCTCGCGTTTGGGGCGGCGGAATGTCGCCCCGAGTGAGAGAATGCGCCCCGAACGACGGGCATGAACAGATGAGAATGGGGCGGGCACAATGACCGAGATGCACCGCAGGGTGGTGCTCGCCGGGGCGACGAGCAGGGCCGGGCTGACGATCGCGCGGGCGCTCGCGGCGGCAGGGCATGAGGTGATCTCCACGGGAAGAACGGCCGAGCGTCTCGCACCCCTCGCCGAGGCCGGTTCCGGGATCGAGGTCGCCGACGCCACCTCGTTCGAGGCGATGCGAACCCTTGCCGAGCGCATCGGGCCGATCGACGGCGTGATCCCGCTCGTGGGCGGATGGCGGGGCGGCGGCGGGCTGGCGGGGCAGTCCGACGACGACTTCGAGGCGCTGCTCCCTTCGCTGCAGGCCGTGCGGGCGACGAGCCGCGCCTTCGACGCCGCCCTCCGAGCATCCCCCGCCGGGCGGTTCGCGATCGTGTCGTCGGTGATGGTCGAGCGCCCTCTGGCGGGCAGCGCCAACTACATCGCGCTGAAGGCGGCGAGCGAGGCGTGGACGCGTGCGGTCGCCCAGGGTTACGCGAAGGCCGCCCGCGATGCGGATGAGCCGCTGCGCGCCGCCGCGGGCATCGTGCGGGTGCGCGGCCTCGACGACGTCGCCGACCGCGTCGCCGCGCACATCGCGCAGCTGTGGGACGAGAATGCGGCGACGCTCAACGGGCAGGTCGTCGAGTTCGTCTGAAGTCACCGCGGATATCGCCGCGTTTCCTCTCGCTGCGCTCGCTCAACGACCGGGTGGTGTCGTCTCCCGCTCGCGCCGGACCACCCGCGCATTCACGAGGCGGTGCAGGGGCATCACGAGCACGACGAGGAACATCGCGAAGTAGCCGATCGCCGGCACGAGCACGGCGACCAGTCCTGCGACGACGAACAACACGCACACGAGCGATTCGGCGATCACACCCGAGCGCAGATCCGCGTCGGGGACGTCATGCAGATCGCGGTGCCTGCGCAGGTAGACCCGGATGGCGAGCATGATGAGCGCGGTGAGCAACAGGCTGCCGATGTAGACGACCTTCTGCACGGTGTCGGTGGGCATCGCGCCGAGCATGGCCGTGGGCACCGGCAGCCACACGATGGAGAGCATCCACAGCACGGCGAGCCAGAGCAGGGCCGGATCGGTGCGACCCACCCGATCGAAGGTGCGGTGGTGGTTGAGCCAGAAGTTCGCGATGAGGACGAAGCTCATCAGGAAGCTGACGATCTGATCCCCGTCGTCGTCGAGGTACTCGAGCACCGTCTTGCCCTCGCGGCCGAGCTCGATCACCCCCTCCATGAGCGGGAGGATGAGCAGGGTCATGGCGATCGCCACGACGGCGTCGATGAACGCCTTGACCCGCTCGGTAGGCAGCAGATGCCGTGCACGGTCGTGCGCCACGAGACCCTTCGCCGCATCGGGCCCGGCACGGCCATCCGTGCGTCGGCTCATGCCGGAACCTCCGTGGTCGGTTCCGCCGTCGCAGGAGCCTCGGCGTATGCCGAGCTGACCGTGCGATAGGCGCGGGTGGTGAAGGCGAAGGCCGCGAGGGCGATGGTGACCAGCCCGGCGAAGAAGAAGATCACCGCGATGCCGCGCGCCTGACCGTCGCCGACCAACCACCCCCAGGCGGCCCGCCCCTCTGCGGACTCCACGAACGGGATGATGGCGTACTGCGCGATCGGCGCGATGAGAAAGGCCGTGATCGGGGCCGCCGAGGCCTCCATCGCCGAGGCCAGCCCGAACACGCGCCCCTGACGGCGATACGGCACCACCTTCTGGATCACAGTCTGCTCGGCCGCCTCGATCGCCGGCATGAGCGCCATGTACACCCAGATGCCGACGGCATACAGCACCCACCAGTCGCGGATCGCGAAGAGCGAGCCGATCACGCCGGTGACGGCGACGAGCAGCAGCATGGTGCGAATGGGGTTTCGCCCCAGCCCGCGGGCGGAGACGAGGATGCCGCCCACGATGAACCCGGTCGAGGCGACGCCGAAGACGATCCCCCACCACTGCACCGGCATCAGCTCGAGACCGTACGGGTCCATCAGCGCCATGTACACGCCCCCGATGAGGTTGTTGAACATCGCGAAGAACAGCAGCACGAACAGTCCGGGCACCGCTCTGATCGCCGCGACGCTGCCGCGGAAGTCCAGGGCGCTCGGCGCATCCGGGTCGGGCTCGGGTGCGGATTCGGGGATGCGCACGAAGAGGATGTGCACGAGCGAGATCACCGTCAACGCCACGGCGATCACCAGCGTGCCGCCCATGCCGAGGAAGCCGATGGCGAGCCCGCTGAACACGCTCGTGACGATGAACGCGAGCCCCTGCACGGTGCCGACCATGCCGTTGGCGTTGGCGTGCCGCTCCACGGGCACGAGCAGGGTGACGGTGGTGGACAGCGCGATGTTGCGCATCTGCTCGACGACGGCGCCGACGAGGATGATGCCGGCGAACAGCCAGAACCACGGGCCCCCGAAGTCGAGCAGCGCCGCCTCGGGCTGCCAGAGGAAGAGGAGCCAGGCGAGGACGAACGCCACCGCGGTCGCCGCGCTCGAGAAGACGAACACGTGGCGTTTTCGATGGCGGTCGACGAGCGTGCCGAACACCATCGCGAAGATCGCCACGAGGAGCATGTACGCGCCGCCCACGATGCCGGTGGCCATCACGTTGCGCGTCTCCAGGTACACCCAGAACGTGAGCGCGAACCAGAGGAAGCTCGTCGTCACGTTGGCCACCATCGTGTTCACCAGCACCTGGAAGAAGCTGCGCATGTGCGAGCCCTGCTCGACTGCCCCCGTCGTGGTCATGGTGACGACACTACGGCGGGTCTGCGACATCGCGGTAGGGCGCATCCGTCGTCGCTCCCGGCGCAGATCGTGCCCCGCGCGGGTGCGGCCGCGTAGGCTTGTCCGGTGAGCGCACTGCACGACACCGCCCTTCGCGGCTTCGCATCCGACAACTACTCCGGCGTCCATCCGGAGGTGCTCCAGGCGATCGTCGACGCCAACGGCGGCCATCAGATCGCCTACGGCGAAGACGCCTACACCGAGCGGCTGCACGAGGTCTTCCGCGGACACCTCGGCGACGGCATCGAGGTGTACCCCGTGTTCAACGGCACCGGCGCCAACGTCGTGGGCCTGCAGGCCATGCTGCCCCGCTGGGGCGCGGTGATCGCCGCGAGCACGGCGCACATCAACGTCGATGAGGCGGGCGCCCCCGAACGCGTCGGCGGGATGAAGCTGCTCACCGTGCCGACCGGCGACGGCAAGCTGACCCCCGAGCTCGTCGATCGCGAGGCCTGGGGCTGGGGCGACGAGCACCGCGCGCAGCCGCTGGTCGTCTCGATCACGCAGTCCACCGAGCTGGGGACGCTCTACACGCCCGACGAGATCCGCGCGCTCGCCGACCACGCGCACGGCCACGGGATGCGGCTGCACATGGACGGCGCCCGCATCGCCAACGCCGCCGCATCCCTCGACCTGCCCCTGCGCGCCTTCACGCGCGACGCGGGTGTGGACGTGATGACCGTCGGCGGCACGAAGAACGGCGCGATGCTCGGCGAGGCGATCGTCGTGCTCGACCCCGAGGCGGCCCCCGGACTCGTCTACGGGCGCAAGCTCAACATGCAACTGGCCTCGAAGATGCGCTTCGTCTCCGCGCAGCTGATCGCCCTGCTCGAGGGCGATCTATGGCTGCGCAACGCCCGCCACGCCAACGCGATGGCGCAGCGTCTGCGCTCCTCGATCGAGGCAGGGCTGGCCGACGGATCCGTCCAGGGCGTCGGGTTCACCCAGCCGACGCAGTCGAACGGCGTGTTCGCGACCCTGCCCGAGGGAGTGGCGGATGCGCTGCGCGAGAGCTTCCGCTTCTACGACTGGGATGCGGCGCGGCGCGAGGTGCGCTGGGTGTGCGGGTTCGACACCGAGGAGTCCGACGTCGACGCCTTCGTCGCCGAGCTCGCCCGCCTCACCACCCGCTGACGCTCGGACCCCGGGGCCTGCGGAGCGAGGCCACTGCCGCTCCTGAGGCTCGGGTTGCTCACGCTCCGGCAGGTAGTCGATGCTGACGCTGGTCCCGTTGTCCCACCAGTCGTACCAATCAGCTCGCACAGGCACGATCACCTTGCCAAGTTCAGCGCAGGAGGGAGAGGTGGGCGAGGGCCTGGCGGATGAGCGTGCCTCGGCCGCCCTCCATCTCTGCGGCGAGCGCCTCGGACGCCGCTTCGTCGGGCGAGAACCAGGTGACCTCCAGCGCGTCCTGGCGCGGTTCGCACGTGCCCGTCACGGGCACGACGTATGCGAGGGAGACGGCGTGCTGGCGGTCGTCGTGGAAGGCGCTGACGCCGGGCAGCGGAAAGTACTCGGCCACCGCGAACGGCATCGGCGACGGCGGCAGCAGCGGGAACGCCATCGGTCCGAGATCGTTCTCGACATGGCGGAACAGCGCATCCCGCAGCGTCTCGCCAAAGCGCACGCGCCCCGACACGATCGTGCGTTTCATCTCGCCCAGAGGCGTCGAGCGCAACAGGATGCCGATGTCAGTGACCTGCCCCGAGCCGTCGGTGCGCACCGGCACCGCCTCGACGTAGAGCATGGGCAGGCGCCGCCGCGCTTCGGTGAGCTCGATGTCGCTCAGCCAGCCCGGGTTGGCGGCGGAGGCCGCCCCGGACAAGCCGCCGGCCTCGCCGAATCCGGAGAGGTCGTCGGACAGGCCGTCGTCGTCGGACGGATCGGGGTCGGGGGTGCGCACGGCCATGTGTCAGTTGTACCAGCGCCGTGCGCCGCTCGAGGGGGCGCACGCCGGGGCCGCGGCGATGTCGGCGTCGGCGGATGTCGGGGCCCGCTGGCAGGATGGACGCGTGAGCGAGCAACCCGTCATCGACCGCACCGCCGTCCGCTGGGGGCCTCGTCGCGAGGGCGCACCGCTGCTCGTGCTGCTGCACGGCTACGGCTCCGACGAGAACGACCTGTTCGGCCTCGTGCCGTTTCTCCCCGACCCGTTCACGGTCGCCTCGCTGCCGGCACCGCTCACAGCACCATGGCCCATGCCCGGCCGATCCTGGTACGTCATCGACGAGCTCGAGCGCCGCGATCCCGAGCCCGTGACCGCGGCCGCCCGCGCTGTGCTCGACTGGCTCGACGACGATGCGAGGGATGCTCCGCGCATCCTGCTGCTGGGCTTCTCGCAGGGCGCCTCCGTGGCGCTGCAGACCCTGCGGCTGGCACCAGAGCGGATCGACGCCGTCGTCAATCTCGCCGGATACGCGGCCCCCGGCGACCTGCCGCGCGATCCCGAGTTGCGCGAGGCGCGCCCGCCGGTGTTCTGGGGCCGCGGCACGAAAGACGACGTGATCCCGCACGCACTCGTCGACCACACCGCGCAGTGGCTGCCCGACCACGCCGAGCTGTCGGGCCGGGTGTACCCGGGGCTCACGCACAGCGTCTCCGAAGAAGAGCTCGCCGATGTGCGGGCGTTCCTCGAACGCCGCCTCGCCGAACCGGTCGAGGACGCCGATGGTCAGGTCGGAGGCGCACCCGGGGTCTGACCGTCCTGGTCGTCCCCGGCATCCGGACTGCCCGGATCGGCGTCATCCGGATCCCGCCGGCCGAGCCGGCGCAGCCCTCCGCCGACAGCGAGGGAGAGGCATAGCCCGATCGCGATGCCGATGCCGATGCCCAGGCCCATGTTGTCCAAGGCGACTCCGAGCGCCACACCGACGCCCATGCCGATCGCGATGCCCGCGCCCATCGATATGCGCTGCCGCGCTTCGTGCCCGCTCATCCCGTCATCGCCCATGGATCGAGGCTACGCGGCGAGCGCACGGCATCCATCCCCCGCGCGGGGGAGATCACGCTCCGTCCGCGGGCGGAGGCATCGGGCGCGACACGCCCGGGTTGCACGCGCGGTGCGGCGGCTGGTAGCGTCGAGCGTCCTGTCCGCCGTGTCTGGAAGTCCTTTGATCTGATTCGTCGTCCCCGCGTCCTGCCCACGCGCTGATCCGACGATCCTTCCTGCCCACCGCGGCACCCGCCGACACCGTCATGCTCGACTCTTCGAGCACGCCCGTCGTCGGCCTCGGTCCCAGCGCACCCGCATCTCTTCGGGAGCCGCTCATGTCATCTCTTCGCACCACCGCATCCACGGTCGTCCTCGACCGGATCACCGTCTCCTGGCCCGACGGCGCTCTCGCCCTCGACGCCGTCTCCGGCGCGTTCGGCGCGGGCCGCACCGGCCTGGTCGGCCGCAACGGCTCAGGCAAGTCCACGCTGCTGCGCGTGATCGCCGGCGACCTCGCACCCACCTCGGGGCACGTCACCACCCAGGGCGAGATCGCCTGGCTGCCGCAGCAGCTCACCCTCGACGTCGACCTCCGGGTCGCCGAGCTGCTCGGCGTCGCAGACATCCTCGACGCCGTGCGCGCCATCGCCGCAGGCGACGTCGACCCCGCGCACTTCGACGCGGTCGGCGACGACTGGGACATCGAGGCGCGCGCCGAGGCGTCGCTGGCCGAGGCGGGCCTGGATCCGACGTTCCTCGACCGCCGGGTCGGCGAGCTCTCGGGAGGCGAGGCGGTGCTCGTGGCCATCGCCGGCATCCGCCTGCGCCGCGCGCCGATCACCCTGCTCGACGAGCCGACGAACAACCTCGACCGCGAGGCGCGGGCGCGCCTGCACGACATGGTCCGCGACTGGCGCGGCACGCTCGTGGTCGTGAGCCACGACCTGGCCCTGCTCGAGCTGATGGATGAGACCGCCGAGCTGTACGCGCACGAGCTGAGCGTCTTCGGCGGTCCGTACTCCGAGTATCGGGCATGGCTCGACACCGAGCAGGAGGCCGCCGCGCAGGCCGAGCGCGACGCGAAGCAGGCGGTGAAGAAGGAGAAGCGCCAGCGCATCGAGGCCGAGGCGAAGCTCGCGGGCCGTGCCCGCATGGCGCACAGGGCCGAGGTCGAGAAGCGCGTGCCCAGGATCGTCGCCCATGGGCGACGGATGGCGGCACAGGTCTCGGCGGGCAAGCTGCGCGGCGACGCGCACGAGAAGGAGGCCGAGGCGCGTGCTGCCGCCGACGCCGCGGGGCGCCGGGTGCGCGATGACGCGTCCATGAAGATCGAGCTGCCCGATCCGCAGGTCTCGCGTGCACGGCGCATCGCGACGATCCGCGACGGCGAGCGCGAATGGATCGTGCAGGGGCCCGAGCGCGTGGCGGTCATCGGCCGCAACGGAGTCGGCAAGACCACACTGCTGCGCCGGCTGGTCGAGGATGCGGAAGTGCCGACCGGCGACGAGCGGCGACTTCCGCACGCAGCGACGGCAACGGTCGCGCACACCGACCGCATCGGCTACCTGCCGCAACGGATCGACGGGCTCGACGATCAGCGCTCCGTGGTCGAGAACATCGCGCTCCGGGCGCCGCAGATCCCCGACAAGGAACTGCGGAACAGGCTGGCGCGCTTCCTCCTCCGCGGCAGCGCGTTCGATCGCCCGGTGGGCACGCTCTCGGGCGGCGAGCGGTTCCGCGTCGCGCTGGCGGCGCTGCTGCTGGCCGATCCCGCCCCGCACCTCGTGGTGCTCGACGAACCGACGAACAACCTCGACATCGACACCGTCGATCAGCTCGTGCGGGCGCTGCGGGCGTACCGCGGCGCCGTGCTCGTGGTCAGTCACGACGATGCGTTCCTGGCCCGTCTCGACCTCGATCTGCTGCTCGAACTCGACGCCGATGGGAGGATCACCGAGATCGCGCCCGACGGATCGTGAGGCCGCCTGGGGCCACACTGCACGGCCCGATATCCGATGGGCCGATATCGGATGGGCTGGTTAGGGTGGAGCGATGGCCCTCCCTTCACCGCTCGCCCCGCGGCGCGACACGTCGGTGGGGTCGTCGACTCCCGCCCGCGCCAGAGCCCTCGTGATCGCGGAGGCATGGGCGCTGCTGGGCGAGGGCGTCTCAGCGTTGAGCAACGCTTCGGGACGGCCGCTGGCGCGCACGGTCAAGCTCGTCCTCGATCCGCTCGTGATCCGCCCGGTGCAGAATCCGCACCTGGGCGGCTCGGCCCTCGACGCCGAAGCGGCTGCGGAACTCACCACGCGGATGCGCGACGCGGCCGACGCCCTGCGCGCCACGGCCTCGTGGTTCCAAGAGCTCAAGCGCGCCCGCCGCGCCTTGCGCATCACCGACGGCAACCCGCAGGACCTCTACTTCCAGCGCTGCTTCGAGCTCGCACGGATCCACGGCGAGCCGGGCACCGAGGCCGAGGCGGTCGCCGCCGACGTCGTCGCCGAGGTGCAGCGCGCCGCGGGAGACGCACTGCTCGCCCGCATCCGCTCGGCGCTCGGCGACGACGCGGTGCGCGCGCGCCTCCAGTCCGCGCTGGATCAGGCATGGGCGCGGCGCGGCGCATCCGACTCCCCTGCCGACGCGACGGCCGACGTCTTCGCCGCGCTGGACGCGTGCGTCGACGACCCGGACGCCACCGAGGCGCCGTACGCGGCGCTGGTCGACAGCGCGGCGGGATCGGCTGCCGCGACCGCACTGGACGAACCGGGCGGCGCCTGCGCCCTCGGGCTCACCGTCGAACGCGTCCCGGTCGCTCCGGCGCTCGGCGAGAACGCGAGGAAGAAGGATCTGCCCCGCCCCTTCGACCGTTCGATCTTCGAGCGGCTGTTCGCCGCGTTCTCCTCGAGCGCGAACCGCGAGCTCGAGATCGACGCCGAAGACCTGCTCGACGACGAGGCCGCCCGCTCCGCGCGACCGTGGCAGCTGGCCCATGAGCACAGCCGTGTGATCATGCTACTGGGGCGCGAGGCGAGCGTCGCGCTCGACGCCTCGCCGATGCACCCGGCCGCCGCGCATCGGATGCTGCGCGCACGCTGGTCGCGAGAGGCGTACGTACGGCGCGTGCTGCGCCTGCCCGCGGCGGCCAGCGGGGTTCCCGAGGCGCTGCGCGAGGATGTGCGCGTCGTGCGTCAGGGGTATCTGCGTCGCCTGTGGGTGCGACTGCACGGCCGCGAGCTGCGCGGGCACGACGTGTCGGCGGCCGAGCTGTGGGACACGCTCGACGGCGTGCTGCGGTCGGTGGTCATGGATCAGCGCCAGCGCCTCAAGACCGCGCTGGGACGCGAGCTTCCGGGGGCCGCATGAGCGTGCTCATCCGCGTGCGCGACGGCGCTGCGACGATCATCCCCGCCGAAGCGAGCGACGACGACGCGACGGCGCCGTTCGCGGTCGCCCTCGTCGAAGCGCGGGGCGCACTGCTGCGGTGGGATGTGCTGTCGGATGAGACGCATCCGGATGCCGTGGTGTGGGATGCGGCTGCCGCGCGCGACGTGCTCGAGGAGTTCTACGGCGTCGAGGTCGCCGAGGCGGTCGCGGGGCCGACGGCGGCGACGATCCCTGTGACGCCAGGATCCGGCACGACGTCATCCGGCACCGCGCGCACTCTTGCGATGCTGACCTGGGCGCGTGCGTGGTGGCCCGCAGGGGCGGCCGTGCCCGCGCTGGATCCCGCGATCCTCGACGCCGAGATCGCGCTGGCCACCGCGGCCGTGGAGCATCTGCTCGACGATGACGAGGCCGTGGAACGCGCACTCGCCGATGCGGCAGGGGCCGAGCATGCCCTGCGGCGGGTTCCCGCGCTCGCCGCCGAGGCGGCGCAGCTCTCCGAGATGCTCGCCGCGCTCGCGGAGGACTACGGCGTCGATCTGGACGCGGACACCACCGGCCCCGTGGCGGCGGCCCCGCGCGAGGAATGGGCCCTGGCTGCCGGCGGCCACGCCCCGAGCGCGGGCATCGAGCTCGGTGGAGGCACCGCGGCTGTCGCCTGGCGAGACGTGCCCGCGCAGACCGTCGCCGCGGATGTCGACGCCCGCTGGGCGCTGCGCCAAAAGGGCGCACTGTATCTGCACGTCTGTGTCACCGCCGCCCCGGGCGACGGGGACACAGCACTGCGCGCCCGGTTCGGCCCCGCTGCCCTCGGGATCGATGTCACCCTCCAGCGCGAGGGCGCGGGTTTCCACGCGACGGCAGAGGTCCCCGATGAGGTCGTGTCGCTGCCTGCTGCGGAGCGTACGCTCTGGGTCCGCGATCCGCGGCTCGTCGATGAGCCGGGCCCCGCGGAGGACTCGAGACTGCGCGGCGGCATCGTGGCCCTCGCACTCGCACGCCTCGCGCATCCGAACACCCTCGCCGAACGCGCGGCCGTCGGACGATGACCGCACAGGAGGGGTCGCCCGACGACGCGCCGCGCCACGACCCCGGCGCCGTGCATCCACCGTCGTCCACGGCGCCGCGCTGGCATCCGGCGCGCGATCTCAACAACGCCGGCGCCGACGCGCTGCGCCGCGGCGACCTCTCCGAGGGCGAACGGCTGCTGCGCGAGGCGGTCGCGCTCACCGAGGTCGCGGATGCCGACGACGCCGCCCGCGACATCCGCGCCCGCGCCATGCTCAACCTCGCCTCCGTTCCCGAAGCCGCCGGCGACCTCGCCGAAGCCCTCCGGATGACCGATGGGGCCATCGGCCTGGCCGCCGAAGTGGCCCAGCGCACCGACGACCGCCTCGGTACACGCACGGTGAGCCTGAACGCGATGCTCGGCCGTTGCCAGATCCTCACCGCGATGGATCGCCTCGACGACGCCGGCGCCGTGCTCGACGAGGTCGAGACCCGGCTCGACGACACGGTGCACCAGGCCGGCCTCATACGGTACTCCCTGCACCTCGCGCGCTCGACGCTGCTCATCATCCGCGGACGGCTGCCTCAGGCCGAGCGCGAGGCGCGCGTGGCGCTGCAGAGCGCGCTCGCCGTCGACCCGCAGCTGACGGCGAACGTCTACGTTAACCTCGCCTCGATCGCCCAGCGCACGGGCGACGACGCGGCCTCGCAGGAGTATCTCGAACTCGCCGAGCGCGTGAGCGCCGCGAACGGCGATGCGGTGAGCCGCCAGCTCGCCGCGGAGAACCTCGCCCGCGCGGCCGCGCACCGCAAGGACTGGCCGGCCGCACAGGAATCCTTCCTTCGCGCGGGGTCGCTCGCCAGAGAGGCGGGCATGGCCCGTCGACTGGCAGCGTGCAACACAGGACTCGCCGCGATCCACCTGGAGACGAACAACCCGGTGCAGGCGGCGCGCGTGCTGCGCACGCTCATCCGCGAGCTCGTCGGCCTCGGCGCCGTGCAGGAACTGCGCGAGGCGTACGGATTCCTCGGCGATGCGGAATCGAAACGCGGCAAGTTCGCCAAGGCTCACGAGGCCTATCTCGCCGCACGAGACCTGGCGCACACAGCCCACGAGCGGTGCCGGGTGGATGTGCGTCGCGCCGAGATGCACGCGGAATGGGCGTCGGTCACGCCTCTGCCCCGACGACGCCAGGAGCGCCTCGAGCAGGCGCGCGACATCGCCGTGCCCGTGCTGCTGGCGACAGAGGCGCTGCGCGCCGACTTCCCACCAGGCCCCACGCGGGAACGGTGGAGTCTGCAGATCGCCGCCCCGGCCCGTGAGCTCGCCTTCCGGCTCGCGATGACGTTGGGCGAACCGGAGCTGTTGCTCGCGCTCATCGAGAACGCGACGGCGTCCGCGACGCTGCAGGCCGAGACGATCGAGGCGACTCTGCCCACCGCCGCGGAGCCTGATCCGATCGAGGAGATCGCCCCGGTGCTCCCGTTGCGCGTGCCCCTCCCCGCGCCGGAGGATGCCGCCGAGCTGCCCGCCGCGGCCTCCGGCTTCGCGGCCGTGCCCTCGGCGCATGACGGCCTGCGCTTCGCCGCCCCGCCGCGCGTCGTCGCGATCCCCGGAGCGGAACCGGCGCTGGAGCCCTGGATCCGCGTCGCCGAGGCCGAGTATGGCGTCGCGGTGCGCTCCGACACCGTCGTGGCGGCGTGGTGAGCAGGGCGGTCGCGAGCAGATGGTGAAGAACTGGCGCGAGGTGCGGCATCTGGCCACGCCCATGCAGAGGCTGCGCGTGGACGGCACGGGCGTGCTCGCCGACCTCCCCGACAGGGAGCAACCCACCGCCCGGCTGCGCTTCGTCGACGGCGATGCCCTGTTCATCAACTGGGTCTGGGATCACCAGCGCGACTCGCCGCGCATGACGATGATCGACCGGCAGCACGTCGCCCCGGCGCTCGACGAGCTCGCCCGGGCGCTGCCTACTCCTCTGCCCGGCGAGTCGGGCGAGGAGGCGCTGCGCCGCGCCCTCACGGGCGTGCTTCTCGACGCCGAGCGCGAGCAACGTCTTGCCGAGACGCTCACGGCCTCGCTCATCCCCGAGTGGCTCGCCCTCGAGCTCAACGCGCTGGAGACGGCGGGGCGCCGCCCGCATCTGCGCATCCAGCTCTCGCCGTCGACGGCGCACCTGCCGTGGGAGCTCATGAGCACCTCCGGCGGCGAGCGCGGCATCGACATGGTCGACGCCTCCGTGCTCCTGCCCGCCTCGTTGCGCAACGATCCGGCGCGCGAGGTGCGCTCGTGGGATGCGCAGTCCCCGGTGCAGGCGATCCTCGATCCCGTCGTGCCCGGTTTCGCCGCCGCGAGCGAGCTGGGCAGTGTGCTCGGACCGATCGCCTCCGACTCTCCGCTCGTCGAGATGGTACGCCGTCTCGGCGACCGCGTGCGCCCGACTGTCGATGCCCCCGAAGAGCTGTTCCGCCGCACGGATGCCCGTCGCGAGTGGCTTGCAGACGCCGATGCGGGCAGGCTGCTGTACGTCGGACACGTCACCGCATCGACGCACGCCCTGGATGCCCAGATGCACCTGTCGGATGCGGCGGGTGCGCCCGGCCATGCGGCGCCCCTCGGCATCCACCGCCCGTACTCGGCGGCCGATATCGCGCTGGGCGCCGACGGTCTCGCCCCGCTGCGCTCACCGAGCCGCGTGGCGCTCATCGCGTGCGATTCGGGCTCGGACATGCGCTTCGCGGAGCCGACCGGGCTGGTCGCGGCGTTCGTGCACCGCGGCGCCGAGTATGTCACGGCGACGCGGTGGACGCTGCCCACCGAGGCGGGCCTGCGGCGCTTCGCCCCCGTGCTCGGAGACCGCGCGGAGGGCATGCTCGCCGAGGCGATCGTCGCGGTCGACGCCGCGCACGAGTCCGCCGATCCGGTGTCGGCACTGGGCGCATGGCAGCGCGAGAAGCGACGGCTGTGGACGAGCACGGGCGATCCGAGGCATTCGCCGGTGATCTGGGGCACGCTCGCCACGGCATGGGCGCCGGTTCCACCGCCGGTGAGCTGAGCGGTCCGCGATCCGGCCGGGCGAGGCCGGATCCGAGCGGATGTCGGCATCGGCGACGAAGATGGAGGGGTGGGTGACGTTCTCGACCGCTTCACCCCGGCCACGCAGGACTGGTTCCGGGGGGCCTTCGCCGCGCCCACTCCGGCGCAGACCGGGGCGTGGGAGGCGATCTCCGGCGGACGCAACGCCCTCGTCGTCGCGCCCACCGGCTCGGGCAAGACGCTGTCGGCCTTCCTCTGGGCGATCGACAGCGTCTTCCGCGAGCGCATCGGCGCCGCCGGCGACCCGCCGGCCGGCACCTCGCGCACGCGCATCCTCTACATCTCGCCGCTGAAGGCGCTGGGCGTGGATGTGGAGCGCAACCTGCGCTCACCGCTCATCGGCATCGGACAGTCCGCGAAACGCCTGGGGATGCCGGCCCCCGCCGTGACCGTGGGCGTGCGCTCGGGCGACACGACCTCATCCGACCGCCGCAAGCTCGTCGCCGATCCGCCCGACATCCTCATCACGACGCCCGAGTCGCTGTACCTCATGCTCACCAGCCGTGCGGCCCAGACCCTGCGCGACGTGCACACCGTCATCATCGACGAGGTGCATGCCGTCGCCGCGACCAAGCGCGGTGCGCACCTCGCCGTGAGCCTGGAGCGCTTGGATGCGCTGCGCCGCGCGAGCAGGCCCGAGGCCGCGCCCGCGCAACGGATCGGTCTGTCGGCGACCGTGCGGCCCATCGACGAGGTGGCCCGCTTCCTCGGCGGATCGCAGCCCGTGGAGATCGTCGCGCCGCGGGCGTCGAAGACCTTCTCCCTCGACGTCGTCGTCCCCATCGACGACATGCTCAACCCGCCCCCGCCCGCAGGGGCGGCGACGGATGAGCCCGCCGAGTACACCGAGGTGACCGGATCGGTGTGGCCGCACGTGGAAGAGGCGATCGTCGACCGCATCCTCGCCAACCGCTCCACCATCGTGTTCGCCAACTCGCGGCGCCTCGCCGAACGCCTCACCGGCCGGCTCAACGAGATCTACAGCGAGCGGATGGGTCTCGATCTGCCGGATCCCGCCGTCCCCGCCGCGATGATGGCGCAGGCGGGCGCCACGGCGGGAGCGGATGCGGTTCTCGCCAAGGCCCACCACGGCTCGGTGTCGAAGGAGCAGCGGGCGATCGTCGAGGAGGAGCTGAAGTCGGGGGCGCTGCGCTGTGTCGTGGCCACGAGCAGCCTCGAGCTGGGCATCGACATGGGAGCGGTCGACCTCGTCATCCAGGTGGAGGCGCCGCCCTCGGCCGCCTCGGGCCTGCAGCGCGTCGGCCGCGCCGGGCACCAGGTGGGCGAGATCAGCCGCGCGTCGCTGTTCCCCAAGCACCGCGGCGACGTGCTGCATACGGCGGTCGTCACCGAGCGGATGCTCGCCGGGCAGATCGAGGCGATCGCCGTGCCGCGCAACCCGCTCGACATCCTCGCGCAGCAGACCGTCGCCGCCTGCGCGCTCGATCCGCTCGACGTCGAGGAGTGGTTCGAGACGATCCGCCGCAGCGCGCCCTTCGCCTCGCTGCCGCGCTCGGCGTACGAGGCGACGCTCGATCTGCTCGCGGGGCGCTATCCCTCCGACGAGTTCGCCGAACTGCGCCCGCGACTCGTGTGGGATCGCGATACGGGCACGCTCACCGGTCGCCCCGGTGCGCAGCGCATCGCCGTCACAAGCGGCGGCACCATCCCCGACCGCGGACTGTTCGGCGTGTTCGTCGCCGGCGAGACCACGGGGGCGCGAGTGGGCGAGCTCGACGAGGAGATGGTCTACGAATCGCGCGTAGGCGACGTGTTCACCCTGGGCACCACGAGCTGGCGGATCGCGGAGATCACCCACGACCGCGTGAACGTCATCCCCGCCTACGGCCAGCCGGGCAAGGTCCCCTTCTGGCACGGCGACGGCCTGGGCCGCCCCTACGAGCTGGGCGAGGCGCTGGGGCGCTTCACCCGCGAGGTGCACGCGGCCAGCCCTGAGAAGGCGAGGGAGCGGCTGGACGAGGCCGGGCTCGACGAGAACGCCCAGACGAACCTGCTCGCACATCTCACCGAGCAGCGCGAGAGCGCGGGAACGCTGCCGACCGACCGCGCGCTCACCGTCGAACGAGGCCGGGATGAGATCGGCGACTGGCGCGTCATCCTGCACTCCCCGTTCGGCATGCCCGTGCACGCACCGTGGGCGCTGGCGGTGAACGCCCGCGTGCGCGAACGGCTGGGCGTCGAGGGGGCGGCGGTGGCCAGCGACGACGGCATCATCGTGCGTGTCCCGGATGCCGATGCCGAGCCCCCTGGCGCCGAGCTGTTCGTGTTCGACCCCGATGAGCTGGAGCGCATCGTCACCGGCGAGGTGGGCGGTTCGGCGCTGTTCGCCTCGCGGTTCCGAGAGTGCGCGGCCCGCGCGCTGCTCATGCCGCGGATGAATCCGAACAAGCGCACCCCGCTGTGGCAGCAGCGGCAGCGCTCGGCGCAGCTGCTGGAAGTCGCGCGACGGCATCCGACCTTCCCGATCATCCTGGAGACGCTGCGCGAAGTGCTGCAGGACGTCTACGACCTGCCCTCCCTGCGGCGCCTGGCCACGGCGATCGGCGAGCGGCGCATCCGGCTCGTCGAGACCGAGCCCGCACAGCCCTCGCCCTTCGCCCGCGATCTGCTGTTCGGCTACGTGGGCGCGTTCATGTACGAGGGGGATTCGCCGCTGGCCGAGCGGCGTGCGGCGGCGCTCTCGGTGGATCCTGCGCTGCTGGGCGAACTGCTCGGCACGGTCGAGATGCGCGAACTTCTCGATCCCGAGGTGATCGCGCAGTTCGAGCGCGAGGTGCAGCGGCTCGCCCCTGAGCGGCATGCGCGCGGCGTGGAGGGCGTGGCCGATCTGCTGCGCACCCTCGGCCCGCTCGACGCCGCCGAGGTGGCCGCCCGCCTTGAACCGGAGACTGCCCCTCGGGCCGCCGCCTTCCTCACCGAGCTCGTCGAGGCGCGGCGGGCGATCGAGGTCACGATCGGCGGCGTCCCCCGCGTCGCCGCGATCGAAGACGCGGGCCGCCTGCGCGATGCGCTCGGCGTTCCGCTACCGGTCGGCATCCCGGTCGCCTTCCTCGATCCGGTGGCCGATCCGCTCGGCGACCTGCTCTCGCGCTACGCCCGCACGCACGGCCCGTTCGCGGCATCCGCTCCCGCCGCACGACTCGGCCTGGGCCCTGCGGTCGTTCGCCAGACCCTCCTTCGCCTGGAGTCGGAGGGACGCCTCGCGAGCGGCTTCTTCCTGCCCGAGAGCACGGGCGCGGCAGACGAGACCGAGTGGTGCGACGCCGAGGTGCTGCGCCGGCTTCGGATGCGCTCGCTCGCAGCGATCCGCGGCAGCGTCGAGCCGGTGGCCCCCGAGGCGTTCGCCCGGTTCCTGCCGGAATGGCAGCACGTCACCCGCCCGCTGGAGGGTGTCGACGGCGTGGCGGCGGTGATCGAGCAGCTCGCCGGCGTGCCCATCCCGGCAAGCGCGTGGGAGTCGCTCGTGCTCCCGCAGCGGGTGCGCGACTACGCACCGGGGATGCTCGACGAGCTCACCTCCGCGGGCGAGGTGCTGTGGGCGGGGCACGGCGCCCTGCCCGGCCGCGACGGCTGGATCTCACTGCACCCGGCCGATCTCGCCCCGTTCACGATCCCCGATCCGGATGCCGAGGCGATCGCCGACGGTCTCGAGCGCGAGCTGCTCGCGGCGCTCGGTGCGGGCGGGGCGTACTTCGCCTCCCAGCTGCGCGAGGCGACGACGGCCGAGAACGAGCTGTCGATCGTCGAGGCGTTGTGGAACCTCGCCTGGGCGGGGCGTGTCACGAACGACACCTTCGCCCCGATCCGCGCCCTGCTGGCGGGCGGTTCGCAGGCGCACAAGGTCACGCGCCGCGCCCCGCGCACCCGCACCTTCCGCGGTACCTCCCTCGCCAGACCCTCGGCGGCTCCCCGGCCGGTGGCGGGCGGGCGCTGGTCGCTGATGCCGAGGGTCGAGCAGGATCCGTCGCGCCGCGCGACCGTCACCGCCGGTCTGCTTCTGGACCGCTACGGCGTCGTCACGCGCGGCTCGGTGCAGTCCGAGGCAGTTCCGGGCGGGTTCGCGCAGGCATACCGGGTGCTTGCCGGGTTCGAGGAGGCCGGGCACTGCCGCCGCGGCTACGTGATCGAGAAGCTCGGGGCCGCCCAGTTCGCCTCATCGACCACGGTCGACCGCTTGCGCACCTTCGCGGGGCTCGCCGATCCGCCCCCGCGTGCGGCCGTGACGCTCGCCGCCACCGACCCCGCCAACCCCTACGGCGCCGCGCTCGGCTGGCCGCGGCTCGATGCCGTCTCGCATCGTCCGGGGCGCAAGGCCGGAGCGCTCGTGGTGCTCGTCGACGGGCGGCTCGTGCTGTATCTGGAGCGCGGCGGCAAGACGGTGCTCGCCTTCGACGACGATCCGGAGACCGTGCGCGCCGCCGCGGCCGACCTCGCCGCGACAGCCCGCACCCGCCGGCTCGAAACCCTCACGATCGAGAAGGTCAACGGCGAAGGCATGTACGGCACCGAGCGTGGATCCGCCTTCGGCCGGATGCTGCAGGAGGCCGGTTTCGTGACGACTCCCCGCGGCTTCACGCTCCGGAAGGCGCTGTGAGCGGCGCGGTGACCGGCCCTACGCTGGCACCATGATCTCCGAGTTCGCCGCCGGCATCGGCACGCTGCTGCGCGGCGCCGGCTTCTGGAAGAAGCGCCCCGGCCTCATGTCGCTCGGGCTTGTGCCCGCCCTCATCGCTGCGGCCGTGCTGCTGGCCGCACTCATTCCGCTCGCGGCGTTCCTCGGGCCGATCAGCGACGCCGTCACCCCGTTCGCCGACGGATGGGCGGACGGATGGCGCGCCGCCCTGCGGATCGCGGTGAGCGCGGTCATCCTCATCGCTGCGCTCGCGCTGGCAGCCGCAGTGTTCACCGCCCTGGCGCTCGTCATCGGCGATCCGTTCTACCAGCGCATCTGGCGCGCTGTCGAAGAGGATCGCGGATCGGCACCCGCGGGCGAAGGCTCGTTCTGGACGACGGTCGGCGAGGGCCTGCGGCTCGTCATCACAGGCCTGCTCGTGAGCATCCTCGTGCTGCTCGTGGGCCTGATCCCCGTCATCGGCGGGATCGCGGCCGCCGTTCTGGGCGTCGTGCTCACGGGGCGCGTCCTCGCGCGCGAGCTCACCGGGCGCGCGTTCGACGCCCGCGACCTCGACAGCCAACAGCGCGCGGCGCTGATCCGCGGCGGTCGCGCACGCACGCTGGGCTTCGGCGCCGCGACTCAGCTGTGCTTCCTCATCCCGCTCGGGGCCGTACTGGTCATGCCGGCCGCCGTCGCCGGAGCGACGATGATGGCCCGCGATCTCCTGGACCGATCCCCGTCGCCCACGGCGTCCCTCCCCGCTGATGGGGCGCCGCCGCATGCCTGAGGGCGACACGGTCTACCGCGCGGCGAAGCGGCTGGATGCGGCGCTGCGCGACGGCGTCGTCGACCGGTTCGAGCTGCGCGTTCCGGCACTAGTGACGGCCGATCTGCGCGGCGAGACCGTACGCGAGGTCGTGCCGCGCGGCAAGCATCTGCTCATGCGCATCGGCGCGATGACGCTGCGCTCGCATCTGCGCATGGACGGCTCGTGGCACGTGTACCGGCCGGGCGAGCGGTGGCGAGCGCCCGCGTTCAAGGCGCGTGCGATCGTCGGCACCGACCGCGCGGGTGCCGTGGGCTTCGACGTATCGATGCTCGCCCTCGTGCCCACCCGCGACGAGGAGACGCTCGTCGGGCATCTCGGGCCCGATCCGCTCGCCGACCGCTGGGATGCCGCCGAGGCCACCCGGCGGGTCTCCCTCGATCCGCGCCCGGTGCACGTCGCGATGCTCGATCAGCGCAACGTCGCCGGCTTCGGCAACGAGTACGCGGCAGAGCTGCTGTTCCTGCGCGGCATCCTGCCCACGACCCCGGCGACCGACGTGGATGCCGAAGCGCTGATCGCGCTCGGTACCCGCACCATCCGTGCGAACGTCGCGCTCGTCGACCGCACGTTCACCGGCGTCAACCGCCGCGGCCGGACCACCTGGGTGTACGGGCGTGCGGGGCGGCCGTGCCGCCGCTGCGGCACCCTCATCGAGACGGGCGCGCTCGGTGCCGGCCCCGCCGAGGAGCGCACCACCTTCTGGTGCCCGCGCTGCCAGCGCTGACGCCGGGTCCTCGTCCCCTTCCCTGGAGTCACATCCCATGACCGCTGCTTCGCTCTTGGACCCGCGCTTCGATTGGACACCGATCGATACCGGCGAGTCGGAAGACCAGGTCCACAGGCGCGACGATGGACGCGCATACGCCAAAGTCTCGCCCCCGCACCGCGTCTCCGCGCTCGCCGGCGAACGCGACCGGCTGGAGTGGGCGGCGGGTCGCGGACTGGCCGTCCCGCAGCCGCTCGACTGGCGCGAAACCGTCGGCGGGGCGTGCCTCGTCATGACGGCGATCCCCGGCATCCCCGCCTCCGAGCTGCACGGAGGCGATCTCCGCACGGCATGGCCTTCGATGATCGGCCTGCTGGCCGCACTGCACGAACAGGACCCTTCGACATGCCCCTTCGATCGCGAGCTGGAGCGGGTGTTCGCGCGCGCCGAGGACGTCGTCCGTCGCGACGCCGTCAACCCCGCATTCCTCCCCGACGACGACAGCCACCTTCCGGCCGCGGAACTCCTGGCCCGGGTCGCGGCAGACCTTCCCGCTCGTCTCGCGCGGGAGCAAGCGGAGCGCGTGGTCTGCCACGGCGATCCGTGCCTTCCGAACTTCCTCGTCGACCCGGGAACCCTGAAATGCACGGGCATGATCGACCTCGGGCGCCTCGGCACGGCCGACCGATACGCGGATCTGTCGCTGATGCTGGCCAACGCCGAGGAGAACTGGGACTCGGTCGCACAGTCGGATGCCGCCGCCGAGGCGCTGTTCAGGACCCTCGGCATTCCGCACCCGGACCGGTCGGCACTGGACTTCTACCTCCGTCTGGATCCGCTGACCTGGGGATGAGGCGGATCGGTGCTCGTCGCACGACGCCGAGGAACGAATCACGGTCGGAACAACCTTCAACCAGGGAATGAATCCGTGCCCTTCGCGGTTGTCTCTAGTTCCGGGCCGACACAGCCCGGTCACGGGAGGTTTTCGTGGGCAAGAACTACATCGACATCGAAGACGACCACGGCGGAACGCTGCGCTACCGCAAGCACGCCAACGGCCGCGGTCTCGTCGCGCACGGCGCGAAGGTGCACCCTCAGGCGCACGTCGAGGCGGGCGCGTACATCGAGCCGGGAGCGCGCATCGGCGCGGGAGCCGTCGTCTCACGCGGGGCGTGGATCCAGGACGACGCGGTCATCGGGAGCAACGCCCGCATCGACGCGCACGCGCACATCGGCGCGGGCGCGACGGTCGGCGACGGCGCAAGCATCGGCGTGCGCACAGAGGTCGGCGCCGGGGCGCACATCGCCCGCGGCGCACGCATCGGAGATGACGAGACGGTGCCCGCAGGTCAGGCCATCGCGACCGATCGGAAGGGGCTCTGGCTAGCCGCCTGATCCAGCGCTTCTCCCCGTAGCGGTAGCGTGACACGCATGGCACGACGAGCGCCGCGACCCGCGCGGAAGAACCCGGCCGCTCCGCACGCCGCGAAGGCGAAGCCCCGGTCGGCCTCTTCACCGCGGGTGGCGCCGGCACCGCGGCGGACTGCTCCGCCCGAGCCACGCACTCTCCGCCTGGGCGCTGTGCCCGGCGCGACGCCGGGGCGGTGGATCGCCACGTGGAAGGCGCGGATGCCGCACGTCGCGATCGAACTCGTCGAGGTGCCATTCGCCGCGCAGCGCGAGCGCATCGCCGACGACGACCTCGACCTCGCGATCGTGCGGGAGCCGTTCGACCGCGACGGCATGCACGCGATCCCGCTGTATGAAGAGCTGCCGGTGGTCATCACCTCGGTCGATTCGCATCTGCTCGCCGCCGACGAGCTCGATCCGGCGGATCTCGAGGGCGAGACGCTGCTGACCACCGCAGAGGACGTGCTCGATCTCACGCTGCCCACGACACCGGCGACCTTCGGGATGCTCGACACGGTGTCGGATGCGGTCGCGACCGTCGCCAGCGGCGTCGGGATCGTCGTCGTGCCGCTCTCGCTCGCCCGGCTGCACCACCGCAAAGACGTCGAGCACCGACCGCTGCGCGGCGGCCCCGTCTCACCCGTGCTGCTCGCCTGGCGCGCCGAGCGCACGACCGAAGACGTGGAGACGTTCATCGGCATCGTCCGCGGACGCACGGCGAACTCCTCGCGCTGACGCCTCGCCTAGAATCTCCACGTGGCCTCGCTTCTCTATGTCGGCGTGCGCCCCGAGCTGGATGCGGCGACGGCGGAGCGCGCATCCTTCCGCATCGGACTCGGTGTGCCGTCCGAGCAGCTCGACCGCATCGACCTCGTCTCCTCGCCGCTGCCGGATGACGCCTTCGACCGCTACGCGGGTTTCGTCATCGGCGGGTCCCCCTTCAACGTCACCGACGCGGCCAAGTCGTCGATGCAGCTCCGGGTCGAAAGAGACCTCGAACGCATCGCCGCCCGCGCGCTCGACGGCGCGACGGCCGCGTTCTTCACCTGCTACGGGATCGGCGTCGTCACCCGGCTGCTGGGCGGCGAGGTGACGACGGATCACCCCGAGGAGGCCACGGCGACCTGGATCCGCACCACGCCGGCGGGCCTCGATGATCCGCTCTTCGGACCGTCCGGCGCCTCGTTCACGGCGTTCACGGCGCACAAGGAGGGGTCGACGACGACGCCTCCCGGTGCAACGCTGCTGGCGGTGGGCGACGTCTGCCCCGTGCAGGCGTACCGCGCGGGCGGCCGCCTTTACGCGACGCAGTTCCATCCCGAGCCTTCACCGCGCGACTTCGCCGATCGGATGGTGTTCTACCGCACGACCGGATACTTCGACGCGGATGCCTTCGACACCGTGCAGGAGGCGGTGCTGAGCGCCTCGGTCACCGAGCCCGCACACATTCTCGGCCGTTTCGCCGCCCTCGCGCTCTCCCACTGACGCTCGCCGGTCGCCGAGCGAGGGGAACGAGACTGAAGCGAGGTGAGGTCCGCATTCAGCCTTCGCCGGTGAGCAGCGTGATCCGCTCGCGCAGATATGCCCCCAGCGGCATGTACGCGCCCGACGCGGACCACCGCACCGACGAAACCCCGTCGACGAGCGCCAGGGGCCCCGATGCGCCTCCGGCATCCACCGTCGCGAGGTCGATCGGCGTCCACCCCACGTGCACGACCTCGCCCTCGCCGAAGCCGCCGCGGGCCGCGGCGAACCGGCGCTCCGCTCGCTGCCTGGCCGACTCTGCGGCATAGCCTCGGCGCACCTCGGCCGCCGCGCGCAGCACTTCCCCGGTCGCGAAGACGGCATCCGATCCGATGAGCAGCACGCCGAGATGCCAGGCGCCGCCTGCCCGTACGATGCGCGGACGGCGCCATCGCGAGGTCTTCTCCACCCCGAGCGCCTCGACGGGAGCCTCCGCCAACGCCACCCGCGCCTGCGCGATCAGCGCGGCGGAGGTGGGCTCGGCGGTCATGCCCTCACGCTACCGATTCGCGCGGATCGCCCGCACGCGGGAGAATCGACGCACACCCGCGACACCGAGGATTCCGCCATGGCCCAGCCCGACACCGCTCGCCTGCTCATCGCGTGCGACGACCAGCCCGGTATCGTCGCCGCTGTCGCCGGGGTGCTCGCCGATCACGGGGCGAACATCGTCTCGCTCGATCAGCATTCCACCGATTCCGAGGGCGGCCGCTTCTTCCAGCGCACCGTGCTGCATCTCGACGGACTCGCCGCTGCCCGGACGGCACTGGAGGAATCGCTTACAGAGGTGGCCGACCGGTTCGGCATGGAGTGGTCGCTGCACGACGCCTCACGGCGCAAGCGCGTGGCGATCTTCGTGTCGAAGTACGATCACTGCCTGCTCGAGCTGCTCTGGCGCGCACAGCGCGGGCAGCTCGACATCGACGTGACCATGGTCGTCTCCAATCACCCCGACCTCGCCGAGTCGGTGCGCTCGTTCGGCGTGCCGTTCGTGCACATCCCCGGCACCGACAAGTCCGAGATGGAGCGCCGCCAGCTGGAGCTGCTGCAGGGGAACGTCGACCTCGTCGTGCTGGCCCGCTACATGCAGATCCTCACCGACGACTTCCTGACGAGCCTCGAAGCGCCGGTCATCAACATCCACCATTCGTTCCTGCCCGCCTTCATCGGCGCGAACCCGTATGCACGGGCGAAAGAGCGCGGCGTGAAGCTCATCGGCGCGACGGCCCACTACGCCACGGCCGACCTCGACGAGGGGCCCATCATCGAGCAGGATGTCACGCGGGTCACCCACGCCGAGTCCGCCGCTCAGCTTCAGAGCCGCGGCATGGATGTGGAGCGCCTGGTGCTCGCCCGCGCCGTGCAGTGGCACGCGGAGGATCGCGTGATCGTGCACGGCCGCTCCACCGTCATCCTGTAGCGGGCGAGCAACCGCCGTCATCCGCCGATGATGTCGACGGCGAGGCCGTTCGAGGCCGCGGCGAGACGTCTGTCGTTCGTCCAGAACTGCGTGCACCCCGCCAGTTGCGCCGCGGCGAGATGGATGGCGTCAGGCGTCTTCAGCCCGAACCCGGCGCGCAACTGCGCCGCCCGCAGATACGACTGCGTGCCCAGCTCGATGATCTCCAGCCGTTCGAAGACTGCGAGGTAGCGATCGCGCAGCGCATGATCCTGCGCGCGCAACGGGCCAGGAAGGCATTCGGGAAGGATGAGCGCGCTCGTCGCCAACGGCGCGTCGGCAGCGCGGAAGGCCCGACGCACAGAAGCTCCACGCGTGCCCTGATCCTCGACCGCATAGATGAGGATGCACGCGTCGAGATAGATCAATCCCACGCCTCCCGGCCCGCCGCGATCTGCTCGTCGAGCTGCGCCGTCGAACGCACCAGGTGCGAGGGCAGCGGGTTGTCATCGAGCCACTCGGCCAGTGCCGGCCCGTTGAGGATGACATCAGGCGGGCCGATCGGAACGATCTCGACCACCGGCCTGCCCCGATTCGTGATGACCACCTCGAGCCCCGACTGGGCATCCGCGATCAGTCGCGAGAGGTTGTTGCGCGCATCCAGAACGCTGTATCGGGTCATGACCTGAACTTAGCCATATACCTGGCTAAGTTCAAGTCAGATTCCCCCTCACAACCCTGCGGCGAGCTCGGCGAAGACGTCTGCCGCGGTGTCGCGCGTGGCCAAGGGGGCGCCCTGACCGAGCCACAGCGACTGCAGCTCGCCGAGGTTCTGCTGACCGGCCGCGGCGCGGAAACGCCCGGTGAGCCAGTTCTGCACGGGGAACGGCGCGATCCCGCCGCCGGCCTCGATCGCGCGCACGGCGCGGTTGCGCGCCCCGCGGGCCAGCCGGCCGCTCATGGCCGTGGTGAGCACGCTCTCGTCGGCCGCGGTGGAGCGGATGGCCTGCCGGTGCGCGTCATTCGCGGCCGACTCGGCGGTGACGAGGAACGCGGTGCCCGCCTGCACACCGTCGGCGCCGAGGGCGCGTGCGGCCGCGACTCCGCGGCGGTCGGCGATGCCCCCTGCGGCGATCACGGGGATCGACACCGCGTCGACGATCTGCGGCACGAGCGCCAGCGCGCCCACGAGCGACTGCTCGGGCGGCTTGAGGAACGACACCCGGTGGCCCGCAGCCTCGGCCCCGGTGGCGACCACGGCATCCACCCCGCCGGCTTCCAGGGCGACGGCCTCGGCGACGGTCGTGGCGGTGCCGATCACGCGGATGCTACGGCGATGCGCCTCCTCGACGATCGCCGGCGACGGCACTCCGTAGACGACGCTGAGCACGGCCGGAGCCGCCTCCCAGATCGCCTCGAGCTGCTCGTCGAGTGCAGGCAGGTAGCGCGCGGGGATCGCCGGGACATCGACGCCGACCGCCTCGTAGAACGGCGCAAGCGCCTGCGCGAACGCGACGTGCGCGGGGGCGGGCGCGACCTCGTCGCCCGTGGGCAGCCAGATGTTCAGCGCGAACGGCCCATCCGTCGCCGCCCGCAGGGCCGCGGTCGTCGCGCGGATGCGGTCGCCGTCGTACCCGTACAGGCCGTAAGACCCGAGGCCCCCGGCCTGGCTCACCGCGGCGACGAGTTCCACCGACGACAGCCCGCCGAAGGGGGCGAGCACGATCGGCACCTCGACTCCGAGCAGGCGGGCGAGGCGGTTCGGGGCGGTCGGGGTGCTCATCCTCCGAGGCTACGCCCGGCGCATCGGCACCCTTCGGCGTATGACGACCGGGATGTCGCGGGGCGCGGATACACTGCCCGCATGGCGGTGAGCGAGGGGATGCGGCGCACGGCCTGGGCTCCGGTCGTCGCGGGAACCGCCAGCGGAGCGATCGCCACCGTCGCGGTCACGACGCACATCTACGAAGGAAACTGGTATGCACCGCTGATCATGGGCGGCGCGCCGGGCCTCGTCGTCGGAGCTCTCGCGGCCCTCTTGTGTCTCGCATCCGCGGCGCTCCTCGCCGCACGTCCACTCGCGATCGTCACGTCGTTCCTCTCCTCGCTGCTCTTGCTCGCCCTGCCCTTCGGCCTGCTCTCACGCTGGTCGTTGCCGATGTCAGCGGTCTTCGCCGGGGTGGTCGTCTTCTCCGTCGCCTCCTTCTGGGTCGCCGCAGCGCTCTTCGGCGGGCGCTCTGCCCGCATGGCGGTGAGCGAGGGGATGCGGCGCAGACGAGGCGAGGCGATCACCGTTCTCGTCATCGGCGGGCTCTGCATCCCGATCGCCATGACCTCTGCCATCGGGATGCTGCGCGAGCAGCTCCATCTGCGCTGCAGCTACCTCACCATGGGCGACCCGACGGGCGACTGGGTCTGCGCCGACGGGATCGGCTACATCGGGGCCGGTGTCGCGCTCCTCCTGCTCTCCGGCCTCCCTGTGCTCATCGCCTTCTTCGTCGTGCTCGCGACCGACGACAGCCCGCGGGTGCTCGCCGCATTGGCACCGCTGCCCGTGGTTCTCGTCGTCGCATCCACGGCCCTGTTCACCCTCACCCGCGGCGACGCCGTGCCCGCGGGTGAGAGCTGGCCCGGCATCTGGTGGGCGGCGGTCGGCATCGCCGGCCTTCTGGCGATCCTCGGCGTCGTCGCGCTGGCCATCCCCACGCCGGGCCCCCGACGGCGCGTGCTCATCGTCGCGGGGACCGCGCTGCTGCTGACCGCCGCCGTCATGCAGCCTGGGCTGGCCGGCGCGGCCCTCGCCACGGGCACGATCCTCGGCGCCCAGGCGCTGCGGGCAGCCCGCGCTCCCGCCGTTTCCCCCGTTCCGGAAGGCACTCCTGCCCCGAATCGCCCCTGACGAAGACGGGCCCCGCCGCGTTACCGTGAAAGAGCCGCACACCCCCGCGGCGTTCCCGGAACCCGATCGGATGACATGACCGCGCACGACGACGTGAACGCCCCCGACAACGAGCGCGCCCTCGAGGAGGGCATCGTCACCGACTTCCGCGAGCGCATGACCTACGGCTCGTACCTCGACCTGGATCGGCTGCTCGGCGCGCAGCATCCGGTGAGCAGGCCCGAGCACCACGACGAGATGCTGTTCATCATCCAGCATCAGACGACCGAGCTGTGGCTCACTCTCGTGCTGCACGAGATCCGTCGCGCCCGCGAGCTGCTCGCCGCCGACGATCTGCGCGAGGCACTCAAGCCGATCGCGCGGCTGAAGAACATCCAAGAGGTGCTCACGCAGCAGTGGTCGGTGCTTGCCACGCTCACTCCCACCGAGTACGCCCAGTTCCGGGGCTTCCTCGGCAGCGCCTCCGGATTCCAGTCGGTGCAGTACCGCGCGGTCGAGTTCGCACTCGGCAACAAGAACGGCAAGATGCTCGGCGTCTTCCGCAACCATCCCGAGAACCTCGCGCTGCTCACGGCCGAGTACGAGAGTCCCACGCTGTACGACGAGTTCCTGCGGCTCGTCGCCCGCCGCGGGCTGCCCGTCCCCGCGGAGATCCTGGATCGCGATGTGCGCGAGCCGTACCGCGAGCATGCCGATCTCGTCCCTGCGATCCGCGCGATCTACGAGAACCCGCACGAGCACTGGGACCTGTACGAGGCGTGCGAGAAGCTCGTCGACGTCGAAGACAACTTCCAGTTCTGGCGCTTCCGGCACCTGCGCACGGTGACGCGCACGATCGGCCGCAAGATCGGCACAGGCGGCTCCAGCGGTGTCGACTTCCTGCAGCGGGCACTCGATCTCACCTTCTTCCCCGAGCTGTACACCGTGCGCACCTCGATCGGGACGTGAGGATGCCCGGATCGCCGCGCCGGTTCGCCGCCGCGTTCGTCGACGGCACCCGCATCCGACAGGGCACGCTCGTGGTGACGGACGACGGACTGCGCCTCACCGCTGATGCGCCCGACCCCGACCTGCCGCGCCTGGACGGCGTCGTGCTCGGCGGGTTCACAGACCATCACGTGCACCTCATGCTCGTCGACGATGCGGTGCTCGACGACAGCCGCCTGCGCCATGTCATCGACCTCGGGGCGCCGCGGGACTGGATCCGTGCCCGGGCCGATGCGCCCGGCCGCACGCGGGTGTCGTACGCCGGACCGTTCCTCACGGCGCCCGGCGGCTACCCCTCCGACCGCGACTGGGCGCTGCCCGGATCGGTGCGCGAGCTCGCGGATGCGGATGCCGTGCGCGCGGCGATCGCCGAACTCGCCGAGGCCGGAGCGAGCTGCATCAAGATCGTCGCGAACACCATCGCGGGTCCTGTCCTCGACGACACCCTCGTGACCGCCCTGGTCGACGCCGCGCGCACCCACGGCCTGCCCGTCGTCGCGCACGCGGAGGGCGCGGGGCAGGCTCAGCGCGTCGTGCGCCTCGGTGCGACCCGTCTCGCGCACGCGCCGTTCACGGAGCGCCTGAACGACGACGAGATCGCCGTGCAGGCGGCATCCGCGGAGTGGATCTCGACGCTCGCGATCCACTCCGGCCGCGAGCGCGACGTTGCGCTCGACAACGTCCGGCGATTCCATGTTGCCGGCGGCATGCTGCGGTACGGCACCGACATGGGCAACGGCCCCTCCCCAGTCGACCTGCGCCGCGACGAGGTCGAGGCGCTGCGCGCGGCGGGCGTGGACGGGTGGGACCTGCTGCACGCCCTCGCGCCGGTCGACCCGCTCGAACCCGGCGCCCGCCTGCTCATCGCCGACGCGCCGGAGACCGCACGTACCGCCCCCGATCCGCTCACCGCCCGCCCGCTGCGCACCGCACACGATCTGCCCCTACCGCCCACCCGATCGCCCGGAGCCTGACATGACCGACTCGACCGCCGATGCCGCCGAGACCGCGCTGTACGACGAGGCCGCAGACCTCGACGCCGCCGATCCGCTCGCCCCGCTGCTCGACCGCTTCGCCGACGCGCCGGGGGTGAGCGCCTATCTCGACGGCAACTCGCTGGGCAGGCCGATGCGCGACCTGCCCGAGCGGCTCGCCCGGTTCGTGCGCGAGGACTGGGGCACGCGCCTGATCCGCTCGTGGGACGAGCAGTGGATGGCGATGCCCGAGACGCTCGGCGACCGGATCGGCGAGGTCGCGCTGGGGGCGGCGGCCGGGCAGACGATCGTCGCCGACTCCACGAGCGTGCTGCTGTACAAGCTCATCCGTGCCGCGCGCGCCCACGATCCCGCGCGCACCGAGATCGTGATCGAAGAGGGCAACTTCCCCACCGACCGCTTCGTCGCCGCCGGCGTCGCGGACGAGACCGGCGGCACGATCGTTCGTCTCGCCCCCGATCCGGTGCGCGGCGTGAGCGTCGACGACGTCGCCGCGGCGGTCACCGAGCGCACGGCGGTCGTCGTGCTCAGTCACGTCGACTACCGCTCCGGCGCGATGGCCGATGCGCCCGCCATCACCGCCGCGGTGCATGAGGCGGGCGCGCTCGTGCTGTGGGATCTGTGCCACTCCGTGGGCGTCATCCCGCTCGATCTGGACGCGTGGGGCGTCGACCTCGCCGTCGGCTGCACCTACAAGTACCTCAACGGCGGCCCCGGATCACCCGCCTTCGCCTACGTGCGCACGGGGTTGCAGGGTGCGCTGCGCCAGCCGATCCAGGGCTGGTTCGGCGCGAAGGACGTCTTCGCGATGGGGCCCGCCTACGAGCCCGCGCCCGGCATCCGGCGACTCCTCAGCGGCACCCCGCCGGTGCTGTCGATGCTCGGCATGCAGGGGATGATCGAGGTGATCGCCGAGGCCGGGATCGACGCGGTGCGGGCCAAGTCGGTCTCGCTCACCGAGCTCGCCCTGCGCGCGTACGACGCCGTGCTCGCGCCACTCGGGGTGCGCCTGCTCAGCCCGCGGGATGCGGCGCTCCGCGGCGGGCACGTGACGATCGGGCATCCGCGGTTCCAGGCCGTGACGCAGACGCTGTGGGCCGAAGGCGTCATCCCCGACTTCCGCTTTCCCGACGGCATCCGCCTCGGCCTGTCGCCGCTGACCACCACGCACGCCGAGACGGTTCGCGGCGTGCTCGCCGTGCGGGATGCGCTGTCGGCATCCGGGGTCTGAGGCGCCCCGAGTGCACGGGATCCCGCCGAATGTGCGGCTTGTTTCGGGAAACACGCCGTGCACTCGGCGATAAGCCGTGCAGTCGACGCACGACTCAGCCCTGAGACCCCGCGGCTACGATCGAAGCATGCCTGTCTCGCCCGCCGCCCTCGCTCACGCCGAGGACCTCGCCGACTTCGTCGCCGCCTCGCCGTCGAGCTATCACGCCGCCCACGAGGTCGCCCGTCGCCTCGAATCCGCCGGGTTCACCCGGCTGGATGAGACCGACGAGTGGCCCGCGCAGCCCGGCGGACGATTCGTCGTCGTGCGCGACGGCGCCGCGATCGCCTGGGCGGTGCCCGCGGATGCGACGGCCACGACCCCGGCGCACATCTTCGGTGCGCATACGGACTCGCCCGGCTTCAAGCTCAAGCCCCGGCCGACGACCGGGGTCAAGGGCTGGCTGCAGGCGGCGGTGGAGGTCTACGGCGGACCGCTGCTGAACTCGTGGCTCGACCGCGAGCTGCGCCTCGCGGGTCGCCTCGCCCTCGCCGACGGCCGCGTCGTGCTCGCCGACACCGGCCCGTTGCTGCGCCTGCCGCAGCTGGCGGTGCACCTCGACCGTTCGGCGAACACGTCGTTCTCGCTCGACAAGCAGACCGAGACCCAGCCGGTGTGGGGTCTGGGCGAGGCGGGGGATGCCGACCTGCTCGCCGAGCTCGCCGCATCCGCCGACGTCGACCCGGCCGACATCCGCGGGTTCGACGCCGTGGTGGCGGATGCCGCGCGCGGCGCCGTCTTCGGCAAGGACGACGCCTTCTTCGCGAGCGGCCGCCTCGACGACCTCGCCTCCGTGCACGCGGGTGTCGTCGCGCTCGCCGAGATCGCGTCGGACACGTTCGCCGGCGATGCCGTCGCCGTGCTCGCCGCGTTCGACCACGAAGAGCTCGGCTCCGCCTCTCGCTCCGGCGCCGCGGGGCCCTTCCTCGAAGATGTGCTCGCCCGCATCCAGGCGGGCCTCGGCGCCGACGCCGTCCAGGCGCGGCGCGCCATCGCGGCGTCGTGGTGCCTGTCCAGCGACGTCGGCCACTCCCTGCACCCCAACTACATCGGCAAGCACGATCCGGTCGTGCAGCCCGTGCTGGGTTCCGGGCCGATCCTCAAGATCAACGCGAACCAGCGTTACGCGACGGATGCGGTGGGCGCCGCGAGCTGGAACGCCTGGTGCGAGTCGGCCGGTGTCGCCTCGCAGGAGTTCGTCTCGAACAACGACGTGCCGTGCGGCTCGACGATCGGGCCCATCACGGCCACCCGCCTCGGCATCCGCACGGTCGACGTGGGCATCCCGATCCTCTCGATGCACTCGGCCCGCGAGCTCGCCGGCGTGAGCGACCTGCACGACCTCGCCGCCGTCGCGCGCACGTTCTTCTCCGCCTGACCAACCGATTCCTGCCGCAGGCCCGCGCATTCTGCCAGGATGAGGGCATGTCAGAGAAGATCGCCGCGGGGCCGACACTGATCGAGCACGCCGGAATCGAGATCATCCCGGAGTCCGAGCGCACGGCCAAGCCGCGCGACCTGTTTTGGCCGTGGTTCGCGGCCAACGTGTCGGTGTTCGGCATGTCGTACGGATCGTTCGTGCTCGGATTCGGCATCTCGTTCTGGCAGGCGACGCTCGTCTCGGTCATCGGCATCGTGATCTCGTTCGCGCTGTGCGGGCTGATCGCGATCGCCGGCAAACGCGGCTCGGCACCGACCATGGTGCTCTCCCGCGCCGCCTTCGGAGTGCACGGTCAGAAAGTTCCCGGCATCGTCTCGTGGCTCACCTCGATCGGCTGGGAAACGTTCCTCGCGATCATGGCGGTGCTCGCCACGGCGACCGTGATCACGCAGCTCGGCGGCGACGGTGACAGCGTCGCGCTGAAGATCATCGCGACCGTCGTGGTCGCAGCCCTCATCGTCGCGGCATCCGTTCTCGGCTATCACACGATCATGAAGATGCAGTCGGTGCTGACGTGGATCACCGGTGCCGTGACGATCCTCTACGTCATCCTGACCATCCCGCACATCGACTTCGCCGCGGTCTTCGCACGACCCGACGGCGGCTTCGCACAGACCGTCGGAGCCCTGGTGATGGTGATGACCGGATTCGGCCTGGGCTGGATCAACATCGCCGCCGACTGGTCGCGGTATCAGAAGCGCACGGCGTCCGACGGCGCGATCGTGTTCTGGAACACCTTCGGCGGTGCGATCGCCCCTGTGCTGCTCGTCGTCTTCGGTCTGCTGCTGGCCGGATCCGACGACGCGCTGATGACCGCCGTCGGCGCCGATCCGATCGGGGCGCTCGCGACGCTGCTTCCGATCTGGGTCCTCGTGCCGTTCCTGCTCACCGCCGTGCTCGCGCTGGTCTCGGGTGCGGTGCTCGGCATCTACTCGTCGGGCCTGACGCTGATCAGCCTCGGCATCCGCATCCCCCGGCCCTCGGCAGCCGCGGTCGACGGGATCATCCTCACGCTCGGGACGATCTTCGTGGTGTTCTTCGCGACCGACTTCCTGGGCCCGTTCCAGTCGTTCCTCATCACGCTCGGCGTGCCGCTGGCCTCGTGGGCCGGCATCCTCATCGCCGACATCCTCCGCCGCAAGAAGGACTACGACGAGGAGGCTCTGTTCGACGCCGCCGGCCGATACGGCGCATGGGACTGGACCTCGATCCTCACCATGGTCGTCACGTCGGTCATCGGCTGGGGTCTGGTGATCAACCAGTTCTCCGATGCCGAATGGAACAACTGGCAGGGATACTTCCTCGACCTGTTCGGCTGGCGCGATGACTGGGGCTACGCGAACCTCGGCGTACTGTTCGCGCTGATCGCCTCGTTCCTGGTGACGTGGTTCGCGAGAGCGGGCAGGATCCGGCGCCAGGAAGAGGCATGAGCGACGCCGACTGGCTGGTCGTCGTCGACCCGCAGAACATTTTCGCGGCCCCGGATTCGGAGTGGGGTTCGCCGTTCTTCGCCGAGGCGATGCCCAGGATCGCCTCGCTCGCGGCGGCGTTCGGCGACAACGTGCTCGTGACACGCTGGCTGCCCACGGCCGACCGCTCGACGTCCTGGGGCGAGTACTTCGCCGCGTGGCCGTTCGCCGACAAGCCGGCGACGGATCCGCTGTTCGACCTCGTTCCCGAGGCGCGGGCGCTCTCGCCGCATCCGACCCTCGATCTGCCGACGTTCGGCAAGTGGGGCGCCGGGCTCGAACGGATCGTGGGCGATGCCGAGGTGGTGCTCGCCGGCGTCTCGACGGACTGCTGCGTGATCTCCACGGCCCTGGCCGGAGCGGATGCGGGGGCCCGCATCACCGTCGCATCCGATGCGTGCGCAGGCTCGACCGCTGAGAACCACGCCGCCGCGCTGCACATCATGGGTCTGTATCCGCCGCAGTTGACGCTGAAGACCACGGCCGAAGTGCTCGCCGGCACCTGAGGTCGGCCTGCGCGCACGGTTGCACGGTCGCACGGTCGAGCCGTTCTCCGCCATACTGAGCAGAGATGTGCCAGTGCGCGCCGAACGGATGCGCGGAAGGGAATCCGATGACCGACGCCGATGCCGCATCGGCCACCCCTGACCCGCCGCGCAGGCGGCGTCGCGGATGGCGTATCGCCCTGGGTGTGCTCCTCGCCGTCGTCGTGGTCGTCTCGGTGGTCGGATCGATCACCCCGTGGCCGTCGGCGATGGTCATCCGCGCGGTTTTCACCAAGGGCGGTGAGGCGACCGCGGCCGAGATGGATCGCCACCAGCCGCAGGCCGCTCCCGACGAACGCCTCGACATCTCCTACGGCGACGACGGCGGCGACACGACGCTCGATGTCTTCACCCCGGTCGGCAACGACCAGCAACTGCCGACCGTCGTCTGGATCCACGGCGGGGCGTGGATCTCGGGGAACAAGAGCGACGTCGCTCCCTACCTGCGCATCCTGGCCGCCCACGGGTACACGGCCATCGGGGTGAACTACACCCTCGGCCCCGAGGGCCAGTACCCGCTCGCGGTGAACCAGCTCAACGAGGCGCTGGCCTACATCGATGCGCATGCCGAGGAACTGGGCGTCGACCCTTCGCAGATCGTCCTGGCCGGGGACTCCGCAGGCGGACAGCTGGCCAGCCAGATGGCGACGATCATGACCAGTCCCGCGTACGCCGAGATCGTCTCCGTCGACCCCGCGCTGGATGCCGACCAGCTCGTCGCGACGATCCTCAACTGCGGCGTGTACGACCTCTCCGCCCTCGCCGCGTTGCAGGGCATCGAGGGCTGGGGACTGAAGTCGGCGATGTGGGCGTATGCCGGGTCCAAGACGTGGGCAGAGGGTTCGGTGGGATCGACCATGTCGACGGTGAACTGGGTCACGGCCGATTTCCCCACCACCTACATCAGCGGTGGCAACGGCGACGGCCTCACCTGGTTGCAGTCGATCCCGATGGCCGACCGGCTCGACGAGTTGGGCGTCGACGTCACCCGATTGTTCTGGCCCGCGGGGCACGAACCGGCTCTCGCGCACGAGTACCAGTTCCACCTCGACCTCCCCGAAGCGCAGACCGCCCTGGAGAAGACGCTCGACTTCCTCGGCGACGTGACGACACCGCCCGAGGACTGATCCGCGCGCCATGGTGCGGCGTGATCAGGCCCCGACCTCGCGGAAGAACCCGGCCACGTGCTCCTGCAGGCGCGCGATCCGCGCGTCGCGGGCGGCCTCGCGGTCGTATCCCTCGTAGGCGAGCGGAGGCAATCGTCGCACGGTGGCCGAGCATCCGAAGCTCGCGCACACGAGAGTGCCGACGCTGTCGCCCTTGCGGCCCGCGGCCCCCGCCTTGCGGGCGGAGAAGAACTGCACGTCGTCGCGCAGCGTGATGTCTTCGCACCACGAGCACTGCGCGCGTGCCACGACGCGCTGTTCGGCCTGCTGCAGGAGCACGCCGGTCACGCGTCCGTCGAGATGCGCAACGACATACGCGCGACGGGGGAGCTTCGGATCGACCCAACCGAGCATGTCGAGCCTGTCGAAGTCGAGCTCGGCGAACCCGGGCGGGAGGGTGAGCGAGGATGCCTCCTTGCGGGAGGCGTTGACGAAGGATGCGCGGATCTCGCGCTCCGAAACGGGAAGCATGTGTTTATCTCTCTGAGTGAGCGGTCCGGCTGCGGGCGCCGGTGCGGACACCGCATCGAGAGCGCAGGGCGCGCTCGAGCGGTTCGAAACTGCGGTCGCAGAGCGACGCCAGGAGGGAACACCGGTGACGGACATCCGCCACCGGATCGAACTCAGCCTCTGCCGTCGGCGCAGAGCGCGCCGACAACCTCCTCGCGCGTCACCACGACGCTCCCGGAAACATGCACCCGTCGAGCTTACGACGGTTAACGCAGAGAAGCCACCCAGCTCTGGGTGGCTTCTCTGTTTTCAAAGGGAGTCCGGCGGTGTCCTACTCTCCCACAGGGTCCCCCCTGCAGTACCATCGGCGCTGTGAGGCTTAGCTTCCGGGTTCGGAATGTGACCGGGCGTTTCCCTCACGCTATGGCCGCCGAAACACTATTGACGTGTACGACACAACAACATGCGTGGTGTTGTGTTTGGTTCTCGACCGTACGTCAAGAACCACTCAGTGGACGCGGAACATCTGAAAGATAGAGGTGTTATCAAGTCGTCGGCTTATTAGTACCAGTCAGCTGCACACCTTGCGGTGCTTCCACATCTGGCCTATCAACCCAGTAGTCTGGCTGGGAGCCTCTCACCCGAAAGGGTATGGAAGTCTCATCTTGAGGCCGGCTTCCCGCTTAGATGCTTTCAGCGGTTATCCATCCCGAACGTAGCTAACCAGCGGTGCTCCTGGCGGAACAACTGGCACACCAGAGGTTCGTCCAACCCGGTCCTCTCGTACTAGGGTCAGATCCTCTCAAACTTCCTACGCGCGCAGCGGATAGGGACCGAACTGTCTCACGACGTTCTAAACCCAGCTCGCGTACCGCTTTAATGGGCGAACAGCCCAACCCTTGGGACCTACTCCAGCCCCAGGATGCGACGAGCCGACATCGAGGTGCCAAACCATGCCGTCGATATGGACTCTTGGGCAAGATCAGCCTGTTATCCCCGAGGTACCTTTTATCCGTTGAGCGACAGCGCTTCCACAAGCCACTGCCGGATCACTAGTCCCGACTTTCGTCCCTGCTCGACCTGTCAGTCTCACAGTCAAGCTCCCTTGTGCACTTACACTCGCCACCTGATTGCCAACCAGGTTGAGGGAACCTTTGGGCGCCTCCGTTACTCTTTAGGAGGCAACCGCCCCAGTTAAACTACCCACCAGGCACTGTCCCTGAACCGGATCACGGTTCGAAGTTAGATATCCAGAGTGACCAGAGTGGTATTTCAACAATGACTCCACCATAACTGGCGTCATGGCTTCACAGTCTCCCACCTATCCTACACAAGCCACACCGAACACCAATACCAAGCTGTAGTAAAGGTCACGGGGTCTTTCCGTCCTGCTGCGCGTAACGAGCATCTTTACTCGTAATGCAATTTCGCCGAGTTCGCGGTTGAGACAGTTGGGAAGTCGTTACGCCATTCGTGCAGGTCGGAACTTACCCGACAAGGAATTTCGCTACCTTAGGATGGTTATAGTTACCACCGCCGTTTACTGGGGCTTAAATTCTCAGCTTCGCCACCGAAGTGGCTGACCGGTCCTCTTAACCTTCCAGCACCGGGCAGGCGTCAGTCCGTATACATCGTCTTGCGACTTAGCACGGACCTGTGTTTTTAGTAAACAGTCGCTACCCACTGGTCTCTGCGGCCACCACACCCTTTCCCGCGCAAGGCGGTATAAGCGGGTGGCCCCCCTTCTCCCGAAGTTACGGGGGCATTTTGCCGAGTTCCTTAACCACGATTCTCTCGATCTCCTTGGTATTCTCTACCTGACCACCTGAGTCGGTTTGGGGTACGGGCGGCTAGAACCTCGCGTCGATGCTTTTCTCGGCAGCATAGGATCACCCACTTTTCATCCGCATCGTGTCTCAGCCTGTACGAGTCACGGATTTGCCTATGACTCGGCCTACACACTTGCCCCGGGACAACCATCGCCCGGGATGGGCTACCTTCCTGCGTCACACCTGTTAATACGCTAGCCGCACCAGAATGGGGTCGTACGCTAGGCCCCACGCCATCACCCGAAGGATCCGGTCATGAGGATTCAGATACTTAGCACTACTGGATTGACTGGGGCGGTTCTTCGCCGGTACGGGAATATCAACCCGTTGTCCATCGACTACGCCTGTCGGCCTCGCCTTAGGTCCCGACTTACCCAGGGAAGATTAGCTTGACCCTGGAACCCTTGGTCTTCCGGAGGACGTGTTTCTCACACGTCTTTCGCTACTCATGCCTGCATTCTCACTCGTGTAGCGTCCACGGCTAGATCACTCTGCCGCTTCACCCGCCACACGACGCTCTCCTACCCATCAACACGGCTGGACCACGAAGGCCTACCAATAATGTCAATGCCACAACTTCGGTGGCGTGCTTGAGCCCCGTTACATTGTCGGCGCGGAATCACTTGACCAGTGAGCTATTACGCACTCTTTCAAGGATGGCTGCTTCTAAGCCAACCTCCTGGTTGTCTAAGCAACTCCACATCCTTTTCCACTTAGCACGCGCTTAGGGACCTTAGATGGTGGTCTGGGTTGTTTCCCTCTCGACTATGAAGCTTATCCCCCACAGTCTCACTGCTGCGCTCTCACTTACCGGCATTCGGAGTTTGGCTGACGTCAGTAACCTTGTAGGGCCCATCGGCCATCCAGTAGCTCTACCTCCGGCAAGAAACACGCAACGCTGCACCTAAATGCATTTCGGAGAGAACCAGCTATCACGAAGTTTGATTGGCCTTTCACCCCTATCCACAGCTCATCCCCTCAGTTTTCAACCTAAGTGGGTTCGGCCCTCCACGACGTCTTACCGTCGCTTCAGCCTGGCCATGGATAGATCACTTCGCTTCGGGTCTAGGACATGCGACTGAAACGCCCTATTCAGACTCGCTTTCGCTACGGCTACCCCACACGGGTTAACCTCGCCACATATCACTAACTCGCAGGCTCATTCTTCAAAAGGCACGCTGTCACCCCTGCTAAGGAGGCTCCAACGGTTTGTAAGCAAACGGTTTCAGGTACTATTTCACTCCCCTCCCGGGGTACTTTTCACCTTTCCCTCACGGTACTTGTCCGCTATCGGTCATCTGGGAGTATTCAGGCTTATCAGGTGGTCCTGACAGATTCACACGGGATTTCACGGGCCCCGTGCTACTCGGGATACTCTCCACGCCGGAACACACATTTCGACTACGGGACTCGCACCCACTATGGTCCGTCATTCAAAACGGTTCGTCTATACGCGTCCGTCACGCCGGATCCTCGGCAGAGAATCCAAGAGAGTCCCACAACCCCGGGCATGCAACGCCTGCCGGCTATCACACACACCCGGTTTAGCCTCATCCGCTTTCGCTCGCCACTACTCACGGAATCACATGTTGTTTTCTCTTCCTGTGGGTACTGAGATGTTTCACTTCCCCACGTTCCCTCTACCCGCCCTATATATTCAGACGGGAGTCACCAGGTCAGCACGCCGCCTGGCGGGGTTTCCCCATTCGGACACCCTCGGATCAAAACTCGCTTATCAGTTCCCCGAGGCTTATCGCAGATTGCTACGTCCTTCTTCGGCTCCAGATGCCAAGGCATCCACCGTTTGCTCTTAAAGACTTGAAATCACATGAGCCAACCCCAAAAAAAAAAAAGGGGTTGTATCTATCGTTTCGAACCCACACCCCGAAAGGTGCAGACTCTTTAAGATGCTCGCGTCCACTGTGTAGTTCTCAAAGTACGGGCGGCACCCCACCCCCGCCACCAACCGGCAACAGAAATGAGGCCCAGAGGTCAGAACAACCCCCCAAGGGGTCGGCCCGGTCCCTCAGGACCCAACAGCGTGCAGACACCACATCCACGAAGCGCCCCGTTCCCACTGCCGAAGCAGCGTACTAAGAACACCACGCATCCGTGATGCCATGTCAAATGTTCCACCCATGAGCACCGGTCGGAAACATTCGTTCCGAAACCGGCTCTGTCAGAACCGAAGTTCTGCAGTGCTCCTTAGAAAGGAGGTGATCCAGCCGCACCTTCCGGTACGGCTACCTTGTTACGACTTAGTCCTAATTACCGATCCCACCTTCGACGGCTCCCTCCACAAGGGTTAGGCCACCGGCTTCAGGTGTTACCGACTTTCATGACTTGACGGGCGGTGTGTACAAGACCCGGGAACGTATTCACCGCAGCGTTGCTGATCTGCGATTACTAGCGACTCCGACTTCACGTAGTCGAGTTGCAGACTACGATCCGAACTGGGACCGGCTTTTTGGGATTCGCTCCACCTCACGGTATCGCCGCCCATTGTACCGGCCATTGTAGCATGCGTGAAGCCCAAGACATAAGGGGCATGATGATTTGACGTCATCCCCACCTTCCTCCGAGTTGACCCCGGCAGTATCCCATGAGTTCCCACCATAACGTGCTGGCAACATAGAACGAGGGTTGCGCTCGTTGCGGGACTTAACCCAACATCTCACGACACGAGCTGACGACAACCATGCACCACCTGTTCACGAGTGTCCAAAGAGTTGACCATTTCTGGCCCGTTCTCGTGTATGTCAAGCCTTGGTAAGGTTCTTCGCGTTGCATCGAATTAATCCGCATGCTCCGCCGCTTGTGCGGGTCCCCGTCAATTCCTTTGAGTTTTAGCCTTGCGGCCGTACTCCCCAGGCGGGGAACTTAATGCGTTAGCTGCGTCACGGAATCCGTGGAAAGGACCCCACAACTAGTTCCCAACGTTTACGGGGTGGACTACCAGGGTATCTAAGCCTGTTTGCTCCCCACCCTTTCGCTCCTCAGCGTCAGTAACGGCCCAGAGATCTGCCTTCGCCATCGGTGTTCCTCCTGATATCTGCGCATTCCACCGCTACACCAGGAATTCCAATCTCCCCTACCGCACTCTAGTCTGCCCGTACCCACCGCACGCCTCAGGTTGAGCCTGAGAATTTCACGGCAGACGCGACAAACCGCCTACGAGCTCTTTACGCCCAATAATTCCGGATAACGCTTGCGCCCTACGTATTACCGCGGCTGCTGGCACGTAGTTAGCCGGCGCTTTTTCTGCAGGTACCGTCACTCTCGCTTCTTCCCTGCTAAAAGAGGTTTACAACCCGAAGGCCGTCATCCCTCACGCGGCGTTGCTGCATCAGGCTTCCGCCCATTGTGCAATATTCCCCACTGCTGCCTCCCGTAGGAGTCTGGGCCGTGTCTCAGTCCCAGTGTGGCCGGTCACCCTCTCAGGCCGGCTACCCGTCGACGCCTTGGTAAGCCATTACCTCACCAACAAGCTGATAGGCCGCGAGCCCATCCCAGACCGAAAAATCTTTCCAAACGCGACCATGCGGCCACGCCTCATATCCAGTATTAGACACCGTTTCCAGCGCTTATCCCAGAGTCCAGGGCAGGTTGCTCACGTGTTACTCACCCGTTCGCCACTAATCCCCCAGATGCAAGCACCCAGGTTCATCGTTCGACTTGCATGTGTTAAGCACGCCGCCAGCGTTCATCCTGAGCCAGGATCAAACTCTCCGTAAAGAAAAAAAGCAACCAACACCGGGAAAACGGCATCAGAAGCGAGTTCGAACCTGACCAAAAGAATGAATATCAAACTGACATTCACATAAATTGATCCAAAGAAATCAACCAACCAACCAAAAAAGGTTGATCAGAGACAATAAATTGGCATTTGACAAGTGCACGCTGTTGAGTTCTCAAAGATCGGACGCTCCTGCGTTCCAGCCTCTCGGCCTTCCCGTCAGGGCAACTTCTCCACTTTATCCGAACCGGAGCCGATGTTCAAATCGGTGATCCGGGCCGGATCGCCACCTCCCGGACACGGAGGACCGCCGCTCGAATCGAGTGGAAGGAGGTGGATGTTCACTGCTTGAGGGGAGCCAGGCCTTGCGACCTCACGCTCAACCCTTTGGGGCGAACAGGTAATAATCTACGTGGATCCGGACTCGTCGGCAAATCGGGCTGATCGACCGGGCGTGTCGCGTGTCACGGCGTCGCGATGAGGCGCCCGACGGCGTCGGCGAGCCGTGCCGACAGCCCCTTCTCGCCCGTCACATCCTCGAGCGTCTTCACCGCCAGATCCGGGTGGTCGGTGATGATCCCGTCGACCCGGTCGCGCATCAGTTCGCGCATGTCGGCTTCGTCCTGCACGGTCCAGACGAAGACCGCCTTGCCGGTGTTCCAGATGTCGTCGCGCCGCTGCTGCGTGTACACGCTCTGCTCGAGCACGAGGAAGGATGCCGGAGTATCGGGCACGCCGCCGAACGAGATCGGCACGATGTACCCGATCGTGAGGTCGGGCCGCAGCCGGGTGAACTCGTCGACGACGTCGGCGCTGAGCGTGTGATAGATGTGCTCGTCTGCGCCGTCGACCTCGTCGATGAGGTCGATGAGGCCCTCGACGTAGTCGGGCGTCTCGCCACCGTGCACCTTGATCTCGATGAGCAGCTGCTGGCCGAGCTCGTCGGCGCGCTGGAGGTACTCGCGCAGCGACGGGATCTTCGCCGTGCGCCCCTCTTCGTCGTGCACCGTGATCGCCGTGGCCTCGGCGAGCGTAAGCGCCCCGACCGAGGTGTCCTTGCCGGCGAGCCGCTTCAGGTCGGTGTCATGCATGAGAACCCACCTGCCATCGGCCGTCTGCTGCACATCCATCTCGACCAGGTCGGCGCCGGCGGCGTTGGCAGCGTCGAGAGCGGGAATGGTGTTCTCCACGCCGCTCGCCGTGAACCCACGATGCGCGAGCACGAGCGTCGCCCCGTCGGCGACCTCATCGAGCGGCCCGGAGGCGGCGGCGCTCGCCCCGCCGAACGCCAGCACGCTCGCGGTCACGACGGTCACCGCCAGCGGGCGGCCGACGCGGCGACGCGGGCCGGCGACCGTCAGCGGCGCATCCTCCCACGCCTGCGCGGCGCGGAGGGCCGCCACGAGCGTCTGCGCCTGCACCATGAGCATCACGCCCACGAAGAAGAAGACCGCCACCTGCAACGCGCCAAGGCTCAGGGAGGCGACGGCGAGCGAGGCGTCGGGAACGGTGGCGTCGGAGATCAGCGTCGGCAGCAGCGCGGCCCCCGCAAGGATCATCGAACCGATCGCCAGCGGAACCAGCACGCCCGCCAGCAGGGCGACGACGCGCACCGACCGCCACCGGGTGAGCATCCAGCTGCGGGCGAGCGCCCGCGGCGCGGTCATGTCGGTCAGCGCGAGCAGCGGGATCGTGAAGATGAGCCGCAGGTTGACCCACCACAGCAGCAGGATGACGACGATGTACGCGATGGCGAGCATGGGTGTCTTGACGATCTCGTCGGTGACGAAGCGGGGGATCGCGATCCAACGGGTGAGCACGGATCCGATCCCCGCCTGTCCCAACGGCACGACGAGCACGAGGTACGGGATGAGCAGAAGCGTCGAGGGGCGACGCAGCAGATCGCTCAGCCGCTCGCCGAGACGCCTCGCGACCCCGCGTGCCGTGAATCCGCCATCGCGCAGCCGCGCATCCGCGATGAACGCGAAGATCGCCGCCTGGGCGAGAAGCGCCGCCGCCACGAGCACGAGCGAGGTGATCGCGATCGCGAGACCGGCGGGACTGCGAAGGAACTGCCCGAACGTGGTCGTGGTGACCGCGGTGAGCCCCGACGCCCGGGTGGCCAGACCGAACAGCGCCACCAGCAGCGGCGCTGCGACGAGCGCCACCGCGCCCTGCACGACGGCGACGACCACCAGGGTTCGGCCCAGACGGGTGAACGCCTCGCGGTAGCCCTCGGCGAGTGATCGTCGCACGGGCAGAGGCGGTCGCTTCATGAGATGAAGTCAACCATCTCCCGGCGCGCGACTCTCCACATCGCGGCCTGACGGCGGCCGCGCCGGCTCTTACGTCGCCGCGTCCTCGGTCTGCGGCGGCGCCCCGATCGACACGATGTCGAGCGGCATGGTGCTCGTGTCGATATACGGGTTGTCGTCCTGACCCTCGACGATCTCCTTCGCCTCGGCCGACGTCTCGACGGCGGGGAAGGATCCGATCAGCGGGCGCTTGGCCGTCTCGCGCATCGTCAGCAGTGCCACGCCGCCGAGTGCTGCGAAGAACATGATGTAGAACGCCGGCATGAAGGTGTTGCCGGTCAGCTCGATGAGCGCCTGGCTGAACAGCGGCGTCGTGCCTCCGAACAGCGACACGGCGACGTTGTATGCGATCGCCATCGCGCCGAAGCGCGAGGCGGTGGGGAACAGCGCCGGCAGGGCAGATGCCGAGATCGCCACATAGAACGCCACGGGGATGGCGACCATCGCCAGCGCGATCATCACAGCCCACTCCTCGCCGATCTGCATCACGGCGAACGCGGGGACCATGAGCACGATCGTCGAGACGACGGCGATGGCGTACACCGGCTTGCGGCCGATCCGGTCCGACAGTCGGCCGATGAAGGGCAGGCAGGCGCTCATGAGCACGAGCACGGGCACCGTCGCGAGCGCAGCCATGAGGTTGGTGACCCCCACCTCCTTCTCGAGGTAGGTGGGCATGTAGCTCGTGAGGGCGTAGCCGGCCGTGTTCGTCGCCGCCACGAGGGCGATCGCGATGAGCACCTCGCGCCAGTGGTGGCGGAAGATGCCGATGATGCCGTGCCGGGCCAGCGGGTCGTTCTCGTTCTCCGTCGTGAGGCCGGCGGCCTGCTCGGCCTCGTACGCGGGGGTCTCGGGGATCTTCAGCCGGAACCAGATCGCCACGGCGCCCAGCGGGATGGCGACGAGGAACGGGATGCGCCATCCGAAGTCGAGCATGCCTGTCTCGCCCGCCGTCGCCTCCACGATCCAGGTCGTGAGGGCCACGACGCTCGCCCCCGCCGCGAAACCGACGTAGGAGCCGACGTCGAGGAACGACGACCAGAACCCGCGCGAGCGGTCGGGCGAGAACTCGGAGACGTAGGTGGTGGCGCCGGCGTACTCGCCGCCGGTGGAGAAGCCCTGCACCATCTTGAGGAGATACAGCGGGATGATGGCCCACAGCCCGATCTGAGCGGAGGTGGGCAGCACGCCGATGAGCGCCGTGGCCGTGGCCATCATCGCCATCGTGAAGAACAGCACGCGCTGGCGACCGATGCGGTCGCCCAGCGGGCCGAGCACGAGACCGCCGAGCGGACGCACGAGGAACGAGATGGCGAATCCGAGCAGGGTGACGAGCAGCCCGAGTCCTTCGGGAAGATCCCCCGTGAAGACGGCACTCAGCGTGACGGCGAGGTAACCGTACACGCCGAAGTCGAACCACTCCATGAAGTTTCCGACGACCGTTCCCGAGATCGCGATGCGCAGATTCTTCTTCTTCACGACGAGGACGTCGTCGACGCGCATGCGTCGAGTCTTGCGTCGAACGAATGGCTTGGGCATGGGGTCAACTCCCTCGGTGACGCGCTGCTCGTGACAGCGCGGTCGCGTGATCCGGGCTGTCACGGTTCGGACGGCAATGTTCGAACGGGAAATGATGGTACTCCTCCACGGCGCGCGCGTGAGGGCCGACGCGTGCTGTGGTACCCCCGCCGTCATGCCCTTCATTCCGGGCGATAACGGGTCGATCCTCCCCTCGCGACACGCCCGGGCGGTCCCGGGCGTGTCGCGAGGGCTGAGGGGCGTCGTGCGTCAGCGAGTCGTCACACGCCAGCGCTGCGGCAGCACGAGGCACAGCACGAACGTCGCCGCTCCCCACACGGCGCACGCCGGGGGCAGCACACGGTACGCGAGATGGGCGATGGTGAACTCGGCATCCAGCGGCACGAACGCCGCCAGTCCGATCGCCGTTGCGATCCCCAGCGCGACGGGCAGGGCGGCCAGCCAGAGCCAGAAGACGATGCGCGGCGCCGGATGCGCCACGGGCGACGGAGTCCGCCTGGTCAGCCAGACGAGCGCGAAGATCGCGATCCCCGCCAGGCCCAGCACACCCGATCCGTACTGCAGCCACTTGTAGCCGGGAAGCGGGCCCCACGGCTCTCCGAGCACGGGGAGCAGTTGCACGCCGCCGCGCCCCTCGTGCGTGAGGGAGTCCCACAGGATGTGCGAGAGCACGCCCAGCCCGAGGGCGACCAGCAGCCACAGCACGCCGACCACCGAAGGGAAGGTCTCACGCCACCCGGCACGGATACCGCCGTCCCACGCCACCGGCAGTCGTTCGGCGATCGGGCGCGGCAGGACGATCCGCGTCGCCGGCCGCAGCAGCAGGCGCCACGCGAGCAGCAGCACGAGGGCGATGAGCATCGTGAGCGGCAGCATCCGCACATCGTGCGTCGTGCCGTAGTCGGGCACCACCGCACGGACGAACAGCGGAAGATCCGGCGTCATCGCCCCGACGGCGATGGCAGCGGGCACGATCGGCGTGCGCACGAAGGGAAGCGCGACGACCGCGTGACTCGGAGTGAACGGCATCGGGTCGGTGTGCTCAGCCCCGCGGAAGCAGACCCGCCAGGGTCTTCTTGCCCCGACGGAGCACGGACACCCCGCCGGGCAGACTCAGCGCGACGCTCGCGGCGTCATCGTCCACGCGAACGCCATCGAGCGAGACGCCGCCCTGGGCGATCGCGCGACGCGCCTCGGATGCGCTCGCGACGAGACCGGTCGCCACGAGCGCGTCGACCACGCTCGTGCCCGCGGGCACGGCCGCGTTCGGCAACTCCTCCAGCGCCGTGCGCAGCGTCTCGGCATCCAGCGATGTCAGGTCGCCCTGGCCGAACAGCGCCTCGGACGCGGCGATCACAGCCGCCGTGGCATCCGCGCCGTGCACCGTGGCGACGACCTCGAGGGCGAGGCGCTTCTGCGCGGCGCGACGGAACGGCTCGGTCTCGACGAGCTGCGCGTACTCCTCGATCTCGGCGCGCGTGAGGAATGTGAAGACCTTCAGACGCTCGATCACGTCGGCGTCCGCCGTGCTCAACCAGAACTGGTACATCCGGTACGGGCTGCACATCTCGGCGTCGAGCCAGATGGCGTTGCCCTCGCTCTTGCCGAACTTCGTGCCGTCGGTGTTGGTGATCAGTGGCGTGCCGATCGCGTGCGCCGAGACGCCCTCGACGCGGTGGATGAGGTCGGTGCCGCTGGTGAGGTTGCCCCACTGATCGGATCCGCCGGTCTGCAGCACGCAGCCGTACTGGCGGTACAGCTCGAGGAAGTCCATGCCCTGCAGGATCTGGTAGCTGAACTCGGTGTAGCTGATGCCGGCATCGGAGTTCAGACGCGCGGCCACGGCATCCTTCTTCAGCATCGTGCCCACGCGGTAGTGCTTGCCGATCTCGCGGAGGAAGTCGATGGCGCTCATCTGCGCGGTCCAGTCGAGATTGTTGACCATGCGCGCAGCGTTCTCGCCCTCGAAGCTGAGGAAGCGCTCGACCTGCGCGCGAAGGCGGCCGACCCATTCCTCCACGGTCTCGCGGGTGTTGAGGGTGCGCTCGGCGGTGGGGCGGGGGTCGCCGATGAGGCCCGTCGAGCCGCCGACGAGGCCGAGGGGCTTGTGCCCGGCGAGCTGGATGCGCCGCATCGTGAGCAGCTGCACGAGGTTGCCGAGGTGCAGGCTGGGGGCGGTCGGGTCGAATCCGCAGTAATAGGTGATCGCGTCTCCGGCGAGAAGGGCGCGCAGCGCCTCCTGGTCGGTGGACACGTGGACGAGGCCGCGCCACACCAGCTCGTCCCACACGTTCTCGAACGCGGGATCGAGCGCCGGCGGCGCCGTCGTCAGAGGGGGATTCGACACGCGCTCCAGGCTATCCGATGTCGCTCCCGCGCCTGCGTGCCCTCTGCTGCGTGCCCTCAGGAGGCAGCGCCCCACCAGACGAGGAACGCGGCGCCGAGGGCGACGACCCAGCTGACCAGGCTGCCCACGAGGAAGTATTCGGCCCTGGCGCCGCTCCCCCCGTCACGGGAGATCTCAGGGAAGCGCACGATCCCCTTCGCCGCGAGCATCGCAGCCAGCAGCGGATACGCGGATGCGAGTGTCAGCAGCAGCACGATCACGCGTTCCAGCGGGCCGATCAGGCGCCCGCCGCGGAAGCCGTCAGCGGGGATCGATCCTGCCGGTGATACTTCGGCAGGCGGCGCCTCTGCGGGCGGCTGATCGACGGGCGGTGCGTCCTCGGATCCCGCCTCGGGCGCATCACCATCCGCCACGACATCGACCGGCACCACGGCGTGCTCGCTGAGCAGCGCGGCACGCACGATCACGTTGCCCGTCTCCAGCAGCATGGCGAAGGCGCCGACGGCGAGCACGACGAGATCGAAGCTCACCTGCCCGCCCATCCCGGCAAAGCGCCATCCGGTGCCGAAGACGCCGGCATCGGCGCGCGCGGGACCGAACGCCACCGCCCCCGCACACAGGGCGGCGAGGAGCACGGCGGGCCAGAACGACAGCCGGGAGCGGCCGTCGGGACTCACCACGGCGGCCCAGAGCGCGGCGACGCCGACGGCCAGGATCGCGGGGATGGCGGCGTTCGCGATGGCGCCGACGATGATGAGCGCCAGCCCACCGCCCGCGAACGCGTACCAGCGCGTGCGCGGCGGGACGAACCGGCGCACGATGTCGACGATGCCGACGCACAGCAGGATGAGTCCGGCGAGGATCATGCGGCGATCCCCTTCACGAGCCTGGCGTAGCCGGCGACGACCGACCCGGCCCCCGCGCTCTGCAGTGCCTGCGAGACCGCCGACTGGCTGATCCCTTCGGCGGCGGCGAGCGCGGACTGCGTGCGCTGCAGGCAGCGGCCGCGGGTGAGCCGGCGCTCGCGCTCCGACATCCGCGTCACGATCTCATCGCGGGCGAGCAGGTACGCATCGGCGAGGTCCACGAGGGTGCGCATAGCATCATCCTCCCCCTGGCCTGCGACAATCCCGCTGCGCGAACTCGGCACGGCACGCTGCTGGCGGGCATGCACGGCGTCGATCGCAGCGCGAGCCGCCCACCAGCCCGGGCCATCCTGCAGCGGCGCGCCATCGGAATCGACCGGGCGGATCTCGCCGATGCCGATGCCGAAGCGCAGTTCGTGTCCGTCGGGCAGGCCGAGCTGGATGAGCAGGATCGCGGCGAGCGCCGCATCCAGCGATGCATAGCGGCCCTGCAGCTCGTCGCCGGCGGTGGGCCGGAGGGGCTCGAGCGCGACCGGCAGATCGCGCTCGGCGCGCTCGACGGCGTCTTCGAACACGCGCTGCGCGGCCGAGCGGTCGGGCAGCGCGCGGGAGCCGACGATGTCGGCGATCACGGCCACATCCATTGCATAAGCATATCGCTTATATCTGTGGATTATAAGAGGGTCACTGATTTTCTGACGATATCAGTCGACGCGAGAGGTCACTTCTCACGTGGGAGCACCGTCAGCACGCGCTCGATGTGCTCCCGGAACTCCGCCATATAGGTACGGAGGAACTCCTCCGTCGACGAGTTCGCGACCGATCCGTCGTCGAGGAAGACCTCTTTCGTGAAGTGGATGTACGCCTCGGGCGAGGTCATCTGCCGCGCGTTGCAGAACGAGAGCACGCTGCGCAGCGACTGCTGGGCCAGCGCCGTGCCGAGCACGCCCGCCGACGCCCCGATCACGGCCGCGGGGATGTGGTCGAACGAGTTCGTGCCCTTCGGACGCGACGCCCAGTCGATCGCGTTCTTCAGCCCGCCGGGGATCGAGCGGTTGTACTCCGGGGTCACGAAGAGGATGGCGTCGCTCGCCTCGATGGCGCGCTTGAGCGCGAGACCCTCGGCCGGATAGTCCTCATCGACGTCGGGGGTGTACAACGGCAGCCCGCCGATGGGGATCTCGGTGAACTCGAGGTCGTCGGGCGCGAGCCGGATCAACGCCTTCGACAGCACACGGTTGATGGATGTTGATGAGAGGCTTCCGATGAGGTATCCGACCTTGTACGACATGACGCTCCTTCGCTCCTCGGATGCGCGCGGCGCCGGCGGCCGCCCGTCACCATTCTGCTCCCGCGCGGCGCATCGCACTCTGCGGATTCACTCCACGCGACGAAAGCGCGGGCCGTGGTAGTCGCCGCGGTCGACGTGCTCGGTGAACATCGCCAGCGGGCGCACCCAGTGCCCGCCGTCGCCGTACAGCTGACGGTAGAACACGTGCGGCTCTTCCGTCTCGCTGTGCCGGCCGACGCCGATCACCTCGTACCGCGCACCCTTGAAGTGCTCGTAGACCCCGGGCTCGATCATGCCTCCATCATCGCTCAGGCGATCTCGCCCGCAGCGACCGCCTCGGCGAGCGCCTGCACCCGCGAGAGGTGGTGCGCCCCGTAGAAGGACGCGGCGGTGATGCGCGATGCCTCTGCTCCGCCGGAAGAGAGCACCGCGAGCGCGGCCTGCGCGTGCATCCATCCGCCTGCGAGCGTGCCGAGCAACAGGAGGTAGGGCACGCTAACGGCGAAGGCGTCGCGCGACGAGCCCGCATCGAGCAGATCGGCCGTCGAGCGTCGCGCCGCATCCACGGCGCGGGCGAGCTGGTCGGCGAGGCGCGAGGCCTCGTCACGCGCACGTAGGCCCGCGACCGTCTCGTCGATGAGGGAGAACAGGCGCCCCGCCGTCGCCCCGCCGTCGCGGATCACCTTGCGCCCGACGAGGTCGTTGGACTGGATGGCGGTGGTGCCCTCGTAGATCGGAGTGATGCGCACGTCGCGGTAGTGCTGGGCGACGCCGGTCTCTTCGATGAAGCCCATGCCGCCGAAGACCTGGATCGCGTCGCTCGTCACGCCGATCGCATCCTCGGTCGTCCATCCCTTGAGGATCGGCACGAAGAACTCGCCGAGCGCACGCGTCTCGGCATCGTCGTGGCCGCGGTCGAGCAGGTCGCCGACGTACACGCCGAGCGCGCGCATCGCGAAGATCTTGCTCGACATCGACAGCAGCAGGCGACGCACGTCGGGATGCTCGGCGATGGGGGTGCCCGCCGGACGATCCATCACCGGACCCTGCAGGCGCTGGGCCGCGTACTCGGCAGCCTGCTGGTAGGCGCGGTCGGCGATGCCGGTGGCCTGGAACCCCATACCCGCGCGGGCGGAGTTCATCATCACGAACATGCCGGCAAGACCGCCGTGCAGCTCGCCCACGAGATAGCCGGTCGCGTCGTCGTAGTCGAGCACGCAGGTAGGGCTGGCGTGGATGCCGAGCTTGTGCTCGATGCTCACCGTCGTGATCGCGTTGCGCTCGCCCAGTGATCCGTCCTCGCCCACGAGGCGCTTGGGAGCGACGAACAGCGACAGGCCCTTGGCGCCCTCGGGAGCATCCGGGGTACGCGCGAGCACGAGGTGCACGATGTTCTCCGCGAGGTCGTGATCGCCCCAGGTGATGAAGATCTTCTGCCCGCGGATGGCCCAGCTGCCGTCGTCGCGCGGCGTCGCCATGGTGCGGATCGCGCCCAGGTCGGTGCCGGCGGCGGGCTCGGTGAGATTCATCGTTCCCGTCCACTCGCCCGAGACGAGTTTGGTCAGGTACGTCTCGCGCACCTCATCGGACGCGACGGCGTCGAGTGCGTGGATCTGACCCGCGGTGAGCAGCCAGCACAGCGCGAAGGCGGCGTTGGAGGCATTCCAGAACTCGCCGAGTCCCGCACGGATGGCGCCGGGCAGTCCGTCGCCGCCGGCCGATACGGGCGCCTCGGCGGTGATCCAACCTGCGTCGACGAAGGCGCGGAACGCCTCGGCGAAGCCACCGGGCAGGTGCACGGCGCCGTCGTCGAGGCGGGCGCCGACGAGGTCTCCGTCGCGCTCGAGCGGAGCGAGCACGGAGGCGGCGAACTCGCCCGCCGCGCCGAGGATCTCGCCGGCATCGTCGGCGGAGAGCTCACCACCGGTCGCCCGCGCGACGAGGTCGACGCCGAAGGCGTCTTTGAGCAGGAACGCGTAGTCCTCGACGGGGGGCCGGTACGGAGACGACTCGGTCATGATGCCTCGATCCACTCGGAAAGTTTTGATACTGAGGCTCAGTTTACATGCGACTCCGTCTCAAGTTTGATGAACAACCCCGCTCAGCGTCGCAGTCGGGCGATTGCGTGGTCTGACCACAGGGCGTACGCTGTGGTCAGACCACAGGAGGAGCACGTGCCGCACGAAGACCGCGACGAAGCGCCGCGCGCCTGGCGCGCCGTGCTCGCTCGCATCGAGCACGATCTCGCCGAGGGGCGGATCGGGCCGGGAGACCACCTGCCTCCGGAACGCGAGTTGGCCGTCGAGCTCGGCGTGGGCCGTTCGAGTGTGCGCGAGGCGCTGCGCGTGCTCGAGGTGATGGGCCTCATCCGCACGGCCACCGGATCCGGCCCCCGCTCCGGGGCGATCGTGATCGCGACGCCGACCGGCGGCATGCAGTCGCTGCTGCGCTTGCAGGTGGCCGCCCAGGGATTCGCCGTCGACGACGTCGTGCAGACCCGACTCGTGCTCGAATCCGCCGTCGTCACGGCGCTGGCCTCCGCCGAGCACGCCGGCACCGCCGACGCGCATGCGCTGCTGGATGCTATGGATGCGCCGACGCTGGCGCCCGACGAGTTCCTCGCGCTCGACGCGCGACTGCACCTGGCCCTCGCCGAGGCATCCGGAAACGGCGTCATCGCCGTGATGATGGCCGGGCTGCGCGCCGCCATCGAGTCGTACGTGCTGGCCGGGTCGGCGCGCCTCGACGACTGGGCGGGGATGCGCGACCGGCTGCATCGTGAGCACCGCGAACTCGTCGCCGCCATCGACGCCGGCGACGCCGAGCGGGCCCGGATGCTCGTGCACGACCACATCGTCGGCTACTACACCGCGACCGGGCTGATGCCCGGCACCGCGTGACCGAGAACACGACCGAAGGAGAACACCCATGGTGCAGCGGCAGTTTCCCAAGCCCGCCGAGCTCTTGGAGCTGATGACGTTCAAGAAGCCCGAGCTCGACGGCCGCAAACGCCGCCTCGATGCCGCGCTCACCATCTCGGATCTGCGCACGATCGCCAAGCGCCGCACTCCGAAGGCGGCGTTCGACTACACCGACGGCGCCGCGGAGGGCGAGCTGTCGCTCGCGCGGGCCCGCCAAGCGTTCGAAGACGTCGAGTTCCACCCCGGCATCCTCGCGCCCGCCCCCGATGTCGACACGTCGGTCGAGATCCTCGACGGACCCAGCGCCCTGCCGTTCGGCATCGCGCCGACCGGGTTCACCCGGCTCATGCAGACCGAGGGCGAGGTCGCCGGAGCCGGTGCAGCAGCCGCGGCGGGCATCCCGTTCACCCTCTCCACCCTCGGCACCACCTCGATCGAGGGCGTGAAGGGCGCCAATCCGCACGGGCGCAACTGGTTTCAGCTGTACGTCATGCGCGACCGCGAGATCTCGTACGAGCTGACCCGCCGCGCGGCGGCGGCCGGCTTCGACACCTTGCACTTCACCGTCGACACCCCCGTCGCGGGCGCGCGGCTGCGCGACAAGCGCAACGGGTTCTCCATCCCGCCGCAGCTCACGCTCGGCACGATCATCAACGCGATCCCGCGGCCGTGGTGGTGGTTCGACTTCCTCACCACGCCCAAGCTCGAGTTCGCCTCGCTGTCGTCGACCGGCGGCACGGTCGGCGAGCTGCTCGACGCCGCGATGGACCCGACCATCAGCTACGACGATCTCGACGTCATCCGCGGGCTCTGGCCGGGCAAGATCGTCGTCAAGGGCGTGCAGAACGTCGACGACGCCGTGCGGCTGAAGGATGCTGGGGTCGACGGGATCGTGCTGTCCAACCACGGCGGGCGCCAGCTCGACCGCGCCCCCATCCCCTTCCACCTGCTGCCCTCGGTGCGCGCCGCGGTGGGCGACGACTTCACCGTCATGGTCGACACCGGCATCATGAACGGCGCCGACATCGTCGCCTCCATCGCCCTCGGCGCCGACTTCACCCTCATCGGCCGCGCCTATCTGTACGGGCTCATGGCCGGCGGCCGCCAGGGTGTCGACCGCACGATCGCCATCCTGCGCACCGAGATCGAACGCACCATGCGCCTGCTCGGCGTCTCGTCGCTGCACGAGCTGAACCCCTCGCACGTCACGCAGCTCACCCGTCTCGTGCCGGTGGAGCGGGCGGAAGCGGAGCCCGCGGCACTGCGCGACTGAGACGTTCTATACGGACGCGGCAGCGCCCAGCGTCGAGGCGCGTGCGCCTTCCCCGCGAGACGGCAACTGCGTTCCGAGACGGCGGACGATTCGCACGGTCTCGGAACGGAGTTGCGGTCTCGGCGCCAGGATCATCGCCCCCCACCGACGGTCAGGATCGGGCATCCGGATGCCTACGCCATGTTCGCGGCGTACTTGGCGGGATCCGAGTCGAAAGCAGGACCGCAACCGGCGCAGCAGAAGTAGTACCGCTCACCCTCGTAGTCGCGGAACAGGCCAGCCGCCTCGGCCGCCTTCTTGCTGACGGCGCTGCCGACCATGACGGGACAGGTGGTCATGTCGTCCGCTCCGCCGAGGAGGTCTTCACGACCCTCGCTGTCCGGTGCCGAGCCCATGTGGGAATGTGCGCTGCAGTTCATTACTGGTTTCTCCTTGTCGTGTGCTTCTGTTGCGTGGTGAATGTCGGGGTCGAGCGTCATGCCCGGGCGATGCTCTTGAATCGGCGCAGCCGAAGGCTGTTGCCGACGACGAAGACGCTCGAGAACGCCATCGCCGCGCCGGCGAGCATGGGATTGAGCATGCCCAGCGCTGCAATCGGAATGGCCGCGACGTTGTAGGCGAACGCCCAGAACAGGTTGGTCTTGATCGTGCCGAGCGTCTTGCGCGACAGGCGGATCGCGTCGACGGCGGATCGCAGGTCACCGCGCACGAGCGTGATGTCGGACGCTTCGATCGCGACGTCGGTCCCGGTTCCCATGGCCAGGCCCAGGTCGGCCTGTGCGAGCGCCGGAGCGTCGTTCACTCCATCGCCGATCATCGCGACGATCCGGCCGCGCTCCTGGTAGCGGGCGACGACGTCGATCTTGTCCTTCGGGAGAACCTCGGCGATGACCTCTTCGATGCCGACCTCCGCCGCGATCTGTCGCGCCACGGCCTCGTTATCGCCCGTCAGCAGGATCGGAGTCAGCCCGATCTCCTTGATCCCGCGGATCGCCTCGGCGCTCGTGGGCTTGACGGTGTCTGCCACCACGAGGATGCCGCGCGCCCGGCCGTCCCAGCCGACCGCGACCACGGTCTTGCCCTCGCCTTCGGCATGTGCCTTGGCCGACGCGACGTCAGGGTGGAGTCTCTGCGACCAGTCGGCCAGCAGCGACTCGCGCCCGACGATCACCGGCGTGCCCTCGATGATCCCCTGAACACCCTTGCCCTCGATGTTCGCGAAGTCCTCGATCGCCGGCAGCTCGCCGACTTCCTGAGTGGCCCCCAGGGCGATCGCCTGTGCGATCGGATGCTCGGACGCATCCTCCAGCGCTCCCGCGAAGCGCAGCAGCTGGGCACGATCGACACCCGGCTCGGGGATGACATCGACGAGGCGCATCTTCCCGCTCGTGACGGTGCCGGTCTTATCGAGCACGACAGTATCGACCTGGCGCGTCGACTCGAGCACCTCGGGGCCCTTGATGAGGATCCCCATCTGGGCGCCGCGTCCGGTCCCGACGAGCAGCGCGGTCGGTGTCGCGAGTCCCAACGCGCACGGGCAGGCGATGACGAGAACGGCGACGGCCGCGGTGAACGCGGCGGTGGCGGGAAAGCCCGCGCCGAGCCATGCGCCGAGGGCGATGACCGCGATGAGGATCACGATCGGCACGAACACGCCGGAGATGCGGTCGGCGAGTCGTTGCACCTCGGCCTTGCCGGTCTGCGCGTCTTCGACGAGCCTCGCCATCTGGGCGAGCTGCGTGTCGGATCCGATCCGTGTCGCACGCACGACCAGGCGCCCGCCGGCGTTCACCGTGGCGCCCGTGACAGCGTCGCCGGGGCCGACCTCGACCGGCACCGATTCGCCCGTGAGCATCGACGCATCCACCGCCGACGTCCCCGAGACGACGGTGCCGTCCGTGGCAAGCTTCTCGCCGGGGCGCACGATGAACTCATCACCGACGACGAGGTCATCCGTCGAGATCTTCGCCTCGATGCCGTCGCGCAGCACCGATACCTCTTTGGCGCCGAGTTCGAGCAGCGCGCGAAGCGCGGCACCGGCTTGGCGTTTGGAACGCTTCTCGAAGTAGCGTCCGGCCAGGATGAACACCGTCACGCCCGCGCCGACCTCGAGATAGATGTTCGCGGCGCCGTCGGACGGGCCGACCGTCAGCTCGAACGGGTGCGTCATTCCCGGCGTTCCCGCGGTGCCGAAGAACAAGGCGTACAGCGACCACAGCAACGCCGCAGAGGTGCCCATCGAGATGAGCGTGTCCATCGTTGCCGTGCCGTGCCTGAGGTTCATCCACGCCGCCTTGTGGAACGGCCATGCACCCCAGATGATGACCGGTGCGGCGAGCGCGAGCGATGCCCATTGCCAGTAGGTGAACTGCGCTGCGGGGATCATCGCCATCGCGATCACCGGCACCGCAAGGATGACCGAGACGATGAGTCGTTGCTTCAGCGACGTCAGCTCCGGGTCGGCCTCGTCACGTGCGTCATCCGTGGACGTGACCTGCTTCGGCGCCGGAAGAGCGGCCGTGTACCCCGTCTTCTCGACCTCGGCGACCAGAAGGGCCGGATCGTATCCGTCCGGGATCGTGACCTTCGCCTTCTCCGTGGCGTAGTTGACCGTCGCCGACACACCGTCGAGCTTGTTGAGCTTCCGCTCGATGCGGTTCGCACAGGATGCGCAGGTCATCCCGCCGATCTCCAGTTCGATGGCCGGTTGACCGGCGATCGGCGCTGCTGAGCTCATCGCTTTCCCTCTCCTTCAGTGCTTCATGGGCCGCTGCGCGGCCGTGGCTGCAAGGCGTCAGTGTCCATCGCCATGGTCGGAGGGCGCTCCATCACCGTGGCCGGCATCGATCACGAACTCGGCGGTATGCACCTGCCCATCGACCTGGAAGTCGAAGTAGAGGAGGTAACGACCCGCCGTCGGCGCCTCGGCCATGAACGCGACCTCCGGGCCCGCCGTATCTCCCGGAGTCGGGTCATCCCCCATCGCGTGCACGTGCAGGTAGGCAAGGTCTCCCTCCCGCAGCGCCACGAGGTGTCCGAACGCTCCCAGGTACGGTTCCAGCGAGGTCACCGGCTCTCCCGCGCGCTCGACGGAGACGGTGAGCTCTCCGGAGCCGCCGGCCACGAGATCGCCGTCGAGCGTGACCGTGAAGCCGTCGACCTCGGCGACGCGCCGTGCCTCGGTAGACACCGGCGCGAACGAGCCACCGATATCGATCGCACGCGTCAGCGTGATCCCTTCCGCGCCGTCCGTGGCGGGCGTGAAGTCGGCGTACACCCGATAGGTGCCCGCCGCGTTCCAGGTCCACGGCACCGACCAGGTGCCGGTCACCTCGTCGCGTACGGGATGAACATGCCGGAACTCGGCGCCGTCACTACGGACGACGATGAGATGGAGCTCCTTTTCGTGCGCGACGGCGTATTCCATGACCGGCTCTCCGGACACCGTCTGGATCTGGAAGCTCAGCACACCTTCGACCCCGACAGCCGGCGGGCCGTCGATGGGCGACAGCGCATATCCCTGCGCTTCGAGCGAGAGTCCCTTGAGAGCCTGCCCCGCGGATACCGCCTCAGATTCTTCGCCGTGACCATCATGCGCACCCATTTCGGCCTGCCCTCCCCATGCGGCGACGGCATCGCTCGGGATGATGGCCGCAGAAGCGGCGAACGCTGCCGCGAACGCCACCGCCAGACCGCCGCCGTAAAGAGCGAGCCGTGCGCCCGCCCTCATCAGACCCGCACCGCGGTGTAGCCCGCCTCTTCGACGGCAGCGAGCACCTGCGCGTCGTCGATCGAGCCATCCGAGCTGACAGTCAGCCTGCCGGTCTCCGCGCTGACCTGGATGTCTGCGACTCCCTCGAGCTCACCGACCTCTTCGCGGATCGACATCTCGCAGTGCCCGCAGGTCATGCCCGTCACCCGGTACTCGTTCGTCGTCATCTCTCGCTCCTTCGCCTCTTCTATACCCATAGAGGGTACTCACCTCACAGTGAACGTTATACCCCACCCGGGTATTCCGCAACCAGGTCGAAGGCGATGTTCGACACGCCTCGCGGAAATGCATATGATCGCTGCATGTCGATGAATGTCGAACGCCTCGCCGTTCTGGACGACGCAGCGACCGCCGCGTACGCACACCTGTTCCAGGCGCTTGCCGATCCCACCAGGCTGTCCATCGTGCAGCACCTCTCCGCGGGCGAGCATCGTGTGCGAGACCTGGTCGATCACATGGGACTTGCGCAGTCGACCGTGAGCAAGCATGTCGGGTTCCTGCTCGAGTGCGGGCTCGCAGCCATGCGACCCGAAGGTCGATCGACCTGGTACTCCCTGTCGGACACCCCTCGCCTGCGTCGACTCATCGCCGTCGCCGAAGAGATGCTCGACACCACGGGGAATCACTTCGAGTTGTGCACCCACCTCCGACTTCCCCACGAACACTCCGTCCCGGCCGCACTCGGCCAGGCAGCCCTACTGGCGCCGCACGAGGAGCGTTCTCCAGATCGCCAGACAGGTGAGCACGCCCGCGAGACTGACGACCGATAGCACGATCGCCGTCGGACCGACCCCGAACCTGGCGCTCAGGGCGCCCACGGAGGGGTACATGACCAGCAGAAAGCCATGGGAGAGCGAGAAGTATCCGCTGAAGATCGCGTTGCGCGATCCCTCCGTCGAGAAACGTCGCAGCAGCCTTCCGGACAGTGTGACGACCGCTGAGGTGAACAGCCCGAACAGCACCCAGAGGCAGGGCACAAGCCAGTGCAGGGTTCCCACAGGCACGAAGATCAGGGACGCGCCCACCGAAAGGAGCACCACCGGCATCGGGGCGACGCAGAAGAACATGACACTGTAGTCGGGCCACCGGCGCACCAGTCGCGGCGCGATGAGGGCTGTCGTCAGCGACCCTGTGCCGAAGCAGGCGAGCAGGAGCGCGACATCACTCGACCCGCCGCCGAGATCGTCCTTGACGACGAGGACCGTCGTCACGACGACGACGGACGTCGAGGCGGACAGTGCCAGGTTCAACCCGAGCAGCCCCCGCAGTTCACGTCGCTGCACGAACGCGAGGACGCCTTCCAGGAGCCTGCGGCGGAATGACCTGACGAGCATGCCGCCGTGTTCGGGAACCGCCGTGCGCACGATGATCAACGCCGAGACGACGAAACCGACGGTCGTTCCCAGGAACAGCAGGTTGAAATCCATGACGACGAGGAGCGCGGCGGCGATCATGGGGCTGACGAGCGACTCCGCGTCGTAGCTGAGGCGCGTCATTGCGAGCGCGTAGGTGTACTGCGTCTCATCGGGAACGACGTCGGGGATCAGCGCTTGGAGCGCGGGCGTGAACAGTGCGGATGCGCTCTGCAGCACGAAGATCAATACATAGATCTGCCACGCCTCCGTGACGAACGGAAGGAGCAGCGCGGTTGCGGCACGCAGGACATCCGCGAAGACCAGCACCTGTTTGCTCCTGAAGCGCGAGGTCAACGCGGACAGCACCGGGGTCAAGAAGACATAGGCGACCATCTTCACCATCATCGCGACGCCGAGGATGGCACCCGCATCTCCTCCGGCGATGTCGTACGCGAGCAGACCGAGGGCCACGGTCAGGATGCCCGTGCCGATCAGACCGACGCAGTGCGCGGTGAACAGTCGCCGGTAGATCCGGTTGCGGAGGACGGCCAGCATGCCTAGCCGTCGCTCATCGTCGACGCGCTCGCGGAACCGATGGAGGAGATCATTCCGCTCAGAGCCGCTCTTCGAGCGGATGCTCCTCCTGGTACCCGAGGCTCTGCGAGATGGATGCGGCCGTGTCGACGACCGCGCCGACCAGATAGTCGAGGCGGAGCGGGTCCACCTGATCACCGGGCGCATCGACGCTGATGCACACCGCGTACCGCACCCGTCCCTTGTCATCGCGGACCGGCGCGGAGACGCCCACCGTCTCCGGCGTGATCTCGCCCGCGCTCACACAGTGCCCGGTGCGGCGGATGCCGGCCAGCAGTTCTCGGATCTGCTTCGGATCGTTGGGGGTTCTGTTGGTGTACCGACTCAGCGGCGCAGCCAGCACCTCGTCCACGAACCGATCGTCTTGGAATGCCAAGATCGATCGGCCGGCGCCGGCGTGCAGGCCGACCGTATCGCCGACCTCGACCGTCACCTCCGTGGCGCTGTTCATGTCGAGACGGTCCACGCACAGATACCGGTGACCGCGCAGAGAGTAGAGCAGCGTCACCTCTCCCGTGCTCTCGGCCGTGCGAACGAGATGCCGGCGCGCCACGGTGGCCAGCGAGCGATTCTTGACCGAACGCCCGAGCGCAACCGCTGCCGGCCCGAGCACGTACGCTCCCCGCTCTTCCGGTTGTTCGACGAATCCACGCTGTTCCAGGGAACGGACGATCCGGTACACCACCGCCTTGTTGAGCTCCAGGTGCCGGGCGAGGTCACTCAGCCCCCAGCTCGACCGCTGCAGAAAGGCCTCCAGCACCGACAGGGTGCGCTCGACACCCACCAGCGAGTTGTTCTTCGGCTCGGTCATTCTTCCTCTCCCCTGTCTGCTATCCCTGGATATCGGAGAGCGCTGAAACCAGCGCCTCGATGTCCTCCGATGAGTTGTAGTAGTGCGCAGACGCTCTGACGACGCTGGCGAGGCCGCGTCGCGGCAGATCCCAGCGCGACGACCGTGCCCTCGACACGCTCACGTTGAGGCGCATGCGCCTCAACGTGGTCATGACGTCGTCCGGGGCGACTCCGTCGACGGTGAAGGAGACGATCCCGCACTGTCGCTCGCCCTGATCGGCAAGCCTCACTCGAGGCACCTCGGCCAGGCTATCGCGCAACCGGCTCCCGAGAGCGAGCACGCGCGACTCGATTCCGCTCATCCCCAACGAGAGGGCGTAATCGACGGCAGCCCCGAGACCGAGGAGATTGGCGTAGTTCTTCTCCCAGGTCTCATAGCGGATCGCCGTTGGCGCCAGCTCATATTCGTCCGCGCCCAGCCACACCGCCGATCGTCCGTCGAGGAAGGCCGGAGCGAACAGCTCCATCGACTCCGCGCGGACATACGCGAACCCTGTGCCGCGCGGCCCGCGGAGGAACTTCCGGCCCGTGCCGGTGAGCACGTCGCACTGGAGAAGGTCGACGGAAAGATCCAGTTGCCCGACGGATTGGCAGGCATCGAGCAGGAACGGAACTCCCGCCTCTCGGCAGAGCCCTCCCACGCGCTCGGCCGGATTGATCAGCCCGCCCTGGGTCGGAATGTGATTCATCGCCACCAGCCGCGTCCGCGGAACCTCCAGTTCCTTCTGCAGCCGGTCGAGGTCGATCTGACCCGTCGCATCGTCATCGATGACGACGATCTCCACTCCGCTCATGCGCGCGCGATGGAGATAGGCGATCGCGTTTCCTCCATACTCGGACCGGCAGGTCAGGATCCGGTCGCCCGCGGCCAGCTCGAGTCCGTAGAACACCATGTCCCACGCCCTCGTCGCGCTGTCGGCGAGCGCGATCTCATCCGGTGATGCGCCGACGAGCGTCGCTAAAGACGCATACACGGCATCGATACGATCGCTGAACGCCTCGCGCGTCTCGTATCCGCCGAGTCTCTCCTCCTGGTCGAGGTACTCCTTCTGCACATCGGTGACGATTCGCGGCGGCAACGCGCATCCCGCGTTGTTGAAATGGATGACGCCCGGAATCCCCCTCGTGTCTGCGCGCACGGCAGCCACGTCGATGAGCGAGGCGCTCCCGACCCCGTCAGACACGATTCAGGAAGTCCTTCGCACGCTCGGTCCGGGGCGAATCCAGCACGTCACGCGGATGCCCCTCCTCCACGATCACTCCACCGTCCATGAACGCGACGTGGTCGGCGACATCGTGCGCGAAAGCCATCTCGTGCGTGACCACGATCATCGTCATGCCGGCACGGGCGAGATCCTTCATCACCGCGAGCACTTCGCCGACCAGTTCAGGATCGAGAGCAGACGTCGGTTCGTCGAACAGCAGGACTTTGGGCTGCATCGACAGTGCCCGCGCGATGGCGACTCTCTGCTGCTGCCCGCCGGAGAGCTCCGCCGGGTAATGACCGGCACGAGAGCCCAGACTCACGCGCTCGAGGAGTTCCATCCCCCGCCGTTTCGTCTCGGCGCGACTCTCGCGCTTCACCCACCGGGGTGCCACCGTGACGTTCTCCAAGGCCGTCATGTGGGGGAACAGGTTGAACTGCTGGAACACCATGCCGATCGACGCACGCTGTCCCGCGATCTCCTTCTCGTCGAGCACACGGTAGTGTCCGCGGCGGGTGGCCTTGCCCATCAGGACGCCGTCGACGCGAATCTCTCCGAGCTCGGGCTGCTCCAGACTGTTGATGCAGCGCAGCAAGGTGGACTTCCCCGACCCCGAGGGACCGATGAGGCAGCTCACACTGCCCCGCTCCACCGCGTAATCGACGCCCTTGAGCACTTCGACCTTGCCGAAGCTCTTGTGGATGCCGCTGAGTTCGATGAATGGTTCGTTCATGCCGCCACCTCCTGCTCCTGCGCCGCGGCGGGCGCGCCCTGCCGCACCTTGCGTGGAACGAAACCCTTCGAATAATGCGCCTCGAGCAGATGCTGGATGTATCCGAGCACCGACGTGACGAACAGATACCAGAGTCCAACGACGATCAGGAGCGGGATCGTCTGATAGTTCAACGCGTAGATGATCTGCGCGCTGTGCAGCAGGTCGGACAAACCGATGATGCTCACGAGTGAGGTGTTCTTGAACGCACCGACGAGGTTGTTGCCGGTGGGCGGGATGATCATGCGCACCGCCTGGGGGATGATGATCCGGTACACCTGGGCCGGCTTCATCCCGAGGGCGCGCGCGGCTTCGCTCTGCCCTCGGTTGACTCCCAGAAGACCGCCTCGGATGACTTCCGCCATCAGCGCAGCCTCATTCAGCGAGAGCGCGAGCAGCGCGGCGGTGAACGGGGTGATCAGCTTGTTCGCATCCATGCCGAACAGGAGCGGACCGAAGGGGATCTCCAGTCCGATCGTCGGGAACAGCGCCGCGATGTTGAACCAGAAGATCACCTGGATCAGCAGCGGAGTGCCTCGGAAGAACCACACGTAGAGCGCGGAGGCGGAAGACAGGATCCGATTGCTGGAGAGCCGCATCACCGCCAGGATCAGACCGAGCACGGAGCCGATGACCATGACGAGCACCATCAGCCCGAGCGAGAGGAACAGCCCCTTGATGATCGAGGGGTTGAACATGTACTCGGCGACGATCGGCCATCCGAAGTTCTTGTTCGTCAGCGCCGCGTCGAGCAGGACGGCGGCGAAGAACAGCACCACGACCGCCGCGACATAGCTCCACGGCCCCGGCAGCTTGCGGATCAGCTTTCCCCCTCCCGGCGAGGGGAAGGCGCGCAGTTCACTCGTGGTCATCGGAGCAGCTCGATTCGCTGCGGAGCGTCGAGACGGACGAGCGCGGGGCTCGGGTAGCGCACGGAGTTGCGTCTCATGATTCTGTTCATCGGAATCTCACAATCGTCATTGATGGAGTGCATGTCGCGCGGTTCTCTAAGCGAACTATCGATTCGCTAAAAGAAACGCTAATGAAGGCCCGACGCGGGTGTCAACAGCGGATCCGCAATTGATCACGGTTCGCGGCACCGGTCAGGCGTGTTTGATCGAGGCCCCCTCGTGTTCGCTGATGTGCTCCGTCTCGATCTGGAACGTCGAGTGATGCACGGACACGTCGAAGTGCTCGGCAACGCATTCCTTCACATCGTGGAGGACCTCTGCCGCGTGGCCGTCTGTGAAGCAGCCGTCTTCGACGACGATGTGAGCGGTCAGGATCGGCAGACCGGTCGCCACGGTCGAGGCGTGCACGTCGTGAACCTCCTTGACGTGATCGATCTCGGCGATGTGCTCGCGCACCTTGTCGAGATCGAGCCCCTTCGGAGTGAACTCCATCAGGACGCCTGCTGTCTCGCGCATGAGCTTGACCGCCCGGGGAAGAATCAGCGCAGCGATGAACAGCCCCGCCAAGGCGTCGGCCTGATAGAAGCCCGTCGTGGCGATGACGATCGCTGCGATGATCACCCCCAACGACCCCAGCGCGTCATTGACCACCTCGAGGAACGCGGCGCGCATATTGAAGTTCGCCCCTCGACTCGACGCCAGGACGAGTATCGCCGTGATGTTCGCCGCCAGGCCGATGATGCCGAAGACGAGAAGTTCGACGGCGGGGACCTCGGGCGGCTCGAACAGGCGCCGCACCCCCTCGATCGCGGCATAGCATCCGACGACGAGCAACAGCGTCGCCTGCCCGAGGGCCGCGATCACTTCGATCCGGCGAAAGCCCCACGTCCGCCGCGAGTCGGCGGGCCGGAGCATCAGCGTCGCCGCGATCAGCGCGACGAGCAGCCCGGAGGCATCCGTGATCGCGTGCGCGGTGTCGGTGAGCAACGCCAGGCTACCCGTGACGAACGAGCCCACTGCTTGCGCGATGACGATGAGCGCCGTGATGCCGAAAGCGATCCACAGCTTCCTCCGATAGTCGCCGGGGAGTCCGACGGCTTCGTCCACTACGGGACCGTGGTTGTGTCCTGCACCCATGCTGGGCCTCCATGTCGCTTGGTTCCGACGACCTCGGGATCACGAGGTCTTATCATCGGTGTTTAACGATGTTATCGCTACAGCACGATTTTAGGAAGATCGCCTTCTCTCGTTCCGACTGCGCCGCGCGATCTTCGGTGCTACTGCGCCGCCGGGAAGTGGATCGTCGAGAACACGGGGAAGTCCTCGACGCTCTTGTTCAACAGGCGGGTGGGAGCGAAGTCGGTCAGCAGGTCATCACGTCGCCCCTTCACCAGCTCCTCGCTGACAAGGGCGCCGACCGTGAGAGACAGCGTGACTCCGGAGTGCATCGCCGCCACGTAGCATCGTTCGAATCCGTCGACGAACCCGATGGCAGGCTTTCCGTCGGCGGGACGCGCGCGCTGACCGATCTTCAGCTTCTCGACCTGCGCACCTTCGACGTTCCGGAAGACACGCGAGAGACGGCGAAGCATCTCCTGCGCGATGAGCCCGGTCGTGTCGGCCTGGTATGCCGGGTCTGCCCGATGGTCGAGGTCGGGTGTCTGGAGAAGAAGCCTCCCCCCGCCGTCCGGTCGGATATTCATGTCCGGTGTGATGATGTTCGACGCCAGCTGCACGAGCTGAGGATTCGTGTAGCCGAGGAAGCCGCAGGCGATCTTGTTGGGCGCATCGGCATCGATCATGGCGAACGTCTGGCCCAGCATCCCCAGCAAGGAGGACGACCAGCGGCCGGCGGCGAAGACGACCTGGTCTCCGCTCCACGTCGAACCGTCGTTCAGGCGCAGGCTGACGGCATCCGCTCCCTCTTCGACATCGACCACTTCGACGGGCGTGCGCAGCTGGACGCCGTTGCGCCGGGCCTCATCCCACAGTCGCGCGAGGAACGGCGCCATCTCGACGTACCCCTCTTCGGGGAAGTACCAGATGTTTCCGGAACGCGGATCGATGAGCAGCTCGGGAATGCGTGCGGTGATCTCGTCCGCGGAGACCTGGGTGACGGCGTAGTCACGGTCCTTCAGACCGGAGACCCGCGTCTCGAGACGCTCCTTCGCCTGTTCCTTCACAGCCCACTCGTACGTGCCGGTCTGGCGGAACCACTGCCCCTCGGACGGCCCGGCCGCCTGCAGTCGGATATGGCGATGGAGGCCATCGAGATTCAGCGCATGGTAGCTCTCGGGATTCTTCCCATTGGAGTTCACCCACGCGAAGGTCTTCGTGCTCGTGCCCGCACCGATGCGTTCACGTTCGAAGATCGTCACCTCGACGCCTGCAAGGGCAAGCGATCTGGCGATCGACAAGCCGATGACGCCCGCGCCGATGACCGCGATCTTCTGCTTCACCATTTCTGTGTTCCTTTCACGTACTTCATCCTCGAGTGTGAGATTGAGATCGATGTGATTCTCATCAGACCGCGACGCGGTACTCCGAGATCGCGTCGCGGTGACAGTCGACGCCGAAACCTGGTGAGGTCGGCAGCACGAAGGCACCGTTCTCAAGCTCCGGTTCCGGTCCGGCGATGTCGGCGCGCAGGCGCAGGTTGCCGAAGAGCGCGTACGGCGCGTATTCGACCATCACGATGTTCTGATGGCAGACGGCCAGATGCACCTGTGCCGCCGCGGTCAGTGACGTGGCCGACACACCGAAGGTCGTCACGCTGCGTCCGCGTGACTCGGCCTCGAGCACCACTTCGCGCGCGCCGATGACGCCGGAGAGATGCGGGCCCGGCTGAACGATATCGGCTCCGCCGAGTTCCATCTGGGCGATGAACTGCGTCGTGGTGACCATGGCGCCGCCGGCGGCAAGGCGGAGGGGAACGGCATCACGCAGTTCTCGCAACCAGTCCCAGCGTTCGGGCAGGAACGGGTCTTCGAGGAAGACGGCCCCGAGCGCGAGGTATGCGCGAGCCGCCTCAACGGCGGAGCGCACGCTGGTCCACCGATACACGTTGTCCACGGACAGCTCGATCCCGGTGCCGAAATGCTCCCGGATGCTGCGGACGAGATCGATGGCTTCGCGCTCGTCGGTGTTGTAGTCGGTCGCTTCGATCTTGAAGCTGCGATACCCGTACTCCTGTGCGCGCTCGATGTCATCGATGCCGCGACGGAGCACATCGGCATACGATCCGCGGTTGTAGATCGTGATGTAGGGGCGCACGGCTCTTGCCACGGGCGGCGTCTCCGCCCCCGACATGATCTGCCAGGCGGGGCGCCCGGTGAGCCTGCCGTACAGATCGACGAGGGCCGTCTCGATGCCGCCGATCGCGACCCGGCCCAGGCCCGCTCTGCCGGTGATGATGGCACTGGCGCGGAGCTCCTGGATGAGCGCATGCAGTTCGCCGAGCGGGCGTCCGACGAGCGCCGCACGTGGACCCCTGTCCCGCGGATGCGGGCCTTCGAACTCGACGAGCGCGACCAGCGCGGGGATGTGCCCGTTGATCTCCGCCCACCCGGAGATGCCGGCATCCGTCGAGACTTCGACGATCACCGCCTCGTCACGGAGAACGTTGCGCGACTTCTGGATATCGGGAGAGCGGACGCCGTACGCATCGATTCCCGTGATGCGCACGTCGTCCACTCTCAGGCCTTGCTCCTGCAACTCAGATCCTCCTGCTAAGGGTGAAGAGATCATTGCTTTCCGGGGTTCCCCTAGTGAAGCTGTTCGATCTGCGCTTCCTCCAGTTGGTACCCGTCCATGCCCCACCTCTCGAAGATCTCGGTGTACTCGGGCATGGCGGCAACGATCTTCATCGCGCTGACCAGAGCGGGTGTGAGATCGGAGTCCTTCGGCACTCCCATCGCCAAGATGTTGCCGTAGCCGCCTTCCCGCGTGATCACGTCGGGGAGCAGTTCGAAGTTCACGTCGCCCGTGCGCTTGGCGTACGCAAGCGGGACCCCATCTCCCATGAAGGCGTCGGCGCGGCCGTTGCTCAGCGCGAGGATCGCCTGGTTCGTATCCGGCACGGTGACGATGTTGATCGGCTCTTTGCCTGCGCAAGCGTCGTTCAGAGCGGGAAGCTCGACAGTCGCCTGAATCGTGCCCGCGGCCACCGCGACGGAGGCTCCGCACAGACCGTCCAAGCTCAAGTCTTTCGGGTTCCCCGATGGCACGGCGATGGCAGAACCGCCCGACGTGAACGGAATCATGTCCATCTGCTGCAACCGGTCTGCGTTCGGTGTCATCGACGCCATCGCGACGGTGTACTTGCCAGAGACGAGGCCCGGGATGATTCCATCGAAAGGCACCGAGACGAGCTCAGCGTCGATGCCCATGACGCGAATGAGCAGACGAGCGATATCGGCGTTGGATCCGAGACTGGTGTGCCCATCGGCGGACACGAAGGTCTGGGGCGGTGCGCCCGCCGACAACGCCATGGTGAAGTCGGACGACTTGTAGGAGTCGGGGATCAGCGCTTCGACATCGGGATCGGCTTTGACCTCGTCGAAGGTGTTCACCTCCTCGATGTCCAGAGCCGTTCCGGAATCATCCGGTGAGTCGGTGTCGCTCGCGCCGGGCGAACCGGTCTCGCTCGAGCAGGCAGACAGACCCAACACGAGCACCAGCGCTAGTGCGGCCGAGGCCTTGTTTACTGAACTGATCTTCATCTGATCTTCCAATCGACAGGTACACATTCTTTGTGCGTCAGACGGACGACGACCTTGCGAGGGATTCGGGTCCTCACAAGAGGATGATGCTTGGTTCGTACAGCGAACCAGTGATTCGCTAAAAGAAACGCTACCGAGGGGCGTCTGACACTGTCAAGGGATTTGGATCCGCGCCGCGCAACCCAGAGTGGTTATCGCTCTCAATAGTCGCGGCAGTCCTCCCTGCGGGCAGGAGTTCGCACTGCACGGCATCAGGATTGACGTCTTTGAACCTCAGCGCCTGTGAGGAGCCTCGGTCTTGTCGGCGGGGTCAACTGCGCCGGGTGCGACCGTGTGATGTCCCAGAAAATTGGCGGCGACGGAGGGATCTAAACCTCGTCGGTCGTCATCCCTCTCGACCGCCTCAATCCCGTTCGACTGTGGGCACCTCGTGGGCTCGAAAGTCCGCCCGCACGGCATCCGGTCACCCCCAGAAGATCGGATCTGCTCCGCTGCCGATGTAGTCGAGCAGCGTCTGCACCCGCTTCGTCGGCCTCTTGCGTGTGTACTCGTGGAACCGGGAGTGACGATCTGCCCAGTAGATGCTCCACTGCCCTGTCGTTCCGACGTAGCGAAGCCGCACGATCGGGGTGCGGATCCAGTCGCCTCCGCCATCCCAAGGTGGACGCGCCTCGAAGATCGTGACGTGCCCGTCGGCGATCTCGCACTCGACCCCTGAGCCTCGACTAGCTCGTAAACTATGTCGCGACTCAGGACATTTGGCGGAGACGGAGGTGTCTGGTTTCAGGACATCGTTGACAGATGATCGCGCGGATCGTGCTCGTGATCGTTGACACCTGAGTCGGGTCATCGTCGACGCTCTGCCGGTGATGATCGTTGACCGGTGAGTCGGGTCATCGTTGACGGGTGAAACCAAAGAATCTCGTCATCGTCCGCGCCGTCACCGATCAAGGCCTGACCCATGCTGAAGCCGCTGCGCGCTTCGGGGTGACCCGCCAATGGGTACACACCCTCGTGCACCGTTACGAAGCCGAAGGCCCGGACGGACTCGCGCCACGCTCTCGGGCCCCGAAGAACCGGCCCGGCACCACCCCGCCCGCAATCCGCGACCGGATCGTCCAACTACGCAGCGACCTGACCCACTCCGGAGCCGACGCCGGGCCGGTCACGATCGCCTGGTACCTCGAGCAGGAAGGCCACCGATCACCATCCACGTCCACGATCCGCAGGATCCTGCACGACGCCGGCCTCATCGTCCCCGCACCCCACAAACGCCCCCGCAGCTCTTACATCCGATTCCAAGCCGATCTGCCCAACGAATGCTGGCAAGCCGACATCACACACTGGTTCCTCGCCAACGGCACCCGCGTCGAGATCCTCGACTTCCTCGACGACCACGCCCGCTACCTGCTCGACATCCGGCCCGCGGCGGCGTTCACAGGCCCGATGGTCGTCACCGCGATGACCGAGCTGATCGCCCGCTACGGGCCGCCGTATTCGACTCTCACCGACAACGGCCTCGTGTTCACCACCCGCCTGGCCCGCTTCAAAGGCGCCCGTGGCGGATTCGAGAAACTCCTCACCGCGCACCGCATCACTCAGAAAAACGGCCGCCCCGGTCACCCGCAAACCCAGGGGAAGATCGAACGCTTCCACCGGACACTCAAACGCTGGCTCACCGCACGCCCACTGCCCGACACGATCGAAGACCTCGCCGCCCGGCTCGCACAGTTCCAGACCTGGTACAACACCGCCCGCCCCCACAGAGCGCTCGCAGGCCGCACCCCCGAGCAGGCCTACACCGCGCTCCCGAAAGCCACCCCGACCACGACCACCGACACGACCGAATGGCGCTCCCGCACCGACACCGTCGACCAGCACGGGAAAGTCACCCTCCGCTACGCCGGCCAGATCCGCCACCTCGGCATCGGCCGCGCTCACTCAGGCACCCCGGTGCTCCTACTCACCCACAACCGCGACGTCACCGTCAGCAGCATGAACACCGGAGAAATCATCGCCGAGTTCACCATCGACCCCGACAAGAACTACCAGGCCAAGAACCCGTGACCCCCACCGTCAACGATGACCCGACTCACCAACCCCGCGTCACACGTCAACACCCCACACAACAAAAAAGCCCTGAGCCGCGACCAGTTCGTAAACTATGTCGCGACTCAGGACATGGCGGAGACGGAGGGATTTGAACCCTCGGTCCCCGTGAGGGGACTCCACCTTAGCAGGGTGGCGCACTAGGCCTGACTATGCGACGTCTCCATGCATCCGGGCTCTTGCGAACCGAACGCGTCGTCCCATCCTAACGGCTCCGAAAGCACGATGCGAACGCACGGAATGCGACGGAATCGGCTCAGCCGTTGCCGTTGGAGCAGGTGCGCTGGTCGGCGCGATTGCCAGAGACTTCGGGCGGCAGCGTCGTGACCGGGGCGGGCTCGGCGCCCTCGGTGGGCGGGGGCGCGGGCGCGCCGGTGCCGTCGTCGGCGAGGACGACCCCGTCGTCCTCCCCCGGCTGATGCGTGATCTGCAACGGGGTGTTGGCGCGGATCGCGTCCCACAGGATGTCGGCCGACGCCGTGTCGGGGATGACGTGGTTCGGGTTCTCCGGATCCCACAGCGTGGGGTACTGCACGAAGGTGATCTCTTCGACCGGCACGCTCTTCAGCGCCAGGGCGAGTTGGGCGAGCAAGATCGGGTTGGTCAGGCTCTGGCTGGGCGTGACGTTCTCGAACGCCGTGTTCACGAGCCGCATCAGCGTGCCCGTGTCCCGGAGCACCTCGTCGCTGGACACCTTGCGCACCAGGCTCGACAGGTACTGCTGCTGGTTTCCGATGCGGCTCAGGTCGCTGCCGTTGCCCACCCCGTGCCGGGTGCGCAGAAACTTCAGCGCCTCCACGCCCGCGATGGTGTGCTCGCCGGCCGGCAGGTCGAGGTCGGTGTCGGGATCGACGATGGGCGACGCCAGGCACACCTCCACCCCGCCGACGGCGTTGGTGATCTCGATCACACCGCCGAAGGTGACCGACGCCGCGAACTCGATGTCCTGCCCCGTGAGCTGAGTGATGGTCGAGGCGACGCAGGCGAGCTCGCCGTACTGGTAGGCGGAGTTCAGCGGCTGCTTCGACATGGCCTCGCGCGTGTCGCCGTCGGCGTCGACGCATGACGGGATGGGGATCTGCAGATCGCGGGGGAAGCTCACCGCGGTGACCCGCCGCGGATCCGACGAGACGTGCACGAGCAGGTTGACGTCGTTGAGCGTGCCGTTGTCGTCTTCGATGAGGATGCCGTCCTCATCCAGCGGGCACCGGTCGCCGAACAGGTACGCGTAGTCCTGCTCGCACACGTCCAGCCCGACGAGCAGCAGATCGAACCCCTCGGTGTACGCGCCGAGGTCGGGCGGCAGAGACTCCTGCCCCTCGAGGGCGACCGCCCCGTCTCCGAAGGTGTGCGCGAGATCGTTGACGACGAATCCAGCGACGGCGACGGCACTGACGAGCACGACCGACGCGGCGATGCCGATGAGCTTCAGCACTTGCGTCCAGACACGCGTCGCCCGCCCGCGCCGATGTCGGGCCAGCGGTGAGCGCTCGTCAGAACGGCTCAGTTTCCGACACCGTTCGAGCAGGTCTCGTCCTTGGCCGACTGGCCCTTGACGCCGTCGGGCAGCGTGACGACGCCCGGAGTGGTCGGCGGCGTCGACGGGTCGACGGTCTCGCCGTCACCGGGGGTCGTGTCGACGGGCGTCTCGATCGGACTGCCGTCGGGGTTCACGGCCCCATCGCTGTGCCCGGTCACCTGCAGCTGCTGGTTCGCCTCGAGCGCAGCCCAGAGGATGTCGGCGCTGTCGTAGTCCGGAACGACGCGATCGATGTCGTCCGGGTCGGTGAAGACGGGGTACTGCAGGAAGTTGATGTCTTCATACGGCACGTTCTTCATCGCGAGGGCGATCTGCACGAGCAGCACGGGGTTGGTCAGGCTCTTGCTGGGCGTGACGTTCTCCAGCGCGGTCCGGGCGAGCGAGAGCAGCGTCGCGGGATTCGTCAGCACCTCCTCACTGACGAGCTTGCGCGCCAGCGCCGACATGTACACCTGCTGATTGCTGATGCGGCCCAGGTCGCTGCCGTCGCCGATGCCGTGCCTGGTGCGCAGGAACTGCAGGGCGTTCCAGCCGGCGAGGTTGACGACGCCGGCGGGAAGATCCAGCCCGGTGTACGGGTCGCTGAGACCGTTCGCGATGCACACCGGCACGCCTCCGATCGAGTTCGTGATGTCGATCACGCCCTGCCAGGTGACCTTCGCCGCGAACTGGATGTCGAGCCCCGAGAGCTCCGAGACCGTCTGCACCACGCAGTTGAGACCGCCGGTGTCGAGCGCGAGGTTGATCTGCGCCTTCGAGCTGGCCGAGGTCTCGTTGCCGTTCTCGTCGGTGCACTCCGGCCTGGGAACCATGAGGTCGCGAGGGAATGTGACGACCGTCACGCGGCGTGGGTTGTCGGAGATGTGCAGCAGCATGTTCACGTCGTTGCGCGCGCCGCCTTCATCTTCGGTGCACCGCTCGCCGAAGGACTCCTCGTAGCCCTCCTCGCACTCGTCGCTGCCGACGAGCAGCATGTTCACGCCGCCTTCGATCGCCCCGATGTCGGGCGGAACCGACTCCTGGCCGGCGATGTCGACGGCGTTGTCGGTGAACGGCTTCGACAGGTCGTTGAAGACGTACGCCGCGACGCTCACGCCGCTCACGAGCACGACGGCCATGGCGATGCCGACGATCTTCAGCAACTGGCCCCAGGCGCTGGGTTTGCGCAACTGGCCGTGCCCGGCGACGGGGCGTCGAGTTCGGGAGTTCGCGCTCACTCGGTGCCTTTCGGGGATTCTGCCGTTGCGAGGATTCTGCGGAGGGTGTGGGATTCGAACCCACGGGACATCGCTGCCCACTGGTTTTCAAGACCAGCTCCATCGGCCGCTCGGACAACCCTCCCGAGGCGCACTCTCGTACGCGACGATCAGGCGTCGAGTCTATCCGACACGATGCGCTCCCATTCTGTCTGCCACGGCTGGAGACACCCTGGATGCCCGCCGCGGACTCACATCGCGGGGATCGTCTCGAGCGCGACGGCGAGCCCGCCCTGCTCGACGGATGCCGTCGTCTCGGTGGCCGCAGCCTTCACCTCGTCTGGCGCCTGCCCCATGGCAACGGCCCGGCCGCCGACCGCCTGCGCCCAGCCGAACATGCCGATGTCGTTGCGCCCGTCGCCAGCCACGAACACGCGTGCACCGTCGTGCTCGCGCGCCGCGCGCACCCGCTCCAGCGCCGTGCCCTTGTCGACGCCGTGGGGCGCGATGTCGAGCCACGCCGTCCAGCCGATCGCGTACGACACCTCGTCGAGCCCCACCTCGCGCACGAGACGCTGGAAGTCGGCTTCGTCGTGGCGTGGAGAGACGACAACCACGCGCGAGACCTCCTGCGCGGAGAGCTCGTCGAAGCTGACCTGCCTGGCATTCTCCAGCGCCCACTCGCCGATGACATCCGTGTACAGCCGTTCACCGTCGGCCAGCTCCACCATGTACCGCGCCTCGGACAGCCGTTCGGCGAGCAGGCCGAGCACGGCGCGCGGGTCGAAGGTCTCGACGTGCCAGCGCTCGTAGCCGTCGGCGGTGCGGCGCATCGTGACGGCACCGTTCGAGCACACGACGTACTCGGGCGCGATGCCGAGTTCATCGAGGAAGCGGCCCGCCGTGACCCAACTGCGGCCGGTCGCGAGGGTCACCTCGTGGCCGGCATCGCGCACGCGGGCGACGGCTTCGACCACTCCGGGGCTGAAGGTCTCGTCTTCGAACACGAGCGTGCCGTCGACGTCGAGCCCGATGAGCCAGGCCGTCATCCGGCCGCCCCGTCGGTGTCTTCATGGCTGAGCGGGTGCATCACCTCGAGCCCGCCGAGGTAGGGGCGCAGCACCTCGGGCACCACGACGGAGCCGTCGGCCTGTTGATGCGTCTCGAGCAGCGCCACGATCCAGCGCGTGGTCGCCAGGGTTCCGTTGAGTGTGGCGACGTGCTGGGTCTTGCCCGGCTTCCCGTCTTCTCCCGCGAGGCGGTGGCGCACATCCAGGCGGCGCGCCTGGTATGTGGTGCAGTTCGACGTGGAGGTCAGCTCGCGGAACGCGCCCTGCGTGGGCACCCAGGCCTCGATGTCGTACTTACGCGCGGCGCTGGATCCGAGATCGCCCGCGGCGACGTCGATCACCCGGTACGACAGGCCCAGCGAGGTGAGCATCTGCTCCTGCAGCGCGACGAGCCGCAGGTGCTCGGCCTCAGCATCGGACGGGTCGGTGTACACGAACATCTCCAGCTTGTTGAACTGGTGGACGCGGATGATGCCACGGGTGTCCTTGCCGTGCGATCCGGCCTCGCGGCGATAGCAGGTCGACCACCCGGCGTACCGCAGCGCACCCGCCGACAGGTCGACGATCTCATCCTTGTGGTATCCGGCGAGCGCGACCTCGCTCGTGCCGACGAGGTACAGGTCGTCATCCTTGTCGAGGTGGTACACCTCATCGGCGTGCTCGCCGAGGAACCCCGTGCCCTGCATGATCTCGGGGCGCACGAGGGTGGGCGTGATGAGCGGCACGAAACCGGCCTGCAGCGCCCTGTCCAGCGCCAGATTCATCAGGGCGATCTCCAGGCGTGCTCCGATGCCGCGGAGGAAGTAGAAGCGGGCGCCCGAGACCTTCGCCCCGCGCTCCATGTCGATGGCGCCGAGCAGTTCGCCCAGCTCGAGGTGGTCGCGCGGCTCGAAGTCGAAGACGGGCTGCTCGCCGACGCGGCGCAGTTCGACGAAGTCCTCTTCGCCGCCGGCGGGCACCCCCTCGATGATGACGTTCTGCACCCGGCCGAGCGCGTCGGCGGCCGCCTCGCCCGCGGCATGAGCAGCATGCTGGGCCTGCTTCACCCGCTCGGCGAGCTCCTTGGCCTGCGCGACGAGGGCGGGCTTGTCCTCCTTGGGAGCGGCGGCGACCTGCTTGCCGAAGGCGTTCTGCTGCGCACGCAGCTCTTCGAACGCGGTCAGCGCGGTGCGGCGGGATCGATCGGCCTCGATGGCGGCGTCGACGGTCTCCGGCGCGTTGCCGCGCGCGGTCTGGGAACGTCGGACGAGCTCGGGCTCGTCGCGCAGAAGGGCGAGATCGATCACCCCTCGAGTCTAATCGGCCTCGCGCCGCAGGCTTCCGGGCGCGGCCCGCCCGGGCATCCGCGCCACGATCCGTGTGCCCGGGGCTCTAAGCTTTCGCCATGACCGCTGACGACCACCGCCGTGCCGCGCTGGTCGTCAACCCCGTCAAGGCCGATGCCCCCCGGCTGCAGCGTCTGCTCGTCGATCTCTCGAACGAGGCCGGATGGGCCGAACCCGAGATCATCGAGACGAGCGTCGACGATCCGGGGCAGCAGGCCACGCGGCGCGCGCTCGACGGCGCCGCCGCCGTGCTTGTGGCGGGAGGCGACGGCACCGTGCGGGCCGTGTCGGAGGCGATGGCCCGATCCGAGGTGCCGCTCGCGATCATCCCCAGCGGCACGGGCAACCTCCTCGCCCGCAACCTCGGCCTGCCGCTGGCAGACCCACGGCGCATGATCCGCGCCGTGTTCGAGGGCGACGTGCACGATGTCGACGTCGGATGGGCGGAGTTCACCCGCGACGACGGGTCGCGCGACGAGCACGCCTTCGTCGTGCTGGCCGGTATCGGGCTCGACGCCGACATGATCGCCAACACACGCCCCGCGCTGAAGAAGTCGATGGGGTGGGTCGCCTACGTCGACGGCGCGGCCCGGTCGCTCACCGCCGCGGAGCCCTTCCGCGTGGTCTATTCGATCGATGACGAGCGTCTGCATTCGGTGAAGGTGCAGAGCATGCTCTTCGCCAACTGCGGCACGCTGCCCGCGGGCATCGCCCTCATCCCCGACGCCTCGATCGCCGATGGCGGGCTCGACGTCGCCGTCATCCAGCCGCGCGGCCCCTTCGGCTGGCTCGCCGTGTGGCGCACGGTCTGGTGGCAGAACTCCGTGCTGCGCCGCACCGAGACCGGGCGGCGCATGATCGCATGGGGCGGGCAGAACAGATCGGTGCGCTACCTGCGCGGTGCCTCCGCCGAGGCCGCCGCGACCGAGGCCCGCCCTGTGGAGCTCGACGGCGACGAGTTCGGTGAGGCCGTGCGCATCCGCTGCCGCATCGACCCCGGCGCACTGCGCATCGTCTTCCCCGCCGGTATGGACGTCGCCCGCCTCTGACGGGGGCGCCCGGCGTCAGAGCTCAGCCGGCGATCGGCCCTCAACTAGCGATGGGCCCTCAACCAGCGAGATGGGCCCTCAACCAGCGATGGGCACCGCGCCGTCGAGGTTGTCTCCCACGAGCGTCAGCACCTGCGGACCCTCCGGCCGCGCGCCGATATCGAGCACGGTAAGGCGAGGAGCCATGTCCATCGTGCACGCCCGATCCTCGGAGCGGAACGACACGGTCGCGCCGTCGGAGCTCGGCTCCACCGACTCCACGATCGGCGGACAGCTCGACGAGCCCCACGTCAGAAGGACGACGCCGGTGGCGTCGTACCAGCCCGCGCTCGGCGCATAGTCGGTGCCCTCGCCCGGAACACCCATGAGCGAGCCGTCGCCGGCGAGGATGATCTCTGTGTCGGATCCGTCGCCGGACACCGTGAGGACGACATCGGACGACGGATCGATCCCCTCCGGCACAGCGAGGAACGACGCGCGCGGCGCGTAGTCGGCGGTGCACGCGGCCTTCTCATCCGCGACCGACAGCGTCACATCGATGCTCTGCCCGTCCGTGCTCTGCCCGTCGCCGCGTTCCCCCTCGGCCGCCGGTCGGCATGCCGTCGAGGAGGAGCCCCACGTGATGATCGCGATGGCGCGGCCCCGGTCGATCCACGCCGCGGCCGCGCTCGGCTGCTCCGGCGTCGGCGTGACGGTGGGAGGCGAGGCGGGAATCTCCGACGGCCGGCCGCCCGGCCCGCCCGCGCATCCCGCCAAGACGATCACCGCGGCCGCGAGCAACGCCGCCGCACCCGCACTACGCATCCTCATGCCGCCATGCTAGATGAGTGAGTCCGTTTGCGTTCAGTGGTCGTAGGCGATGAGTGATCTCTTGATGGGGGCGTCGATGAGCCAGTTGTGCCAGATGCTGGCGGCGAGGGCGAGGAGTCGCGCGGCGACTCGAGAGTAGACGCCTGCGATGGTGCGCCCGCCGTGGTCTTCGAGGGTGAGTTGGCCTTTCAAGGTGTCGAACACGGATTCGACCCATTGTCGGATCCCGCCGAGTTTCCCGAACCGCGGAGTCTCGTCTTTGCGGTCGGGGCGGATCAGATGCGCGCCGAGGTCGTCGGTGACGAACGCTTCGAACTCTTTCCCGGCGAAGCCCTTGTCGCCGACGATCACCTGGCCCGGCTGAATGAGGTGCCGGTCCTGCCGCAACAGAGCTTCGGTGACTTCTCGTTCACCGATCTTTGGATTCGCGAGTCCCCAGATCACGGGCATCCCGTCGGGGGTGCAGACAAGGTAGAGCGGGAATCCCCAGAAGAACCGGGAGTGGGAGGCGCAGTATCCATAACCGGCGTCGTCGGCGAGGTCGGAGCGTTTCACCGTCTCGCGGGACTTCCCGCACGGCAGCGGGGTCGAGTCGACCAGCCGGGTGATCTCTCCAAATGTCGGGGTATCGCGGGCGAGCTCGGTGATCACCGCCGAGAGTAACCCGGTCGATTGGCGGACGCGTTTGCCCCACCCGGACTGCTTCGGAATGCCCGGGAACATGCCGCGCAGATGCGCCCTCGCGTAACGGATCCACTTCCGATCCGACGCGATCCCGAGCAGATGCTGCGCGACGAGCAGACACAACAACTCGACGTCATTCAGCACCGGCTTGCGACCGGGCGACCGGTCACGGGTGAAGCCGATCGCGGGCAGGATCCGATCATCGAGATGGACATAGAGTGTGACAAGGAGGGTGTTGAGGTCTGTTTTCACACACTGGGCTTAACACCCTCCGCCTCCGATTAACAGCCTCCACGCCGCCAACGCCAAACGGACTCACTCATCTAGCGGCGCAGCATCGGCGCGCGAAATGCGCTCCGACACGGGCGGACGTCCTGCGCATCGGCTCATCCCGATGCGCAGGACGCGGCGACACCGCGTCTAGGCGACCACGGATCCTCGCTGCACGACAAGAAGATGAGCGTCGATCTCCCACAGGGCGGAGGGGTTCTCGATCGGATCGTCGCTGAGCACGATGGCGTCGCCGTGGGCACCGTGATCCAGGTGGCCCAGCGAGGCGTCGCCGAAGATCTCCGCGTTGCCCGCGGTCATGGAGTGCAGCGCCTCCTCGGCCCCGATCGCTTCGACCTGCAGCTGCACGCCGCGGAGCTGCTCATCCTCCATATCTCCCATGAGGTCGGTGCCGAATCCGAGCCGGACCCCCGCACGCAGCGCGAGCTGCGCTGCCTCCTTCCCCTTCGAGAGCACCTCGGCGTTCTTTGCGAGCGAGACCTCGTTCAGGCCGAGCGATGCCCCTCGGAGACCCATGGCCTCGTATGTCACGAGCGTCGGCACGAGGAACACCCCCAGACGCGACATCTCCTCCGCGGTGGCGGCATCGATGAAGTTGCCGTGCTCGATGCACCGGACGCCGTTCTCGATCGAGTGCCGCACCGACTCCGACGAGTACGAGTGCGCTGTGACATAGCTGCCTCGGCGGTGCGCCTCATCCGCGACGGCACGGAGCTCCTCGGCGGAGTACTGCGGAGACAGCAGAGGATCGGTCAACGAGAACACGCCCCCGGAGGTCATGACCTTGATCGCGTGAGCACCCGTGCGCAGACGATCGCGCACCGCCACCCGCAACGAGTCGACGCCGTCGACGAGCTCGCACATGTGCCCGTGGGTGAAGCACACGTCGACGTGCTCGGATCGCGGGTCGCCGTGACCGCCCGTCTGGCTCAGCGCAGGCCCGGTGAAGAGATACCGCGGCGAGGGGAAGAGACCTCGATCGGCCGCGTGCTTCAGCCCGATGTCACCTCCCGCCACGTCCCGCACCGTGGTGAACCCCCGCCGTAGCGCGGCCTCCAGGCGCCTGCTGCCCTGCAGCGCCGCGTAGCTCAGCGGCCCTCGCTCGCTCTCGAATCCGTCCAGACTGAAGGCGTACGCGTGGAAATGCGCGTCGCTGAGTCCGGGGATGACCCATCTCCCGGAGCCGTCGATCCGCTCCGCGCCTTCCGGAGCGCGATCCACGACGATGCCGTCCGCGATCGCGAGGTCGCGTTCGACGAAGCCCCGCCCGCGACCGCCCCACACCTTCGCGCCCGTGATGAGCATCGATCCTGTCCCTGTCACATCTGCTCCATTCGATACCAGGACGAAGACGTCGCTCTAGCGACCATCCTGCTCGGCTTCCTTCGTCGCCCCTCCGATGCGCGGCGCCGCGTCGACCAGCAGTCGCGTATAGGCGTGGGTCGGCGAGCGGAGCACCGCCTCAGCGGGCCCCGCCTCGACGAGCTCGCCATGGAGGAGCACTCCGATGTCATCGCAGAAGTACTCGGCGATGCCGAGATCATGGGTGATGAAGAGATAGCTCAGCCCGAGCTCGCGTTGCAGGTCGACGAGGAGGTTGATCACCTGCGCCTGAATGGAGACGTCCAGCGCCGACACCGGCTCGTCGAGCACCAGCACCCGTGGCTTCATGATCAGCGCACGCGCTATCGCCACGCGCTGGCGCTGCCCGCCCGACAGCTGATGGGGCTTGCGCTCGAGGAACTCGCTCCCCAGGCCGACCAGCTCCAGCGCTTCGCCGGCACGATGATCCCTGGCGGCAGACGAGCCCACCCGGTGTATGTCCAGAGGCTCGCGAACCAGGCTGCGGACGGAATACCGTGAGTCCAGAGAGCCGCCCGCATCCTGGAACACCATCTGAAGATGCCTGCGGAGCTTTCGATCGGAGCGCGGACGGACCGGATCCAGGACCTGCCCGTCGAGCTGGATGCTCCCTTCGTACCCCCGCACGAGGCCCATCACGCATCGTGCGAGCGTGGACTTCCCCGATCCGGTCTCGCCCACCAGCCCGTAGGTGCGCCGCTCACCGATCTGGAGGGAGACGTCCTGCAACGCGTGGACCGCGCTCTGCTTCTTCTCGGTCCCTCGGCTGCGGAACACCTTCGTCAGATGCTCGATCTTCAGGACCGCCGGCGCCTCGTTCGCAGAAGAGCCTTGCATCACTGACCACCCTTCTGTCGGCCGAGCTCCCCGCCGATCGTCGCGAGCGCACCGTCCTGCCTCGTATAGCCCGGCGCCGGGATCGCCCCGATCAACGCCCGGGTATACGGATGCGTGGGCCGGCTGAGCAGGCGCGAGGTCTCTCCCTCCTCGACGAGGTCGCCGCGATACAGGACGAGGATCCTGTCGCAGAACTCAGACACGATCCCGAGATTGTGGGTCACGAAGAGCACGGCCATGTCGCGCTCCTTCGCGAGCCGGGTGAGCAGCTTGATGATCTGCGCCTGGGTGGTGACGTCGAGCGCGGTGGTCGGCTCATCCGCGAGCAAGAGATCCGGGTCGTTCGCGAGCGCCATGGCGATGCCCACCCGCTGCTTCATGCCACCGGAGAACTGGTGCGGGTAGGCGTCGAGCCTCTCTTCGGCCCGAGCGATCTCGACCTCGGTCAGCAGACTCGCGGCGAGCGAGCGGCGTGCGCTCCTGCCCAGCCCGGGCTGATGTCGAGCGATGATCTCGTCGAGCTGACGGCCGATGCTCATGAGCGGATTCAAGCTGCTCGACGGATCCTGCAGGACCACCGAGATCCGCCGGCCCCTCAGCTCGTCGAGCTGACTCTCGCGCATCGCACGAAGGTCCTGTCCGTCGAACCGGATCTTCCCGTCCGTTATGCGCCCCGCCTCGTCCAGCAGGTTGATGATCGACATCAGCAGCGCGGATTTCCCCGATCCGGACTCGCCGACGAGCCCGACCCGCTCACCGGCGACGATCGTCAGGGTCACTCCCTTGACCGCCTCCACGTCTCCGTTCGACGTTCGAAAGGAGATCCGCAGCCCTTCCACCTCGAGAAGCGGCGATTCGAAGCTGTCATCCGCCATCAGTTCCCTCGCAATCGAACTCGTGGATCGATGAGGCCGTAGATGAACTCCAGCGCGAGGCTGATGATCACATACATGACCGCGCTGAGCAGGATGAAGGCCTGGACCACTGCGTAGTCCTTCGCGAGCACCGAGTCCACGACCAGTTGCCCGACGCCCGGCCAGTTGAACACCGATTCGACCAGCACGCTCCCCGCCACCAGCTGAGCGAATATCAGCGCGCTCGCCGTCAAGGTCGGGAAGAGCGCGTTCGGCAGCGCGTGCCGGGCGAAGGAGCGGAATCGGCCGATGCCCTTGCTGCGCGCGAGCGTGATGTACGGCGCGTTCCCCACCTCGAGAAGGTTGGCGCGCAGAAGTCTCACCAGATAGGAGAACGGCCCGATGCCGAGAACGATCGCCGGGAGCACGAGATGCCAGAGGGCGTCGACGAACACGTCGAATCGACCGTGGACCAGGGAGTCGACGAGATAGAACCCTGTGGGCCCGAGGTCGAACTGCTCGCCTCCGGAGAGCCGGCCCTCCGGTCCGGGGAACACGGGCAGCAGTTGCGAGAACACCAGCAGCGTCACGAGGGCCAGCCAGAAGGGCGCCACGCCGTGGGCCAGGAAGGCGAAGCCGCGAACGGCGCCGTCCAGAGGCGGGTTCTTCCGATAGGTGATCACCAGCGCCAGCACCACCGCGAGCGCCAACGCGAAGACGAATGCCCAGAGCGCGAGTTCGATCGACGCGGGAAAGCGGCTGAGCAGGATCTCGCGAACCGGCATCCCGGCGCTGTAGGCGAAACCCCAGTCGCCGGTGAGGAAGGAACCGATGTAGGTGAGGAACTGGATCGGGATCGGCTGGTCGAGGCCCATGTGCCGCGCCTGGGCCTCGACGACCTCCGGGCTCGCGAACTCGCCGGCCACAAGGCGCGCCGGGTCACCGGGCAGCATCCGCAAAAGGATGAAGGCGATCAGCACCGTGCCCAGCACGGTCAGCACCGCACCGCCCAGCTGCGTGAGCCACGACCTTATCTGAGTGCGCATCTCAAATCCTCCTCGGATCGAGCAGGGTCCGAAGGCGATCCGCGACCATGGACGCAGACGTCACGGCGATCAGGATCCCGATGCCGGGATAGATCGCCAACCACCATTGCCCGGTCAGGGCGTAGTTCTGCCCCTCGGTGATCATGAGGCCCCACTCGGACATCGGGATCTGTGCGCCCAGACCCAGGAAGCCCAGGGCGGCCAGGGTGAGGATCGCGTATCCGAAGTTGGCCGCCGTCTGGATGACGAGCGTCGGGAATACGTGCGGGAGGACATGGAAAAGCACTGTTCGCGGCCGCGGGGAGCCCAGGGTGTCCTGCGCCTCGATGAACGTGGCCGATCGGACGCGGAGCACGTCGCTGCGGACCAGGCGGGCGATGAACGGGATCGAGGTCAGCACGATGCCGATGCTCGCCGTCCACACCCCGGACCCCAGCGCGACGGTCACCGCCATCGCCAGCACCAGGGGAGGGAACGCCAGTGTCGCGTCCATGATCCTGAGGACGACCGCCACCCACGGCGCCGTCGTCATGCCCAGGGCCAGGCCGAGGGTGCCGCCGATCAGCGCGCCGAGAAGGGCGATGATCAGTCCGAGGAACAACGACACCCCCGCCCCCGCGATGAAACGGGCGAGGACGTCCCGTCCGTTCTGGTCCATGCCCATGGGATGGCTCAGCGACGGCGCCTCGAGCGCTCGTGACAGATCCGTCGCATCCGGCGACAGCGGCCAGAGAACCGGACCGAGGATGGCGACGAGGAACAGGACGAGCAGTCCGGAAGCCGCGGTGGGCAGCAGGATGTCGTTCCGTATCCGCCGGGTTCTCGGGGCGTTCGTGGGCGCTGCCTCGACCGGTGCGCCGGAGGCCAGGGGCGAACTCATGCGACTCGTCCTGACCCGCTACTTGAACCTCGCCGGGCTGTAGGGCGCAAGGTCGAGAGCGACCTGCTCCCCCACGGCAAGGTCAGCGGCCGTGGAGCCGACGAAAGGTCCCATGGTCAGACCCGAGGAGCCCAGACCTGTGGCGATCACCACTGAGGGCCATCCCTCCAATGCGCCGACGATGGGCAGGCGGTCCGGAGAGAACGGACGGAAGCCGACTCGGGTCTCCAGCACCGAGGCCTCCGCGAGGCCCGGCGCGACCCGGAGCGCGTCCGCGACCACCTCGAGTGTTCCGCCGACGGTCTCTCGGTAGTCGAAGGCGGCGTCGTCCTCGCGGGTGGCGCCGGCGACGATCCGGCCGCCGCCGAAGGGGATGATGTAGGAGTGGTGGAACCCGGTGATGATCGGATACTTCGAGGTGTCGGTGTCACGCAATCCCATGTGCATGAGCTGGCCCCGCTGAGGGAAGACCGGAAGCTCATGGCCCAGAGGGCGCAGGAGATCCGAGGTCCACGCGCCGGGGGCGAGGACGATCCGATCGGCGGGATGGGCCGTGCCGTCCACCGTCACTCGGACATCGTCGCCGTCGACGGAGAGCTCCGCCTCTCCGCGGACGAGGTTGCCGCCTCTCTTGAGGAAGGCACGCAGCAGGGAGTCCCGCAGCCGCCGGCCGTCGACTCGCGCCCCCGTCGGCGAGTGGATCCCCACGGTGCCCGGCTGCAGCGGCGGGAACAGCTCCTGCGCTCCTCGAGCGTCGACGATGGACAGATCCCCGTTGTCGATCGCGCCGGATCGGGTTCGCTCGTTGAACAGCAGAAGCAGATCCTTGAGCCGCTCCGCCTCTGTGTCGTCCATGGCGATGACGAGGCTGCCGCACACCTCGTATCCGGTGTCGGTTTCGCCGTCGGCCTCGAGCTGCGCCGTCAGCTCCTTATAGAACCGCGCGGATGCGAATGCCATGGGGTACCAGGCCGTGGGAGGGGTATGCGCCACACCGGGGTCGACGCCGCCGGCTCCGGCCATGGTCGCCTCCCCTTCCCTGTTGTTGCTGATCAGGGTGACGCCGAGCCCTTTCACGGCGAGCCGGTAGGCCGCCGCCGCACCGACGATGCCGCCGCCGATGACGACGAAGTTCTCTGTTGAAGACATTCTTGAAATCCTCCTGCTTGCTTGTCTGAGCTGCGTGCTCACTGCCACACGGTCTCGGCCACCCGAAGGAAGTTCTCCCCGAGCACCTTCCTGATCACGGACTCGGAGTAGCCTCGCTTCACCATCTCCGCGGTCAGGTTGGGGAAGTCGTCGAAGCCTCCGAACCCCTCGATGGCGGGCGGCGAGATGCTCCTGTCCGAGCTGGCGCCGTACTGGAGCGCAAAGTCCGGCGGAACGGGCTCGGCGGCGAAGTTCTCGTTGAAATCCGTCCCCACCCCGACGTGGTCCTCGCCGACGAGCTCGAGGAAATGGTCCATGTGCCTGAAGAAGTCGTCGAGCGTGGGATGACCGCCTGACCGTGGGCGGTTCAGGACCTCCCAGGCGACGACGCCGATGACTCCGCCGGTGTCGGCGATGGCCTTGGCCAGGTCATCCGGGAGGTTGCGCGGATGGGGCGTGACCTCGAATGCGTTGGAGTGGCTGGCGATGATCGGCGCCGTGGAGAGCTTCGCTGCATCGGAGGAGGTCTTCCAGCCGACGTGCGAGACGTCGACGATGACCCCGGTGCTGTTGAACGCGCTCACCACCTGCTGCCCGTAGAAGGTCAGCCCCTGGTCTCGGGGCTCACGGCATCCGCTCCCGATGAGATTCTGCTCGTTGTAGGTCAGTTGACTGACCCGCAGGCCCATCTGATGGAGGACAGGAAGCGTGTTCAGCCAGTCGTCTTCGAACGGCGAGCCGGTCTGAAAGGCGATCGTGATGCCCAGCTTCGAACTGGCCTTGGCGGTTCTGATGTCGTCTGCCGTGGTCACGAGCATCACGGTGTCCGATTCCCATTCGATGAACCGACGCACCCGGTTGACCTCGGCGATCGCCTGTCGGAACGACTGCGTGTACGCCGAGATGGTGGCGTTGATGGAGGTGACTCCCGCTTCCTTGGCCCGTATGGCCACCTGCCCGGCTCCTCGCGCCGGCGTCGGCCAGGCAGGATTGGTGGCACTGGCCATGTCGATGACGAGCAGCTCGCTGTGAGGAGTGTGGGTCATAGCAGTCTCCGCGCTTTCCGTTGCTGGATTCATGGTCACTTCTTCGCCCAGTTGCTCATCCGCAACGAGTTCGAGTACTCGTAGTCGGTGACATCGGCGCTGAGGACCGCGACATACTGATCGCCGAACACGGTGATCTTCGGCGACTGAGCGGTCCACAACGTGGTGATCTCGTCGTAGAGCTTCTGTCGGGTTTCGTCGTCTGAGGCCATACGCGCCTGGGCGAGGAGCTCGTCGGCGCCCTCGACGCAGATGCCCGACAGGTTGAAGCTCACGCCGCAGACCATGTCGTAGGCCAGGTAGTAGCCCGGATCGGCACCGGCAGGACCGGTCAGGCGGATATAGGCATCCACCGTGTGGCCCTGTGTCGCCGTGGTGTAGTCGGGGGCGGAGAGTTCCTTCACCGACACGTTCACACCCAGCTGCGCCCATTCTGACTGGGCGACGGCGGCCAGCTGCTTGTCGCTCGCCTGGCCCTGCGTGATGACGAGCTCCATGTCGACGGGGACCGTCACGCCGGATTCGGCGATGAGCTGCTTCGCCTTCTCGATGTCATACTCTCGCGGCGCGGAGAGCTCGGCGTTGAAGAAGGGCATCGCTGGCTGGATCGGGCCGTAGTACGGAGTCCCGTATCCGTATGCGACGCTCTTCAAGACCTCCTCGTAGGGGATGGCCAAGGAGAGAGCCTCCCGGAACTTCGCATTGTCGAAGGGCGCTCGTTCGTTGTTGAGCCCGATCTGCAAGGCCAGGGTGGACTCCGACGCCACGACCGTGAGCTTCGAGTCGTCCTCGAGGCTGTTCGCCGCCTGCTTGGCGAGCCCGAGAGTGACATCCGCCGTGCCGTTCTGCGCCTGCAGGAGCAGAGTCGCGGGGCTGCTGACGAAGTTGATGACGATCTCATCGGTCTCGGGCTGAAGCGGGAAGTCGGGATTGCGCACCAGGACGGCACGCTCATTGGGGCGATAGGAGTCGAGCAGGAAAGGACCCACCCCGGCGACGTTCGAGGCCATCCATTCGTTGATCTCGCCTTCGGCGTACCCCCCGTTCTCCTCGACGACGCTCGGATCGACGATCATGGGCGTGGACGTCCATGCGGCGAGCATGTTGGCCGAAGGCTTCTCGAGAGTGATCGTGAGGCTGTACTCGTCGTCGACGGTGATGTCCTGGATGATGCCCGGGGAACCGTCCTCCGCCGGGTAGGCCCCGCACATGCCCATCGTGAGCAGCCGGTCGAACGAATACTTGACGGCTTCGGCGTTCAACGGCTCCCCACTGGGGAACGTGACATCGTCTCGGAGCTGGAACGTATACTCGGTTCCGTCGTCGCTGATGACCCAGGACTCGGCGATGTAGGGCTCGACCACGCTCGGATCCATCTCCTGGAAGCCGCCCGGCGCCTCTCGCGTACCGAACCTGGTGAGGCTGGAGTACACGTTCGACCCGATCGCGGTGTCGTAGTACATGCTGCAGCCCGCGGCGGGATCGAGCGTGGTCGGCGCGGTGGGCACGTTTACGACGAGCCGTTCCTTACCGACGTCTCCGTCGTTCGTCGACGGCGCCTGGCAACCGGAGATGCTGAGCACTGCGACGACGCCGATGGCGGCCAAACCGACTGCTGAAAGCTTCTTCGCTCTCATAATCTTCTCCTCTTCATGGAAGGAATATGGGCAGAACTGGACTGGGCAAAGATCGGAGGGGTTATCGACCAGAGGGTCTCGACGTTGCTCTCGGTGGCATTGTGGAGCGTGTGCGGGTGGCTCGAATCGATGTGGATCGACTCCCCCTCGCGAAGCAGATACTCCTCGTCGCCGACGATGAAGATGAGCTCCCCCTTCAGCACATAGCAGAACTCTTCGCCCTCGTGCCCCGACGAGACCTCTCCGCGGACGGCGGGGGGGACGGTGACCAGCAGCGTTTCCAACTGTTTCCCCGGCCACGGGCTCGAGAGCAAGCGGTACCGATAGCCGCTGGCGACGATCTCCATCGCCGCAGGCTCGTCGCGATGGTGGACGTGCACCTCAGGATCGGCGACGACCGCGCCCGCCTCGCCGGCGGCCGTCTCCTCCGACTCGAATGTGAGGAGGTCGTTGGTCTCGACCTCCAGGGCCGTCGCGATGGCGCGCAGAGAGGTCAACGCGAAGGCCGAGAGCCCTCGTTCGGCCAGCGACAGGAACGCCGCGGACAGGCCGGTCTTCTCCGCGAGCTGCCTCAGCGTGAGCCCCCTGGCCTTGCGGTACGAGCGCACCGCCGCTCCGATCGCCTTGGTCTGGTCGTCCCGGTTGTCGGTCATGATGCCTGTTCCTCCGATCCGACGGAGATCGCGACGCGGTACACGTCGCCCCCGGCCTCGCCGTCGTCATCCGAGGCGAGGACGTCACGGATGCCGGTGCCCGAGGTCATGCGCCACGGATAGCTGACCCAGTTCGCATAGTCGGCCGCGGAGGTCCAGAGCGCGGTCACGAGCGCCGGAGCGGACGAGACCTCGGGAACCTGCAGCTCCGCAGAAAGGCAGCCGGGAAACTCGACGGCGACCTCAAGAACTCGATTCTCTCTGAAGTAGTCGACCAGTCTGTCGTGGTCGCCGTCCTTCGGCGTCAGGTAGAGAACACTTCGAATCACGGGGTTCGCCCTTCACATCAACAACTTTGTTATGTACCACTTGATTTTTTACTAAACATTTTACGTCGTGTCAAGGAGTTTCCGAACCTGCTGCGATCGGACGGCGCCCCTCCTCGAACGGCGGGACGGCAATGAGCTCGACGATCGGCGCTGCGGCCGCGCAGCCGTCAGCTCGACCGGGCCCGATGCGCGAGGGCGCGCGGCGGCGTCGATCGCCTGGATCCCGGGCGGCCCTGCTCCCTCGCCGACACGGCGGCCGGTGTCAGTGCGCGTACTCCATCAGCTCGACGCCGAGCACACGGAAGGCGTCGTGCGCACGCAGCCGATGCGTGATCGAGAGGTCGTCGAAGCAGACGACCAGGGCGTAGGCGACGCCCGCACGGGGACCGGCGAGGACCCCTGCCTCCACGCGCACCCCCCGGTCGCGGCCCGTCTTGTTGATGAACAGCAGCCCGTGCGCATCCTGCTCGTGCGCGAAGGGGTCGAGCCCGGTGGATGCGGCGATCAGGCTGAGGTCCTGGTTGAGGCTCAGCCACTCGGACACCTGCGCGCTCACCGCCGCGTTCACCACCGTGGAGTTGACCAGGGCGGCGAAGAGCGAGGCGAGCTCCCTGGTGGAGCCGACGGCCACCTGCGGGGCGTCGTCGGGACCGCGCAGGTCGCGGAAGCGGTCGAGCATCGCCGTACGGGTGAGCCCGAGCGCGTCGATGCGCTCGCGCACCCGGTCGTGCCCCACTCTCTGCAGCAGCGCGTTCACGGCGATCGGATCCCCCGCGGTGGCCGCGATCGTCGCGAGATCGGCGAGCGCGAGCGCGGGAACGTGCAGATGCCGCCAGAGCCCCGACGTGGAGACGGAGTCGACGAAGGATCGATCGGCGACCTCGAGCGGGTCCAGGGTCCCCTCCTCGAACTGGGCGGCGACCTCGATCAGGAGGGGGACAACGCCGAGCCCGGCGATGGGCAGGCTGAGATGGTCGTCGCCGGCCAGCACGCGGCTTCCGCTGTCGAGGTCGACGACATTGAATCGCCCCGGGTCTCGTGGAGGGTCTGATATCCCGAGAGGATGAGACCTATGCCAGCTTTGAGGAAGTATCCGCAGGAGTTGCGGGAGCGAGCAATGCGGCTCGTGCAGGAAGCGCGAAAGGAAGACCCGGAGCTGTCGGGCGTGAGGAACGAATCGGTGACAGGTTGACCTGCCCCACGGATTGGGTGCCAGTCGGGGTCGCTAACTCGCGGCGGGGATGTCGTTGATTTCGAGTGTCTCGTATTCGATTGGGGTGCGGTAGCCGAGGGCGGAGTGACGTCGCTGACGGTTGTGGAAGATTTCGATGTACTCGAAGATCGCGTTGGCGAGTTCGACTCTGGTTTTCCACTTCTTCCGGTTCAGCAGTTCGATCTGCATGGATGACCAAAAGCTCTCCATCATCGCGTTATCCAGCCCGTCGCCGACCGATCCGAAAGAAGGCAACAATCCGGCTGAGCGGATCTTCTCCCCGAAGAGCCAGGAGGTGAACTGCGTTCCGTGGTCCGCATGCACGATCCCGCCCGGGGCTGGACGACGACTCCGGATAGCCATGTCGAGCGCGTTGATGACGAGTGTGGTGTCCTGCTTGGAGTCGATCGACCAGCCGATGATTCGTCGACTGTAGGCGTCTAGGACGGCGGCGCAGTAGACCCAGCCTTCGCGCGTGCGGTGCTGCGTGATGTCAGTGACCCAGAGCTCGTTCGGACGGGGCCTGGCGAACTTCCGATTCACGAGATCATCGGCAGTAACGACGCCTCGGAGTCGTTTGGTGCGGATAGGCCCCGGCAGCCCGTAGATCCCGGCCAGACGCATCAGCTTGTGCACCGTCCGCTCGCTGACGGTGACGCCCATCGCCATGGTCAGCTCGGCGTGCACGCGGCGGTATCCGTAGGTGCCACGTGAGGTGACGTGCACTTCGCGGATTAGCCCGGTCAGCCACTGCCGGCGCAGCTCGGACGGGGTTATGGGCTTCCGTTTGACGCGGTAGTAGTGCTGCCTGGCGACCCCGAGGACGCGGCAGCAGCGGTCGATCGGGATCCCGGCGTCGGCGAGGCGGTCGATCACCGGGAAGAGCCTTTTGGGCGGGGACGCTCCTCGTCGAGAAACTTCGCCGCTTGCCGGACGATCAGCAACTCCGTCTCGAGCTCTCGAATGCGGCGCCGCGCTGCGCGCAGCTCTGCCGATTCCGACGACGGGACACCGGGGCGGCGGCCGTTGTCGATGTCGTCCTGGCGGATCCAGTTCGAGAGAGTGACAGGGTGGATGCCGAGCTCGACGGCGGTCTGCTTGGCCTGCTTGCCGGCACGCACAAGCGCGACAGCGCGAGCACGAAACTCCGGCGGGTACGGACGGGGCATGATGGTGAGCCTTCCGGATCAGGCCACCAGTTAGCCACCGAAACTGGAACCCTTTCCGTGGGGCAGGTCAACCTGTCACCGATTCGTTCCTCACGCCCATCTGGCACAACTGGCTCATCGACGCCCCCATCAAGAGATCACTCATCGCCTACGACCACTGAACGCAAACGGACTCACTCATCTAGGGGCGCAGGCCGGCCCGACCCAGAACGGCGGCTGTAAAGGTGCCGTGAGATCGGAGTCGTGCGAGACCCCTCACTGCAGCGAGGAGGTGAGCCGGGCCAGGTTGTCGAGCACGCGCGAGCGCAACGGCTGCTGCGCCCACTCCTCGGCGGTGAGCTCACGACTGAGCGAGCGGTACTCGTCTTCTACGGCGCGCAGCTCGTCGACGAACTCCTCGCCGCGCACGAGCATCGACACCTCCATGTTGAGACCGAAGGAGCGCATGTCCATGTTGCTCGAACCGATGACGGCGATGTCCTCATCGATCGTGAGGCTCTTGGTGTGCAGGATGTACGGCTTGCGGTACATCCAGATCTTCACGCCGCCGCGCAGCAGCGCCTCGTAATAGCTGCGCTGGGCGTGGTAGACGATCGCCTGATCGCCCTCCTCCGAGACGAACAGCTCCACCTGCACTCCCCGGTCGCAGGCGGCCGTGACGGCGAGCAGCACCGCCTCGTTCGGCACGAAATAGGGGCTGACGATCATGATCTTGCGCTGCGCCGCGTAGAGCAGGCCGAGGAAGAGGCGCAGGTTGTTCTCCACGTCGAATCCCGGGCCCGATGGCACGATCTGGCAGTCCAGGTCGCCCGACCCGCGCTCGGAGATGTTGAGGCGCAGGGTGTCGGGCACCCGGTCGGTCTCGCTGTAGTAGTCGCTGAGGAACACCGCGTTCACGCTCGACACGACGGGGCCGTCGATGCGCACCATGAGATCGACCCAGTGCAGCCCGCGACGGATGTTCTTGGGCAGGTTGTACGACGAATCGGTGACGTTCTGCGAGCCGAGGAAGGCGACCTCGCCGTCGACCACGAGCAGCTTGCGGTGATTGCGCAGATCCGGCCGCTGCGTGCGCCCCTTGAACGGCTGCACGGGCAGCATGAGGTGCCAGTCGGCGCCCATCGCATCCAGTCGGCGCACCGTCTGCTTGTACCGCGGCTTCCAGCGGTTCGCCCAGTGATCCAGCAGCACGCGCACCGGCACGCCGCGCGCGGCCGCCTCCTCCATGGCGCGGAAGAAGCCGTCGGTCGCCTCGTCGGACTGCAGGATGTAGAACTCCACGTGCACGAAGTCACGCGCACCGCGGATCGCGTCTGCCATGGCATCCAGCGACTCCTGATAGTCGCTGATGATGTGCACGCCGTTGTCGCCGGACAGCGGCAGCGCCCCCATCCGCTGGTTCATCCCCACGAGGGAGAGCAGCCAGTCGGGGTAGTCGGGACGCAGCGTGCCGAGCCGCACCGACGAGCTCGTCTCGTTGATGTAGGCGTTGATGCGCTCCTGCTTGCGCCGGTACGCGCGCGGAAGCCGCGGGTTGCCGATGAGCAGGAAGAGGAAGACGCCCACGATCGGGATGAAGTAGATCGCCAGCAGCCACGCCATGGCCGCCGTGGGGCGCCGGTTGCGCGGCACGATGATGATCGCGGCGACGCGGATCGACAGGTCGATGACCAGCGCGATCCCCGCCACCCACCAGGGCCAGCCGTCGAAGGTCATCGCACTCCTGCCGGGGAGGCGTCGCAGAGGCGCGACTGCATCTCACAGTACCGGGCGTCGCGCGGAGTCAGGATGAACGGGGCGGAAGTCCGCGCGCCGCGCGCTCCTCCGCCTCGATGCGCGCGTGCACGCGACGTTCAGTGCGATCGAAGCGCAGGATGCCGCGCAGCACGATCACGAAGACGATGCACACCGCGATCGTCGGCAGGATCGACCATGCCGCCGCGGCCCAGAACTCGTCCATGCCGTCATCCTACCCGCCGTGCATCGACGCGGCCTGTGCCGGGGCGACGGGGTCTCCCTCCCCAAGAGCGCATTCCGACGAGTTCGTCACAGGTCGTGGGAACCGGGCCACGGCACGACCGCGGCTGCGCGCAGGATGCTCTGCATGACAACGATCCTCCGCGCCTCGGGCGCCGCCCAGCTTCTCTCGCACATCCCCGTCCTCACCGGATTCGTCCCGCGGCACAGCATCGTTCTCCTGCCGTTCTGCGAGTCCCGCACGATCGGCGCCCTGCGCTTCGACGCGCCCGACCCCGCCTCCGAGGACAGCGACGAGATCGCACGGTTCGCCGCGACCGCCGTCGGCACGGCGTGCCGCGTCCCCGACACGGATGCCCTCGCCATCGCCTTCTATCTCGACGAGCCGCTGCGCGCCGAGGCGCACGACACACCTCCGCGGAGCGCCCTGCCGCTGAGCGACCTGGCCGATGAGCTGATGCGACGTGCGGACGCCTGCGGGCTGCATCTGGTCGAGGTGCTCTGCGTCGGCCCCGATGGTTGGAGCGACTATCGCGACCCCGCCCGCATCGTGCACCCTCTCGCCGATCTCCCGGCGCCGCCGAGCGTGCCGGGAATCGCCGAGATCGGCGCCGATCAGCACAGCGGGGCGGAGCTCCCGCAGGTGGACCTCGTGGAGAAGGAGCGCGTGGGGCGTGCGCTCCTCGCGCTCGAGCAGGCGCTGAGTGCGCGTTCGACCCACGAACGCGTCGATCCTCGGGCGTTCGCGGCGGTCCTCGCCGTCGACGACCTGCCGGTGTTCTTCGAGTCGGTGCTGGATCGGCCCGAGAATCTTCCGCCGTTCTCGACCGCCGCACTGCTGTGGGCGCTGTCGCGCCCCCTGCTGCGCGATGTCGCCCTGGTGCAATGGGCGCGCGACATCGACGCGGGCGATCGCTCGCTCCAGGCCCAGCTCGCCTTCCGAGGCGACCCGGCGACGATCCCCTCCGACCTCGGCGAGGTGCTGCTCGGCCGGGGCCCTCGCCCCGACGCCGACCGGCTGGGCGTGGCGCTCACTATCGTGCGCGCGGCTGCGGCACGCGCGCCGCGAGCGCAGCGGATCGGGGCCCTCACCGCCGCGGCCTGGCTGTCGTGGGCGCGCGGTCAGGCGACCCACGCGGCGCACTACTTGAAGCTGGCCGACGACATCGATCCGGAGTTCTCGTTCACCCGGATGCTGCGCGTGCTCGTCGACGGATCGGTGCTGCCGGAATGGGCCTTCGCCGCCGCGCGCCCGTCATGACGGCGGCTATCTGACGACGGAGAGCTACTTGACGACGACGACCTACTTGACGAGCGGGAACAGGATCGTCTCGCGGATGCCGAGGCCGGTGAGCGCCATGAGCAGGCGATCGATGCCCATGCCCATGCCGCCCGTCGGGGGCATGCCGTGCTCGAGGGCGCGCAAGAACTCCTCGTCCACGCGCATCGCCTCCACGTCACCGCGGGCGGCGAGCTTGGCCTGCTCCACGAAGCGCTCGCGCTGGATCACCGGGTCGACGAGCTCGGAGTAGCCGGTGGCCAGCTCGAACCCGCGCACGTAAAGGTCCCACTTCTCCACGACGCCCGGGATCGAGCGGTGCTCGCGCACGAGGGGGGAGGTGTCGACGGGGAAGTCCATGACGAAGGTGGGGCTCACCAGATCGCCCTTGACGAAGTACTCCCACAGCTCCTCGATGAGCTTGCCGTGGGTGGCCTGCGGCGGCACCTCGACGCCCTGCTCCTCAGCGAAGGACACGAGCTCGTCCACGGGGTCGCCGGGGGCGAAGCGACGACCGGTTGCCTCGGAGAGCGAGTCGTACATCGAGATGCGCGCCCATTCGCCACCGAAGTCGTACTCGGTGCCGTCGGCCCAGGTGACGGTCGTCGATCCCGACACAGCGACGGCGGCCTTCTGGATGAGCTCCTGTGTGAGATCGGCGATGCCGTGGTAGTCGGTGTAGGCCTGGTAGGCCTCGAGCATCGCGAACTCCGGGCTGTGCGTCGAGTCGGCGCCCTCGTTGCGGAAGTTGCGGTTGATCTCGAACACCCGATCGATGCCGCCCACCACCGCACGCTTCAGGTACAGCTCGGGCGCGATGCGCAGATAGAGCTCGGCGTCGAAGGCGTTGGAGTGCGTGATGAACGGCCGCGCCGCGGCGCCGCCGTGCTGCACCTGCAGCATCGGCGTCTCCACCTCGACGAAGTCGTGCGCGGTGAACGTGCCGCGCAAGCTCGCGTTGACGGCGGCTCGGGCGCGCACCGTCGTCCGCGCCTGGTCGCGCACGATGAGGTCGAGGAAGCGGCTGCGCACGCGGCCCTCTTCGCTGAGCTCGCCGTACACGTTGGGCAGCGGCAGGATCGCCTTCGACGCGATCTGCCATCCGTCGGCCATGATCGACAGCTCACCGCGGCGGCTGGAGATCACCTCGCCGTGCACGAAGACGTGATCGCCGAGGTCGACGAGCTCCTTCCACCGCGCCAGCGACTCCTCGCCGACGTTCGCCAGGGAGATCATCGCCTGGATGCGTGAGCCGTCTCCGGACTGCAGGGACGCGAAGCAGAGCTTGCCCGTGTTGCGGCTGAACACCACGCGCCCTGCGATGCCGGCGACGACGCCGGTCTCGGCCCCCGCCTCGAGGTCGCCGTACTCGGCGCGCAGCGCGGAGATCGTCGTCGTCACGGGCACCGATACGGGGAAGGCGCCGCCCGCCGCGCTCTCGCGCTCGGCGATGAGGCGTTCGCGCTTGGCCAGCCGCACCGCCTTCTGCTCGAAGACGTCGTCCGCGCCGTCGGCGGGGTCTTGGGCAGGGGTCGGCGCGGGTGCGTCAGTCATGGGGCGGGGCTCCTCGAGAAGTCGCGTCCCAGTCTACCGGCGCCCTGTATGGGGCACTCCCGGTCGGGATCACTCCCCGACGGGCTCGCGCAGGGCCCGCTCGAAGGTCGACGACACCAGCGCCGACAGGTATCCACCCGGGTTCTCCACCCCGATGCCGCGGAGGATGCCGGTGGCCTGCCCCACGATCGACCGCGCGAAGGCGGATGCCGTCGAGATCGCCTCGGCATAGGCGGGTCGATCATCCTCGGCGATCACCACCGGCTCGCATCCCAGTTCGACGGCCAGCGCCTGCGCGATCGGCAGCACCATCGGCGGCCCGGTCACGGCGGCATAGGCGGCCTGCAGCTGGCGCAGATCGAGCGTCGTGCCGGTGAAACTGATCGCCGGATGCACGGCGAGCGGGATCGCACCGCCGCGGAGCGCGGGTTCGAGCACCGCCGTGCCGAAGGCCGGGTCGGTGTGCATCACGAGCTGGCCGGGCTGCCATGCCCCGACCTCGGCGAGGCCCTCGACGAGTCCGGCGAGCTGCTCGGAGGGGACGGCGACGACGACGAGCTGACTCTGGCGCACGAGCTCATCGGCATCGAGGACGGCCACCCCGGGCAGCACGGCCTCCACCCGGTCGGGGTCGGAGCCGGCGGTGATCCCGATCAGACGATGCCCGGCGCCGGCCAGGGCCGCGCCGATGACGGGTCCGACGTGACCGGCGCCGATGATGCCGACGCCGAGCCGTCCGTCACGCGCCATCGATCGGCTCTCGGGGGGCGGGCGGCTCCGCGAGCGGGGCCGGCTCCGCGGCCGCGGGCGAGGGCGAGACGGCGGGCGCGTACTCGGCGACGACCTCGGCCCAGCGGTGGCCCGGGTCCGCATACGCCGCGTCGGCCGCACGGCGCGCGATGTCGTCGACGGCGCGCATGAGTGCGCCGGATTCCATGCCGACCACCTCGCCGAGGATCGGCCCGGTCACGCTATGGGCCTTCATCCAGGCCACCCGCTGAGCGCGGTCGATCGGGCCCTGCGAGGCCGAGACCCCCTGCAGCCGGGCGAGGGGGAATACGGCGAGCTTGCGCCATACGACGCCGCGGCGCATGACGATGCCGTAGTCGGTCACGGTGAAGCCGTGCCGCCGCCACGACAGCGGCCGACGCCACCATGCGCGCGGCTCGAGCCGCTGGTACGGATCGTCATGCTCCTGCGGGCCGAACATGCCGTGCTCCCACACCAGCGGGCGGTCCTGCGCGGGCAGGTCGGGCAGCACCAGGGCGAGCACGCGCTCGACGTCGGCGCGAGTGCCCACCGGCAGCACGATGTTGAACTGCTGCGCCGTCGACGACTGCTGCTGCGCGGCGCTCTTGCCCGACATCCGGTTGATCTTGATCGTCCACCAGCCGAACGGCCGCCAGAGGAACGACTGCGAGACCTCCACGGCGAAGATGCGTCCCGGCGGGATCGTCTCGGTGACCGTGGTGAGCAGCCCGAAGGTGATGCGGATGCCGTCTCGCGTGGGCGCGATCGAGTACCGCAGCGAGCGCGAGATCTGCGCCCACGCGATGGCGACGGCGGCAATCACGAACGGGACGCCCACGCCGAGTCCGAGACCCAGCAGGGCGAGGGTCGCCTCCGGTCCGCCTCCGGAGAGGATGGCGGGCGTGGCGATCGCCATCCCCACGGCGAAGATGACACCGAAGAGCACCAGCCACACCCCACCCGTGATCGCCTGCGATCCGATGAGACGGCCGGTGGGAATCGTCACGATGCTCTCGGGCTCGACGTCGGCGCGGTCGACCCCGGCGAACAGCCCCGTCACGCCGTCGCTCACGGCGCCGCTCAACTGCTGACGCCGCGTGCACGCATCGCCCTGGCCGCGCCCTGCGGCTCTCGCCTCGCGTGCAGCGCGGGCGCCCGAGGCCAGACGCAGGATCTCGGCGCGCACGGATTCGGCCTTGCCCGTCGACAGGTACTCCAACGCGACGTTCGCGTCGGTGCCCGCACCGACGACCTCGAGCTTGGCGAGCCCGATCAGCCGTGCGAGGAACGGCCGGGTGAGGTTCACGCCCTGCACCCGATCCAGCGGCGCGCGGCGGTGCGAACGGAAGACGATGCCCTTGCGCACCTCGACGTCGTCGCCGGTGATGCGGAACTCGTGGAAGCGCCACACGAGCCAGAAGATGACGATGAGCACCAGGAGCACGCCGAGCACGATGAGCAGCGCGACGAGGGCGAGGTTGTTGGCCAGCACCCAGTCCACCGGATCGCCGCCGCTGAACTCCTCCGGGTGCACGTCGCGCGGGGTGAAGATGCTGACGAACCAGAAGATGAGCCGGTCGCGGAAGCTGTTGAACACGATGCCGGCCACGACGATGAGCACCAGGCCGCCCTTGAGCAGCGGGGTGAGCGGATGCAGGCGGTGCCACTCGCCGTCGGCGAGCGAGTCCGTCTCGGCCGGCGAGCCGTCCGGGCCTGCGGCGGCGTGCGGCTGGCTCACAGGCCGGTCCGGCGGGTCTCGGCGACGTCGATGAGCGTGTCGCGCAGCGTCTCGGCCGCCTCCTGGGTCATGCCAGGGATCTCCACGCCCGTTGTGGCGGCGGCCGTGACGAGCTTGAGCTTGGCGACGCCGAAGGCGCGATCCAACGGCCCGTGCGTGATGTCGACGAGCTGCATGCGCCCGTACGGCACGGCGATCATCCGCTGCCACAGGATGCCTTTGCGGAAGACGATGTCGTCGTCGCGCAGCATGTAGCCGATCGCCCGCGCCTGCCTCGGCAGCACGATGAGCGTGATCACGGTGACGACCACGATCGCGATTCCGGGGAACAGCGCCCAGCCGAGGTGGAAGGCGAGGACGGCGACGAGGACGGCGGCGATCACGACGACGAGCAGCAGCACGTTCTGGAGCACCTGCGAGACGACGTAGCGCGGCGAGATCTGATGCCAGACGCCGTCGAGCGCGAGCCTGCCCTCGCCCCGCGGCTCCTTGAGCCGGGTGAACGTGCCGTCGTCGAGCACGGCGTCAGCGGCCGGCTCACCGTGCGGCGGGAGCGGCGGTTCCGGTGTGGTCGTCATCGTCATCCTCCGTCCCGGCCTCCGCGGAGGCATCGGGATCATTCGGCAATGTGCAGAAGCTCTCGGCTACCAGCGCCGCGATCACGAGCACGACGGCTCCGACCAGCGCGGCGACGATCGCCACCGCCGAGCCTACCGGCGGCGGCACCGGACGCGAGAGGAGGTAGCCGAGCAGTCCCGCGGCGAAGCCCGCGAGCGCGGCGCCGGCCAGGCTCGACGCCCGCGCGAGCACGGCGGTGCGCAGTGCCCGGAACGGATTCACGCGTCGTCGGTTCTCACCCGTCGCCCGCACGCTGCGCCGGATCTGCCACGCCATCACGAGCAGCCCTGCGCCCAGCAGCACGAGCAGGATCGGCAGGGCGACCGCGGGGGTGAAGGTCGCCCGGCCCGCCGAGGTCAGCGCATGATCGACGAGCACGCCCGCGGCGGCACCGGCCAGCGCGACGAGCAGCAGGATGACGGGGGAGGTGCGCTTCATCCCGACGCCCCCGGCGTGCCGTCGGCGGCATTGGACCCGGCGTCGCGGCGCAGTGCATCCACGAGCGCCGCGACCCGGCCATGACCGGGCAACACCGCCTCGGGATCGACGTCGAGCCATGGTTCGAGCACGAAGAGCCGCTCGTGCGCGCGCGGATGCGGCAGCAGCATCCGCGCGTCGTCGCTGCGCACATCTCCGTAAGCGACGAGATCGAGATCGAGCGTGCGGTCGCCCCAGCGCTCGGCGCGCACACGACCGTTCTCGTCTTCGATCGCGTGCAGCATTCCCAGCAGCACCTGCGGCGCGAGCCGCGTGGTCACGATCGCCACGGCGTTGACGTAGCCGGGGGCGTCGGGATCGGGCCCGTCCAGCCTCAGCGCGACCGTCTCGACCGGGCGCGACATGCGCACTCCATCGACGAGCGGCAGGCGGCGGATCGCGTCGGCGGCCGCCTCGATCGTGCCCGCTCGGTCGCCGAGGTTCGCGCCCAGCGCGACCACGGCATCCACGGGCTCGCGTCCGGGGCGCGGATCCGGCATGCGCATCGGCCTGCCGGGCTGCGGCGGGCGGGGCCTCATGATTCGCCCTGTTCCCGGCCAGCGTTCTCCCCGACGCCCTGTTCCTCAACGCCCCGTTCCCCGCTGCCCCGCCCCGGGGCGCCGGGCATCGGATGCGGCGCCTCCACACGCCCGCGGTGCACGGTGACAGACACGTCGGCGAAGGTGAGCGGGATCGGGGCGTGCGGCTTGTGCACCGTGACGGCCACCATCCTCACCCGCTCGTCTTCCAGCGCCGCATCGGCGATGCGCGCCGCGAGCGTCTCGATGAGGTCCACGGGCTCGCCGGCGACGATCGCGGCGACCTTCTCGGCGAGCTCACCGTAGTGCACGGTGTCGGCGACGTCGTCGGAGGCGGCGGCATCCTTCAGCGGAAGGTGCAGCGTGAGGTCGATCGTGAACTCCTGACCGTCGGCGCGCTCGTGCGCGAAGACGCCGTGGCGCCCGAACACCGTGAGGCCGGTGAGGGTGATCTGGTCGAGGAAGTCCATGCCCTTAGCGTACGGGGAGCGTCCGACGATGCGGCCGCGCTCAGCCGTCCCAGGCGGCGCGCACGGCGAGCGCATCCCGCGTGCCGGCGACGTCGTGCACGCGCACGGCCCACGCTCCCGCACGCGCGGCGAGCACGCTCGTCACGGCGGTGGCGGCATCCCTGCGCTCCAGCGACGCCTCCTCGCCCAGGGCTCCGGTGAGGAAACGCTTGCGCGAGGTGCCCACGAGCACCCGTGGTCCCAGCGCGACGACGTCATCGAGTTCGCGCAGCAGCTCCCAGTTCTGTGCGACGGTCTTGGCGAACCCGATGCCCGGATCCACGATCACCCGTGCCGGGGCGATCCCCGCCGCCGCGGCCGACTCCATCCGCTCGCGGAGCTCCGCGGCGACCTCGCGGCCGATGCGCGTGTACTGCGCCTGCGCGTACATATCGGCGGAGGGCCCCCGCCAGTGCCCGAGCACGATGTCGGCACCGCTGTCGGCGACGGCGGCGAACATGTCTGGATCGGCCAGCCCGCCCGAGACGTCGTTGACGATGCGCGCGCCGGCCCCGATCGCGGCGACCGCCGTCGAGGCATTGAGCGTGTCGACGCTCACAGCGGCGCCGTCGGCGGCGAGCTGGGCGATCACCGGCAGGATGCGGCGGCGCTCCTCGGCGGGATCGACGCGCTCGGCGCCGGGCCGGGTCGACTCGCCTCCGATATCGAGCACACCCGCCCCCTGGGCGCGGAGCAGGCGTCCGTGCGCGATCGCGTCGTCGGCGTCGAAGTAGCGGCCACCGTCGCTGAACGAGTCGGGCGTCGCGTTGACGATGCCCCAGATGCCCGTCACCGCGCGGCCCCGGTCATCCCGCCCGCTCATCGCGCGCCCCGGCGCCGATGAGCGCGATGAGCTCGGCGCGCGCCGCAGGCTCCGTGTAGTCGCCGCGGGCCGCGATCGTGAGCGTGGATGCCGCGGGCTGACGGCCGCCGCGCATCGTCACGCAGCCGTGCGAAGCGTCGAGCACGACGAGCACGCCGCGCGCGTCGAGGTGAGACGCGATGGCCTCGGCGATCTGCTCGCCGAGCCGTTCCTGCACCTGCGGGCGCGCCGCGAAGGTCTCCACCACCCGCACGAGCGAGCCGAGCCCCACGACCTGCTCGCCCGGCAGGTAGGCGATGTGCGCGTGACCGGCGAACGGCAGCAGGTGATGCTCGCACACCGAGCGGAAGCGGATATCGCGCAGCAGCACCGCCCCCGACGGCAGTGTCTCGGGGGCAGGACCGTGGGCGACGCTGATCGTGCGGGCGAGAGGTGCGGCCGCATCCTCTCCGACGCCGGCGAAGAACTCGGCGTACAGCTCGGCCACGCGCGTGGGCGTCTGGGTGAGACCCGGACGATCCGGATCCTCGCCGATCGCCTCGAGCAGTTGCCGCGTGAGCTCGGCGACGCGCTCCCGGTCGACGGCCATCGTCAGGCCGTCGCGGGGCGGGGATGGCCTCCGGCCTGCCCGGGCTTGCGCTCCGACGCGGCCGGCGCGGGCACGTTCGCCGCCGTCGCCGTATCCGGGATGCGCACCGGCACGTCGATCGGGGGCAGGGCGGACACCGGGCGGTCTTCGCTGGAGAGCCACTGCGGGCGCTCGGGGAGCTTGCGCACATCGGCGAAGATGTCGGCGATCTGGTTGTGATCCAGCGTCTCCTTCTCGAGCAGCTCGCGGGCGAGCCGGTCGAGCACGTCGCGGTTCTCGCTGATCACCTGGTACGCCTCGTTGTGCGCCTGCTCGATGAGCGCGCGCACCTCGGCGTCGACGGTCTCGGCGATGCCCTCGGAGTAGTCGCGTCCGCGGTTCATGTCACGGGCGACGAACATCTCGCCGCCGCCGGAGCCGAGCTTGACCGGGCCGACCTGCGTGGTCATGCCGTACTCGGTCACCATCTTGCGCGCGATGTCGGTGGCCTTCTCGATGTCGTTCGAGGCACCTGTGGTCGGATCGTGGAAGACGATCTCCTCCGCCACGCGCCCTCCCATCGCATAGGTGAGCTGGTCCTGCAGCTCGTTGCGGGTGACCGAGAACTTGTCCTCCAGCGGGAGGACCATCGTGTAACCGAGGGCCTTGCCGCGCGGGAGGATCGTGATCTTGGTGACCGGGTCGGAGTAGTTCATCGCCGCCGCCGCGAGCGCGTGCCCGCCCTCGTGGTACGCCGTGATGAGCTTCTCCTTGTCCTTCATCACACGGGTTCGCCGCTGCGGGCCGGCGATGACGCGGTCGATCGCCTCGTCGAGCGCCCGGTTGTCGACGAGCTGGGCGTTGGAGCGCGCCGTGAGCAGAGCGGCCTCGTTGAGCACGTTCGCCAGATCCGCGCCGGTGAAGCCGGGGGTCTTGCGCGCGACGACCTCGAGGTCGACGCCGTTCGCCAGCGGCTTGCCCTTGGCGTGCACCTCGAGGATCTTCTGGCGGCCCTTCAGATCCGGCGCATCCACGCCGATCTGGCGGTCGAAGCGGCCGGGGCGCAGCAGGGCGGGGTCGAGGATGTCGGGGCGGTTGGTCGCGGCGATGACGATGACGTTCGCGTTCGGGTCGAAGCCGTCCATCTCCACGAGCATCTGGTTCAGGGTCTGCTCGCGCTCGTCGTTGCCGCCGCCCATGCCGGCGCCGCGGTGGCGGCCGACGGCGTCGATCTCGTCGATGAAGATGATGGCGGGGGAGTTCTCCTTGGCCTGGGTGAACAGGTCGCGCACGCGCGAGGCACCCACGCCGACGAACATCTCGACGAAGTCGGATCCGGAGATCGAGTAGAAGGGGGCGCCCGCCTCGCCGGCCACGGCGCGGGCCAGCAGCGTCTTGCCGGTTCCGGGAGGACCGTACAGCAGCACGCCCTTCGGGATGCGGGCGCCGATCGCCTGGAACTTGGCGGGATCCTGCAGGAACTCCTTGATCTCCTGCAGCTCCTCGATGGCCTCATCCGCCCCGGCGACGTCGGCGAAGGTGACCGTGGGGGTCTCCTTGCTCACGAGCTTCGCGCGCGATTTTCCGAACTGCATGATCTTGCCCCCGCCGCCCTGGGCCGACGACAGCAGCCACCAGAACAGCAGACCCAGCAGGATCATCGGGATGAGCAGAGAGAGGATGCCGTCGAACCAGCTGGCCTTCGGCACCGCGTCGTCGAAGCCGTCTTTCGGGGCGGCCTCGTTGATCGCGGAGATGACCTCTTCGCCGCGGAAGGAGTTGTAGTAGAACTGCACCGCATCGGCGCCCTCATAGGGCTTGGAGAGCTTCATGTCGACGCGCTGATCGCCATCCGTCGTGACCACCTCGGTGACCGTGCCGCCCTTGAGCAGCTCCAGTCCCTGATCGGTGCGGATCTGCTTGGTCCCGCTCAGGCTCGAGATGAGCGTGAACCCGCCGATCAGCAGCACACCGATGAGCACCACGTAGATCAGCGGATTGCGGGTGATCTTCTTCGCGTCCATGATCCTGTCAGCGTATCGCGGCGTTCCTCGCGGTCTCCTGGGATTCGCCGACGGCGTACGTCGGGAGTCCCGCGGGCTCAGGAGTACACGTGCGGGGCGAGCACGGCCACGTCGCGCAGGTTGCGGTAGCGCTCGGCATAGTCGAGGCCGTAACCGACGACGAAGTCCGGCGGGATGTCGAAGCCGACGTACTTGCAGTCGATCTCGACCTTGGCCGCCTCGGGCTTGCGAAGGAGAGCCAGCACCTCGATCGACTCGGCGCCGCGCGATTCGAAGTTCTCCAGCAACCAGCTCAAGGTCAGCCCGGAGTCGATGATGTCCTCGACGATCAGCACGTGCTTGCCGTGCAGGTCGGTGTCGAGGTCTTTGCGGATCTGCACCACGCCGCTGGACTTGGTGCTCGCGCCGTAGCTGGACACGGCCATCCAGTCCATGGGTGCCTGGATCGGCAGGGCGCGCACGAAATCGGCCATCACCATGACGGCGCCCTTCAGGACGCCGATCAGGAGGAGATCCTTGCCCTCGTAGTCCTGGGCCACCCGCTGGGCCAGCTCATCGAGCTTCTGCCTGATCTGCTCCTCCGTGACGAGGATCTCGGCAAGGTCGTCCTGGATGTCGGCGGCGCGCATGCGTCGATTTTATGCGAAGCATGTGGCGAACCCCACTCCCGCTCGGGGAGGCGTCGCACTAGGGTGAGGGACACGCCGGAGCGGTGAGCCGGCAACGAAGCGGGCGACGCCCGGGGAGGAAAGGGAAGTCATGGATATCAACGACATCATGAAGATGATTCCGATCGACGATATCGCCGAGAAGCTCGGGGTCGACAAAGACGTCGCGACGCAGGCCGTCCAAGAGGGTAGCCAGGTGATCGTAGGCGGTCTCGCCAAGCAGGCCGAGACGCCCGAGGGCTCCTCGGCGATCGAACAGGCGCTGAGCAAGCACGGCGGCTTCTCGGGGGCAGGTTCCGTCGCCGACGTGGATGAGGCCGACGGGGAGAAGATCATCAATCACGTGTTCGGCGGCAACCAGGGGCAGGTCGCCCAGGCCATGACGAACGAGCAGACGACGGCCGGGATCGACTTCGGCAAGCTGCTCCCGATCCTCGCCCCCATCGTCATGGGCCTGATCGCCAACCACGCCAAAGGCCAGCAGCCCGCGACCGCCGACGCATCCGCTGGCGGCGGTGGCGGCGGCGGCATCGGTGACATGATCGGCGGCCTGCTCGGCGGCGGCGGGAACAACAACGCCGGCGGAGGCGGAGGAGGCCTCGACATCGGCGGCATCCTCGGCAACATCGGCGGCATGCTCGGTGGGGGGAACAACAGCGGCGGAGGCAGCGGCGGCATCGACATCGGCGGCCTTCTCGGGGGCCTCCTCGGCGGCAAGAAGTAACCCGACGAGTCAGGGGCGGGCGGTGATCTCGATCCGTCCGCCCCTTCTCTGTGCCCGGCACCCGGGCAGATCGATGGGCCCCTGCCCCGACCAGTCGGTCACGAGCCGCGCCACTTCGATCGTCTGACGCCGGGTCAGGCTCGCCCCGAACTCGCTGTCGACCACGAGGCGGATGATGCGGTTGCGCAGCGCCGCCGGGTTGGCCGCGAGTGCGGATGCGCTGATGGAGATGCCCGCCTCGGCATGCTCGACGATGTCCTCGATGGTCTCGTGGATCATCTCATCGAACGCCTCGGCATCCTCCCTGAGCTGTTCGGCGGTGCGCGCGAGCGCCTCCGCGATGCCCGGGCCGAGTTCTTCCTCCATCACCGGAAGCACGCGCGATCGCGCCCGCACGCGGGCGAAGCGGGGATCGTCGTTGTGCGGGTCGTCCCAGAACTCCAGCCCCTGCGCCGCGCACGCTGCGCGCGTCGTCGTGCGCCGAACGGCGAGCAGCGGGCGGAGCCACACCGTGTCGTCGGGATCGGTGCGCACGCGGGCCATCCCCTGCAGGCTCGCCGCCCCCGATCCGCGGGCCAGGCCCAGCAGCACGGTCTCGGCCTGATCGTCGAGGGTGTGCCCGAGCAGCACGGGCGCGCGTTCGGCCTGCGCGACGGTGCGCAGCGCCGCGTACCGCGCATCGCGGGCCGCGGCCTCGAGCCCGTCGCCGTCGGCATCGCGCACCTCGACCGGCTCGACGAGAGCGCGGATGCCGAGGCTGCGCGCCGTCTCGGCCGCGCGGGCGGCCTGCGCATCCGACCCTTCCTGCAGACCGTGATCGACCGTGACGCTCACGACCTCGACGCCGGCCCGACGCGCCTCGAACGCCGTGGCTGCGGCGAGCGCGAGCGAGTCGGCGCCACCGGACAGCCCGATGACGACAGCGCGCGGCGGCTCGGGCAGCGACGCGAGTGCGGTGCGCACGGCGAGACGGACCTCGGCGACGGCGGGATCGGGAGTCGGCATCCCTCCACGCTAGCCCGCTGGGCGCCGCTCTCCTTCGCCGAGTGCGCGGCTCCTCGCCCAGTGCACGGCGTGTTGACGAGAAGAACCCGCACATTCGGCGGGAAGCCCCGCACTCGCGGGGGCTGGCGTACACAGCGGTAGGCTTGTGCGCGGCATCCTCCCGTCATTTTCTTCAAGGAGCACACGCATGGGCGCACACGACGCCGTCATCGAGATCCCGCGCGGCAGCCGCGTGAAGTACGAGGTCGATCACGAGACCGGGCGAGTGCACCTCGACCGCGTCCTGTACACGACCTTCGGCTACCCCGCCGACTACGGATACTTCGACAACACCCTCGGCGAAGACGGCGACCCGCTCGACGTGCTCGTGCTGCTCGACCACGCGATCTACCCCGGCGTCGTCGTGAACGTGCGGCCCGTGGCCGTGCTGAAGATGAGCGATGAGGCCGGCGGCGACGACAAGCTCGTCGCCGTGCTGAGCAAGGACCCGCGCTGGGAGCACATCCAAGACGTCGGCGACCTCGCCGAATACACCAAGAAGGAGATCGCGCACTTCTTCGAGCACTACAAGGACCTCGAGCCGAACAAGTGGGTCAAGGTCGACGAGTGGGGCGACGCCGCCGAGGCGCAGCGCATCCTCGACGAAGCGATCACCCGCGCGCAGACGCACGAGCGCTGATACCGATCCGACTCCGGTCGGATGCGACAGACCCCCGGATACGCCGCACGGCGCCCGGGGGTCTTCGCTGTCGCAGGTCGGAGGGGGCGGATCAGCCCATGTACACGCCGCGGTTCTCCATGAACGTGATGGGGTTGATGGTGTTGCCCCACTGATACACCTCGAAGTGCAGGTGGCAGCCGAAGGAGTTGCCGGTGTTGCCCGCATAGGCGATGACCTGGCCGGCCGAGACCCAGGTGCCCGAGCGGACCGCGAAACCACCATCGACGATGTGGCCGTACCCGGTGCCGATGCCGTCGCCGTGACCGAGGCGGATGTAGTTGCCGTACCCGCCGTACCATCCGACGTAGTCGACATAGGCGTCGTGCGCCGCGTAGATCGGTGCCCAGCAGCCGTTGGCGAGGTCGACGCCCTCGTGGAAGCTCGAACCGCAGCCGGAGCTGTCGCAGTCGGGCGTGCGGTAGCCGTATCCGGAGGACTGGAATCCGCCGTGCGGACGGACCCATCCGCCGGTACCAGCACCGCCGCCACCGCCTCCTCCGCCGCCCCCACCGCCGTTGTTGCGGTCCTCTTCTTCGCGGCGACGACGGTCTTCTTCTTCCTGACGACGGCGCTCTTCCTCCTGGCGGCGGCGTTCCTCTTCGCCTGCCTGGTAGTCGGCGACCGTCTTGGCCGTGGTGTCCTGCAGGGCGGCGAGCTGCGCCTGCAGGGTCAGCAGGTTCGCCTCGGAGTCGGCCAGCGCGGCCGCGGCCTCGTCGGCGGCCGCCTGCGCGGCGATCATCTTCTGCTCGGCGACCTTCTGGAGGCGATCGCGCTCATCGCGCGCGGCCTGCGCCTGGTCGCTGAGGTTCTGCGCCGTGTTCTTGGCGGCGACGGCCTTGTCGTAGACGGCCTGGTTGCGCGAGAGCAGGCGATCCATCTGGCCCAGCTTCGACAGCAGCTGGTCGGCCGTGGCCGCGGAGCCCGAGAAGAAGAGCTCGAGTGAGGTGTTGTCACCGCCGTTGCGGTAGATCTGTGCAGCGACCTGACCGGCCTCGCGAGCCGAGTCGAGCGCGAGCTGCTCCTGCGCATCGGCCTGGGCCTGCAGGTCGTCGGCTCGGCGAGCGGCTTCGGTGAACGCCTGCTGTGCCGCGAAGAACTCATCTCCGGCGCGCTGGGCCGCGGCCTTCGTCTCGGCGACGCGCTGAGTGAGCGAGGCGATCAGCTGCTGGATGCGGGTGATCTCGCCAGCCTTGGCCGCCTCGTTGTCCATCGCGGCCTGCACGTCGTCCCACGATGGATAGTCGGCGGCCCACGCGCGTGGAGCGGCGGCGACCCCGCTGCCGATGGCGCCGGCGGCGACCAGGCCGAAGGCGCCGAGGCCGAGGGCGGTGCGTCTGTTCATCCGGAGCGAGGGCCACAGGGTGCGCTTCTCGGCCGCGGTCGGCCCGCAGCCGCAGTCGACCGTATCGCCGTCATGGCTCGCCACACGGTCCCCTTTCGCCGGTTTCACAGAAGTCACACTAACAACATTCACCACATACGCAACAGGTCAGAGTACGATTGACTAGTTGCCGCATTCGGGATCGACACACCCTTCGCTGGGCCCGTCGAGGGCATCCTCCCCCAGGACACGCCCGAGCGTGCAGCAGGCGCGCCCTCGATTGGTGTTTTGCTCAGACGATCCCTTATGCTTGAGCGTCGGCAAGGGAACCCTGGTTCTCGAGCGGGAGGGTTTCACGCCCTCCACGGCCCCATCGTTTAGCGGCCTAGGACGCCGCCCTTTCACGGCGGTAGCACGGGTTCGAATCCCGTTGGGGTCACTCATCCGATACAATTTCACAAGTATGGCCCTGTAGCGCAGTTGGTTAGCGTGCCGCCCTGTCACGGCGGAGGTCGCGGGTTCAAGTCCCGTCAGGGTCGCTCCAAGCGACGGGCCCTTTCTCTACGAGAGGGCCTTTCGTCTCGGACGCGACGGATCGCCGTCGCGCGGCTCTGTAGCTCAGTTGGTAGAGCGTTCGACTGAAAATCGAAAGGTCACCGGATCGATGCCGGTCGGAGCCACAAGGACCGTCGTTACAACGGTCCCAGAAACCCTCGCCTAGCTTCTACATGGCGGGGGTTTCGTCTTGCCCAGAGCGCGCTGACTTGTCCGCCGCCTGCGGCGGCCCCGTCCAACGCCCGAGAAGGGCACGAGCGCAGGCCGCCTCAGCGGGTTCCGGCGGCGCGGCGGCGAGGGAAGCGGTCGCGCCAGGTGCGACGCGGGCGCGAGGAACTGCCGCAGAGAGCGGCGCGGGCGGCGGCCATGGTCGGGTACGACCCGATCCGCAGGCTGTGCCGGTTGTGCGCGACGTGCTCGTGGCGGTCGATGGAGATGAAGCCGGCGAACTCGCCGTCGCGGGTCGCGACGAACACGTCGTCGGCCGCCTGCTTCCAGGTCAGCGCGGCGCCGGATGCGGGATCCGGACGCGCGGATGTGGTGATGATGCTCATGGTGATGCTCTGTCGTTCGTGGGGCGGCGCAATGCGCTCACCCGGATGAGGCCGGGCCGACGAACGCGCATCGGTGCGCGTCGTCCTTGTGCCATGCCGGCCGATTCCCGCGGCGCCGATCAGATGGCGAAGCCTGCGAGGAACTCCTCATCATAGCAGGCACGCCCGGACCGGGGCGAATCGCCTGCGTCACGCGCGACGAGCGCGACGGCTCACTCCCAGGACTTGGTGCGCTTGGTCGCGCCGCCTCGCTCGCGCATGATCCAGGCGAGCGAAAGGCAGACCAGAACCAGCCCTGCGACGAAGACGAGCGCGGGAACGGTCGTGAGCGCCTGGGCGAATCCCATCAGCCAGATGCCGCCGAGGAACAAGACCAAGAAGATGATGAAGCTGACGATCACCGGGCTACCTCCTGTTGTGCACCTCATCCTACTCCGGCATGAGGGATCGCCCTCACTCGGGCGCACACCGGGCGCATCGCCTCCTAAACTCGAGGCATGTCTGCGCCGCCGCCGTCCCGACGCTCGCTCCGGCCCTCTCGTGCGGTCATCCGCCGACGGCGCCTGGTCGCCGGCGTGATCGCGCTCGTCACGGTCGCGGTGCTCGCCGTCGGCGGCACGATGCTGGTCCGCGCCCTCCTCGGCTCCTCTGCGACAGCCGATGCCGCCCGGCCGTCGCCTAGCGGAACACCGACCCCGACTGCGACGCCTCTGACTCCCGCCGAACAGCTCCTGGCGACCACCGACGATCCGAACGCGTGCGCCGTCTCGTTCGAGGGCGACGGCATCGCGATCGATCCGATGCTGCAGACCCAGGGCGTGCTCTACACGGGCCTGCCGATCCCCGCGCGCGACGGCGCGGTGTTCGCCGGCTGGTATGCCACCCCCGACGACGCCGCGGCCTACACGCAGACGGCGCGAATCAACGGCTCCGAACTCACGTCCTGCACCGAGCAGCAGGTCACGCTCTACGGATCGTGGATGACCCCCGAGCAGAACGAGGACACTCAGGCTGAGGTCCCGATCCTGATGTACCACCAGTTCACGACCAACCCCGACGGCGAGGACAACTGGCTGCGCGGCAACTACGCGTACATCGGCGACTTCCAGGCGCAGATGGCGTACATCGCCGAGCAGCAGTTCTACCTGCCCACCTGGCTGGAACTCAACGCCTTCATCGACGGGCAGCTCTACCTGCCCCAGCACTCCGTGATCATCACCGACGACGACGCCGATCAGAGCTGGCTCGACCTCGCCGTGCCGGTGGTGACGCAGCACCAGCTTCTGACGACGTCGTTCGTGATCACCAACGCGCGGCAGGCTCCCTCACCCTCGCCGTACGTCATCCAGCGCTCCCACACGCACAACATGCACGAGGCGGGAGAGAACGGCAAGGGCCGGATGGTCAACTGGTCGGCCGCCGACATCGCCGCCGACCTCGAGCAGTCCGCCGCGATCCTCGGCGCCAAGGAGGTCGTCGCCTACCCGTACGGGCACTACAACGACACCACCAAGGAGGGCGTGACCGCTGCCGGCTTCCTCCTCGGGCGCACGATCGACTGGGGCTACGTCGAGATCGGCACCGACAAGCTCGCGCTCCCCGTGATCCGCATCAACTACGGCGACACTCTCGACAGCCTGATCGCGAACATCGGCTGACACCGCCCGCCCTGGTATGCAGCCCGCGGCCTACAGCTCGCCGGGGCGCATCGCCTCGGCGTCGATGGCGCGGATGATCCGCTGCGCCGCGGTGTCGACCGGCGGCTCGCCGGCGCCGCGGCGGGAGCGACGCGGCGCGTAGACGACGAGCGAATGGAAGACGAATCGCACGAAGAACGCGGCCACGAGCGAGAGCGCCGCGGCGAGGATGCTGGAGAGGTGCCACGTCTCGACCATGAAGGCGAGCACGGGGATGCGCACCGCCGCCTCAACGTTGTTGAACGCGAACGAGGTGGCGAAGCGCACGGGCAGACGTGATGCACCCTCGCGCATGTCGGCGAAGACGAACCGCTCCTGCAGCACGAAGTTGCCGATGATCGTCGCCTCGGCCGCCACGATCGCCGCCCACACGTACGGCACGCCCAGCTCGGTGAGCGCCCACATGATCGCGAGGTTGGCGACCGCGCCCAGCGCGCCGATGAGGGCGAACAGCGACATCTTGCCGAAGCGCAGGCGCGACAGGTGCATCAGGAACGTCGTTCCCTGACGGAACGTGGCCTTCGAGGTGCCGTGCAGCCGCGCGGCGAAGGCCATCGGCACCTCGGCCACCCGCAACTCGGAGCGCACGAGGATCTCGAGCAGGATCTTGAATCCGTTCGGCTTGAGCGCGGCCGGGTCGATCCGGCGGCGATCGACGAGGAAGAACCCCGTCATCGGGTCGGAACTGCGCGCCAGGCGCTTGGGGAACATCGCCTTGGTCAGCAGCGTCGCCGCGCGGGAGAGCCCGAACCGCACCGCGGTGCCCAGCCCTGCGCTGTCGCCGCCGCCGATGTAGCGCGAGGCGGCGACGACATCCGCCCCGCCCTCGTCGTACCGCTCCAGCAGGGCGCGCAAGAGCTCGGGGGGATGCTGCAGATCACCGTCCATGACGATGCACACGTCGTGGGATGCTGCGCCCAGCCCCGCCACGACGGCGCCGCCGAGACCTCCGTCGGGCCGTTCGCGATGGAGCACGCGCACGGGAAGCTCGGCGTCGACGGCTGCCTCGCGCACGGCGTCGGGGGTGCCGTCGGTGCTGTCGTCGACGAAGAGGATCTCGGCCTCGAGCCCCGCGAGCGCGGCGCTGGATCGCCGCACGACCTCGGCGACGTTGTCGCGCTCATTGAAGGTGGGGACGATGACCGTCACCGCCGTCGGCGCGCGCATGCTCCGTCCTCCCCGCGTCGTGCCTCGACGCCCGGGTTTCATCGTGCCATGTCTTGTTCGGGCTCACCTGCGAGCTCCGTGCAGGGAAGGAGCGATCTCGACGGTTTCGCGGCCACCGCACTGTCGACGGCTCTACCCTGGAATCATGAGCACTCCCGATTCCTCGACAATCACGATGTTCGGCGCCGAGTGGTGCCGCGACTGCCGCCGCACCAAGGCGCAGCTGGACTCCCTAGGCGTCGAGTACACCTACGTCGACCTCGTCGCCGATCCCTCGGCCGCCGACATCGCCAAGGAGATCTCGGGTCGCACGAACATCCCGGTCGTCGTGTACCCCGACTCGTCCCATCACGTCGAACCGTCGAATGCCGACGTCGAGTCGAAGCTGCGCGAGCTCTCCCTCATCTGACGCCGGCCGGACTCGGGCTCATCTGCTCCCGGCCGCACTCACGCTCGATCTCGCCCGCCCCGGAGCGCCGATACACTGGCGCGATGAGCATCGACGCTCGACCCGAACGAGCATCCTCACGCCTTCGCGCCACGACGATCGCGCGGTACGCCGCCGGTTCCGTCGGCACCGGCGGATACGCGACCCTTCCGGGGCTGGTCCTCACCTACTTCCTCACCGACAACCTCGGGGTCACGGCACTGCTGGCCGGCATCATCGTCACCGCCGCCAAGGTGTGGGACGTCGTGATCGACCCGGTCATCGGAGCCGCCTCCGATCGGGCGCTGGCCCGCACCGGGCACCGACGCGGGATGATGGTGGCCGGCGCCTTCACGCTGCCGGTGTTCTTCGCCCTCACCTTCGCCGTGCCGCCCGCGTTCGGTCCCGTCGCGGGAGCGATCTGCGTGCTCGCGGCGTTCCTGGCCACCGCCACGGCGTTCAGCATCTTCCAGGTGCCGTACGTCGCCCTGCCCGCGGAGCTGACTCCGAGCTACGACGAGCGCACGCGACTGCTGAGCTGGCGCGTGATCGCCCTCACCGCGGCGATCCTCCTCTTCGGCGCGGGCGGCCCGGAGCTGCGCAGGCTCACCGGCGACCCCGTCACGGGGTACCTGGTCATGGGCATCGTGGCCGGACTCGTCATCGGGCTCGGGATGCTGGTGGCCTCGCGCTCCGACGAGCGCACGCCGATCTCCGATCCCGGCGAGCCCTCGGCCGCCACGATCGCCGACTCCACCCCGGGGATCCGCGAGCAGTACGCCGCCGGAATCGCGACCCTGCGCCGCTCCGCGCCATTCCGCTCCCTGCTGGCGACGTTCCTGCTGCAGGCGCTCGCGACCGGCACCATGCTCGCCGGCGCTCAGTACGTCGCGACCTGGGTACTGCATTCCGAGAGCGCCGTGACGCTGCTCTTCGTGGCGCTCGTCGGCCCCGCCCTCATCGCCACTCCGCTGTGGGAGCGGCTCTCGCGCCGCACCGGCAAGGAGCGCGCGTTCACCCTCGCCTCGATCCTGTTCCTGATCGCTGCGACGAGTATCGCGGCCGCGATCTGGACGCCCGGAGCGTGGATCTATGCATCCGTCGCCGTCGCCGGCATCGCCTACGCAGGCCTGCAGGCCCTGCCCATGGCGATGCTGCCCGACGTGATCTCTCACGACGAACGCCGCCACGGCCCCGGCCGGGCCGGCACGTTCACGGGCGTCTGGACGGCGGGCGAGACCGTCGGGTTCGCGCTCGGGGCGACGATCGTGGCGGGTGTGCTCGCGCTGACGGGATACGTGTCCCGCGTCGCCGGCGAGGCGAGCACCCAGCCGCCGGGCGCCGTGACGGGCATAGTCATCTGCTTCAGCATCGTTCCCGCCGTGCTGCTCGTGCTCAGCCTGCTCACCCTCTCGCGCTACCGTCTTCGCCGCGCCGACATCGACGGGCTCCCTGCTGGCGAGTGAGGCGCCGCGCGCGAGCACGCGCACGCAGACTCGGCACGGCCCACGCGCGTAGGCTGACACCACGCTCTTGAGGAGGACCGATGCCCACCGCCCTGGCCGAAGACCTGCGCGCACCTCTGGATGCCGCGATCGCCGAACTCGAGACGGGTTCGGGGTCGTGGGCCGCGATGAGTCCGGCCCAGCGCGTCACCCTGCTGCGCGGCGTGCGCCGGAGCGTCGCCGGAGTCTCCCGGAAGTGGGCGCGGGTCGCCGCCGACTCCAAGCAGCTCCCCGCCGGGCACCCGCTGCGCGGCGAGGAATGGCTCAGCGGCCCGTACGGCACCCTCGGCGCGCTGGATGCGTACATCGAGACGCTCGATCGCCTCGCCGAAGGACGCAACCCGCTCGACGGGGTGCGCATCGACAGCGCACCCGGCGATCGCACGCGCATCCATGCCTTCCCGCTCACCGCGTCGGATCGCATCCTGCTCTCCGGCTTCACGGGTGAGGTGTGGCTGCGCCCGGGGACGACGCCCGGGGATGCCCGTGCGCGCGCCGGCCTCGCGCAGCGCCGACCCGCCGAGGGCGGCGTCGGGCTCGTGCTCGGTGCAGGGAACGTCACCTCCATCCCGGTGCTCGATGTGCTCTACGAGCTGCTGGCCCACGACCGCGTCGCCATCCTCAAGCTCAACCCGACGCAGGATCCGCTGCTGCCCGTCTTCGAGAAGGCCCTCGCGCCGTTGATGGCCGCGGGTCTGCTGCGCATCGTGCGCGGCGGCGGCGATGTCGGCGCGTACCTCACCGGCCATCCGCGGATCGCGCACGTGCACATCACGGGCTCTGCTCCCACGTTCGACGCGATCGTCTGGGGCACCGGCGCGGCCGGCAAGCGACGCCGCCGCGAGAACCGCCCCCAGTTGAAGAAGCCGATCACCGCCGAGCTCGGCGGGGTCTCGCCGATCATCGTCGTGCCCGGCGAGTGGAGCGAGGCCGACCTGCGCTATCAGGCCGAGCATGTGGCGACCATGCGCCTGCAGAACTGCGGCCACAACTGCATCGCCGGCCAGGTCGTGATCCTCTCGGCAGACTGGCCGCAGCGTGCGCAGTTCCTCACCGAGCTGCGGCGGGCGTACGCCACGGCCCCAGAGCGCCCGCTGTGGTATCCGCACGCCGACGAGCGGATGCGGCAGGCCGCCGAGTCCTATCCGGACGCGCTCGTGCTGGCCGACCGGCTGCTCGTGGAGATCGGGCCCGACGACGATCCCTCTGCTCTGGAGAACACGGAGTACTTCGCCCCCGTGCTCGGCGTCGTCTCCCTTCCCGGCTCCGGCCAGGGCTTCCTCGATGCCGCCGTGAGCCACGCCAACGACCGCCTGCAAGGCACGCTCGGCGCGAACGTGCTCGTCGACCCCGCCACCGAGCACGCCCTCGGCGACGACTTCACCCGCGCGATCGCCGAGCTGCGCTACGGCTCCATCGCGATCAACACCTGGACCGCGTTCGGCTTCATCGCACCGACGATGACCTGGGGGGCCTTCCCGGGAGGCACGATCGCCGACGTCGGCAGCGGGATCGGCGTCGTGCACAACGCCCTGCTCCTCGGCGACGTCGAACGCTCGGTCGTGCGCGGACCGTTCCGCCCGTTGCCGCGTTCGCTGGGCGCCTGGCGAGACGGCGGACGGTTCACGATCCTGCCCAAGCCACCGTGGTTCGTCTCGTCACGTACGGGAACCGAGGTGAGCGAAGGCCTCACCCGCTTCCGCGCCCGCGGCGGCGTGCTCGCCCTGATGCGCACGCTGATCCAGGCGATGCGCGCCTGACCGGCCCGCGGGCCATCTCCGATCGGCCTACAGGTCGCCGCCGGCCACCGAGAACGTGTCGCAGCGTTCGAGTCCGAACTTGTACCCGGTGGCGAACCACCGCATTCGCTGCTCGCTGGAACCGTGGGTCCAGCTCTCCGGGTTGGTGAAACCCGACATCTGCTGGATGTGGTCGTCGCCGACCGCCGCGGCCGCGTTCACCGCATCCTCCAGCTCCTTCTCGGTCGGAGCCTTCATGTAGGGCTGGCCGTTGTCGTCTTTCTGCTCTGCCATGTCGGCGATGAACGCGCCCGCGTAGCAGTCGGCCTGCAGCTCGGTGCGCACGCCGTTGCTCTCCGGCCCGGTGCCGTTGTTCGGGTGCGCGGACATGATGCCGGTGATGTTCTGGATGTGGTGGCCGTACTCGTGGGAGAGGATGTACACCTGCGCGAGTGCGCCCGCCGAGGCCCCGAAGCGCTGACGCAGCAGGTCGAAGAAGGTCGGATCGATGTACACGCCCTCGTCGGGCGGGCAGTAGAACGGACCGACCTGATTCGACGCCGTGCCGCACGGGGTGGGGGTGGAACCGTCCACGACCGTGAGCGTCGGTGCACGGTAGCCCTGCACCTGCGCCGCCCAGAAGTCGTCGAGCACGAGCGAGGTCGAGGCGATGCGGCAGTCGTCGCGCTCGTTGGCGTCGGCGCCGGTCTCGCACTGCGCGATGACCGATCCGTTCGTCGACTGCGAGCCGCCCGCAGGGGCGGCCTGTCCGCCGCCGAAGAAACCGGAGAGGTCGACGCCGGTGAACATGTTGAGCAGCATCACGGCGATGGCGCCCACGCCGACGACGCTGCCGCCCGCGATCGCTGCATTGCGACCGCGGCGGCGGGCCTTGTTCTCGCTGACGTCGGCGTTCGGGTTGAAAGTCATGGGATGAGAGTACCGTCGCCGGGCCGGGCACGGGGAGACTCCCCCCGACGGGGAATAGTCTCGACCCATGACCACGACGATCACGATCACCGGTGCCGGCGGGCAGATCGGCTACGCATTGCTGTTCCGCATCGCGGCGGGCGACATGCTCGGCCCCGACGAGCACGTGCGGTTGCGGCTCCTCGAGATCCCCGCAGGGCTGGGGGCGGCCGAGGGCGCAGCCCTCGAACTGCAGGACGGCGCGTTCCCTCTGCTCGACGACGTGGAGGTCACCGACGATCCGGCCGTCGGCTTCGCCGGCGCCGACCACGCTCTGCTCGTGGGCTCACGACCGCGCGGGCCCGGCATGGAACGCGGCGACCTGCTCGCGGCGAACGGGGCGATCTTCGGTCCGCAGGGTGCGGCCATCGCGGCGAACGCCGCCTCGGGCGTACGCGTGACGGTGGTCGGCAACCCCGCGAACACGAACGCCCTCATCGCCGCGGCCGCCGCCGACGGAGTGCCCGCCGAGCAGTTCAGCGCTCTCACCCGCCTGGACGAGAACCGCGCCCGCGCGCAGCTCGCCGCAGCGCTCGAGGTGCCGGTGGCCTCGGTCCGCCGCGTGCCGATCTGGGGAAACCACTCCGCGACGCAGTTCCCCGACGTCGGTCACGCGCTCATCGACGGGCGCCCCGCCGCGGATGCTCTGGCCGCACGCGTGGGCGACGTCGACGCCTGGCTGGGCGAGACGTTCATCCCCCGCGTCGCGGGGCGCGGCGCCGAGATCATCTCCGTGCGCGGGTCGTCGTCGGTGGCCTCTGCTGCCAGCGCGACGATCGACCACGTGCGCTCCTGGGCGCTCGGCACCGACGACTGGACGAGCGCCGGTGTCGTCTCGCACGGCGAGTACGGCGTACCCGAGGGGCTCATCTGCTCCTTCCCCGTGGAGTCCGTCGCCGGCCGCTGGCGCATCGTGGAGGGTCTGCAGCCGGATGCGGGGGCACGCACGCGCATCGATGCCTCCGTCGCCGAGCTCGTGGATGAGCGCGACGCCGTGCGCCGGCTCGGGCTGATCTGAACGGCTGCCTCTTTGAACGCCGTCTCGGCATCCGCCCCGGCCCTCCTCCCCGGGGCGCGGTCATCGCGCCTGCAGCAGCGCTGACGCACTGTCCACAACGCACGAGGCGGATGCCCCGATGTCGGCGGTTCAGGGCAGAATGGATGGCGGAGGTTCGGCGATGAGCGAGAAGACGCACACCGGGGCATCGGCGATGCACGACGAGGCTGCGACGAGTCCGCTGCATCTGCCGCATCCCGCCGCAGAGTGCCCGAAGTGCTTCACGCAGCTTCAGGACAACCGCAACTGGTGGTCGGCCCGGCCCGAGGGCTCACGTCTCGTCGGCCTCGTCGTCGCACGCGACGGCATGCCGTCAGTCGTCGAGCAGCGCGAAGACCTCACCCGCTTCGGCGTTCCCATCGAGGGGTTCCGCCATCCGGCCCCTGACATCCTGGAGAGCTGGAACGACCGGATCGCCCGGCTCATCGACACCCTCACCGCCGGTGATGTGCTCGTCGTGGCGAACGTGCACGCGCTCGGCCGCGACACCGACGAAGAGGCCCGCACCGTGGCGGCGCTGCGCCGGCACGGTGTGATCGTGAAGGTGCTCGCGCACCACGCGCATCACCTCGCCGACATCGCCCGCTGACGCCGACGACCGGGCCCGCGCTCAGGCGAAGGTAGCCGCGTCGATGACGAAGCGGAACCGAACGTCCGAGGCGAGCACACGCTCGTAGGCGACGTTGATGTCGGCGGCGCCGATGACCTCGATCTCGGCGGCGATGCCGTGCTCAGCGCAGAAGTCGAGCATCTCCTGCGTCTCGGCGATCCCGCCGATGTTCGATCCCGCCAGCGAACGGCGCCCGCCGATGAGCTGCGCGACGTCGACGCTCATCGGCTCGGGCGGAAGGCCCACGCATACCATCGTGCCGTCGATGTCGAGCAGGCGCAGGTAGGCGCTGAAGTCGAGCGGGGCGCTGACCGTGTTGAGGATCACATCGAACGAGTGCCGCAGCGAGCGGAACGTCTCAGGGTCGCTCGTGGCGAGGTAGCGGTCGGCACCGAGTCGAAGGCCGACGTCTTTCTTCGAGAGCGTCTGCGACAACACGGTCACCTCGGCGCCCAGGGCGTGCGCGATCTGCACGCCCATGTGTCCGAGGCCGCCGAGTCCGACCACCGCGACGCGTGAACCCGGTCCGACGTTCCAATGCCGCAGCGGCGAGTAGGTGGTGATGCCCGCGCACAGAAGGGGCGCTGCGCGGTCGAGGGGGATCGAGTCGGGGATGCGCAGCACGAACGCCTCGGTGACGACGACCTGCTGCGAGTATCCGCCCTGGGTGATCGTGCCGTCGCGGTCGACCGCACCGTACGTGCCGACGGCGCGTTCGCGGCAGTGCTGCTCCAGGCCGCGACGGCAGGCATCGCACTGCCCGCACGAATTGACCAGACAGCCGACGCCCACGCGGTCACCGACCGCGAACCGGGTGACCTCGTCGCCGACCGCCGAGACGATGCCCGCGATCTCGTGCCCGGGTGTGAGCGGGTACTGCTGCGGCCCCCAGTCGCCGCGCACGGTGTGGATGTCGGAGTGGCAGATGCCCGCGAAGACGATGTCGATCACGACGTCGAGCGGGCCCGGATCACGGCGCGTGACGGTGGTCCGTTCGAGGGGCGCGCCCTCGGCGGGAGCGGCGAAGGCGGAGACGACGGACATGGTCCTCCTCGATGATCAGCCGGCGGATCACCGGCTTCTTCATCCTAAGGACGCGCGGAGTCGGGGGCTTCGATCAGTTCGCGCGCCAGCATCCGACGATGTGGTCGTCGACCATGCCCGTCGACTGCATGAGCGCGTACATCGTCGTGGGCCCCACGAAGCGGAACCCGCGGGCCCGCAGCGCTTTGCTCATCGCCACCGACTCGAGCGTCGTCGCAGGGATCTCGGTCATGCTCTGCGGACGAGCCCTCCGGCCCCGCGGCGCGAACGACCACATCAGTGCGTCCAGCTCACCGTCGGCCATCGCGTCGACGAGACGAGCGTTGCCGATCGCCGCCTCGATCTTCGCGCGATTGCGGATGATGCCGGCATCGGCCATGAGCCGGTCGACGTCGCCCTCGTCGAATCGAGCGACGACCGAAGGGTCGAAGCCCGCGAACACCTCGCGGAACCGGGGCCTCTTGCGCAGGATCGTGATCCAGGAGAGCCCGGCCTGGAAGCCCTCCAGCGTCATCTTCTCGTACAGCGCGCGGTCCCCGTGCAGCGCGACGCCCCACTCCTCGTCGTGGTAGCGGCGGTACTCCGGGTCGTCCCCCGCCCAGGCGCAGCGGGTCCGGTCGTCGGCGGCGATCGTCATGGCGCCAGCGTAGGGGTCGCCGCCGACATCGACCGCGTTACTTCTTCGCCTTCTTCTTCAGCGTCTTCTCGAGCACCGGGGCCTGCCCGGAGGCCTCCAGCTCGGCGTAGTAGGCGCGGGCCTCGTCCTGCCGCTCCTGCTCGATGCCCGAGGCGATGGGGGCGCGCACGTGCTCGGGGGCGTAGCCGAATGCGGCCACGAGGTCGAGCGCGTGCGGGCGCAGCCGCAGGCAGAGGCGATCGATGTAGCGCGAGACCGCGGCGGCGCGCTGCGCCGACAGGCGCCCGTTGACGAGGTACCAGGCGAGGTGCTTCTCGATGAGGTGCAGGCCGAACAGATCGCGCAGCCAGGTGAGCACCTTGGTCGTGCCTTCGTCGTCGGCCTTGTGCACGGCATCCGTGAAGGCCTCCCACTGCAGCAGCTCGCCGTGCGCACGCGCCGCCTCGATGAGATCGGCCTGGTTCTCGTTGAACAGCTTCTCGCCGAGCACCTTGTCCTTGCCGGCGGGACGCAGTCGACCGGCGATGTCGGCGATCATCTGCTCGACGCGGTCGGAGAGCAGCTCGTGCTGCTGCTCTTCGCGCAGCCCGTTCTCGACCGAGCGCGCGGTGGATCCGAGATCGGCGACGGCCTGCCCGAACTGACGCAGGCCCGCGCCGTGGAACACCTTGCCCGCGGTCTGCTCGACGGCGTACCGGGCGAGAGCGGCGGCATCCTTGCCCTTGAACTGCGTGGCGAAGTCGGTGAGCAGACGCTTTCCGGCCAGCTGCAGCAGGATGTTGTTGTCGCCTTCGAAGGTGACGTAGATGTCGAGGTCCTGCCGCAGGCCGACGAAGCGGTTGTCGAACATGAAGCCGGCGCCTCCGCACGCCTCGCGGCACTCCTGCAACGTGTCGAGCGCGTGCCATGTCGACAGCGGCTTGAGGGCGGCGGCGAGGGTCTCGAGGTCCTCGCGATCCTCCGGGGTGTCGGTGCGGCCGGAGAAGACGCCGTCGAACTTCTGCAGGAACTCGTCGTGCGCGAAGATCTGCGCGTACGTCGTCGCGAGCCTGGGCAGCAGGCGCCGCTGGTGCTTGCCGTAGTCGAGCAGCACCGTCTCCTCGCCGTTCACACCGTCGAACTGGCGGCGCTGCGTGCCGTAGGTGAGGGCGATGTGCAGGCCCAGGGCGGATGCCCACGACGCGGCGCCGTCGAGCGACACGCGCCCCTGCACGAGCGTTCCGAGCATCGTGAAGAAGCGGCGTCCTGGACTGTCGATCGGGCTCGTGTAGGTGCCGTCGGCGGCGACGTCGCCGTAGCGGTTGAGCAGGTTCGTGCGGGGAACGCGCACGTGGTCGAAGCTGAGGCGTCCGTTGTCGATGCCGTTGAGCCCGCCCTTGAGGCCGTCGTCCTCGCGCCCGATGCCGGGAAGGTCCTTGCCGTCGTCTCCGCGCAGCGGCACGTAGAAGCAGTGCACGCCGTGGTTGACGCCGTTCGTGATGAGCTGGGCGAACACGGTGGCGGCGATGCCGTGCAGCGCCGCGTTGCCGAGGAACTCCTTCGTCGCCGCGCGGAACGGCGTGTTGATGACGAACTCCTCGGTCTCGGGGTCGTACGTGGCCGTCGTGCCGATGGCCTGCACATCCGATCCGTGACCGATCTCGGTCATGGCGAACGCGCCCGGGATGGAGAGGTCCATGATCCCGGGCAGCCAGCGGTCGTGGTGCTCCTCGGTGCCCAGCTGCAGCACGGCGCCGCCGAACAGTCCCCACTGCACACCCGACTTGATCTGCAGGCTGGGGTCGGCGGCGACGAGCTCTTCGAAGCCGGCGATGTTGCCGCCGTTGTCTTCGGAGCCGCCCAGGCGCTTCGGGAAAGCGCGGTGCACGGCACCGTTCTGCACGAGAAGGTGCAGCTGGCTGAGCACGCGCTCGCGGTGCGCATCCTTGCCGAGCGCATCGTCGCGCCAGAACGCTGGGTCTTTGATCATCTCGCGGGCCTCGCGACGGATGGGCGCCCAAGTGCCCAGGAGCATCTCGTTGACCTTCACGGCGTCGAGCTGCGGGGTCGTCTCCGCGGGGGCGGAGCTGGCGGCGGTGACGTCGACCATGAGCATTCCTCTCAGGGAAGAAGTAGGGATACTCCTACCGTAGGACTCCTCCAAGCAGCACCGAAACTGACTGTGGTAAATCTCCAAATGCAGCCGGGGGCGCGGTCGCGGCGCGTTGTCTGCTCACCACAGCGTCCCCGCTTGTCGCCGTGGGTCGGAGCATCCGCATCAGGTCGCCGCGATCACGGCGAGCACGGCATCGCCGTAGGCTTCGCGCTTCTTCTCGCCGATGCCGGTGATGCCGTCGAGCTCGCCGATGGATGCCGGGCGCAGCTCCGCGAGCGCGCGCAGCGTGGCGTCGCCGAACACGATGTACGCCGGCTTGCCGATCTCGCGTGCCGTCTCAGCGCGCCACGCCCGCAGCGCTTCGAACAGCGAGCGATCGCCCTCGGCGACAGCATCCGATGCGGCCGACGCCTTGCGCGCGCGGCCACCGCCGCTGACCCGACCCATCGTGTCCTTGCGCAGCGGAACGGGCGTCTCGCCCTTCAGCACTCCACCAGCCGCCTCACCCGGTGCGAGGGTGCCGTAGTCGCCCTGGGCGACGAGGATGCCCCGGGCGAGCAGCTGCCGCACGACGCTGCGCCAGTCCTGATCGGAGAGGTCGGTGCCTATGCCGTAGGTCGCGAGGCCGTCGTGCTTCTGCTGGCGGATGCGGTCGTTCGAGGATCCGCGGAGGATGTCGATGAGGTGCCCGGCGCCGAAGGCCTGGTTGCGCTCGCGCTTCAGGCGGACGATCGTCGAGAGCAGCTTCTGCGCCGGGACGAGTCCGTCGAACGTATCGGGCTTCTCCAGGCACGTGTCGCAGTTGCCGCACGGGCCGGATTCCTGCCCGAAGTAGTTCAGCAGATTCTGCCGGCGGCACTCGACCGTCTCGCACAGTGCGAGCATGGCGTCGAGGTGCTGCCCCATCCGCATCTTGAACGTGCGGTCGCCCGGCGACTGGTCGATGAGTCGGCGCTGCTGCACGACGTCGCCGAGGCCGTACGCCATCCACGCCACGCTCGGCTCGCCGTCGCGGCCGGCGCGACCGGTCTCCTGGTAGTAACCTTCGACGGATTTCGGCAAGTCGATGTGCGCGACGAAGCGGACATCCGGCTTGTCGATGCCCATGCCGAACGCGATCGTCGCGACCATGACGACGCCGCCCTCGCGCAGGAAGCGCGCCTGGTTGGCCGCCCGCACCTCGGCAGGAAGGCCCGCGTGGTACGGCAGCGCGTCGAAGCCCTGCGCGGCGAGATATGTCGCGGTCTGCTCGACGGACTTGCGGCTGAGGGCGTAGACGATGCCCGCGGCACCCTCGGGCATGGAGCGGATGAAGGAGACGAGCTGCTTGCGCGGATCCACCTTCGGCACGATCCGGTACTGGATGTTCGGCCGATCGAAGCTCGCCACGAAGTGCTTCGCCGCGGGGGTGCCCCCAGGGCCGTCGAGGTGCAGGCGCTCGGTGAGCTCCTTGTGCGTGGCGCGGGTCGCCGTGGCAGTGAGCGCCATGCGCGGCACCCCGGGGAACCGCTCACCCAGGTCGCCGAGCGCGAGGTAGTCGGGTCGGAAGTCATGACCCCACTGCGACACGCAATGCGCCTCGTCAATCGCGATCACGCTGAGCGCGCCGCGCTGCAGCAGCCGGGTCGTCGCAGGCGACGACAGCCGCTCGGGCGCGACGTAGACGAGATCGAGCTCGCCGGCCAGATACGCGCGCTCGACGTCGGCGCGCTCGGCGGCGCTCTGCGTGGAGTTGAGGTAGGCGGCGTTCACGCCGTTGGCGCGCAGCGCATCCACCTGATCGTGCATCAGCGCGATGAGCGGGCTGACGACGAGTCCCGTGCCCTCGCGCACGAGTGCGGGGATCTGATAGCAGACGCTCTTGCCGCCGCCGGTGGGCATGAGCACGACGGCGTCGCCGCCGGAGACGACCTGATCGATGATCTCGGCCTGATCACCGCGGAACGACTCGTAGCCGTACACCGTGCGCAGCGCGTCGGCGGGCGTCGCGAAGCGCGCGGGGGCGGCTGCGGCGGGCGGGGCGAAGCTCGCGACCGGCGTCGCATCGGGCACGCCCATCCACTCGCCCTCTTCGGGGTGCTGAGCGTCGTCCCACGGATCGCCGTAGACGTCGTCGGCATAGAAGTCGTCGGGCGGCTCGGGCAGAGGCAGGTCCTGATAGGGATCGCGAGACGAGTCGCGGGGACCATGCGGCGGCATGCCCCCAGCGTAACGAGCCGCGCCGACACCACGGGCCGCGGTGCGGACGGCCGTGCGGGCTCGTCGACTCCCGTCCCGCAGTCCCGCCGCAGGCGTAGGTTGGAGACAGGCACGGGCATCCGCCCGGCGGAGGAGGACGCATGACCGACATCGCCGTCACCCGTAAAGATGACGCATCCCGCTACGAGATCCATCACGACGGTACGCTCGCCGGATTCGTCGAGTTCGAGCTGCGCCCGGATGCCGCCTCCGCCGACACGATCCGGTTCGTGCACACCGAGATCGACCCTGCCTTCCAGGGCAAGGGTCTCGCGGGGCGCCTGGCCGGCGATGCACTCGCGGATGCCGTGGCACGCGAACTCGAGATCGTGCCGCTGTGCCCGTACATCGCCCGCTACGCCGACACGCACGATATCCCCGGCGCCCGCGTGCGCCCCGCCCCCGAGACGCGGCCCGCGCAGCAGCCGGACGAGCAGCCCGGAGAACAGACCGCGTCGAAATGAGCATGCACGGCCCGCGCTCGATCCTGCTGGAGCCGCGACAGGTGCCGCTGGGCGGCGTGCGGGACATGGATGTGCGGCGCATCCTGCCCAGCCGCGACCTGCCGACCATCGGGGCCTGGTGCTTCCTCGACCGCTTCGGACCCGACGAGGTGCGCATGCGCGTGGAACCGCATCCGCACATCGGCCTGCAGACCGTCACCTGGCCGCTGGTCGGCGAGATCCGTCACCGCGACGCCGTGGGCAGCGACGTGGTGCTGCGCCGCGGGCAGCTCAACCTCATGACGGCCGGGCACGGCATCTCGCACTCGGAGTACTCCGTCGGCGACGATGCCGTGCCGCTGGACGCCCTGCAGTTCTGGGTCGCGCTGCCCGAGGAGGCCTGCGCGGGGCACGGCGCGTTCGAGCAGCACACCGACCTGCCCGCACTGTCGCTGCCCGCCGAAGACGGCCCGGCGGCGACGGCGACCGTCGTGCTCGGCGAGTTCGCCGGCACGCACTCGCCCGCCACGGCGTACACGCCGATCGTGGGCGCCGAGATCCGCCTCGACCCCGACTCGCGAGTCTCGCTGCCGCTGCGGATCGACTGGGAGCACGCGGTGCTCGCCGTCGAGGGCGATGCGCACGTCGCCGCCAAGGAGGTGCCGGTGGGTTCGATGCTGTACCTCGGCGACTCCCGCGACCGCGTCGAGGTCATCACCGAGGAGGGCGCACTGCTCTTCCTGCTCGGCGGCGCCCCGTTCGAGGAGGATCTGGTGATGTGGTGGAACTTCGCCGCCCGCACGCACGACGAGATCGCCGTGGCGCGCGAAGAGTGGGAGGCCGGCGCGGAGCGATTCGGCCATGTCGTGGGGCATGGAGCCGAGCGCATCCCCGCCCCGCCCATCCCCCCGGTGCACCTGCGCCCGCGGCACCGCCGGGTCTGAGCGGCACGAGGCGATCCACAGAGCACTCCGCGGGGGCCCGGCGCGACTACGCTGGGCTGGTGCCCACCCGCTCTCGGCTGCTGTCCACACGCGTTCTGCTGACCTGTGCGGCGCTCGGCGTCGCCACCGGTCTCGTCGCCGGAGTGGCCGGATGGATCACCCCGGTCGTGCTGCTCGCCGCGCCGTTCCTGTACGGTCTCGTGCTCGGCTCGCACGTGCTGCCTGGGATCATCGCGCAGGAGGTGCTGCGCCTGCCTCTCGTGGCCCTGCTCACCCACGTGCTCGCGGCCCTGGTGGGCAGCGCGTTCAACCCCGCGTGGTTTCCCCGCTACATCGGCACGGCGCTGCTGTTCGGGCTCATCCAGGAGGGCATCGCGGCCCTCACCCGCTACCGGGCCTGGGGGGCGTGGCGCTTCTTCGTCTCGGCCGCGATCATCGGCGTCATCGTCGCCGTGGTCGTCTTCTTCGCCGTGGACCTCGGCTCGATGGCGATCTGGGTGCAGGTGACCTACCTCATCCTCGCCGTGCTGGGGCCCGTGGTCTGGACGGCGATCGGACTCGGTGTGGGCTCTGCCCTGCGCAGGGCGGGCGTCGCGCAGCGCTGAGCGCGCATCCGCGGGAGGAGAACCCCGCGTCGGGAGGAGTGATGGCGTCCGATCGTCCTCCCGAGCCGGAGAAGTCCTCCCGAGGCGGCGTCATGCTCCCGACCCCGCAGTGGCCGCACAGGTAAGGCTCGGCTAAATTGGAAGGGCATCCCCCTTCCACCCGAGGTCTTCGTGTCGTCATCCGCACCGCTGATCCGCGTGCGCGATCTGTCACTGACGCACGCGGGGTCCGGCAACCCCTCGCCGCGCGGGATCTCGGTCGAGATCGCCGCCGGCGAGGTCGTACTGCTGCTGGGCCCGAGCGGCTCGGGAAAGTCCACGCTCACCCTCGCCCTGAACGGACTCATCCCGCATGCCGTTCCCGCGACGGTGGACGGATCGGTCGGGATCACCGGCCTCGACACGGCCGACACCCCCGTCGCCCGGCTGAGCACCGAGGTGTCGATGGTGTTCCAGGATCCGGATGCGCAACTGGTCACGGGGACGGTGCTCGACGAGGTCGCCTTCGCACTGGAGAACCTGCGGATGCCGGTGGCCGAGGTGCTCGCCCGATCCGAGGCGGCACTGCGGCGGATGGGGCTGTGGGAGCGGCGCGACGAGAACCCCGACCGGCTCTCGGGCGGGGGGCGACAGCGGCTCGCGATCGCGGCGGCGCTGGCCACCGGCTCGCGCGTGCTCGTGCTCGATGAGCCGACGGCGAATCTCGACCCGGATGGCATCGACGACGTCTACGACGCGCTGGGCGACGTCGCGACCGATGCCGCGCGGGCGATCGTGCTCGTCGAGCACGCCCTCGACCCGGCGCTCGCGATCGCCACCCGCGTGCTCGTGCTCGACCGGGCGGGGCGCCTCGCCTTCGACGGGACGCCCGAAGAGGTGCTGCGCGGGCACGCCGACGAGCTGACCGCGCTGGGCGTCTGGCTGCCCACCGCGGCACTCCTGGCGCGGCGGCTGCGCGAGCGCGGCGTGCCGGTCGAACCCCTGCCGCTCACCGCGGGCGAGCTGCAGGTTGCGCTCGCCGACGCCGTCACCGACGTGCCGACTCCTGCCCCGGATGCTGCCGCCGAGCCCGCATCCGAACCGATCGTGCGCGTGCGGGGTCTCACCGTCGCGCGACGCAAGACGACGATCCTGCACGACATCGACCTCGACATCCCGGCCGGATCCATCACCGCCGTCGTCGGCGCCAACGGCGCGGGCAAGACGACCCTGGTGCAGGCGATCGCGGGCGTCGTGCCGCCGCCGCGCGGGCATGTGCAGGTAGCAGGGCTGGACCCGGCGACCGCGTCGCCGCGTGAGCTGACCGCACGGATCGGCTTCGTCTTCCAGAACCCGGAGCACCAGTTCATCGCCCCCACGGTGTTCGAGGATCTCGCGCACGGCCTGCGGCTTCGGCATTCGCCCGCCGATGAGATCGACGAGAAGGTCGGGGCGATGCTCGGCCGCTTCGGCCTCGAGCACAAAGCGGCGGTGCATCCTTTCCTGCTCTCCGGCGGCGAGAAGCGGCGCCTGTCGGTGGGCACAGCGCTCATCACTCGCCCCGAGGTGCTCGTGCTCGACGAACCGACGTTCGGGCAGGACCACGCGCGTGCCACCGAACTGCTCGACCTCGTGCAGCAGTTGCGCGCCGAGGGCACGACGATCGTGCTCGTCACGCACGACATGCGCATCGTCGCCGAGCACGCATCCCACGTCGTCGTGCTGACCGGCGGCCGCATCCGCGCCGCGGGGCGCACGGCCGACGTGCTGCGCGAGGGTGCCGGCCTCCGCCTGCCGGATGCGCTGCGCGCCGTGCCCCCTGCCCTCCGGCCCCTGCTGCAGGAGCGCGTGCGGTGAGCGCCAAGCCGACGATGACAACCTCGCCCGTGGCCGACCCGTACGCGAGCGCGGCCCCGGTGCCGCGTCATGCGTACCTGCACCATCTGAATCCGCTCGCGAAGGTCGGCGCCGTGCTGCCCGCGATGGCACTGCTCCCGTTCACGCGTGACCTCGCGACGCCGGCGGCCTTCCTCGCGCTGGCGTACCTCGTGCTGCTCACCGGGGCACGGCTGAGCGGTCGGGTGCTCGCGATCCTATTCCTGGCCATGCCGGTCGGGATGCTCCTGCTCGGTCTCGGCTTCGCGGTGTGGGCCGACCCCGCGCGCGTCGCCGACACGGCGAGCGTGCTGCGGATCGGCGACTGGCACCTGCGCTCCGGCGCGTTGCTCATCGGTGCGGCGACCGCGCTGCGCCTGGGCGCGATCCTCGCGCTCGCCTTCATCGGCGGGCTCACGACGACCGGCCCCGACCTCGTGCGGGCCAGCGTACAGCAGTTGCGCGTGCCGTACCGGATCGGATACACCGCGCTGGCCGCGTACCGATTCGTGCCTCGCTTCGGACACGAGCTCGCGGTCATCCGCGCGGCGCATCGGGTGCGCGGACACGCATCCGGCTTCTGGGGCGGACGCGGGCCGATCGCACGGCTGGCCCGCGGATGGGGCTACATCGTGCCGCTGCTGGCCGGCGCCATTCGACACGCTGAGCGCGTGGCGCTGGCGATGGACTCGCGGGCCTTCGGCGCGCATCCGACCAGGACCGAGCGGCACGTCGTGCCCTTCCGTGCCCGCGACGTCGTCTTCATCGTCGCGATGCTCGCGGCTTCGGCGACCCTATTCGTCCTCTTCCTGCGCTGATCCTCCGGGGCGTCAGGAAAGACGACGGCGGTACACGAGCCCGGCGCCCGCGTACGCGGCGGCGAGGATGCCGACGAGCCACGCCATCGCCACCCAGATGTCGCCGCCCACCGGTTGACCGGCGAACAGCGCCCGGATCGTGTTCACGATCGAGGTGACCGGCTGGTGCTCGGCGAACCACGCGACCGGAGCGGGCATGGATGCCGTCGGCACGAATGCCGAGCTGACGAAGGGCAGGAAGATCAGCGGGTAGCTGAACGCGCTCGCGCCGTCGACCGTCTTGGCGGAGAGCCCGGCGATCACGGCGATCCACGTGAGGGTGAGCGTGAACAGGAGCAGGACGCCGGCGACGCCGAGCCAGGCGCCGAACGACGCCCCGGTGCGGAAACCCATCGCGAACGCGACACCGACGACGATCGCCACCGAGAGCATGTTCGCCACCGCCGAGGTGAGCACATGCGCCCACAGAATGCTCGAGCGCGCGATCGGCATCGACTGGAATCGCTCGAAGATCCCGCCCTGCATATCGAGGAACAGCCGGTAGGCGGTGTACGAGATGCCGGAGGCGATCGTGATGAGCAGGATGCCGGGGAGCATGTAGTCGATGTACGAGCCGCTGCCGCCGGTGTCGATCGCGCCGCCGAACACCCACACGAAGAGCATGAGCAGGGCGATCGGTGTGATCGCGGTGGTGATGATCGTGTCGGGGCTGCGCAGGATGTGACGCAGTGATCGCCCGGTGAGGACGCGCGTGTCGCTGAGAACGTGACTGGTCATGCGGAATCCTTTCGTGCTGTCGGGCCGACGAGGGCGAGGAAGACATCCTCCAGACTCGGCTGCTTCTCGACGTACTCGACTTCGGCGGCGGGCAGCAGCTTCTTGAGCTCGGCCAGCGTGCCGTTCTGGATGATCGTGCCCTCGTGGAGGATCGCGATCCGATCCGCGAGCTGCTCGGCCTCGTCGAGGTGCTGCGTGGTCAGCAGCACGGTCGTGCCGGCATCCGCCAGCTGCCTGACCGTCTGCCAGACCTCGATGCGCGACTGCGGGTCCAGACCCGTGGTCGGCTCGTCGAGGAAGACGACCGGAGGGTCTCCGACCAGGCTCATCGCGATATCGAGCCGGCGGCGCATGCCGCCGGAGTAGGTGCCGGCACGGCGTCCACCGGCATCCGTCAGCGAGAAGCGCGCGAGCAGGTCGTCGGCGATCGCGGCGGGGTCGGGAAGGTGACGCAGCCGGGCCACGAGCACGAGGTTCTCCCGGCCGGTGAGCACCTCGTCCACGGCGGCGAACTGACCCGTGAGGCTGATCGACCGCCGTACGTCGCCGGGTGCGGTCGCGACGTCGAACCCGCTCACCACGGCCGTGCCGGCGTCGGCCTTCAGCAGCGTGGAGAGGATGCGCACGAGCGTGGTCTTTCCGGCACCGTTGGAGCCGAGCAGGGCGAAGATGCTTCCCGCCTGCACGTCCAGGTCGACGCCGCGCAGCACGTCGAGGTCGCCGAACGACTTCTCGATCCCACGCACGTGGATGGCGGATGCAGAGGCCACGGTCATGAGCCCGCATCCTTGTCGCTCTCGTCGGCGGCCGCGTCGAACGCCTTGCGCAGGCGTGCGCGCTCCTTGTCGATCCATTCCGTGCCGCGGTACGACTTCGCGAACGTCTCGGTGAAGTCCACCGGGTCGTCGCCGACGATGTCGTGCACGGGCGTGCCGTCGATCGCCGCGCGCTCCCAGAGGTCGGTGAGGTCGGTGAGCATCGTGATGAGGGTCTCGCCGTCGGTGATGCCGCCGTAGTACAGGAAGTACCGGTGCATCGCCTTGGCCACGGAGGCGTAGGGCTCAGGAAGGGCGTCGATGCGTGCCTTGTCCGTGCGGTACTGCTTCTTCTGCTCGAGCGATCCGGTGAGCGCTTCGATCCATTTCAGTGCCATGATCAGTGTCTTTCGTCGTCGGAGTTGTCGGTGGTGCGGAGGCGTTCGATGCGGTCGGCGAGGACGCGCCAGGTGGCCCAGAACTCGGCCAGTTGCGCCCTCCCCTGCGGGTTGAGGGAGAACACCTTGCGTGGCGGCCCCTTCTCGGACGGGACCTTCTCGACATCGACGAGACCGCGCTGCTCGATGCGCACGAGCAGCGCGTACACGGTGCCCTCCGCGGTGTCGGAGAAGCCTTCTTCGCGCAGCCGGGCCGTGATCTCGTATCCGTACGCCGGCTTGTCGGCGAGGATCGCGAGCACGATGCCCTCGAGCGTGCCCTTGAGCATCTCCGTCATCTGGTTCGCCACGCGACGCCTCCTACTCAGTGTTGCTGACTACCAGTACAAAGTAGCACTGAGTACCGCTATTGAGCAACACTGACTACCGAGATCAGCCTGCGCCTCACCGCGCTCGGCGGCAGCGATCCCAACGCGATGGCCGCGGATCGACACCGCCGCGCGTCATGACGCGCATCCTCGTCGACACGTCCATCTGGATCGATCACCTGCTCGCCAGCCCCCTGATCAGGGGCGACGTGCGCCTGTGGACCCGCGACCGGCGCCGCGCCGAGGCCGCTGCGCGCCTCGGCATCGACGCCCCGCCCTGATCGACCAGAACCTCCTTCTCACCACGACCCGTGATCGGGAGAGAGTCGCCTGCGGCATCCTGGGTCGAAGGAGGCGGGTCGCATGGCAAGACGCATCAGGGTCACGAGCAGTCGACGGGGCGGCGTGATCCGCGAGGAGCGCACGGCGCCGTTCTGGCTCGAGCACCTCATCGGCCTGATCTTCGGCGGCCTCGCCGTGATCGTGATCGGCATCGTCGTGCTCGTGCTCACCGACTGGGGTCGCGTGGCCCTGACCTGGATCGGGTTCGGTTTCGGCGTCATTCTGACGGTGGTGCTGTTCATCGCTCCCGTCCGAAGCATCCGGGCAGGAGAGCGCACGGCCGTCTGGATGGGCGAGGTGCTCTGCGCGATCGGCTGGGGATGCATGACCATCTCGCTGGCGGCCGGCCTGCCGCTGCTCTTCTGGATCGGGCCGCAGAACCTCCCCGAATGGGCCATGGTCATCCCCGGCGCTGGGACGGCGCTTTTCACGGGCGTCGCCGTACTCGGGATGTGGTTGATGACTCGCGGGCCGCTCCCACCCCTCGACCGCACGCCCCGCACCGCCACGGTCCTTTACAACACCGTGGATGCCGAAGGCGGGCAGGACATCACGGTGCGGTACCACGGCGCCGACGGCTCGCAGCACGAGGCGGAGCTCGCGGACCTCATCGACGACAGCTGGCTGGATCGCTTCGCCGAGGGGACGACGTGGCAGATCTACGCCTTCGAGGATGCGGCGCTGGCCGACGCCGTGGTGTTCCTGACCGAGGAGCACGACGAGGTGTGGCGCGACGGCTACAAGCTCAACGGCGTGCGGCTCGGCGGCGAAGGCGGGCCGCTGCCTCCGGGGCCCGGGTCACCGTTCCTGCGCGAGGGCGGGAAGTTCACGTTCGAGTGACGCGTCAGCGCTTGCCGGCGATCTGGCGGCCGACGAGGTCGCGCATGATCTCGTTCGTGCCGCCGTAGATGCGGTGGCCGGGGACATTGTGTGCGAAGACCTTGCGCGGCGACCCTTCTCAGACGGCACCTTCTCGATGTCGACGACCTCCTTCCGCTCCACGCGGACAAGCAAGACAACCATCGAGCCGCTCGATAGAACCAGAGGTTTCAAGAGTCAAGAGCGCAAGAGGCCACCGTCGACCCAGAGGTTCTGGGCGGTGAGGAAGGCCGCGTCGTCGGACGCCAGGAAGGCGACGGCGCCCGCCAGGTCCTCCGGCTCCTCTGCGCGCTTGATGGCCTGAAGCTGCGGGACGATGTCGTAGAGATGCGCCGGCGAGGTGCCGGTCGGCGTCTTCACGAGGCTCGGGCCGATCGAGTTCACCGTGATGCCCTCGGCCGCGAGTTCGGTGGCGGCTCCCCGCGTCAGGCCGATGACAGCCATCTTGCTCGCGATGTAGGGGACGAGATCGGGGATCACGAGTCCCACCGAGCTCGATGAAATGTTGATCACTCGACCCCACCGTCGTTCGCGCATCGCTGGCGTGAACGCCTGCATCGTGTGCAGCATCGACTCCACGTTTACGGCGAACACCTGACGCCACACCTCAAGGGTGATCTCGTCCCACGGGATCGGCGGATAGATCCCGGCGTTGTTCACGAGGATGTCAGGCGAACCGACGGAGTCGGCCACCGCGTCGACCACGGAGGAAACAGCTGCCGGATCGGTGAGATCGACGCGATGCGCGCTGGCCCGTCCCCCGGCCTCGACGATGAGATCGACCGTCTCCTCGGCATCCGAGATGTCCAGGATCGCGACGCGGGCTCCCTCGCTCGCGAGCTTCTGGGCGAGCACCTGTCCGATGCCCACGGCTCCGCCCGTCACGACGGCGGTTCGTCCGGAGAGTCGTGCTGAGGTCATGACATTCCCTTTCCCGTTGTGGCCCGTGTAATCGCATGCGTTTCGTCGCCTGGAACCGGGCTCAATCCGGCCCAATCTCTGAACGCCGCCAGGTCGGCGGCGGTGCCCCGCCTGCTCGGCGCGAACTCGAGGCCCACCGGGCCGGTGTAGCCGAGCTCCTCGAGCAGCAGTAGAAGGTCGGCGAGCGGCTCGCCTCCGGATCCGGGCACACCACGACCAGGCCGATCGGCGATCTGCGCATAGCGGATGAACGAGGCATGCCGGCGAAGGGACGCTGAGATATCCGGCTCCGTCTCGATCAGATGGAACAGGTCGGCCAGTACGCCGAGGTTCGAGACGCCCGAGACCTCCCGCACGCGTTCGATGAACTCTGCCGCCTGGCCCAAGGAACGGATGCCGTAGCCGGGCACGCCGCTCATCGGCTCGATGACGATCTCTCCGGCGGCATCCGCAACCACGCCGGCCGCCCACGAGTACTGGCGGACGGCGGTCTCCGCAGCACTCGCGTCATCCGAATCAACCACCCCGTAGAGTCCGACGAACGTTCGACAGCCAGTGCGCTCTCCCAGCGTGAGCGCGGCGTCGACGTTGCGACGCAGACGATCCCCCCGTGCCGCCGAAGCGAAGATGCCGCGGTCGCCGTTCGCGAGATCGCCGTGATCCAAGCCGAGGGAGGTCAGCGTGACACCGGCGTCGTCCAGGGCGACCGCGAAGTCGTCGACCTGACGCGCCGAGGGAGCGGGGGAGTCGAAGGGCCACCAGAACTCGACAGCGTCGAAGCCGGCTGCGCGCGCGGCCGCCGGGCGACTCAGCATCGGCAGCTCCGGGAACAGGATCGAGCAGTTCACCGAGAAAGCCGCAGCGAATCTCGATCGCATCGTCGAGCCCCCTTCATCGTCGAACGGCGACGTGTTGTCGTCCAGGCCATTCAATACATAGTGCATACAGGTTGACACTTGTTGTTCCGATCATCGGAACACTGGCTAGACAGACGTGATTTCTGGATGCATTCTTTCTCGTACGACGTATCGCCGTCGCATTCGAGGAGGAATGTCCGTGACCGTCACGCCCACCCAGCAGGACCTGACCACGACCGTCCCCGAGGCAGCCGGCGTCACGAAGCGAAGCCGCAGGGTCCTCGCGGAGGAGGGAGGCGTTCTGGGCGCGCTGGTCGTGCTTGTCGTCGTCATCTCGGCGCTGCATCCCGATTTCCTGCAGTTCCACTCGATGACCTCCGTGCTGCGCGACTCGGCGTTCGTCGGCCTGATGGCGTTCGGCATGGTGTACCTGCTGTCGATGCAGGAGCTCGATCTGTCGGTGGGCAGCGTGTTCGGATTGAGCGCCGTGATCTGTGCGATGTTCATCAGGGCGGGCGTGGACCCGTGGCTGTCGGGACTGCTCACGCTGGTCCTCGCAGCGGCCTTCGGCGCCCTCAACGCCGGCATCGCCAACCTCTTCCGACTACCGGGCATCATCGTCACGCTGGGCACCCTGTCGGTGTTCCGGGGGCTCGACCTCGTGATCAGCGGCGGCGGACCGATCACGATCTCGGCGCACGGCTCGTTCTTCGACGTGCTGGGGCGCAGCGTCCTGGGCATCCCCACCTCGGTCCTGGTGCTGGTCGCGGCCGGCGTACTGCTGCACGTGATCTACCGCTGGACCCGCTTCGGAGTGCTCGTGCGGGCGATCGGCAGCAACGGCCGCGCCGCCGAGTACGCAGGCATACCGGTGCGTCGCGTGCGCATGCAGGCGTTCATGCTCACGGCCGGCCTCGCCGGGCTCGCGGGAGTGCTCAGCGTCGCGTTCTTCGGCAGCGCCGACCCGTCCCTGGGCACCGGACAGGAGATCGTGGTGATCGCCGCGGCCATCATCGGCGGCACCGCCCTGTCCGGCGGCTCCGGAACCGTGATTGGGGCCCTCCTGGGCTCGGTGCTCATCACCGTCATCAACGCGGGGCTCGTCTACTTCGGCGTCAGCGCCAACTGGGGAACTCTCGTCACCGGCGTCGTCATCATCGGCGCCGTCGCTCTGGACAGCTCTCTGCGCAATCGCCTGTTCCGCCTCATCCGTCCCCGTCGTACCTGAACACCGCCGCCCGAACGGCGTCCATCACCCGAAGCACCGCCCTTCAAAGGAGAAGACCATGAGAACGCACCATCGCATGATCGCCCTGGCCGTCACCGGCGTCGTCGCCCTCGGCCTCACGGCCTGCGCCGGCGGCGAGGCCGACGCAGGCGACGACAACGTGTCCATCACGCTCGTCCAGGGCACCACCGCTCTGCCCTTCGCTCAGACCACCGCCGCGGGCGCCAAGGCGGCGATCGCCGAGGTGGGGGGAGTCCACCTCGAGGTCGCCGGCCCCGCCAACATCGATCCGGCCACGGAGGTGAAGATCTTCCAGCAGGTCGTCTCCACGCGCCCAGACGGCATCCTGCTCCAGGAGCTCCCGCCGGACCTCTTCACCCGTCCGGTGCAGGACGCGGAGGACGCCGGCATCACCGTCCTCCCGTACACGATCGCTCCCGCCTCCGATTCAAGCTCGACGATCTTCGTCGGCGACAACGGCTTCGACATCGGACGCATGGGCGCGGATGCCGTCGCAGACGCCCTCATCGCGCAGCACGGCTCGGAGGACATCACGGGCAAGATCCCGACGGGCATCTGCGTTCCCGGCCTCTCGGTGCTCACGTCCCGCATCGACGGCTTCCGCGAGCGCATGGCGGAGCGCCTTCCCGGCGTCGAGGTGCTGGAGCCCTTCGACAGCAAGTCCGATCCCGCTCAGAACTTCACCGTGTGGCAGCAGGCGGTATCCGCCAACGCCGACGCGGTGGCGATGATGACCCCGTGCGAAGCCGACGTGCAGAATCTCATCAAGATCAAGCAGGACTCCGACGCCACCTGGCAGCTGGCCGGCTTCGACATCAACGACATCAGCCTCCAGGGCCTGCGCGATGGAGTCATCGTCGGACTGTTCCCGCAGTCGTCGTACCTCCACGGATACGTCTCGGCACGCCTGCTCGCGGAGTCGCTGAAGAACGGCACCGATCTGCCGAAGGGCTGGGTCGCCATCGAGGTGATCCCCGTGACCGCCGAGAACGTCGAGGAGATCGCGGAGCGCGAGTCGTCGCCCGAAGCGCAGGCGGCGTACTGGAAGCCGTACATCGACGAGATCTTCGCGGCCGACACCGTCGCCACCCGGCCGCTCGCCGACGCGAACAAGTAGGAACCGGATCCGCATGTACGAGGCTCGGTCGATCACCAAGACATACGCGTCGGTGCCGGCGCTGTCCGAGGTCAGCTTCACAGCCGTCCCCGGCGAGGTGCACGCGCTGCTCGGAATGAACGGCGCGGGCAAGTCGACGCTGGTGAAGATCCTGGTGGGCGTGGAGCAGCCGAGCACCGGCACCCTCGTGCTCGACGACGAGGAGCTCGTGCTCGGGTCGGCCCGGCAGGCGGGGGAGCACGGGATCGCGGTCGTGGCGCAGGATCTGAACGTGTTCGAGCACCTCAGCGTTCAGGCCAACCTGTTCGTGATGCGCGAGCCCCGCCGTGCCGGGTTCATCGACCAGGCGATCATGCGGGAACGCAGCCGCAGGGTGCTCGAACGCGTTGGCCTCGACCTCGATCCCCGCACGCTACTCGGCGGGCTCTCCACGGGCGATCGCCAGCGAGTGGCGATCGCCCGTGCGCTCCTCTTCGATCCGAGAGTGCTGGTGCTGGACGAGCCGACTTCGGCGCTGCAGGCTCGGGAGACGGAACAGTTGCTCGAGCTGATCCGGGGACTGCGCGACAGCGGCACGGCGATCGTGTACGTTTCGCACTTCCTCCAGGAGGTCTTCAGCGTCGCCGATCGCGTGACGGTGCTGCGCGACGGGCGCACCGTCGTGCCGGGCGTGCCAGCCGCATCCACCACGCTCGCCGAGACGGTGCAAGCTATGGCGGGCGATGCCGCCGCCGGCGTCGCCGTCGTGACCGATCCCGCTTCCCCGGGTGATCGGTCGGCTCGCTCCCTGGAGGCGCGGGACCTCGGCCTGATCGGCGCCTTCGACCACGTCTCCTTCCGAGCATCCGGCGGAGAGGTCCTGGGCATCGCCGGACTCGAGGGATCGGGGGCGAGGGAGCTGCTGCAGAGCATCTTCGGCGCACGTCCGGCCGACGCCGGCACGGCCGTGCTCGACGGGGACGTCGAGGTCGGGCGCACCATGAACGCGAGCGTCCGCCGAGGGGTCGCCTACGTACCGCCGGACCGCCAGCGATCGGGCGTGATGCTCGACTCGAGCATCGTCGACAACATCGTTCAAGTTCGGGTGGCGACGCTCGGACGCGGAGGGCTGCTGCTGACGAGGCGGGCCCTCGCGCGACGGGCGGAGCAGCGCATCCGGCAGCTCGGGATCAAGGTCGATCAGGCCGGCGATCGTCTTCGGGTGCTCTCCGGAGGCAATCAGCAGAAGGTGATGCTCGGCAAGTGGCTGGAGGCCGACGCCACGGTATTCCTGCTCGACGATCCGACGGCGGCGGTGGACGTGCACGCCCGCGCCGACATCCACGCGGTCCTGCGCGGCCTGGCGGCCTCCGGAGCCGTGGTCGTCATCGCGTCGAGCGACACCGACGAGCTCATCGAGGTGTGCGATCGCATCGGGGTGATGTACCAGGGTCGCCTGTGCGCCATGGTGGAGAACGCGGGCCTGACCACGCCCGCTCTGCTCGAGGCCGTGAACACCGGCGTCATGCCGGATGTCGTAACGAAAGGAAAAGTCAATGCCTGATCTCAGCGGAAGGACCGCGGTCGTCACCGGCGGCGGCAGCGGAATCGGAGCGGCGACGGCGGCGATGCTCGCCTCGTACGGCGCGCGGGTCGCCGTGGGGGACGTCTCTGCCGACGCCGGCGCCGCGACGGTGGCCCGCATCGCCGATGCCGGCGGGACCGCGGTCGCGGTCGAGCACGATGTGCGATCGCTGGAGAGCGGCCGGCGCATGGTGACCGCGGTCGAGGACGCCCTGGGCCCCATCGACATCCTGGTCAACAACGCCGGCGTCTCGCGCCGCGTGCCCTTCCTCGAACTCGACGAGAGGGAGTGGGACCGACTCATGGACATCAACGTCAAGGGGGTATTGTTTACCACTCAGGCGGTCCTGCCGGGGATGGTCGAGCGAGGATGGGGGCGCGTGCTCAACATGTCCTCCGTGGTCGGCAAGGAGGCCTATCCGGGCTTCCTGCACTACTGCACGTCGAAGTTCGCGATCATCGGCATGACGCAGGGCATCGCCAAGGAGTTCGCCCTCACCGGGGTGACGGTGAACGCCGTGTGCCCCGGCATCGTCGAGACGCCGCTTCACGACGGGGTGGTCGCTCAGATGGCCGAGGGCGCAGGGGTCTCGAGGGAGCGGGCCTGGGAGGACTTCCTGGGGTCGGTGCCGATGGGCCGCCCGCAGACTCCCGAGGACGTGGCGGAGATGATCTCGTTCCTCGCATCCGACAAGGCCCGCAACATCACAGGTTCCGCGTTCAACGTCGCGGGCGGCATGGAGGTGCGCTAGGTGGGTCGTCGAGGCGACCGGATCGAGGGGATCGACCTCGTCACCGTACCCGACCGCGGGGTCGGCGTGCCCGTGCTGCACGCGTACCTCCGCGAGAGCATCCTCGATGGCCGCCTCGCCCCTGGGTCCGTCCTGTCTCAGGTCGCCTTGGCCGAGCAACTGGGAGTGAGCAGGACGCCAGTGCGAGAAGTGCTGCGGCGGCTACAACAGGAGGGCCTGGTCGAGATCGAGCCGAACCAGCGCGCGCGTGTGGCGCGCTTCGCGCCCGAAGAGGTCGACGTGCAGCAAGCGCTGCGGATCCTCGCGGAGTCACTCGCGGTGTCGGCCGGGATCGCCGCATTCACCCAGGACCAGCACGAGCTCGGGCGGAGTCTGCTGTCAAGGATGCGCAACGCGCGTGGTCACGACGATGCGGACGACTGGTTCGAGGCGCACGCCGAGTTCCACGAGCTGATCGTCGCCGGTGCGCCGGAGCAGCTGCGGCGGCACCTACGCGACATCGCCGACGCCACGGCGAGGGAGCGGTTCGACCGGTGGAGGAGCATGCCGCGCCCGGTGCAAGAGCGGATCGACCGTGAGCACGAGCTGATCCTCGAGGCGGTCTGGCTCGGGCACGATAACCTCGCGGTCGCCCGTCTCGCCCATCACCTCGCCGACTCAGCCACACGATCGCTCATAGCCAGAGCGCCGGGATACAAGCCCGCCACGATTGCCCATGCCGAACGATTGTCGGCAGGCCACCAGGATCCCGCGGGTGCCGTGGACGAGGATGCTGAGGCCGGATTTGACGCCGCGGCCGTGCAGAGTATCTACGTGCAGCGGATCGCACTGGAGAGCCTCGGTGCTCGCATGACCGCCGAGGCGTCCTCCGCCGGACACGCTCTGGAGCGCATGGCGGACGCTCTGGAGCGCATGCGCGACTTCAGCAGCGGGTCTCCGACATCGCACTGGCAGACGGCGCATCGCGAGTTCCATCTCGCCGCATCGAGCGCGCTAGGAGACGACCTGCTCCACCAGGTCGACGCCTTGATCGGACGGAGCCGGCATTTCATGCTCATGCACGGACCCGAGAACACGGATGCGTGGACCATGGCCAACGCCCTGCACGAGTCGGTGTTCGACGCGATCGACCGCGCGGACGGCGCCGGAGCCTCCGCGGCGATTGCCAACGACTTGGCTCGCCCATCTCTGTCGCTCATCGGCTACTTCGCGCCGGAGTTCGATGCGAAGGTGCTGCGGGCGACGTTCGCGCAGCTGTCCGCGGATGGGAGCTCGTGACCATATCGTTCCGATGAGCGGAACGACATCTCGCAACGGGGTGGTGAAGGCGCAGTTTTCAGAGTCGCAGTCCTGGTCGGCGTCCGACCTCGCGGGAGATCGCCAGTGCGGCAGTCTGCACCGCGAGGCCCACCCTTCTCACATCGAACGTGCGGTCCCAGCCCGCGGCCGAAATCGCTGCCACCGGCTCGCCGGAGGTGCCGCGGATGCACGCGGCGGCGCAAGCGATGCCCGGTCCGCTCTCCTCGCGCTCGTAGGCGACCCCGACAGCGCGCACCCGCGCCAACTCTCGGCGCAGACGATCGGCATCCGTTACGGTGTGCGGTCCGACCTTGGACAGTCCGTCGGCCACGAGGGCGTCGACGAACTGCTCATCATGGAAGGCGAGCAGCGCCTTGCCGACGCCGGTGGCATGAGCAGGCATCCGTCCTCCGACGCGGCTCGGCAACCGAGGCGTGCCGCGGGCCGGGAGGATTTCGATGTAGACCACCTCTTCCCGCTCGAGCACTGCGAGGTGGACTGTCAGCCCGACGGCGCTGCGCAGGTCGGACATCGAGGCCAGGGCGACTTTGCGGAGATCGCGGGGGCGCGCCGCGGCCTCGCCCAGCTCGAAGACGCGCAGTCCGAGCCGCACTCCGGACGCCGTCCGTTCCAGGAGTTGATGCACGACCAACTCCTGGACGATACGCGAGGTGGTCGACTTGGCGAGGCCAGTACGTCGAGCGATCTCCGATACGCCCAGCACCGACTCCTCAGGGCCGAAGAGTCCCAGGATCGCCGCGACCCGTCCGATCATCGACGTGGCTCCCTCGTCGGCGTCGTTCCAGTCAGCGGATCTCATATTGGGAGTATGCCGCGTGTCGCATCCATACTCCAACCACGCCCAAGCGCGAGCCGGGCGACGAAGGAGTCGAAGTGACAGATCTGCCGTACGCCGAGCTCGGCGAGGAGCTGATGACCGCGGCCGCGAGCCGCGTCCCGATCGCGCCGTTGACCTCGCGGTACCCAGAACTGACCCTGGAGGACGCGTACCGGGTGCAGGAGCACCAGGTGCGGGCCTGGGATCGCGCCGGACGGCATCTGATCGGATTCAAGGTCGGGCTGACCAGCAAGGCCATGCAACGGATGCTCGGCGTGGCCTCCCCGGACTTCGGCCACCTCTACCAGGACATGGTTCTCGACAACACCGCTCCCATCAACGCCGAGCGCTTCATCGCCCCCCGGGTCGAGCCGGAGGTCACCTTCGTGCTGAAGGACGACTTGTCCGGCCCCGGTCTCACGATCATCGACGCCGTACGCGCCGTCGACTACGCGATCGCGTCGATCGAGTTGATCGACTCTCGCATCGCCGACTGGCGCATAGGACTGGCCGACACCATCGCCGACAACGCCTCGTCGGGCGCCCTGCTGCTGGGCAAAGTCCCCGTCGCGCTCGACGCCGTCGATCTCGGCCTGCTCGGCTGCGTCGTTACCAAGAACGGCGAGGTGGTGGCATCCGGCGCTGGTGCCGCGGTGCTGGGGCATCCGATCAACGGTCTGCTGTGGCTGGCCAACCAGCTCGGCCGCTTCGGCCGCACCCTGCCGGCAGGGTCGGTGGTGATGTCCGGTTCGATTACCGCCGCGGTCCCGGTGGCGCCGGGCGACCGGGTCACCGCCGCATTCGCCGGACTCGGAACCGTCGACGCCCGCGTCGCTCCCGCGTCGCACGACAGCGAGGAGAACTCATGAACCCCACCGCCGCCATCGTCGGATCCGGGAACATCGGCACCGACCTGCTGATCAAGCTGCTGCGCAGCGACGCGCTCGAAGTGCATTCGCTCGTCGGCATCGATCCTGCGTCCGACGGCCTCGCCCGTGCCGCGGGGCTGGGCGTCACCACCACCGCCGGAGGAGTGGACTGGCTGCTGGGGCAGGACCGGCTGCCCGACTTCGTGTTCGAGGCGACCAGCGCCAGCGCCCACGCCGCGAACGCACCGCGATATGCCGACGCGGGCATCGTCGCCATCGATCTCACGCCCGCCGCGATCGGGCCGTTCGTGTGTCCCGCCGTCAACCTCGGTGAGCACGCCGACGCGCGAAACCTCAACATGATCACGTGCGGCGGACAAGCCACCGTCCCCATCGTTGACGCCGTATCCCGCGTCGCCCGGGTGCCTTACGCCGAGATCGTGGCGTCGATCTCATCACGGTCCGCCGGCCCGGGCACGAGGGCGAACATCGACGAGTTCACGGAGACCACCGCTCACGCGCTGGAGCGCGTCGGTGGCGCGGAACGCGGCAAAGCGATCATCATCCTCAACCCGGTCAAGCCCGACATGATCATGCGCGACACCGTCTTCTGCTCGCTCGAGCCGGATGTCGATCGCGAGGCGGTGGCAGAGGCCATCCATCTGCGCGTGGAGGAGGTGCAGCGGTACGTCCCCGGCTACCGTCTGCGCAGCGATCCCCAGTTCGACGATCCGTCGCCCCTGTGGGACGGCCACGGCCGGGTCGCGGTGTTCCTCGAGGTCACCGGCAACGGCGACTACCTGCCGCCGTGGGCGGGGAACCTCGACATCATGACCGCGGCGGCCATGCGCGTCGGCGAGCTGCTCGCCTCCTCGAGAAAGGCTCTGGCATGAGCGAAGCGATCACCCGGCCCGGCGTTCGGCGCGAGGGCGTGCGCATCACCGACACGACGCTCCGCGACGGAAGCCACGCGGTGCGCCATCGGTTCACCGAGCGCCAGGTGCTCGACGTGGCCGGCGCTCTCGATCGCGCGGGTGTGCCGGTGATCGAGGTCACGCACGGCGACGGCCTCAGCGGCTCCTCGTTCAACTACGGCTTCAGCCTCGTGCGCGACATCGACCTCGTCGCGGCGGCCGTCGACGAGGTCGAGCGTGCGCGGATCGCGGTGCTGATGCTGCCGGGCCTCGGCACGGTGGCGGACCTGCGAGAGGCGCACGGCGTCGGCGCGCGGGTCGCCCGCATCGCGACGCACTGCACCGAGGCCGACGTGTCGATCCAGCACTTCCGCGCAGCACGCGAGCTCGGCATGGAGACGGTCGGCTTCCTCATGCTCGCGCACCGCATCGAACCCGATGAGCTGGCCGCGCAGGCCAGGATCATGGCGGATGCCGGCTGCCAGTGCGTCTACGTGGTCGACTCCGCCGGCGCACTGATGCCTCACACGGCGTCCGCTCGCGTCGCCGCTCTCGTCGAGGAACTGGGGGACGACGCCGAGGTCGGCTTCCACGGACATCAGAACCTCTCCCTCGGCATCGCGAACTCGCTGGCCGCGTACGAGGCCGGCGCCCGGCAGATCGACGGAACGCTCTGCGCGCTCGGCGCCGGCGCAGGCAATTCGCCCAGCGAGGTGCTCACCGCCGTGTTCAGCGCGCTCGGCGTGCCGACCGGGATCGACGAGGAGTTGATGCTCGCCGCGGCCGAGGAGGTGCTGCGGCCGCTCGTCAGCCGCATGCCCGTGGCCGACCGCGCGTCCATCGTCCAGGGCAGGTACGGAGTATACAACTCCTTCCTGCTGCACGCCGAACGGGCCGCCAAGCGCTATGACGTGCCGGCGTACCAGATCCTCAAGCGGGTCGGCGAAGCGGGATACGTCGGCGGCCAAGAGGACATGATCATCGACGTCGCCATCGAACTGGCGGCTGCGCGATGAGCGCCCTCGACCCGTCGGTCGTCGACCGCATCGCCCATGAGCTGCTGGAGCGCGAGACCGAGCGCCGCGACGGCGGGCGGATCACGGACGTCCATCCCGAGCTCGACTTGGAGATCGCGTACGAGGCGCAGCGAGTGCTCATCGAGCGCAAGGTCGCAGCCGGGCAGACGGTCGTCGGCGTGAAGCTGGGCCTCACGTCGCGGGCCAAACAGCTGCGGATGGGGATATCGTCGCCCCTCACCGCCGTGTTGACCGATACGATGGCGATCCCGACTGGGGCGCCACTGGATGCGACGGAGCTCATCCATCCGCGCGTGGAGCCCGAGATCGCGTTCGTCATGCGCGAGCGTCTGGCCGGGCCTGGGGTCACCGCGGCGACCGCGCTCGCCGCGGTGCGCAGCGTCCACGCGGGACTCGAGATCATCGACAGCCGGTTCGCCGACTTCAGCTTCGCGCTTCCGGACGTCGTCGCGGACAACGCGTCGAGTGCGAGGTACCTGATCTCCCCTGACGGAATCTCACCCGAGGGGCTGGATCTCTGGCTCGAGGCCGCGGTCCTGCTTCGCAACGGCGAGGTCGTCGACACGGCGACCGGAGCGGCCGTGCAGGGCCATCCCGCCGAGGCGCTCGCGCTCGCGGCCAACGAGCTCGATCGCCGCGGCGGTGCCATCGAGGCGGGTGCGATCGTCCTGACCGGCGGTCTCACCGACGCCGTCGCGATCGAGCCCGGCGACGACGTCGCCGTCCGCTTCACCCATCTCGGGTCGCTTTCCCTCAGTATCGGAGGTCACTCATGAGCATCACCGTCCCCGGCGCAGCCGGATCGTCCGTCTCCGACGACGGCCTGCCCTTCGTCGGCCACGTCATCGACGGCGAGGAGGTGCCCTCCCGCAGCGGTCACGTGTTCCCCAGCATCGACCCCTACACGCGGGAGCCCTGGGCCCAGGTCGCCCTGGGAACCGCCGTCGACGCCGGACTCGCCGTGGCGGCGGCCCGTCGCGCCTTCGACGAGGGCCCGTGGCCCCGGATGTCTGCAGGGCGCCGCCGCGAGCTGATTCATCGCTTCGCCGACCTCATCGAGGAGCACGCGGACGAACTCGCGATGGCCGACACCCACGACATGGGCAAGCCGATCACGCAGAGCAGGGGCAACGATGTGCCGCGCACGGCCCTGAACTTCCGCTTCTTCGCCGATCACGCGGCCCTCACCCCGGCCGAAGTGCTGCCCATGGACTCCGGGCACCACACCTATACGCGCTTCGATCCCGCCGGAGTCGTGGTCGCCATCGCACCGTGGAACTTCCCGATGATGCTCGAGAGTTGGAAGGTGGCTCCCGCGCTGGCCTGGGGCAACACCGTGGTGCTCAAGCCCGCGGAGGACTCCCCGGTGTCGGCCACGATCATGGCTCGCCTCGCGCTGGAGGCGGGCATCCCGCCAGGGGTCTTCAACGTCGTGCACGGCTACGGTCCCGATTCGGTCGGAGAGGCGCTGACGGGGAACCCCGACGTCGACCGGATCACTTTCACCGGCGAATCGACGACCGGGAAGGCCATAGCCAGGGCGGCATCGGCGAACCTGGTGCCGGTGAGCCTCGAGCTCGGCGGCAAGGGCGCGAATGTCGTGTTCGAGGACGCGGATCTCGACAACGCGATCGACTGGTCGATCCGCGCCGTCTTCACCAACGCCGGTCAGGTGTGTCTGGCCGGCAGTCGGATCTACGTCGAGCGACCGCTGCTTGACGAGTTCGTCGACCGCTTCGCGGCGGCTGCGAACGCGATGGTGGTCGGCGATCCCAAGGACCCGGTCACGCAGATCGGCCCGCTCTCGAGCGGGGCGCACTACACGAAGGTGCGCGGCTACTTCGACTCGATCCCGGAGTCGAACGGGCGCCAGATCGGCGGAGAGCTCGGCGAGGGCTGGTTCGTGACGCCGACCGTGGTCGTCGAGCCCGATCGCGACTCGCCGCATCAGCGCGAGGAGATCTTCGGTCCGATCGTGACGATCACCCCCTTCGACACGGAGGACGAGGCGATCCGCGAGGTCAACGACAGCCCCTACGGCCTGAACGCGATGGTCTTCACCGAGGACCTGACCCGCGCGCACAGGGTCTCGGCTGCGCTCGTGGTCGGCACGGTATGGGTGAACTGCTTCTTCGTCCGCGATCTGCGCGCGCCGTTCGGCGGCGCCAAGGCATCGGGCGTCGGACGCGAGGGCGGCAACTTCAGCCGCGAGTTCTTCACCGAACCGAAGGCCGTCGTGATGCAGATGAGCCGGCCCGCGCACTGAGACATTGCAGCATCCGTCGAAAGGACATCATGAACACCACTCCCGCGACCGTTTCGAAGCTCGGCTACGTCGAGTTCCAGACGAAGGACATGGATCGCCTGATCGACTACTACACGAACGTCCTCGACTTCGTGCTGGTGGACCGCGACGCCGACGAGGCGTATCTCACGCCCGACTTCGACCATCACGCGGTGGTCATCAGGAAGTCGGAGGCCCCCCAGGCCCGCACCGCGGTCGGCTACCAGATCCGGGAGAGCGTCGCCGACGCCGAGCGTCGCCTTCGGGATGCCGGGTTCGAGGTCCAGCGCCGCAGCGACTTCGCTCCCTACACGCCGGAGCTGCTCGTCGTGAACGAACCGCTCACCGGCACGCCGATCCACCTCTACGACGCACAGGCCGGCAGCGGGATCGACGGCTACACGCCGCTGCGTCCGACCAAGCTCGGCCACATCGCTGCGTTCGTGCCGGAGCTGGGGCCGCTGCAGGACTTCTATCAGAACCTGCTGGGCTTCAGATGGTCTGACACGATCGGCGACTTCTTCGTCTTCCTCCGGTGCAACGCCGACCACCACGCCGCGAACTTCATGGCATCGAAGACCCGTACGGGGCAGCACCACATCGCCTACGAGATGCGCGACCTCAACCACCTGCAGACGATGCTGGATCACATGGCGCGTCACGATGTGCGTCTGGAGTGGGGGCCGGGGCGCCACGGAGCCGGCCACAACGTCTTCACCTACCACCACGACCCCGACGGCAACCTGGTCGAGCTCTTCACGCAGCTCGACACGATCGTCGACGAGCAGCGCGGCTACTTCGAGCCCCGGCCCTGGCACGACTCGTTCCCGCAGTACCCCAAGACGTGGGAGGTGGATGCCGCAGCCGTGAACAGCTGGGGACCCATCAATCCCGCTCTGCTGGAGCACTGAGCCGTGGCCACGCCGAACTGGTCCATCGCGCAGTACCGGATGCCGGGGGAGATGCGCGTCCGAGCCGGCATCCTGATGGACGGGTCCGTGCGCGCGCTGCCGGCCGGCTGGCCGCTGGTCGCCGTCGACATCTTCGACGACTGGGAGCGGTGGTCGACGCAGCTTCGCGATCTCGACGTCCACTCGCTCCCGCTGGTGATCGGCGCCGAGCTCGCGGCGCCGATCACGTTCCCCCGAAAGGTGCTGTGCGCGGGCGCGAACTTCTACGACCATGCTGCGGAGATGGGCACGGCGACGCCCGATCCGGCCGCGCCCCCGTTCTTCTTCCTCAAGCCGCCCACCACGACCGTGGTCGGGCCGTTCGACGACGTCCGCGTTCCCGACCTGGCGCACGCCGGTCTCGACTGGGAGATCGAACTGGCGGCGGTCATCGGCCGCCGCGCCAGGGACGTCGCGCCCGACGAGGCGCCGGGCGTCGTGGCGGGGTACACGGTGTCGAACGATCTCTCGGCGCGCGCGCGATTCCCCCGGCCGTCGGCTGTGCAGGCGCCGTTCGCGTGGGACTGGCTCGGGCACAAGGCGCTCGACGACTCGTGTCCGCTCGGGCCGGGGGTCGTGCCGGCGTGGATGATCGACGACCCGCAGGAACTGGCGATGCGATTAAGCGTCGACGGGGTGATCAAGCAGGACTCGTCGACCTCCGACATGGTGGTGCCGGTCGCGCGGCTGATCTCGGCCGCGAGCAGATGGGTCACGCTGGAACCGGGGGACGTCGTCCTCACCGGAACGCCGGCCGGCGTCGGCATGCCGCGGCAGGACTTCCTCGGCGACGGTGCGCGGGTGCGCGCGGAGATCGAAGGGATCGGCGCCATCGAGAACAAGATCGTCGGTGTCTGAGGCCGGCCCAGCGATGTTCTGAATCCGCGACCTCTCGCCGAGGCCGCATCCGCGTCGGCGGGTGCGGCCTCGGCGGTTTCGAGTCAGGCGCGGCCCGTGTCCTCTGCGGCGCGCTCGAAGAGGGTCGTCCCTCCCGAGAGCCACTGGGTCGGCGGTACCTCGGTGACCAGAACCCGCACGCTCGCGGGCGGCGCATCGAGCGCACGCACCGCCGCGTCGTGCACCTCGCCCATCAGCGTCCGCAACTGCTGCGACGTGCGACCCTGCGCGATCGAGATCTGGATGATCGGCATCAGGCGTCCTGCAGCGAGGTCGCGGCCTCGAGCGGGCGGCGCACCTGGGGTTGGGTCTGCACGCGCTGTGTGGCCCCGCCCCACATGTCGATCGACTTGGGGTGCTCTGGATCGAAGTAGCGGGGCACCCAGTCGTCGTCCTCGATGAGGCGCACGCCGTACGAGTACTCGTAAGTCAGGCCCTCGGGTCCCTTGAAGTAGATGAAGATCGCGGTCGACTGCGGATGCCGGCCGGGGCCCTGCTCGATCTCGACGCCCTTCTCGAGCAGGAAGTTCCAGCTGCGCATCACGTCGTCGATGCTCTCGACCTGGAAGTTGATGTGGCACAGACCCGGCTGCGAGCCCTTGAACACCGCCAGCTTGTGGTGCACGGGATCGAAGCGCATGAGCGCTGCCCACTCGCCGATCCAGTCGCTGATCTTGATGTTGAAGTGCGTGCTCCACCACTCGTAGGCCGCGCGCACGTCGGGTGCGTCGACGCAGAGGTGTCCGAACTCGACGATGCCGGCGCGCCGGCTGAACTGCACGGCGTTGGCATCCGAGAACTGGTCGACCACGAGGTCGAACCTGTTGCCCCAGGGGTCGTCGAAGCTGACGAACTCTCGGACCCGTCGAGAACGCGCCTCCTCGGGCGTGCCACGCACCGTGCGGATGCCCGAGAGCTCCAGGTGCGCTTCGGCTCGGGTCAGGGCGTCGCTGTCGGCGACGCAGAGCCCCGAGCTGAGGACGCCGGACTCCCCCTCGACGAAGGCGAGGCAGTGGTGGCGGTGGTCGGCGCGCAGATAGTGCACGCCGTCGTCCGCGCCCTGGTACTCCATGCCCACGATCTCGGTCGCGAACCGCACGGCCTCCTTCGCGTCGGCCGTCCCGGATCGCACGTAGGCGATGTCTGTCAGCTCGATCATCATCGATCCCTTCTCTGTCTTCATCCGGATGCCGCGTGCGTGCGCACGAGGTGCTCGTAGATGCGCGGCAGCAGCTCCGAGTCGCGCTCCCGCCACCACGCCTGCTGATCAGCGGGAAGCTCCGTCTCTTCCGGGGCGGCGAGGGTCAGCTCGGCGCTCCGTTCGAGCAGCCACATGCGTGCCACGGCGGCCGCGGCGTCTGCGCCGTGGGTCACCGCGCCGTTGCCGTACAGCACGACGGCGGGTGCGTCGTGCAGCGCGTCGACCACCGCGTCGGCCGACACCCTGTCCCGGATGAGACGCGAGTCGGCGTGCACAGGCACGTGCGGGCCGAGCAGCGCTCCCTGGCCGTCAAGAGGGCGCAGCGCTCGCCTGGCGGCGACGGCCTTGGCGACGGCGCGCGGCTGTGCACGGCAAACGGCTCCCGTCGCCGGATGCGCGCGTGCGATCGCCAGATGGATCCAGGCCTCCTTCGGTGCGCCGAGCGGCAGCTCCGAGCAGTCGATGCGGATGCGCACGAGCTGTTCGGGTGTCTGGAACGCCAGCGGCACCGGTGCGGTGATGAGCAGTTCGTCGCCGTCTCGGATGGAGATGTGGCCGAACGCGTCGACAAGGCCGGCGCCGGCGACGACGGCTGCCGCCTCAAGCAGTCGCTCCTCGATTGAGCCCATCCCGTCTCCATCCTCCCTGATAGGCATCACTATATCTGTATGAATAGAAATATCTAGAGAGCAGTATTCGCGATAGTGTCGCGGCATGTCTCTGCCGCACGCCATCCTGGGGGTGCTCGAGGCCCGGCCGATGACCGGGTACGAGCTAACCCGCTTCTTCGAGTCCACGGCCCGATGGGTGTGGACTGCGCCGCAGAGCCAGATCTATCCGCTCCTGCGCAAGCTCGAGGACTCAGGATGGGTTGAGGGCGAACACCAACTGCGCGGCAAGCACCAGCGCCGTACGGAGTATTCGATCACTCCGACCGGGCTGACCGAACTGCGTCGGTGGCTGGGCGAGCCACATGAGGAGCCAAGCCAACGCGACGGACTCCTGCTCAAGGCCTTGTTTTTCGATCTCTCGGAGCCGGAGAATGCACAAGCCGTTTTGGAAGAGCACATCACTGAACTGCAAGATCGCATCGAACAGTGGTCTGCGCACCGAGCAATGTTGCTAGCTCAGGAAACGCCGTTACTAACGGAACGCCTCAAGAATCGTCCGGCTCAAGACCATCGGCGCATCTCCGAGCTCAAAGCGCATGTCTTCGACTACCTCATCAGGCAGGGAAAGTTGCGGCAACAATGGTGCCAGGAAACCCTGGAGCTCGTGCACACCAACTAGAGGGATGGAGCCCACCGGATCCGCGTGGGCGAGACCGACCGAAACCGTCAGCGCTTGCCGGCGATCTGGCGGCCGACGAGGTCGCGCATGATCTCGTTCGTGCCGCCGTAGATGCGGTGCACGCGGGCGTCGGTGAAGGCGCGGGCGATCGGGTACTCCATGATGTAGCCGTAGCCGCCGTGCAGCTGCACGCCCATGTCGAGCACCTCCCACTCGCGCTCGGTCGCCCAGAACTTCACCTTCGCGGCGTCCTCGGCGGTGAGCCTCGCCTCCTGATAGGCCTTCAGCGCACGATCGACGTACGCCCACATCGCCTCGGTCGTGGTGACCATGTCGGCCAGGCGGAAGCGCGTGTTCTGGAAGTCGGCGATCCGCTCGCCGAACGCCTCACGGTCCTTCGTGTAGGCGATGGTCCAATCGGTGGCGGCCTGCGCGGCGGCCGCGGCGGCCACGCCGATCGAGAGCCGCTCGAGCGGCAGGTTCATCATCAGCTGGATGAATCCCTGGCCCTCCTTGCCGCTGATGAGGTTCTCATCCGGCACGAACACGTCGGTGAAGCTGAGCTCGGCGGTATCCCAGCCGTGGAAGCCCATCTTGCTGAGCTTCTTGCCCTGGTCGAAGCCCTCCATCCCCTTCTCCACGATCAGCAGGCTGAACGCGTCGGGGCGGTTGCCCTCGCCGGTCTTGACGAAGGTGACGACGATGTCGGCCGTGGTGCCCGACGAGATGAACGTCTTGGCGCCGTTGAGGATATACCCGCCGTCGACCTTCTTCGCGTTGGTCTTGATGCCGCGCAGATCGGAGCCCGCACCCGGGTCGGTCATGGCGAGCGCGCCGAGCACCTCGCCGGTGGCCATCTTCGGCAGCCACTTCTCCTTCTGCTCCTGCGTGCCCATGTGCACGAGGTAGGGGACGGCAAGGTCGTCTTGGATGCCGAAGGCGCCCGCCAGCGAACCGGCGCCGGCGGCGATGATCTCCTCCATGACGATGGTGCGGAAGCGGTAGTCCTGCAGCATGCCCGCGCCGCCGAACTCCTCGGGGACGGAGAGTCCGATCAGACCCGACTCCCCCGCGGCTCGCATGGTGTCGCGGTCGATCTCGCCCGCGGCCTCCCACTTCTCGATGCTCTCGGTGCTCACGTAGTGCTTGACGAAGTCCTTCACCACGTCGCGGAATGCCTCGTGGTCCTCTTCGTAGATGTCGCGTTCCATGCCCGCTCCTCACAACAGTCGAAATGCGTCGTCGCACCGAGATTCTAGGCCGGTGCGACGACGCGAGCGAGAGTCGATTGTGGGAATGCATCCCGCGATCGGTGACACCGGGTTCCACGATTGTGGAAACGCTCCAGAGGTGCGGATGCGCAGTGATCCCCACCGATGCGCGGTCAGCCGAGGTAGTCGGGCGCGGCGGGCAGTCCGAAGAACTGCTCGAGCGATCCGTATCCGCCCTGAGCATAGGCGGCGGCGATCTCCGTGCCCACGTAGCGCAGGTGCCACGGCTCCGGATCGTACCCGGTGGCCGGTGTCTGACCCTCGACGTAGCGCACGATGAAGCCGTACTCCCACGAATGCTCGGCGACCCACTGCCCCGCGTCGGTGTCGCCGAAGTCGAGGATGCCGCTGCACTCGCCCCAGATGCACTGCTCGACGTCGGCCGCGAGCCCGCTCTGGTGCTCGCTGAATCCCGGACGGGCGGACTGCGCATCTGCCTCAGCCTGGCCGTACATGCCCACCTGCCCGCGATACGTGTCGATCTGCATCTGGTACGAGCGGTAACCGCTGCCCAGCCCCAGCTCTCCGACGCCGGCGGCGTCGCTGGCCGCCGACATCGCATCCAGCGCCTGGGCGACATCGCTGCGCAGCGGGCCCGCGGCGCTGTCGCTGACCAGCGCAGGCGACGCGAGCGAGGCAGGACCGTACTCGAGCGGGGTGAACGGTCGGGTCTTGTTGACGACGAGCCACAACCGGGTGGGATCGCCCAGATCGATGCACGGCGCGTTGCCGGAGGCGACGGCGCTCTGGAACGCCGCCCCACCGCCGAAAGCCGCCACCGCGGCGTTGTCATCGCCCGACGCAAGCGCGGCCTGCACGGCAGGATCCGTGCACGGCGCGACGGTCGCAGCTTCTTCGCGCTCCACGGCCGGCAGCTGTTTCGCCACCGCCGGGCGCGGGACCATGACCGCCGCCTCCGCCGCACCATCGGCCTCGGCCGTCGAGCCTCCGGCGAGCGCCCATACGATCCCGATCGCGGTGACCGCCAGGCCGAGGGGCACGAACAGGCGAAGTTTCGCCGATCCGTCCACGGCATGGCGCGCCACGGGGTGCTTCGGGAAGGTCACCGCACCATTCTGTCGCGATTGGCTCCAAGAATGCCGATCTTCGAAGATTCTCACTATTCTCTGTTGACATGCATTCGATGCTATGTTCGAATACCGACATGCGATGGCAAGGACAACGGATCACCGACGTCGACGAGTCGGCGCTTCCAGGTATGGAGAACCGCACCGGGTTCCTGCGCACGGTGACGACGCCCGAGTTCGCCGGGATGACTTTTCACGAAGTGCTCGCGAAATCGGCGCTCAACCACGTCCCCGGCCCTTCGCGCATGCCGTTCCAGTGGACGATCAACCCTTACCGCGGCTGCAGTCATGCATGCTCATACTGCTTCGCGCGGGGCACGCACACGTACCTCGATCTGGATGCGGGCCGCGACTTCGATTCGCAGATCGTCGTCAAGGTCAACCTCGTCGACGTGCTGCGGAAGGAACTGCGGCGCGGATCCTGGAAGCACGAGACCGTGGCGCTCGGCACGAACACCGACCCCTACCAGCGCGCCGAGGGGCGGTATCGGCTCATGCCCGGCGTCATCCGCGCGCTCGCGGAGTCGGGCACGCCCCTGTCGGTCTTGACGAAGGGCACGCTCATCCGGCGCGACATCCCGGTGCTGGCCGAGGCCGCGCAGACCATTCCTGTGGATGTGCAGCTCTCGATCGCGGTATTCGACGAGGAGCTGCGCGCCGCCATCGAACCGGGAGCTCCTACGACACAGGCGCGCCTCGATACCGTGCGCGCCCTGTCGGACGCCGGGTTCCGGGTGGGAGTCTTCCTCATGCCGATCCTGCCGCACCTCACCGACTCGATCCCGGCGATCGACGAGGCGCTCACCCGGATCCGCGGCGCCGGCGCCGACCACGCGATCTACGGCGCCCTGCACCTGCGCGCCGGCGTGAAGCCGTGGTTCATGCAGTGGCTCTCGCAGCATCGCCCCGATCTGCTGCCGTCGTACCGCGCACTGTATCCCGGAGCCGCCGCCGAGGCGCCCAAGGCCTACCGGCAGTGGCTCGCGAAGCGGGTGCGCCCGCTCATCCGCGCACACAGGCTCGAGGCGCGGCGTTCCGGCGACGACACCCCGGCTCGCACGCTCACCCAACCCGCCGTGCTCACCTCGAGCGCGCCGACGGCGCAGCCGATGCTGTTCTGAACGGCGTGGCGACCGCGTCCATGCTGGCAGACTGACTCAGTGACTCCGATCCTGTTCGACCTCGATGCGACGCTCATCGATCAGGCATCGGCATCGGCGCCGGCCGTCCGCGAGTGGGGCGCTGAGCTCGGCCTTCCGACCGACGCGATCGTCGAGCGATGGGCGGCGCTGTCATCGCGTCACTACGCTCGCTACCAGGCGCGCGAGATCTCGTTTCAGGGACAGCGTCGGGAACGCGTCCGCGGACTTCTCGAACGCGAGCTCGAGGACGACGAGGCCGATGAGCTTTTCGCCGGGTATCTGTGGCGGTACGAGGCCGGCTGGGCGTTGTACGCCGATGCCGTTCCATGTCTGGACCGTCTGAAAGATGCGGGAGTCGCGCTCGGGGTCCTCACGAACGGTGATCGCACTCAACAGATGCAGAAAATCGATCGCTTCGGACTCGCCCCGTATTTCGACGCGATCGTCTGCTCATCCGACCTGCCGTACGGCAAGCCTCACCCGGGCGCATTCGAAGCGGCTGCTTCCGCACTCGGACGAGCCGCAGCCGACATCGTCATGGTCGGCGACAGTATCGAGAATGATGCGCACGGCGCGCTCAAGGCCGGGATGCGCGCCGTTCTGCTCGATCGTGATGACGCATACACGGGCGACGACCTCACGCGGATCACGACGCTCGACGAACTCACGCACTTCTACTCGTAGTCCGAGAGCTATGGCTATCGGACCGATCCATCCGCATGTTCGCGGTGCAGCCGACCGAAACGGACCCGACGTGCACGACGACGTGACCCTTCACGTCAGCCGTGCTCGCCCCGCCCGGCGGTGTGAGCCGGGAGGGGCGGGGCCGAGTCAGGCCGTGAGGTCGGCATCGGACGGCAGGCGCCCGGCGATCTCCTCGACCACGTCGTCGCCCGCACGGGCCTCGTCGAACGGCGCCTCGATCTCAGCGCGGTCGAGCAGCTCCGTCATCCGGCGACGGCGCTGGCGCGTGATGAGAGTCACCACGCGTCCGGCGCGACCGGCACGGCCGGTGCGACCGGAGCGGTGCAGGTACGTCTTGTACTCGTCGGGCGCATCGGCCTGCACCACCAGATCGATGTCATCGACGTGGATGCCGCGCGCGGCCACATCCGTCGCCACGAGCACGTTCACCTTGCCCGAGGTCATGCGCGCGAGGTTGCGCGTGCGCCGGCCCTGGTTGAGGTCGCCGTGCAGCGCGACGGTGGGGATGCCCGCATCCTCGAACTGCTCGGCGAGCATCTCGGCGTACGCGCGGGTGCGCGAGAACACGAGCGTCTTCCCCTCGCGATCAACGAGCGAGGTGAGGATGTCGGCCTTGTCGCGGTGATCGATCACGAGCACGCGATGCTCGATGCTACTCGAGTCCTGGTCCTCGCCGGCGACCTCGTATACCGCCGGGTCGACGAGGAACTCGTCGACGAGCGAGGCGACCTCGCGGTCGAGCGTCGCGGAGAACAGGAGTTTCTGGCTCGCCGTGCCATCGGGCAGCCCGGTGCCCGTCGCGCGGAGGATGCGCTGCACGGGCTCGACGAAACCGAGCTCGCACATGTGGTCGGCCTCGTCGAGCACGGCGATGCGGGCATCCGACAGGTCGAGCTTTCCCTGCTCGATGAGGTCTTCGATGCGGCCAGGGGTGCCGATGACGATGTCGACGCCCTTCTTCAGCGCGCCCACTTGCCGCGCCTGCGGCACGCCGCCGTAGATCTGCGTCGTGAACAGGCCGACACTGCGCGCGATCGGCTGCACGGTGCGATCGATCTGCAGCGCCAGCTCGCGCGTGGGCGCGAGGATGATCGCGCGCGGCGACCGGCCGAACTCGCGTTTCTTGCCCGCCTGCGATTTCAGGATGCTCTCGACGAGAGGTGCGCCGAAGGCGATCGTCTTGCCGGATCCGGTGCGGCCGCGGCCGAGCACATCGCGCCCCTCGAGGATCGCCGGGATCGTGGCGGCCTGGATGGGGAACGGCGTCTGGGCGCCCATGTTCGCCAGTGTCTCGGCGATGTTCGAACCCAGCCCCAGATCGGCGAAGCTCACATCGGCGACCTCGGCGGCCTGCACGGCCTGCGCCTGCAGGCGCTCGTGCACGACATCCTCGATCGGTGCCGCGGCCGGAGCCGATGTGCGGTGCCAGTCGTCGCGGCTCGGACGCGTCTCACGGCCCGGACGCGACGGACGGTCGGCACGGCGGTCGCCCCGTCCGAACCGGTCGTCGCGCTGCGGACGATCGTAGCGGGGGCGCTCGGGCCGACGGTCGTCACGCTCGAAGCGCGTGCGGTCCTGGCGATTCCGGTCATCCCGCTCGAAGCGGGGGCGGTCGGACCGACGGTCGTCCCGCTCATGGCGGGGTCGATCCTGACGGTTCCGATCATCACGATCGAACCGGGGGCGCTCGGAGCGCCGGTCGTCACGGTCGTTGCGCGGGCGATCCTGACGGTTCCGATCATCACGGTCGAACCGCGCACGATCATCCCGCTCGTAGCGCGGACGGTCCTGACGCGCACGGTCGTCCCGCTCGAAGCGGGGGCGCTCGGCCCGGCGGTCGGCGCCGGAACGACGGTCGTCCCGCTCGAAGCGCGTGCGGTCGTCGCGACGGTCGCGGTCGAAGCGCGGGCGCTCGGTGCGGCGGTCCTCGCGCCCGAAGCGGTCGTCGCGACGGTGCGGCGCATCGACGCGTCCCGACTCGGCGCGGCCGCGGATGCCGCGGGCCTCATCGCGACCGGCCTTCTCCTGCGCGCTCCAACGCCGCTTCGGCGCGTCGTCGGCGGGGCGGTAGCCGCGGTGCTTGGGCGAACGGCTGCCGGGGCGCGCATCGGCGCGCTCGTACCGCCCGGCGCCGTCACGACCAGCGCCTTCGCGGCCCGCGCCGTCACGTCCGCCGCCGTCACGGGCGCTGCGGTCGTCGCGACGCGCTCCCCCGGTGTGGCGGTCGTGGAACGGCGTCTTCTTCGCGTAGCGCGGCTCGAAGTTGGCGGCGGGGCGACCGCCGCGGGGCTTGTGGTTCTTGGGCATGGGGTGTCCTTCGTCTGGTTCTCTTGCACGAGAACAGCGCCGCGCGCCGCGGGTCGCGCGGGGCACGGACATACCCGGACTGTCGTCGGCCGGGGGCCATTCATAGTGATGGATCATGCGCACGGCGGATGCACCGGGCTCACCATCGGCCCCTGGGCTCACACGTGCTCGAACGATCCCGCCATGGCGGGTGCCCGAAGCCGACCAGTGCAGTCTAGCCGGGCCGCCTGGGAAGCGACCGGTCGTACGATGACGGCATGCACTCGCCCACCGGTCAGCAGGTCCTCCTCCACAGAGGCGGCGTGTCGGCCCGCATCGCCCAGGTCGGCGCATCGCTGCGCCATCTCGTCGTCGCGGGAACCACCGTCGTGCCGCCCTACCCCGATGACGAGCCCGCCCCGATGTGCGCGGGCGTCGTGCTCGTGCCGTGGCCCAACCGCATCCGCGACGGCGTCTGGCGCGACGGCGACACCGAGCGCGCCCTGGCGATCACGGAGCCGAAGCTGCACAACGCCAGCCACGGCCTGCTGCGCTTCGCCGCGTACGAGATCGCAGAGCACTCCGACGACACGGCGACTCTGCGCGCGACGGTCGTGCCGCAGACCGGGTACCCCTACCTGCTCGACACGGCGGTGACCTACACGCTCGAGGATGACGGCATTCGCGTCGCGCACGAGGTCGTCAACCGCTCGGCGACGGATGCCCCGGTCGCGCTGGGCGTGCATCCGTATGTCACGATCGGCGACACCGATCCGCGAGGGCTCGTGCTGCGCATCCCCGCCGAGTCGTTCTTCGAGACCGACGACCGGATGCTGCCCGTCGGCGAATCGCCGGTTTCGGGCGGCACGGATCTTCGTGCGGGCCGCCCTCTCGGCGAGGTGCAGCTCGACACCGGCTTCGCCACCCTGCGCCGCGGCGCCGACGACCGCGCCCGCACGAGCCTCACCGCTCCCGACGGGCGCACCGCGGCGCTCTGGCAGGGAGCCGGGTTCGACTACGTGCAGGTGTACACGACGCCGCGGTATCCGGGGCAGGAGCTCGCCGTCGCGATCGAGCCGATGACCGCACCCGCCGAGGCCTTCAACTCCGGCCGCGGACTGCGCCGACTCGCACCCGGCGAGGCGTGGACGCTCGAGTGGGGGATCACGCTCTCGGCGGAGTGAGGGGAGCGGGCGGCGCCCCGAGCAGAATCTCGTCTGGCTCCGCCAGCTCGACGACCGGATGCGGAATCCAGTCAGCCCAACGGGTTCGCGGAGACGCCCTTCTCGCGCAGCTCGCGGCGGGTGAGCGCGGGCGGCTCCGGCGAATCCGGACCATCCGGGTCGCCGTCCTCGAGCCCCGGCGCATCCGTCCCGCCCGCACGCTTCGCCGCCCGGCGCTCGCGGGCCCCTTCGACGAGGTTGTAGAGGGTCGGCAGCACGATGAGCGTGAGCACGGTCGAGGAGATGAGCCCCCCGATCACGACGATCGCCAGCGGCTGCGAGATGAACCCGGCGTGCCCCGTGATGCCGAGCGCCATCGGAGTGAGCGCGAAGATCGTCGCCAGTGCCGTCATGAGGATGGGGCGCAGACGCTTCTCGCCGCCGGCGAGCGTCGCCTCGGCCACGCTCAGCCCCTTCTCGCGGTACTGATTGACGAGGTCGACGAGCACGATGGCGTTCGTCACGACGATGCCGATGAGCATGAGCACGCCGATGAGGGATGCGACGCCCAGCGGCACGCCCGTGACGATCTGCAGCAGGATCGCCCCGGTCGCCGCGAACGGCACCGAGACGAGCAGCAGCAGCGGCTGGCGCAACGACTTGAACGTCGCCACCATCACGACGTAGACGATGAGGATCGCCGCGAGCATCGCCAGGCCCAGCTGGGCGAACGAGTCCTGCTGCTGCGAGGCGACGCCGCCGATCTCGGCGCGGGCACCGTCGGGCAGCGACGCCTCGTCGATCGCGGCCGACACCGACGCCGAGGCGACGGCGAGGTTGTCGGAGCTCATCGGCACGGTGATCGTCGCGGTGCGACGCCCCTGCTCTGTGGTGATCGAGGTCGGCCCCTCGCGCTGCTCGACCGTGGCGATGTCCTGCAGCGCGACCGGTCCGAGCGCCGAGGGCACGACGAGCTGACGCAGCGCGTCGACGGTGGTCGGCGGCGTGGGCGCGGCGAGATACACCGACAGCGAGCTCTCGTCGATCTCCACCGAGCCGATCTGCTGCGGCCGCATCGTGCTCGACACGATCGAGCCCACCGCCACCTCCGACAGCCCGTGCTGCGCGGCGGCGGCGCGATCGACGACCACGGCGATGTACGGCAGCGAGGCGGCGAGGTTGTCGGTCACCTGACCGATGCCGTCGCGGCCCTTCAGGTCGTCGACGAGCGCGGTCGTCGCCTTCTGCAGGCTCTCGCCGTCGGGCGCCGTCACGGCCACCTCGATGTCGCTCGACGCCAGCCCTGCCGATGCCGCGACCGTGATGTCGCCGACGCCGTCGAGCCCGTCCACGGCATCCTGCACATCGGCGCGCAGGCGCTCCTGGTCGGCATCCGGGTCGGTCTGGATCGAATAGGTCACCGCCGCACCGCCGCTGAAGGCGTCGCGCAGCGCCGAGCCGCTCGAACCGATCGACGCCTGCACGTCGGTGATGCCGTCGACGCCTGCCAGAGCATCCTCGACGGCGCGGGCCGCCTCCGACTTGGCCTCCAGGCTCGCGGTCGGACCAAGATCCTGCGTCACCGTCATGGTGTTCTGGCCCGAGTCGCTGAGGAAGTTGATCTTCATCAGCGGAGCGGCGGCCAGCGTCGCGCCCAGCACGACGACGGCGAGGATCACGGTGAGCCCGGAGTGCTTGAGCGTCCAGGTGAGGATCGGCCGGTACACCTCCTGCAGCTTCGTCGGCGGCGCATCCGGATGCTCGGGATCGATCGCGCGACCGTGCTCGTCGAGCAGCGGCTTGCCCGGGCGCAGGAACCAGTACGCCAGCACGGGCACGATCGTGAGCGCGACGAGCAGCGAGGCGGCCATCGCGATCGTCACCGTCATCGCGAACGGCCGGAACAGCTCGCCGACCATGTCTCCCACGAACACGATCGGCAGGAACACCGCCACCGTCGTGATGGTCGATGCGGTGATGGCGGCGGCCACCTCGCGCACGGCGAGGCGGATCGCATCGCCCTTGTCGGCATCGCCCACATAGTGCCGTTTGATGTTCTCGATCACCACGATCGAGTCGTCGACCACGCGCCCGATCGCGATCGTGAGCGCACCGAGGGTGAGCATGTTCAGCGAGTAGCCGAAGGCCTGCAGCCCGATGAAGGTGATGAGCACCGAGGTGGGGATCGAGATCGCGGTGACCAGCGTCGAACGGATCGAGAGCAGGAAGACGAGGATGACGACGACGGCGAACAGCAGGCCCAGCAGTCCCTCGGTGGCGAGCGTCTCGATGGACTGCGTGATGAACGGCGCCTGATCGAACACGACCGTGAACTCGGCATCGGGGAACGAGGTCTTCAGATCGTCGAGCACCGTGAGCACGCCGTTCGAGACCTCGACGGTGTTCGCGGCGGGCAGCTTGGTGATCGCGATCGACAGCGCATCCTCGCCGTTCACGCGCGAGAGCGAGGTGACCGGATCGGTGCCCAGTTCGACGGTGGCGACGTCGCCGATGGTCGCGGACGATCCCACCAGCGGCAGAGCGGCGATCTCGTCGACCGAGGTGATCTTCGCCCCCGTCTGCACGGTGAGCGTCTCGTCGCCCTCGGTGATGTCTCCGCCGGGGAAGAGCACGCCGTTCTGCTGCAGCGCCGACGAGATCGCGTTCGTGCCGAGACCCTGCGCGGCGAGCGCGGCGACATCCGGAGTGATCGTGACGCGGTGGCCCACGCCGCCGACGATCTGGGCGGCGTTGACCCCGTCGACGTCTTCGAGCTGCGGCACGATGACGTTGTCGAGGTCGGCCTGAGCCTGATCGCCCTCGCCGAGCCCGCTGACGGCGATCTGGATGACGGGGAAGTCGTCGATCGAGATCGACAGCACCTGCGGCTCGACGTCTTCCGGGAGCTGGCTCGAGATGCGGTTGATCGCCTGCTGCATCTTCTGCTCGGCGGTGGCCAGGTTCGTGCCGTAGGTGAACGTGGCCTGCACGATCGATGCGTTCGTCGTGCTCGTCGCCGTCGTCGACTCCAGACCCGGAACGCCTTGGATGGCCGTCTCGATCGGCGTGGACACGTCGTTCTCGACGACCTCGGGCGAGGCGCCGGGGTAGGTGGTCATCACCATGAGCGCGGGCAGCTCGAGCGAGGGGATGAGCTCCTGCTTGAGGTTGGTCAGCGCGATCCCGCCGAAGACGGCGGCGACGATCGTGACGAGTGCGATGAGCGCGCGGTTGCGCAGGCTCAGGACGGCGAGTGAAGACACGGCGATCTCTCGGTTGCTATGCGGTGGACGTCGGGGACGGGGATGCGGCGGACTCGGCGACGCCGAGGATGCCGGCGAGCGCGGCCTGGATGATGTGCTGCTCGAGCGGCTGTTCGTGGATCTGTGCGTGCCACAGTACGCCGTCGATGAAGACGGCAGCCGCCTCTGCACGCTCCGGCCCGTGCACGGGGGCGAAGATCCCGACGAGCTCGTCCGACCAGTGGCGGGCGAGCTCGCGCAGCCGCGGATCGTGCACGGCCGCGGTGACGACGGCGCGGTCGGCCTGCACCGCGGCCCCGTCGGCGAGCGCGGTGTGGATCAGCTCGGCGAGAACCGCGGGGGTGGCGCCCTGCTCCTGGATCACCTCCCGGACGTGCACCATCCGCTCTCCGACGTGGCCGGCGAGCAGATGAAGCGCGGCGTCGCGGAGATCGTCGAGCGTGGCGAAGTACTGCGTGGTGGCGCCCAGCGGCACCTCCGCGCGGGCGGCGACCATCCGATGCGTGATCGCGTCGACGCCGACCTCTGTGATGAGTTCGGCCGCCGCCGTGGTGATCGCGAGCCGCCGCGTCTCAGGGTCGCGCTTGCGGCGAACGGCGTCCGACACGATGCTCCCCCCTCTGGACATATACGCTGGACGGCTGTACATGTACGTTTGTACATTCCGGCGTTATGAGGACGCTGAGCGTCTGCTCACAGCGCGGCGCCGACGGCGAGCCCGCCGACCGCCGCGACGACGGATGCCGCGAAGGTTCCGACCAGATGCCCGACGGATGCGGGGCGCTCGCCGTCCTTCCACAACGCGATGGCGTCGAGCATGGCGGTGCTGAAGGTCGTGTATCCGCCGAGCAGCCCGGCGCCGACGACGAATGCCGCCTCCGGGAGCGCCGCGGTGACGACTCCCAGCGCGAACGCCCCCGTGATGTTCACGATGACGATCCCCCAGGGAAAGCGCCCCTTCGTGAGTGACATGATCCCGACATCGGCGAGATAGCGCAGGCCGGCACCGACACCGCCGGCAACCGATGCGAGCAGGAAGACGAGGGGCGTCATGCCGCGCCCTTTCCGCGGGGCCGCCCGATGCGCAATCCGGTGAAGGCGGCCGCGACACCGAGCCCGAGCGTCAGCAGCACGTAGACCGCCGCCGTCGTCGGCTCATCCGCCCACAGCTCCACGGTGCCGACGGCGAACGCGCTGTAGGTGGTGAATCCGCCCAGGACTCCGGTGCCCAGGAACACCCGCGCATCCGTCGACCCGGGAAGCCGCGCCGCGAGCACGCTGATCAGAAGGGCGCCCACGACGTTCGCGATGAGCGTCGCGAGAGGGAAGCCGCCCGCACTCGGAACCAGCAGGCCGACACCCAGTCGTGCCGCCGTGCCCAACATCCCGCCGACGACGACCAGGAGCAGGCGGCGGAGAGTCACGCGGCAACTCTAGTCGCGACCTCCACCGCCGCTACGGAGGAGATCTCACGAACGGGAGGACGGATCTGTGGCCGTCGCACCCCGGTTCGCGAGATCTCCTCCCGTCCGTGCGCTGTGGCACGGAGCTGTGACGCGGATCAGAGGTTGGCCTCGGCGTAGACGCGCAGAGCGTCGCGGACGAACTCCGCGCCCTGCGTACCCCCCGCCGAGGTGGCGTAGTTGGCGCCGAACCGCGGGTCGGCGACGTACATCTCACCGAGCCCGATCACATACCCCTTCACGTCACCGTCCTTGCGGGCGGCCGGCGTGCCGGGGATGCCCCTGAGCCACTCGACGTGACGCCGCGCGAGCTCCTGCGCCTCCGCCGATGCCGGATCGATGCCGGCGTCGGCGGCGGCGATCCAGTCGCGCCCGAGGTCGGACATGAGCTGCTGCCAGTCGGCACGCTCGGCGTCGGTCATCGACCGCCACCAGCGGTCGCTGTCGGCATATGCCTGCTTGCCCCAGCGCTCCTCGACCTCGTCCTTGTACTGGGTGTGGTCGAACCCGTCGAACATGTTCTCTGCCATGAGAGATTCACCTGCTTTCAATGCGTTGATGGTTGTCTCGACCGACGCGATCTGCCGCGTCAGCCGGTTCTGCTCCTCGCGCAGGTACGCGAGATGCGTCTCGAGAGCGGATGCTTCGCGCACTCCCTCGCGGGAGAGCACGTCGCCGATCTGCGGCAGCCCGAGTCCGAGCTCCCGCAGCAGAAGGATCCGCTGCAGTCGCACGAGGGCCGCCTGGTCGTAGTGCCGGTAGCCGTTGTGCGCGATGCGCGACGGGGCGAGCAGCCCGATGTCGTCGTAGTGACGCAGCGTCCTGCTCGTGGTTCCCGCCAGCCGGGCGATCTCCTGGATCGACCAGTCCTGTGTGCCCACGACGTCTCCTTCCGCTCTCGATACCTCAACGGTAGAAGTTGACGTTACGTCAAGGTCAAGCCGAATCTCGAACTAATCTTGACAAACTCGCGATATATCGTGTTATCGTGTCTCAACGCGATATATCGCGATCAATCGAACTCAGGAGAGAACATGACCGAGAAGTGGCTCATCGCCCCCGGCGAAGAACGCGTCATCGACATCGACCAGGCCTCACGGCTCAAGATCGGCCTCGTCGGCGGACAGGTCGATGTCATCGCGCACGATGAACCGGGCATCCGCATCGAGGTCCACGGCGTCACCGTCAAGGACCTGCGCATCCAGTCCGACGGCACCCAGGTCGAGATCGATCACCCGCAGCTCGGCTGGGACAACTTCCTCGAGGTGTTCCGCAACTTCGGCTCCGGCGGGCCCAAGGCCGAGGTCAGCGTGGCCGTCCCCCGCCACATCGCCCTCACCCTCGGTGTCGTCAGCGCAGGGGCCCTCGTCTCCGGACTCACCAATGACGCACGCCTGAACACCGTCTCGGGCGACGTCATCGTCGACACGCACACCGGCGATCTCTCGCTCAACGCTGTCTCCGGCGACGTGCAGGTGCGCGGCCTCGCCGGAAGCGCCACGGCCAACAGCGTCTCGGGCGACGTCGCGATCACCGGCACGCTGCGCAAGACCATCGTCGACACGGTGTCGGGCTCGATCCTCGTCGATGCCGAGGGCGCCGTGAACACGATCACCCTCAACACCGTCTCGGGAGCCAGCACCATCCGCCTCGACGACGGCCTGCCCGCCAACTACGTGACCCGCAGCATGAGCGGGCGCTTGACCATCGACGGCATCGACCGCGGCGGATCGGGCCCGAGCAACTACGCGGGCCGTGTCGGAGAGCTCGCCGGCTCGTTCGCCGACGTGCGCGTGAACAGCGTGTCTGGTGCCATCACGGTGCTGCGACGCCCGCACCCCTCCGTCGCCGACGACCCGGTGTCGTTCGACGGCGACGAGGCGACGGCGGCCGAAGGGGATGATCGGCTGTGACCCCCGCCGTCTTCTCGCACGGCGACCTGCGGCTGTACCTGCTGTCGCTGCTCGCCGAGTCGCCGCAGCACGGCTACGGCATCATCCAGGCGCTCACCGACCGCACGGGCGGCACCTACACCCCGAGCGCGGGCACGATCTATCCGCGCCTGGCCAAGCTCGAGGAGGAGGGGCTGGTCTCCAAGACCGTCGACGGGCGCACGACGATCTACGCGATCACCGATGCCGGTCGCGCCGAGCTCGCCGCGCGCGAGGGCGATCTCGCCGGCATCCAGGACGGCCTGGCCGACTCGGTGCGCCTCATCGCCAACGAAGTGCGCCAGAGCGTGCAGGAGGCGATGAAGAGCCTGCGGGCCGATCTCGCCACGGCTGCGCAGGACGAGCGTCGCACGGCGACGAGCCCGCCTGCGACCGCGACGCAGGCACCCCGCGACGATGCGCGCATCTCGAGCCGGGAAAACCTGCACCGGGCGGATGCCGCGGTCAACGCGTTCCGCGGTCAGGTGCGCGCCACGCTGCGCACGCACGTCGCCAAGGGCGGTGCGTTGCCGGTAGCCGTCGTCGACGACCTCGAGCGTGCGCTGAACGCCGCAGCGGATGCGGTGACCAGGGCGGTCTCCTCCACCCGCTGACTACTCGGTCCAGATGTCCTTCTGCTCGTCGGGCACCGGCTCTTCAAGCGGCACGACGAGCACGGGGCGCGATTGGCGGTGCGAGAGGCGGGCGGCGACCGATCCGGTGAAGAACTCGCGGATCGACTCGCCCAGTCCGCGCTTGCGCGTGCCGACGACGATGAGCTGGGCATCCACCGCGTTGCCGAGCTGTTTGATGGCCAGCGCCGGGTCGCCGACGAGCTGGCGGGCCGTCCAGGTGAGGCCGCTGCCGTTGAGCTCGTGCTCGGCAGCACGGCGCACATCCTCGAACTCGACGGCGCCGACGTCGACGTTCAGATCGATCGGTGCCGAGTGCACGTAGCCGTCGGGATCCTCGTAGGTGACGAAGCGCGACACATCGACGTGCACGACCACGAGCGGAGCATCCATCAGCTTCGCGTACTGGATGCCGGTCGCCAGCACGCGCGGGGGCTGATCCGGTTGCATCGCGACGATCACGGCCTTCCGCAGGCTCGCGTTCTGCACCTCGTCCTCGCCGGGGGTGGAGTCGTCGTCCGCCATGATTCCGTTCCCTTCGCCGCCTCGATCCGGGCCGGGGTCACTGGCCCTCGTGCTATCCTGAATGCTACTCTTACCGGCCGCACGCCGGTGCCGTTGAACAGACATCGGGCCCCCTTTCCGCCCGGTGCTTCCAGTAAGGGGGTCTCGCGCATGGGCCGTGGCCGTCAGAAGGCAAAGCACACGAAGATCGCTCGTGAACTCAAGGCGTACAGTCCGGATGTGAACTACGCCGCGCTCGAGCGTGAACTCGGTCACACCGACGAGGGCGACCAGTACGTCGACAAGTGGGCCGACGAGTACGCCGACGAAGACGAGGACGAGCTCGAGAACGCCTGACCGGCGCATGCCGCGCGTCAAGGCTCTCTTTCGTCACCCCGTCAAGGGGTTCACCGCCGAGCGGTGCACGTCGCTGGACGTGCAGGCCGATGGCCGGATCGCCGGCGACCGCGTGCTGGCGTTCCGCTTCGCGGATGCCGCCGAACCCGAAGAGCGCGACGGCCTGGACTACTGGCCGAAGTCGAAGGGCCTCGCCCTGCAGGACTTCCCGAGCCTCGCCGCACTCCGCCTCGCCTACGACCACGAGGCGCTGCGGGTACGGATCACCCACCGTCACGCCGTGCTCGTGGAGGCCGGACTCGATCGCACGGGGCGCGCGGCGCTCGAAGAAGCGCTCACCGCCTTCGTGCTGGCGACGCCGGACGCCCGGCGACTGCAGCGGACGGGACGGCTGCCGCTCGTGCTCGTCGGCGACGGCATCGCGGCGCGCTTCCAGGATCGCCCCCGCGGCTTCGTCACGGCGCATCCCGCCGAGAGCGCAGCGGCCATCGGCGCCGCGCTCGGGAAGGAGGTCGATGACCGCCGGTTCCGCTCGAACGTCGTCATCGAGGGCCTGCCCGCATGGGACGAGCTCGCCTGGAGCGGCGAGGTGCGCATCGGCGAGGTGCGCTTCACACCGCAGCAGCTGCTCGTGCGGTGCCTGGCCACCCACGCGAACCCCGACACGGGCGTGCGCGATGCCAAGGTGCTCACCACCCTCACCGGCGCGCTCGGGCAGCCGGAGCCGGTGCTGGGATGCGCCCTGCTGCCGCCCGGCGACAGCGGCGGCCGGGTGGGCGATCATGGCAGCGCCGACTCGCCCGTGCTCGGCACGATCCGCGTAGGCGACGAGGTCGTCATCGCCTGAGCGCGGGCCGCTCATCGCCAGCGCCCGCGCCGGCGTTCCCACTCGTCCTCGACCGTGCGGCGGCGTCCGGCGACGATGCCTGCCGGGATGGAGGCCAGCACGACTCCCCCGAGCACGATCAGCGGCACATCCCATCCGCCCGTCGCGTCGTGCAGCACCCCCACGAGCACGGGGAACACGGCGGCGATCATGTAGCCGGTGCTCTGCGCGAAGCCGCTGAGCGCCACCGCGCTCTCGGGCGTGCGGGCGCGGATGCTGATGAGCACGAGCGCGAGCGGGAACATGAGCCCGACGCATCCGTACAGCACCACCCAGAGCGGGATCAACGCCGGCACGGGGGCGAACAGCATCCCCGCCACGCCGGCGAGCGCCCCCAGCATCCCGACGATGTAGATGGATCGCGTCGCCTGGAAGCGCACGACCAGTAGCGGCACGACGAGCCCCGCGGGCAGCCCGATCAGCGCGAACAGCGACAGCAGGGTGCCGGCGGTCGCCTCGTCGACGCCCACCCGGTCGACGAGCAGCTGCGGCAACCAGGCGAAGGCGACGTACGAGAGCGTCGACGAGGTGCTGAACACGATCGCGATGGCCCAGGCCAACGGGATGCGCAGCATCCGGGTGAGGATCCGGCCGTCGGGCGGCGCGACCACGATCGGGCCCGTCGACATGCTCGCCGCGTCTCCGTAATCGGCGCGTGGCCGCAGCAGCGCCGGCTCCTCCGGCGGCGCTGCCTCGGCCGGCGCGGCCGGCTCGGCCGACGCACCGATGCCCTGACCGATGCGCTCGCGCACGAGCAGGATCACCCACGGGAAGATCCCCGCGAGCGCGAACACGCCCCACATCGCCAGCGAGAAGCGCCACCCGGCGCCGTCGGCGACGGGCACGGCGACCAGCGGCGGCAGGAACGTGCTGACCGCCATCATCGTCGTGTACAGCGTCATCATCGCCCCGAGCCGGTCGGGGAAGTACTTCTTCACCAGCGGCGGCAGCAGGATGTTGCCCATGCCCACCCCCGCGAAGATCACCCCCGAGGTGATCAGCAGCGAGATCGCGTCGAACGACAGCCCGCGGGCGACCAGCCCCAGCGCCACGGCCGACAGGGCGAACGCGGCGACACGCTCGAGCCCGAACCGCTTCTCCAGCACGGGGGTGAGCAAGCCGAACACGGCGAAGCACACCGGCGGAAGCGTGCCGACGATGCCGAGCATTGCCGCCGAAAGCGGGTACTCCGCGCCGATGCGGTCGACGACGGGCGAGAGGGAGGCCACCGCCGAGCGCAGCGAGAACGCGCACAGCACGATCCCGAGCACCGCCAGGACGCGGCCGCGCCACAGCGGTGCCCGCGCTGCGCTGCGCACCGCCCCCGTCACGAGCTCTGCGATCCTTCGAGCCACTCGAGGTACTCCTCGGTGACGGTGCCGGTGACGTAGCGGCCGTCGAACGGGCTCATGTCGAGGTCTTCGAGATCGGTCCCCTCGATGATCGCGGCCTTGAGATCCTCGACCTCCTGGTAGACCATGCGATCGCAGCCGAGCACCTCGGCGATCTCGGGGATCGTGCGCCCGTAGGCGACGAGCTCATGCTTGGAAGGCATGTTGATGCCGTACACGTGAGGATGCCGGATGGGCGGGGCGGCCGAGGCGAACACGACCGACTTCGCCCCCGCATCCCGCGCCATCTGGATGATCTGCTGGCTCGTCGTGCCGCGCACGATCGAGTCGTCGATGAGCAGCACGTTCTTGCCCTGGAACTCGCTCGACATGGCGTTGAGCTTCTGGCGCACGCTCTTCTTGCGCACCGCCTGCCCGGGCATGATGAACGTGCGGCCCACGTAGCGGTTCTTGTAGAAGCCCTCGCGGTACTCGATCCCGAGCTTGCGGGCGACCTCCATGGCCGCCGGGCGCGAGGAGTCGGGGATGGGCATCACGACGTCGATCTCGTCGAGCGGCACGTGGGCGGCGATGGTGTCGGCCAGGCGCGCGCCCATCCGCAGCCGCGACTCGTACACCGAGACGCCGTTCATCACCGAGTCGGGGCGGGCCAGGTACACGTACTCGAAGGCGCACGGGCTCAACCGGGTCTGCTCGGCGCACTGCCGGCTGAACAGCCGTCCGTCGTCGGTGATGAACACGGCCTCGCCGGGGGCGATCTCGCGCACGACGTCGTAGTCGGCATTCTCCAGCACGAGCGATTCGCTGGCGACGACCCATTCGTCGCGCGGCGCGGTCATGCCTGTGCCCTGCGAGGAGCGCCGGCCGAGGATGAGAGGGCGGATGCCGAACGGGTCGCGGAAGGCGAGCAGGCCGTGCCCGGCGATGATCGCGATGACCGCGTAGGCGCCGTCGATGCGCGCGTGCGTGCGGGCGACGGCGTCGAAGATGCGCTCGGGGTCGAGATCGACGGCCGAGGTGGTGGACTGCAGCTCGTTCGCGAGCACGTTCAGCAGCAGCTCGGTGTCGCTGGAGGAGTTGAGGTGCCGGCGGTCTCGGCGGTCCATGTCGACGGTGAGCTCGCGCGTGTTGGTGAGGTTGCCGTTGTGGATGAGGATGATGCCGTACGGCGAGTTCACGTAGAACGGCTGCGCCTCCTCCTCGCTGGAGGCCGTTCCCTTCGTGGCGTAGCGCACGTGGCCGAGCCCGACGTTGCCGAGCAGCGCCCGCATGTCGCGCGTGCGGAACGCCTCGCGCACCATGCCGGACGCCTTGGCCATGTGCATGACGCCATTCGGCTCGGCGGTGGCGATCCCCGTGGCGTCCTGCCCCCGATGCTGCAGCAACAGGAGGGCGTCGTAGATGTCCTGGTTGACGAGGCCGGATCCGACCATGCCGACGATGCCGCACATAGGTGTCGCTACTCGCCCTCTCGATACGTGCCGACCAGCCGCACGGCGCCGCCGTCGACGCCCTTCGCGCCTTCTTCGAACTCGCCCTCGGGGCGCGCCCCAGTGCGCACTTCCGCGACCTGCCAGGTATCGATCCCGCCCGCCGTGAGAGCGACGGAGATCTCGGATGCGGCCGCCGGATCGACGATCGCGAGGAAGCCGATCCCGAGGTTCCAGGTGCCCTCACTGGATTCCAGGGAGGTGCCGGCGATGTCGCCGAGCACCCGGAACACGGCAGCGGGCGACCAGGTGGAGCGGTCGACCTCGGCCCAGCTTCCCTGGGGCAGCACGCGCGCGAGGTTCGCGGCGATGCCGCCGCCGGTGACGTGGCTGAGCGCGTGCAGGCGTTCGCCGAACGCATCCGCGATGCCCAGCAGCGGCGTCGTGTAGAGCCGGGTGGGGATGAGCAGCTCCTCGCCCCAGGTGCGGCCGAAGTCGGCGGCGGTGTCGGTGTACGAGACGCCGGCGCCGGCGAGGATGTGGCGCACGAGCGAGAAGCCGTTGGAGTGCAGGCCGCTGGAGGCCAGGGCGAGCACGACGTCGCCGTCGCGCACGCGGTCGGCGCCCAGCATCCGATCCGCCTCGACGACGCCGGTGGCGGCCCCTGCGACGTCGTAGTCGTCGGGGCCCAGCAGGCCGGGATGCTCGGCGGTCTCGCCGCCGACGAGCGCGGTGCCGGTGAGCGTGCACGCCTCGGCGATGCCGCGCACGATGGCCGCGATCCGCTCGGGATGCACCTTGCCGCAGGCGATGTAGTCGGTCATGAACAGCGGCTTCGCCCCTACGACGACGATGTCGTCGACGACCATGCCGACGAGGTCGTGGCCGATGGTGTCGTGCACGTCGAGCGCCTGGGCGATCGCGACCTTCGTGCCCACGCCGTCGGTGCTCGTGGCGAGCAGCGGATGCGCGTAGCCGCGCAGGGCGGAGGCGTCGAACAGTCCGGCGAAACCGCCCACGCCGCCCTGCACCTCGGGGCCGTGCGTGGCGCGCACGGCGGACTTCATCAGCTCGACGGCACGATCTCCCGCGGCCGTGTCGACGCCGGCCGCGGCATAGGTGTGGGAGGACACGCCTCCAGCCTAGCGGCGCCCGGGCGGGACTCAGGTGCCCCGGTTCGCCCTCCCGCCGCCGCGGCGGGGGCGTAGCCGGGCACCCGAACGCACGAGGGGCCCGCTCCGGTATTCCGGAACGAGCCCCTCGCCGTCTTCCCGCGCGTCAGACCGCGACGCGACGACGGCGCATCAGCACCAGGACGACGCCCAGCGCGAGCACGCCGAGACCGAGCGCGGCGGCACCGGCGGCCGGCTCCCCTCCGGTCACGGCCAGCCCGCCGGTGCTGTCGTCGCACGGCACCTCGGCGCCGAGCGGGAACGCGATCGAGACGGCATCCAGCGCCTCACCGGCGCCGTAGAACCCGGCGAACGCGTCGGCTCCCGCCGCCGTCAGCGCTGCGGATGCTCCGCTCCAGCCGATCTCGCCGCCGCCGGTCGAAGCCGACGGGAGCGAGATCGTCGCGAAGGCGACACCGGAGGCATTGATGTCGGGCGAGCCGTTGTAGCCCTTCGACTGCACGCTCAGGTACAGCGTGGCCGACGAGCCGTTCACCCGCACGCGGGGGTTCGACAGCGTCAGATCCAGCGCTCCGGAGTGCCCGGTGAAGTGCATCGATCCGCCGAACGAGACGCTGCCGTTGCCCGTCTCGGTGCTGTACGCGCCCGAGCCGGAGCCCCAGCTGCCCGACACCGAGCCCTTGGCGATGGGGCCGTTGATGTAGTTCACGAACGACTCCTTCACGCCCCACGACAGGCTCGCGCCGCTGACGGCGTTGGCCACGCACACCTCGGGTGCGGGCTCCGGAGCCGGAGCGGGCGCCGGGACGGGAGCCGCGGTGATCGTGATCGGGGTGGACAGGTTCAGGCCCCCGCCGGTCACGACGATCGTGTGCGCACCGGGAGGGGTGCTCGCCGGGATCGTGCCCTGCACCGAGAAGGTGCCGTCGGCGCCGACCAGGCCGGAGCCCAGCAGCACGGCGTCGGAGTGCAGCTCGACGGAGACCTGGGTGCCGGCGGGCAGTCCCGAGCCCGACACGGTGACCGATCCGCCCTGCGCGACCGCGTCGGCGCTCAGCCGGATGCCGGGCTCGACGGGGCCGGCAGGCTGGGCGACCGTGATGGGCGTGAAGGTGTCGAGCGACCGGTCGGTGACCGACAGACCGTGCGCCGCCGAGGTGGCGACGTGGTACGCGACCTCGGGGTCGAGCACGCCGGCGGGGACGGTGAGCGTCGTCGTGAACGCGCCCTCGACGATCTGGTTCGGCATGACCCAGCCCTGCGCGATCCAGCCCTCGGCGGGGAGCGGACCCTCGCCGTGCCAGACCGACTCCTCGCCGAACAGCACGTAGGCGCCGTTGGCGGCGGATGCGCCGACGAAGCCGGTGCCGCTGATCGTGAGCACGGTCTCGGCGTTCGGGTCGAGGTCGGCGTTCGGGGTCACCGTGACGGCAGGAGCCGGGTCGGGCTCCGGAGCGGTCTGCTCCTCGCCGACGTAGTCGATCGGCACGCTCAGCTCCTGCGCGGCGTTGGTGACGCCGCCGGCGCCGTACGTGTACACGCCCCAGTTGCCGCCCTCGAGGCCGTCTTCGAACTTCTGCGCCGTGAGGGTCGCGGTGAACGAGCCGTCGGCGCCGAGCTCCACCCACTGGCCGCGGATGGCGCCCTGGTACTTCGGGTCGACCTGGTCGAGCACGTCGGACGACAGCGCCCAGCGCTGATCGACCACGGTGCGGGCCGAGCTCTTGGCGCCCGCCGAGGGCTGCCAGTCGTCGAGGAAGGATCCGAGCACCACGTACGCGCCCTGCGGCAGGGTGTTCGGGATCGGCACGCCGCGGCCGCCGACGTTGGCGGCCGGGTCGAAGCCGGTGCCCACGACGACGAGCTCGTCGCCGGTGTGCACGGCGCTGCCGTCGTAGGGCGTGGTGCCGTCGGCGAGGAAGACCGACAGGGCCGGGTCGAAGGTCGGGGTCTCGGGCTCTTCGGGCGCGACGACGGTGTGCGGCACGACGTCGGATGCCGAGGGGGCGAACGCCGAGGCGTCGGCCGGGGCGAAGTCGGCGCGCAGACCAGTGAGGTCGGCGGGCACATCGGTCACGACGGTCGTAGCGGAGCCGCCGACCACCTCGACGGACTCGGAGATCGCGCCGGATCCCTCGGCGGTCACGCCGGAGAAGGTGACGGAGCCGGGCGCATCCGCGGGTGACACGGACGCGGTGAGGGTGATCTCCTCACCCTGCTCCGACTCCCCCTCCGGAGCGACGGACAGCGTCGTGCTCGTCTCGGTCGGCAGCGGGAGCGGGTCGATGAGGTCCCAGTCCTCCGCCGTAAGCGGCACGGTCTGGCGGGTGTAGATCGTCGAGGCGTCGGGGTTGCTGTGACCCACCCAGACGATGACCTCGTAGTCCTTGTCGCGCTCGAGCGCGTCGGCCGGGGCCACGAGGGTCTGATCGAACGCGCCGTCGGCGAAGGTGACGGCCGGGGGCATCCAGTATCCGAAGACGACGTAGCCGCCCTCCATGCCCACGGAGGACTCGGTGCCGGCCTCGATCACGGCGCCGTACGCGCCGGAGATGCCGTCGAAGCCGGAGCCCTGCACGCGGATGGTTGCGCCATCGGCCGAGGCGTCGGTGATCGACACGTCGATGGCCGGTGCAGGAGCAGCCTCTGCTGAAACGGCCTGGGCGGGTACGGCGCCGAACACCACCCCGGAGAACATCAGGGCCGCGGCGGTCAGCGCCGCCAGCAGGCGTGAACGGGAGCGTCTGAGCGCTCTCGGGGTAGCAGACACGGTCTTCTCCTCAGGACGATACGCCGGGTCCGGCGCGGAATGGGACGGTGAGGGATAGGTAAGCCTAACCTCATGTCATTCAGACTAGTAAGGTTAGGCTTTCCTGGCAAATGTCTGAGCACGCACTGAGCGCGAATGGCGGACGAAACGCTCAGGCGCGCCGGGGGAGCACGAGCGGATGCCCGTTGAGCGGGTCGGCGACCACGCCCACCTCGGTCGCGTACACGCTCTCGATCCGCTCCTCGGTGAGCACCTCCGCGGGAGTTCCCACGGCCACGATCCGCCCCTCGGCGAGCATCGCCAGCTCGTCGGCGTAGGCGGCGGCCAGACTCAGGTCGTGCAGCACCGCGACAACGGCGCGCCCCTCGTCGGCGAGCGTGCGCGCGATGCGCAGCAGCTCCTCCTGATGACGCAGGTCGAGCGCGGCGGTGGGTTCGTCGAGCAGCACGACCGGCGCATCCTGCACGAGCACCCGCGCGAAGGACACGCGCGCCTGCTCTCCGCCGGACAGCGAGCCGAAGATGCGGTGTGCGAGGTGGGCGATGTCGGCACGGCGCATCGCATCGGCGATGATCGTATCGTCGTCGCGGCCGGCGCCCTGCCAAGGTGCGCATCCCATCTCGACCACCTGGGCGACCGAGAACGGGAACGCGACGCGATTGGCCTGCAGCAGCAGACTGCGCCGCCGCGCAAGGGCACGCGGGTGGTGCGAGCGCAGGGGCGCACCGTCGAGGAGCACCTCGCCGCGCGCGGGTCGCACATCGCCGGCGAGCGCGCCGAGCATTGTCGACTTGCCCGCCCCGTTCGGCCCGACCAGGGCGAGAACCCGCCCATAGCCGACCTCCAGCGAGACGTCGTCGAGGATCATCGCCCCGCCGACGCGGTGCGTGACGCCGAGCACCTCGTAGGCGGCGGTCATCGCCAGCCCCCCGCGTTGCGGCGCACGAGCAGGGAGAAGAACGGCCCGCCCAGCAGCGCGGTGAGGATGCCGATGGGCAGGTCGGCGGCGGGCACCAGGGTGCGGGCGAGCACGTCGGCGAAGACGAGCAGCACGGCCCCGCCCAGGAACGACAAGACCAGGAGCGGCCGGGTGGCGGGGCCCTGGATGCCGCGGAACAGGTGCGGGATCACGAGCCCCACGAAGGCGATGATCCCGGCGAACGCCACGGCCACGCCGGTGAGCAGCGCGACGACGAGGATGGACACGATGCGCAGGCGTTCGACGCGCACGCCGAGGTGCGCGGCGGTGCGGTCGCCCAGCGAGAGCAGATCGTACTGCCGTCCGCCGCCGAGCGCGGCCGCGCCTCCTACGAGCACGGCGAGCGCGACGACGAGCACCTCGATCCAGCGGGCGCCGTTGAGCGAGCCGAGCTGCCAGAACACGATCTGCTCGCGCGAGGCCGTGCTGCCCAGGAACATGAGCACGGCCAGCAGCGCTCCGCCGAGCGCGTTGACGGCGACGCCCGTGAGGATGAGGCGCACGGCGTCGGTGCGACCCTCCGCGCGGGCGGCGGAGTACACGAGCAGTGTGGCGGCGAGCCCGCCGACGAAGGCGAGCCCGGCCGTCGTCCACGACCCGAACACGGTGAGCCCGAGCGTGATCGAGAGCGCGGCGCCCACTGCGGCGCCCGACGAGACCCCCACGACTCCGGGTTCGGCGAGCGGGTTGCCGAACACGGCCTGCATGACCACGCCGGCCAGTGCGAGCGCCCCGCCCACGAGCACCGCCATCGCGATGCGCGGGAAGCGGATCTGCCAGAGCGAGCGTTCGGGCAGTTCGACCGGGGCATCCGCCGCGCCGCCGATGCCGAACGGCCGCAGCAGGGCCGCGAGCACCTCGCCGGGCCCCACGCCGAGCTGGCCGACGCCGGCCGAGACCACCACGCCCACGGCGAGGAGCACGACGAGCACGGGCACGATCAGCGCCCCGCGCGCGGCGCCGCGCGGGGCGCGAGCGGGGCGAGCGGGGGTGCGTTCGGATGCCGGGGCGGAGGACGCCTCGGGGGCGTTCCCCCGCGGCGCCTGATCCGCGGAGCGAGGTCGATGATGCACGGTCGTCACGACGCGGGCTCCTCCGCGCGCAGGGTCAGATCCGGGGCGTACACGGCGCGGGCGAGCGCCGTGAGAACCCCTGCGGAGTGCGGCCCGAACGAGAGGATCTGCGCATCGTCCATGTCGACGAAGCGCCGGTGCTGGCCCGCGGCCGTCACCGCGAGCGCGGTCTTCTCCTCGATCAGCCCGTCCACGCCGCCAGCCGACTCGATGCCGTGCGTCATCACGAGGATGAGATCGGGGTCGGCGGCGACCATCGCCTCGTCGGTCATCGGGCGCATCCCCTCCCAGCCCAGCTCACCCGCCACGTCGACGCCGCCGAGGGCCGTGATGAGGGCGTCGGCGCCAGACTCCTCGCCGAACAGGTAGTAGACGCCGGCCGAGCCGCGCACGTAGAGGAAGAGCATCCGCACCCGGTCGGCGGGGTCGGCCGGGGTGATCCCTGCGATCTGCGATGTGACCGCGGCCACGTCGTCGGTGATCCGGGCGGCCAGCAGCTCGCCGGACTCGGGGGCACCGAGCGCTGCGGCCACGTCGCGCGCGAGCTGCGCGGCGCCGTCGAACGAGGGCTCGTTGTCGAGGAAGACGACGGGGATGCCCACATCGCGCAGCTGCTCGACGACGTCGCGGGGGCCGATGGATCCGTCGGTGAGCACGGCGGTCGGGGCGAGCGCGACGATCCGCTCGACGTCGACGGTGTGGCCCGATCCGGTCACGACCGGCAGGTCTTCGGTGCCGGGGAACGTCGTGGCGGCATCGCGGCCGATGAGCAGATCGCCCAGCCCCAGACCCCACACGGTGGCGGCGAGGGACCCCGCGCGGTCGATGGCGAGCAGGCGCGACGTGTCATCGATCGTGACCTCGACATCTCCGGCCTGGTCATGCGAGGTCACCGTCACCGGCAGCGTCACCCGCGGGTCGGCGGCGACCGGTTCGACGGCGACGTCGTCGAGCAGCGCCGTCGACGGCCCCTCCCAGGCCCGCGGATCCTCGACCGGCACGAGCTCGTCGAGGCCGGGCAGGGCGGTGGCTGCCGTGGCTGGCGGGGCCGCGGGGGCATGCTCGGCGGCCGACGCCGCGCATCCGGCCGTTCCGGCCAGCAGCCCGGCGCCGATGACGAGAGCGAGCAGCCGGGCGGCGTGGCGCGGTGGGCGCGCGCCGCGTCTCATGCCGTGCCGCCGGGGGCGTCGTCGGGAGCGTGTGCCGCATCGGATGCCTCGCCCGAACCGGCTCCGCGGCGGCGCACGAGCAGTGCGGTCGCCCCGGCGGCGACGATGAAGACCGCGGCGCCTCCGATCGCCCACGGCACCCACGATCCATCGTCGGCCGATCCGCCGTCGGCACCGGGGGCGTCGAACGCGGCGTCCGTCGTGTCGTCGACGGGCGCCGTGGTCTCCTCGGCGGGCTTCTTCTCGGTCTCGCACGTGCTGGTGAGCGCGATCGAGATCGGGTCGAGCGGCGTGCCCGCCTCGTAGCTGCCGAACGCCTCGAAGCCCTCGGCGGTGACCGTGGCGGGGATGTCGACGGCGGCGATCTGCGGTGCCGCCCAGTCCAGTGCGGGCAGCTCGAGAGCGGCGAACGGCACGCCCTCGCGCACCTCGGGCGTCACCTCGCCGCCGGCGAGCGCGTCGTCCATCGAGACGCCGGTGATGTCGAGCGACAGATGCGCGCCGGCGTCATCGAGCACGAGCACCGGCTCGGCGATGGTCGTCTGCAGCAGGCCGCCGTGGCCGGTGAAGAGCACGCTGCCGGTGAAGGAGATCTCGCCGTGGCCCGCGGCGTCGATCTCGCCGTGCGCGCCGCTCCAGGTGAACACGGGAGTCTCGTAGGTCGCGCCGTCCATCGCCTCCCAGGAGCCGTTGGCGATCGAGCCCGAGATGTACGAGCGGAACGACTCCTTGAAGCCCCACGTCAGCGTGCCGTCGGATACCGTGCACACCGTGCCGTCGGCCGCCTGCGCCGGGGCGGCGGGTGCCAGCGGAGCGATCGCCGCGGCGGCGAGGGCCCCGAGGCCGAGGACGGACAGAAGGGTGCGCGACGACATGGCGACCTCTCCGCCGCCGTCACGGACGGCGGCTCGATGTGCGGGATGACGCATGCCAGGAGTCAATGTTTAGGCATGCCTTACCTAAACCCTAACGGACTCCTCCGCCGCGTCAAGCCGCGGGTCGTCGTTCGCCCCGGACGACGGCGGGATCCGTACGATGGGGGCCATGGGCGAGAAGCCGCAGTGGCTGGTACGCGAAGACGCGGGCGTTCCCGTGCTCATCGCGCTCGCCCTGCGCCAGACGCTCGGCATCCGTGAGCCGTCGGATCTGCCGCCGCTGCGCGACCGCGACGCCCGCACCCCCGATGCTCCGGAGACCACGCCCGAACTGGAGCGGCAGTGGCGTCAGTACTGGGACATGACGGTCGAGCCACGCGCGCATCCCGCATCCGTGCCGCTCGAGCTCGTCGACGGATTCGACACGCTCGTCGCCCTGCCCGCCGAGGGTGCCGACGAGTTGCGCGCCGCGATCGAGCCGCATGCCGGATCGACGCTGCGCTATGCCCGCGAGGCGCAGGCGCGCTACACGCGCACGGTGTCGGGCAGCGGGGGCAACGCCTATCGCGCGTACGCGAGTGCGATCGCCGAGTTCGAGCGCGACGCCGGCAGGCGCGCGCACTCCTTCGAGCTGAACGTGCACGTGCTGCCGTTCACCCAGCGCGGGATCTGGTGGATCGGATCGCTCAGCGTCGCCATCACCGACGGCCTGCGCCGCGACGTCGTCGCCTTCGACACCGCGATCCGTCCCGTCATCGCCGACCTGGCGTAGCCGGGCGCTTCGCGAGTGCGCGGCTTCCCGCCGAGTGCACGGCCTGTCGCCGGAAACAAGCCGTTCGTTCGGCGAGTTCCCGTGCACTCGGGGTCGGGCTACTCGGCGTCGGAGACGGTCTCGCGGTCGACCTGCACGATGTGCGAGCGGCGGCGCGTGACGCGGTCGATCACCACGGCGACGAGGCCGCCGAGACCGAGCCCCAGCGGGACCGTCCACAGCAGCAGGAATCCGAAGACCTGCATGGGCGGGTAGACGACGTCGAGCACCTCGGAGGGCTCGTAGCTCCCGGTGAGCGTGAGGATGCCCGCGACGACGATCCCGGCGATCGCGCCGAGCGCGAGGAACACGCCGATCCGCGGCGCACGGCGCACGCGGGCCTCGACTCTCTCGCCGGATGCGGCCTGGGATGCGGAACTCATGCACCCATTCTCCCATGCGTCATCGAACGGGCGCCGCGGCCTATGTTGGAGGGGAACAGCGACGGGAGGAGCTCATGGCGGGCGACACGAGGATCGACGTCCGCGACACGCCGAAACCGCAGCGCCACGCGCTCATCCTCGAGGCGTTCGATCGGCTCGCGGCCGGCGACAGCATCCTGCTGACGAACGATCACGAGCCCCGCCACCTGCGCGAGGACTTCGAGCGGGAACTGCCCGGGTCGTTCGGATGGGAGTCTCTCGGCCCCGACGAGGACGGCAGCTGGCAGGTGCGCATCACGAAGACGACGCGCGCTCCCCTGCCGCGACTCGTCGCCGATACGAACGCCCTGTTCGCGGACCTCGACCCCTCCAGCGCCGGATCCGTCTGGCAATTGACACCCGCACGGCGCGACCTCGACGCCAACATCATCGCGCTGCCCGCAGGCGACGCGATCGACACGCACGACGGCCCCGGCCTCGACGTGCTGTTCGTCGTGCTGTCCGGATCCGGAACGCTCGGCACCGAGACCGGTGAGATCGCCCTTGCACCGGGCGCGGTCGTCTGGCTGCCCCCGCGCTCGCAGCGCCGCATCGACGCGGGCGCCGAAGGCCTGCGCTACCTCACCGTGCACCACCGCAAGCCGACGCTGTCGATCACCCCGCGCCCGTAGCAGCGCCCCGGTCGTCGGGCGAGGAGCGACGCGACGTGGTGGGGCCCGCAGGGACTATCACCACGTCGCGTCTCGATGCGCCCACTCGACGACCGAGGAGGGGGACGGTGTTCGATCAGCCGAACTGGTTCATCGTGTTGTCCTTGCCACCGGCCTTCAGCGCTGCGTCGCCGGCGAAGTACTCCTTGTGGTTGTCGCCGATGTCGGAGCCGGCCATGTTCTGGTGCTTGACGGTGGCGATGCCCTCACGGATCTCTCGGCGCTGCACGCCCCGCACGTAGGCGAGCATGCCCTCCTCGCCGAAGTAGCCCTTGGCCAGGTCATCCGTCGAGAGGGCCGCCGTGTGGTAGGTCGGCAGGGTGATGAGGTGGTGGAAGATGCCGGCGCGGGCCGAGCCGTCCTTCTGGAAGGTGCGGATCTTCTCATCCGCCAGCTCCGCCAGCTCGGTGCCGTCGTAGTCGACGCTCATCAGGTCGCCGCGGTCGTAGGCCGAGACGTCGACGCCCTGCTCCGCGAGCTGGTCGTACGCCTGCTGGCGGAAGTTGAGCGTCCAGTTGAACGACGGACTGTTGTTGTAGACGAGCTTGGCGTTCGGGATCTCCTCGCGGATGCGGTCGACCATTCCGGCGATCTGCTCGACATGCGGCTTCTCCGTCTCGATCCACAGCAGGTCGGCGCCGTGGCGCAGCGATGTGATGCAGTCGAGCACGACCCGGTCCTCGCCGGTGCCGGGGCGGAACTGGTACAGGTTGCTCGCCAGGCGCTTCGGACGCAGCAGCCTGCCGTCGCGGCGGATGACGACGTCACCGTCGCTCAGCGCATCCTCGCCGATCTCCTCGACGTCGAGGAACGCGTTGTACTGGTCGCCCAGGTCACCTGGTGCGCTCGACACCGCGAGCTTCTGAGTGAGACCGGCACCGAGCGAGTCGGTGCGGGCGACGATCACGCCGTTGTCGATTCCCAGTTCGAGGAACGCGTAGCGCACGGCATTGAGCTTGGCGATGAAGTCGTCGTGCGGAACGGTGACCTTGCCGTCCTGGTGACCGCACTGCTTCTCGTCCGACACCTGGTTCTCGATCTGGATGGCACAGGCGCCCGCCTCGATCATCTTCTTCGCGAGCAGGTAGGTGGCCTCGGGGTTGCCGAAGCCGGCGTCGATGTCGGCGATGATCGGCACGACGTGGGTCTCGTGGTTGTCGATCTGCGACTGGATGAACTCCACGGCCGTCTCGTCGCCCGCGAGACGCGCCTCGTCGAGCTTCGTGAACAGCAGGTCGAGCTCGCGGGCGTCGGCCTGGCGGAGGAACGTGTAGAGCTCCTCGATGAGCGCGGGCACCGAGGTCTTCTCATGCATCGACTGGTCGGGCAGCGGGCCGAACTCGGAGCGCAGGGCCGCCACCATCCAGCCCGACAGGTACAGGTAGCGCTTGTTGGTGGACTTCAGGTGCTTCTTGATCGAGATGAGCTTCTGCTGCCCGATGAAGCCGTGCCAGACGCCGAGCGACTGCGTGTAAACGGAGGAGTCGCCGTCGTACTCGGCCATGTCGCGGCGCATGATGTCGGCGGTGTACTGGGCGATCTCGAGCCCCGTCTTGAACCGGTTCTGCGCCCGCATCCGGGCGACGTACTCGGGGTTGATCGCGTCCCAGGCCGATCCGTTCTGCGCCTTGAGCGCACGGATGGCCTCGATGTCGTCTTCGTAAGCGGTCATGGTGTTCCTTCGCGGTCGTGGCGTCGTCGCCGGGCTGCAGCTGAGTGGATTGATCACCACTCTGAGCCAAGAAACCCCAGGCTTCCGACCACTCGGGGAGGGAAGTTTCGTCGATTTTCTGCGTTCGCGAAGAAGAACCGTCAGGGTCTCAGCGGAAGGAGCCCGTCGAGGTCGGCGCGCGTACCCGAGGCGCGGATGCGACCGGATGCTGCAGCATCGGCCCATGCCTCGATTCCGGTCGCCACGGCGATCCAGGTCGCGGCATCCATCTCGACGACGTTCGGCGGGGTGCCGCGGGTGTGCCGGGGACCCTGCACGACCTGTACGGCGCCGAACGGCGGCACGCGCACCTCGACGGTGCCTCCCGGCGCCTTCTCGTCGAGCAGCTGCAGCAGGTAGCGCACGGCCGTCGCCAGCTCCGTGCGCGCGGGCTTGTCGCCTGTCGCGCGGGCATCCGCGACGGCGGTCAGCGCCGCGCGCCCGGCGGCGGTGTCGATGGTGCGTGCCACCCGCTCAGGATACGCAGTCGGCGCAGCGGCGATGGCTCGAAGGTCGACCCGGCCGCCCTCGACGAGCTGCGCGCCGCCGGGGTCGAGGTCGTCATCGCCTGAGCGGATCGCACCTCATGCATGGCGTCGCCGGTGCGCATCGGGGATACGCTCGAGGAGTGAGCGATCCGCCGAACCCGGAAGGCGCCAGGGCGCAGCTGATCGAGGCCGCCCGCCGCGGCCCGTGGGACCCGAAGGGGCTGCCGCGGCTTCCCGACGACGTGCGGATCCGCCGATCGGCGGTGCTCATCCTCTTCGGCGTGCTCGACAGCATTCCGGCCACGACGCAGGATGCCGTCGTCGCGAAGGACCTCGACGTGCTGCTGCAACGGCGCGCGCCCACCCTGTCGTCGCATCCGGGGCAGGTCTCGTTCCCCGGCGGCGGGTATGAGGACGACGATCGCGACGACATCGACACCGCCCTGCGCGAGGCCGAGGAGGAGACCGGGCTCGACCCGTCGGGCGTCGAGATCCTCGCCGCCCTTCCCGCACTCCCCCTCGCCGTGAGCAACCACCGCGTCACGCCCGTTCTCGGCTGGTGGACGACGCCGTCCGAGGTCGCGGCCGTGGATCATGCCGAGACCGTCGAGGTGTTCCGCACGCCGGTGGCGCAGCTGCTCGACCCCGCGACCCGGTTCACCTCCACGATCACGCGCGCGGGCATGACGTTCAAGGGGCCGGCGTTCGACGTCGACGGGCTCATCGTGTGGGGGTTCACGGCGATGGTGCTCGACGGCCTGTTCGACGCGGCCGGATGGACGCTGCCGTGGGACAGAGGCGACGAGCGCCCCGTCACCGTCTGAACCCGGGCGACGGCGGGCGCGCTGGGTAGGCTGGGCGCGTGAAGATCCTCGTCCTCGGTTCCGGTGCCCGTGAGCACGCGATCATCCTCGCCCTTCGTGCGGAGCAGGACGCGCACGACGTGTTCGCCGCCCCGGGCAACGCGGGGATCGCGCAGGACGCGACGCTCGTCGACCTCGATCCGCTCGACGGCGCTGCCGTCGCCGGGTTCGCCGATGCGCAGGCGATCGACCTCGTCGTGATCGGCCCCGAGGCCCCGCTCGTCGCGGGCGTCGCCGATGTGCTGCGCGGTCGCGGCATCCCCGTGTTCGGCCCGGGCAAGGCGGCCGCCCAGCTGGAGGGATCGAAGGCGTTCGCCAAGCGGATCATGGATGCCGCCGGCGTGCCGACCGGGCGCGCGGTGCGGGCCGCGAGCACGGCTGAGGTGGAGGCGGCGTTCGACGAGCTCGGCGCCCCGCACGTCGTCAAGGCCGACGGGCTGGCCGCGGGCAAGGGCGTCATCGTCACGGGCGACCGCGCCGAGGCGCTCGCCCACGCCGAGCAGTATCTGCCCTCGGGCCCCGTGCTCGTGGAGGAGTTCCTCTCCGGCCCCGAGGTGTCGCTCTTCTTCCTCTCCGACGGCGACACGGTGCGCGCGCTCACCCCCGCACAGGACTTCAAGCGCGCCTTCGACGGCGACGCCGGCCCCAACACCGGCGGCATGGGCGCCTATTCGCCGCTGCCGTGGCTGGCCGAGCGCTTCGGCGACGAGGCCGCGTTCGTCGCCGAGGTCACCGACACCGTCGCCCTTCCCGTCATCCGGCAGCTGGATGCCGAGGGCACCCCGTTCATCGGGTTGCTGTACGCGGGGCTCATCCTCACCGACGGCGGCGTTCGGGTCATCGAGTTCAACGTGCGCTTCGGCGACCCCGAGACCCAGGTGGTGCTGCCCCGGCTCATCACGCCGCTGTCCGAGCTACTGCTCGCGGCGGCCTCGGGCACGCTGGAGGACCAACCCCAGCCGGCGTTCTCCGACGAGGTGGCCGTCACCGTCGTGCTCGCCAGCGAGGGCTACCCGGAGAGTCCGCAGACCGGGCGCCTCATCGAAGGGCTCGACGAGGCCGCGGCCGTCGAAGGCGTACGCATCGTGCACGCCGCCACGGGCGCACCGGATGCGCCCGATGGATCGCTCGTGGCAACCGGCGGCCGCGTGCTGAACGTCGTCGCGACGGGTTCGGACTTCGCCGATGCCCGCGCCCGTGCGTACGAGGCGATCGGCCGCATCCGTCTCGACGGCGCGCACCACCGCACCGACATCGCCGCCCGCGTCGCCTCCTGAGCTCCTCGATCAGCCGAGCGGGATCCAATAGCGGCGCAGGCGCGGATGCCCGGCATCCTTCGCGTCGATGACGTCCTGCAGCACGCCGCCCGCGCCCTCGATCGTCCGCGCCGAGCCGATGTTGTCGTCGTCGCAGGTGAGCATCACCCGCTCGAACCCCTCGGCTCTGGCCCGGTCGAGCACGAGGCCCAGCGCCGTCGAGGCGAGTCCTCGGCGGCGGCGCGAGGCGCGCACCGAGTAGCCGATATGCCCTCCGACGCGGCGCAGGAAGTCGTTGAGCTCGAGGCGGAACGCGATGAACCCCGCCACCTCGCCGTCGTCGAGGATCCAGAAGAAGTCGCACGGCACGCGGTCGTCGGGCAGGGTGGCCGCGCGGTCGGCGTACAGCGCCGCCCTGGCGACGAGGTCGGCGCACGTGGCGCGATCCGCCGCGGCATCGTCGTTCAGCCCCGCACCGTCGATGTGCCCTCCGCCGAACTCCGCGACGGCCGCCGCCCACGAGTCGAAAAGATCCATCGTGGGGCGTGCGAGCGTAGCGGTCATCCGCTCATCCAATCACGCGCCGGGCGATACTCCTGCGTCAGCGGAGGTGCTTCGGGCGGCGCAGGAACAGCACCGCCACGACGCCGAGCAGGATGAACGACGCCGGCAGCAGCATCGTCTGCGCCATCGCATCGGCGAAGGGTTTCGCGATCATCTCGGGCATGGCGCCTCCGCCGAATCCGCTCGGCGCCTCGTCCATACCGGGGAGGTTCGCTTCGAGACGGCTCTGCATGAACGCCGCGATCGCGGCCGACCCGAGCACGGATCCGATCGTGCGCATCGTGTTGTAGATGCCCGATCCGGCGCCGGCCTGGCGCGGCGGCAGGTCGCGCGTCGCCGTGGTGGCCAGCGGACCCCACATGCCCGCGTTGCCGAAGCCGAGGATGGCGGAAGGGATGAGCATCCAGCCGATCGCCGTGTCGGTGTTCATCATCATCGCGAACAGGAACAGCGACACGGCAACGCACAGCAGGCCTGGCACGAGCATGAGGCGCGGATCGATCCGGTCGAGCAGCTTGCCCGCGAAGGGCGAGATCACTCCGGCGGCGAGCGCCATCGGGATCATCAGCAGCGCCGACTCCGTGGGGGTGAGCCCGCGGGCCAGCTGCAGGAAGAACATCAGCGGCAGCCCCTGAGAGGTGACGGTGAACCCGACGATGACGATCGTGATGTTCGACCAGGTGAAGTTGCGCGTGCGGAACAGCTCCATCGGCACGAGCGGCTCGTTCCTCGTGCGCGTCTGGTACCAGAGGAACAGCCCCATCACCACGACGCCGGCGATGATGAGCCCCCAGACCGAGATGGGCCCCCAGATGACGCCCCAGTCGTAGGCCTCGCCCTCCTGCAGCCCGAACACGATGAGGAACAGGGCGATCGCGCTGAGGAAGACACCAGGCACGTCGAAGCGGTGCTTGTGCGTTTCGAGCTTGGGAACGAGGATCCACGCGAGGATGAATCCGATCACGCCGACGGGCAGGTTGATGAAGAAGATCCACTCCCAGCCGAGGCCGTCGACGAGGAATCCGCCGGCGAGCGGCCCCACGAGCATGGCGACTCCGGATGCGCCGCCCCACAGGCCCATCGCTGCGCCGCGGCGCTCGGGCGGGAATGTGCGGGTGATCATGGCCATCGTCTGCGGGGTGAGCAGCGCTGCGCCGATGCCCTGCGCGGCACGGGCCCAGATCAGGCCGTCGAGTGTGATCGACAGACCGCACCACAGCGAGGCGACGGTGAAGATAGCCAGCCCGATGAGGTAGATGTTCTTCGGCCCGAACCGGTCGCCCAGGCGGCCGGTGATGAGCAGCGGCACGGCGTAGGCGAGCAGGTAGGCGCTGGTGACCCACACGACCCGGTCGAGGTTGTTGGAGTCGGGATCGAGGGCGGCCTTGATCGCCGGGTTCGCCACGCTCACGATCGTCGTGTCGACGAGGATCATGAAGAACCCGATGACGAGCGCCCACAGCGCGGGCCACGGACTGCGCTCCGGAGCCGTGGGGGATGCGCCGCTCGAAGCGGTACGGAGGGAGTCGGTCATTGTGCGGCGGCCTTTCGCTGGGCGAGATAGCGGTCTGTGTCGAGATGACCGGCGGATCCCCATGGGATCTCGTCGGCCCCGAGGCGGGAGAGGAGGGCGTCGAGCCAGACGACCTCGGCGTCGAGGAGCGCCTGCTGCCGCTCGATCTCGATGAGGAACTGGGCAGGGACCCCCTTGTCCCGCGCGTTCGCGAACCCGTCGCGGTGGATCTGCGCCTCGTCGGCAAGGGCGACCCGGCGGATGCGGAGCAGGGCGACGGCGTCGTCGCGCTCCACGTTGTGCGCCTCGGCGAGCGCGACGCGGAACTGGGCGGGCCGATCGATGCGGCTGAGCTCTTCGCGGATCCACGAGTGCATGGCGTTGTGGCCGGCATCCGTGAGCGCGTAGGTGGTGCGCTCGGGTCGGTTGCCCTCGCGGTCGGTGCCGACCTTCTCGATCAGGCCCTGCTCGAGCATCCGGTTCACGCAGTGGTAGAGCGTGCCGTTGGTGACCTTGACGAGGCGCTCGTCGCGCCGCATGCGCAGCAGTCGCACCATCTCGTACGGGTGCATGTCGGCTTCGCGCAGCAGCGCGAGCACCATGACCCCGAGAGGGGTGAGCTTCGGCTCCGGCACGATGATCCGCTCCAATTAGTCGATGTGGACTATCCGCATTGGACTATATCCATTCCGACGTGCCTCTCGCAAGGTCGGGATAATGGGCGGGTGAGCACTCCCTCCTCCCCCCTCTCCCTGCCCGGCTGGCGCCACCTGTACTCCGGCAAGGTGCGTGACCTCTACGCCTCGGCCGACCCCGCCGACACCCGCATCCTCGTCGTCGCCTCCGACCGGGTGAGCTCGTTCGACCACGTGCTGGCGCCGGGTATCCCCGGCAAGGGCGCCCTGCTGACCACGCTCAGCCGCTGGTGGTTCGATCGCCTCGCCGAGGGGCCGGATGCCGTGGCCGACCACCGCGCCGACGGCGAGCTTCCCGCCGAGGTCGCCGACCGGGCGATGCTCGCCCAGTCGCTGGAGATGCTGCCGATCGAGTGCGTCGTGCGCGGCTATCTCACCGGTTCCGGCTGGGCGGAATACTCGACCGCGGGCACCGTGTGCGGCATCCCGCTGCCGGAGGGCCTGCACAACGGCGACAGGCTAGCCGAGCCGATCTTCACCCCCGCGTACAAGGCCCCGATGGGCGAGCACGACGAGAACATCACCTTCGCCCGCACCGCGGAGATCGTGGGCGCCGAGCGTGCCGCCCAGCTGCGCGACGTCTCGCTGGGGATCTACCGTCGCGCGGCGGCGATCGCCGAGGAGAAGGGCCTGATCCTCGCCGACACGAAGTTCGAGTTCGGCGTCGATGCCGAGGGTGTGCTGCGCCTGGCCGACGAAGCGCTCACGAGCGACTCCTCGCGCTACTGGGATCTCGAGGGGTGGCGCACGGGCACGACGCCGGAGGAGCGGATGGCCAGCTTCGACAAGCAGATCGTGCGCGACTGGCTCGCCGCGAACTGGGACCGGCAGGGCGAGCCTCCCCGGCTTCCCGACCACGTCGTGGAGCGCACCGCCGCCCGCTACGCGGAGCTCATCGAGCGCCTCACGGCCTGACCTCCGCCCTACTCGGCGATCCGCACATCCGTGTGGATGAAATCGGCGCCCTTGCACAGCAGCGGCTCGTCGTGGGCGATGGCGAGCGCGTAGCTGAAGCAGTCACCGTAGTTGAGCCTCGCGGGGCTGCCCGAGCCGCGGCCGTACTTCTCGTACGCATCGCTCCCGATGCTCGCCTGGACTTCGTCGACCGGAACGATGCGGGTGTCGGCCGCCCGGATCAACCCACGCACGGCAGCCAACCCGCCCTGCCGCAGCTGCATGCGAGCGACGACCTCCGCCTCAACGAGAGTGGCCGCCGACATCGCCACCTCGTGCTGCTTGAGGAGAAGCTGGAACCGCGGAGCTTCGGGCTCATGCTTTGCGATCGCGATCAGTGCGGAAGTGTCGACGATCAACGCGGAAGGCCCGTTTCGGGGTCGTACATCTCATCCATGATCTCTTCGATGCTGCGTCCCGTATCGGGAAGGGCCTGGAGCCGCGCCACCGCGCGATCGATGGCTGCCGCACGTTCATCGAGGCGCCGCTGCTCGGCGTGATCCATCTCCTCCAACCGCCGGCGCACCGCATCCTCCACCGCGCCGGTCTGACTCTTGCCCGTCAACTCGGCGAGGCGGCGCACCATCGCATGCACGCTCTCGTTCTTGATGTTCAGGCTCATGTCCGAGATTCTACCCTTCATGAGCCCGTTCTACCCTAGACCGCCGACATTCACGGCACTCGGCGCAACGATAAGGTTTCCCCAGCCTTCATCCCCTTGATCTGAGGAGCCCCCATGCCCCTGTGGAAGCTGCACGGCAACGGTCGCACCGTCGCGCCCGGCGCCGTCGTCCGTCCCGAAGAGCGCCTGAACTGGCCCGCCACGATCGCGATCGGCGTGCAGCACGTCATCGCCATGTTCGGCGCGACCTTCCTCGTGCCGATCCTCACCGGATTCCCCGTGCCGACGACGCTGCTGTTCAGCGGTGTCGGCACGATCCTGTTCCTGCTGATCACGCGCAACAAGCTGCCCAGCTATCTGGGCTCGTCCTTCGCGTTCATCGCGCCGGTCACCGCGGCCACGGCGAGCGCCGGGATGGGATCGGCGCTGGCCGGCATCGTCGCCGTCGGCGTGCTGCTGGCCATCATCGGCGTCGTCGTGCACACGGTCGGCGTGCAGTGGGTCGACCGGTTCCTGCCGCCCGTGCTCGCCGGCACGATCGTGGCGCTCATCGGGTTCAACCTCGCCGGCGCCGCGCACGGCAACTTCGCCGCCGCTCCCATCACGGCGACGTTCACGCTCGCGGCGACCATCCTGTTCGCCGTGCTGTTCCGCGGGTTCCTCGGGCGCATCTCGATCTTCCTCGGCGTCGCGGCCGGGTACATCTTCGCGGCCTTCCGCGGCGAGCTCGACTTCTCGGCCGTCGAGAGCGCGGCATGGGTCGGGCTGCCCACCTTCCACCTGCCCGACTTCGCCTCCAGCGGCACCTGGGCCGGCATCGCGATGTTCCTGCCGGTGGTGCTCGTGCTCATCGCCGAGAACGTCGGCCACGTGCGCGGCGTCGCGACGATGGTGGAGGATCCCGCGATCAACGAGAACACGGGCAAGGCGCTCATCGCCGACGGCGTCTCGACCGCGCTGGCCGGATTCTTCGGCGGCTCCGGCACGACCACGTACGGCGAGAACATCGGCGTCATGGCATCCACCCGCGTGTACTCGACCGCCGCCTACTGGGTGGCCGGGGCGGCCGCGATCCTGCTGAGCCTTTCGCCGAAGTTCGGCGAGGTCATCAACTCCGTGCCCGCGGGCGTGCTCGGAGGTGTGACCACGGCGCTGTACGGACTGATCGGCATCATCGGCGTGAAGATCTGGGTCGACAACCGCGTGGATTTCTCCCGCCCCGTCAACCAGTACACGGCCGCCGTCGCGCTCATCATCGCCGTGGGCGGGTTCATGATCAAGGACGAGAACTCCGGCTTCGAGCTGGGCGGCATCGTCATCGCCACGCTCGCCGCGATCGTGATCTACCACCTCGGCAACCTCATCGCGCGCCTGAGGCGCACGGGTGCCGACGACCCGCGTCCGCTCGCGGCCGTCGGGCCGATGGGCGGCGATCCCGTCGACTGAGCCCCTCAGCTCCTTGCCGAGTGCACGGCTTGTCGCCGACTGCACGGCCTATTCCACGAAACAACCCGCTCACGCGACGGGATGCCGTGCACTCGGCGCGGGTGCGATCCGGAAGCGGATGCGAGCCCCTGGGGGGAGCTGAGCGGCGAGGTCGAGGTCGCCGTCGGCGACGCATCCGATCACGGGATAGCCGCCCGTCACCGGATGATCGGCGAGGAACAGCACGGGCTGACCATCGGGCGGCACCTGCAGTGCGCCCGTGACCATGCCCTCGCTGGGCAGCTCCCCCTCGACGGCGCGCTCCAGGCGCGCCGGCCCGTGCAGCCCTGAGCCGTGCAGCCCTGAGCCGTGCAGCCGCAGCCCCACCCGGTCCGAACGCGGCGTGACCTCCCACTCCCGCTCGGCGAGTGCGCGGCACGCCTCGGGCGTGAACCAGTCGTCGCGCGGGCCGAGTACGACCTCCAGCTCGACGACCTCTCCGGATGCAGGGAGCATCCTAGGCAGGGGATCGGGCTGCACCGGATGCGGCGCCGCGGCCGGGTCGCCGACGGCGATCGCGTCGTCGGCACGCACCGGCGCGGGGCCGAGGTCGGCGAGGGTGTCGGAGGCGGCGCTGCCGAGCACGGTCGGGGCGAGGATGCCACCGCGCACGCCGATCACCCGCCGCAGCCCGCGCTCCGGCGCCTCCCACTCGATCGCATCGCCGTCGCCCAACGCGTACGGGATGCCCGCGACCATCTCCTGCTCGTCGCCGTCGGGGCGGATGCGCCACGCCTCGCCCTCGGCGCCGGTGAACGCGATGACCGATGCCGGCCCGCGGTAGCGCAGCATCCCTGCGCCGATCGCCTCGAGCACCGCGGCACCGGGCGCATTGCCCACAGCCCGGTTCGCATCGCGCAGCGCCGTGCGGTCGGCGGCGCCGGAGACCGAGACGCCGAGGGAGGCATAGCCGGGGCGCCCGCGATCCTGGATCAGCAATTGCAGGGGCGGGCGGATGACGGTGAAGGCTCCTACCGCTTCGGTCGCCTCACCGCCTCCCGGTCGCCCCGCGGGGCCGGTCCGGACGCTCGACGACCGGCGGACGGCGGAGCCCCGGGCGGGTGCGCGCTCGAAGCGGATGCGGGTGCCGGGGACGAGGAGGGCGGGCGGGTCGCGGTCGGGATCCCACATCACGGCATCCGTACGGCCGATGAGCTGCCAGCCGCCGGGGCTCTCGCGCGGATAGACGCCGGTGAACTCGCCCGCGAGGCCCACCGCCCCCGCCGGAACGCCCGTGCGCGGGGTGGCGCGACGGGGCACGGCGAACAGCGGATCGTTGCTCACGGCGTAGCCGAATCCGGGCGCGAAGCCCGAGAACGCGACCCGCCACTCCGCGGCGAGATGCCGACGCACGAGCTCCTCGGCCGAGACGCCGAGCAGGTCGGCGGCCTCGGCCAGATCGTCGCCGTCGTAGTGCACGGGGATGCGCACCTCCGGGCCCTCCGCGGCAGCATCGTCGCCGTCGACCGCATCCCCGAGCCGGCGCTCGAGCTCGGCGCGCGAGACGAGGGCCGGATCGAAACGCACGAGCACGGTGCGGGCGGCGGGGATCAGCTCGCGCACGCCCTCGATCCCGGCCGCGGCCCATCCCCGGTGCGCGCGGACCGCGGTGGCGAGGTCGGCGAACTCCGCGAGGATGCCGCGATCTGACGCCATGAGGAACCTCATCGCCCGCCGCCGACGAACGGGCGGATGGCGATACCCGCGGCAGCGAGCGCCGCACGCAGGGTCTGCGCCATCGCGACCGCACCGGGGCTGTCGCCGTGCACGCAGATCGAGCGCGCGTCCACGCGCACGTCGGTGCCGTCGACGGCACGGATGACGCCGTCACGCGCGAAGCGCACCATCCGCTCGGCGACGGCTTCCGGGTCGTCGAGCACGGCGCCAGGCGCGGTGCGCGGCACGAGGCGGCCGTCGGGCAGGTAGCCGCGGTCGGCGAAGGCCTCGGCGGCCGTCGCGAGCCCGGCCTCAGCGGCGATCGGCAGCACGACGCCGCCGGCGAGACCCAGCACCACGAGCGAGGGATCCACCGCGCGGATGCCGGCGATCACGGCTCGCGCCTGCCGCTCGTCGCGCGCGATCGTGTTGTAGAGCGCGCCGTGCGGCTTGACGTAGCGCACGGCGCCGCCGGCGGCCCGGGCCGCGTCGAGCATCCATGCCAGCTGCTCCTCGACATCGGCCTGCAGGGCGGCGGCGTCGGGGCTCATCGGCCTGCGCCCGAACCCCTCGAAGTCGCGGTAGGAGGGATGCGCGCCGATCGTCACGCCGCGCGCGACGGCGGCGCCGAGCGTTTCGCGAATGCCGCCGGGCGTGCCGGCATGGAAGCCGCACGAGACGTTCGCGCTGGAGACCAGCGCCAGCATCCCCTCGTCGTCGGCGACGATGCGATCGGGGCTGTTCTCGCCGAGGTCGGCGTTGAGGTCGATCCAGTCCATGCGGGCTCCTCGCCCCATCGTGTCAGATGCCGCATCCTCCCCGTCATCCCCTCCCGAGTGCGCGGCTTGCCGTCGACTGCACGGCTTGTTCCACGAAACAGTCCGCTCACTCGACGACAAGCCGTGCACTCGGCGCAGGGAGAGAGGAGCGTCACTCCAGCCCCGGCGGGAACCCCGAGATCCCCGAGGCACGCTCCAGCCGGGCGGCGAGCGCGATGATCGTCGCCTCGCCGCCGGGGCGCCCGATCAGCTGCACGCTCACCGGATGCCCGCCGGCCGTGCGCGACACCGGCACGACGATCGCGGGGAGCCCGGCGACGTTGACGAAGCTGCTGTACGGCGCATACTGCACCTGACGCGCGAAGCACCGCTCCGGATCCGACTCGTCGTAGCTGCCCACCGGCTGCGGCGGTTCGGCCAGCGCGGGGGTGAGCACGGCGTCGAAGGGCGCGAACTCCTCGATCGTGGCGCGCTCGAACTCGGCCGCGGCGCTGAGCCCGGAGAGCAGCTGCGGCGCCGTGAGCCGGCGCCCCTCCGCCACGAGGTACGCGGTCATGGGTCGCACCAGCGCCAGTTCGGCCGCCGACAGCGTCATGCGGGCGGCACTCGCCCGCCACAGCACGCCGAACAGGGATGCGTATCCGCGCGGCCGCCAGGCGAGGTCGTCGATCGCGCACCCGTCGTTCTGCAACACGGCGGCGGCGTGCTGCACGGCCGCGGCGGCATCCGGATCGAGCGCGATGTCGACGTCGTCGTCCCACGGGCTCACCGTCGTCACCGCGACGCGGGTCGCGCCGGGATCGGCCGTGGCCGCGTTGAGGAACGGACCCGATCCCGGCGCCCCCGTCGCGAACGGATAGGGGCGGCCGTCGACGAGCGCATCCAGAAGCAGGGCGGCATCGGCCACCGTGCGGGCGATAGGTCCGGTCACGGCGAGCCCGCCGACGCCGGTCATGCCCGAGCCCACGGCGACCCGACCGCGCGACGGCTTCAGCCCCACGACGCCGACGGTCGCGGCCGGGATGCGGATGGAGCCGCCGCCGTCCGAGGCGGGCGCGAGCGAGACGAGCCCGGCTGCCACCGCCACCGCGGCGCCGCCGCTGGAGCCGCCGGCGCCGTTGCGCGCATCCCACGGATCGCGAGCGGGCGGGGCGACATCCGACTCGGTGTAACCGACGAGCCCGAACTCGGGGGTGTTCGTCTTGCCCAGGCTGATACCGCCCGCCTCGTCGAGCACCAGGGCCTCAGGATCGGATGCCGTGGGCACGAACCCCCCGTGCAGTCCGTGCAGTCCGTGCAGCCGCGACCCGTAGCGGGTGGGCACGCCGGCGCGGGCGACGAGATCCTTGTCGCCGAAAGCCAGTCCCCACAGCGCGCCGCACGGCTCGGCGTCGCCGAGCGCCTCGGCGCGGACGAGCGCCGCATCCCCCGTCACCTCGACGAACGCACCGAGACCGCCCTCGTGTCCGTCGTCGAACCGCCGGATGCGTTCGAGGTAGTGCGCGACCAGCTCGCGGGGAGAGACGTCGCCGCGGCGCAGCGCATCCCGCTGCTCCAGGGCGGTGAGCTCGTGCAGCTCCGCCATGCTCAGCTCGACGCCCGCACGACGAGCTCGGTGGGCAGGATCGTCGTGCGCTCGGCCGGACGCCCGGCGAGATGATCCAACAGCACCTGCACCATCGTCTCGCCCATGTCGTGCAGAGGCTGGCGCACGGTCGACAGGGCGGGATCGGTCGCCACCGCCACGGGGGAGTCGTCGACGCCGATGAGCGCCACGTCCTCGGGCACGCGCAGCCCGGCACCCTGCAGCGCGGTCATCACTCCGCGGGCCATAAGGTCGCTGGCGGCGAAGATCGCATCCGGTGCGGGCTCTCCGGATGCGCGGAGGCCGGCCAGCAGTTCCCGGGTCGCCTCGCGCGCGACGTCTTCGGCGAAGCCGCCCTCCACGACCGCCACCGGCTCGAACCCGGCGTCGGCGAGCGCCGCGCGGAACCCGTCGACGCGGTCGATTCCGGCCGGCATCGTGAGGGGGCCTGCGACCATCGCGAGGCGCCGGCGCCCGCGCGCGAGCAGGTGCTCGGTGGCCGTGCGCCCCGCGGCGACGTTGTCGACGTCGACGACGAAGTCCGTGTCGCGGCGGCGCTCGGGGCGTCCGCCGAACACCACCGGCAGCGTCTCGGCGATCCGGTCGACGAAGGCGTCGCTCGTGTGGTGCGAGACGATGATCGCCGCATCCACACCGCCGTTGCGCATGAAGCTCGTCATCTTGTCGCGCGGGTCGTCGCTGGCGATGAGCAGGTTGAGGATGTAGTCCGAGCCGGTCAGCCGGGCGCTGATGCCCGAGACGATCTCGGCGAAGAACGGATCGCCGAAGAACCGACGGGTGTTCTCCGGCACGACGAGCGCGATCGCGTGCGTCTGCCTGCTCGCCAGCGACCGGGCGGCCCGGTGGGGCGTGTACCGCATCCGCTCGATCGCGTCGGTGACCGCCGCGAACGCCTCCGGACTCACCGCCGTGGAGCCGTTGACCACCCGCGACACCGTCGAGCGCGAGACGCCCGCGGCCACCGCGACCTCTTCGATGGTGGCGCGAGTCACGGCGATCCTCCCGGGGCGGACGGCGCGTCTACAACGAGCGCGCGGCGATGATCCGAGCGTACTCCCGACCGCTGTCCTTGACCGTGCGCTCCTGGGTGTCGTAGTCGACGCGCACGATCCCGAAGCGCTTATCGTAGCCCCACGACCATTCGAAGTTGTCCATGAGCGACCAGGCGAAGTACCCGCGCACATCGACACCCGTGTCGACGGCATCCAGCACCGCGGCCAGGTGCGCGCGCAGATAGTCGGTGCGATCCGCGTCGTGCACGCGCTTCTCGCCGTTCTCGACCGAGACCGCATCGTCGAAGGCGGCGCCGTTCTCGGTGATGAACAGCCGCACCCCCGCGGGTCGCGCGTACTCGTCCCACACCCGCTGCAGTAGCCGGGTGAGTCCCTCGGGCTGAATCTCCCAGTTCTGCGCCGTGCGGGGCAGCCCCCGCTCCACGGGGTGGATGCCCTCGAACGACGGGTACGGGCTGCGCCCCGGCCGCGTTGTGGCCGGGCCGCCGCCGACGGGCGGATGCTCCTGCCGCGTTCCCGAGACGAGGTCGCCGTGGTAGTAGTTGACCCCCTGCGTGTCGATGGGCTGCGCGATCGCCGTCAGATCGCCGTCGTGCACGGCGGCCTCGAACGCGTCGACGGCCGCCGGATCCACGGCCCGGATGTCCTCGACGATGTCGGCGGGATAGCTCGCGCGGTGGATCGGATCGAGGAACCAGCGGTTGAACTGCCCGTCCACGCGGCGCGCGGCATCGACGTCCCCGGCGTTCTGCGGATCGGCGGGGTCGGCCACGGTGTGGTTCAGCGTGATGCCCAGATCGAGCGACGCGTCGCGCCCGCGCAGCTCGCGCACCGCGCCGCCGTGGGCGAGCAGGAGGTGGTGCGAGGCGAGCAGCCCCTCGGCGACGCTCGTGTGCCCCGGCGCGTGCTCGCCGCCGGTGTGGCCGAGGAAGGATGCGCACCACGGCTCGTTGAGCGTGGTCCACACCTTCACGCGGTCGCCGAGCGCGTCGTGCAGGCTCGCCGCGTAATCGACGAAGCGCTCGGCCGTGTCGCGCGAGACCCATCCGCCCTTCTCCTGCAGGGCCTGCGGCAGGTCCCAGTGGTACAGCGTGAGCCAGGGCAGGATGTCGGCGGCGAGCAGCTCGTCGACGAGACGCGAGTAGAAGTCGATGCCGGCGGAGTTCACGGCACCGCCGTCGGGGCGCACGCGCGCCCAGGAGACGGAGAAGCGGTAGGTCTGCAGCCCCAGGCTCTTCATGAGCGCCACGTCGTCGGCGTACCGGCGGTAATGATCGCACGCGACGTCTCCGTCGTCGCCGCCGACGATCGCACCGGGGATGCGCGTGAACGCATCCCAGATCGACGCGGTGCGGCCGTCGTCGAAGGCCGCGCCCTCGATCTGGTACGCCGCGGTGGCGGCGCCGAAGAGAAAGCCGTCGGGGAACGCGCGAGTCATGGGGTCAGCGTATGGGAGCGCTCCCATACGCGTCAATGGAGGTGCGGCGCACGGCCCCTCCGCGAGTGCGCGGCTTGTCGCCGAATGCGCGGCTTATCGACGGGAACAAGCCGCGCACTCGGCGGGATCCCGCGCACTCGTCGAGCCCCGCGCGCGTACTCTGGTGCGGTGACCTCCGCCACAGCGCTCGCCCGCGCAGAATCCCTCATCCGCTCGATCCCGGATCACCCCGAGCCCGGCATCCTGTTCCGCGACATCACGCCGCTGCTCGCCGACGCCGAGGGATTGCGCGTCACGACCGAGGCGCTCGTCGAGCCGTTCGCCGGTTCCTTCGACGTTATCGCAGGGATCGAGGCGCGCGGCTTCATCCTCGCCGCCGCGGCCGCCATCGTCGCCGGCACCGGTCTCGTGCCGATCCGCAAGGCCGGCAAGCTCCCCCAACCCGCCGCGGCCGTCGACTACGCGCTCGAGTACGGCACGGCCACGATCGAGATGCACGATGATCTGCCCGCGGGATCGCGCATCCTCTTGATCGACGACGTGCTCGCCACGGGAGGCACGCTCGCCGCCGGGCGACGCATCGTCGAGCAACTCGGCTACACCGTCGCCGGAGTCTCGGTGCTGTTCGAGATCGCCGGGCTCGGCGGCCGCGACTTCGTCGGCGACGTGCACACCGTCTTCTCCTCGTGACCGCAGCGGGCACGGCCCGGGCGCGGCGATAGACTGACCGCATCCCCGCCCGCGACTTCCGGAGCCTCGAATGCCCACCATCGTCGTCGACGTCATGCCCAAGTCCGAACTCCTCGACCCGCAGGGCAAAGCCGTCTCCGGTGCCTTCGCGCGCACGGGCGTGACCGCCTTCAGCGATGTGCGCATCGGCAAGCGCTTCGAGCTGACCGTCGACGGCGAAGTGACGGATGCCGTGCTCGCCGAGGCGAAGCGCGTCGCCGCGGACGTGCTCTCCAACTCCGTCATCGAGGACGTCGTCGGCATCGAGGTCGTGGAGTGAGCATCCGCATCGGGGTCATCACCTTCCCGGGCTCCCTCGACGACCGCGATGCGCAGCGGGCCGTGCGCCTGGCCGGTGCCGAGCCCGTCGCCCTATGGCACGGCTCGCACGACCTCGACGGCGTCGACGCCCTCGTGCTGCCCGGCGGATTCAGCTACGGCGACTACCTGCGCTCGGGCGCCATCGCCGCACTCTCGCCGATCATGGCCGAGGTGAAGGATGCCGCCGCGAGCGGGATGCCCGTGCTCGGCATCTGCAACGGGTTCCAGATGCTCGTCGAGGCGCATCTGCTGCCGGGCGGGCTCATCCGCAACGACCATCAGCACTTCGTGCGCCGCGATCAGCGCCTGGTCGTCGAGAACGCCGGCACGGCTTGGACGAGCGCGTTCGAGAAGGGGCAGGAGATCGTCATCCCGCTGAAGAACGGCGAGGGCGGCTACATCGCATCCGAAGACACTCTCGACCGCCTCGAGGGCGAAGGCCTCGTCGCCTTCCGCTACGCCGGCGTCAACCCGAACGGATCGCTGCGCGACATCGCCGGCGTCACGAACGAGCGCGGCAACGTCGTGGGGCTTATGCCGCATCCCGAGCACGCGACCGAGCCCGGCTTCGGCCCCGACACGTCCGCGGCGATGCGCTCGGGCACCGATGGTCTCGGGTTCTTCACGAGCGCCATCGCCGCCGTCGCGCACGCCGCGGCGTAGCGGCATCGCGCGGAGGCCCTGCACCCCGGCGATAGAGTCGGGGACGTGAGCCTGTTCGTCACCGTCCCCACCACCCGTCTCCGCGATGGCATCGGCGCGTTGCCTGAGGGCGTCGAGCTGGAGATCTGGGATCTCGCCTCGCCCGCCCCGCGGGATCGCATCGACCTCGTTGTCCCGCCGTACATGGGTGCGACCGGGGTGCTCAGCGCGCTGAACGGGCTCGACATCGGTATCGTGCAGAGCCAGTCGATCGGATACGACGGCGTCGCGGATGCGCTGCCCGCGGGCATCCCGTTCGCCAATGCCGCGAGCGTGCACGAGACCTCCACGGCTGAGCTCGCCGTCGGTCTGATGATCGCCGCGCAGCGCGAACTGCCGCGGTTCGTACGCGCCCAGGACCGGGGCGAGTGGTCGCCGGTGTTCGCCGAGAGCCTCGCCGACCGCAGGGTGCTGCTGGTCGGCTTCGGCGGCGTGGGCGAGGCGATCGCCCTGCGCTTGGAGCCGTTCGAGGTCGAGATGACCGTCGTCGCGCGCACCGCTCGCACGCTCTGGCACGAGCGGCTCGGCCGCGTGCAGGTGCACGGGATCGACGAACTGGCCGCGCTTCTGCCGGAGGCCGAGATCGTCGTGCTGAGCCTTCCCGGCGGCGAGGAGACCCACCACCTCTTCGACGCAGACCTGCTGGCGGCCCTCCCCGACGGCGCGCTCGTGGTGAACGTGGGTCGCGGATCCATCGTCGACACGGATGCGCTGCGCACCGAGCTCGAATCGGGCCGCCTGCGCGCCGCACTCGACGTCTTCGAGGAGGAGCCGCTGCCCGCCGACGATCCCCTGTGGCAGGCGCCGAACCTCGTGGTCAGCCCGCACGTCGGCGGGGCGTCCACTGCGATGAACCCGCGGATCGCGAAGCTCGTCCGGACCCAGATCGACCTGATGCTCAAGGGCCAGCCGCCGATCAACGTCGTCCTCGGCGGCTGAGCGCCTGACAGTTGCGTGCGGCGGCGCGAAGCACATTAGCCTGGTCGCATGCCTGAGCTCGAACAGTTCGCCGCCCCCGGTTCGGAATGGTGGCGGAGCGCCGTCATCTACCAGATCTATCCCCGTTCGTTCGCGGATGCGTCGGGCGACGGCATCGGCGACCTCCCCGGTATCACCGCGCGTCTGGACTCGCTGAGCGAGCTCGGCGTCGACGCCATCTGGCTGAGCCCGTTCATGACGAGCCCCCAGCGAGACGCGGGCTACGACGTCGCCGACTACCGCGACGTCGACCCGCTCTTCGGCACCCTCGCCGACTTCGACGACATGCTCGCGCAGGCCCATGCCCGCGGCATCCGCGTGATCGTCGACCTCGTGCCGAACCACTCCTCCGACCAGCACGCCTGGTTCCAGGCGGCGCTGGCCGCGGGCCCTGGTAGCCCCGAACGCGCGCGCTACATCTTCCGCGACGGCCGCGGCGAGAACGGCGAGCTGCCGCCGAACAATTGGCAGAGCGTGTTCGGCGGCGGGATGTGGGAGTGCGTGACCGAGGCCGACGGCACACCGGGCCAGTGGTACCTGCACATCTTCGACGCCACCCAGCCCGACTTCGACTGGACGAACGAGGAGGTGCGCGAGGAGTTCCGCTCCATCCTGCGCTTCTGGCTCGACCGCGGCGTCGACGGCTTCCGCGTCGACGTCGCGCACGGCATGGTCAAGAAGGAGGGCCTGCCCGACTACACCCCTCCGGCCGACGCCGACTCGATGGGCGGGGGAGAGGACGACGTTCCGTACTGGGGCCAAGACGGCGTGCACGATATATACCGCGACTGGCATAAGGTGCTCGCCGCGTACGACGGCGACCGTGCGCTGTGCGGCGAGGCGTGGATGCCGACGCTGCACCAGACGGCGATGTGGGTGCGCCCCGACGAGATGCACCAGACCTTCAACTTCCCGTACCTCCTGACGCCGTGGGATGCCGAGGCGCTGCGCGCGGTGATCCGCGAGTCGCTCGACGAGTTCGGCGCCGTGGGCGCCCCGAGCACCTGGGTGCTGTCGAACCACGACGTCGTGCGGCACGCCTCCCGCCTCGCGCTCACCGCCGACAACCCGCAGGGCGAGGGCATCGGCCCGAATTCGCCCGGCAAGCCGGACCCGGTCGTGGGGCTGGCACGGGGTCGTGCGGCCACGACGGTCATGCTCGCGCTGCCGGGCTCGGCGTACCTCTACCAGGGTGAGGAGCTGGGTCTGCCGGAGGCGATGGAGATCCCCGACGAGTTCCGGCAGGATCCCACCTGGTTCCGAACGAACGGCGAGCGCTACGGGCGCGACGGATGCCGGGTGCCGCTGCCGTGGACGGCCGAGGGCCCGGCGTACGGGTTCAACGACACCGGCGCATCCTGGTTGCCGCAGCCGGCGGAGTGGGCCGAGTACGCTCGCGACGTCGAGGAGACGGCCGACGATTCGACGCTCGCGCTCTACAAGCTGCTGCTGCGCCTGCGCCGCGAGCACGGACTGGGCACCGGCGCCCTGGTCTGGGAAGACCTGGGCGCCGACGCCGTCGCCTTCCGCCGTGGCGACCTGCACGTGGCCGCGAACCTCGGGTCGGCGCCGCTCGCGCTGCCGGAAGGCGCGCACTTCGTCGTGCAGAGCGCGCGCTTCGAGGGCGCCGCGCTTCCCGTGAACGCAGCGGCCTGGTACACGCTCCCCTGATCCACCCCGGCTGGCCGCGCGGATAGGCTCGTCGTCATGACCATCGACCTCGAGGCGCTGTACGTCGACCTGCACCGGCATCCCGAGCTGTCGTTCCAGGAGACGCGCACGGCGGGGATCGCGGCGCAGCACCTGCGCGAGCTCGGAATCGAGATCACCGAGGGCGTGGGGCGCACGGGCGTCGTCGGCGTGCTCGCGAACGGCCCCGGTCCCGTCGTGTGGGTGCGCGCCGACATGGATGCGCTGCCCGTGCGCGAGGATTCGGGCCTGGCCTACGCGAGCACCGTCGTCGGCACGGATGCCGAGGGCAACAGCGTGCCCGTCATGCACGCCTGCGGGCACGACATGCACGTCACGGCCATGATCGGCGCCGTCGAACGCCTCGTCGGGACGACCGACGAGTGGTCGGGCACCGTCGTTGTGATCATCCAGCCCGCCGAGGAGTTCGGCGCCGGGGCGAGAGCCATGCTCGACGACGGGATGCTGGCGCGCTTCCCGAAGCCCGACATCGTGCTCGGGCAGCACGTCACGCCCCTGCCCGCAGGCCAGGTCGGGCTGCGGCCGGGACCGCAGATGTCGGCCTCCGACGGCCTCACCGTCACGTTGCACGGCCGGGGCGGACACGGCTCGCGCCCGCACTCGACGGTCGATCCGGTGGTCATGGCGGCAGCCACCATCATGCGGCTGCAGACCGTGGTCTCGCGGGAGATGGATCCGCATGACCTCACCGTCGTGAGCGTCGGGGCCGTGCACGCCGGCACGAAGAACAACATCATCCCGCCGCACGCGACCCTCGAGCTCAGCCTGCGTTACCCCGACGACGCGCTGCGCGAGAAGGTGCTCGCCGCCGTGGAGCGAGTGATCCGGGCCGAGGCGATGGCCTCGGGCGCGACACAGGAGCCCACGATCGAAACTCTGCACACCCTGCCCGCCACGATCAACGACACCGCCGCCGCCGCGAGGGTCACCGCCGCGTTCCGCGACGCCTTCGGGATCGACAACGTCGTGGATCCCGGCCTGTACGCCGGCAGTGAAGACGTCTCGTGGTTCGCTCGCGACGCCGAGGTGCCGCTCGTGTTCTGGTTCTGGGGCGGCATCGATCCCGAGCTCTACGCCCACGCCGTGGCGAACGACTCCGTCGCCGAAGACGTGCCCAGCACGCACGCGCCCGCCTTCGCCCCCGTCATCCACCCCACGATCGAGGTGGGCGTGACCGCCATGGCCACCGCAGCGCGCACCTTCCTCGGCTGAAGCGGCGGCGCACCCGGCAGTCAGACCCGGATCGGGCGCTGCGAGCGCGCGGGGCCGGAAGGCACGCCGGGCCCAGCAGACTCGCCGGCTCGTGTGCCATGAGCCTCGTGATGCAGGCGCTCCATGCGCGCATCCAGCTCGCTCGCGGCATCCGCCGCCGCCGTGAGACTGTCGACGAGGTGGTCGGGCACGTGGCCGTCGAACTTGTAGTGGATCTTGTGCTCGAGGCTCGCCCAAAAGTCCATCGCGATGGTGCGGAACTGCACCTCCACGGGTACCCGGATCGCGCCGGTCGAGAGGAACACCGGCACCTCCAGGATGGCGTGCAGACTGCGGTAGCCGTTGGCCTTGGGCTCGGCGATGTAGTCCTTCACGGTGCGCACGCTCACGTCGTCCTGCGCGGTGAGCAGGTCGAACAGCAGGTACACGTCGGCGACGAAGCTGCACGTGACGCGCACGCCTGCGATGTCGGTAATGTGCTCGCGAATCGAGTCGAAGTCGGGATCGATCCCGCGCCGCGCGACCTTCTCGACGATGCTGTCGGGCGATTTGACCCTGCTCTTGACGTGCTCGATCGGGTTGTACGCGTGGTGGTGGGTGAACTCATCGCGCAGGATCGAGATCTTCGTCTCGACCTCGCGCATCCCGAACTCGTACTCGTGCAGAAACCGCTGGAACTCGTCGCGCAGCTCACGCGCCTCGCGCACCGTGCCGGTCAGCGCCAGATCATCGCCCGTGCTCATATCCACGACGTTACGCATCCGTGATTCGAATCACCTGAGCACCGGACAGGGTCTCGGTGGATGCCGGCGCGACAGCACCGCCCCTGGTCGCCACGACGGCGGCCTCGGTGCGTGAGGCCACGCCGAGCTTGCGCAGGATCGCCGAGACGTGCACGCTCACCGTCTTCGCGCTGATGAACAGCCGCTCGCCGATCTGCCGGTTGCTCAATCCCTCGACCAGCAGGTCGAGCACCTGCCGTTCGCGAACGGTGAGGTCGACGGCGGCCTCGGCGATCGCATCCGCGGTACCGGCAGCGCGCAGCCCTGTCGCCGCGGCGAACTCGGCCACCTGATCCTGCAGCGGCGCATGCTCGAGAGCGGCGGCGATCTCGCCCGCCTCGGCGAGCACGGCCGCGGCGCTCGCGCGATCGCCCGCGGCCACGAGCGTGCGCGCGAGGTCGAGACGCACGGTGACGCGGTGGATCACCGGGATGTCGGGCCCGTCGGCGAAGGGCAGCGCCGCTCGCAGGGCCTGCTCGGAGGGCGCGCAAAGTGCGAGCAGCACGGCCGACCAGGCGTCGCCGCGCAGACCGGTAGGCAGCGCCTCCCAGGCGGCGGCCACCTCTCTCGCCAGGCCCGACGCGCGCTCCGCGTCACCACGGGCGCGCATCCGCACGAGCAGCCATCCCGCGCTCAGCAGAACGAAACGTCGGAGCGCGTTCACGGTGGGAGCCTCGTCGAGCAGGTGTCGCACGAGCGCGACCGCTCCATCGAGATCTCCGCCGGCGGTCGTGAGCATCAGCTCGATGCCGAGATAGCCGAACGCCACCTGCTGCTCGAGCTCTGCGGCCAGCTCGAAGACCGGGCGCCACTCGTCCAGCAGCGAGCGCGCCTCGTCGAGTCGCCCGCGCCAGATCAGCGCCCGCACCCGCGACCCGGTCGTGTAGACCCGGAAGACGCGCAGGGTGCGCATCCCGAGATCGGTGTCGAGAAGCCGCTCCGCCCAGGCGATCTCGCCGAGCTCGAGCAGGGGCTCGACGATGTTCTGCGTGAGGATGGAGCCCGACGTGCGGCGCACCCCGATGCTCTCCGCCTGCGCGATCCCCTCCTCGGCGATGACAATCGCGTCGCGGAACCGCCCGGTCACATACAGCGCGTCGGAGTAGTTGACCCGATAGCGCAGCCGGGAATCATGCCGTTGTGCCCGACGGCGCGACTCCGCGAATCCGGCGATCATCTCGTCGACCTCGCCCAGATGCATCCGTCCCGCCGATCGCAGATTGATCGCCACCGATGCGATCTCGTCATCTCCGAGACGGTCGGCGATGCTCCGGGCCTCCTCCAGCAGGCCGATTGCCTCCTCGAACCGGCCCGCCAGCTGGTAGCGACCTGCAAGATAGGTGAGCAGGCTCGCCCGCAGACGGTCGTCGTCGAGCCGCGCGGCCATCACCTCCAGTGCTTCAAGGAATGCCTCGATCGCCCCGGGACGCGCGAGGTTCTGCAGATTGAGGCCCTTGTCGCGGAGAAGTCTGACGTGCACGGCCGGATCGGCCTCGTGCGGGTCGAGCTCGGACAGCGCGAGATCGACCACGGCGAGCGCGCGTTCGCCGTGGCCCGCGTTGCGCAGGATCTGGCCGAGTCGCATCTGCAGCATCACGCGCGGCGTGCCGGTGACCTCTTCCGCGTCGGGAACCTGATCCCACAGCTCCAGCGCCAGCTCGCCGAAGCGGGCCGCCGTCGAGTACGCGAAGCTGACCTTGGCCTGCACCATCGCCGCGACCGCCGCCGGCAGGGCGCGAGGGGCATCGCGAGCCAGGTGCCAGTGGAACGCCAGCGCGGACTGAAGCGGCGCCCCCGTCTCGTCGGCGATGCGCTCCAGAGCATCCGCATAGTCCCAGTGCAGCCGCGCCCGCTCGCCCGGCAACAGGTCGTCGTGCACGGCCTCGCGCAGCAGCGCGTGCCGGAACGCGTAGGCGTCGTCGCGCACGACCAGCACCGCGGCGTTGGTGGCCTCGCGGATGGCCGCGTCGCGACGCTGCTCGTCAAGATCGACGAGCCGGGCGAGCAGCTCGTGCGACACGGGCGCCTCCGAGCCGGATACCGCGCGCACCACGCGCTGCGCGTCGTCTCCGAGCTGGTCGAAACGGGCGAGCAGCAGATCGCGCAGCGTCTCGGGGAGCGGTCCCTGCACGTTGCAGACGAGCTCCTCGACGAAGAACGGCACGCCCTCGGAGCGCTCCAGCATGCGCGTCAGCGCGGATTCGTCGACGTCGCCCGCGAGTGATGCCACCAGGGTGCGCAGCGATTGCCGGTCGAGGCGCCCGAGCGGGATGCGTTCGATCAGGCGTGCTCGCTCGGCCTCGCCGAGGAAGGCGCGCACCGGACCCCCGCGCCGCGTCTCGTCGGTGCGGCACGTGAGCACGAAAAGCACCCGTCGGTCGGCGAGGGCGCGCAGCAGGAACGACACCAGCGACAGCGTGGCCGCATCGGCCCAGTGCAGGTCTTCGACGAGCACCGCGACGGGCCGGATCAGCGCCGCCGCTTCGAGGAGGTTCGCGATCGCCTCACCCAGGCTCTCCGGCGCGACCGAGGCGCGGTCGATCGGTCCTTCGCCGAACTCGGGCAGCACCAGACGCAGCGCGTCGCGCCCTGGCCCTGCCGCCTCGGCGCCGCCGAGCTCGGCGACCAGACCGCGCACGATCGCCGCCATCGGGCCGTAGGGCGCGGGGGTCGATCCGTAGTCCAGGCACCACCCGGTGAGCACCGTCGCCTGCGGTTCGGCGATGCGCGCGAACTCGCGCAGCATCCGTGATTTTCCGATGCCCGCTTCGCCCGACAGCAGCACGGAGGCGGGCTCGCCCCGATGCGCGCGATCCAGCGCCTCGCGCAGCAACTCGAGCTCGGTGTCGCGACCGACCATCTCGGCAGACGGCGCGAAGAGGGACATGCCTTCATCGTGCCATCCGCCGCCGACATCGAGGCCGCCCTGCGACCTCATGCCGACGACCGTCGACGCAGTTCACCCACGCGTGGCCATCGGGATGCTCCCGGCGTCGGCCATGCTGCGCGGATCGGTCCGGGTCTCGGCGGGCACGAGGCGACGAAGGCGCCGGCGCTCCGCGCGCGCGGCGCGCCCCGCGCCCCCGCCCCGGTGGACGAGGCGTCGCAGCCGCGCGCCGATGCGGTCGCGCGGCACGATCTGCTCGGCGCGCTCGGCGATCACGCGACGGCGCTCGACGGCACGCACGATCTGCTCGGTCTCGAGCGTGCTGAGCCGGTGATGGAGATAGGGGTGCTCGAACATGGTGACTCCTCTTTCGGTACCTTCACGGTCCTCGCTAAGGCGGGGGCCCGGCATCGGGCGGATGCCTTAACTTCGGGCGCGCGCGCCTCAGATGGCGATACCCGAAGCACCACCCGCCGGCAGACGGGGGGATACCGTGGTCGCATGCGCATGACCGCCGCCGTCCGCGCCGCCAAGCGCGCGCCCCTGCTCCAGGTGGGCAAGTCGGCCGTCGCCACGATCGCCGCCTGGCTGCTGGCGGGCTGGATCGTGCCGGGCCAGTTGCCCGTGTTCGCGGCGATCGCGGCGCTGCTGGTCGTGCAGCCCAGCGTCAACCAGTCGCTCTCGAAGGCGATCGAGCGCAGCTTCGGCGTGATCGTCGGCGTCGTCATCGCGGTGCTACTCAGCCTCGTGCTCGGCACCACGAGCTGGATCATTCTCCTCGCGATCGTCGTGGCCATGCTCGTCGCCTGGGCGTTCCGCGCGACCCCTGGCACGGGCAACCAGGTGGCGATCTCGGCGATGCTGGTGCTCGCGCTCGGCGCATCCAGCCCCGACTACGCGCTCGCCCGGATCGGCGAGACGCTCATCGGCGCGCTCGTGGGGATCGTCGTCAACGTGCTCATCGTGCCGCCCGTGCTCGTGGCCCCCGTGCGCCGCGACCTCGATCTGCTCGGACGCGAACTCGCCGCGAGCCTCGACCGGCTCGCCGAGGCGCTCACCCAGCGCACCTCCGCGGCACGGCTGCAGGAGCTCATGCTCGAGGCGCGCCTGCTGCGCCCGATGAAAGAGGCGGCGGAGTCATCGGTGACCACCGCCGAGGAGTCGCTCACCCTGAACCCGCGGCGCTCCCGCCACCGCGACGAGCTCGCGGCGATGCACTCATTGCTGGAACGGCTGGGCCCTGTCGTCACCCAGGTGATCGGGATGACGCGCGCGTATGTCGACCACTACGACGATTCGCTCGTCGACGAGCCCGCCGTCGCGGCGATCGCCGAGCAGCTGCGCCGCGCCGGGCACGACGTGCGCCTGGCCGTGCAGATCGCCGAGGTGTCACCCGAGCCGGAGCCGCTCACCTCAGCCGTTCCGGCCCTCACGACGCCCCTCTCCCTGCGCCCGCCGTCGTCGGGGCACTGGGTACTCATCGGATCGCTCACGGAGGATCTGCGCCGGATCCACTCCGAATTGATAGATTAAATATTCTCAATACAACCTCATTGTGGCTTCTTTGTTTCGTACTTTTGTACTAGTATTGGGTCATGGGAACGACGCCCGGTGACTACCTCTCCCGCTCACGGGAGATCGCCGAGGAGTGCGGGGCCATCAGCACCGAGATCGCCCGACTCGAAGCACAGCGGGCGGAGCTGTTGGCCGAGCGAGTCGTGTTGCTGCTGGATGAGATCCCGCCCGGGCGGCACGGGTTCGAGCAGGCTGAACGGTCCATGGATTGCGAGATCTCCGCGGCGCTGCATGTGACACGCGGCGCAGCCATGCGGATGCTGGCGACGTCGTGGGTGATCTACGACCGCTTCCCCGCCACCCGCGACGCACTGGCCGCAGGCGAGATCTCATTCCGCCACGCGACGGTGATCACCGCAGCAGCAGCCCCCATCCCCCGCGAGAACGTCGAGGCGATCGCGGCATTCGAGGCGCAGGTCATGCCCTACGCGACGGAAGAGACCGCCGCCCGCACCGAAGCGTTCGCGAAATCCGTCGCCGCAGCGGTCGCACCCGAAACCGTCGTCGAACGGCATGAACGGGCACGCAGGCGACGCTCCGTGTCGGTATCCGACCTTGAAGACGGACTATCGATCCTGACACTCATCCTTCCCTCCGTGCAGGCCCACGGGATCATGGACCGGGTGTCTGCGACAGCCCGCGGGATTCGCGACAACGCGGCCCGCGGCATCCGCGACAATGCGGATAGATCCGACGACGACATCGACGACCAGCTCCTGTCCGGCCAGGACGAGACCCCCACGGTCGACGACCGGACTCTGGACGAGATCCGTGCCGACATCGCCGCCGACCTGCTCCTCACCGGCACCACCACCATCACCACCGACGCCGGGCTCGACGGGGTTCACGCCACCGTGCAGGTCACGATCGCCGCGACCACCCTCGCCGGGCTCGACGACAAGCCCGCCGAACTCGACGGACACGGACCCCTCCACCCCGACATCGCCCGACGCCTCGCCGGACACGCCACCTCATGGTCCAGACTCTTCCTCGACCAGACCGGAATGGTCACCCGAGTCGACCGATACACCCCCACCAACGACATGAAACGATACCTGTGAGCAAGAGACAGACACTGCCGGTTCCCCGGATGCCGCACCCCCGCCCGACGCTGCCACCTCGACCACAACCACGACCACGCCAAAGGCGGACCCACCGACCTACGAAACCTCGCACACCTCTGCCCCGCACACCACGCCCTCAAACACCCCGACCACGACGACCGATGGCGATGGACCGCGAAACAACTCTCGGGCGGCAGTATCCGATGGACAACACCATCCGGGCACAGCTACACCGACGCATCCCCACCCCGCGTCATGTTCGTCTGACGCAACGCCGGCATGCCGGATAGTGAACCGCGAGTCAGCCGCGCATCGCGACGCCGCGGCGCCAGTAGCCCATGAAGGCCACCTGCGCGCGATCGATGCCGAGGTCCTTCACCAGGTGCCGTCGAAGCGTGGTGACCACGCCGCTCTCCCCCGCGATCCAGAAGTACCGGTCCGTCGCATGGCCGACGCCGGTGACGTCTTCGCCGAGGCCCGAGTAGATCGGCGTCTCCCATACGAGGGCGTCGCCCTCCACGTCGGTGACGGTGATCTCGGCGCCCGCATCGCCATCGCCCAGATAGTCGAGCACTGTGGGGATGAGGCGCAACCCGTGCGCCGCGTCACCGCGCGCCAGCCAGTGCACCTCCACGCCGTCGGGCGCATCGATCGCCAGTTCGTCCTGGGTCGAGGGCACCTCCAGGAAGGCAATGCCGCGAAGATCGCGCGGCGCGTCTTCCAGGATGCGGGCGATGGCCGGTGCAGCCGTCTCGTCGCCCGCCAGCACTACCGAGGTCGCCGCACCCGGGGCGTACTCGATGCCGCTGCGATCCGTCCGTCCGCGCCGCGGGCCGATGACGAGCAGCTCGTCCCCCACGGATGCCGTGCTCGCCCACCGCGAGGCCGGTCCGGTCAGACCCGGCTCGAGATGCAGCACGAAGTCGACGACGACCTCGGTGGCGACATCCGTGACACGCAGCTCCCGCACCGAGTACGTGCGCATCGAACCTCGTTCGCCCTCCGGCACCGCGAGGTAGTCGCCCCACCAGTCGTCCGTGTCGGGCGAGATCGGCGGCAGGATGCCCGAGTCCGGCGGGAAGACGAGCTTGATGCGCGCGTCGAACACCTCCCCCGGCGTGCCGAAGTCGTCGAGATCGTCGCCGCCCAGAGTGATGCGCACGAAGTTCGGCGACACCCTCTCGACCGCGCGCACGGCGGCGCGCGCCAGCACGTACGAGGGGCGCGGCCGTGCGGTCGCTCCCGCACCGCTGTCTCCGGCGTCCTCGTCGTCCGTCACCGTCGCGATCCGCTCAGCCGATGCTGTTCGTGTGGACATGATGCCTCCCGATGGGTGTGACCATCGGCTTTCCCGAGACGGGGTCGATGGTGATCTGATTGGCCAGGCCGAAGACCTCTTCGACCATGGCGGTGGTGACGACCTCCGCCGGCGCCCCCACGGCATGCACGCGGCCCTGCCGCATGGCGACGATCTCGTCGGAGTATCGCGCGGCGAGGTTGAGGTCGTGCAGCACCATGACGATCGTGGTGCCGCGGGCGACGCTGAGGTCTGTGAGCAGGTCGAGCACGTCGACCTGGTGGGCGACGTCGAGGAACGTCGTGGGCTCGTCCAGCAGCAGGATGTCGGTCTCCTGAGCCAGCGCCATCGCGATCCACACGCGCTGGCGCTGCCCGCCAGAGAGCTCGTCGACGCTGCGGTCGGCAAGCGCTGTGATGCCGGTCGCCTCCAGCGCGTCGGCGACGACCTCGTAGTCGTGAGTGCTCCAGCGCGCCAGCGCCTTCTGATGCGGATGCCGCCCGCGGCCGACGAGGTCGGAGACAGCGATCCCCTCGGGCGCGATCGGCGACTGCGGCAGGAGCCCCAGGATGCGCGCGACCTCCTTGGTGGGCCGCGAGTGCACCGACTTTCCGTCGAGCACGACCTGTCCCGCACTCGGCGAGAGCAGCCGCGCGAGCGCCCGCAGCAACGTGGATTTGCCGCAGCCGTTGGCCCCCACGATCGAGGTGATCCGCCCTGGCGCGATCGTCAGGTCCAGCCCCTCGATGATGAGGCGATCGGTGTAGCCGAGGGTGAGTCCCTCGGCGGTCAGGCGATGCGCTTCGGTCACAGTGATCCTCCCGCGCGGTTGATGCGGATGAGCAGATAGATGAGGTACGGGGCCCCGAGCACGCCGGTGACGACGCCGACGGGGTAGCGCGCGCCGAGGCCGTACTGCGCCACGAGGTCGCCCGCGAGCACGAGCAGCGCCCCGACCAGCGCCGACGGCAGCAGCAGCGAGGCGCCGGTCCCCGTGATCCGCGCGGCGATGGGCCCAGCCATGAACGCGACGAACGCAACGGGCCCGACCGCGGCGGTGGCCACGGCGAGCAGCATGACGGCGCCGAGGATGAGCAGCATGCGCGTGGAGCCGACGCGCACGCCGAGCCCGGCAGCCGAGTCGTCGCCGAGTTGGAGCGCCCCCAGCGCGCGGCCACGCGAGAGCATCACCGGCATGAGCACGGCCACGGCGAGCGCGAGCGGCAGCACGTCGTCCCACGACGCGTTGTTGAGGCTGCCGGTGAGCCACTGCATCGCCGTCTGGATGTCCCACTGCGCGGCGCGCGAGAGCACGTACGACACGACGCTCTGGAGCATCGCGGCAACCCCGATGCCGATGAGGATCAGCCGGGTGCCGGCGAAGCCGCCGCGGTTCGAGAGCCCGTAGATCGTCAGGGCCGTGAGCACGGCACCGCCGAGAGCGAGCAGCGACACCGCCGGACCGCTCCACCCGAGCACGACGATGCCGACGACGGCCGCGGCGCTCGCGCCCTGCGAGATGCCGATGATGTCGGGCGAGGCCAGCGGGTTGCGCAGCAGGGTCTGGAACGACACGCCCGCCATGCCGAACGCCGCGCCGGCGAGGATCGCCAGCGCGGCGCGCGGCAGGCGCAGCTCGCCGATCGTGAACGAGGCGCCGGGCACGGTCTCGCCGAGCAGCACGCGCACGATCTCGTCAGGCCCGTAGAAGGTGTTGCCGACCATGAGCGCCACGACGAACACGGCGAGGACGAGCACCGCCAGCACGATCGAGGCGGCCGCGTGGCGCCGCTGCCGGGCACGGCGTCCGGCGAGCACCGCATCCGCCCCGGTGCGGATGGGGCGGGATGCGGGCGGGCGCGTATCGACGGCGGTCACAGTTCGCGCACCTTCTGGCGGCGGACGATCCATATGAAGAACGGTGCGCCGATGACGGCCGTGACGATGCCGACCTGGATCTCCTGCGACGACGGGGCGATCACGCGGCCCACGATGTCGGCGGCGACGAGCAGTGCGGCCCCGGCGACCGCCGAGAACGGCAGCAGCCACCGGTGGTCGGTGCCCACGAGCATCCTGCACATGTGCGGCACGACGAGCCCGATGAAGCCGATGGGCCCGGCGAGCGCGGTGGCCGCACCCGCGAGGATCACGGCACCCAGCGCCGACACCAGCCTGGTGCGGAACACGTTCTCCCCCAGGCCCGCCGCCATGTCGTCGCCGAGGGCGAGCGAGTTCATGCCTCGCGCGCACACGAAGCAGATGAGCGCACCGACCGCGAGCACGGGGGCGGTGGCGGAGATGCGCGGCCACTCCGCCCCGCCGACGCCGCCGATCTGCCACGACTGGAAGACCTGCAGCAGGTCGACGCGCGGCAGCATGACGGCGCTGATGAGCGAGGCGAATGCCGCCGAGGTGGCGGCCCCGGCGAGCGCCAGCTTGAGCGGGGTCGCGCCGCCGCGGCCGAGCGAGCCCACCGCGTAGACGAAGACGCCCGCCCCCGCCGCGCCCGCGATGGCGAAGACCATGAAGCTGTACGGATCGGCGATCCCGAGGAACGCGATGCCGACGACGACCGCCAGCGACGCCCCGTTGGTGACGCCGAGGATGCCCGGGTCGGCGATCGGGTTGCGGGTGACGGCCTGCATGCTCGCACCCGACAGTGCGAGGGCGGCGCCCACGAGCAGGGCGAGCACGGTGCGGGGGATGCGCTTGACGATCGCCGCCTGCGACACGGTGTCGGTGTGGCCCGCCAGCGCGGCGACAATGTCGTCGACGTTCACCGCGCGCACACCGAACGCGATCGACAGCGTCGCGAGCACCATCAGTGCCACGACCCCGGCGAGCAGCCACAGCATCCGCACCGCTGCCGGGCGCCGCAGAGTCGCGGAGTCCGGCGCGGCGGGACGCGTCATGGTGCTGGCGTTCACGTGCTGCCGTTCACGAGGTGGTGTTCACGAGTGGACCAGGGTCGTCGGTGCGGCCCCGTCGGTCAGTTCGCCAGCAGCGGCTTCTCGAGGATGGTGAAGTAATCGTCGATGCCCCACCCGATCGACAGCGGCGACGGGTTGGCGGAGGCCGCGATAGGAGTGGCGTCGGGCAGGATAGCGATATGCCCGGCGGCGATCGCGGGGATCTTCGACAGCAGCGGATCGGCCTGCAGCAGCGGGATCATCGACGCATCGCCGTACGTGATGAACACGTCGACGTCGGCGAACTTCTCCGCCTCCTCGGCGCTCACCATGAGGTAGAACTCCTCGGTGTCGGCGTTCTCCTTCACGATCTCGGGTTCGGGGAAGCCGAGGCCCGTGAGGTAGCCGGGGCGTGTGTCGGCCGCGGTGTAGTAGCCGATCTGGCTGAGGTCGCTGGGGTCGATGTAGGAGAACAGCAGCTTCTGGTCCTGCAGCGCGGGGTGGGCGGCGAGCGCCGCATCCGTCTCGGCGTGGATCTGCTCGATGAGCGCGGCGCCCTCGTCGGCCAGACCCAGCGCCTCGGAGTTGAGGGTGATCATGTCTTCGACCGAGGTGCCCCAGGCGACCTCGGGGTATGCCACGACGGGGGCGATCTTCGACAGCGTGTCGTAGTCCTCCTGCGTGAGGCCCGAGTAGGAGGCGAGGATGACGTCGGGCCGGGTGTCGGCGACGGCCTCGTAATCGATGCCGTCGGTCTCATCGAACAGCACCGGCACCTCGCCGGCCTCCTCGGCCTTCTTGTCGCCGATGAGCGACACGTCGACGCCGAGGTCGGTGAGCGTGTCTTCGACCCAGGGCAGGACACCGTTGTCGTCGTCATCGCCCCAGGTCGCCTTGCTCATGCCGACCGGCACGATGCCCAGGGCGAGCGGCACCTCATGGTTGGCCCAGGCGACGGTGGCGACGCGCACGGGCTTCTCGGTGATCGTGGTCTCGCCGTAGACGTGCTCGATCGTGACGGGGAAGCCGTCGGCGGATGCGGCACCGCCGGCGTCAGCGGCCCCCGAATCGGAGGCGGGTGTGGAGCAGGCGGCGAGGCCGACGGCGAGCACGGCAGCGGTGCCGACGGCGAGGATGCGGGTGAGGCGCACGGGCGCTCCTTCACGGTGCGGAGGTCACGGAGGGGAGGATGCTTTGGTAAGCCTGCCCTAACTTACCAGATGTTCGTGCTTGTCAAAGTCGCGGCACGACGAGCGGGTGGGTGACGTCGTCGCGGAGCGCCTCCCGCGAACAGGATGAGAGGATCGGGGCGTGCTCACGGAGACTGCCGACACGCTTGCCCTCACGGCGGATACGGGCCGCGGCGCGCCCAGCCGACGCCTGCTCGCGGGTCTCGGAATCGGGAGCGCAGCGATCGGCGCAGCACTGCTGGCGTGGTGCGTCTGGCGACTTGTCGACGGCATCGCCCCCGCCGCCGCGGTCGGCGCGGTCGCGGGACTCGCGCTGCTCGCGGTCGCCGGCGCCTGCCTCACCGTCGTGCAGACGCTGCAGCGCACCGAGCGCAACGGGCTCATCCTGGCGGTCGAACCCGGCCGGGTCGTCACGCCCGGCGGCCCGATCCCCGCATCCGCCCTGCGCCGCATCCGCCTGCGCAGCCGCCGCTTCGCCCTCCGCACGCGGCACCCCGTGACGGCGGAGTGGGAGGCGCGAACGGGCACGGGAACGCACCGCACGATCGTGTTCGAGCGCACGGACGGCGCCGTCGAACGCGTGCACGCGGCCGTCTTCGCCACCGACGACGAGTTCGCCCGCGTCGTCCGCGCCGTGCTGCGCTTCGCCGAAGCGCACACCATCCCCGTCCAGCGCGGTCGCTGAGGGCACCTCGCACCACACAGCGGTATATGCGCGCGTCCGGGTGGAACTGCACAAGTGTGGCCGGACGCACATATTCTGACCCGCCGCGCACCTGAGAGTGTTCATCTCAACGACCCACAGACGAGCAATGTTGACGCGAGGAAACACCCATGACCAACGCATCCGTCGCGCCGGGATCGACTTCCCGTAAGACACACGATGCTGAGCCCGGCGCCCTTGACGGCGTCGTGGTCATCGATATCACAAGAGTCGTAGCGGGGCCGTACTGCTCGATGATTCTTGCCGATCTCGGTGCCACCGTGATCAAAGTCGAGCATCCGGACGAGCCCGACTACACGCGGACCTTCCCACCGATGCTGCAAGGCGACGGGGCCAGAAGCATGAGCGGCTTTTTCGCGCAGTACAACAGGAACAAGCTGGGCGTCACCATCAACCTTCGTCACGACGACGGAAAGGCGCTCCTGCGCAGACTCGTCGAATCCGCGCATGTCCTGGTCGAGAACTTTCGTCCGGGCACCATGGACAAGCTCGGCGTTGGCTATGAAACCCTCCGACAGATCAACCCGCAGCTCGTCTATGCGGCGCTCAGCGGATTCGGACAGCACGGTCCGTACCGCACCAAGCCGGCCTATGACAACAGCGCCCAGGCCACGGGCGGCCTGTGGTCGATGAACGGCCCCCTCGGGGGTCCTCCCGTGCGCGTGGGGACCATCATCGGCGATCTCGCCGCGAGTCTTTATGGCGTCGTCGGCGTGCTCGCCGCCTTGCGCCATGCGGAACGGACCGGAGAAGGACAGCTCGTCGACATCTCGCAGCAGGACTCCGTGCTCACGCTGACGGAGAACGCCGTCGTCAACTACTCCGCGACCGGCGAAGTTGCCATGCCCCTCGGAAACCAGCATCCGTTCGTCCGCCCCTACGAGCTGTTCCCCTGCGCCGACGGCTTCGTCTTCTTCGGTGGGTACACCGACAAGTTCTGGAAGCTCTCGTGCGAGATCTTCGGCGCACCGAGCGACTTCGCGGACAATCCCGATCTGCACAGCATGGCGGTCCGATTCTCCGACGAGGCGTATCGGGATCGGGTCCGTCCTCTCATCGAGGGCTGGTTTCGTTCACGCACGAAGGCTGAGCTGGAGAACCTCGCCGGGGATCACGTTCCACTCAGCGCGGTGAAGAACATCAGCGAGGTCGTCGCCGATCCGCAGATCGCCGCGCGCGACATGGTGATCGAAACAGAATACGAAGGCTTCGGATCGCTTCAGACCTTCGGCTCACCCATCAAACTGACGCGCACGCCGCCCCGGGTGCGCGGTCTCGCTCCGCACACCGGTGCGCACACCGAGACCGTGCTCAGAGATCTTCTCGGTCTCACGCAGGACGAGATCGCGGATCTTCGCCGCGGCGGGACGATCTGATGGCGAAGGTGGTCCTCGAGCGCCTCGAGGGGGTCGGGGTGATCACGATCACGCGACCGGAGAAGCTGAACTCTCTGACTCTCTCGATGTACGACCAACTCGGAGAAGCCTTTGCTGAAGTCGCCGAGGATCCCGGGATCGGCGTCGCAATCTTGACCGGCTCGGGCACGAGGGCGTTCTGCGTCGGAGCAGATCTCGGTGAGTCGATACCGGCGCTCACCGAGGGACGATTCGACATCAGCCGATGGGACGCCGCGCACCAGAAGCACTCCCGGCTCGACAAGCCGGTCATCGCGGCGGTGAATGGTCTCTGCCTCGGTGGCGGGTTCGAGATCGTGCTCTCCACCGACATCCGGATCGCGTCGGAAGACGCATCGTTCGGCCTTCCCGAGACCGGTGTCGGCGTCGTACCCGCTGGAGGAACACTCGTCCGTCTCGTCCGGCAGATACCGTACGCATTCGCGATGGACCTGATGATGCGGGGAACGCGGATCGATGCACGCACCGCCGAACGCTACGGGATCGTCAACCAGGTGGTCCCGGCTACCGACCTTCTCGACGTTGCATGGGATATCGCCGGTGATCTTCTGACCCGCAGCAGAACGGCTGTCGCAACCGTGAAGGCGGCGGTCCGCGAGCTCATCGACCTCCCTTACGACGAAGCGTTCCGACGCGAGGCTCTCCTCGGGCAAGGGGCGTTCACGAGCGATGATGCGAGGGAGGGCCTCACCGCATTCGCCGAGCGGAGAGCACCGGTCTTCCCCTCGCAGCAGGCCTAGAATGCCGACATCGCTCCCGAACGGTCCGGAGCGCTGGTCGAACGGGGCTCTGAGCATGGCGGGGATGACAAAGAAGTCGACCGCCGATATGTCGGACCTGCCGACGATCGCGAAAGAGATCCTCGCCGCGGCCCGGGCAGAACCGGGCCAGGTGCCGAGTTCGCTGCGCCTCTTCCTCGATCGCGCGGGAACCGGAACCGACGAGGTTGCCGCTCTGCTCGCCGCCGTCCACGAATCGCAGATCCTCGGAGCGCGCCTGAGGCGAAGGACCGCCGAACTGGAGGCGCTGTTCTCGACCGCACGAGAGCTTGTCCGCCTGCAGGATGTGAATGATGTGCTCCGCCGTCTCGTGCAGCGCGCGCACGACCTGATGGGCACCGACGTCACCTATCTTTCCGAAGTCGAGGTCGGGACCCAGGACCTCATCGTCCGGCACTCCGTCGGCACGGTCACCCCGGAGTTCCGCGATCTCCTCGTTCCCGCCGGTTACGGGCTCGCGAGCCGCGTCGTCCAGACCAGGGAACCGGTCTGGGTTTCGAGGTACGAGACGATGCAGCTCGCGCGTCGCGATTCGCGGATCGACGCCGCCGTGGTCGCCGAAGGACTCGTGTCCTTTCTCGGTGTGCCTCTCGCCGTGGGTGACGAGGTGCTCGGCGCACTCTTCGCTTGCAACCGCTTCCCTCATGAGTCCTCGCCGGACGAAGTACTGTTGCTGTCCGCCTTCGCAGACCATGCGGCCGCGGTGCTCCACAGTGTGCGCGTGCTCGCGAGCGCCGAGACGGCGACGTTGCGCGCGGAGGAGGCCTATCAAGAGCTGGAGAAGCACCTCTCGGCGACCGAGCTCGCCGGCGCGGTCCACGAGGAACTGACATCCGCGGTGATCTCCGGCGGAACCGTCGTGGACATCGTCGAAACGCTGGCCCGAAGCCTCGACACGCGAGTGTGGGCGATTGATGAGAACGGCAGAGCTCTGCATCTGTCAGAGGAAGCGGACCTGCCTTCGCGCACCGCTCTGGACTCGGCGCTGGCGCAGAGCAGATCGAGCGGTCACGTGGCGAGCGTCCACTCCGATGATCGCGGATGGTTCGTCGTGGCGATCCTGGGCGCCGATCGGGTACTTGGGGCGATCGTCGCCGAGGAACAGGAGGGGCTTCCAGACGATATCGCCCGTCGCACGCTGGAGCGGGCAGCCCACGTCGCCGCGCTTGTCTCGTTCAAACAAGAGGCCGTCTCGGCCATTCGAGCCGAGCGCCGAGCGCGGTGGCTCTTGATGACGTTGGATGGACGCGATCCATCCCCCGACGGAGGAGATCCTCTGGTCCCCTCTCCGAAGCTCCTCACCGGCTGCGCTGTGGTGAGCATCGGCGGGAGCCGAGGAACGGAGGCGTCTGCCATCGCGGAACGAGCGGTGGGGGACACAGGTTTCGTCGCATTGCACCGCGACGACAGGATCATCGTCGCCTGGACGATTCCCGATGTGTTGGACTCCACAGAGCGACTGCGCAGAGTGCTGGCTGACAATCTCCGTGAGCCGCAGGTCACCGCGGTCGCCTGTGTACGGGACGTCGCTCCGAACGAGCTGCCGGAGATCGTCGACCGCGCTTCGCGGGATCTGAGCTTCCTCCCCGCGCTGGGCGTGACGGGGACCACTGTGTCGTCCGATGCCTTCGCCCCGTATCATGTGCTGTCGCCGAGCGATCCGGAGACGGTCGGTCGCTTCATCGATGGCCTCCTCGGCAACGTCATCGCGTGGGACAACCACCGCGACGCGCGCCTGTTCGAGACTCTTCTGGCCTACTTCGAGGAAGGAGAGAACCGCTCCGTCGTCGCCGCGTCCCTCCACATCCACAAGAACACCGTTCAGCAGCGGTTGGAGCGGATCCAAGCGCTGCTGAACGGTGAACTATCCGATCCCGAGTTCCGCTTCCGCCTCCAGGCAGCAGTCCGTCTGGAGCATCTGCGACGCACCCTCCGGGCTGGGACGACGGCGGCGTCGAACGCCGAGACCGTCCCTGCCCGTCACCGCAGCCGGCGACCGATCACTCAGGAATAAACTGAGAAGACCAGTTGAGGCTCTTCTGCCTCGGCCAGTTCGAGGGTGTACAGCGCATCGACGGCCGCTCGCTGGGCGGGATACAGCCGTCCAAGGATAGCGAGCTCCGCCTCGGAGGCGCGGATACCGGCGGTCTCCAGCAAGAAGGCGACGGTCTCTTCAGGGGTGCTCATGCGATGCTCTCCTTCACGATGTCCGATTCTGCGAGGTGGTGGCTGGTGCGGCGCTGGAAGGCGTCAGCTATCCGCAGCACGGTCGACTCTTCGAACGGGCGGCCTGCGAGCTGCAGTCCGAGCGGAAGCCCCGTGGCATCCTGTCCCATCGGCACGGAGATCGCGGGATAGCCGACCCCGTTCCAGTAGCCGGTGTTCACGACGTCGATGTACTGCTCGAAGTCCTGCGTCGCCAGCGGCAGCCCACCGGTCATCGCCGTCGGGGTGAGGTGGATATCGATATGTGCGAACATCTCCTCCATCTCCCGGACGGCTGCCCGGCGGAGACGTTGCATCTGGACGTAGTCACCGGAGGAGAAGAGTGCCCCGGTCGCGATCGACAGCCGCGTCTCGGCGCCGTAATCCTCCCAGCGTGACTTGAGGTTCTCGCGGTGATACGCGAACGCCTCCATCACGAACCCGAGCATGGTCGCGTCCTTGAGCTCGTCGCGGTAGGGCAACGGCGCATCGGAGATCACCACCCCCGCCTCGCGGAGTACGGCGATCGCTGCATGGACGCCCTCGGCGGTAGCGGGATCGCAGAGCGGCGAGTCGAGGAAACTCAGATCGATACCGACCCGCAGACCCTCGATGTTCCCGTCAAGCCCGGCGACGTAGTCATCGACCGGACGGTCGACGCTGCACGCGTCGGACTCGTCGTGACCGGCGAGCACATTGAGCATCAGCCCGCAGTCATAAGCGGTCCTGGTCATGGGCCCCACATGGTCGTAACTGAATCCTAGAGGGACGATACGCGACTTCGGCACACGTCCGAAGGTCTGCTTGAACCCGGAGATCCCGCACCATGCGGCCGGCATCCGAATGCTCCCTCCCGTGTCGGTTCCCAGCCCCCCGAGGAACAGTCCCGAAGCCACCCCCGCGCCCGTTCCCGAGCTGGATCCGCCTGTCCAATGGTCCGTGGAGAAGGGGTTGCGCGGGATCGGGAACGGCTTCTGCGGGTCCGGCATGCCCACCGCGAACTCCATGGTGGTGGTCTTGCCCGTGAGGACGGCGCCGGCCGCTCTCAGACGTGCGACCACCGGTGCGTCCTGACCTCCCCCGAAGCCCGATTCGAGGACGAGGCTCTGCGCGGTCGTCGGCGCATCGGATGTGGAGATGTTGTCCTTGATCCCCAGCGGTATACCCTGTAGCGGGCCGATTTCGACGCCGCGGGCGAACTGCTCATCCGCCCGATCGGCCGCCTGCCTCGCCTCGTCATCGAGGCGGACGATATACACGCCCAGGCGCTCGGCGAGCGCGTCGGCACGGGCGATGGTCTTCTCGGTCAGCTCACGCGAGGTGATTGTGCCGTCGCGCAGCGCACGCGCGGCGGCGCTGATGGTCAGTGGCAGCCGATCGGCTACGCGAGAGATGTCCGCGTCCTCGCGAACGTCCTTGTCTGTCTTCATGGTGTCGATCTCCGGATTCGATGGACGGGGTGGCTTCTACACGCCGAGATACTGGTGCTGCAAGGACTCCTCTCGTACGAGGTCCTCCACACGGAGGTTTGCGACGATCTGACCGCGATCGATCACCCGGACGCGCTCCGCGACCTTGGCGACGAAGTCGAGGTTCTGCTCGACCACGAGGACGGCGAGCCCGCGTTCTTGCGCGATCCTAGCGACGGTCTCCGCGATCTCGGCGACGATCGAAGGTTGGATGCCTTCGGACGGCTCGTCCAGCAGCAGCACCTTCGGGTCGCTGATCAGCGCCCTGCCGATGGCGAGGATCTGCTGCTGTCCACCGCTGAGACTTGCGCCCCGATCCTGCAACTTCTCACCGAGCAGGGGGAGCATGTCGAGGATCTCCGCCAGCCGACGCGATGGATCGCGCATCCGCATCGCCTTCACCGCGACCAGCAGATTCTCCTTGACCGTCAGCGTGCCGAATATGTCCCTGCCCTGCGGGACATAGGCGATCCCGGCTCTCGCCCTGCGGTGGGGCGGGAACGAGGTGACCTCTTCCCCGGCAACTGCGACGCTCCCCTCTGTCGCCCTGCGGTGCCCCGCGACGGCGCGAAGCAGGGTTGTTTTCCCGACACCATTGCGGCCGATGAGAACCGAGATCTCTCCCGCGGAGACGCTCAGATCTATATCGCGCACCACGACGAGAGGACCGTATCCGGCCACGAGCCGTTGAATGTCAAGCATGTGCCCGCCCGAGATAGACATTGAGAACCCGCTCGTCGCTCCGGAGCTCGTCGATCGTGCCCCTGGTCAGGATCGCGCCGCGGTCGAGAACCGTCACCGGTGCTCCAAGGTCGCGAATGAACTCCATGTCGTGCTCGACGACGATCACGGTCAGATGCGAGGCCACAGAGCGGATGAGCCTTGCGATCGCCCTGGTCTCCTCCGTGGTCATTCCCGCCGTGGGCTCGTCGAGCAAGAGAACCCGTGGGCGTGTGGCCAGCGCCATACCGATCTCGAGGAGCTGCCGATGCCCGTGCGCGAGCTGGGAGGCGTCGAACGAAGCGGCGTGGCCGAGTCCGAGCCACGACTCGATCTCCGCCGCGCGCGCCGTCGCCGCAGACGCACTCCGATCGTCAGCGTATACAGCGAGCCAGAGGTTCTCTCGGACGGGAAGATCCATGAAGACACTGGCGATCTGCCGTTTGAGCGCGAGTCCGCGACGGGCGCGGACGAAGACGGGAAGACGCGTGATGTCGTCGTCCCCGAGCCTGATGGTTCCGTCATTCGGCTGCACATAGCCCATAAGCAGCCCGAACAGTGTCGATTTGCCCGCGCCGTTCGGGCCGACGATCGAATGGATCTCGGCAGCGTCGAACGTGAGAGAGACATCTCGGGTGACCTCGAGACCGCCGTATCGCTTCGAAAGGTGAGCGACCGACAGCGTCGCGCCTCCTCGCTCGTTCGACGGAACCGGGAAGGGCCCGCGCACAGCATCCAGGACTTGCTCGGATGCGACGGCGGAACGTCGTCGATCATGCAGGCGCTTGATGAGCGCGCCGAGACTGGGCACGATCCCCGTAGGGAGGACAAGAACGACGACGATCAGCACGAGGCCGAGCACGATGGGACTGAGGTCTCCACCGGCCGAACCCAGCACAGAGGTAAGAGGCTCCACGATGAGCACGCCCACAAAGGCGCCGGCGAGAGAGGTGCGGCCGCCGACCATCGCCCAGACCACGACGAGCGCCGCTTGTGAGAGGCCGAAGACGGACGGATCCGTGTACAGCACCGTCGCTGCATAGAGCGCCCCGGCGAGTCCCGCCAAGCCGCCGCCGACCATGAAGGCGCGGAGCTTGACGTTTCTGACGTTATAGCCGAGCAACTCAGCTCGATCTGGGTTGACCGCGGTCGCGACGACAACCCGCCCGAAAGGACGGCGGAGTATGCCCTTCAGGAGATAGACCGCGGCTGCGGCGAGCAGCGCGATGAGCACCAACGTAGGCAACGGCGCGAGCGTGCCCTCAAGGCCCGGGAACGTCAGTGGCACACCGGAGATTCCGTTGTATCCACCGAGAGGCACGTCTCCCACGCGGATCGAGGGATCAGCGAGACCGCCGAGAATGGTGACCAGAACCAATGAGAACGCCAAAGTGACCACGGCCACGGGCAGAGGGCCCAGACGACCGTAGAAGACCACATACCCGAGCCCTGCCGCTACGAGCGCGGAGACGGCCACCGCTATCAGCACCGCCGAGACGGTCTCCCGCGTGACGTCCACGATGTTGCCTGCGGTCAGACAATAGACATAGGCGCCGATTCCGAAAAAGGCGGCCTGCGCGAAGCTGAACACCCCTGCTTTTCCCCACACGAACGTCAGGCTGAGGGCAAGCATCCCGTAGATCAGCCAAGTCGTCGACTGCTGCACCTGCGCGCGGCCGGAGAGCGCGCTCCAGAGCACGAAGATCACGGCGGCCGCGATCGGCCACAGCACCTGCCACGTCGTTGCTGCGCGCCTCATAGCGTGCGCTTCCAGGACGCCGAGATGCCGTTCGGCAGCATTCTCAGGAGCAGCATGGCGACGACCATGAGGGCGGCAGTCCCGAGAACTGGGCTCACCGCGTTCGCAACGATCTCGCGGCTCGCGCCCAGTACACCGGATGCGGCCACCAGCCCCGCCAGCACCGCAGGGCCGCCGAGGACTACGGTCATGAAGGCCGACGAGATCAAGGGCAGGCCCATCGATGGGACCACGGCGAGCAGCGGAGAGAGCACAGCGCCGGCGAGGGCGGCGAATGCCGACCCCAGCGTGAAGGTGGTGGCGTTGACCCATCGGGTGTTCACCCCGAGGCTGGCGGCCATGTCACGATTCTGCATGGTCGCACGTGCCAGCATCCCGTACCGGGTCCGAGTGAACACGAGATAGGTCGCGATGACGCAGAGGCAGGCGATGCCGATGATCAGCAGCGAGTACCAGCCGATGGAGTAAGAGCCGATCGCAAGGCTGCCGAAGGGCGTCTGGATGCCACGTGGTGTGGTGCCGATGAGCAGCACTGCGGCCTGCTGCAGCACAAGGCTGAGACCGAACGTGGCCAGCAGTGTGCTCTCGATCCGGCGACCGTAGAGACGGCTGATGAGCAGCCGCTCGACGATCAGCCCGAGCATGGCGCCCGCTGCGACGGCGCAGACGATGGCGAGAACGAAGGGCACTCCGGAGGAGGTGAGAATCACCGTGACGAAGGCACCAATCATGATGAACTCTCCGTGCGCCATGTTGATGACGCCCATGATGCCGAACGTGATCGATAGACCCAACGCGGAGATCACAAGGGTGGAGATCCCGACGAGTGCGCTCAGGGAAGTCACGAGGAGGAAGTCCATCAGCACTCCCTCTCCGTCGTACCGCCCTCAAGGGGGCGGTACGACGGTCGAATCATCGTTGAGATCATGGCGTGTACTGCTGGTTGTCGTCGGGGTTCGCCACGAGGTCGCAGACTTCCTGCTCGAAGGTCGGTACCTGTGCAGTGAGCGTGTCGAGGACCGTGAACGCCCGATTGTCGACCTGAGCGATGGAGATGTCTCGGATCGTGTGATTGGTCTTCGGATCGATGGTCACTGTGCCGGCCGGACCGTCGAAGGACACGTCGCCGGTGGCAATGGCTTCGAGTACCTTGTCCCGATCAGTCGAACCGGCCTTCTCCACTGCGGCTGCCCACAGATGCCACGCTTCCCAGTCCTTCTCCGCGAGTCCGCTGATGTAAGAGTGGTCGCTGCCGAACGCGTCCTCGAACTTCGCCAGGAAGTCTTTGTTCGCCGGGTTATCGAGTTCCTCGTAATAGTTGTATGCGGTGATGATGCCGTTCGTGTCTTCCGCAGGAAGCGTCTCCTGTTCGTTGCCGAGGCCGAAGGCATTGGAGATCACCGTGGTCGAATCGAGAATCCCTCGAGTCTGAAGCTCGCGATAGAACGGCACGTGGTTCGCGCCGACGACGAAGGACGCGATGACATCCGGTTTCGCGGCCTGAATCTTGCTGAGCGTGGCGCTGAAGTCGCCGCTGTCCAGTGAGATGAAGTCCGTTCCGACAATGGTCGACCCCGACTCATCGGCGTATTTCTGGAGCCACTGGGCGGAGATCTGTCCGAAGTTGTAATCCGCTGCGACGATGTAGATGCTCTTGGGACCAGAGGCGGTCGCGTAGTCGAACAGTGGCTTGATGTACTGAGATGCCGTCTCTCCGGTCGTGATCTCGTTGATGTCGCACACGCCACCCTCATAGCCGGCGTTGAAGAAGTACAGCGTTTCGGCGCGATCGAGAACGGGCCGCATCGCCTCTCGCGCAGCACTCGTGGTACCACCCATCACGACCGCTACTTGGTCCTTGTTCACGAGTTGATTCGCGAACTCGACGTTCTTCGCCGTCGAGGATTGAGAGTCGTATTGGATCAGCTCGAGCTGTCGACCCAGCACACCGCCGCTTTGATTGATGTCGTCGATCGCCAACTCTGCGACTTGCGATTTCACGAGCGAGTACACATTCAGCGGCCCCGTCATATCGAGCACGGATCCGACCTTGATGACATCGCCGCCGTCATCTTGCTGCGGCGACTCCGTCAGCCCAGAGCACGCCGTCACAGTCGTCATCGCCACAACGGCTACAACGCCTAAACTCCATCGTCTAGCGCTATTCATAACTCTCCTGTGTCCGTAGTCAGGAGTGCCCGATCGAGGTGAAGAAGCCGAGCACCCAAGCGGATCGGAAGGAATCCGGTCACGTCGCTTGCAATGACGATAAGTTGCGGAGACAGGCCCGCTATAGATGATGCGCACACATAGTTGCGATACTCGATATGTGCTCTCGAACCAGCCGTGACGCGGGTTGTGCTCGAGCTTCGAATCGACGCACCAGCCTCTGGCCGCCCGTCTCCGTCGGCGCGCCGACAACCCCTGCCGAGCACGGGAGAGCGGACTGTTTCAGTAAGCCAGCGCCTTTGCGACTCGTGACGTGATGGGCTTGCGGAGCACGTCGGCGAGCCACAGGCTCGTCTCGTGCAGGGCATCGGGATCGATGCCCGTGCGGATGCCGAGCCCGGTCAGCATCCACACGAGGTCGTCGGTGGCGAGGTTGCCCGTCGCCGATCTCGCGAACGGGCAGCCGCCGGTCCCCCCGGCGGCGGCGTCGAAGATCCGCACGCCCTCCTCCAGCCCGGCGTAGACGTTGGCGAGGGCCATCCCGTAGGTGTCGTGCATGTGCAGCGCGAGCGAGGCGACGGGGATGCCGTCGGCCGCGAGCGCCCGCACGCTCGCCCGGACCTGGCCCGGGGTGGCCACGCCGATCGTGTCTCCGAGCGAGAGGTCCTCGATCCCCCAGGACCGCATGGCCTGCGCCAGACGCACCACCTCGCCCACGGCGACCTCCCCCTCCCAGGGGTCGCCGAAGACCATCGATAGGTAGCCGCGCACGCGCACGCCGTCGGCCTTCGCGCGCTCGGTCACCTGTACGACGGCGCCCTCCATCCGCTCGCGGGAGGCGCCGAGGTTCTCGCGCGAGAACGACTCGGTGACGCTGAGGAACACGGCGATGTCATCCGCGCCGGCCGCACGCGCCAGCTCGTAGCCGCGCACGTTGGGCACCAGCACGGGGGTGCGCGCAGGCAGGCTCTTCACCTGCGCGAACACCTCGGAGGAGTCGGCCATCTGCGGCACGCGGTCGGCGCGTACGAAGCTGCCGACCTCGATCACCGGCGCCCCCGCCGCGGCGAGGCGGCGGATGAGCTCGACCTTCGTGGTGGCGGCGACGAGGGTCGGCTCGGCCTGCAGGCCGTCGCGCGGGGAGACCTCCCAGATCTCCACGGCGTCGGCCAGCCCCGGCTGGTCCGCCACGGCGGGCAGCCCCAGTTCGCGGGTGGTGGTCATCGCCCCGCCCGCAGCTCGGCGAGCACCGTCTCGGCGACGTCGGCGCGCACGGCGCGGCGCTCGACGAGGGCGGCGGCCACGGCATCCACCTCGTCGCCCGCAGCGCCCGCCGCGACGGCGACGTTGCGGGCGTGCAGGCCCATGTGCCCGCGCTGGATGCCTTCGGCGGCGAGCGCCCGGACCGCCGCGACGTTCTGAACGAGGCCGATGGCGGTGACGATCTCGGCGAGCTCGCGCGCGGTGGTCGCCTCGGTGAGGGCCACGGCGGCGCGGGCGGCCGGGTGCGACTTGGTGGCGCCGCCGACCAGGCCCACCGCCATGGGCAGCTCGAGGGTGGCGACGAGGTTGCCCTCGGCGTCGCGCTCGAAGCGCGAGAGGGCGCGGTACTGCCCGTCGCGGGCCGCATAGGCGTGGGCACCCGCCTCGACCGCGCGGGTGTCGTTCCCGGTGGCGAGGACGACGGCGGAGATGCCGTTCATGATGCCCTTGTTGTGCGTGGCCGCGCGGTAGGGGTCGTCGTAGGCGAGATTCGCCCCGAGCACCATGTTCGCCACGACCTCCTCGCCGCCGATCTCCTCGGGGCGGATGACCACGCGCACGCGGGTGAGGCGCAGGTCGGCGAGGTTGGTGAGGATGCGCAGGAGCGAGCGGCCGCCGGCGATCTCGGCCAGGCGCGGCGCGATGGCCTCGGCCATGGTGTTCACGGCGTTGGCGCCCATCGCGTCGCCGACGTTCACGACGAGATGCACGACGAGGTGATCGTCGAGCAGGCCGTGCACCGTGCGCACGAGCAGGTCGCGGGCCCCGCCGCCGATCTCGACCAGGCGCGGGTCCTGCTCGTCGGCGAGGGTGAGGATCTCGTCCTTGGCCTCGATGAGGCGGGCACGCGCGCCGTGCGGGTCGGCGACGTCGAGCAGCTGGATCTGAGCCTGCATGATCGGCTCGGTGGAGGTGGCGAACACGCCGCCGGTGGAGCGCGCCATGCGGGCGATGTTGGAGGAGGCCGCCACGACCGAGGGCTCCTCGGTGGCCATCGGGACGATGACCTCGCGGCCGTTCACGATGAGGTTGGTCGCCACCCCGACGGGGATCCCGATCTGGCCGATGACGTTCTCGATCATGCGGTCGGCCTGATCGTCGCCGAGACCGCGCCCTTCGAGATCGCTGAGGTCGATGTCTGCGCCGATCGCGTCGACGACGCTCGCACGGCGCTGCGCGATCGTGAGATTGCGCAGGCCGCTGAGCCGGGATGTGGTGGTCACGGTGCTGTCCTTCCTGGGCGACGTCCGCGTCGCCCAGGAAGCAAGTCAAATGACCCGAACCCTCGTTCAACAGGTTCGTGAGGAACATAGTGAGGGACACGAGTATGTCCGGCCGATACGGCATCCATCGACGGATGGGATGATCGAAGCATCATGTCTGCGCCGCTGGATCCGTCCATTCACTCCGTTGACGGCGCGAAACCCGATCCGGACGCCGTGTACGCGGCGTTCGCGGAGTGGGTCGAGTCCACCGGCATCTCGCTGTATCCCGCGCAGGACGAGGCGCTCATCGAGATCGTCTCGGGGCAGAACCTGATCCTGTCCACACCCACCGGCACGGGGAAGTCGCTCGTGGCGATGGGCGCACACTTCGCCGCCCTCTCCGAAGGTCGCCGCACGTATTACACGGCCCCCATCAAGGCGCTGGTGAGCGAGAAGTTCTTCGCCCTCGTCGACGTGTTCGGGGCGGACAGCGTGGGCATGGTCACGGGAGACTCCTCGGTGAACGCCGAGGCACCGATCGTGTGCTGCACGGCGGAGATCCTCGCCAACCTCGCCCTGCGCGAGGGGCCGGATGCGGACGTCGGTCAGGTCGTCATGGACGAGTTCCACTTCTACGGAGACCCGGACCGGGGATGGGCGTGGCAGGTGCCGCTGCTGACCCTCCCCCAGGCGCAGTTCGTGCTCATGTCGGCGACGCTCGGCGATGTCAGCACGCTCGCTGAAGACCTCACTCGACGCACTGGGCGCGAGACGGTCGTGGTCACCGGGGTCGAGCGGCCGGTCCCGCTGCACTTCCACTACGAGACGACGCCCATCCACGAGACGATCGACGAGCTGCTGCACACCGACCGCGCCCCGGTCTACGTCGTGCACTTCGCGCAGGCCGCCGCCATGGAGCGGGCGCAGGCGCTGGCCAGCGCCAAGGTCGCCACCCGCGAGCAGCGCGACGAGATCGCCGCCCTCATCGGCGGGTTCCGCTTCACCACCGCTTTCGGCAAGACCCTGTCGCGCCTGCTGCGGATGGGCATCGGCGTGCATCACGCCGGGATGCTGCCCAAGTACCGCCGCCTGGTCGAACAGCTCGCCCAACGCGGACTGCTGCGCGTCATCTGCGGTACCGACACCCTGGGCGTGGGGATCAACGTCCCCATCCGCACCGTGCTTCTGACCGCGCTGACGAAGTTCGACGGCACCCGGATGCGCCAGCTCAACGCCCGCGAGTTCCACCAGATCGCCGGGCGTGCGGGTCGCGCCGGGTTCGATACCGCCGGCACCGTCGTCGCGCAGGCGCCCGAGCACGAGACCGAGAACCTCGCCGCGATCCGCAAGGCGGGCGACGACGCGAAGAAGAAGCGCAAGATCATCCGCAAGAAGGCGCCCGATGGCTTCGTCTCCTGGGGCGAGCCGTCGTTCCAGAAGCTCATTGTCGCCGAGCCCGAGACCCTCACCTCGCACATGCGGATCACGAGCGCGATGATGCTCAACGTGATCGCCCGCGGCGGCGACGTGTTCGGAAACATGCGGGCACTGGTATACGACAACCACGAGCCCCGCGCACAGCAGCGGGTGCTGGCGCTGCGGGCGCTCGGGATCTACCGGACGCTGCGCGCATCCGGGGTCGTGGAAGACGGGCCGGACGGCATCCGCCTCACCGTCGACCTGCAGCCGAACTTCGCCCTGAATCAGCCGCTGTCGCCGTTCGCGCTGGCGGCGTTCGAGCTGCTCGACCCGGAATCGCCGTCGTTCGCGCTGGATGCGATCTCCATCGTCGAGGCGACGCTTGACGATCCGCGCGCCGTGCTCTCGCAGCAGCAGTTCTTGGCACGCGGCGAGGCCGTGGCCGCGATGAAGGCGGAGGGCATGGAGTACGACGAGCGCATGGAGGCGCTCGAAGAGATCACATACCCGAAGCCGCTGGACGAACTGCTGAGCGCGGCGTTCGAGACGTTCAGCGCCTCCCAGCCGTGGATTCGCGACTTCGAGCTGCGGCCCAAGTCGGTCGTGCGCGACATGTACGAACGTGCCATGTCATTCGGGGAATACGTCGCGCAGTACAAGGTCGCCCGCTCGGAGGGCGTCGTTCTCCGCTACCTCTCCGATGCCTTCCGCGCCGCCTCGCAGACGATCCCGGAGCACCTCAAGACCGAAGAGCTGCGCGACCTCATCGAATGGCTCGGGGAGCTCGTCCGTCAGGTCGACTCCTCCCTGCTCGACGAGTGGGAGCAGCTGGTCTCCGGAGGCGGCCCCGTCGACCATGACGACGAGCCGATCGTGCCACCCGCTCCGAAACGACTGACCGGCAACGTGCGGGCGTTCCGCATCCTCGTGCGCAACGAGCTGTTCCGTCGGGTGCAGCTCGCCGCGAGAGAGGACATCGACGCACTGGCCGCGCTCGATCCCGAGCTGGGAGCCGAGGGTTGGGCCGACGCGCTGGATGCGTACTTCGCCGAGCACGACGAGATCATCACCGGGGCGGATGCGCGAAGCACCGTCCTGCTCGTCCTCGAGGAGTCGGGTCGCACCTGGCACGCGCAGCAGATCCTCGACGACCCGGCCGGCGATCACGATTGGCGCATCTCCGCGACGGTCGACCTCGACGCCTCCGACGAGGCCGGCGAGGCGGTCGTCTCCGTCACATCCGTCCACCGCCTCTGACCGCGAGACGACGACGCCGTCCCGAGACAGCGGAATCCACCCGGGGTTTCGGAACGGCGTCGTCGTCTCGTGGGTAGCGGCTGCCGGGCCCCGCGCCCCGCGCTCAGCCCTGCATGACGGCGAGGACGTTTCCCGCGGGATCGCGGAACCAGGCGATGTCGGGGCCGTGCTCGCCGCCGCGCACGATCCCGCGCTCGTCGGAGGGGAACTCCTCGTCGCTGTATATCTTCGTGTCCACCCCGCGGGAGATGAGGTCGTCCACCGCAGCCTCGATGTCGGGCACCGGGAAGTTCAGGATCGTGAAGCTCGCAGGCTCGTGGTTCGGCTTCGGATAGACGAAGACCGATCCTCCGTTCGGAAGCCGCAGGTCGAGAAACCCCATCGGATCGACCGAGACGTCGAGTCCGAGCGTGGTTCCGTAGAACTCGCGTGCCGCATCGATGTCGTCGACGCTGAAACCGCTGAACGCACCATCCACTGCGAAGCCCGACATGCCTCCAGCATCCGCCGATCGAGCCGCAATGTCGAGACTCCGCTGACCTCGTTCCGCCGAACGCCTTCGCGTGCCCCGATCCGCCCTCCGTGCGCCCGCACCGGGCGGATCGGGGCACGTGAGTCGGCGGGTCGCGCCGCGCGGGCCCGCGGCGTGCCCCCCCCCCCCCGCCCCACCGCTGACGGCGAGACGACGCCTCCCTTCCGAGCGGCGGAATCCACCCGGGGTTTCGGAACGGAGTTGTCGTCTCGCGGATGGGATGGGGAAGGAGCGCAAGGCGGGATGCGCCCAGTAGTGTGGGTTCGCGGGCCGCAGGCACCGGTCGCGAAGGGGGATGCACATGTCGGTTGGACTGCTCGCCGTCGTCGACGACATCCTCAGCGCCGCGCTCAAGGCCTCGGCGAAGTCGGCCGCGGTCGTGGTCGACGACGCCGCCGTCACCCCGCAGTACGTGCAAGGCATCACGCCCGCGCGCGAGCTGCCGGTCGTGGGGAAGATCGCACTGGGGTCGATCGCGAACAAGTTCCTCATCATCATTCCGCTCGCGCTGCTGCTCACCGCGTTCGCGCCCTGGGTGCTGCCGTATCTGCTCATCATCGGCGGCTCGTACCTCTGCTTCGAGGGCGCCGAGAAGGTGCTCGAATGGTTCGGAATCCACCACGGAGGCGAGGAGGACGGCACGCGCGACGAGAAGCGGCTCGTGCTCGGCGCCGTGCGCACCGACCTCATCCTCTCCACCGAGATCATGCTCATCTCCCTGTCGAACCTCGACGACGACATGGGCATCCCGATGACGCTGGCCGTGCTCGCCGTGATCGCGATCGTGATGACCGGCGTTGTCTACGGCGCCGTGGCGCTGCTGGTGAAGATCGACGACATCGGCCTGAAGATGGCCAAGGACGACAACCCGCGCGTGCGCCACACCGGAGCGCGCATCGTGCGGTCGATGCCGGCCGTGTTCCGCGTGATCAGCGTGATCGGCACCGTCGCGATGCTGTGGGTCGGCGGGCACCTCGTGCTCGCGAACCTCGGCGAGGTCGGAGTGGTGTTCTTCTCCGACATGCTGCACGGCATCGAGCATCTGCTCGCGCCCGCCGGCGCCGTGGTCGCCTGGGTCGGCGAGACGCTCGTCTCGGCCATCGCAGGGCTCGCCTGGGGCCTTGTGATCGTCGGCATCGTGATGCTCATCGCACGGCTCTTCGGCAAGAACCCCTCATTCCACGAGGGCGGCGAGTCGCCGCAGGCCGCCAAAGCGTCCGGAGCCGCCCCCGGTCGTTGACCGCGCTGCGCGCCTCCGCTCATCGCCCGGGTCGAGCGGGCTCTTCCACCGCCACGCGCGTGACGGGCAGGGCCTCGGGATGCTCGCGCTGCAGCCACGTCACGATCGACTCCCGCAGGTGGCAGCGCAGCGTCCACTGGTCGTCGGCATTGGCTGCCGAGATCTTGAAGCGCACCGTCACCCGGCCGCCCTCGGCACCGGTGACGAGCACATTGGCCGAACGGCCGTCATACTCCGGCGCCGCCTCGATGATCTCGGTGAACTTGGCACGCAGCTCATCGATCGGCACCCGCCAGTCGAGGTCCATGTAGACGGTGCCGATGATCTTGTCCGAACGTCGGGTCCAGCTCTCGATGGGTGTCTTCGTGAAGTAGGTGCACGGCAGGATGAGCCGCCGCTCGTCCCACACGTCGACGACGACGTACGAGAGGTTGATCTCACCGATCCGCCCCCACATCCCTTCGACGACGACGATGTCTCCCACGCGGATCGAGTCGGTGAAGGCGATCTGTAGGCCGGCGATGAGGTTGCCCAGCGTCGACTGCGCGGCAAGGCCCGCGATCACGCTGACGATGCCGGCCGAGGCGAGCAGGCTCGTGCCGACGGCCCGCACCTCGGGGAACGAGAACAGCACGATCCCCAGTGCGACGACCCCGATCGCGACGATCACGAGCCGGTTGATGATGGTCAGCTGCGTACGACGGCGACGACCCTGCACCGTGCTCACATCACCCGCGACGCTGCGCAGCATGAGCCGGCTCATCCCGAACGAGACGAGCGTGGCGAGCACCCACGCACCGCTGAGGATCGTCGCGATGAGGAACACCCGCTCGGCAACCGGCCACCAGCCCTGCCCCGCGGGAAGCGTGAACGCGCACGCGATCCACAGCCCCACGACGAGGCACAGCACCGAGCCCGGGATGCGCAGGTTCCGCTCCATCTCAGCCAGCCATTCGCGTCGGCGAGCGAGTCGGGTGAGCGTGAACCGCACGGTGATCACGATCGCGGCCGCGGCGACCACGGCCAGCAGCACAGCGACGAACCAGCCCAGCCACGACTCCCACTCCAGCAGTGGATCGGTGTTCGTACCCATTCCCTCAGCCTACGACCCGTCCCTCTCCGTCCAAGGTCGCAGGGCGGTCACGCGCTGATCGCGAGGCATTCGCCGGTCGCCGATTCCAGCCGGAACGGCCCACCCGAGCCGGGGAGCACCACCCGATCGCCGTGCAGGAGCCGTCGGCGGCCTTCGACATCGCAGAACACCGTCCCGTCGGCTGCCATCGCGATGAGCTCGACGCCCACGCGCACCAGCGCAGGGGCGTCGGGCGTGGGAAGCCGCGTGATGGCCGTGCGTCCCGCGTGCACCGCGTCGAGGATCGCTTCGGGGCTGCGCTCCTCCGCGGCCACCCACGTCACCGGTGTACCGGGCAGGTATTTCAGCTCGGGGCTGTGGTAGTCGCTGCCGCCGAGCAGCACGGCATCGCGGCGCCAGCGTGCGAGCAGCGCCCAGGGTGCGGTGGCTGTCGCCTCGAGGAACCAGCTGACATGCCACAGTTCGAGGGCCGCGGGCAACGCATCCAGCGGATGCTGCCATGCCCAGTCGCCCTGCAGCGGATGGTTGATGCTGAGCAGGCCACCGCGCTCGGCCGCCTCGGTCACCCAGCGGTGCGCGGGTTCACGGAAGTCGATCCAACCGATCTCGCCGAAGGCATTCGCGTGACCGTGCGGGGTCGTCACCTCCTGGCCGGGGAGCAGCGTGATGCCGTGCGCGGCACCGACGCCGTCGAGCAGCGGATGATGCGAGACGGTGTTGTGCTCGGTGACGGCGAGGAAGTCGAGCCCGTTGCCGACGGCGAGCGCGGCGAGCTCGCCCAGCGACTGCGCACCGTCGGAGTGCGTCGAGTGCGCGTGGAAGTCTCCGGCGAACCAGGTGAGCCCCGCCGGAGCGGGAAGGTTGCGCGCGCTCGCTCGCGGCGCATCCGGCCGCGGTGCGCCGAGGGGTTCGTCAGGGATCGCGGATCGTGCGGGCGTCTCGATGACGACGGTGACATCGACCGGCTCGACCGGCATCTTGTACAGGCCGAGTTGCACGCTCCACTCGCCCGGTTCCAGCGGCCCGGGCACGTACCCGGGGGTAGCCGCGTCGGCACGGATGACGAATGACGAGCGGGCGCCGCCCGACCATCCGCGCCAGCCGTCGGTGCCCTCGCATCCGAGATCGATCACGGCGGCATCGCGGTCGTACGAGAGCGTCACCTCCACGCTGTCGTCGCCGGCGCCGATCTCGAACGGGATGCCGATGACATCGTTCTCGAAGGCGTCGTCGCGGCCGAGCCTCAGCGTGTGCCGGGTGGTCGTCATGTCATCCGTCCTCTCGATCGGTCCAGGTCGTCGCCTTCACGATGCCTTCCTCCTCCAGGGCCTCGCGCCACTGCGCGTCGCGCAGCAGGCGGGCCTCCCAGGAGCGCATGATCCCGGCGTCGCCGGGCACGGCGTCTTCCGCCGACGGGTGCACGAAGAACTCGCTGGTCCCCTCGGGTACGAGCGTCAGCTGCCCGATCATCGCGTCGAGGAACGCGTCGTACGAGCCCCACTCGGCGGCCGTGCCTCGATTCGTGAGGATGCTGTCGGGAAGCGGCACTCCGAGCCGGTCGGCGGCGGTGATCGCCCGCTCGTGGGCGACGGCGAGCGCGGCGGGCAGCGGTTCTCCGATGTACGACGTGGGATCTCGCGGCAGCCGGAAGGCGAGCGCGTGCTGCGCGCACCACGGGAGCACATGCTCCAACCAGGGGCGACCATCCAGTCCATAGAGCGCCCCGGCGTGCGCGTCGGCGACGACCGGATGCGCACCGCGTTCCACGAACCAGGCGTGCTGGGCGTCGAGCTCGGCGATCACGGTGTCGATGGAGACGCCGGCGAGCGCTGCCGGGTCGGCGGGCAGAAGACCGTCGTCATCGGCCGGGGCACCGCTCAACGGCGCCCAGCCGGTGCCGACGTCGCGGGTGAGAGCAAGGTGCGCGTGCGGCACGGCGTCCATTCCTCGCAGCGCATGCACGGCGTCGTCCGCGGCGGGGGCGACGGCGAGCAGTGTCGCAGCGGTCACGCATCCGTCGGCGAACAGGCCGAGAATCGCCTCGTTCGTCGCGGAGTCGCGGCCCAGGTCGTCGGCCGTGATCACGAGCCGCCGCGTCATGATTCCCCCTCGACGCGCACCGGGGGCGCATCCTCCGGCGGCCCCTCGGCGTCGGCCCGGTCCGCCGGCGGCTCCGGAACCTGCAGGAAGCGCGCGGCGATCGCGCCCACCGTGGTGAACACGAGCGGATACGCGCAGAGGTATACCCGGAACGCCATACCCGGGTCGGATCCGGGCGCATCCCCCGACTCGTATCCGAAGAACAGCGCCAGCGAGGCGAGCGCGAGGCCCGTGACGATCGAGTTCAACCGTCCGAAGAAGCCGAAGGCCGAGAGGAACAGCCCCTCGCGGTGCTCGCCGTTGGTCTCGGCATCCGCATCGAGCACGCGCACGACGATGAGGTCGTTCGTCGCGAGCATCCCTGACCATCCGATGCCCACGAGCGCTCCGGCGCAGATCGCCGAGACGAGATCGAACGCGAAGAACAGCGCCACGAAGCTCAGAGCCAGCACGGCGAAGGCGAGCCGCCAGGTGCGCAGCGCTCCCCAGCGGGCGACGAGGCGCGTCCAGCCCACCAGTCCCGCCGCGGCGACGACGATCACGGCGGCCTGCAGATACAGTGCCATCGCCACCGGCAGACCCAGCGAGTACTTGACATACAGCTGGAGCCCCGCGAGCACGATGGCCATCGCGATGCCGTAGCAGGCCCCGATGAGGCCGACCTTCCAGAACAGCGGGTTGCGGACGATCGAGCCGATGCTCGACCACAGCGGTGGACGGACCAGCGTCGAGTATCGCGGATTCTCGCGCGCGCTGAGCGCCATGAACCAGATGACGGCGACGGCGATGGATCCGTAGATGATCGCCGTCGTGGTGAAGCCGACCGTGGTGTTCTCCGTGCCGAACACGCTCGTGGTGAGCAGTGGCGTCAGCGCGAGAGAGATCACCAGCGCGACGAGCTGGAAGCCCTGGCGCAGGCCGTTCGCCACGGCGCGCCTGCGCTCGGTGGGGTAGAGCTCGGGCAGCAGCGCACCGTAGTTGGCGTTGAGCATCGAGTCGAACGCCTCGCACAGGATCGCGAAGACCGCGAACCACAGCACGAGGCCCAGGCCGTCGAGCGACGCCGGTGCGGAGAAGAACGCGATCATGCACGCGGCCAGCAGAGGCGCGCCGATCATCAGCCACGGCCTGCGCCGCCCGAACCGGGTGCGCGTGCGGTCGGAGAGGTACCCGAGGATCGGGTTGTCGATCGCATCCATCACCGCGTAGATCACCATGACGACCGCGTACGCGCGCACGTCGAGGCCGAGGATGTCGACGTAATAGAGGATCATCGACCCTTTGATCATGTTGATCGGGATCGAGGTGCCGAACATGCCGATGGCATAGCGCCACGGCGCCGTCGCGCGAGTCCCCATCGCCTCTGTCACGGGGCAAGCCTAGGTCAGAACACCGAGCCCCGCCCCCGGTCGTTGCGCCGGGAACGGGCAGAGGGCGCACAATGGAGGCATGGGACTGTTCACGCAAGGACCCCAGCACCGCAAGGACGAGTGGGCGGGGCTGCCCTCCGAGCCGTATGAACCCGAGGGCGTCGAGGATGTGCTCGGCACCGTTCCCGCCGCCGACCCGTCGAACCTCGGCATGGGCGAGCTGGCCGATGCGGAGGTCACGACGATCGACATCCCCCTGCCGCCCGCGTCCGACGCATCCGGATCCGCGGGGGACTGACCGCGGTCACTGCGGAGGTCAGGACGGGGTGAAGTCGACGCGGATCACCCAGACGACCACTTCGCGGGTGCCGTCGGTGATCTGGATCCAGATCTGCGGGGCGGTGAGCTGGGCGTAGAGGTCTTCGTGGAAGACGGTGCCCGACAGATCCCATTCCAGCGCGCACGGCCCGCTGTCACCCAGGCAGTCCGCTCCCGCCGACGGGTCGAGCGCGAGGGGTGCGACTCCTCGCTCATACGGATCCTCCACGTGCAGGATCGCGCGCACATCCGCATCCGTCGCGGAGTAGCCGACGAGCGTGGCGGCGATCGAGGCGGTGACGTTCGAGGTCGTCGTGCCGAGATCCGTGATCAGCGCCGTCGTCCCGCCCAACGGGAACGGCTGATCCATCCCGCATTCGACGGCATCGACGAGCCCGTCCATCGACGGCGCGAGCGCCGTACACGGATCCGCCGCTTCGGGTTCCGGCGACGACTCGCCGGCCGCGCCCGCGGAAGGCGAGTCGTCGACGGCGCCGGGGTCGCCGGACTCCGCAGGCGCGCATCCCGCCATCGACAGCGCCAGCGCACCGGCGGCGAGCGCGACCGCGGCCCGCATCGCCACCCACCGGTTCGCAGCCATCGTCACCGCCTCCTCGGTCGTCTCACGTGCGTTCCCGACCCTACGTCGCCGCCCCGTCCCTCCCGGTCACGGATTCGCCGCGGGGAGCCACGTGCGCGACGCGCCCGGCCGCCGCGCACGCCGCCGTTACGGTGGAGGGATGACCATCACCGCCGCCGCAGACGGCTCCGCGCTGGGCAACCCGGGTCCCAACGGCTGGGCCTGGTACATCGACGAGCAGAACTGGGCGGCAGGCGGATCACCGCACGGCACGAACAACCAGGGCGAGCTGCGCGCGGTGCTCGAGCTGCTGCACGCGACCGCCGGCACCGACGACGACCTGCGCATCCTGTGCGACAGCAAGTACGTGATCGACTCCATCACCAAGTGGATGCCCGGATGGAAGCGCCGCGGATGGCGCAAGTCCGACGGCGGCGCCGTGCTCAACCGCGACCTCATGGAAGCGCTGGATGCGGCCATGCAGGGTCGTGACGTGCGCTTCGAATGGGTCAAGGGACACGCCGGGCACGATCTCAACGAGGCCGCCGACGTCCGCGCGAACGCCGCGGCGAAGGCGTATCAGCAGAAGTCCGAGCCCGACCGCGGGCCCGGGTTCACGGCCGGTCGCGCGAGTCCGCAGCCCGCGGCCCCGGCTCCCGTCTCAGCACCCCGATGGGCCGAGGCGATCGACCTGCTCGCCGGCCTCGACGCCGAGGACGACGCACCCGTCGAGGTCCGTCTCACGCTCACCCCCGCCGAGCACGCCCGTCTGCGCGGCCGCGCCGCGGCGCAGGGCCTCTCGCTCGACGAAGCTCTGCGCCGCCTGATCTGACGCCTCAGCCCCGCGGGGGCGAGTCCGGGTCGACCGGCACCATCGCCTCCGGCGGCGACTCCGGATCCACGCCGACATCCGCCCCCTCGCCCGTGCCATCGTCGGCATCCGCATCCTTGATGATGTCGATGGCCGAGGTGGTGGCGGCGTAGGTCTCGGCGAGAGAGTCGTCGAGCTCATCCTCGTCGACCCACGGATGGTCATCCTTGGAGTGGTCGTAGGCGACCGGTACGAGCGCGAAGTCGCTGCCGTAGCCGCTCAGCCCCGCGCGCACGCTGTGCCGCACCGCACTGCGCGCATACTTGTCGCGCAGGATGAGCGGATCGTTGCGGAGGTCTTTGAAGAACGCGATCATCATGAACGCCATGATCACGGCGAAGGGCAGCGCGGCGATGATCGTCACATTCTGCAGCGATTTGAGGCCCGAGCCTTCCTCTCCGGTGATCAGCAGCACGGCCGCGATGACGCCCACGAGCGTGCCCCACACGACCGCGACCCAGCGCGACGGGTTCGGGCGGCCCTGCTGCGAGAGAGTGCCCATCACGAGCGAGGCCGAGTCCGCGCCGGTGATGAAGAAGATCGCGATGAGCCCGATCAGGGCGACACTGGTGATCATCGGCAGGGGGAGGTTGCCGAGCACGCCGAAGAGCACCTCCTCGGGCGGGTCGACGATGAGGCCCGCGCCGTTCATCTGCTGGTCGATGGCGGTGGCACCGAAGATCGCGAACCACACGAGCGAGATGACCGCCGGCACGACGATGACCACGGACACGAACTGGCGCAGGGTGCGACCGCGTGAGATGCGCGCGATGAACATGCCCACGAAGGGCGACCACGAGATCCACCACGCCCAGTAGAAGATGGTCCAGCCCGAGAGGAACGCCTGCGCCTCGGGCCCCTGCGAGCCGGAGCGGCCGATCATCTGCGGCAGATCGCCGATGAACTCCACGGCCACGGCCGGGATCATGTTGAGGATCAGCAGCGTCGGCCCGACGAAGAACACGAAGAACGCCAGGATGATCGCGGCGACCGCGTTGATGTTCGCCAGCGCGCGGATGCCCTTCGAGACGCCCGAGACGGCCGACGCGATGAAGCAGGCCGTGAGCACGGCGATGACGATGATGAGGATGCCGTTGCCGAGCTCGCCGATGCCGGAGACGATCTCGACGCCGTGGCCGATCTGCAGCGCGCCAAGTCCGAGCGAGGCCGCCGTGCCGAACAGCGTCACGATGATGGAGAAGATGTCGATGGTGCGGCCCACCGCGCCGTCAGTGCGCCCACCGGGCAGCAGCGGCGCGAAGATCGACGAGATCAGAGGTGTACGCCCGCGACGGTATGCACCGTAGGCGATCGCCCCGCCGACGAGGGCGTAGAACGACCACGCCTGCGGACCCCAGTGGTAGAGCACCTGCGCCTGGGCCTGGTGCATCGCCTCGAGCGTGTTCGCCTCGACGGTGCCCGGCGGCGGGTTCTCGAAGAAGGTGAGCGGCTCGGCCGCTCCCCAGAACACCAGCCCGATGCCCATGCCGGCGGCGAACAGCATCGAGATCCAGGAGAACATCGAGAACTCGGGCTCTTCGTCATCCCGGCCCAGCGGGATGCGTCCGAAGCGACTGAAGCCCACGACCAGCATGAAGATGAGCACGGTCGTCGAGATCGAGGTGAGGAAGAACCCGAGGTTCGTGACGACCCAGTCCAGCACCGTCTTCGTCGTGCCGGCGAGGTTGTCGCCCGCGAACACGCCCCAGGCGATGAACGCGAGCGTGAAGGTGACCGCGATGCCGAACACGAGCGGGTCGGTGCGGTAGGTGCGCCCGGTGTCTTCGACGGCGACGCCGGGCACGAGAGCCGGATGCACGGAGTCCCGACCGGGCCCGCGCGTCACCCCCTCGATGATCTTGTGGGCCGCCGTGGCGGCCCGACCAGCAGGGCGTCCGTTCCGGGTGTCCATGCCCTCGATACTTGCACACGGCCTCCGACGCGGGTGGTCGGAGGCCGTGCGCGCAGGGGTCACCGACCGGCGAGCACCTCGTGCTCGAGGCGGGCGAACGAGGCCTCCATGCCGTCGGCCATCCCCGTGGCGAGGATCATGTCGCGGGTCTCGAGGTCGGGGTATTCGATGAGCACGGTGACCAGGGTCGCGCCGTCTTCCTCGTAGAGGTTCAGGTCGTTTATGGTCTCGATCGGCTGCCCCTGCATCCGCTCGGTCGTGACGGCCCGGCGGGGTTCGTCGACGAGCAGCACCTCGCCCTCGAAGCCGAAGGGCTCGCCCTCGGTGTCACCGACGGGCGCCCACGAGGTGCGGTAGCTCTCGCCCACCGTCGTGGACATGACGCACTCCGTCATCTCCCAGCCGTCGGGCCCGAGCATCCACTGCCGGACGAGGTCGGGATCGTGATGCGCCCGCCACACCAGCTCACGCGGCCCGTTCACCAGCCGGGTGATCCGCACGTGCGTGTCGTCGATCAGTTCGACGCGGGTGCCCTTGCCCTCGGCGTACTCGCGGAGATCCTGCAGCACGGCGTCGAGCTGATCCATCGCCATGCGCGTGCCCTCGACCGCGCCCATCGCGACGACCTGTTCCAGGGCATCCGCGCTGTCGAAGTAGCTGGTGTTGACCATGCGCGAGCCGGTGCTGGTCTCTTCGAACGTGAAGCTCATCCGCATCGCGGGGAACCCGTCGAGCGGCTTGCCCTCGTCGTCGACGAACGAATCGAGCACCTCGAAGCCGCGCGGCTCGTCGATCGAGAGGAACTCCCATGAGCCCGATGACTTCTCCCCGCGGGGACTGGTCATGAAGTACTGCGCCCGCCCGCCGACCGTGAAGTCGAACTCGCGGAACGTGGAAGGCCAGCCAGGAGGGCCCCAGAAGCGCTCGAGCTGACGCGGCGTCGTGAACGCGTTCCAGACGCGCTCGACGGGAGCGGCGAACTCGGCCGTGACGGTCATCGTGAGCGCCTCGGGGTCAGTGGTGATGTCGGTGACAGGCATGATCATGCTCCTTGCGGATCGGATGCCGGCGGTTCTGCCAGCAGGTCGTCGAGACGGGCGATCCTGGCCCGCCACAGGTCTTCGTATCGGGCGAGCAGCGCCCTGGCACGCGCGATCATCTCGGGATTCGCGCGGACGAGCCGCTCGCGTCCCTCGGCGCGCTTGATGATGAGGCCGGCGGCTTCGAGCACGGCGACGTGCTTCTGCACCGCCGCGAACGACATGTCGTAGTCGCCCGCGAGAGTCGACACCGACTGCTCGTCCGTGATCGTACGGCGCAGGATGTCGCGTCGCGTCGCCGTCGCCAATGCGTGGAACACACGGTCGATCTCCGCTTCGCCCAGTTCAATTTGTGCAACCATTTGGTTGTACGTTACGACGGCGGGAATGCCGTGTCAAGAGCGTCGTCGCATCAGACCTGACGGGCGACACGGGATCTATCAGCGGGACACGTTTCGTGGCCGCAGGCGACATCGAGTGGCTGCTTGACACGCCGGCTGGCAGCGCCTGCGTTGAAGGGGTTGGCGAGCATCTGCTGGATCGTCGGCAACCCCGGGGACTTCGCAGTCCGCTCGGGTCGGCGACGATCATTGCGAACCGATCGGTGTGGCCGATAGTAGCAGTTCGTCAGTGCTCGACAGACCAGTCAATGTCGGGAGAGTTCAGCAGAACTTCGGTCGTCTTGCCAACATGGTCAGCCAGCAACGAGGCGGCGAGGGCAGCATCACGAGCAAGTATGGCCTCGACGATCGCCCGATGCTCGCCGCTGATGTCGCGCGCCTGCCTGTCAGCGAATGCCAGCGACCAACGCCGGTACACCTCGGCGGAGTCACGTAGCTGCGCCGCCACAGCGGACAGCCGATCGCTGCCACAACCACGCAGCAGAGTCTCATGGAACTCCCGGTGGACGTTTGCCCACTCATCGCTCGACTCGTCGTACTCGCAGGACGCGAGACGGTGGTGCGCGGCGAGCACTTCGGACTCCCACGCGATGTCCTTGCGGTTCACGGCATAGGTGATCGCGAGACCCTCGATACCACAGCGAGCAACCGTTAGATCTTCTAGATCGGTTGCCGAGAGCGACATGACTGCGTAGCCGGATTGATGCGTCAGGGAGATCAGTCCTTGCTCAACCAGCCGTGACAGCGCTTCGCGGATGACGCCGACGCTCACGTCGTATCGCTTGCAGATCTCGTTGAAGCGGAGGCGTTCACCGGGACGTAGCACGCCATGCAGGATGTCGGCGCGCATGCGGTCGAAGGTCGCCTGCTGGCGGGACTTCGCCTGTTGGCGGGGCTTCGCCTGCTCGATCGTCACAATCCGCTCCTTTGCCTGGCACGCATCGTATGCGTTGAGAACTGACTGTAGTCGTAGTCGGATGGTTTTCGGAAGTCATTGACAGTTTCGAAATTTATCCCTACTGTCAGACCAACGGTCCGGAAAACGAAGATGGAGGGCAATGATGCCGAAGGGCAACCGAGCACGGCAGCAGCCGCTGGTCGCACCAAAGTTCCACCACACGACCTTCACCACCAAGAAGCTCGATCGGATGGTGGAGTGGTATTCGACAGTCGTCGGCCTGCGCCCGGTGTTCCACGGCGAGGGCGGTGCCTGGCTGACGAACGACGAAGCCAATCACCGCATCGCGCTGCTCGCGCCGCCGAACCTGAAGGACCCGGAGGACAAGGGTCATACCACCGGCCTGCACCACACTGCCTTCGAATACCCCGACTTCGACGCGTGGCTGAACAACTACATCCGGCTGCGCGACCTCGGCATCCTGCCGTTCCTCCAGCTCGATCACGGCATGACGGTGTCGCTCTATTACCAGGACCCGGACGGCAACGGCGTGGAGATCCAGGTCGACGCATTCGGTGACTGGTCGGAGTCATCGGCGTTCATGTTTTACTCCATCGAGTTCGCTAACGACCCCGTCGGCGAGCACTTCGACGCGGAGCAAATGGTCGAGGCGCGCGAGGGCGGTCTCTCGTTCGAGGAGATCCACCGTCGGGCCCGTGCGGGCGAGTACCGCCCCGAGATCATCCCCGAGATCTACCTGCCCGAGCTCTACTGAGCCACCGGCCAGAACAGAAGGACAAGCGATGAGAATTGCGAATGTTGACGGCCGCGCGACGCTGGTGCTCGAGGCCGGTGCGGGTGCGGATGTCTTCACGGCATCGGCGGGCCAGTTCGGTCCCGATCCGCACGGCATCTTCGAGCAGTGGGCGGAGTTCCGTACGTGGGCGAACAACGTGAACGCGAAGGTCGACGTGCGCTTCGATGCCGAGCAGCTCGGGGCGCCGGTGCCGTCACCTCGACAGATCTTCGCAATCGGGCTCAACTACGACGCGCACGCGAACGAGTCCGGCTTCGCGACGCCGGAGCAGTTGCCGCCCGTCTTCACAAAGTTTCAGAGCTCGCTCAGCGGGCCGCAGACGACGGTGATGCTGCCCGAGGGCGGCAACACCGACTGGGAGGTCGAGCTGGTCGCGGTCATCGGGCAAACCGCGCAGGACGTCCCGGTCGACCGCGCTTGGGAGTACATCGCCGGTCTCACCGTCGGGCAGGACATCTCGGAGCGGATCGTGCAGCTCCGCCCGCCGGCACCGCAGTTCGGGCTGGGGAAGTCATTCGCGGGGTTCGCGCCGACCGGACCATGGGTCGTCACGCCCGATGAGTTCGCCAATCCCGATGACCTCGAACTCGGCTGCGAGATCGACGGCGAGGTCGTGCAGCAGGGCCGCACGAGCGCCCTCATCTTCTCCGTCCCCGAGCTGCTCTCCGAGCTGTCGAGGATCGTCACTCTGTACCCGGGCGACCTCATCTTCACGGGCACGCCCGCCGGTGTCGGCATGGGCCGAGAGCCGCAGCGGTTCCTGCAGGACGGCGAGCACCTCCGCAGCTGGGTCGAGGGCATCGGTGAGCTACGGCAGACCTTCGTCTCACCGTCAGCCCTGCGCATGCAGCACTGAAACCCATCGGACGAGCAGTGTTCACAGCAACGCTGAGAGAGGCCACGTGGCAGACCATGGACACATCGCATGCACCCGCACCAACCGATGCGGCAGAGACGGTCGTTCGAGTCGACGACCTGACCCACTGGTTCGCTTCGTCGCAGTCAACGCACGTCGCATTGAAGTCCATCGACCTCGAGGTACCCAAGGGTCAGTTCCTCTGCCTCGTGGGCCCCAGCGGCTGCGGCAAGACGACCCTGCTCAACATGATCTCCGGAGCCCTGCGACCCGAGCGCGGATCCGTCAACGTCAACACTCAGAAACCTCGAGCATCCGCCGTGGGCTATATGTTCGCCCGGGATTCGCTGATGCCGTGGCGCCCCGTCCGCACCAACGTCGCCTATGCGCTCGAGCTCCGAGGCGTCCGCAAGCAGGACCGTCTCGCCCGTGCCGACGAGATGCTCGAGCTGGTCGGCCTCGGCGGCAAGGGCCACCTGCATCCGCAGCAGTTGTCGCACGGCATGCGGCAGCGCGCCAATCTCGCCCGCACCCTCGCTCTCGACCCCGAGTTGATGCTCGTCGACGAGCCCTTCGGCGCACTGGACGCGCAGACCAAGGCGCGACTCCAGGGGGAGTTCCTCCGCATCTGGGAGGGCACGGGCAAGACCGTCATCTTCGTCACCCACGATCTGAGTGAAGCCGCGCTGATCGCCGACCGCATCGTCGTGATGGGCGAGGGCGAAATCCGCAAGGACATCACGGTCGACTTCGAGCGACCCCGAGACCTGGACAAGCTCCGGTTCGCCAGCGGATACCAGGACCTCGTGCACTCGCTCTGGGGTCTGTTCTCGAGTGGGGAAGAGCAATGACCAGTGCAACGGCCACCATAGTCACGCAGAACGCGCCCGCCGAGCTTGCTCGGGCAATCGAAGGCTCGCAGCAGCGGGCGAAGCGCAAGAAGACGAAGTGGAGCGCGCTCACGGTTGCGCTGCAGGTGCTCAGCCTCGTCGTGGCGTTAGGCATGTGGGAGTGGGCTGCTGCCAGCGGCAGCATCAACACGCTCTTCTTCTCGCAGCCGAGCGCCATCGGCACCTTCGCCATCGCGAATGCAGAGGGACTGTGGAATGACACGTTGGCCACGCTCCGCGCGACCGTCTTCGGCTTCGCCATCGGCAGCGTCGCGGGGGTGGCGGTCGCGTTCTTCATCACCTCGATCCCGCTACTCGATCGTGTGCTGCAGCCATGGATCTCGGTGCTGATGAGCATCCCGCGCGTCGCGCTCGCACCGCTGTTCCTTCTCTGGTTCGGCATCACCGAGACATCGAAGGTGGCGCTCGCGGTCTCCATCGTCTTCTTCATGGTGCTGGTGTCGACCGCAGCCGGCCTGAAATCGGTCGCGCCCGATCTGCTCGCGCTGGGCAAGGCGTTCCATGCCTCGCCGTGGCAGCGCTTCCGCACCATCCTGCTGCCCTCGTGCGTGCCCTCGATCTTCGCGGGCCTGCGCCTCGGCGTCGTGACGGCCATCCTCGGCGTCGTCTCGTCGGAGATGGTCGCCTCGAGCAACGGCCTCGGCCAGCGCATCGTCCTGTACGGCCAGAACTTCCAATCGGCAGGTGTCTTCGCCGTGCTGGCGCTGCTCGCGATCATCACCGGCGTCATGACGGCGCTTGTCGCATGGTCGGAGCGATACCTGCTGCGGTGGCAGGCCATGTAGTAACCCAATCGCGGGGACGTCAGCGACGACGCCCGCAGCGCATCAACCCGGTAGTTCCAAAGGAGGACACACCATGCACAAGCACACCCGCATCACCCTCGGCACGGTCGGAGCGCTCGCACTCGCGCTCAGTCTGGTCGCCTGCAGCACCGGGGGCCACACTCCCAAGCCCAGCGGCAGCGATCCGACGGGCGAGCCGACGGAGCTGATCACCGTCAACTACAGCGCTCCGGTCCCTGGCGCCCTGCCGTTCCTGCCAGTCGATATCGCCGCCGCGCAGGGCTTCTTCGAGGAGGAGGGCATCGAGCTTGTCGTCACGCAGACCTCGGCGCAGGCACTCCCCGCGGCGCTCACCTCTGGTCAGATCGACATGACGGCGGACACGGCGTACAACGTTGGCCGCTACCTGGAGAACGGCGTCGAAGTGCGCTTCGTCTCCGGTCTCAACGACAACGTCGACTTCACGCTCCTCGCCGCGGACGGGGTCGATATCCCCGGCCCCGATGAGGTAGGCGGCTGGCGAGCCTCGATCGAGGCTCTGCGCGGGCTGCGTATCGGCACAGCGGCGCAGGCCGGGCCCATCGGCCTCACGGTCGCTGCGCTACTCGAGGAAGCCGGGGTCGAGGAAGGCGAGTACACCTTCGTCGACACGCCGGGCGCCGCGGCAGGCAACGCACTCGAGGCCGGCCAGGTCGATGCTGTGTTCTCCGGCGGCGGGTTCGACGCACCGCTGGTCGCCAACGGCCTCGCCACACACGTCCTCTCGTTGGGCACTGATATCCCCGACATCTTCGGGGACCAGGTGAACGCCGCGCTCACGATGACCGCCACTTTCATCGAGGAGAACCCCGAGGCGCCGGCGCGCGTCCAGCGCGCCATCGCTCGCGCGATGGAGTACATCCAGGATCCTGCGAACATCGACTCGGTCGTCGCCGACGCCATCGCCTCGGGCACGCCCGAAACAGACGAGCTCGCGGAGAAGATCCAGTCGTACGCTTACTCAGCCGCGCTCTCGATCGACGGTATCCAGGCAGCGCTGGAGTGGGCGAACCGGGCAGGTATCAGCTCGACCGTGATCGACGCGAACGACTCGATCGCCGAAGGGGTCGAGACCGTATGAGCGACAGCGCGGCCCGCGACGGACTGGACGAGGCCCAGCGAGCGGTCTACGACGCCATCCTGAACGGGCCGCGTGGTGCGGCATCGCCCTTCCCGCTCACCGACGAAACTGGGAATCTCCAGGGGCCCTTTGGGATCATGACCAGGTTCCCCATGATTGGCGCTGCCTTGCAGGAGCTCGGATCCGCCATCCGCTACCGGACGAGCCTGACGCAGCGACAGCGCGAGCTCGCTATCCTGCGCGTCGCCGCAGCAACCGACTCCGGCTTCGAGGTGCATGCCCACCGGCTCGTCAGCCTCGCCGTTGGCTTCACCGCAGCCGAGGTGACCGCGGTGCTCAATGGGCGGTACGAAGCCGCCGACGCACTCGAAGGCGACGTCCTGCGCCTCACTGATGCGCTGCTGGCCGGTGGGGGCACCGCCGGAGTCGCACTTCGGCTCGGGGAGCAGGCGGCCGCAGAGGTGGTCACTCTGGTCGGCTACTACCGGCTTCTCGCGCAGCTAATGGAGTGCTTCGAGGTCGGCGTGCAGGCGGCAGAGGCGGAGCTGATATCGGTGCGCGCTGACCCGGACCATCTAATCGACGTCGACCTCTACGGCGCGCCTACCGTAGACGCACCCCTGATCATCTACCTCCATGGCGGCGGCTGGACCGGGGGCAGCCGCAAAGACCATGCCGAACGCTTCCACGCGCTCACGGCGCGTGGAATCTCCGTCGCATCCGTCGACTATCGACTCGCGACCGAAGCCCCGTACCCGGCCCAGCTCGATGACGTGCGGGCCGTGCTCGATTCGCTCGACCGGCAGGACAGACCGACGTTCCTCATGGGTGCGTCTGCCGGGTCGACGCTCGCCGCGCTCGCGGCCTTCAGCGGCCAACTCCACGTCGACGGCTTCATCGGGCTGTTCGGTCGCTACGACATCAGCAGCGCGGGGGACGCGCTAAGACCAGCAGCCGGGCTCAAGTTGCCGCAGGAGATCGTCGACGCCCTCGCCGCGGGGCCGTCGCTGTCGCCGAAGCATCGCGTGGCCATACTCGCCGGCGTTGATCCTGAGCACGCCAGTCACGACGAACTCGCCGCCGTCAGCCCGATCGCACACCTGCATGCCGGCGCTCCTCGCATGCTGCTCATCCACGGCACCGGCGACGCAGTCGTCGACCATCGCCACTCGATCCGTCTCGCGGAGCACGCCAGTCGGTTGGGTGTCGCGTGCGACCTGCGACTGCTGCCGGGCGAGAACCACGAAGCACCCGCCTTCGCCACAGACGCTGTGGTCGACGAGATCGCCGACTTCATCCACCGTAACTTGCACTACTAGTACCAAGGGAACTCACCATGGACACTGACGTTATCGTCGTCGGCGGCGGCCCCTCCGGCCTCGTCACGGCCATCGAAGCAACCCTACAGGGCGCCCGCGTCACCGTGCTCGAGCGCCGCACCGCACCCGTGCAGTCGCGCGCCGGCACCGTGCTACCGCGCGTGCTCGACCTGTTCGACTACCGCGGGCAGGCCGAGCGCTTCATCGGCCGCGCCCGTGACATCCGCCCCAACCCGTTCCTGACGTTCCATATCTGGGCGGGGATGCAGCCGGTGCACTGGCGCAACATCGACGTGAGCTACCCCTACCGCCTGATCCTGCCGCAGAACCACACTGAGGAAGTGCTGCTCGAGATCGCGCGCGAGGCGGGCGTCACGCTCCTGCACGGCCACACAGTCACGGGACTGACCCAGGATCCGGACGGCGCTGCGGTGACCGCGGCCCTGGAGGACGGCGGCGAGGTCGAGATCAGCGGCCGCTACGTCGTCGGCGCCGACGGCGGCAGGAGCATCACGCGCACGCTCGCCGACATCCCCTTCCCTGGCCACGACGGCACGTTCACGGGCATCATCACCGATCTGCCGCTCGCGATGAACTGGCCCGCCGGCCGCGCGATGACCGACAACGAGCACGGCTGGGGCGCATCCTTCCCGTTCGGTGACGACGGCACCACGACTCGCTTCAACTTCGTGCACGCAGAGCGCCGTCACGCCGACAAGTCGGAACCGGTGACGGCCGACGAAGTGCGTCGCTGCCTCAAGGAGATCTGGGGTCTCGAGCTCGAGTTCGACGACGTCGTGTGGGCCTCTCGCTTCACCGACGCCATGCGCATCGCCGATCGACTGCGCGAGGGCCGGGTCTTCCTGGTCGGCGAGAGCGCTCGCATCCACTACCCGGCCAGCGGCGTCGGCATGAACTTCTGCATCCAGGACGCGTTCAACCTCGGTTGGAAGCTGGGCCGCGTGGTCGCAGGGCTGTCGCCCGACGCGGTGCTCGACACCTACGAGAGCGAGCGCAGGCCGGTCATGGAGGCGCTGCTGGAGAGCGTGCAGGCGCAATGCGCCGTGCAGTTTGACTTCAGCCCGGAGGGCATCAGCTTCCGCCGCATGTTCGCCCGCGACATACTTCCGGCCGAGCAGGTCAACCGCGAGATCGGGCTCCAGCTCAACGGACTCACGTCCCGCTACACCGGTGCGAGCGACCACCCGGCGGTCGGGCTGCCCCTTCCGCCTGCGATCCTGCAGACCGTGGAGGGGTCGGTGCGCGTGGCGGAGCTGCTCCATTCCGGCACCTTCGTGCTGTTGGACCTCACCGGCGGAAACGCGTTCGACGGTGTGGAAGTGCCCGGCACGACCGTCGTGACCGGCGTGCTCCCCGACGAACCTGATGTGCTCCGCGGCGTGACCGCCGTGGTCGTCCGCCCTGATGGCTACGTGCACTGGGTGACGACGGATACGTTGCCGTCGGCTGACGAGGCAGGGGCCCAGTTGGCGACATGGGCATTAGCATGAGCACTGCGTCGCGGCTGCTCATCACCGACGCCACCATCGTCTCCGTCGACCCTGGCATCGGCGTCGTCCCGGTCGGCGACATCGCCGTGGAGGACGGCGTGATCACGGCGGTCGGACCGGGGCAGCCGCGCGAGGGCGCGATTGTGATCGACGGCAGCGCGTGGATCGTCGCACCCGGTTTCGTGGACACACACCGTCACACCTGGCTCAGCGCGATCCGGCACAGTTATGGCGACGTCGATCCGCTGCGCTACTTCAAAGAGGTGCTCGGCGGAGCCGGTCCCCGGTACAGCCCAGAGGACGTCTACGCAGCGACCCGGCTAGGCGCAGTGTCGGCGCTCAGCTCCGGGACCACCACGCTGATGGACTGGGCGCACATCCAGAACACGCCCGACCATGCCGACGCCGGGCTTGCCGCGCTCACCGAGTCAGGCATTCGTTCGATCTACGGGCATGGCTGGCCGATGACGACGGACGGTGCCTGGACGAGCAGCAGCGAGCTTCGACACCCGGACGACATCTGGCGGCTCGCAGACATCATCGATGGGCAGGAGCGCACATCGCTCGCGCTCGCGGCTCGCGGGCCGGAGATGGCAGTCGCCGACGTCTGGGAGCACGAGCTGCGGCTCGCGCGCGAGCTGGGCATACGCACCAGCGTGCACGTCGGTGCGTATGCGCCTAACGCGCGGGCCCGCGCTGTCGAGGCCTATGCCCAGCGCGGCCTGCTCAGCGACGACATGACCTTCGTGCACTGCTCGAATACCAGTGACGAGGAGATCGCGATGCTCGCCGAGGCGGGCGCGACGGTCTCGCTCGGCGTACATTGCGAACTCAACTCGCAGGGCATCGGCGACGTCCCGCTCGACCGCCTGCTCGCCCACGGCGTCCGCCCGAGCCTCAGCGGTGACAACGAGACGAAGTGCGCCGGTGACATGTTCACACAGATGCGATCGCTGTTCGCCTACTACCGCTCGTGGGTCGGCGGCCGCCACAGCTCGATCGCCGATCCACACCCGCTCACGCTGCAGGACATGCTCGAGTTCGCCACCATCGAAGGCGCACGTGCGGTCGGCCTGCAGGACTCCATCGGCTCCATCACGCCGGGCAAGCAAGCCGATTTGATCTGTCTGCGTCACGACGACCTGAACATCGCCCCCGTCACCGACCCGGTCGCGGCCATCGTGCTGGGCGCGCACGAGGGCAACATCGACACGGTGTTCGTCGCGGGGGAGCAGCTCAAGTCGGGCGGGCGGATGATCCGCGCCGATTCCGCCGAGACGGTCCGACTGGCACTCGAGGCGCAGCAGCGGCTCTACCCCGAGTGGGATCTCCGGCCGTGACCGCCGCGCCAGCGGTAGCTGCCGCTGATTCTCCCAGTTGCGTTAGCGGTACTTCGGGACTGCAGTACCCCTACTCGTGCAACAATCCCTCTCGCATCGCGGGACGCGCGCGGTCGCCCAGAAAGGCGTCGACCTCGGCAGCGGTCGGGGCGGTGCTCGGGCCGCGCCGGGTCACGGTGATGGCGCCGGCGGCGTTGGCCCGACGGCAGGCATCCACCCACGAGGCGCCTGCGGCGATGCCCGCGAGCAGCGCGCCCGTGTGGGTGTCGCCGGCGCCGTTCGTGTCGACGGGCTTCTGCGGAAAGCCCGGCACGTAGGTGGCCTCGCCCTGCACCGAAACCGCGCACCCCTCCGGCCCGTCGCGCACGATGGCGACGGCGCCCTCGCGCAGCACCGGCTCGAGCGCACGCGCCTGCGCGGCGATCTCGCGCTCGTCGGCGTCGGCAGGAGCGGGGGTCGACAGCACCGCGAGCAGATCTGTCGCCTCTTCGGCGTTGCTCGTCCACACATCCGTGCGGGCGAGCATCGCATCGCGCACCTCGGCCGGCAGCGTCGCGAAGGCCGCACCGGGGTCGAGCACGACGACCGCCTCGGGCGGAAGGGTGGCCATCCATCCCAGCAGCGGGTCGCGGGTCTGCGCCACGGCGAGCGAGTATCCGGTAACGCAGACGAGATCGCCCGGCTGCACGTCGGCGGTCGAGAGCGACTCGACCGTGATGTCGCGCTCCGCGCCGAGGGTCGTGACGAAGGTGCGCTCGGCGGTCGGTTCGACGAGCACGACGCAGACCCCGGTGTCACGGTCGGTCACCGGCGGGGCGGATGCCGTGATGCCGTCGGCCGCCAGCGCCGCCCGGATCAGGTCGCCGCGCGGGCCCGTGCCGTGTGCCCCGGCGTGCACGCACGCGGCGCCCAGGCGCGTCGCGGCCAGCAGCACCGTGACTGCACCGCCGGCGTAGTCGGCTACGGAGTTCGCCATGACGTTCTGTCCCCGCGCCGGAAGCTCCGGCACCTCGACCACCTGATCGACCAGCGCCTGCCCGGTGTGGATGACGCGCGGGCGTCGAGTCGGGCCGGCATCCGTGCGCATGCGGTCAGCCTACCCAGAGCCGCGTCCGTGCTCCTATCCTTGTTCCTCACGCGGCGTTCCTCGCTCACGCCCGGAAGGAGGTCGCCCCATGCCCATCAGGATCGACAATGTCGGCATCGCCGTCGACGACATCGAAGCGGCGATCTCGTTCTTCACCGACCTCGGGCTCACCGTCCTCGGCCGCGACACCGTGAGCGGCGAATGGGCCGACCAGGCGGTGGGGCTGGACGGCAATCATGCCAAGATCGCGGTGCTCCAGACCCCCGACGGTCACGGACGCCTGGAGTTCTTCGAGTACATCCACCCAGATGCCATTGAGACGCACCCGACGATGCCGAACGAGATCGGGATGCACCGCGTCGCGTTCGCGGTGGATGACATCGACGAGGCGCTGGCGATCGCAGCCACGCACGGCTGCTATCCCCTGCGCGGCGTGGCCACGTATGAAGACGTCTACAAACTCACCTATCTGCGCGGACCCAGCGGAATCCTGGTGATGTTCGCCCAGAATCTCACTGCGCAGACGACCTGAGGACGCCTTACGACAATGAATGCCATCATCGACAGCCTGCCCGCAGACGCCACACACCGCGACGCCGAACGCGCCTTCCGCGAAGCGGGCTGGACGCCGTGCGGCGAGGGCGACTGGGCGATCGCCCTGCGCTCCCCCGATGGCACGGCTGCCGTGCGGATCAGCCCGTTCGACCCGGTCGGGCCGTACACCGCTGCGCTGTATCGCGAGGCGGCGCACACGCGTCAGGTTCCGCAGCTGTTCGCTCATCGCCGGCTCGCAGGCGGAGGTGATCTGCAGATGTTGGAATGGCTGAACGAGGTCGACGAGCAGGATGCCGTCAGGTTCCACACCGCGATCGCCGAGCGCGAGACGCACGTCGCGGAGCTCGTCGACATCGTGCGCCGCATCCATGCCGATGCTGTCAGGGAACTGCCGTGGTGCGGTCCGCTCGATCAGAATCCGTCGAACATCATGCGTGGCAGCGACGGGCGTCTCGTCGCGTGCGACCTCTATTACGCGGACGGCCCCGACCTGTACGCGACCGCGGGGTCTGACCCGGCGGGATTCGCCGCACGGATGCCGGAACCCGAGCGCCGGTATATGACCGAGATCCCGCTCGCGTGCTCCGGCCCGTGGGATGCCGCGTCGCGCGAGGCGATGCGGAAGGGCCTCGCCGAGGCGGACGCCGCAGCGGCCCGGAGGGAGTAAGCGCGCCCCGGGGAATCGCTCCTGGAGAAGCAGGTCTCAGGCCCGGTCGTGGAGAGTGATCCGATACCCGTCGGGGTCAGCGAATGTGAAGGTGCGCCCGAACGGACCGTCGATGGGGGCAGACACGATCGTATGACCGTCGGCGACGAGCGCATCGTGGATGGCCTGGGGATCGGTGGCGTGCAGCCAGATCGCCGCACCGATGCCCGGGTGCGGCACGGAGCCGAGGTCAGTGCCCTCGACGACCTCGCGCAGCGCGAACGCGATGGGCGTGGTCTCGAAGACGACCGCATGCGGCGGGCCCACCTGCGAACGGACGAGGCCGAGGTAGTGCTCGTAGAACGCCTGCGATGCGTCGAGGTCGCGGGCCTGCAGAGAGATGAAGTCGGGACCGGTGACGGGCATGGGATTCTCCTTCGTTTGCATGTCAGTTTTCTGACATGTCTGACGGTATGTCAGAATACTGACATGAGTCAGGACGGAAGCGGCATCGACCTGGAGACGTCACTGGGGTATGTGCTCAAGGAGGCTTCGAGCGCGCTCCGTACGGCGATGGAGGCGGTGCTGCGTCCGCTCGGGATGACCATCACGCACTACTCGTGCCTCGAGCTGCTCGCCCAGCGTCCCGGCATGTCGAACTCCGCGCTCGCGCGCGGCACCTTCGTCACGCGACAGTCGATGAACGTCCTGCTGCAGACGCTGGAACGAGACGGTTATGTCACGCGACCCACCGAGGCTCCGGTCGGCAAGGTACTGCCGGTGCAGTTGACGTCACGGGGGCGACGCCAGCTCGAAACGGTGAGCACCGCGGTGCGATCGGTGGAAGAGCGGATGCTGAGGGGCATGAGTCCGGATGAACAGAAGAGCACGCTAAAGGCTCTGCGCGGCATGGTGGCGGCGTTGCGGGACTGATCTCGGACCGAAGGCGCAATGACGCGGCTCCTTTCAATGCATCCGGAAGCAATGACTGACCTCCTCCCCCGAGGCGACAGCTCGTGCTGTCGCCTCGTCAAGCGTGACGAACCTTGCGTTCTCCGCCGCGAGAAGTTGCTCTTGACGACCTGCCGGGCACCCTGGATCACGACGGGCGGGAAGGTGCTGGACGCGATGCTCGAGGGCTGACGATCCAACGAGCGCTGGATATCGTCGTACACGACCGAGAGGTAGCATGCGAGGCCATGGGGAGGATCGTGCGCGCTAATCCGACGCAGGCGGCCGCAAGAGCTCGATGACCTGCTCAATGTGTTTCGCCATGTCAAGGTCGGGATCGAGGAGCCAGAGCGGTTGCAGCCCGTCGGCCAGGGCATGCAGCGTGCGGACGATCCACTCCGCCGACAGGTCGTCGCGCAGCACTCCCTCGCGCTGCGCTTTCTCGACCCAGCCGACCGAGGCGGACTCCATGCGGTCGGTGCGTTCGAGGAAGAAGTCGCGCGCCGGATGCTCGGGCTCTCCCACTTCGATAGCGAGTTGTGCATACAGTCTCACGAGAGGCACTCGTGCACCCCGGTCATAGGCGTCGCGCACGCCGGCGAACGCGTCGAAGATCCGCTTCTGGGAGACGTTACCCCGAGGCGAGGGGGCAGGCGGAGACCATGTGGTCAAGAAGCGGCAAAGAGTACGTCGATCAACTCACGCAGTTCGTCGTCGGCCAACGATCCGAGGTCTGTCACCCTGGACTCGAACTGCACACCCTTGAGCCCAGCCCGAACAATGTCGCGCCGCGGCAAGTCCTTCTGCGTAGATGCGATCTGCTCGCTGATGAACCTCGCGAGCCGATGGTCTGAGGAGAGGTTGCGGTCGATGAGACCGACGAGATCATCTTCGAAGAGTTCAACCTCCGGATCATACAGGAGGGGGCCAAGAACCACAGAGCGCAGGTATGCCCGATAGAACACATTTCGACGCCCCGCAAGAAACCGATCGGGGGACAAGCGGCCGTGCTTGTCGAGCGGAAATCGTCGAACCGCCAGATCTGGGAGAATCGCGATCGTGAGATACGACCACATGCCAGGATGTGCTGCTTGCCCTCGGAGATCGTCCGAGAACCACAGCGCAAGGCTCTCCCCGGCGAGCAGGTCGAACTTGCGATCGTAGTTGCGCTGTCCGGTGGCCACCGTCGACAGTTGCTCACGCATCTCGTTGCGAAGAGCCGCGAGCTCCATCACGGTCACTGTACCGGCGCCGCCTACTCCGAAGTACGCCCGCGGGTGGTGCGTGCCATGGGTGAAGCTTGGCGGCGGCTGCCCCATTGCAACTGCATTCTCGAGTTCCGTGAACGCCCGGCGCGCATCATCCGTTGAGAAGCGTGGGTAGATCGCACCCATCGTCACGCCACCTCCGTCATGAAGCTACTGGCCTCCCGAGCCCGATCGATGAGGTTCATGGCGTCCTCGCTGGCGATTCGCAGTGCGAGTTCGAGGTCGAATCCGAGCACGGACGCGACGTGAGAACAGAACGCCGCGAAGGACGTGACGTCCGTTTCGGCGCATTCAGCGACGAAAGTCGGGGAGTATCCATCGCGTACGGCGGCCAATTGAAAGAGCGCCGCCGAATAGATATCGGCCTGAATCGCCTGATAGATCCACCGTGGTGCCGATCCGTCGAGGATTGTCTCAGCCGCGGCCAGATCGATGTTCACGTAGAGCCTCATCGCCGAGCTAAGCCCCCACGCAGGCTCGGCATCGTGAGCAACATCCACTTGCCAGGGGACTCGCCGCCGCCCGGTTTCGGCAAAGCTCACTGCTGAGGTCGGGAACGCTTCACCGAGGCGCTCGAACGGTATCTTGATCGTTGCGGGCAAGCTCCAAAGGCGCGCCGCGTGGTGTACGCCGCGAGCAGGGTCTGGATGCCCGGTACGTCCGGGGCCGACCACTGCAACATCCAGCAGTGCCTCGACGGCGACCGCATCCCCGTCGACCTTGATTTCCACCTCCGCCGACCAGGTCTGCCCGTCGTGGGCGAAAGGGGACTCGCCTCGCCATTTCTCTCTGGCGACCAGACAAGTCACGTCACCTACGAGCACAACACTCTCATCCACGGGAATGCCGCACTCATCCCAGAACTCCGGCGCGAGCTCGGCACTGACTCGGATCACGAGGTCTTGCCCAGGTTCCCATTCATCTGGAAGTTCGTTCAGCTCGACTTCGGGATTCACGCACCGAACCCGCACCGTGACAGAGCGCTGCGCAGGAACTCGGTACGGGCGCGACTCATTAGCTGGCATTGTCGACGCTCGCATTCATCTCGATGAGCAACGCGCGCCGAGAGGGTCCGACAACAGTGACGGTCTGAGCCAGATTGCCTTTGGCCCGCGCCTTCCCACCCCCTAGATCGCTTGCGCGATCCCAGACAGACAGCAGGTCGTTGGCAGGAAGCCTCATACGGGCGCCGTCGTCGCCGACAACGGAGACAGCGACATCGACGATGAACTCGCCCTCTCCGTCTACAAGAAAGCCGATCTGCTGCTGTTGTCGACCGTCCGAGAAGGTCCTCACGAGGCGGGGAGCTTCGACTGAGATCAGCTGTCTGCGTGAACTACGGCGACCCGCCGCTGGCGGGGTTCGAGGCTTCGATGAGGGCTTCTCTTCCGGCTTCGATGGGAGCAGCATCCCGAGCATGCGGGCAACCGTGCCGACGCCGCGCCGCGCTGAGGCGCCGGGATGTGCCACGTCCGCCGGCTCCGGAACGACGAAGGTCTCCCGGAGAATCGCGCGAACCTTGTTGCGCATGGCACGGATCACGAGCCCTGTCTCACCGCCGGCACTGCTCACCCACATGTCGTGGGCAGGCGGCTCGGCGTCAGCAAAGGTGCGGTCCCACTCACGCGCCGACTTGAATACGGCGACCCAATCGAAGATCGGGGATGCCGTGTGGTCCGACCAATCATCCGTGGCAACAACGAGCTCTGCCTGGTCACGCATCATCGCGATTCGTTGTACCGAGTCGTCGTCCCACACGGGGTCCAGATCGTCCTCGTCGAGCCGTGCTTCCAAAGCCTTCAATCTCTTTACAACCGCGAGGTGCCCGATCGTTTTCCGGTTGCGTACCACGGCGTGCACCTCGACCGGCAATCCAGATGGTGCAATCACGGGCGCTTCATCGTCGCGCACACGAGACCGAATCGCGTTGAGTCCCGCACCCCAGGACGCCAACGCCCCAGGGGTGTCGCCAACCAGATCGACGTTCTGTTCGTGCACCCGCAGCTCGAGCGGCATGGGCGGACGAGCATGGCCAGGCGCCACGATCAGTTTGGGCCACAAGTGCAGTCGCATGGCTCTTCGTGCTTCTCGGGCGAATTCGTGCTCGAGGGTCGTTGGATCCCCGTTTCTCAGCTCAGCGGAGTCGGGCTCATCGAATTCTCCGTTGCGCGGCACGGAGATGAGCGGATCCAGGATCAACAATGAGGTCCCGGTCTCGTCCCCCTCGAAGTGCCGGGCGAAGAAACGTTCGCCGTACGCCTGAGCGACGTCACCGATCAATGGTGCAACCAGCCCGTCCTCGCCGGCTCCCCACCAGTGTCGACCCGTGAACTGCTTGCCTTCCGAAACGTAGGACTCGTGGAATGCCGAAACGACGAGCCGATATTCGAGGCCATCCCGACCATCCCGGCAGCGGCTCCAGAAGAGGACAGTTCCTTGAGCGCTGAACGCGTATGCCGCCGTCTTTCCGAATCCGTACGTTCCACCACCCTTGCCGTCATCGCGCGGGACACCCACCTTGAGAATGAGGTCTTGAAAATTGCACGGCTCGCCGGGAGACGTCGGCGAGAGATCGGTCGGTCCATCGAGCCCGCTCGTCCCTCGGTCGAATACTTCGAGAACATGCAAGTTGTTGACACTGGGAACGCGGTGCCTCCCCGATCGCTGTCGCCCTGTTGCGAACAGCCGGTCGAGATCTGCTCGAAGACGAAAATCGACACGGCGCAGATGCGCACCGTATAGCGGATGGCTGCCGTCGACGCGCGCATCCCAACTGTTCTGAGCTGTCTCGCGGATCAAGACCTCAAGCGGCGACAAATCCGTCCGTCCGAGCAATCGGTCTCCGCCAGTACCGTCCATGTCACCTGCTTGGAACTGCTTGGGAAACCAGAGAAGCGGTTCGATGATCTTGTCCACGCTCACAGCGACTCCAACACGCGGCGCTGCTCGTCCTCCGGGAGCGCATCAGGACATGCGTCAAGGAGGAGCTGATAACTAAGGCGATCGACTCCCTTCAACGACGCAGAGTCCAGTCGGGAGGCCCGCAAACCGGGGAACTCGTCGGACACGAGGTGCAGGCGACGTTCCGTCACCACGAGTCGAAGAGAATCATCGAGAACGAGCGGCTCCTCGTCGTCCACGCGTTCCCGAAGCAAGTCGCTGCTCGCACCGGCCGCGCTTAACTCCCGGACGATATCGGCGATGGTTTCGCCTTCGTCGGATTCTTCCACGCGCAACGACAGGAGGTGCAATTCATGCCCGCTCGGGGGATCCAATTGGTAAGCGCCGTGGATCGTAACTTTCGGACTTCCCGTGCCACCGTATGTCTTCACTTCGAGCGCGTTCAGCTGGGAGAAATCGTGGCGATGCCCCTGGGGCCCTCTCCACAAGGAAACCGCGTCGGTCCCCCGTAGCCGAACGACCTCACGAAGTACGACGAGTTCGCCGAACAAGCCGATCAATGCCTGGCGGCTCAAGCCTGCTTTCCCAGATTGAAGAGCTCGATGCCAATCATCGACGACCTTGGAGACTTCGAGATATACGGTGCCATGCTTCTCGTCGACGCGATCGAGGACCTCGCCGACGAGCGACAGGAAAGTCGATCGCAGGTCGGGGTCGGGGCATTCAATCTTGATCCGTTCTCGCGGAGCATCAGACGACTGCGGAATCCAACTGATCGGCAATGCGCCTCCGACCTTCGGCTCTATCCGCGGGAGTTCCTCCGGACGCTCCACCACAAAGGACAGCCGGTCGGCATAGTCGAGTACCAGGAGAGCCTCACGCATGTGCCAGTCAGGCCCAAGCCGTCGCGCTTTGCTGACTTCGAGCGTCGGCGACTCCTGCAGTAGGGCCCGCAGCGCCTGTTCCACCCGCGAATGGCCGTTGCTCACGACTCACCCTCCCCAGCTGCGAAGTCGGCCTCATCGTCGATGATCTCGGTGTCTCCGTCCTCGTTCTCGTCATCACCGGAATCGAAGATCGATCGGAGCGTAACTGCGTAGTGATCACCGTCCCGTTCGAAAGCGGCCGGTGGGAAGACGACTGCGACACCGATCGGATGACCGGGTGCTTCCATCGCACCTCGAGTCTTCATCGATGAAGAACTGGGTTGCGAGTTCTTCCCGACGGCGTACAGGATGACCAGGCCGTTGTCTGGGCGGACTGCACGGCGGAAACGCTTCACAGCTTGTGCATCGCTTGTGTTGAGCGAATCGAAGTCCGACCGGATCGTATCGTCGAGACGCCCATTCCGACCAAGGATGGTGAGATCAGCCGTCGAGTCCGCGCTCGACATCAGCGCGCGTATGTTCACGATGTCGGCTCCCGCCTCCATGGCCTCGCGGAATCGAGTCTTGTCCCACTCGATGCTCAGAGGCGTGCGGCTAACCACATTCACAACGATGCCCGGGCCGTACTCGAACTGGGCTCCGTTGCTCGCAGGACCGGATACAAGGACCAGATCCCAGGACTTTCCTTCTCCGTGTTCATCCGTCCACTTCTTCATCGCCTCCGGTTGCAACGCGACGTCGACCGAGAACACGCCGTACTTGTCGAGAAACGCGATGAGATCTGCGTGCGAGAGGCCCTCGAAGAGATGTGATGCGGCAACGCCTCCCGACGCGCCCCCGACCGAGTCGAGGGGCGAACCCTGTGCAGCCGCTCGACCAACCAGGTCCCGTACCGCCTGCTGCTGGCGGTCAACACCCGCTTGCGAACGGTCGAGGTAAATGGTCTGTCGACGGTTCCCTCCGAGACCCGTGTGCACGAGGTCGGCGAAGTCCATCTTGCCTGCACCGGTGATCTGCAACCGTCCCTTGTGCCCGCGCACGGGAATCGCGATGTCCGCCGGCGTCTTCCCCTCGCTGACCAGCATGGCGATGTCCTCGCGGAGCTCTCGCTCAACGAGAGCGAGGTGGGCGTAATCGTCGAGCATCCCAGGCGCCGCCCAGACGCGGGCCAGGTCTCGATAATGCGGGCGGAACCCGAACCATCGTCCCATTTGCAGAAGTGTGTCGTACGCGTTCGAGGTTCGGAGGAAGAACGACACCACGAGGCCCTCGAGTGTCAGCCCGCGGGACAGCGTCCCACCCCCGATCGCTATGACGGTCTGCGGGTCGTCGTCCGGGTACGACACGCGGTTGTTCGACGTTCCGTTGTCGACCCGCACCTGCACGCGGGAGAGCAAGTCGTCGACCACGTCCCAGATCTCGAACCACTCGGGCAGGACTTCGCCATCGCGGAGCTCAGACGCGCGATCGATCTCGTCATCGAAGACTGTCCGGAATTCCGGCTGCCGACGATCGGTCTCCAACGCTATGTCCTTGAGAAAGTCGACGACGATGTCACGAAGACGATCATGCGCGTCGACCCGATGCGAGGTATGAAGAAGCATCGATGAGTGTTGCGAAGTCCCGGTACGAATCTGTCGGATCGCAGTCGCGATCAGGAACCACTTGATAGCAACGCTGAGAGAGCAGGTGATGCTCGGATCATAGTCCGTCAGGTCCCGTCCGGTCGGCGCGAGAATCGCGGCTTCCTCATCTGGAACGGTGCGGGCAAGGGCATCCGGCGAGACGCCTTCTTCATCATCGACTCCGGACGTGTCGAAGTATGTGTCCGCGCCCATGTACCCGGTCGGGCGAGGCAGCACCATCGCGAAGTCATCGGGGTACAGATCGCTCTCGTCGTTCGGATTCGTGAAGATAGTGGCGAACGGCGTCGCCGTGTAGGCGACATAGGTTCCCGTCCTCACCTCTGACCAGATATCGCGAATGCGTTGATTGATCGTTGAAACAAGGTTCTTGGCACCCTTGGTGTTCGGCGTCGCCTGATCCGACTCGTCGTCGATGATGAGCACCGCGCGCGACAGGAGCATCTGCGGGTCTTTCTTCGAAATGTCCTTCAGATAGGCGAGGACGTTCGCGAGTCGCCTCTCATTCTTCTTGACGACCATGATGATCGTGTTCGCCTGATTTCCGACCGGGCTGACCGGGTTGCTCGGCGCAATGTCGGAATCCACACTGGTCAGCGGGTACCACGCGACGCCGCCGTCCTTGAGCTCCCGCAACTGAAGGTCTCCGTCCAGCCGGGACTGCGTTTGCGCTCGAAGGTTCGAGTGCATCCCCGCGAGGACGATCACGATGCGGTACCCAGCGTCGACGGCTTTCGCGACGAGCCCGGCATAGTTCGCTGTCTTGCCGGACTGCACGTAGCCGACGACGAGCCCCTTTCGCTTGTCTCCTCGCTCCAGCGGGTTCGCACACTGCGACAGGATCTGGGACGTCGATTCGTCGACGCTGTCAGCCGCAACTGCAGGTAGGCGCGAGGCAAGCTTTACGCGATAGACGGGCCAGATTCCCTTCAAGCTCTTCGGACCGCTGTACCAGGCGATTCTCTTCCGGTCTCCGATGAGGCTACTGGCGGCGACAAGATCTTCGATCCTCTCGCGCTCGGCCGCGAGATGGGTTCGATAGGCATCTGGGAAGTCCGGATCCATAGCCGCAAAGTTGCTGAGGAGCTCAGCATCTCGCGTTTCAGGATCCCGTCCGGCTTGTTTCGCCTGCAAGGCTTCGAACATCGCCTTCAGCTCATCGAACCCAAACCCTGACATCATGTCCCCCGCTCAGATCATCGAGCGCTGATCTAGGCGCCCACGGCTACATTCATATCCGATTGCTCCGACATCGCGCGGGACGCCACTCATCGCGCTTTCGACGACCTGGGCATCTGAGAACGACCCGCCGTCTACCCGTTCCTCCGAGCCTCCTCCTAGTTGACGGCTTGCTCCCGGCGCGACGTGAGCATCTCCCGCAGATCGATATTCGGTTCCACCGAGGGGTACTCAACGCCCGCGAACGACTTGAACAGCGCCACGAAGATCGCTTCCGCCCCCTTCACCGGAACAGCCATTCCGACCTGCTTCCGAACGCTGTCCTTACGCCCGTGGAACACGAACTCGTCAGGAAACGACTGCAGTCGTGCCCGCTCACGGTTCGTGAGGGCTCGATTCTGCACCCAGTGGTACATGTGCGATCCGCCACCGCCAGCGCCCGTCACGGTGTAGGCAGGCTTACCCGGTTCGAGCCTCTTGTACGTCGTGCTGATGGTCGTCCGCGTCTTGATCTTGAGGTGCTCGGGCATGATCTCGAGTGCGCGCGGGGAAAAAGCGTGCTCCCCGGGGAGGATATAGCTCAATCGCTCCACCACGTTGTCCGACTGCCGGGTGTACTCATGGTTCGGAGCACCGACCATGATCCGCGGTTCGCTCAACGCCTTCTCCGCGGAGACGTCTTGCCCGGCATAGATCTCCGGAGACGGAACGCGGAACACTGTGTAGAGATCGCTGCGAACCCCGACGATCACGATTCGCTGTCGACGCTGAGGCACACCGTACTCGTCAAAGGAATAGAGGTGAGGGACGAGGCGATAGCGCAAACCGGGCGCCGGCTCCTGCAGGTGCGCAAGGATCTGCTTGAACGCTTCCCCTTCATTGGCTCCACGTAGCCCGGAGACGTTCTCCGCGACGAACCACTTGGGGCGCTTAGTGGCGAGGACCTTCACCCCATAGGTGTACAGCGGACCGTACTCGCCGTCGAGCCCCTTCCACTCGCCTACCAAGCTGTAGTCATTACACGGGAAACCGAACGCGAAGCCGTCGACGGGACCAAGTGCGTCGATGTTCAGATCGTGCACGTTCTGATGAACGGTTCCGCCACCGGCCTCGGGCAACTCGTCAGCAGATTCGACGACCACAGCATGATCACCGTACGCGGGAACGAGAATATTGTTGCGATAAGTCATGCAGGTATCGCGGTCGTAGTCATTCGCCCACGCGTGCTTGAGCTCGACGCCTTCGATGGTCGCCGCCGCCCGGCGAGCACCTAGCGCCATACCACCAGGCCCACTGAACAGCTCGCCCATCCGGAAATGAAGATCAGACAAAGCTCGCTCCTCGATCATCGAACTCTCCTAAGCAGCCTACCCTGGTTCCGCGGTTGCAGTAGCTCGACCGCGCCGGGGTGGCTCTTCGTATATTAGTTCGAACGTCAGACATTGCGGCACAACTCGCTTCCGAACCGCGCCGTATGCTCATGAGATGTCCTGGGCGAGCACCGAAGGCTCTCGTCGGTCGATGAGAGCCAACCGACGTCGCGACACGAAGCCTGAGCTGGCTATCCGCTCGCCCCTTCACGCAGCTGGGCTCCGCTACCGTGTGGACTTCGCACCGCTCGGCGGAAGACGCCGCGCAGATATCGTGTTCACGCGGTGGCGAGTCGCAGTGTTCGTCGACGGATGCTTCTGGCACAGGTGCCCCCTTCACGCGACCTATCCCAAGCGCAATTGCGACTACTGGTTGCCCAAGCTCCAACGAAACATCGACCGCGATCGGGAAACCGACGAACAACTGAGGTCCTCTGGCTGGATCGTCGTCCGGTGCTGGGAGCACGACCCTCCAGTCGAAGTCGCGAAGAGAATCGAACACCTCGTCCGCAGGCTGCGAACGTAAGTGCCCAGCACAGACCGCGAATGCCTCGTTGCGACGAGACTTCAGTTCCCCCCTCATCCCATCGCTAGGTTGATGTCATGGCCCGCATACGAGAGTTCATCCAAGGCGACCGTGAAGTCAAACCGCCGCTGTCCGAGGTCGATGCCTACGTGCAAGAGGTCCGCGACGCAGAGGGGAACCTCTTCGTGTACCTCTACAACTACAGACAAGGCGGACCTGGCCCCGGCGACAGCCCGACCCAGAGCATCCATTTCGATGTGAGGGCGGCACGCGAGTTCAAGAAGCTCCTCGAAGACGCGTTCGGCCCGCTGTAGCCGCCCCTCCCATGCCCTCCCCTCAGACTCTCGCAGCGCTCCGCGCCTTCGTCGAAGCGCGCGAGTGGGACCAGTTCCACAGCCCCGAGAACCTGGCGAAGAGCATCTCGATCGAGGCCGCGGAACTTCTCGAGCTCTTCCAGTGGACGCCTGATGCGGACCGGGCCCGCGTGGAGGAAGAGCTCGCCGACGTCGTCACGTACTGCATCCATCTCGCGAATGCGCTCGGCGTCGACCTCGACGACATCGTGATGCGCAAGCTGGCATCCACCGAGCAGAAGTATCCGGTTCGCCTCGCCAAAGGGCGCGCCACGAAGTACACGGAACTCGATGAGGTCGCAGACGGCGGCGAGGAAGAAGAATGACCGGGTTCAGCATCCAGCGCCTGCCGTTCGAGAAGACGGCGGTGGATGCCTGGGCACGCGACGACGCACGCCACCCGAACTGGCCGGTCGTCTACGTCATCGACAGCTCGGGCACCAGGCGCAAGCTCTACGTCGGCGAGACGGTGAGCACCGCGACTCGCATGCGCCAGCACCTCACCGGCTCCAAGAAGAACGAGGGCCTCGACTCGATCCGCGTAGTGATCGACGAACGGTTCAACAAGTCGGTGTGCCTGGATCTCGAATCTCACCTCATCCGCTGGTTCCACGGCGACGGGCGGTACGAGCTGCTCAACGGCAACGACGGGCTCACCGACGCCCAGTACTACGACCGCGCCCTATATCGCGAGTCGTTCCGCGACGTGTTCGAGGCCCTGCGCGCCGAGGGACTGTTCTCGCGCAGCATCCCGCAGATCGAGAACTCCGATCTGTTCAAGCTCTCGCCGTTCAAGGCGCTCAACGACGACCAGGCCATCGCCATCACCGACGTCATCGAGGGCCTGCTCGCCGACATGGAGGATGCCGACAGGCGCTCGACGCTCGTCGTTCAGGGCTCGCCGGGTACGGGCAAGACGATCATCGCGATCTTCCTCATGAAGCTCCTCGCCGACATCCGCGACCATCAGGATCATGACGACGTGCAGCCCGACTCGATCTTCGCCGACTTCTTCGTGCCCGAGAACCGCGAACTGCTCGCGGATCTGAGAATGGCGCTCGTCATCCCGCAGCAATCGCTGCGCGAGTCGGTGAAGAAGGTGTTCACGAAGACGCCGCGCCTCGACCCATCGATGGTGCTCACGCCGTTCCAAGTGGGGGAGTCGGATGCCGCGTTCGACTTCATCCTCGTCGATGAGACCCACCGACTCGGGCAGCGCGCGAATCAGGCGTCGGGGGTTCAGAACCGCAAGTTCCGCGACATCAACATCGCGCTGTTCGGCGAGGACGATCCGCGGTACACCCAGCTCGACTGGATCAAGGCGCGCAGCCGACACCAGCTGCTGCTAGTTGACGGCGAGCAGAGCGTGCGTCCGCACGATCTCTCGCCCGCCATCCGCACGCGCGAGGTGCGCGCAGCCCGCGATCAGCATCGCCAGTACCGGCTCACGACGCAGATGAGGGTTCGTGCCGGCGCGGACTATGTCGAGTACGTGCGGGCCCTGCTGCGGGATGAGCGGCCTGTTCGCCCCGATCTCGGCGACTACGACCTTCGGATGTTCGACGACCTGGGCGAGATGCAGGCGGCGATCCGGGCGAGGGATGCCGAGGTCGGCCTCTCGCGCCTCGTCGCCGGGTACGCGTGGGACTGGGTGTCCCGCCGCGATCCTCAGGCTTTCGACATCACGCTCGACGGCATCCGCCTGCGGTGGAACAGCACTGACAAGGACTGGATCAACGCGCCCGGCTCGCTCGACGAAGTCGGTTCGATCCACACCGTACAGGGCTACGACCTCAACTATGCCGGCGTGATCATCGGTCCCGACCTGCGCGTCTCACCGGCCACCGGGCACATCGTCACCGACTGGGACGCGTACCGTGACAAGAAGGGCAAGGAGCGCACCGGGCATCTCGCGGCCTCGTTCGGCGACGACGACCTGCTCGTATTCATCCGCAACGTCTACGGCGTGCTCCTTACGCGGGGCATGCTCGGAACGTATGTGTACGTGTGCGACCCAGAGCTGCGCGAGCGCCTGACGCGGCTGCTCGCCTGAGCACTGTTCGCGCGTATCCACAGAGGCTCGCACAATGTCGGGCGCGACCGATACGCTCGCACCACCTCGAAATCGAGGTCGTCTCGCCTACTGAGATGAAGACCATACGGAACCGGAGTGAACAATGGCGAACGAGACGAACATCACCGTGGTGGGCAACCTCACCGGCGACCCCGAGCTGCGCTTTCTGCAGTCCGGCATCGCCGTGGCGAGCTTCACGATCGCGAGCACACCGCGTACGTTCGACCGTCAGGCGAACGAGTGGAAAGACGGTGAGGCGCTGTTCATGCGCTGCTCCGCGTGGCGCGAGCTGGGCGAGAACGCCGCAGGATCGCTGACCAAGGGTATGCGCGTGATGGCGACAGGCAAGCTGCAACAGCGCAGCTACCAGGATCGCGAAGGCAACAACCGCACGAGCATCGAGCTGACCGTCGACGAAATCGGCCCGTCGCTGCGCTTCGCGACGGCGCAGGTCACACGCGCGCAACGCGGGGGCGGGCAGTCCGGTGCGCCGCAGGCCCAGCAAGGCGCACCCGTCGCGGCCGGAGTACCCGCTGGCGGAGCCGACACCGGCGATGCCTGGGCGACCCCCGGCGGCGGCTGGGCCCCGGACGAGGGCGCGGACACACCGTTCTGAGGCGACGGGGTGCCCGCGTTCACGCGTCGTGGGCGCCCTGTCCTTCATCCTGACTCGGCGCCGAACGCCGAGCTGTTCCTTCAGGGCTCCGATCGTGCGATGGCCGACGCACGTCAACCTCCCATCGGACCGACGGTGCTCGCTGCCTACGCCTCCCCGGGCCACCGGCGGGTGCGGCGCCAGGTGTCGATGGCCATGAGTGTCGGGGTCATGTCGTACGTGCGCAGGTTGAGGCGCAGGGTCTTGCCGGAGGAGAACTGCAGCATGAGCATCGGCTGGCCCTTGACCGGTCCCGTCCGGAAGTCGGTCACGTCGGTGTACGGATGCACCAGCTCACGACCGAGGCCGGTGCGGAAGGCGATCTCGCGGGCACGGGGCGCCACATACCAGTTGCGGTAGACGATCACGAAACCCAGCCCGACGACGAACACTACCGAGCTGGCGATGCGCATCGGCCAGAGTCCCTGCGCCTCCCACGCGGTGAACCCGGCGAGCGCCATCACCCCGCCGGTTGCGACGAGAATCCATCCCGCGATCGCGACGAACACGGGCAGACGCAGACGATCGGGATGCGTTCGTGAGCGGTTCGGCAGCCGCGAGATCCACCACATTCCGCCGATGACCACGATCACCGCGACGGCGATGATCGCGAACTTGACCGCGGCGAAGGACATGAGGCGAGCCTACGGGGACGAATGGCTGAACGAGGCGACGAGACCGGGGACGGATGGCTGGCCAGGGCGGCGCCACACCGACGACACGCCGATGCACTCCATGGATTCGGGCATTTTCGGCTGTGATGCTCAGCCAGGTGCACTCGTGCTCGAGGCAGGGATCAGCCATCCGTGCCACCGCGGAGGCAATGATCACCGCCCGGGACTCGATCGGCCCGGAAACAGCGCGGCGAGCAGGGGAAGCACCGATGCGCCGACGAGGATCCAGCCGAGCACGGGGACGACGGGAACGATGAGGGCCCCGCCGACGAGCAGCGCGGCGAACAGGATCGCCCACAGCACGCGCCGCGCGAGGCGCAGCAGGCGGTCGAGGCGGCGTTCAAGGCGACTGGTGTCGAACGTCACCGTCCCCTCATCGATGCGGGTGATGACGTCGTCGATCCGCTTCGGCAGGCGCCAGGCCACGCTGACGGACTCGAGCGCACGATGCGCCGTCTCCTGCACGACGCTGCCGCTCTCGTCGCGGAGGAGCTTCGTCGCGTACGGCTCGACCGAGTCCCAGATGTTGAACTCGGCATCCAGGCCGCTGCACATCCCCGACGTGAGCGAGACCGCGCGGATGAGCAGTAGCAGGTCTTCGGGCAGCTGGAACGGCAGCGCCCGCACCATGTCTCCGAACTCCTCGGCGAAGTCACGGAACTCGCGCGGATCGACATCCTTCAACTGCGCGAAGCCCATGCCGCCGAACCTTTCGAAGAGGGCGCCGAGCGCACGCTCGAGCCCGGCCGTATCGGCGCGGGGCAGTAGCACGCCGATCTCCTTCGCGGCGGCGACCATCCCGCGCCCATCGCGTGCGGCAACGGCGATCACGAGCGAACGCAGTCCGTGGCGCAGGTCAGGCGAGACCTCGGTCATCATCCCGAAGTCGACGAACGTGAGCCGCCACGGCGCGGAGTCTGTCGGCGCGGCACCGGGTCCGCACGGTGTCACGAAGATGTTGCCGGGATGCGGATCGGCATGCACGAAGCCGTGAGTGAACAGCTGATCGAACATCACCTCGGCGAACGCGCGCGCCACCTCGGCCGGATCGATGCCCGCCGCGCGCAGCGCATCCGCGTCGTTGATCTTGATCGCCGTGACATCCGACAGGGTCAGCACCCGCCGGGTCGTGCGCTCCCAGGCCACCTCAGGGGTGTCCACCCGCGGATCGCCGGCAAACGCCTCGGCGAAGCGCGCGGCGTTCGCCGCCTCGTGCAGATAGTCGATCTCCTCACGGCTGGTCTGCGCGAACTCCTCGACCAGCGCCGGCGCGTCCACCCTCTCGGCGACGAATCTCACCCGCTGCGTCCACCGGGCCACGCGCCGCAGCGCGGACAGGTCGGTCGCGACGACCCCGTCGATACCCGGACGCTGCACCTTGACCACGACATCCTCGAACCCGGTATCGCCGGCGTCCTGTGCCGACAGCCGCGCCCGATGCGCCTGTCCCAGCGACGCAGCGGCAAGCGGCGCCGCCTCGAACGACGCGAAGACTCTCTCCAGCGGCGCTCCCAGCTCGGCCTCGGCGAGCGCGCGGATCTCGGCGAACGGCACGGGCGGCACCTCGTCCTGAAGCCCCGCGAGCTCATCGGTGATCTCGGGCGGCAGCACGTCCAGCCGCGACGACATGAACTGGCCGACCTTGATCATGAGTCCGCCGAGTTCCACCGCCAGTCCGTGGAACCGCCGCGCGAAGCGCCGCATCCGCGCCGCGCGTGTGCGCTCGGCGATGCCTCGCATCCCGATCCTGGGCAGGATGAGCTCGAACCACCAGACCGAGGCGAACTCGCGCGCGGCGAAGAGCAGGATGCGACGGTACCGGGCACGGTGGCGCGCGGGCACCCGATCGGCAGGGTCGGTTGCGGGCGCGGGGTCGGCCGACGTCATCGGACGTCAGTCGGCGAGGATCGTGTAGAGCCTGCGCCGAGCCTCATCGAGCACGGCCACGGCCTGGTCGATCTGCGCGGGCGATCCCGACCGCTGCACCTGCGCGACGGCGGCGGCGAGGTCCACACCTGCCTTGGGCAGCGCGCCGAACGGCGGGGCCGGCTTGGCCGTTCCGGTCTCCCACGGCAACGGCTTCTCCTCGCCTTCGGCGGCCTCGCGCCCGGCATCGGTGAGCGAGTACGTCTTGCGGCCGCTGCGCTCCTCGGCCTCGATGAGCCCCTCATCGGCGAGCAGCTGCAGCGTCGGGTAGACCGATCCGGCGCTGGGCTTCCACGCGCCCTCACTGCGATCTTCGATCTCCTGGATGATCTGGTACCCGTGCATCGGCTGTTCGGCGAGCAAGGCCAGCACGGCGGTGCGCACGTCTCCCCGGGCCATGCGGCTCGGTGCCGGGCGCTGGTCGAACGCCGACCGCAGCTGGTCCATGACCTCCCAGAGTCCCGCCCCGGCGCGGCCGAACGCGGGCCCGAACCCGTTCATCGGGTTACCAGGGCCGCCGGAGCGCTCTCCGCCGAAACCCCTCGATCCGTATCCGTCCATGACGACCTCCTCGATCCGGCCCGCATGCGCGAGCGATAGCTCGACGATATATCGCTATGTATCGGAACGGAAGTGTTTCGGGCAGATGCTCAGGGTTCGCCGCGACAGCGGGGACGGATGGCTGAACGGCACCGTCGCGGGTGGGACAGATGGCTGAGCGAAACGGGCCGATCACACCGACACGCCACCGCGAGGCCGCGACACGCCGTTGGGTCTCAGCCATTCGTCCCCGCCGGCCGCTTGCCGCTCAGCCATCCGTGCCCCGGATCTGCCGAGACCGCCGCCCCCGTAGACTGAACGTGCCCCGCCGGCCCTTCCCTTGGAGTGCGCGTGACCGCCTCGAACACCCCCACGACCCACGTCCCCGACTCGGTCGAGAACGCCCTCGCGACTCCCGAGAAGGAGCAGCCGTACGCGGCCCTCGGGCTCAAGCCCGAGGAGTACGAGCAGATCAAGACGATCCTCGGCCGCCGCCCCACGAGTGGCGAGCTGGCGATGTACTCCGTGATGTGGTCGGAGCACTGCTCGTACAAGTCGTCCAAGAAGTACCTGCGCCGCTTCGGCGAGAAGGTCTCCGACGAGATGCGCGAGCGCCTCATGGTCGGCATGGGCCAGAACGCCGGCGTCGTGGATGTCGGCGAGGGCTGGGCGGTCACGTTCAAGGCCGAATCGCACAACCACCCGTCGTTCATCGAGCCGTTCCAGGGTGCGGCGACGGGCGTGGGCGGCATCGTCCGCGACATCATCTCGATGGGCGCGCGCCCGGTCGCGGTGATGGATGCGCTCCGCTTCGGCGCCATCGACCACCCCGACAGCGCCCGCGTCGTGCACGGCGTGACGGCCGGCATCAGCTTCTACGGCAACTGCCTGGGCCTGCCCAACATCGGCGGCGAGACGGTGTTCGACGCCGTCTACCAGGCCAACCCGCTCGTCAACGCCCTCGCCGTGGGCGTCCTCCGCCACGAAGACCTGAAGCTCGCCAACGCCACCGGCGTCGGCAACAAGGTCGTGCTCTTCGGCGCGCGCACGGGCGGCGACGGCATCGGCGGCGCCAGCATCCTGGCCTCCGACTCCTTCGACGACGGCGGCCCCACCAAGCGCCCCGCGGTGCAGGTCGGCGACCCGTTCGCCGAGAAGGTGCTCATCGAGTGCTGCCTGGAGCTGTACAAGAAGGAGCTCGTGGAGGCCATCCAGGACCTCGGCGCCGCGGGTATCTCCTGCGCCACGAGCGAGCTGGCCGCGAATGGCAACAGCGGCATGCGCGTCTCACTCGACGACGTGCTGCTGCGCGACCCCACGCTCACCGCCGAGGAGATCCTCATGAGCGAGTCGCAGGAGCGGATGATGGCGATCGTCGCCCCCTCTAAGCTCGACGCGTTCATGGAAGTCGTGAACAAGTGGGAGGTCGAGACGAGCGTGCTCGGCGAGGTCACCGGCGACGGCCGGCTCGTCATCGATTGGAAGGGCGAGCGCATCGTCGACGTCGACCCGTCGACCGTCGCCGTCGACGGCCCCGTGTACGACCGCCCCGTCGCCTACCCGACGTGGATCGACGCACTCCAGGCGGATGCCGCCGAACTCCTGCCCCGCTCGAACGACCCCGAGGTGCTGCGCGAGCAGTTCCTGCAGCTGCTGGGCTCGCCGAACCTCGCCGACACCCGCTGGATCACCAACCAGTACGACTACTACGTGCTCGGCAACACCGCCCTGGCCTTCCCCGACGACGCCGGGATGATCCGCGTCGATGAGGAATCGGGCCTGGGCTTCGCGATCTCCACGGATGCCAACGGCCGCTACTGCCAGCTCGACCCCTACGCGGGCGCGCAGCTTGCCCTCGCCGAGGCGTACCGCAACGTCGCCGTCACCGGCGCCGAGCCCACCGCGATCACCGACTGCCTCAACTTCGGCTCCCCGGAGAACCCCGAGGTCATGTGGCAGTTCGGGCAGACGGTCGACGGGTTGGCCGACGGATGCTATGAGCTGGGCGTACCCGTCACCGGCGGCAACGTCTCGTTCTACAACCAGACCGGCGACGTGCCGATCCACCCCACCCCGCTCGTGGGCGTCATGGGCATCATCGACGACGTCTCGCGCCGCATCCCCTCCGGCTGGCAGGACGAGGGGCAGAACATCTACCTGCTCGGCGTCACCGACACCGAGCTTTCCGGCTCCGCCTGGGCCGACGTGATCCACGACCACCTCGGCGGGCTTCCGCCGCGGGTGGACCTCGCCGGCGAGAAGCGGCTCGCAGGGTTGCTGGCCGCAGCGCGCGACGAATGGCTCATCTCCTCCGCGCACGACGTCTCCGAGGGCGGGCTCGGCCAGGCGCTCGCCGAGGGTGTCATGCGCTTCGGCGTTGGCGCCCGCGTGTGGCTCACCGAACTGATGGAGCGCGACGGGGTGGATGCCGCAGCCGCGTTGTTCTCCGAGTCGACCGGCCGCGTGATCGTGACCGTGCCGCGCGAGGAAGACGTGAAGTTCCGGGGGCTCTGCGAAGGGCGCGACTACCCCGTGCTGCGCATCGGCGTGACCGACACCGAAGCGGCACTCGAGGTGCAGGACGTCTTCACCCTCACAGTCGACGAACTGCGCGCGACCTCGCAGGCGACGCTGCCCGCCGCATTCGGGCCGACGGTGACCGAGGAGACCAGCGCATGAGCGACGAGCCGACCGAGGACTACGGCGACCTCGGCGAGCGCCGTAACCACCGCATCCGCGTGATCGCGTGGGTGACGATCGTCGCGCTGATCCTCGTGGGCGGCGGCTCGACCGCGATCACCCTGCTTTTGGGCTGAGGGGCACCGACGGCTCAGCTCGCGGCGGGCTCCGACTCCCGGCCGTTCAGCACTGCAATCACCTGCGCCTGATCCCCGCGCGCCTCGCCGTAGCGCAGGAACTTCACGCGCTCGACCTGCACCTCGGTGACATCCGGCTGGGCCTCGAGGAGCCTCATCGTCTCGTCGATGTAGTCATCCAGCGGCATGGCGTTCGGGTCCTCCGCGTGCCCCGGCATCAGGTCGGTCTGCACGGACGGCGGCACCAGCTCGACGATGTGCACGCTCGTGCCCTCGAACTGCAGCCGCAGGGTCTCGCTGAGCTGGTGGATCGCCGCCTTCGTCGCGTTGTACGTGGGCGTGAACCGCAGCGGCGCGAACGCGAGTCCGGATGAGACGGTCATGATCGTGGCATCCGGCTGGGCGAGCAGGTGCTCGGCGAACGCCGCGATGAGCCGGATCGGACCGAACAGGTTCGTCGTCACGGTCGCCTCGGCCGTCTCGAGGAAGCCGCCGGGCATCGTCCAGTCCTCCGCCCGCATGATGCCTGCCATCGGGACGACCACGTTGAGATCCGGATGACGGGAGATGACTTCCGCCGCCGCAGACGCGATGGAGGCGGAATCCGACGTGTCGATCCGGATCGTGTCGATCCCCGGATGCTGCACCGCGATCTCGTTGAGCAGCGCAGTGCGGCGACCGCCGACGATCACCTGATTGCCGGCGTCCTGTAGCCGCAGCGCGAGGGCGAGACCGATGCCGCTGGTCGCGCCGGGGATGAAGATGGTGTTTCCGTTGATTCGCATGTTTCGAGTGTCAGCATCCTGCGAAGCGAGCGGCAGAGAGCGCTTGTCGGGGGACTGGCGATCCCTGGATGCCGTGACGTGAGACGCGCATGATGGAGCCATGGATCGTGAAGCCCTCGCCGAGTTCCTGCGCACCCACCGGGAGCAGCTGCATCCGAGCGACGTCGGCCTGCCCACCGGTGTGCGGCGGAGAGCACCGGGGCTGCGACGTGAAGAGGTCGCGCAGCTCGCGCTGATGTCGACCGACTACTACACCCGGCTCGAGCAGCAGCGCGGCCCGCAGCCCAGCACGCAGATCCTCACGTCTCTCGCCCGGGGCCTGCGCCTGTCCTCCGACGAGCGGGACTATCTGTACCGGGTCGCGGGCCACGCCGTCCCAGACCGGATCGGCCCGTCCGATCACGTCGCCCCTGCGCTGCGGCGAGTGTTCGACCGGCTCGACGACGCCCCGGCACTGATCATCTCCGGTCTCGGCGAGACACTGGTGCAGAACGATCTGGCGGCGGCCCTGCTCGGTGACAACGTGGGCCTGCCCGGCTTCGAGCGGTACGAGCCGTACCGCTGGTTCCTGCAGCCGGAGCGCGCCCGCGCCCACTACCCCGAGGACGATCACGCACGCAACAGCCGCGCGCAGGTCGCGGGTCTCCGCGCCGCGTACGGCGCGATGGGTCAGAGATCGGCGGCCGGAGCGCTCGTGGCCGAGCTATCGCGGCACAGCGAGGAGTTCCGGGAGCTGTGGGACCGGCAGGAAGTCGCACAGCGGTTCGCCGACCACAAGACGCTGATCCATCCCGAGGTCGGATCGATCGCGGTCGACTGCCAGGTGCTGTTCACGGAGGACCGCGGGCAGGCGCTGCTCGTGCTCACCGCCGCCCCGCGCAGCGAGGACGAGGAGAAGATCAGGCTCCTGCGGGTGGTCGGCGCGCAGCGGTTCTGACGCGACCCCGCCGACTCACCCCTGCCCGAACTCGTATCCGTTGCGGATCAGATCGTGCAGCCAGCCGCTGGTAGCCTCGGCCCTCGAGTGCACGACGACGTGGTGATTCCACCTGTTCTTCGCCACCTGGGTCACGCTGCGGAAGTGCTCGTCATCGATCTCTCGATCGAGCGTCACCGACAGATCCAGGATGCCGTCGGCGGTCTTCTCATACGTCCACAACCAGAGGAACTTCCGCTTGATACCGAAGCTCAGCTGAGACTTCCGCTCCGTCGTCACCGGACCGAGCCCTTCGGTGAACTCGACGAGCGCATCGGCGTACGTCTGCGTCCGCGGCTTGCCGGTGAAGTCGCAGGTCATCCTGTTCGAACCGGGCATGCGTCCACGGTACGCCCGGTCTCTCCGAGCCGCCTCACGCCGAGTCGGACTTGCGGCCACCCGCCTCGAGCTTGTCGCCGGCAGGAAGTTCCTGGTGGCCGCCGAACTGCAGCCGCATCGCCGAGAGCACCTGGTTGGCGAACTGGTCCTCATCGCGCGAGGCGAAGCGCTCGAACAGGGATGCGGCGAGCACGGGCACCGGAACCCCCACGTCGACGGCGGCCTTGACGGTCCAGCGGCCCTCGCCCGAGTCGGAGACCCGCCCGGCGAGTCCGTCCAGCGTCGGATTCTCCTGCAGAGCCGCCGCAGTCAGATCGAGCAGCCACGACGAGATGACCGATCCGCGACGCCAGAGCTCCGAGACCGCCGCCGTATCGATCGGGAACTGATAGAACTCGGGCTCTTCGAGCGGCGCCACTTCGGCGGAGTGCTCGGCCTCGCGCACGCCGGCATCCGCGTTCTTGAGCAGATTCAGGCCCTCGGCGATCGCGGCCATGATGCCGTACTCGATGCCGTTGTGCACCATCTTGACGAAGTGCCCCGAGCCGGCGGGACCGGTGTGCAGGTAACCCTGCTCCTCCGGTGCGAGTTCACCGGTGCGGCCGGGCGTGCGCTCGATCTCGCCGACGCCGGGGGCGATGGTCTTCAGGATCGGTTCGATCGTCTCGTAGGCGCGGTCCGTGCCGCCGACCATGAGGCAGTATCCGCGTTCGAGGCCGAAGACGCCGCCGCTCGTGCCGATGTCGACGTACTCGATGCCCTTCTCCCGCAGGGCCGCTGCCCGCCGCACATCGTCGCGGTAGTTGGAGTTGCCGCCGTCGATGAGGATGTCGCCGGACTCCAGCACAGCGGCGGCCTCGTCGGCCACCTGCCCGGTGATCCCGGCGGGCACCATCATCCACACCACACGCGGGCCAGTCAGCTGCGCTGCCATGTCGGCCATGCTCTCGGCACCGAGCGCACCCTCTGCCGTGAGCGCCGCCACGGCATCCGGGTTCACGTCGTACACGACGCATTCGTGCCCGTCGCGCATCAGGCGACGCACGATGTTCGCGCCCATCCGTCCGAGTCCGATCATGGCGATCCGCATGCTTCTCTCCTCGCTTCGCTGTCGTGCCCATCGTCACGCACCGCCGCGCCCGCGGCAAGGCCCCGCGTCCTGCGCGCCGTGGTGAGCCCGGTGCGGGGTCAGTGCGTGTGCTGGCCGGCACCGGCCAGCTTGAACGCCATCCGCCCGTGGGCGAACGCCCCGCCGGCACGGAGAGCGGATGCGACCCACGCGGCCTCCGCGAGCTCCCCTTCCGTCGCCCCGGCGCTGGTCGCCGCCTTCGCGTGCGATTCGATGCAGTACGCGCACTGGGTGGTCAGCGCTACCGCGAGCGCGATCAGCTCACGGTACTTGCGCGGGATCTCGCGGCCCTCGTCCGCGAACACGGCGCCGTTGAAATCGCCCCACGCCTTCAGGATGTCGGGCGTCTGCTCCTTGTAGACCTTCGCAAACTTCCGGTCCTCGGTCGGTTCGTAGTACTCAGTCATGGCGCCATTATCGCGTGCGGTGGTGGTGGTCAGTGGTGGTGCCCGTCGCCGGGAGAACCGTCATCAGCGTCATCGTCGTAACCGGGCGGGCCGACCCACACTTCCTGACCGTGCTCGATGACGACGAACTGACCCATCATCCCCTCGTCTTCGTGCAGGAGCATGTGGCAGTGGTACATGTACGGCATCGCCGGGTCGGCGTAGTCCTCGAAGCGCAGCAGCAGCCGGTACTCGCGGTTCGGCTCGAGGAAGATCGTATCCTTCGGTCCCGCCAGCTCGGGCGGCGGCGACGCGCCGTCGATCGTGAGGATGCGGAACTGCACATCGTGGATGTGAAAGCTGTGCGGGATGGGCTGACTGCTGTGCACCTCCCACACCTCGGTGTCGCCGACGTAGGCGACCTCGTCGATGCGCGACATGCTCATCTCCCGGCCGTTGATCTCGCGACCCTCAAGCTCGAAGGCGCGGGTGACCGTCGCATCCGTTTCGTGCAGGGCGTCTTCCTCCACGTGCACGGACGGCGCCCACGCAGGCTCGGGCGTGGGCGCAAGAGCATCCGCCGCGCGGAACTCCAGCACGTCGAAGGCGTCGTTCGCTCCGGTCGTGGCCGGCACGACGATGCCGCCCATCTCGGTCACGACCGACCGCATCCGCACCGTCTCGCCGGGCTCGAACGCCACGACGACCTCGGCGCGCTCGCCCGGGGCGAGCCGGATGCGGTCGAGGGCGACAGGGGCATCCATCCGCCCGCCGTCGGTGGCGACGAGCGCGAGCGGATGCCCGGGGATCTCGAACGTGTACGTGCGGGCGGTCGAGCCGTTGAGCAGCCGAAGCCGCACGCGCTCGGTCGTGACCTCCTCCACCGCGCCGACCGTGCCGTTGACCATGACGACATCGCCGAGCATCCCGGGCTCCGCACCGTCGTGGCGCAGCTCGAACTGCCCGTCGCGGTCGAAGGCGCGGTCCTGCACGATCAGCGGCAGGTCGTCGACTCCGTATTCGTGCGGCAGTTGCGCGGCCATGCTCGCGTCGTCGTCGAGGAGGAACATCCCGGCCAGCCCGTTGTACACGTGCTTCTCGGTCTCGCCGTGCGGATGCGGGTGGTACCAGAGGGTCGCCGCGGGCTGGTCGATCGTCCAGGTCGGCGTCCACGTCGCACCCGGCTCGATCATCTGGTGCGGCCCGCCGTCCATTGCCGCGGGCAGGTGCATGCCGTGCCAGTGCACACTCGTGGGCTCGGTGAGCTCGTTATCGACCACGACGCGGATGCGCTCCCCGCGCGCGGCGCGCAGCGTGGGTCCGAGGAAGCCGCCGTCGAAGCCCCACGTGACGGTCTCGCCGTCGACACCGGGGAAGGTGGTGCGGCCCTCCTGCGCGGTGAGGTGGAAGGTGCGCACGCCGTCGTCGACGCTTGAGGCGGCGAGGGGTGGGATGGTCAGGTCGTTCACGAACTCCTGCTCAGCGACCGTGGTCGTCGAGATGCCGCTGCATCCGGAGAGCGTCGCCGCGGCGAGCGCGGCCACGGCGGCCGCGGCGACAGCGCGGGCCCGGCGCATCCCCCGGCGAGAAACCCGATTCTGCATGAGAAACCACCGCGAACGGGGTTTCTCATGCAGAGCGGGGTTTCTCGTGGCCGTGACGCTCATGCCCGCGGCCCTCGCATCTGCTGGATCGCGAAGGCCACGACCCCGGCGAGAAGGCCCCAGAACGCGTCGAGCACGAGCGCGACGAGGTAGGTGAAGAAGGGCCGCTCGCCGCCGCCCATGACGGCAGAGACGATCATGGTGATGAGACCGTGCCCCACCCCGACGAGCGTGAGCACGAGCAGGGGGCGCGGCACACGGCCGAATCCGACGACGCCCACCCAGGTCAGCGCGATGACGGCGATGATGAGCAGGGCACGCGGGCCGCCGTCGTCGAAGCCGAGCAGCGCGGTCAGCGGCCACAGCAGCGACAGGGAGGAGAGGCCGAGGATGAGCAGCCAGGGCAGGGGTGCGCGCGTGGCGGGATGGGGGCTGTGATTCGTCATGCTTCCACGCTCCCTGGATGCGGAATCCGGCACATCGGCGCAGGAGCGTCAGTCCGCATCCGCTCCGGTCGACTTCTCCCGACCGCCGCTGTCGCCCATGAGCGACCCGCCGAGACGCCCCGGAGCGACTGCGCTCGCGGGGCAGGATTCGTAGGCTGAGGGCGTGACCCGCCATCCCGCCGACGCAGCATCGGGTCGCGCGCGCCCGGACGGCTGGATGTCGGATGCGGCGCTGGCGGTCGCCGTCGCGCTGGTGATCTGCGTCGTGATCGCGGCCGACCAGTCGCGCAGCTCCCCCCTCGAGGGATACGTGTGCGCCGTCGGCTTCGGGGCGCTTCTGCTGCTGCGCCGTCGGATGCCGCGCACCGTGCTCGTGGTCACGATCCTCGCGATCTTCGCGTACTACACCGCCGGGTTCCCGCCGATCGGAATGGTGCTGCCGGCCGTCGGCGCGCTGTACTCGGCAGCCGAGCTGCACCGCACCGGATGGGCGATCGCCGCGGCCGCGGTGCTCATCGGCGTCGCATCCTTCTTCCGCCTCGACGGCACCGAGCCCGATGCGAGCTTCAACGGCTACACCTTCATGACCGAGCTGGCACTGGCCGCCGCGGCGATCGCGCTGGGCGCGGCCGTGCGCCTGACCCGCGAGGCCCGCGAGCGCACGCACCGCATCGCCGAGCTCACCGCCGCCGAGCAGCGGCACGCCGCCGACGCTCGCCTGCAGGCCGAGCGGATGCGCATCGCGCGCGACCTGCACGACACCATCGGCCACACTCTGTCGGTCGCGAGTCTGCACTCCGGCGTCGCCGGGGAGGCCATCGGCCACGACGACACCGCCGCCCACGCCGCCCTGGAGCGCGTGCGCGCCGCCACGACCGAGGCGCTGCGCGAGGTGCGCCGCACGGTGAAGGTGCTGCGCGACGACGACTCCGTCGCCCCGTCGCCGGGGCTCGCAGCCGTCGAGACGCTGCTGTCCGCCGCCCGCGAGGCGGGGCTGGAAGTCGACGCGCACATCGACGTCCCCGCGGAGGCGCTGGATGCGTCGACCGACGCGGCGGCGTACCGCATCGTGCAGGAATCGCTCACCAATGTCATCCGCCACAGCGGCGCGCGCAAGGTGCACGTGCACGCGGGGATCGACGGCGGCCGGCTCGCCCTGCGCATCGCCGACGACGGGGGCAGGTCGCCCCGGGCGACCCCCGACACGGCATCCGGCGCCGGGATCCGCGGAATGCGGGAACGCGCCGCACTGCTGGGCGGAACACTCACGGCCGCGCCGACCGCGGGCGGCTTCGTGGTCGAGGCGCACCTGCCGCTGCGCGCACGGGAAGAGGACGCATGAACGAGACCGCGCATCAGATCCGCGTCGTCATCGTCGACGACCAGGAGCTCGTGCGGGCGGGGCTGCGCCCGCTCGCCGAGCGCGACGGCGACATCGAGGTCGTCGGCGAGGCGGCAGACGGACGCTCCGGCCTGTCGCGTGTGCGCGAGCTGCGGCCCGACGTCGTGCTCATGGATATCCGCATGCCCGTCATGGACGGGATCGCCGCGACGCGCGAGATCGTCGCCGACGCCGATCTCGCCGAGGTGCGCGTGCTCATCCTCACGACCTTCGACGAAGACGAGAGCGTCTTCGAGGCCGTGCGCGGCGGCGCATCCGGATACCTGCTGAAGGACGTCTCACCGGAGGGGCTGCGCAGCGCCATCCGCACGGTGGCCGCGGGCGACTCGTTGCTCTCGCCCGGGGTGACTGCCGGCGTCATGCGAGCCGTCGCCGAGGGCGCGGGGCGCGAGCCGGATGCGACGCGCCTCGATGGGCTGAGCGAGCGCGAACGCGAGGTGCTCACGCTCGTCGGCAGGGGTCTGACGAACGACGAGATCGCCGCGGCTCTGTTCCTCAGCCCGGCGACGGCCCGCACGTACGTGAGCCGCCTGCTCACCCGGCTCGACGCCCGCGACCGGGCAGCCCTCGTCATCCTCGCCTACGAGACCGGGCTGGTCCGCCCGGGGGCGTGAGCGCGCGAGACATGCAGAAACCATCCAACGCGCGACGGCGGGCTACCGTGGGCCCATGGATGCGTATGACCGGCTCACCGCGCTGCGAGCGGAAGTCGCCGCACGCGCATCCGAGATCGACGTGACGCTCGACTCCTTCATCCGGGAGCGCGCCGGAGCGAACGACGATGACGAGCACGACCCCGAGGGCGTGCCGCTGTCGGCGGAGTGGTCGCGGCTGAGCGGGCTCGCCGACGCGGCGCAGGCCGAGCTCGATCAGGTGGATGCAGCGCTGGCGCGTGTCGCCGACGGGACCTACGGCATCTGCACCGGCTGCGGCCGGCCGATCCCGGATGCCCGGCTCGAGATCCGCCCCTTCGCCGAGTTCTGCGTCGCCTGCGCCGAGAAGCGCGGGCGCTGAGCGCGCCGGCCGCCAAGACCCACCGCTCGCACAAAACCCACCGTGCGCGAAGCCCGGTCGTTAGGCTGGGAGACATCATGGACGCATTCTTCGAGGGGTTCTGGCACTTCGCCGGCAGCTACTGGTGGCTGATCTTCCCCCTCATGGGCGTGCTCGGCGGCGCCGGCAGAGCGTGGCAGCAGGCGCTGCAGCGCCGGCACGAGCGCAAGCTCGAGACGCTGCGCCTGAAGGGCGAGCTCAAGGCCGCCGAGCTCGCCGCCCGCGGCGGGCAGCCGGTGAACAACCGGGCCCGCCGGCAGCAGGAGCGGATCGATCGCACCGCCGCCGTCGAATCGGACCGCGAGCTCGTCGCGCGGCTCATGAAGGAGCACGACGAGATCACCGCGAAGTGGCTCGACTACGAGCTCGACGTCGCCAAGCTCATCGCCTTCCCCGCCATGAGCGATGGCCGCCAGCCCCTGACAGCCGCGTTCCTGCGGGCGAAGAAGACGGCGGATGCGCTGCGCCCGGCATCGGCCGACGGTCCGTTCGACGACAAGCAGGTGGCGGAGTATCTCGACGCCGTCGGCAACTACGCCGTCGCCTTCGACGTGGCCGAGAAAGACGCCAGGCGCCTGCGCGATTCCACCTTCTCCCCGGCCGAGCGTGAACGCCTCAAGCGCGCCCAGCACATGCTGTCGGTCGCCGTCGACGGATCCGCCACCTCGGCCGAGCGTCAGACCGCGTACAAGCGCGTGCGCAAGGAGCTCGACGGGCTCATCTCGCTGTCGGACGAGGCCGTGGTGAACCTCGAGAAGAAGGTCGCGCTGCAGCTCGAGCCCGGCGTGCAGACGACGCCAGCGGCGCCTTCCGCCGAGACCGCGTCGCCGTCTGCGCACGATGCCGACTCGCAGCCCGAGCCAGACCCGCTCCCGGCATCCGACCCGTTGCGCGCCCCCGACCCGCTCCGCCGCCGCGAACCGTGAGCACCGCGCCCGGCGGAGCGATCGCCGCCGGGATGACCGTCGGCATCCTGGGCGCGGGCGGCATCGCCCCGTGCCACCTCGAGGCGTGGCGCGCGCTGGGCGCGACCTGCCTCATCGCCTCCCGCACCCCGCCGATGCGGCTGGCCGCCGACCACGGGGCCGAGGTGCTCGCCGACGCCGACGAGCTCATCGCCCGTGCCGATGTCGTCGACATCCTCACCCCCACGCCCACGCACGCCGACTACGCGCTGCGGGCCATCGCCGCGGGCCGCTACGTCGTCTGCGAGAAGCCGCTGGCAGGATCGGCGGCCGACGCGCAACGCATCGCGGATGCGGCCGCTGCAGCCGGAGTACTGCTGTTTCCTGCGCACGTCGTGCGGTACTTTCCGGCCTACACCCGCATCCACCGCGCGGTCGCCGCGGGTGTGCTGGGCGGGTTGCGCGAGGTGCGCCTGAGCCGGGTCGGCACCGCGCCGACCGCGGACTGGTTCTTCTCCGAGCGCGCGGGCGGCGGGATCATCCGCGACTTCCTCATCCATGACATCGATCAGGCGCTGTGGCTCGCGGGGCCGGTGCGGTCGGTGAACGCCGCACAGAATCCGCCGACGGTCGGCGACCGTGTGCCGATGCCCGTGCGGGCCGAGGTCGTGCTCGAGCACGAGAGCGGCACGGTGAGCCGCATCCACGGGGCCTGGATGCCCGGGGGCGCCCCGTTCCACACGACGATCGACGTCATCGGCGAGCGCGGTGAAGAGCATTACGACAGCGCCCCGGATGCGGATGCCGGCACCACGGGTTACCTGCCGTCCGCCGAGGGCGACGACCCTTACACGCTGCAGCTCGCTGATGCGGTGCGCGCGATCCGTACCGGCGCCACGCCCGCGGTGACAGCAGCCGACGGTGTCGCCGCGGTCGCGGTCGTGGACGCCGCGTACGCCTCGCTCAACAGAGACGGAGGGCGCCGCGACCGAAGCCGCGACGCCCTCCGAGGGTCGTAAGGATTACTTGACGATCCAGTCGAACTGGTCGCCGTTCTCCTCGATCCACTTGTCGACGGCGTCGGCCGTCTTGTCCTTGTACTCGTCGCTGGTCACGAGACCCTCGAGCGCACCGTACTGCTCGTCGTTCAGCTTGATCTTGCCGAACAGCTCCGCAGCCTCGGGGAACTCGTCGCTGACACCCGCGTGCGCGATGAAGTTCAGCGTTTCGGGCTCACCCATGGCACCCTTCGGGTCCTTGAGGTCCTTCATGTCGTACTTGTTGTACGCCCAGAACGGACGCCACAGAGTCACGACGATGTCGTCCTCCGCGGCGATGGCCGTGTCGAGCTCGGCGAGCATGCCCGAGGTCGACGAGGTGAGCAGCTCGTACTCGCTGTCGAGGCCGTACTCCGGCATCATCGAGTCCTGCGTGACGCCGGTCAGGCCCGCGCCGGGCTCGATGCCGGTGATCTTGCCGTCGAAACGGGCGGCCTGACCCTTGAGGTCTTCGATCGAGTTGATGTCGTCCATGTAGGTCGGAACGGCGATCGTGAGCACGGCGCCTTCGTAGTACGCGCCGAGGTCTTCGAGGTCGTCGCCGTACTGGTCCATGTACGCCTTGTGCGTCACCTGCGGCCATGCCGACGGGTAGACGTCGAAGTCGCCCTGGGCAAGGCCCGTGAACAGCGGCCCCGCCTCGGTCATCTCCTCCATCTCGACGGTGTAGCCGAGCTTCTCGAGCTGGTCCTGCGCGAGGTAGGCCATGCTGAGACCATCGGTCCAGCTGGGCAGGTATCCGAGGGTGATGGTGCCCTTGTCTCCGCCGTTGTCGTCACCGCCACCGGTGCTGCTGTTGTCATCGCCACCGCCCGCGCAACCGGCGAGCGCAAGGGATGCCGCGGCCGCGAGAGCCACGCCTGCTGTGATGTGCCGGAACTTCTTCATGGTGCTTCCTTTCGTATGTTCTGCTGCGTTTCGTATGGGATTCTGTGCCTCATGCCACGACGGGCCGCGCCTCGGCATCCGCCTGCGCCTTGCGCTGCACGTTGCGACGACGGGCGAGCATTCCAAGCAGCGACGAGGGGTGATCGCTCGGCGTTCCCAGCGCCGCGGTGACGCGGTCGAGGAAGACGGCGATGAACACCACGCCGAGGCCCGCCTCGACGCCCTGCGGGATGTTGATGGTCGCGAGGGCCGCCGCGACCTCCTTGCCGAGGCCGTTGGCGCCGCCGATACCGGCGATCACCGCCATCGACAGGGCGAGCATGATGACCTGGTTGATGCCGGCCATGATCGTGGGCATCGCCAGCGGCAGCTGGATACCGCGCAGAATCTGACCGGGGGCCGCGCCGAATGCGTATCCGGCTTCGACGGTCTCGGAGTCGACGCCGCGAATGCCCAGCTCGGTCAGTCGCACGCCGGGAGGCAGCGAGAAGATCACGGTCGCGATCACGCCGGGTACGAAGCCGACACCGAAGAACACGATCACCGGGATCAGGTAGACCATCGACGGCATCGTCTGCATGAAGTCGAGCACGGGTTTCACGATCGCGCTGACCCGGTCGTTGCGCGCCGCCCAGATGCCCAGGGGCACCGAGATCGCGACGGTCACGAGCGCCGCGATGAGCACGAGCGCAAGGGTCTCCATCGCGTGATCCCACTGATCCATCGCGACGATGAGGGTGAACGTGATGGCCGTACCGACCGCGAGCTGCCACGAGCGCAGCAACCAGGCGATGAGGGCGAAGAGGACGATCATGGCCGGCGCGGGAAGGAAGTTCAGCAGATCGGCGAGCCCCTCGACGAGGAAGCCGACGACGTCGGAGATGACGTCGAGCACGACCTTGAGGTTGTCGCGAATCCAGTCGACGAGGAACTTCGCCCACTGGCCGACGGGGATGCGGAAGCCGTCGGCCAGTGGAAGCATCATCATGATGGCGTGCATCAGCGCACCTCCCCTTCGTTCGCGGGAGCTTTGATCGTGGGCACTTCGTTCGCGGACGCCTCGTGCGCAGACTCGGCACCGCCCAGCGCGGCGTCGATCTCGGCATGCGGAAGCGGCGGCATCGGCAGCGTGATCTCCTCGGTCGCGTTGGGGCCGGGGCCCAGAGCGGCCAGCAGCGTCACGCGCGGGATCACGCCGACGAGCCGGTCGTGCTCGTCGGTGACGGCCAGCGGAAGCGGCGACTCCACGGCGGGCACGAAGAGGTTCATGAGCGTCTCGTCCTGCGACACGCTCTGCGGCACGGGCTTGAGGATCGAGCGCAGCGAGTTCTCGCCCTTGCGCACGAGCTTGACGGCGTCGCGGTCGGTGACGATGCCCATCAGCTTGCGATCGCGGTCGGTGACGTACGCGGCCGAGCTGTACGCATCCTTCATCTGGCGCAGCGCGGCGCGGGGGCCGCCGGTATCGGGCACGTAGGGGCGCGGACGCTCCATCACGTTGCCGGCGGTGAGCACACGGGCGCGGTCGACATCCTGCACGAACTGCTCGACGTAGTCATTGGCGGGGTCGGTGAGGATATCCTCCGGCGTGCCGATCTGCACGATGCGCCCGTCGCGCATCACCGCGATCCGGTCGCCGAGGAACATCGCCTCGTTGAGGTCGTGCGTGATGAACACGATCGTCTTCTGCAGCTTGGCCTGCAGCTCGACCAGCTGCTCCTGCATCTCACGGCGGATGAGCGGGTCGAGGGCACTGAAGGCCTCGTCCATGAGCAGGATGTCGGTGTCGGCGGCGAGCGCGCGAGCGATGCCGACGCGCTGCTGCATGCCGCCCGACAGCTCGCTGGGCAGCTTGTCGCCCCAGCCAGCCAGGCCCACCATGGCCAGGATCTCCTCGGCGCGGGCACGCCGGTCGGCCTTGGCGACGCCACGCAGCTCGAGCGGGTACGCGACGTTGTCGGCCACCGTGCGGTGCGGCAGCAGGGCGAAGTGCTGGAACACCATCGACACGCGGTCGCGGCGGATCTCGCGCAGGCGCCCGCGGGGGATGCCCGTGATCGGGTCGCCACCGATGGTCACCTCGCCGTCGGTGATGTCGTGCAGGCCGTTGAGCATCCGGATGATCGTGGACTTGCCCGAGCCGGACAGCCCCATGATCACGAAGATCTCGCCGCGCTGCACGGCGAAGCTCGCGTCGATCACGGCGGCCGTGCCCACGTCGAGAACGTCGTCACGGGTCTCCCCCGCCTTGAGTCGCTTGACTGCCTGGGCCGGGTTGCGGCCGAACACCTTGTAGAGATTGCGCGCTTCGAGAGCGATTTCGGACACGTGTCCTCCCGTCCCGCCGGGTCTTCGGGTCTCGGCGGGCGTGACTTCGGTTGCGTCCGGGTCGTGATCTCAACTGCGAGGGATGCGGATCTCCGCGAAGAGCATCGACCGTACGTGCGCGCCTCGAAGGATGAGCGAAAAGCACCGAGGCATGCCCGCGGACTGGTCTGAGGGCCGTTCAGCCCGTCATTCAACGTAACAAAATGGCCGGTCAGGGGCAAATCTCGGGTGTGGACAGAGCGTCAGTTCTGCGGTCTGACCGGGGATTCTGCCGATTGTCGACATTGGGCGCGTCCGCGTCTCTTCGCGCTTAGCGACGCACCGAGCGCGTCACGGTGAACTTCGGCGTACGCACGATCTGCTCCGTCTCACCGACCGCGGCGGACAGGGCACGGCGGTGATCGAGATGAGCGTTGAACACGGTCCACACTTCGCCACCGGGGCGCAGCAGTCGAGCCGCCGCGTCGATGAGCCGCCGCCCCGCGCCCTCGTGCACGCTCGCACCCAGATGGAACGGCGGGTTAAGCAGCACGAGGTCGGTCCCGCCCGCGGGCAGCTCCGACCCAGCATCGTCGAGCATCGCCGTGACCCGCTCGGCCAGCCCGTTCTCCGCCATCGTCGCGCGGGCCGAGGCGACGGCCGCCGCAGAGCGGTCGGTCGCGATCACCCGCGCATCCGGATGCCGTAGCGCGTAGGCCGCGGCGAGCGCCCCGGCGCCGCATCCGAGGTCGACGACGCGCGCGGCGGCGGGCATCCGATCCATCACCTCCAGCAGCACGCGGGTGCCGATGTCGATGCGGTCGCCGGCGAACACACCGCCCTGCGCGCAGAGCACGATGCCGAACTCCGGATGCTCCGCCCGCGTGGGGAAGGCGGGCGAGGCGGAGACGGGTCGCGGGTCGGAGGCGACGACCAGACGCGACCTGCGCTGCGCGCGCTGGGCTCGCACTGTGCCGAAGAACCGAGCGAGCACGTCGTTCTGGGCAAGGGTCATGTGCTTGACGCGGCCGCCGGCGACGAGCACGGCATCCGGCGCCGCCCAGCGCGCCACCGCATCCGCGATCTGGTCCAGCTCGGCCAGCGCCTTGGGCAGCTGCAGGAGCACGAGCCGCGCGCCGTCGAGCAGGCTCCTGTCGAGCTCGTGCGCGGCGAATCCGGCGACGGCACTCAGCCCGTCGAAGCTGAGCCCATCGAAGCTGAGCCCATCGGAGCTGAGCCCAACGGCGCTGAGTGCCTCGGCGTTGCGCGCGAGGGCGCGGCGACCGGTCACGAGGTCCTGGTGCACGCGGATGCCGCCGAGCCCGGCGAGGGCGAGGGTGATCGCGCCGTAGGCGTCGCCGATGACGGCGATCTCCGTCCCGCGGAGTCCGCGCTCGGTCACAAGCTCGTGTGCACGGGCGACGAGCAGCTCGTCGGTGGCGTCCCACGCCTGAAGGTTCGGCGCCTCGACATCGGGGAAGCGTCGCAGCGCGGCGAAGGGGAACGGCACGGATCCACTGTAGGCGCGGATCCCTCCCTCCCGAATGCGCGGCTTCTCGCCGAGTGCGCGGGTTGTTCCGGGGAACACGCCGCGCACTCGGCGACAAGCCGTGCAGTCGCGGGAGAGGCAGGACCTCAGATCGTGTCGTCGGCGGCGACCAGGTGGATCTCGAACGGCCGGGCATCCGGATCGTCCTGGCTCGCGACGCGCGCGTCCTCGACCAGCGCCGAGATGTCGCCGATGAGCTTCTCGAACGCAGTAGGGGTGAGCCGGGTGTTCATCTCGGAGAAGCAGGAGCGCTCCTCCAGGGTCGGACTGCCGGCGAAGTACTCGGGCATCCGCGCCACGATGCGGCGCACGAGCGCCTCGTGATCTTCGAGTATCCCTGCCAGCACGACGTTGCCGAGGGCGACATCGCTCACCCCGTGCTCGCGGTCGGCGAGGGTGAGCGAACCGCGAATCGGCGTCCACACCCGATCGCGGCGGTCACGCGCACGCTCGGGGGCTTCCTGGATCAGTCCCGCGTCGGCGAGCACCCGCAGGTGGAAGCTGACCTTGTTCGCCGGTTCGTCGAGCGCCGCGGCGATGTCGGCGGCGCGCACGAACTCGTGCTGCGCGAAGTGCTTGAGGATGCGGCGGCGCAACGGGTTCGCGTACGCCTTGAGCATCGCCGAGGTCATGGTGGTCATCGGCCGTGGGTCGGCTGCGTCCGGTGCGGCTGTGTCCGGTGCGTTCTCCGCCATGCTCGCAGTCTAGTCACCAAAACTTGCGCAATTAGTCTTGCGCAATGATAGTTGCGCGATTATTCTTGCCGGTATGACCGCCCTCACGACGCCCGCCTCGCTGTGGACGAACCTTCGCTACCTGCTCTGGCTTGTGAGCGACACCGCGAAGGGCCTCGGCAGCGCGCTCTTCGGGTTCGCGATCCCCCTCATCGCCCTGTTCGTCACCGACGACCCGGCCCAGGCCGGCGTGATCGGAGGCATCGGCATGGCCGTGCGCGTCGCGACCACCCTGATCGGCGGAGTGCTGGCAGACCGGCACCGCCGCATCCTGCTCATGCTGCTGGGCGCCGGGATCGCCGCCGTGCTCTCGCTCGGGTTCACGATGCTCGCCCTCGGCGACGCCCTCACCTTCACGGTGCTGCTCGTCGTCGAGGTGCTCCTCATGCTCCGCGCCGGCCTGTTCGAGCCGGCGAGCGAGAGTGCGCTGAAGGAGCTCGTGCCGGACGCCGCCATGGGCCGGGCGCAGGCCGCGAACCAGGGGCGGGATGCCGTGCTCCAGCTCGCGGGCGGCCCCCTCGGCGGCGCGCTGCTCGCCGTGGGCGCCTGGCTCGTCGGCGTCGCGATGACGGTGTGCTTCGGCGTCGCCGCGTTCATGGCGTGGCTGCTGCGTCGCACGCCCGCGGATCCGGCGCTCGAGGCCGCGGTCTCGAATGGTCCCGTACCGGCGCGTGATCGCAATCCCGCCCGCGGCGTGCTCCGCGAGATCGGCGAAGGGTTCGGCTGGCTGTTCTCCCGGCCCGATCTGCGCGGCGTGCTCTTCGTCGCCACCATCATCAATCTCGGCTTCAACGCGGCGCTGACCACGGTCATCTACGCCCTGCAGCAGCAGGGGCATTCGGCGCTGACGATCGGGCTGCTCTCCACCGCGGCCGGCGCGGCGATGCTCGTGGGCGCACTGGTCGCGCCGATGCTGGTCGCGAAGGTGCCCGCGGGAGTCGTCGTGATCGGCGCCCTGGGCATCGCGGTGGTCGGGATGCTCGGGCTCGTGCCCGTGCACGGCCCGCTGGCGCTGGCCGGGGTTCTCGCCGTGTGCGTGTTCTTCATCCCGGCGGTCAATGCCGCCCTGGGCGGATACTTCATGGTCGCCACGCCCAGCGCCCTGCTCGGCCGCGCCAACAGCGCCAATCAGGTGCTCGGGATGGGCGCCATGCCGCTGGCGCCGCTCATCGCCGGGTTCGGTCTCGCGTGGGCCGGGCGGGAGGCGACTCTTCTCGCAGCGATCACGCTCAGCGCCGTGTCGGTGGTGCTGGCCGCCTCGAACCGCGCGCTGCGCGAGCTTCCCGCCGAGGCGGGGTGGGCTGCGCACGCCGCCCGCTTCGCGATCACCGCCGAGACCCCCGGTCGTTGAGCGCGCGGAGCGAGACGAAACGGAAGAGATGCGCGGACGCTTGACCCGAGACTGAACATTCGTTTAGTCTGCTGTACATGCGTTCAGTATCCGATGATCTCACGGCACGCGCCCGCATCCGCGATGCCGCGATCGCGCGCTTCGGCCGTGACGGATTCGACGGCGTCAGCCTGCGCACGATCGCCTCGGATGCCGGTGTCAGCGCGGCGCTGATCGTGCACCACTTCGGCGACAAGGCGGCGCTGCGCACGGCCTGCGACGAGCACGTCGCAGCGATCTTCACCGATGAGAAGCAGGAGTTCATCGACGCGCCCACCGCCGATCGCATCCGCACCGCGATGGCCGACCTCGCCCGCTACGGCCCCTTCATCGACTATCTCGGGCGCATGCTGGTCGACGGCTCTCCCGCATCGGACGAGCTCTTCGACGCGATCCTGCGCGGCACGCGCGCACTGCTCGACGAGCAGCGCGCGGCGGGTCTGCTCGAACCGATGAGCGATCCCTCGACGACCGCACTGCTGATCGCGCTCATGGGTCTTGCGCCCGTGGTGATGCGGGCGCAGATCACGCGCACGCTCGGTGAGGACCCGCTGAGCCCCGAGGGCCTGCAGCGCGCGACGCTGCCGATGATGGAGCTGATGACCCACGGCCTCTACGCCACGGAGGCGTTCCTCGAGGGGACCAGAGCCGCGATGGGCGCGGCGCCGTCGCCCGGAACGGAGGAGACAGGATGACCGATGCGATCGACGTGCGCGCCCTGCACAAGCGATACGGCCGCCGCACCGCGCTGCACGCCCTCGACCTGCAGGTGCGCCCCGGCAGCGTCTTCGGGCTGATCGGCCCGAACGGCGCCGGCAAGACGACGACGCTGCGCACCCTGCTCGACGTCATCCGCCCCTCCTCCGGCACGGTGCGCGTGCTCGGGGAGGACCCGCGGCGCGGCGGCCCGGACCTGCGGAGGCGAATCGGCTACGTGCCGGGCGAGCTGCACCTGGAAGGGCGTGCGAGCGGGCATCGCCTCCTCTCCTTCTACGCCGAGGTGTCGGGCATGACCGGATCGAAGGATGCCGTCCTGCGCACCGCGCGCGAGCTCGGCGACCGGCTGGGCGTGGATCTCGACCGCCCCGTGCGCACGCTGTCGAAGGGCAACAAGCAGAAGGTCGGCCTCATCCAGGCCTTCATGCACCGGCCCGAGTTGCTGATCCTCGACGAGCCGACCAGCGGCCTGGATCCTCTCGTGCAGCGCGAGTTCCTGGCCATGGTGCGCGAAGTCCGCGAGGCAGGGCAGACCGTACTGCTGAGCTCGCACGTGCTCAGCGAGATCCAGCAGGCCGCCGACGAGGTCGCCGTGCTGGCGGCCGGCCGGATCGTGGCCGAGGGCGACGTCGCCTCGCTGCGCCTGGGATCGATTCGCCGCGTTCGCGTGCGGGTGGACGACGCGGATGCAGCCGAGGTGAGCGCCGCCCTGACGGCGCTCGCGGGAGTCGAGGGCGTCGAAGCCCCGGGGCGAGGTCTGCTGACGGCGACGATCGAGGGCGCGATCGATCCCTTCGTGAAGGCGATCTCCCGGTTCGAGGTGCACGAGCTCACGGTGGAGGAGCCCGACCTGGAGGAATCCGTCCTGCGGCTGTACGGCGACAACCGAGAAGGCGACGACCGAGAAGGGGGGCGCTGACATGGCGGGCATCCTGCCGGTGTTCCGGCGCAGCATCCGCGAGACCTGGCGCAGCCTCCTGGGCTGGACGATCGGGATCGCCGCGGTCCTCTTCCTCTACCTGCCGCTGTACCCCAGCGTCGGGGCCAGCGACCAGATGAAGGAGCTCATCGACTCGCTCCCGAAGCAGCTGATCGACTCGCTCGGATACGACCAGATCACCAGCGGCGCGGGGTACACCGAGGCCACCTTCTACGGGCTGATCGGCTTCCTGCTCATGGCGATCACCGCCGTGCTGTGGGGTTCGGCGCCGGCCGCGGCCGAGGAGAGCGGGCGCGCCGAGCTCGACCTCGCCCACGGCATCGGTCGCACGCAGTACGTGCTGGAGTCGGCGCTGTCGATCCTCGTGCGGATGCTGTGGCTGGGCGCCTTCGCCGCCCTCGTCGTCTGGGCGCTGAACGGGCCCGCCGAGCTCGACCTCGATCCCGTGCGGGTTCTCGGCGCGAGCGCCGCGCTCAGCGGCCTCGCGTTCCTCATCGCGGCGGCGGCGCTGTTCGCCGGCGCGCTGAGCGGGCGACGGCTGTGGGCGACGGGAGTGGGCGCGGCGATCGCCGTACTCGGCTACATCCTGCACGCCGTGGCCCGCCAGTCCGCCGACCTGGAGTGGCTCCACGCCCTCTCGCCGTATTCGTGGGTGTACCAGCACTCGCCGCTGGCCGAGGGCGTCGATCCCGCGGGCCTCGCCCTCACCTGGGGCCTCGCCCTCGTGCTCGTCGCCGCATCCGCGATCGTCTTCCGCCTCCGCGACCTCCGCGGCTGAGGCGCGGGCATCCGCTCCCGCCCCGCGCCCTCCTCGCGAGTGCGCGGGATGTCGTCCATTGCGCGGGATATTCGCGGCAACAGCCCGTGCACTCGGCAGGATGCCGTGCACTCGCGGTGAACATCCGGCCCGAGACACCCGGGTTGACACGACGTCGCTTCCATGGTTACTTAGTTGAGCAAGTAACCACATCACCGCAGGAGGCACCGTGATCGAAGAGGGCAAGCCCCTGTTCCTTCAGATCGCCGAACGGATCGAGGACTCGATCGTCGACGGATCGCTGGAGGAGGAGACCAAGGCCCCCTCGACCAACGAGCTCGCCGCCTTCTACCGCATCAACCCCGCCACCGCCGCGAAGGGAGTCGCCATGCTCACCGACAAGGGCGTGCTGTACAAACGCCGCGGCATCGGAATGTTCGTCACCGCCGGTGCCCGGCAGGCCCTCCTCGGCGAGCGCCGCGACGCGTTCGCCGAGCGCTACATCGATCCCCTCCTGGCCGAGGCCCGCACGCTCGGGCTCGGCCCCGACGACCTCGCCGGGATGCTGCGCAACCGCGCCGCCTCGGCCCCCATCTCCACGGAAGGAACCCCCGCATGACCGCCGTCATCGAGGTGCAGAACCTCACCAAGCGCTACAAGGACAAGCGTGCGCTCGACGACGTATCGCTCACCGTCGAGGGCGGCGCGATCTACGGCCTGCTCGGCCGCAACGGCGCCGGCAAGACCACGCTGATGTCGATCCTCACCGCGCAGAACTTCGCCACCTCCGGCGACGTGCGTGTGTTCGGGGAGCATCCGTACGAGAACGCGCGGGTGCTGAGCCGGATGTGCTTCGTCCGCGAGAGCCAGAAGTATCCCGACGACGCGACCGCGCGGCACGCCTTCGCCGCGGCGCGGCTGTTCTTCCAGAACTGGGATCAGGCGTTCGCCGAGCAGCTCATCGACGACTTCCAACTGCCGATGAAGCAGACCATCAAGAAGCTCTCCCGCGGCCAGCTCTCGGCCGTCGGCGTGATCATCGGCCTGGCCTCCCGCGCCGAGCTCACCTTCTTCGACGAGCCGTACCTGGGTCTGGATGCCGTGGCCAGGCAGATCTTCTACGACCGGCTGATCGAGGACTACGCGGAGCATCCGCGCACGATCATCCTCTCCTCGCACCTGATCGACGAGGTCTCCACGCTCATCGAGCGCGTGATCGTCATCGATGACGGCCGCATCCTCCTCGACGAGGAGACGGATTCCGTGCGCGATCGCGCCGTCACGGTCGTGGGCGACGCGGCCAAGGTCGACGCCTGGGCGGACGGCCGCGAGGTTCTGCACCGCGAGGCGCTGGGGCGCGTGGCATCCGTCACCGTGCTGGGTCGCCTCTCCGGGGCGGAGCGCGCCGAGGTGACCGAGAGCGGCCTGGATCTCGCCCCCGTCTCGCTGCAGCTGCTCATCGTCCGCCTGACGCAGAAGGCGTCGGAGAAGAACGTCCTCGAGGAGGTCCGCTGATGTCCCGCACGCTGAATGTGATCCGTCTGCAGTTCGTCAACAAGCAGACCTTCATCTGGGTGCCGCTGATCGTGCTGGCCGCCGCCACGGCGGTGTCGGTCATCATCTACGCGATGATCCCGATCGACGAGCCGAAGTACGGCGGCGGCGGGCAGGCGCCGCTGTGGGTGTTCTTCGCGGTCGGGCTGTCGGCGATGACCCTGACGTTCCCGTTCTCGCAGGCGCTCAGCATCACGCGGCGGGAGTTCTTCGTCGGCACGATGCTCACCGCCGTACTGGGCAGCGCGTTCATGGGCGTGCTGTTCCTCATCGGCGGCGGGATCGAGCTGCTGACGAACGGCTGGGGCGTGAACGGCTACGTCTTCCACCTGCCGTGGCTGTGGGAGGCGGGACCGCTCGGCGCCTTCGTCGTCTACTTCACTCTCGCCCTGTTCTTCTTCGTCGTCGGGTTCACCGGGGCGACGATCTACAAGAGCTGGGGGCCGACGGTGCTCACCATCGTCGCCGTCGGACTGGGACTCGTGCTCGTGGGGATCGTCTTCCTCATCACGCGCATGGAGCTGTGGGGCGATGTGTTCGCCAGGATCATGGATCTCGGCGCCCTGGGACTCGCCCTCTGGGGGCTCGTGCTGGTCGTGCTCTTCGCCGGCGTCTCGTTCCTCGCCTTCCGCCGGGCGAAGCCGTAGCGGGTCACCCCTCGGAGGCACGGATGGCTGAACGTCTCCGGTGTCGGCGGGACGGACGGCTGAGCGAAACGGCCACCATGCCGCGACACGCCGCCGACTCGTTCCGACACGCCGGTGGGGCTCAGCCATCCGTTCCGAGTGCCGGCCCCCCGCTCAGCCATCCGTCCGGCCGAGGGCGTGATCAGGCGAGCATCCCCCGCCAGATCACGTCGACCGCGGCGGCGACGCGCGCACGGGTCGCCGGCTCGTCGAAGAAGTCGCCGCGCACGACGAGCTGATAGTAGACGGTCCCGGCGATCGCGTCGAAACAGGCCTCTGCATCGAGGTCGCCGCGGAGGATGCCGCCCTCCATGCCGCGACGCAGCGCCGCCTCGACCGGCATCCGCCGGCGCGAAACGTGCGAGCTCCAGTACGCCTTCTGCAGCGTGCGGTCGGCCATCACGAGGCGGATGCGGTGGCGGAACCGCGCCTCTGAGTATCCCGACGTCGCCGCGGCCGTATCGCCCAGCAGCGACCCGACGATCGCCTCGCGCAGATCGCCCTCCGCGTCCACCGGCGGCGGAACCGTGCGTCCGACGTCGAGCGCCGCCGCGACGAGCGCCGTCAACGACGGCCACCGCCGGTACAGGGCGGCCCGGCTCACGCCGCCGCGCGCGACGATGCGCGACACCGTGAGGTCCTCGTCCGCGTCGATGAGCGCCAGCGTCGCCGCGATGATCTGGCCGTCGATGTCCTCGTCGCGGGGGCGACCGGGGCCGCGACGGATTCCTGCTGTCGCAACCGCGGCATCCACCGCCATCATGCCGGCAGCGCCCGCTCGCGCAGCCGCGCCACGGTGTCGTCGCTCAGCCCCGCGGCCCGCAGCGGCGCCAGCGGGTCGCCGTGGCGTTCGCGCAGCGTCGACAGCAGCATCCGCATCGAGACCTCCATCGACCCCTCCCGCAGCGCACTGCCGGCGTGGGCGTCGATGTCGATTCCCCGCGCCTGCCACATCGCGCCCATCACGGGACGGTTGCGCTCCATGATGGCGGGCATGTTCTCGCCCGTGCGGGCGTAGTCGGCGACGATGGCGTCGTCGTCCGCGCCGAGCGCGAGCAGCAGCATGGCGGCGAGCACACCCGTGCGGTCGCGCCCCGCGGCGCAGTGGAACAGCGTCGCGCCCGGCGCGTGGGCGATGATGTTCAGCGCCATGACCAGCTGGGGCGCTGCGCCCTCCACCATCCCGACGTACATCGCGCCCATCGCCTCGTGCCCGAGCTCTGGTGCGCCCTGGGTCACGGTGTCGCCCACGTCGGCGATGAGGGGCAGATGGTGATACGAGACCGGACGCCCCGCGAGCGGCCCGCGGCCGGTGATCGCCGTCTCCCGCGCCGAGCGCAGGTCGATGACCGCGCTCACCCCGGCGGCGAGGAGCTCATCGACGACCTCCTCGGTCGCATAGGCGATGTCGTCGGTGCGGATGGCGAGGCCCTCGCGCAGCGTCCTGCCCTCGACGGGGATGCCGCCGAGGTCGCGCAGGTTGACCGGTGCGCTCAGGTCGATCTCGACGGTGGCGATGGTCATGTGATTCTCCTTCGGATGAGGGCGCTCCCCTGATCGAGGGCGGTGACGAGCACGATGATGCAGATGATGATGGCGCTGAGGTGCCCGTAGTCGTACATGCGCATGGCGGTGGTCAGCTCCAGCCCGATGCCGCCCGCGCCGACCAGGCCGAGGATGGTGGCCCCGCGCACGTTGCCCTCGAACAGCAGCAGCGTGTACGAGACGAGCAGCGGCGCCGCCTGCGGCAGCACGCCGTACTGGATGACCTGGCGCGGCGAGGCGCCGACCGCCTGCATGGCGACGATCGGCCCGCGGTCGACCGACTCCATGGACTCGGCGAAGATCTTGCCGATCGACCCGATCGACCCGAGGGTCATGGCCAGGATGCCGGCGAACGGTCCGAGCCCGACGGCCGAGACGAACATGAGCGCGAAGACGAGGTCGGGCACCGAGCGGATGATGTTCATCGTCCACCGGGCCGGGTAGTAGAGCCACTTCGGTGCGATGTTCGCCGCCGCCGCGACGGCGATGACCAGCGAGAGCACGGCACCGAGCGCGGTGCCGATGATCGCCATCTGCAGCGTCTCGACGAGCAGCGCGAGGATGGTGCCGATCTTGGAGAAGTCCGGCGGGAACAGACGGGAGAGGTACTCGCCCATGTTCACCGCGCCTTCGCCGAGTTTGACGAAGTCGAACCCCACGCCCCCGGCGGACCAGAACAGGATGACCAGCGCGACCGGGATGCCGATGAGGAAGCGCGTGCGCGGCACGGTGAAAGCACGCTCGAGCCGCGTGCGCTCGGCGGGGGCGAGCGCCGGGCGCACGCGCACGGCGCTCGTCTCAGTGCTCGTCATCCTGCGCCTCCTCGTCGTCGTAGAGCGTGGCGAGCCGGGCCGCGTCGAGTTCGGCTGTGGGCGCGGACACCAGCATCTCGCCGTGGCGGAGACCGACGATCCGGTCGCTGTGGGCGAGCGCGAGCGGGAGCACGTGCAGGCTCACCAGCACCGGGATGCCGTCGTGCGTCGCGATCTCGCGCAGGAGGCCGAGCACGGAGTCCGCCAGCTTCGGATCCAGCGACGCCACCGGCTCGTCGGCGAGGATCAGGCGCGGACGCTGCATGAGCGCCCGCGCGATCGCGACGCGCTGCTGCTGGCCTCCGCTGAGCGAGCGCGCCGGGTCCTTCGCCTTGTGCGCGATGCCGACGCGATCGAGCAGTTCGAGCGCGCGCCGCCGATCGGCCGCCGAGAACCCGCCGAGCAGGTTGATCGGGCCGGCGCCGTGCAGTCCGCCGGCGAGCACGTTCGTCAGCACGCTCAGGCGTGGGATGAGGTTGAACTGCTGGAACACCTGTCCGACCTCGGAACGCAGGGCGCGCAGCTCGCCGCGCGCCAGGTTCGTGACGTCATGACCGGCCACCCGCACCGACCCGCCCGCGATCGGCGCGAACCCCGTGAGGCTGCGCATGAGGGTGGACTTGCCGGAGCCGGAGGCGCCCAGCAGCGCGACGGTCTCGCCCGGGAACAGCTCCAGCCCCACGCCGTCGAGCACGGGCCGGTCGTCGTAGGCCACGCGGAGATCGCGGACGGTGACGAGCGGGAGCGCCTGGCGCAGCTGCGCGGTGTCCGACGGCACGGTGCTCTCCGGCCCAGTGCTCTTCGGCACGGTGCTCTTCGGCACGGGCGCCGAGTGCCCCGTCACCGGGTGCCCTGTCGCCGCAGACGCGGGGACGACCGTCATTCGAGGTCCTCGAGCTCGACGCCCGCGATGGAGGCGATCTCGGCGAACGGCGCGTACAGCGAGGCGTCCGGTGCGACGGTCTGCGTCAGGCTCGCGAACGAACCCATCGCACCGAGGCGCTCGGCGTTCTCCGGCGAGAACACCGCCGCGATGCCCTCGGTGATCACCGCGCGCGTGTCGGCGTCGAGCGACTGGCGTCCGAGCACCGTGCCCTGCACGGGCATGGATGCGCTCTCGCCCACTCCGCGCCACTCACCGTCGGCGAACGGGAACATCGGGGCGCCGAGCTCGGTGAGCATGATGGCCGTGCAGGCGGCGTCCACCTGGCCCTGCTGGAGCGCCGCATAGCCGCCCTCGTGACCGCCGGCGAAGATCGCCTTGTAGTCGACGCCCTGCTCCAGGCCCGCATCGTGCAGCATCGAGACGGGCATGAAGTAGCCGGAGCTCGAGGCCTGGTCTGCGAACGCGACGGTCTTGCCCTTGAGATCTTCGAGGGTGTGGATGGGGGAGTCGTCCAGCACGACGCAGGTGGAGACGGGCTTGTCGTCGCCTTCGAAGGCGACGAGCGCGTCGACCTCTCCGGTGTTCACCGCGAGGGCGGAGGGGAATCCGCTCATGATGCCGATGTCGACATGGTCGGCGCGGATCGCCTCCACGACGCTGAGGTAGTCGGGCACGTCGGTCACCTCGACCTGGCGGCCCGTGGCCTCTTCGAACAGCTCGGCGAAGACGTCGATCGGGTTCTCGGCCGTGGGGTCTTCACCGAGGGGGAGCGTGGCGATCGTGATGGGGGCGTCTGGGGCCGTCTCGGTCGTGGCCGCGTTCGAGGCGGCGCCCGAGCATCCGGCGAGAGCGAGCGCAGCGATGCCGAACAAGCCCGCCACGGGGAGGGTGTAGCGACGCATGGGATGACCTTTCGGAGGAGGTTCGTGGCTCCCGGGATTCCGAGAACACCTGTATTCGAACCCCTCCGGGTGTCCGGCTATTACGAGACCGCCGTACTCGCATCGAAACACCGGATGAACACCCGGTGACCTCGTGCGCGGATGCCGGCCTCAGCGCCCTTCGGCGGCCTCCGTGTGGTGGCGGATCACCTCGGCGACGACGAAGTTGAACCACTTCTCGGCGAACTCCGGGTCGAGGTGCGCCTCTTCGGCGAGAGCCCTGAGCCGGGCGACCTGCTGCTCCTCACGCTGCGGATCCGACGCCGGCATATCGTGCTCGGCCTTCAGCGTCCCGACCTGCTGCGTGCAGCGGAATCGCTCGGCGAGCATGAACACGAGCGCGGCGTCGATGTTGTCGATGCTGGCGCGCAGCCGCAGCAGCTGCGCCTGCGGGTCCTCCGTGGCGGGCATGCGATCCTCCTCGAGGCATCCGATCGGAACTCCGACGATATCGTGCCGCGGCGTGATGCACTCGCCTAGTGTGAAGCCATGACCTCTGAGCATGCCGGCGGCCGCAACGCGGATCGCCCCACCGCCGCTGAGCGGGCCGCGGCCGACGATGTCGTCGAGGCGATCGACGATGCGAACGCTGCGGAGGCGTCGGCCGACCGAACGTCGACCGATACCGGCGTCGAGACGACCGACGACGGCGTACCCACCCGGGCGCCGATCATCGAGCCCGCCCCGCCGCGCGCCTCGTTCTGGACCCGGATCGACCGGCCCTTCGGCTTCGGCTTCCTCCTCACGCTGGGAGCCCTGGTCGCCCTCACGCTCGGCTTCACCGTGATGAGCCTGTCGACGGTGCTCATCTACATCGCCTTCGCCCTGTTCGCCGCCCTCGGCCTCGACCCGGCCGTGCGCTTCCTCGAACGGCGAGGGATGTCGCGCCCGTGGGCGGTGGTCACGGTGATCCTCGGCCTCATCGCGGTGCTCGCGCTCATCCTCGTGCTCATCGTGCCGATCATCGTCAGCCAGATCGCCGCCTTCGTGAAGGCCGTGCCCTCGTGGGTGGACAGCTTCATGGCCAGCGACGTGTTCGCCTGGCTGCAGAGCCAGTTCGGCGACCAGGTCGAGACGATCACCGCGGATCTGCAGAAGTTCCTCACCGATCCGGGCAACATCGCGGCGATCGGCGGCGGGGCGCTGCAGGTGGGCGCCTCCATCGCCTCGGGCATCTCGGGCGTCATCGTCGTGCTCGTGCTCACGCTGTACTTCGTCGCGACCCTGCCGACGATGAAGCACTGGATGCTGCGCCTCGCCCCCGCCCGCAACCGCCCGCGCGCCAGCGACATCACCGACCAGATCACCGACTCGGTGGGCGGCTACGTGCAGGGCATGGTCGTGCTCGCGTTCATCAACGCGATGCTCACCCTGTTGCTCTACTCCGTGCTCGGATTGCCGTTCCCACCGCTCATGGCGACGGTGGCGTTCCTGATCACGCTCATCCCGTTGATCGGATCCGTGCTGTTCTGGGTGATCGGAACATCCATCGCCCTGTTCGTGAATCCGGTCGGTGCGATCATCTTCGCCGTCATCTACATGATCTACATGCAGATCGAGGCATACGTGATCACGCCACGGGTGATGAACCGGGCGATCTCGGTGCCCGGATCACTCGTCGTGATCGGAGCCCTCGCCGGCGGCACGCTGCTGGGTCTGCTCGGCGCGCTCGTCGCGGTGCCCGTCGCGGCCTCGGTGCTCATCATCATCAAGCAGGTGATCATCCCCCGCCAAGACGCCCGCGTCTGAGCGGGGCGCCTCGGCGGAGGAGCCGGATGAGGATCAGATCAGCCCCTGTGCCTTCAGCCATTCCGTGGCGATGGCCGCAGGCTCGAGCTTGTCGACCGTGCTCTTCACGTTCAGGCCCACGAGCTCGTCGGTGGTCAGCTTGGCGCTGATCGCGTTGATCACCTCGGAGATCTCATCGGCGACGTCGGCGCTCGCGATCGGCACGACGTTGGAGGAGAGGATCATGTTCTCCGGGTCTTCCAGCGCCACGATGTCTTCGGTCTGGAAGGCCGGGTCGGCGGAGTAGATGTCGGCGACCTGGATCGTGCCGGCCAGCAGCGACTCGAGTGTCGTCGGCCCCGTCGCCGAGAATGCGAGTTCGGCGCCGTAGACCTCCTTGGCCGCAGCCGGGCCGTAGGGGCGCTGCTCGAACTCCGGCGCCGCGCCGACGGTGACCGTGCCTTCGACCTTCGCAAGATCGGCGATCGTGGTGAGCGAGTGCTCCTGCGCGTACGCCTTCGTCACGGTGTAGGTGTCCTGGTCCGAGGCGTCGGCGTAGTCGAGTGCGACGAGGCCTTCGGGCAGCACGCCGGTCAGCGCGTCGTAGACGTCGTCGGGACTCGTCGCGTCGGTGCTGTCGTCGAGGTACTCCAGCAGGTTTCCGGTGTACTCGGGGAACAGATCGATCGCCCCGGATTCCACCTCGGGCATATAGGCGTCACGCTGGCCGATGGCGAACTTGCGCTCCACCTCGATGTCCGCGTTCTCCAGCGCCTGCGCGTAGATCTCGGCCACGATCTCGTTCGAGTAGTACGCCTGCGATCCGATGACGACGGCGTCGGACGAGGACGTGCCCTGCGACGCATCATCGGTCGGCTCATCCAACGGGTTGCTGCTGCCGCACGCGGTGAGCGCGAGTGCGACGGCGATCGCTCCCGTCGCGGCGGCGACGGTGCGGGGAAGACGTGCGTGAGACATGTTGTTTCCTCTCGTGGCGGTCATGCAGGTCGGATGCAGTTGTGGGACGGCGGAAGTCAGGCGAGGGATGCGGCGGCGCGCTTCGCCCGTCGGGCGGCCGAGGGTCGCGCCGGGCGCGAGCGCACTCCCGCGGGGACGACGGCCCGCTGGGCGAGCACGAGCAGAAGGTCGACGACGAGCGCCAGCAGCGCGACGAGGATCGCCCCGCCGAGCACCTGGTCGAAGCGCCGCAGCGGGATGCCCTGGATGATCGGCCACCCGAGTCCGCCGAGGTTCACGTATGCGGCGATCGTGACGGTGGCGATCACCTGCAGTGTGGCCGCGCGCACACCGCCCATGAGCAGCGGCAACCCCAGCGGAAGTTCCACCTTGCGGAATATCTGCCACTCCGTCATCCCCATCGCCCGTGCGGCGTCGATCGTCTGCCGATCGATCGCCTCCACACCCGTGTACGCGCCGGCCAGCAGCGACGGGATCGCGAGCAGCACGAAGGTGACGATCGCGGCGGCGGGCGTCTGCACAACGCCGAAAAGGAGCACGAGCAGCACAAGGAGTCCGAAGGAGGGGATGGCGCGCGCAGCACCGGAGAGCGCGACGGCGATCTCGCGCCCGTGGCCGGTGTGCCCGATGAGCCAGCCCGCGGGCACGGCGATCACGGCGGCGATCAGTATCGAGACGACGGTGTAGAAGAGGTGCTGGCCGAACAGCACCGGCAGCGCGTACGAACCCTGCAGCCGGTCCGGGGAGAACAGCCACGCGAGCGCCTCGGCGAAGAGGTTCATGCGGGGGCCCCCTGCGCGGCGGCGGCACGGACACGTCGCGTCTTCGGAGCGGACGTCGCGCGGCTCCACGGCATGAGCATCCGGCCCACGAGCACGAGCAGCACGTCGATCAGGATGGCGAGCACGACGACGGCGACGACCCCGGCCAGCACCTGCTCGGCGAAGCGACGCTGCAGGCCCGTCGTGAACAGGTAGCCGAGGTTCGTCACTCCGACGAGGATGCCGACCGTGGCGAGCGCGATCGTGCTCACCGCGGCCACGCGCACGCCGGCGAGGATCACCGGGCCGGCCAGCGGCAGGTCGACGGCCCAGAACCGGCGCGTGCCCCCATACCCCATGGCGGTGGCGGCGTCGCGGGTGTGCGCATCGACGGAGTCGAGCCCGTCGGCCACGGCGCGCACGAGGATCGCGACGGCGTAGATGGTGAGGGCGATGAGGAGGTTCGGCTCGTCGGTGGCCGAATAGCCGAACACCGCCGGCAGCAGGATGAGCAGAGCGAGCGAGGGGATCGTGTAGAGCAGGCCCGTCACGGCGATCACGGGTCCGCGGACGAGCCGGAAGCGCCAGGCGATCCAGCCGAGGGGCAGCGACAGCACGACGCCCGCTGCGAGCGCGATGAGGCTCTGACGCAGGTGCACGACGGCCAGCTCGAGGATGAGGCCGATGTTGTCGATGCTCCAGCCCATCTCAGCCCTCGTCTGCCGGGTTCGCGCCGCCGTGCGGGGCATCGTCATCCATGATCGTGCCCTGGGTGCGGCCCGCGGCATCCACGACGACGGTGCCCCGCGGTGTGCTCTTGAGCCGGAAGGCGCGCTTGCCCTTGTCGGCACCGATGAAGGCGGCCACGAAGTCGTCTGCCGGGTTCTCGATGATCTCGCTGGGCGATCCCGCCTGCACGATCCGCGCCCCGACGTCGAGGATGACCACCTGATCGCCCAGGAGGAAGGCCTCTTCGACGTCGTGCGTGACGAACACGATCGTCTTGTCGAGCTCGCGCTGCAGGCGGATGAGCTCCTGCTGCAGTTCGGCCCGCACGATGGGGTCGACGGCGCCGAAGGGCTCATCCATGAGCAGGATGTTCGGGTCGGCGGCAAGGCCGCGCGCAACGCCGACCCGCTGCTGCTGCCCGCCGGAGAGCTGGCTGGGGTAGCGGTCGGCGAGACCGCGATCCAGACCCACCGTGTCGAGCATGACGTCGGCGCGCTCCGTCGCCTCCCGCTTGGCCACACCGGTCAGACGCAGCACGGTGGCGACGTTCTCGCGCACCGTGAAATGCGGCATGAGGCCGGAGTTCTGCATCACGTACCCGATGCTGCGCCGCAGCCGCACGGGATCGCGATCCTGCACGCTCTCGCCGTCGATCTCGATCGACCCGCCGGTGGGATCGACCATGCGGTTGATCATCCGCAGCAGCGTCGTCTTGCCGCACCCCGACGACCCGACGAACACGGTGGTGCGTCGCGAGGGCGCGACGAGACTGAAGTCGTCGACGGCGACGGTGCCGTCGGGGAAGCGCTTGGAGACGGATCGGAATTCGATCATGCGCGCGTCATCGCCCTGCTACGGGCGCACCTCGATCTCGCGTCCGAACGCGACGTATCCGGAGAAGTCGCGGCCCACCCGCTCGATGCCCGAGGCGTACGGCTCGGGATATGACCAGGCGAGGTCCTTGTACGTGGTGCCCGCGACGACCACGGAGAAGTACTGACACTCGCCCTTCCACGGACACACGTACGGCGTGGGGCTCTCCACGAGAACGCCCTCGTGCACCGACGACGGCGGAAAGTAGTGGTTGCCCTCGATCTGGATCAGCTCGGCGTCGTCGGCCTCGGCGATCACGTTCCCTTCGAGTACGGCTTTCATGCTCATTCCCCCTCGGGTCACGTTCGAGCGTATAAGACGCCTCCGACATCCGGGGCGGATCCGTTCGATCCGCTCCCACGACGCGGGGAATGTCGGCGGCGGGGTGCAGACTTGCGGCATGCCGATCATCGCTCCCGCGGAAGCATCCGCCACGGCGCGGGGCCGCGACGAGGAGGCCCTTCCGATCGACCTCCGTCGCGCCGTGCTGTCATCGCCGGTCGGCACCCTCGAGGTGCGCGGCAACGGACGCGCGATCGTCGGCCTCGCCTGGCGCGACCGGCATCGCCCACCACGGGACGGCGAACATGTGCCCCTCGATCCAGTGCTCAGCGAGGCGGTCGGCCAACTGCGTGCGTACTTCGAGGGCGGGCTGCGCCGATTCACCGTTCCTATGGAGCTCGTCGGCGTCTCCCCCGTCGCAACGGCCGTGCTCGCCGCGCTGGAGGCCACGGTCGCCCCCGGGGATACGGTCACCTACGGAGAGCTCGCGCGCCGCAGCGGCACCGACGTGCCTGCGCGGGCGATCGGCACGATCATGGGCATGAATCCGCTGCCTCTGCTCATCCCGTGTCATCGGGTCGTCGCCAGCGACGGCCTCGGCGGCTATTCCGGAGGGATGCGCGGCAAGGGCCTGGAGACCAAGCGCTGGCTCCTCGAACTCGAGGAGGCCCTTCCGCCTGCCCTGTTCTGACCGGTCTGTCCCGACCCGACACCGGTCTCTTGCGCGACGTTCAGGCCCGCGCGTCGTGCACGTGCGGATGCGCCACGGACAGCAGAGTCGCATCGGCGGTGAGCAACGGCATCCGCTCCACGATCGCCTGCGCCAGGAGGAAACGATCAAACGGGTCGTGCCGCACGAGTCCCGGCTCGTCGAGCAGTGCGCTCGCATGGCGTGCGGTGAACGGCAGCTCGGCGAGACCCATCTCATCGAAGACCGCCGGGAAGCGCTCGCCGCCGGGTAGGCCCATGCGCCCGAGCATGTGCTTGATCGCGATCTCCGAGATCGACACGGCGGAGTAGTGCACGCGCACGCCCGAGGCGATCAGCGCGCGAGCCGCGGGCCCCAGACGCGCATCGTCGGTCGCGAGCCACAGCAGAGCGTGGGTGTCGAGCAGCATCAGGCGTGCTCGCCGTAGAACTGCGCGGTGATCTCCGCATCGGCCGCATCGAACTCCTCGGCGTCGTAGGAGAACTCGCCGCGCAGCATGCCGATGACGGGGCCGCTCTCGCGGTGCATGACGAGGTCGACGACGGGCGAGCCCGCACGCGCGATCGTCACCTGCTCGCCGGCGAGCACCTTCTCGACGAGCGCCGACAGCTGCGACTTCGCCTCATGCATGTTCACCTGGATCGCCATGCGCTTAGTCTAGCTTAGCTAAGCGTTCGACGGGCGATCAGCGCGCGAGCACGAGATGCGTCGGCGAAGGCGCGGCGGTGCGATGCCGCACGCGGCCAGGGGCCCCGGTTCGGTCGTCGAGGTCGAGCACGGAGATCTCACCGGAGAGCTGACCCGCGACGAGGAGGGCGCCGTCGTGCACGAGATGATGCCGCGGCCAGGCGACGCCCGACTCGGCGAGGGCCAGCGGCTCGACGATGTCGCCCGCACCCCGCACCCGCAGCGCCGCGACGGCATCGCTGCCGCGGATGCCCGCGTACAGGGTCGTCCCGTCCTTCGAGCGCGAGAGCTCGGCAGGCGCATTTGCGCCGACCAGCACACCGGGCGACACGGTCGTCACCGCCACGATGCTCCACGTTCCGTCGCGCGCAACAGCGAGCGTGAACACCTCGCACGAATGCTCCGTGACGACGTGCAGATGCCCACTCGGATGCACGACCATGTGCCGCGGTCCCACGCCGCGCGGGAGCACTACGCGACTGTCGGCGACCAACCCTGTCGCACCTGCACGCCAGATGCGCACCTGATCGAACCCGAGATCGGTCGTGGCGATGCGCCCGTCGGGCAGGAAGGCGGCGGCATGCGCGTGCGAGGCGCGATCGGAGGCCGCGGCGTCATCGATCCCCTCGACGGCGTAGGGATCGTCGGCCGGCGGCGCGACCTCGGCAGTGCCGAGGCGGCCGTCTGCGGCGAGAGGGATGCGCACCACCCGACCGTCGCCGTAGCAGCTCGCCACGAGGAACCCGCCGTCAGGCGCGACCGCGAGGTGGCACACGAGCTCGCCGGCGTCGACCGGGTCGCCGAGCGGACTCAGCGCCGCATCCCCGGAGCGGATGTACGCCTGCACCGCGCCCTGACCCTCGAGCGCGGCGTAGACGACGTCACGCGAGGGATGCGCGGCCAGCCACGACGGCGACGGTGCTGCGGCGGCATCCCCGCCGTGCACGAGCGTGACCGGTTCGCGGCCGTCATCGCCCGAGAGCACCCCGATCCCGGAGGCATCGCCTCCTAGGTCGCCCCCGTATCCGCCGATCCAGAACGTCGTCGCCATCGCCTCATCCCTCCCTCATCCGTGAGACCCCTGGTTCACGCTGGTCGGCTGGCTCGGGGATGACCGCGACGATGCCGCGGCTATGGAGGCGCCGGCGGATCGCGCGGGGTGCCATCACCACTGAATCGGCGGTACCGCTTCGAGGCCGTCTGCCAGGGCCCGAACTCGTCCGGCGGATCCCGCTACGGCGACCCCATCCGGAACCGCCACACGATCCCCTCGACCACCCGACGATGATCCTGAAACGGCCGCCCGCCCTCGACGATGCGGCCGGCATCAATAGTTCGCTCCGAGCCCACGCGGCATCCGACAACGACTGAGGACGCGACACGCCACCAGCTTGCCGTCACGAACGTCGAAAGGTTAGGAGACACGCCCCCTAGGGGCCGAGGCTGCCTACGCGCTGCCGGCCATAAGACACGACACGCGCTACTGGCGGAGCTCCGGTGCAGAAGCACAGGCACCGGAGCGCAGTCGCCATGTGACGGGCCATAGCGTCTATCTGCGCCCGCGACGACAGGTAGGGCCTCGTGCGCGAGGGTCCTGGGATTCGTCGGTATGGCGGAGAGAGGATCGCCATCGCGACTCTCGTTTCCGGGCCGACCGACCGCTGAGACCGTCTGGTCGACTGTTTCGGTCGATGACATCCCGCTCGCCCCGTGTTAGCGCTCCAGCACGATCGCCAGTCCTTGGCCGACGCCGATGCACAGCGCGACGACGGCCAGGCCGCCGCCTCGATGGGCGAGTTCGTGGGCGGCTCGTCCGACGATGCGGCCACCGGAAGCGCCCAGCGGGTGGCCAATGGCGATCGCACCGCCGTGCTGGTTCACTCTCTGGGGGTCGAGGTCGGGCCATGATCGCATGCAGGCCAGGCTCTGCGAGGCGAAAGCTTCGTTGAGTTCGACGATATCGACATCCGTCCAGGACCGTCCGGCGCGTGCCAGGGCTCGGTCGGCGGCGGCAACGGGGGCGACGCCGAAGACGTCGGGGTCATTCCCGAAGGCGGCGCGCCCTGCGATGCGCGCGAGCGGCTCGGTGTCGAGAGCGCCTTCACCGCCGATTAGGACTGCGCTCGCGCCGTCGCTGATTGGCGACGAGTTGCCTGCGGTCACAGACCCGTCGGTAGTGAACAGCGCCCGGAGATCAGCAAGGGCCGAGAGCGATGTGTCTGGGCGGATGCCTTCGTCGTGGTCTAGGACATGTCCAGGGGTCTGTACGATCTCGTCGTCGAAGACCCCGTCCGCCCATGCCCGCGCCGCGCGCAGATGGGATCGCTCGGCGAAGGCGTCCTGCTCCTCGCGCTCGATCCCGTAGATACGGGCAAGTTTCTCGGCCGACTCACCATTTGAGATCGTCCAGGAGTGGGGCAGAGCTGGGTTTACCATGCGCCATCCGATCGCGGTGTTCCACATCGTCTGATTACCCGTGGCGGGAAACCGCTTCGCGGACTTCTCGACGACGTACGGTGCCCGACTCATCGACTCGACTCCTCCCGCGAGCACGATGTTGGCGTCGCCGGCCTCCACTGCCCGGGACGCCTGGATCACCGCTTCCAGCGAAGAGCCGCAGAGCCGGTTCACGGTGACGCCGGGAACCGTCGTCGGAAAGCCCGCCAGGAGTGCCCCGAGCCGTGCAACGTTGCGGTTGTCTTCCCCAGCTTGATTCGCATCACCGAAGATCACATCGTCGACAGCTGCCGGATCGATCGACGTGCGCCCCACAATCGCCGACATCACCACGGCAGCAAGATCATCGGGGCGAATCTCAGCCAGCGCGCCGCCGGCCCGCCCGAACGGCGTGCGTACGGCATCGTAGACGAAGCTCGCGGTCACGGCCCCTCCTCGGGGGTTAGGAGGGTCAGCCCTGTCAGCTCCTGTAGCTCGGCGAACGACGTTCCAGCCACCAACTCTCGTACGCGGAAACGGTCACCCACGACGTCGAACACCGCCCGATCGGTGTAGACCCGGCTCACGCATGCGATTGCAGTGACGGGGTAGGTGCAGTACGCGACGAGCTTCGACTCTCCGTCCTTGCTGAGCAGGTCGGTCATGACGAAGACCTGCTTTGCACCAATCGCGAGGTCCATCGCACCGCCCACGGCAGGGATCGCTCCTGGCGCGCCCGTCGACCAGTTCGCGAGATCACCACGCTCGGAGACTTGGAACGCACCGAGAACGCAGACATCGAGGTGGCCACCGCGCATCATCGCGAACGAGTCGGCGTGGTGGAAGTAGGCCGCTCCGGGGAGCGCGGATACGGCTTGCTTGCCCGCGTTGATGAGGTCGGGATCTATCAGCTCGTCATGCGGCGTCGGTCCCATGCCGAGCAGACCGTTCTCGGTGTGCAGGACAATCTCCGCGTCCACCGGCAGGAAGTTGGCAACCAGCGTCGGGGCGCCGATCCCCAGGTTGACGTAAGCCCCCTCGGGGATGTCACGAGCGATGAGTGCGGCGACTTCGGCCCGCGAAAGTCCGATTGTCATTCTGCAAGCCTCCAATTCTCGACTTTCGCTCTACCATCCAGATCCACCCCGCCGACAAACACCCCGTCGCGCAACCACGGACGTTCCCCAACTTCCACGATGCGGTCGACGAAGATTCCGGGAGTGACCACCGATTCGGGATCGAGCGCACCCAGCTCATCGACACGGTCGACCTGGGCGATTGTGGTGGTCGCTGCCATCGCCATTACGGGGCCGAAATTGCGGGCAGTCTCGCGATACACGAGGTTCCCCCAGCGATCGGCTCGCAGTGCGCTGATGAGGGCGTAGTCGCCGCGGATCGGATACTCCAGCACGTGGCGACGACCGTCGATGGTGCGCAGCTCCTTGCCCTCGGCGAGCTGCGTTCCGACCGCGGTCGGCGAGAAGAACGCCCCGATGCCCGCACCCGCCGCCCGCAGCCGTTCGGCGAGGTTGCCCTGCGGGACGAGGTCCAACTCGATCTCGCCATCACGATAGAGGCGGTCGAACGCCCAAGAGTCAGGCTGGCGCGGGAAGGAGCAGACTATCTTGCGTACGCGTCCGGCTGCGAGAAGTCCAGCGATTCCTCTGTGGCCGTTACCGGCGTTGTTACTCACGACCGTGAGATCGCCAGCGCCGTGCGCGATGAGGGCGTCGATCAACTCGACCGGCTCGCCGGCCCTGCCGAAACCGCCGATCAACACGGTCGAACCGTCGGGAATATCAGCCACGGCGGCCGCGGCATCGGCCACAGTCTTACAGATCACGATTGCAACCCCTCGTCATTGTGCGAACACGTTTGCTGACCGCGGCTGATCTCGCCGGACCTCGAGAGAGCACCGGAGGCAGCACTTCTCGAACGCCCGGATCTCACCCCAAGCCGCTGAGGAGCACGCGGAACACTTCGTCAGGAGCGCTGCCCTGCTAGGAAGTCCGCGGCTCTCCGATACACGTCCTCGAATTCGGGCAGGTGTGTGAATTTCCCGAGGAACCCGTGCGTTGCCCCCTCGTAGCGGAAGATCTCTGCGGGCACGCCAGCCTCCTTCAGTTTCAGGCCGTAGGTCTCGCCCTCGTCGCGCAGGGGATCGTATTCCGCGGTGATCACTAGGGTCGGAGGTAAGCTCTCCAGCCAATCCTCCTTGAGGGGAGATACAAGAGGATCCGCCGGGTCGGCGCCGCGAGAGAGGTAGAACGAGTAGAAGTCCGGCAGTTGCGCGGTCTCGAGTCCGTAGCCGACTGCGTTCTCCTGCCGTGACGGGTACTCGGACGCGGCGGAGGCGAGGTCGAGTCCGGGGTAGAACAGCACTTGTGCGGACACAACGAAGTCCCGTCGCTCGCGGGCCAACTGGCTCACGGCGGCCGCGAGGTTGCCACCCGAGCTGTCGCCGCAGACCGCCAAGGTCAGACCGTCCCAACCGAGCTCGTGTTCGTGGGAGGTCACCCACGCCGTTGCCTCGTAGCAGTCGAGGAGAGGCGTAGGGAAGGGATGCTCCGGCGCCAACCGATATCCGACGGATACCACCTTGAAACCGGCCGCTGCGCAGAGAGCGCGCGCGATCTCGTCGTGGCTTTCGAGCGTGCCGGAGAAGAAGGCCCCTCCGTGAAAGTACATGAGGATGGGAAGCGGGGCATTGGCGCTCGGCTCGTAGATCCGTACTGGAAGCGGTGAGCCGACATCGATCAGCCGGTCTTCAACGGCGTACACAGCAGCTCGCTGCGCCGGTTCGAGCGCGGGCTGGTCGAGGATCGGTCTCATGACCTCAGGCGTGAAGGCCGGACGAGGGTCTCCGGGGGCAGAGTCTTGCGGTGCGCGAAGCGCCTGTGCAATGTCCGGATGCAGAGTCACTGGGTCACCCCCGCCAGGACTGCTTCATCCCGAACGGCCCACTCCGGGACGTTGTGGAAGATCGTGCCGCTCTGCATGGTGGGGATAATCCGCGAGAGGGCCTGATACCGGTCAGTCAGCGGCTTCCTCAAACTCTCGTACACCTCGAGGGCGTCCGGGAGGCTTCCTGTGCGGAGCGATTCGTCCAAGACGCCCGCATCCTGGATCGCCGAGTTCGCTCCGTATCCCTGGTGGTGGCACATCGCGTGCGCGGCATCCCCCACGAGGACGACCGAGTCATTGTGCCAGGTGCGAAGAGGCTCGATGTCGTGGATCGATCGTTTGACGTAGTGATCGACGCCGGCGGCGATTTTCCTCACTCGCTCGTCGAAGCCGTCGAGCATCTCCGATATGGCCCCGTTGCTCACGTCGGGCTGCCACGCGGGGTCGTCCGAGATCGCCGTGACGTCGAAGGAGACCTGATTGCGATGATGCAGTGGTACGAGATAGATCTGAATCCCGTCCGCCACCAGAATGCGCAACGCGTTGTCCGGCGCGAGCTCGAACGCCTCGGGGTCATTGACGATCGCTCGGTAGGCGTGGAACCCCGAGTAGACGGTCGGCGTGGGTCCGAAGACACAATCACGCACGACGGAGCGGATGCCGTCCGCGCCCACGATGAGGTCGAACTCAGCCACGTGCCCGTTCTCGAACTCCAGACGGGCACCGTCGCCACCTTGCTCCAGCGATGCGAGCCGATGACGGGTGTGAACGCGATCGGGGCCGATTCGGCTCATGAAGATGTCGAGGAGATCGGCTCGATGGATGAACCGAGCGCGCTCTTCGCCGGGGTCGTCGGTGAGCTGCGGCCAGCGTTCACGGACGAAGAGTTCGTTCCTGGCACCGCGGATTTGGATGTGCGGGCTGAATGCGCTCCTCGACGCGAATTCTTCCCAGACCCCCCACCGTCGCAGATGCTTGGCCGTCGTGGCGCGGATCCCCACGCCGGCACCGACCTCGCGGATCTCGGCCGCCTGCTCGAAAAGTTGCACGTCGTAACCGGCGTTAAGGAGTGCGAACGCCGCGGATGAGCCGGCGATTCCTGCACCGACCACCGCCACGCGGGTCGAGCGCGTTGTGCTGTTATTCATCGTCATTTGTCCTCTCTAGGGAGCCGTTATGGGCGTGAAGCCAAGCGACCGGGCATACCCGCCCAGAGTGATGAAGAAGGGTGAGGGAAACCGCGTCGGGTCTAGTTGGTAGTGGAGATCGTGTGCGATCCGGGTGAATGGGTGGTAGGGAGAGTCGATGTCCGGCGTGGGGTCAGGCGACAGGTGACGGCTCGCCGCCTCGGCGATGCGCTCCTCGATCTCCAAGCTCCACGTGATTACCTTGCGGACGGCGTCAGCGCCGTCGATGTGTCCGGGCAGGACTGATCCGTCGGCCGTCACGAACCGGTGCGCAAGCGAGAGGGATGCTGGCTCTATATCCAGCAAGAGCCGAAGACTCTCCCGGTACCGCGCTGGATCCTCGTACGACGGGAATCGATTCATCTCCCCGCCATGCACTTGAACGGCGTCACCGACGAATGCACGTCCCACGCGCTCGATCCAATAGGTGACGGCTCCCGGACTGTGCCCGGGCGTGTGAACCGCACGGACGGTCGCATCTCCGAGGTCGAAGGTCTCATCCCCTGACAAGACGATGCCCGGCGAGACGCCGCCGGAAAACAGAGTGTCGACGATCCGCGGTAGCTCCTCGTCGGCCGCTCCTCGCAGAAACTGGTCATTCACTCGACCGTGGAGCTCGAGATGGGCGTCGGCCCGTTCGAGCAGGCGGACGTCCTCGCCGTGGATCGCGATGTCCGCCGTGCCACCCGTGAGCTGCCACACCTCGCGTGCTCCACCCGCGTGATCGAGATGGCCGTGCGTGAGGAGGATAACTCGCACGTCCTCGAGTCGCCGGCCGGCCTCTTCGAGCGACGGTGCGATATCGCGAGCCGGCGCGCCCGCGGTCGCCGTGTCGACGAGCGTCGGCACCTCGGCAGCGATGTGATAGGTGAACGCGAAGAACTGCCCCACCGGGCATGCGGACACAACTACTTCGGGCGACACCTCAGCTCCCGGTCATCGTGAGTAGCGCGGCGGGATTGCGGACGAGCATCTGAGTGATGAGGTCCTCATCGATGCCCTCGCCACGGACCTCGGGGACGAAGGAATCTAGGAGCTCGGCGACTGAGTGGGGCAGCGACACCCATCCGAGCGGTGCGCAGTTTGCGTCGGCGGAGATGATCAGCCGATCTGCCCAGCCTTCCTGGATGAGATCGACGAGCTGAAGGAGGCGACCGCGCCGAGGTCGAGCCCACGCGGGGGCGGGGTGCTCGGCGTCGGCTTTCTCCGAGTCATATCCGATGAGATCGATTCCCACGTACGCTCCACGGGTGACGACGCGGATGTCGCGCGCGCGGTCAAGGTCGTAGGACACATCGATGTGCCCGAGGATGACCCGCTCGGGAGCGAGCCCCTCACTCTCCAGCAGATCCAGTTGGCGATCAGCATCGACGGCCAGGTGCGTAACAACAGGCACGCCGGTCGCCGCTGCGGCGCGACCGGCGGCGCGATAGATCCTCTCGTCGAGTTCCGTGAGCCCGTACGGCTGGACGCCGACCTTGATGATGCCCGCTTTGGCGTCGGTCCCGTCGATCCCCTCGGTGATTTCCTTGATGAAGAGATCGGCGAGGTACTCGACCGGCTTGTCGCGGAAGAACGGGCGGACTCCTTGTCCCGTCCAGAATCCTGTGCAGGCGACGAAGTTGACGCCGGTGCTCTTGGCAATAACACGGAATCGCGAGATGTCTCGGCCGAAGCCGATGCCGGTCAGCTCAACGTACGTGCGTCCGCCGAGGCCGTGGAAATCGCCGATCATCTGCTCGGCAAGCGCGATCACCTCGTGCGCCGGACGCCACGAACGTGAATTGAGCTCCCAGCCTGGCTGGCCGAAACTAATGTGCTCGTGCATCGCAGTGACGCCCAGCGCCTCGGCCGGGACCGCCCCGAGAACGGTGTTGACAATGCCCATCTGTCAGGACTCGCTTCTGTCGTGAATGGAAAGGAGGCGCTGAGGAGTGCGCTCGAGGATCTCGTCGATCGATTCCTCGCTCACCCCGACATCTCGGAGCGCGAAGATGAAATCGCACATGACTGCAAGGAATCCGTCCTGTGCATCCGCCTCGCCGCCGATCGACACTCCCACCGCGCCGTCCGACACCAGGATTCGTCCCGCATGCCCGGCGTCGAGCAGAGCGCGCACCAACTCCGCCAACTCACGGTGCGTCGCGAACCCCGGACGGCCGGCTGTAGCGATGTGATCGAGCGCGACGACGGCACCTCGCTCCGCGACCTGGAAGGGGATGCCGGCATCGATCATCCTCCGCAGATCCATCGAACCCACAATGACTCTCGCAGGGTCGACGTCTTCTTCGCCGAGGATCTCGAGAAGACGTAGCGGATCGCCGCCAGGGCAGGCGAAGACGGCGACTCCCGCGATTCGGGCGGCGCGAGCACCCGCGCGGGTCGCGATCTCGTCGAACTCGGTGGTTCCGTCGTCGGAACCGGCAACGAGCACCATCCCCGCGCGACCGACTCGTGTTCGCGGTGGCACAACGAGTCCCTCGGCGAGTTCGGCGTCGAAGATTTCCTGCAGCTGATCGGGGGACGTCATCACCGGCGGGTTCTGCGTGAGCGAGATGGGCTTGGTCCAATACGAACCCACGCACCATTCGGCTCCGAAACCCGTGGCGACGACGATCTCAACCCCCGTCGCCTGGCTAAGCAGCTGGTAGAGCTCCGGGTCGCGACCCATCGTCATGCCGCCGACATCCACGATCGTTCCGCCCCCCGCCTCACGGAACGCTAAGAGCGCCTCCCGAAGAGTGTCGAACATCCTCGCACGATCGATCTCGACCTCGGGTGCGAGTTCCGCACCCGGCATGATCTCGAGCAGCTTCTCGGCGATAAGGACCCTTCCGGCTACGCGCACCGCCCGGGCGCCACGAACGGCCATCATCTGCGGTTCACGCGACGTCACTAGATCCATCTGGTGGTGTCCTCTCTGACTCCTACGTATATTATAATACTAATAGATCGGATCGGCGCAAGAGATCGAGATGCCTCAGCTTCTTTGAGCGCGAAGCTTGCGAGTGGAAGGCAAGATTCCGATGGCCGCGAGCCGACAGGTGACGGTCAGGCTGAGGACCGCGTACGCGCGGGCGTCAAAGGCGGACCGGGGCGGATCCTCGACGAGGTGATGTCGACGACGGGGATGGGCCGGTCAACGGCCAGGCGGATGCTCACCCAGCCCGCGTTACCGATGCCTGCCGAGCAGGTCGATCGGCGACAGTTGCGTCCGAAGAGATGCAGCGACGAAACGACCGCCCGCCCCGCGTTCACTTCTCAGTGAGGCACCTCGGAGATCACGAATCGCGTTCGGTCACCGCTGCGAAGTCGCCTACGCCCGTCGCGCATCCGTCGACCGTCCCTCAGTCATGAACGTGGGGCGTCGCGTTGACGCGCGTACGACTGCCGACGAGCGCGAACAGCGAGACGAGGCGAGATCCCTGCGGCACCGATCCGCGTCGCACGGTTGATAGGAGGCTATTCGTCTGTGTATATTGTTATTTCAATACACGAATGAATCTTGGTGCGACTCGACCGGACCTCGATACCCAGGAGGAATCAGCGTGCGCCTTGCAAATCTCACCGGACGACTCGTGATCATGGATGGCGCCGACGCCATTGATGTCGCCCGGGCGAGCCGGGGCTCCTTCTCAGCCGACCCTCAGAGCATCTTCGAAACGTGGGCGGAGTTCGGGATCTGGGCGAAGACAGGGTTGACCGATGCGCCCCGTGAACCTGTCAATTTTGGGGAACTTCAGTGCCCGATACCGGCGCCGCGACAGCTGTTCGCGGTTGGTCTGAATTACGGGGCTCACAACACCGAGGTGAAGCGCTCGTCGTCGGCAGCCCCGGTCGTCTTCACGAAGTTTGTCTCGAGCATCTCTGGGCCCTATGATCCCGTGCACCATCCGGGCGGCGATCTGGATTGGGAGGCTGAGCTTGTCGTCGTCATCGGGCGCGGCGGTCATCACATCTCCGTCGACGCAGCGTGGGGCCATGTCGCGGGCCTCACGGTCGGCCAGGACTTCAGCGAACGGGTTTCGCAGCGGACGGGGTCGCCCCCGCAATGGTCACTCGCGAAGTCGTACGCCGGCTTCGCTCCCCTGGGTCCCGTCATCGTGACGCCCGACGAGTTCGCGCGCCCCGATGACCTCGCCATACAGGCGCGCGTGAACGGCGAGATCGTTCAGTCCGCCAGGACCTCGGAGTTGATCTTCGGTGTTCCCGAGCTCATTTCGTATCTCTCCGAGATCGTCACCTTGCTCCCGGGAGACGTCATCTTCACCGGCACACCCGCGGGGACCGGCATCGGCATGAACCCGCAACGCTTTCTCATGGCAGGTGACGTGGTTGAGACGACCATCGAGGGCATTGGCTCCCTGCGGAACGTCGTGACCGCCGACAGTGAGTTGGTCTGATGCGACGGCTTAGTCTGACCTTCGACAACGGGCCTGTCGTCGGCGTGACGGATCGTGTGCTGGACATGCTCGACGCGCACGGTGCACCCGCCACCTTCTTCGTCATCGCATCACGCCTGCGCGACCCTCAGCTCATGGCCCTCGCCGCGCAGACGCGAACACGAGGGCATCGCATCGGCAATCACACTCTCACACACTCCGCGATGTTCGGCGACATCGACGACCCCGCCTTCGCGGCGCAGGAGATCCATGAGGCTCAGCGCCTCATCGGCGATCTCTCCGACGAGGATCTGCTCTTCCGTCCGACGGGCAAAGGGGGGCACCTCGGCCCGAGGCTGCTCAGCCAGGACGCCGTGAGCGCTCTGGCTGCCGGTCAACACACCCTCGTGCTGTGGAACAGTGTGCCGCGCGATTGGGAGCAGCAGGATTCCTGGCCGGATGCTGCCCTCGCGAGCCTCGAGGATTCGGAGTGGACGGTGCTGGTTCTGCACGACACGACATCAGCGATCGACGAGCTGCCCAGGTTCCTCCGGGAGGTCGAGCGTCTCGGCATCGAGTTGCGGACCGACTTCCCCGACGATTGCGTCCCGATGCGCCGTGGGCGCCTCGAGGGAGACATCACGAGTCTCGTGCAGGATGCTAACGGGGAGGAACATCCCCGTTAGCAGGCGAGCGCGGTCGAGGACGTCGACCTCGCCTCGTTCTCCATCAACGGTGGGGCCCACACGAACGGCCGGCCGACGAGCACTCCATCCGCTCCGAGGGCGAGCGCCTAGACTACGCCTCCGGATCCGTCAGTTCCTTGACGAGCATCGTTCCTGGCGAATTATCTCTGACCCACGCGATCTTGTCCGCACGAGATGCCGGTTCTGCTCGAAGTTGACCCCCGCGTCCGCCTGGGCACCTGGGTATCGCCAGGCCGCCTGGGGACGGCGCGGAAGTTGATGAAGAGCGAAAGGTGAATCGGACGTCCCGCGGTCATGGCTGTGCTCCCGGGTGCGATTCGGAATGAGGCGCCAGTTGATGCGGCGCAATGGTTTCGTCGGAACTCGACGGCGGGCCAACCGGCTCGCGGTCACCTCGCGATCGGATGAGGGTCAGGACGTGTGATCGCAGCTCGGCGAATCGAGGAATCTCCTTGGTCGAGATCTGATCGCGTCCGCGAGGCAGGTCGACCGGAAGGACCTCGACTACGGTGGACGGCCGAGCGGACATGACCACGACGCGGTCGCTAAGGTAGACGGCCTCGTCGATGTCGTGAGTGACGAGCACGATCGTGATCCCGAGGTCATCTCTCACCTTAAGTACGAGATCCTCAAGATCTGCGCGCGTCTGTGCATCGACGGACGCGAACGGTTCGTCCATGAGTAGGACCGACGGTTCGTACGCCAGGCCGCGCGCGATCGCGACGCGTTGCTGCATCCCGCCTGACAACTGCCACGGGTAGCTGTTCTCGAAGCCCGTGAGGCCGACCTCGCTGAGCGCCCGTCGGACGCGTTCCTTGCGCTCGGCAGTGGACTTGAACTTGTTATAGAGCGGAAGCTCGACATTCCGTTGCACTTTGAACCACGGGAAGAGGGAACGGCTGTAGTCCTGGAATACGCAGGCCATCTCCTTCGGCGGCGCGAGGACCGGTGAGCCTACGAGCTCGACAGACCCACTCGTCGGCTGCATCAGTCCGGAGATGCAGCGCAACAGAGTGGTCTTACCGGCACCAGACGGCCCGACGATGCTCACCAGCTCGCCGGCGGCCACCGAGAACGACACATCCGAGATGACATTCAAGGGGCCCGAGCTCGTGTCGAACGATTTCTGCAGTGACTGTACTTCGAGCATCATGACTCCGAGACGTTGGGGTTCCAGGTGAGCAGGCGACGTTCCATCCACAGGAAGGCGATGCTGAGTAGTGCACCGATGAGACCGAGGAGGATCATCCCGGCCCACATGCCGCGAATATCGAAGGCCTGCTGGGCTTGCAGGGTGACGAATCCAATCCCGTTGGTTCCCGCGAGCATCTCCGTGACGATCATCATGATCAACGCGATGCTGAGCGAGATCCTGGCGCCGGCGACTATTCGAGGCAGCGAGTAGGGCAGCAGGACGTAGACCACTCGCTGCGTCCGCGTGAAGTGGAAGACGCGTGTGACATCCTCGTGCCCCCGGTCCAATGAGGCGACAGCGTCGATCGTGTTCAGTAGGACTGGGAAGATGCACACGAATCCGATGAGGAGAATCTTCATCTGGTCGCCGACTCCGAGCATCATCATTGCGATCGGCAGCAGGGCCGGCGCGGGTATCGCACGACCGAAATGGATCAAGGGGCTGACGGCCTGGTAGAGCGGCCGCACGCTGCCGAGCAGGACTCCGACGGCGACGCCGCCGATGACCGCCAGGATGAAGCCGGCGAACATCCGTCCCAGACTCGGCAGCACGTCGCTACCAAATTGCGCGAACACCCACATTTGGCGGAATCGATCGAGGATGTCGCTGAGCGGGGGAAAGAACAGCGAGTCGCTTCCCGCGCTCAGCAGCCACCACAGCGCGATCGCGGCGAGTGGTACGGCCAGATAGACGAAAATGCGTGCGGGTCCGCGGCGGCGGCGATTCGGTCGTCGCGCGACTCGGCCCCTAGCAGCGAGGTTAGTCATTGCCTGCCCCATCTCACGTCGCCGGCCGATATGGCTGGTGCCACTTGAGTAGCTTCGGCTCAAGACGCTCCATGCCGAGATTCGCCATGAGTCCGATGCCGCCGATGACGAGCGTCAGCCCGTACACTGCGGGATAAATGCCATTGATCTGACTGTTGCGCAACGTTGCACCGATACCCGGGATGCTTCCGACAATCTGCACGGTGACGACGACGACGAGGGCGATCGATGCAGCGATCCGGACACCGGTCGCGATGGAGGGCGCTACTCCAGGCAGCAGCACATCGAAGATTCGCTGTCGGCGTGAGAAGCCAAACATCCGTGCAGTCTCCATCGCCAACGGATCCAGCGACTGCAGGCCGTAGACGGTCTGGAAGAAGACTGGCCACACCGCTCCTACGGCAGCGAGCCAGTAGGCGACTTCCGGCGTCGCTCCGAACAGAAGGAGAAGCAGCGGCAGATAAATGATCGCGGGAATGGGGCGCAGGAACTCGATCGGCGCCTGGAGCAGTGCGGAGAGAACGCGGTTGGTGCCCACCAGCAACCCGCCGCCGATGCCCGCCACGGTCGCGATTAGGAGCCCGATCAGCCACTGGAACATCGTGGCGGCGAGATCATCCCAGAAAGCGGCGGTGCCCGCTGCCGTCCACAGCCAAGGTACGACCGCGGAGGGCGAAGACAACTGCGACGGGATGAGCTCTGCGCGGGCGAGCACCTCCCACGCGAGCACGGCCGTGGCCGTGCTCGCGAGAGGAAGCACCCAGCGTCGCCTGCGTCGGGATGTCATCCAAAGACCCCTGGCGCGACAAGCTCGTCGCTCGTGGGCGCCTTGTCCGCGCTGACTACCCCACTGTCGACCATGAAGCTCACGAACGCGTCGTACTCGGCCTCGCTGAACGTCGCCGACCACTCCGAAAGCGGCATGGACGCCACAAGCGCGGGGTCCATCCCGGTCTCGGCACTGATGAGCGCGCGCATCTCATCCGGGTTCTCCGTGGCGTACGCGGCCGCTTCTGCGATGGACTTCTGCCAGGCCTCAAGGACCGTCGGATTCTCGTCGATGAATGCCTGAGACATCAGCGCAATCGCTCCGATCGCGTCGTCACTGTCGAGCGCGGTCAGGACCGTACTACCCAGGACGGTGGCGTCCGCGGACCCGATGGTGATGAAGGGCTGGACCGTCGTGATCGCATCGACTTGGCCGCTCTCGAGCGCCTGAAGCTGATTTGCGAAGGGAACCTGGATGAAGCTGATCGTGGACGAGTCGACCCCTTCCGCGGCCGCAGCGCGGGCCGTGAACTCTGCCCAGCAGCACGAGGTCGAGTGGATTCCGACCGTCTTGCCCCCGAGGTCTCCGAACGAACTAATGCCGGAGCCCGGCGCGGCGAGCGTCGAGTATGTCGGCCCCTGCTCACCATCCACCTCTCCGGTCAAACCGCTCGCCACCACGATGGGAATACCTTCCGAAACTGCGGTGATGCCGACCCCAAGGTGCGTCGGAACAACGTTGACCTGGCCGTTTAGCATAAGACTGACCGCGTTGGCCCCCGAGCCACCGTCCTTCAGTTCGACGTCGAGCCCGTTCGCTTCGAAGAAGCCCTTTTCTTGCGCGAGCTTCATGACGGTGAAGTTGATCACCGGTTCGTAATTGACAACGACCCGAATCGGCTCCCCGCTCGCTTCCGACTGCGATGGTTGCGCAGTATCACCCGCAGAGCATGCCGCGAGAGCGAGCGCGAGGAATCCGACGACTCCTCCCGCGAGCGCACGGCGCCGAGTCGAAACGCCTGAACGCAGCGGACCTGAATTTGTAAGCATGTCGTTCCTCTTCCTTGAGTTGACGCTACGACGGGTCTCCCACCCTCATGGGAGCCGGGATGACCGATCCAACCTAAGAGTATAATAATGTATTGAGATGTCAAATCCGCTGTCGCTCGTAGGCGCAGCGTGCGGCGATGCATCGGAACCATCGAGGTATAGATGCCGGGGGCGACGTCCGACGCTGACGAACGTCTTCATCTGATCCTGGGCGAACAGGTGCGGCGACACGCTCGGGGAGACGCTCTTCTCAATCCGCTGTCATCCCGACCACAACCCGTCACTCCCCTTCCGCGCGCTAGCAGGTCGCGGCTGAAGCGCGGATCGACCGATGTCGCTCGCCGTCAGCCCCAGAGGGGATCATTTGACTCGAACACCAGCTTGAGCTCATCGGGCAGCTGGGCAGATCTGCGCCATGTGCCCGGTCGGCCATCCTTCGTGAAGCCAAGCGTCTCGACGACGAGCACCGGCGACCCCTCCGGAACCTGCAGACCGCGAGACTCTTCGGGGGTGGCACCTGTAAGCCACACGACATGTTCCGATCGAGTGATATTGATGCCATGGTCGCGAGCGAGCAGTGAGAAGGCAGATCCGCTCTGCTTGAGCTCTTCGGCCGTTGGCCGGAACTCCTCAGGGCTGCGGATGAACAGACGCGCCCAGAAGACGGGCGCCCCACCCTCGAGTGCAATCTGCCGACTGAAGGTGAACACGTCCTCATCTGGGGCGAGCTCAAGGGACGCTGCAACAGACGCCGGCGGCCTGCTCCGGTCAAGTTCCGCCACTTCGGTGACGGGGTGAAGACCCCGATCCTGCAAGTAGGAGATAAGACCACCGAACTTGAGGGCGGACGGTCGTTTCACCTGAGAACGTCGCACGGGGAAGGTCCCCTTTGCACGCTCACGGTAAACCACGCCTTCGTCCGATAGCTCACGCAGTGCCTGACGAATGGGTGCGCGACTCACACGGAACCGGCGGAGGAGTTCCTCCTCGGTCATTACCGGGCCAGCGCCATCGGAAGCCTCAATGTCCGCGACGAGGATCTGCTTGATCTGACGGTAGATCGGCACCCCGGACGTTCGATCGATCTTGGCCATGTGAGCCTCCTGGTCGTCAACGCGAGAACCGCAACGGCGGCCAAGTGATGATTTTATTATACGAAAGAAGCGCTTCTGGAGGACAGACTCGCGCAGCGACGCGCAAAAAGCGCCGCCGACCCCCTCGCGCCCGGCCCACGAGCGCAAACCGAGCTGCCACGCAATCGACCGATTGCATGGCAGATGCGGCACTGCCGCACCTGTCGCGCTACGGGAACGAGGAAGCCCTTCGCGCTTCCAACCTTCGTGTGCTATTTAGTATTATAATAGACGAATAGATCCGGCAGTGACCGGGACCACCATCGAGGCGATCTGCCTCGCGACAGATCGAGGGAGCTCGCATGAGGACTATCGCGACTGAAGAAGCCTTCCAGACGAAGGCATTCCGAACGGACGAGGCGGACCGAGTCGCCAGGGGAATCGGTACCCCTCGGTTCGACATCCTCGATGCGTATATGGGCTGGTCCTCTGGGGCATTCATGGAGGTGCTCGGCGACTTGGGTGCCGGACGACTGGCGGACATGGATCGCTGGGGCATCGACATGCAGGTGTTGGGACATACCAACATGCAGATGATCGGTCTAGACGAAGAGCAAGAGCGAGTGCTGGTCACCGAAGCCAACAACGAACTCGCCGAGGTCATCCGCGCGCACCCCGATCGCTTTGCCGGTTGGGCAGTTCTGCCCATGCGGGACCCTGTCGCGGCTATCCATGAGCTGCAGCGGGTGGTCCGGACGCCGGGGATCTGCGGCGTCATGGTGAACGGAGCGGCGCAGACCGGCGGCGTCTTCCTCGACGATGCCCGATACCGCCCGCTCCTACGTGCGGCGGCCGAGAACCAGATCCCAATCTACATTCACCCGGGCTTCCCGCCGCCCGCGGTCAATGCCGCCTACCACGAGGGATTCAGTCCCGCCGTGACGCTCAGCTTGATGTCATCGGGATGGAGCTGGCACGCCGAGACAGGATTGCACGCGCTCCGCCTGATGCTTGCCGGAGTCTTCGACGAGCTCCCTGATCTCCAGATTGTGATTGGGCACATGGGCGAGATGATGCCATTCATGCTCGGGCGCATGGAGATGTGGTTCCCTCGGCAAACGACAGGGCTCGATCGCACGATCGGCGACTACTTCCGTGAGAACTTCTACATCACCACGAGCGGATTCTTCGACCCGGCACCCCTGCAATGCGCCCTGAGCACCATCGGCGCCGACCGCATCCTATTCGCCGTCGACTACCCCTACAGCCGGAATGAAGAGGCACGCGCGTTCCTCGACCACCTGGGCATTGCTCGATCGGACCTCGAGAAGATCACGCACCGCAACGCTGAGCGCCTCCTCAAGCTCGGCTAGGAGTACTTCCCCGGCAGGTTGTGAACGGCTGAGGTAGGCGAAGACCTCCGGGCAGGATGTGAGTTACCACACTCGCATCCTGCTGCGGAGCGGTTCCCCTGCTCGCCCACGACCTCGAAGCGGTGGCTTGACCGGTATCGGGCCGGGCTTCCGCTGATCGACCGCGACTCGAGGCCGGCATCGTCCCCGATCCAGAACGTCGTCGCCATCGCCTCATCCCTCCCTCATCCGTGAGACCCCTGGTTCGCGTCGAGACCCCGGGATACGTGCGCCCGCAACGAGGGGTTTCGACGCCAAGCGGGGGTCTCAGCGTCAGTCGACGAGGTCGTGGCGGACGACGACCTGCTCGCGCTCAGGGCCCACGCCGATGACGGAGATGCGGGTGTTGCTCATCCTCTCCAGCGCCAGCACGTAGTCCTGCGCGGTCTGCGGCAGATCCTCGAAGCGCCGAGCACCCGAGATGTCCTCGGTCCACCCGGGGAACTCCTCGTACACGGGCTTCGCATGGTGGAAGTCGGTCTGGTTCACCGGCACGTCGTCGAAGCGGCGCCCGTCGACGTCATAGCCCACGCACACCGGGATCCGCTCCAGCCCGGTGAGCACGTCGAGCTTGGTGAGCACGAGATCCGTGATGCCGTTGATGCGCGTCGCATAGCGGGTGATGGGCGCGTCGTACCAGCCGACGCGGCGCTCGCGGCCGGTGGTCGTGCCATACTCGCCGCCGGTCTCGCGCAACCAGTCACCGGTCTCGTCGAACAGCTCGGTGGGGAAGGGGCCGGAGCCGACGCGCGTCGTGTACGCCTTGACGATGCCGACGATCCGGTCCAGGGCGCCCGGCCCGACACCCGACCCGGATGCCGCGCCCGCGGCCGTCGCGGTCGACGAGGTGACGAAGGGGTAGGTGCCGTGATCGACGTCGAGCATGGTCGCCTGCCCGCCCTCGAACACGACGACCTCGCCGCGGCGGAGGGCCTCGGCGACGAGGTGCCCGGTGTCGTCGACCATCGGGCGCAGCCGCTCGGCGTAGGAGAGCAGGTCGTCGACGATCTCGTCGACCGTGATCGCACGGCGGTTGAACACCTTCACCAGCAGGTGGTTCTTCTGATCGAGCGCCCCCTCGACCTTCTGGCGCAGGATGCTCTCGTCGAAGAGATCCTGCACGCGGATGCCCACGCGGTTGATCTTGTCGGCGTAGGCCGGGCCGATGCCGCGGCCGGTGGTGCCGATCTGGCGCTTGCCGAGGAAGCGCTCGGTGACCTTGTCGAGCGTGCGGTGGTACGCGGTGATGATGTGCGCGTTGGCGCTGACCCGCAGCTTCGAGACGTCGATGCCGCGGGCGCTGAGCGCATCCAGTTCCTCGAAGAGCACCTCCGGATCGACGACGACGCCGTTGCCGATCACCGGCGTCACGCCAGGGGAGAGGATGCCCGAGGGCAGCAGGTGCAGCGCGTACTTCTCGTCGCCGATGACGACGGTGTGCCCGGCGTTGTTGCCGCCGTTGAACTTGACGACCCAGTCGGTGCGTTCACCAAGCAGGTCTGTGGCCTTGCCCTTGCCCTCGTCGCCCCACTGGACTCCGACGATCACGATTCCCGGCATGGGAGAACCCCCTGTTTCGGCGGCCGTGCCGCCACTGCTTCGCCGGGTTTGCACCGGCCGTGAGCTGCCCCGAACGGGCGCCCCCATCCTACCGGGCGGACCATGCGCCCCTCGTGGCCTGGAGATGCAGAGCCAGGGGAGAGCCGCTGCGGCTCACACCGCCCGGCGCCTCGCGAAGAGGAGGAGTGCGCCACCGCAGATCAGTGCGATCACCCCGCCGGCGAGGAGGGGCGTGCTGTCCGCACCGGTCGTCGGCAGCGGGTCGTTGCCCGACCCGCCCTTGCCCGGACCGTCCGGGTCGTCGGGCGGCGCGGTGACGTCATCCGCGACGAGCACGAAGTCCTGGTCGATGACGGCCTCACCCGAGGCGGTGATCGTCACCTTCCTGCTCGACGGTCCCTCGACAGCGGTTCCGTCCGGCGCGACGACGGAGATGACGTAGTCGCCCGGCGGGAGTTCATCGATCAGATAACGGCCGTCGACGCCGGTGATCACGCTGAGGGCGCCGCCCGGCCCGTCCACCGTGAGCGTGACCCCGCCGATCGGCGCCCCGGCGTCATCCGTGACCGCCCCTGCCACGGATCCGAGACGTGCGAGCTCGAAGTCCACGCCCGAAAGGTCGTCGCCGGAGACGGTTTCCGTCCGCGTGGTGGGCGAGACCGCCACCGTGCCTTCGGGCACCGTGATGGTGATCTCGTACGTCCCGTCGCCGATCAGTGGGAACGCGTAGTTCCCGTCCCCATCCGTCGTGGTGGTGAGCACCCCGTCGGGGCCGGAGGCGGTGACTGCGACCCCAGGGGTGCCGTCGCCCGCCGTCGTGACGGTGCCGAAGAGGGATGCCTTGTCGCGCACGGTGAGGTCGACGACGGCGTCCTGGGTGCGCAGGTCGGCTGCTCCCGTCGTGACAACCCCCGTCTTGCCTGGCGGAGGAGTCGCCGTGACCTCGTACCCGTCGGTGGCGAAGTATCCGGGGAACGAGTACTGGCCCCCGCCGCTGGTCGTCGTCGTGGCGATGACGGTGCCGTTCGAGTCGGTGAGCGAGACGTCGACCCCGTCGAGCACGCCCGTGTTCACATCGCGGACCGTCCCGGTGATGTCGCGTGCCATCGACGCGAACCAGGTCTGGTAGACGGGGAAGCCGGAGCGCTGCGTGAACTCGAACGTCAACGAGACGATCGGGACCGCGGGCTCGAACCATGCCGCGGATCCAGATGTGTCGGACGCCGATGCGTTGCCCATGAGCGTGAGCGATGCCGGATCCCACATCGGCACGTCGTCGGGATCGCCCGTGCACGATGGCTTTCCCGCCGTGCCCGGGGCGCAGTAGTTGAAGCCGCCCTGGAAGCCCAGATCGTCCGCGGTCAGGGGGTCTCCGGCTGCGGAGACGCCCGAGATGCGTACGGAGTCGGCGTCGATGTCACCGAGAGCGAAGGCCCATCCGGACGACGGGGTCGGCGCGGCGAACGTGTAGGTCGTCGTCGACGGACTCGTTGCGGAATCGGCCCGTGGCCGGAGATTGAGGTACGGCTGGTCGCGGCTCGAGCCGTACTTCTCTCCGATGGGTGTCCCCTCCGACAGCCAGGTGGACGCGCCCGAGATGACACCGACCTGACCAGCCCGGGAGTCGCTCGTGATGTCGGCGGTCAGCGCAGGCTGCCCCGCGAGGGTCATGGTCGCGGTGAAGCTGCCGGCCTCGCCCGTGAGCGGCGTCCACGTCGCCCACGCGGTCGTGGTCGCGGCCGAGGCCGCGGGCGCTCCGACAGCCACCAGTGCGGCCGCAAGCGCCGCCAGCACGGGGCGCAGTCGCCGCCGATGCTGCACGATCTCCTGCTGCGGTGCACGTCGAGAGCGATTCATCCGAGCGGCCTCCTTCGTCGTGTCCATCGTCACAGCTTCCCAGGCTGGACGATGCGAGAGCGTTCGATGCCGAGTCCGGCGAGCGTGTCGAGCGCGAGCTGACGCTTGAGGTCGAGCGATTCCCCGATCTCTCGAGCGAGCCGGGGCCGCGAGCGGATCAGCTCGTCGACCGCGGCCAGCGGAAGAACGACCACGGTGAGGATGTCCCCGGCCACCGTGATCGCCTGTGTGCGCTCGCGCGTCAGCGCCGTCTGGCCGATCATCTCGCCCTTCTCCGACGTGGCGAAGTCCACCCGCCCTCCGTCGACGTCGAGCGTGAGGACGGCTCGACCCGAGAGCACGATGCGCACATCGTCGGGGATGATGCCCGCGGGGAGGACGACCTCGCCGATGCCGTATCGCTCCAGGTGCGCCGAAGTCCGCAGCAGTTCGACGTCCTCCTCCCGCAGCTGCAGGGTCGGGGCGATCGTTGCCAGGGCCTCACTGAGCCGCTGCGGCTCGGCGAGCGGATCGGTGGCGTCGCCGTCGAGCGCGAAGCCTCGGCGCCGCGCTCCGTACCAGAGCCACGAGAGATACACCGAGAGCGCTCGCGAGGCGTCGGCGGGCCCGGCGACGGGAATCGACACCCTGTACTTCCCGTTCCCGGAGTATGCGGCGGTGGCGTGCTGCTCGGGCAGACGCATCGGCACGGCGTCCGCCACGTCGATCAGCAGAGCCATGACCTCGTGCGGGGGATCATCCGTGGCGAAGGTCACCTCGGCCGTCGCGGAGTATGGCCCCTCCGGTTCGCTCATATTGGTGAAGGAGGCCCCCGAGAGCGTGGAGTTGGGCACGATCTGGATGCCCGACCCGGTCTCGATGTGCACGGCCCGCCAGTTCACCTCCACGACCCGCCCCTTCACACCCGCGGCGTCCAGCCAGTCACCGATCTTGAACGGCTGCTCGAAGAGCAGCAGGAGCCCGGAGATCACGCCGCCGACGGCGTTCTGCAGTGCCAGGCCGATCACGATCGAGGTGACCCCGAGCGCCGTGATCAGGCCGCCGACGTCCGCCTCCCACACCCAGGAGAACAGCAGCGCGAGACCGACGACGACCAGTGCGAGACGAGCGATCTCGACGAAGATCGTGGGGATGCGGTCACGCCACGATCCCGGCTCCGCGTTGGCGAACAGCGCCACGTTGAATGACGACAGGACGAGCAGGATGACGAGGAAGCCGAACACCGTCGCGACGACCCTCACCCACACCTGATCGGCGGGCGACTGGATGGCGAACGCGAGGAGGGCGAGCAACGCGCCGGCCGGAACCACCCAGTTGCGCAGCATCCGCAGAGGACGGGCGATGGGGTTGCCCCGCCGGGTGAGGCTTCCGATCAACTCCGTCAGCGCGACCAGGAGCACCGGCACGCCGATGGCGAGCGCGATCACCCACCATGCCCATCCGTCTTGAAACACCTCAGCCATCTCGGGCGACCTTCCACACCGTCTCGGTCTTGCCCGCCGAATCGACAGTGCCCGCCTCGACGAAGGTGAAGAGCTCCTGCACGCGATCGCGCACCGTCTGACTGACGTAGATCCCCGGCTCACCGGTCACTGATCTCACCCGATAGGCCAGGCTCACCGCATCCCCCCACAGGTCGTAGGCGAGGTTCGTGCGCGCAACGAGACCGCTGGTGACGGTGCCGGTGTTGACACCCGCGCGAATGCCGAGTGATGTGCCGTTCTGCGCATTGAACCGATCGACGACCTCGACGAGGTTGATCGCGAAACTGACGCTGCGCCGGATGTTGTCGACGCGCGGCACGACGAGCCCTGCGGACGCGAGATATCCGCCGCGGAGGGTGCGCACTTTCTCCACTCCGGCCTTGTCCGCTGCCTCATCGAATCCGCGCATGAGTGTGTTCAGCACCCCGATCTCTTCTTCCCCGCTGAGACCCCGGGTGTAGTCGTCGAGTCCGATCAGCTCGGCATAGACGACGGAGACGTTCTCGTGCGCCTCGGTGATCGCCTCATCGCCCTGCTTGTACCTGACCGCGACGCTCTCGGGCATAAGAGTGTGCAACAGCTTCTCGTTCTCCTGATGCTGCTCGTCGATGAGATCCTGCTTGATCCTGAGACTCGACGCCATGTCGTTGAAGGCGTCGCCGAGATCGCCGAACTCGTCGCGTGAGCCCTGCGGCACCTGAACATCGAGGTTCCCCTCGGCGACACGGCGCACCGCGCCCACGAGCCGATGGATCGGTCTCGTGAAGACCTGCGCGAGAAGCAGCGAGAGCAACGAGACGCCCAGGATGATGCCGAGAACCGACAGCAGCACGATGCGGGTAAAATCGGCGACGGGAGCGAACGCCTCAGCGGAATCGATCCGGGCGATGACGACCCAATCGAGTCCCTCGACCTCCAGCGGTCCGTAGGCCGTTACGCTGTCGCCTCCGAGATAGTCGGTGCCGGTTGTCGTTCCGCTGCGACCCGCCTGTGCCTCCTCGACGGCGAAGGTGTCGACGGGCTGGAGCAGCACCGTCCCGTTCACCTCGACTATGCGGTTGGCGATGCTGGGTGCGGTGCCGCCGTCGATCGCACGCTGCGCGTACGTGTCCGGATGCTGGAGCAGTCGTCGCGAGGTGCTGCGCATGAGGTCGTCGCGACCGACGAGATAGACCTCACCGGTGTCGCCGAGGCCCTGCTCCTTCCAGCTCTCCGATCCTGTCGTGACGTCGTTGATCGTGTCGATGGAGAGCTGGAAGGCGATGGCTCCGGTGATGCCGGAGTCATTTCCGACCGGGGAGATCACCCACATCGTCGGGACACCGAGAGAAGGAATCCAACGCTCGAAGTCGGTCACGCCGATCGCATCGACCGAGTTGGTCGCGATCGTTTCGCGGTAGGTCTGCGCGAACGCGGCATCCCGATAGGGGCCCGTGTTCACATTCGTTCCCAGTTCCACGCCCTTGTACGCGGAGAAGACGACGTCTCCATCGAGATTCAGGAGCAGAGCGTCCTCATAGTCGACTTGATCGACGATCCGTCCGAAGTAGTCGCCGTACTGTCCCGCGGCCTGGGAATAGCTCGTGCCGTCGCCGGTGTCGTTGAGCCCGAGAAGAGTGTCGTAGTCCGCATCGAAGTCCTGATTTTTCGTGGAGTACTGCAGCTGGAGGTACTTTCCGGCGTTCGATTGCGGGATGAAGGCTGTGTCGCCGTATTCGTCGCCGGTGCGCTCCTCCAGCAGCGGAATGAACGTATCCGAGTAGTACTGATCCAGAAGCGCGTCCTGCTCCGGCGTGATCTCCTGCTGCTGCAGTTCGTCGAACGCGGCGTTCAGTGTGCGCGACAACGTCTGCGCGCTGAGGTTCCGCGAATCCAGCGCGGCGCCGCGCTTGACCGACTCGATGGCATTCGCGACCTCGGCCGCCCGCATCGATCGGATCGTGATCAGCTGTTCGACCGCCGCATCGTGCAGCGACTGCCGCCCGTTGATGAAGCCGATCGCGCCGATGACGATGGATGAGACCAGACTCACGCCGAGCAGCATCACGAGAAGCTTCGACTGGATGCTGAGGCCGGCCTTCAGCCGCCCATGCTTCCTTCCCGGCTCGGACGTGCTCGCACTCGGGTCTGCGCTCATCGTTCCTCCATCACGGTCCGCGAGAGGGGCGTCCTCACGCCGACTCTAGCGATATACCGGTACACGCCGAAAGGTGCCTGGCGTCGAATGAGCGCGTCCGACTCATTGCCGATCTTCTCGTCGAGGGTGCTTCGCATGCCGTTGACCTGACCTGCGGCCTTGCCGCCGGTGGCCCTGTCGGCGATGTCTGCCGCCTGGCCGAGCACCTTGTCGGAGATCTCCATTCTGGACGTCGAGACCACCCCGTGGCAAGGTCAGATATATGGGTATATTGCCTCCATTCGGATGCAGGTAAGACGTGCTTCCGCCCTCGACGTACGAACCAGATCCACGGAGAGCGACGTGGCAGAGCACCCATGCGGCAGTGGAACCGCCACCGACCGTCGGAGACGGCTCCGACGACGTCTCGGCACCGCCCCGCGTCGCAGTCGAGAGCACACCGATTCTCCGAAGACGGGACCGGAGAACCTAGCCTGCGCCGGAATGTCGCCGCGCGCAGTCCGGCGGACGCAGTCGTATAGATTTGGCATGAGGAACCCAAGCCATGCCCGTACCCGAACCCGACTCGCCGCTTGTGGGCGAGACCAAAACACTGACCGACGCCGTCTTCGATCGGTTGAGCAGCGCGATCATCGACGGCAGCCTCGCTCCTGGCGAGATTCTCAGAGATCAAGACATCGCTCGCCAGTTCGGTGTTTCCCGCACCCCCGTACGCGAAGCACTCCATCGGCTCACCGCCATGAGCCTGGTGGAAACGGTCGCCAATCGCTACACGCGTGTCACGGAAGTCGACGAGAAGACGATCGCGGACACCATGGAGTACACGGGCCATCAAGCAGGAATCGCGATGCGCATGGCCATCCCCCGGCTGAGCGATGAGGAGATCTCAGAGGCGGTTGCTCGGATGGACGACCTGATTCGAGCCAACCTCGAAGATGATGCGGACGCGGTCTACCGCGCTGCACGTGCGCTCGTCTTGTTCGTGACGCAGCGCACCGGCAACCGAGTCTTCGAGGCAGCCATGCGGGACACGGCGCTGGTCGTCGCGCGGAATCTCCGCACCGTGCGACCTGAACTCGGCACGCGTGATGAGCGCGATAGGTGGTACCAGATGATGAGGCAGGCGATTGTGGACCGAGATGCTGTGAAGGCGGAGTTCGCGTTCCGCAGCCAGCACGGGCTCTGAGAGCGGCCGCCCACACAGGCTTCCGCTTTCACCATTGACTATGGAGGAACAATGACGACCTGGTGGCCCTACGCCCGCCTCGCGGCCGCGATGCTCTGCGGAGCAGCGATCGTTACCCAGCTGGCGCGCACAGTCCAGAACGCGATGGAGACCGGCGGCCACCTGCCCACGGTCGTGGCGAACTTCTTCAGCTTCTTCACGATCGAGTCGAACATCCTCGCCGCCGTGGCGCTGTCGGTCGGGGCGATCTGGGCATGGACGGGGAATCGCGGCGAGCGCGAACCGCAATGGCTCGCCGCTCTCCTGATCTGCGCGAGCACTTACATGATCGTGACCGGGATCGTGTACAACCTTCTCCTGCGCGGCATCGAACTCCCGCAGGGGTCGACCGTGCCGTGGTCGAACGAGGTGCTGCACGTCGTCATTCCGCTGATCATGCTCGCCGATGTGCTGTTCGCACCGCACCGCCGCGCGCTGCCGTGGAATGCGATGCTGATCACCGTCGCGTTCCCGATCGTCTGGGCGGCGTACACGCTGATCAGAGGGGAGCTCATCACCGCGCCGGCAACGGGGGAACCCTGGTGGTATCCGTATCCGTTCCTCGACCCGCACATCCAAGGGGGATACCTCGGCGTCGCGTTGTACGTCGTCGGCATCGCCGTCGCGATCATCGGCGTCGCGGCACTCGTGATCCGGGTCGGTCGCCGGCGAGGGCTACGGATGGTCACGTCTGTGTCGGATGGAGGGTCCTCGTCCAGGTCGTCCGCTCCGGGATCACGGTCCGAGCAGCGCGAACGGCACGACCGCAACGCCATCTGACCGGCGATACGCACGGTTTCCCGTCGTCACGACGATGGCGTCGACCAATCGGTCGCCCATCCGTTCGCGCAACCATTTCAGATGACGCACATCAGCGTCCGACACCGTGGCCGCGAGCTTGACTTCCATCGCGAGCACTCGCTGACCGCGCTCTGCGATCAGATCGATCTCGTGCGTGCCCTTCTGATCGCGGAAGTGACTCAAGCGAGCCTCGGCCGACTGCACGTATGTCTGCATGCTGAGTGTCACGAGCCCCTCGAAGAGACGGCCGAGAGCGGCACCCTGCTGGGGTCCGATCATTTCGTGTGCGCGGATCGCAAGCAGTGCGGATTCGTCCAGGTCCATGAGTCTGGCGGCCAGCGCAGGGTCAGCGAGGTGATGCTTCGATGCTTTGCTCACGCGGCCCAGGTCGACACCGAACGGACGCCACGCTTCGACAGGATCGAGCAACCACAACTGGCTGAGCACGTCACGGTACGCGATGGTCGTGGGCTTGCTCGGCTTGTCGGAGTCTCCTACCGTGGCAGCATCCAGGATGCTCGTGTAACTCGCCGTCGAGCTCGTGGCTCCCGCATATGCGCGAAGCCAGGCTCGAAGAGCCGCGGGCGCGCGTACGCGATACCCCTGCTCCACCATGTCGCGCTCGACGACGCGCGTCACATACCCGTCGAGCGCGAGGCGTCGAGCGCGTGCAGGAAGGTTGCGGATGCCGGGGAACCCGGACGAGACGATCTCTCGGACATAGTCGGGCAGTGTCCAATCCGTCTCGCCCGTAACGGACGCGTCTCCCTCCAGAAGGGCTCGCAGCGAGACTGTGGGGGTGTGCTCGATACGCTCCGCGAGGGCAAGCGGACGCATCCGAAGACGGGTGATGCGTCCCGCTCCTGAGTGCGTGGGCGACGAGACCGGCGCAGCGCTTCCTGCGAGAAGAAACTGCCCGCCGGAACTGTCACGATCCACGGCTCGCCGCACGAGATCCCATGTCTGCGGCAGACGCTGCCATTCATCGATGACCAGCGGTTTGGGTGCTCGTTCGACCAGAGTCGGGTCTGCGCTGAACTCTTCGATCTGCTCGGGACGGTCCAGAGCGACAACAGTTGCCGCCCGCCGACTCGCAGTAGCCGTCTTGCCGACCCCTTTGGGCCCGTCAAGGCTTATCGCGGCCAGGGCCGGAAACACTTCGTCGAGTTCATCGTCGATGACGCGCCTTCGGTACGCAGACATGGATCTACTTTATCAAAACCACCAGATCTACTTTACCAATCCCACTCGTGCTACTTTACCAATCCCACCAAGGCGATAGGGGTGGCCGTCCTGCGGAATGACCTCGGTCACCTCCGATGAACGCGCGAAGGCAGGTCATGAACGAGCTGCGCAGCCTCGTCAGCTCGTTCCACCGCGCAGCATCGATCGGTAGGGTGAAGGCATGCGTGCGGCCGGAGCGGAGGGTGCGGGCGCCCTGCGACGCGATCGGCGTGCACAGGGTGTATCGGACGATAGCGGCGCGCTGCCCAGCGCGGCACCGGTCGAAACGGCCGGAGCAGGGATCGCCTCCGTCGACGGTCCTCGGGGGAGCACCATCCTCATCGCTGCGGCCATCGGCGCCTTCCTGACGATCACGGGGTGCGTGCTCGCCGTGCTCTCTCCGCCGGCCTCAGGGACGCAGGCCGCCGGGCCCGCCCCGGCCGGGGTGCGGACGATCCTCGACGACGCGGACTGCACGATGTCTCCGAGCCCGGAAGAAGAACGGGCGCATGCCGGATGCCGGAGCGATGACGACCGCGCGGCCCCGGAGACGCGCACGCCGACGCCCGCGCCGCCGGCCGGCACCGATCCGTCCACACCGGCCCCATCCGCACCCAGCCCGTCCGCACCCGGGGAGCGCCCGACGGCCCCGGGTCCCGACCCCTCCGGCGTGCCCGACCCCGAGTCGCCCGATCCCGCCGCACCCGACCCGATCGGCGCTCCCGATCCGGTGGTCGTTCCCCCGCCGGCACCCGCCCCTGACCCCGTCGGCGTGCCCGATCCTCCCGTCGTGGTGTTCCAGCCGCTCGCCTTCACGGGACTCACCGAGCATCACACGATCACTCTGCTCGGCATCCGGATCCTCAGCGGATACACGCTGTCACTCTCCGGGCATCCAGGATCCACGGCGACCGTCTGGTACGGCGGCGCGCGCGCCGGCTCGGTCACCTTCTCCTCGGCCGGAACCGCGTCGCTCACCCTCGGAGGCTCGCTGCTCGACCTTGGTCTGGGCAATCCGACCATCCGCGCCGCCTACTCCGACGGCACCCCGGGAAGCGAGATCTCTCAGCCGCGCGACTCGATCTGACGCCGGCGAGCATCTCGTCTCACGCCCTGCTCCCGATGCAGAGACGTGCGCTTATCGCGGGTGCGCGCGCCGACCACCTGCTCGGCCAAGGCGTCGAGTCGGGCGACGATCGCAGATTCCAGTTCGACGCCGACGGCGCCGAGATTGTCGTCGACGTGCGCCGCACGCCGCGATCCCGGAATGGGAACCACGGTCGCGCCGTACTCGCGGCCCTTCGCCACCAGCCAGGCGAGCGCGAGCTGCGCGGGGCTCAGCCCGGCCTCCTCGGCGAGGGCGCGGTGCTCGGCGAGCAGCGGGGCGTTGGCGGCGAGCGCCTCGGGCGCGAAGCGCGGGAAGCTGCGGCGCACATCGCCCTCCCCCACCTCGGCGGGGTCGAAGCGGCCCGTGAGCCATTTCCGGCCGACCGGCGCGTAGGGCACGACGCCGATGCCCAGTTCTGCGGCGGTGGGCACGACATGCGCCTCCACGTCGCGGCTGAGCACGCTCCACTCGCTCTGCACGGCGGCGATCGGATGCACGGCGTGCGCCCGGCGCAGCTCGTCGCCCGTGGGCTCGGAGACGCCGATGTGGTGCACCTTGCCCTCCTGCACGAGCTCGGCGAGGGTGCCGATGGAGTCCTCGATCGGCACCTCCGGGTCGACGCGGTGCAGGTAGTAGAGGTCGAGACGATCGGTGCCGAGGCGGCCCAGGCTCAGGTCGATCTGCTCGCGGATGTGCGCGCGGTCGCCGCGCAGCTCACGCCGCCCTGCCGACCCGCTGCCGGGCACGATGCCCGCCTTGCTCACCAGCTGCACCTCGTCGCGGCGGGTGCGCAGCAGGCCCGAGATGATTCGCTCGCTGCGCCCGGAGCCGTAGATGTTCGCGGAGTCGATGAAGGTCACCCCGCGGTCCACGGCGTGCACGAGGGTGGCGTACGCGGTGGCGTCGTCGACCACGCCGTAGGCATCGGACAGCGACATCGCGCCGTACCCCTGCGGCGAGACCCGCAGACCGTCGCCGAGATGGACAGTGTCGGTGAGGGATGCGGTGGTCACCCCCTCGAGGGTAGCCGGGGCGCACGGCTGGCAGACAGAGTGCACGGCGTGCGGACAGGGAGCGCCGTGACCGTCGCGTTACGCTGGCGTGCGGGGGACGGTCGTGAGATCTCTCCCCGGCGCGACGGAGGAGACGACGATGACCGAGCCCCAGCCCGCATTCCACGGCGGCCAGGCCCCACCCCCGCCTCCACCGCCTCCTGCGGCGGCTGCGCCCGCCCCGCAGACGCCCACCCCGACCGCGCCTCCGGCGAGCGCCGCGGATGCGAAGCCGGCGCCCACGGATGCCGAGCTCGCGGCCGCGCGGGCGACGCTGCGCACGGTCTCCGAGGCGTATTCGGCCAAGATGGTCGGCCAGGAGCGGCTGCGCACGAGCCTGCTGATCTCGCTCATGGCCGGCGGGCACATCCTGCTCGAATCCGTTCCCGGTCTCGCCAAGACCACCGCGGCGAGCACGCTGGCCGACACCGTGCAGGCGGAGTTCAAGCGCATCCAGTGCACGCCCGATCTGCTGCCCAGCGACATCACCGGCACGCAGATCTACGAGTCCGCCACCGGGACCTTCCGCACCGTGCTCGGCCCGGTGCACGCGAACTTCGTGCTGCTGGATGAGATCAACCGCTCCAGCGCCAAGACGCAGAGCGCCATGCTCGAGGCGATGCAGGAGCGGCAGACGACGATCGGCGGCGAGGTGCACAAGGTGCCCCATCCGTTCCTCGTGATCGCCACGCAGAACCCCATCGAGCAGGAGGGCACGTACGAGCTGCCCGAGGCGCAGATGGACCGGTTCCTGCTCAAGGAGATCGTGGAGTACCCGAGCCCCGCCGAAGAGCTGGAGGTGCTCGCGCGCATCGACTCCGGCGCGCTCGACCCCGAACGCCACGTGCGCACATCGGCGACCCTCGCCGACGTGGAGCAGCTGCAGGACGTCGCCTCCCGCATCTACGTCGACCCCGCCGTGCGGCAGTACATCGTGTCGCTCGTGTACGTCACCCGCAACCCTGTGCCGTACATCGGCGAGCGCCTGGGCGGCTTCATCAAGTACGGGGCGAGCCCGCGCGGCACGATCGCGTTCCTGCAGGCGGCGCGCGCGCTCGCGCTGCTGAACGGGCGCAACCACGTCATCCCCGAGGATGTGCGGAGCCTGCGCCACCTCGTGCTGCGGCACCGCGTGCTGCTCACCTTCGAGGCCGAGGCTGAGGGCGTGCGCAGCGAAGAGATCATCGACGCCGTGTTCGGCGCGGTGCCCACCCCGTAACCGCCGCATCCGCACAGGACCTCCATGCCGAGTCTGCTCACCCCGGTGAAGGGCAAGCTCTTCATCCATTCGTCGCGCCGGTCGACGCACGCGCTCGACGGTGCGTACGCGTCGCTCATGCGCGGGCGCAGCCTCGACTTCGAAGACCTCCGCGCCTACGAGTACGGCGACCCGGTGCGCGACATCGACTGGAAGGCGACCGCCCGGTTCGACTCGCCCATGGTGCGACGGATGCGCGCCACGCGCATGCACACCGTGCTGTTCGCCGTCGACACGGGCGTGCCGATGACCGCGCTCGCGCACGACGAGCGACCCAAGAAGGAGCTCGCGATCCTCGCCGTGGGCGCGCTGGGCCTTCTGACCCTGCGCCACGGCGACGACTTCACCCTCGTGCACGGCGACGCCTCCGGCGTACGCCGCCGCCCGATCGGGCGCAGCGAGGGCGCGCTGGAGCACGCCCTGCGCACGATCGACGCCGCCGTCGACGCCGCATCGGCGCCCTCAGACCGCGACGCGCTGCTCTCGTTCGTGGCCCGTACGGTCACGCGGCGGATGATCGTGGTCGTCGTCACCGACGACGCCCCGCTCACCGACGAGAACGAGCGGCTGCTGAAGCGGCTGCGCGTGCAGCACGACGTGCTGTGGCTCACCCTGCACGACGCCGAGCCCGTGCTCGATCACCGCGCCCCCGACGTGCGGCGCGACGTGGGCACCTCCTGGGTCGTGCCCTCGTTCCTGCACGGCGACGCCGAGATCGCCGCGGCCCTGCACGAGGCCGACCGGGCGGATGCGCAGCACCGCGCCGACGTGCTCGACCGGCTGGAGATCTCGCACGCGACCCTCGGCGCGCAGGACACGGCCGTGGGCGAGCTGCTGCGCATGCTGGATCGGAGGTCTCATGTCGGGGCCCGATGAGCTCTACCCGCCGGCGCAGTACGGGTGGGGGTGGATCCTGCTCGTGTTCGGCATCCTCGTGGCCATCGTGCTCGTGGTCGCCCTCGTGCTCCTGCTCACCCGCCGCCGGCGCGCCGCCGCCGAGCCCGCCCCGCCGCTGCCGTTCGAGCAGGGTGTGGTCGCCACCGATGTGCTGCGCGAGGAGTACCTCGCCGAGATCGCCCGCGTGGAGCAGTCGTACCGCGACGGCGGGATCGACGCGCGCAGGGCGAACCTCGAGCTCAGCCGCACCGTGCGCCGGTTCGTCAACGAGTACAGCGGGCTGGAGGCGCCCGTGCTCGCCCTCGATGACCTCGTGCGGCTCGGCGTGCAGCGCGCGCTCGTCGACGCCATCCGGCACAACTACTATCCGAGCGTGTTCCGCCGCGGCGAGCCGTTGGATCCCGCATCCGGCGCCGACGCCGCCCGCACCGTGGTGACGACGTGGCGGTGAGGCGATGACTCTGACCGCGCTGTGGATGCTGCTGGCCGCCGTCGGCGCAGCGATCGTCGCCGTGCTCGTCGGCCTGCTGCTCGGGCGACGCCGCGGCAGGGCGGATGCCGCGGTCGACGGTGCGCGCGTCGCCAGGGCCGAGCGCGTGCGCGCCCTCCCCGCCTTCGCCCGCGCGGTGCGTCGCCGCCAGGTCGCGCTGGCCGGCATCGTGGCGCTCGGCGTGCTCGGCGTCGTGCTCGGCGGGGTGATCGCCGCCCGGCCCATCGCCGCCGAGACCATCCAGCCCGAGAACGTCAACCGCGACATCATGCTGTGCCTCGACGTCTCGGGCTCGATGACCGACGTCGACCAGGAGATCGTGACGATCTTCGACGAGCTCGCCACCGGGTTCAAGGGCGAGCGGATCGGGCTGACCATCTTCAACAGCTCGCCGGTGCAGGTCTTCCCGCTCACCGACGACTACGACTTCGTGCGCGAGCACCTGCAGAGCATGGCCGAGAGCTTCGACTACTCCCAGGCCGTGCCCGAGCACTGGGTCGGCACGCTCAACGGCCCCGGCGCCTCGCTCATCGGCGACGGCCTCACCGCCTGCGCGCTGCGCTTCGACCACGACGACGAGGATCGGGGGCGGGCGATCATCCTCGCCACCGACAACGAGTTGAACGGATCGTCCATCCTCTCCCTCGAGCAGGCGGCGGCATACGCGGCGGGCAAGGGCATCCGGCTGTACACGATCAACCCGGTCGACGGGGTGAACGCCGCCCTCAGCGACGAGCTCACCAAGGCCGCCGTGCGCACCGGAGGCAAGGGCTTCAGCCTGCGCGCGACGACCACCGTGGGCGACATCGTCGACGAGGTGCAGTCGCTGGAGGCCACGGCGCTGCGCGGCGAGGCGCAGGTCGTGTGGAACGACGTGCCCCAGCCCTGGATCGGCGCGCTGCTCGTCGTGGCGCTCGGGTTCATCCTGCTGCTGTGGAGGGTGCGCCTGTGATCTTCCAACCCGTGCTGCATCCGATGCTCGTGCTGGTGCTCGTCGTGCCGGCGCTCGCCGCCGCCGGATGGATGCTCGTGCGCGCCTGGCGCGGCCGCATCCGTCCGGGAGGAGAACGCAGCCTCGGGAGGACGGATGCCGCGCCAGACTCCTCCCAAACGCGCGTTCTCCGCCCGAACGAGGGGCGTGCAGCGGATGCGCGGGGCGCGGGGCCTGCGATGTGGGCGCTGCGGGTCGTGCTCGTGCTCGCCTGCGGCCTGTTGCTGCTGCGCCCCGGCCTGCCCGGCGGGGAGATGCGGGCGTTGGCGACCGACACCGACGTCGTCGTCGTGATCGACACGACCGCGAGCATGGTCGCCGAGGACTGGGCCGGCGAGCCGCGCATGGACGGCGTGCGCGACGACGTGCGCACGATCATCGAGACCTACCCCGGCGCGCGCTTCGCCCTCATCACCTTCGCCGCCTCGGCCGAGCTGCGCCTGCCCCTGACGACCGATGCGAGCGCCCTCGTCTCGGCCGTCGACGTGCTCATCCCCGAGGTCACGCGCCAGTCGCGGGGCAGCTCGATCGGCGTGGCCGCGCCGCTGCTGGCCGAGATTCTCGGGCGTGCGGCGGCATCCTCGCCCGAACGCGCCCGGATGGTGTTCTACCTCGGCGACGGCGAGCAGACCGTCTCGAGCAGCCCGGAGTCGTTCGCGGCGGCGTCCACGACCGTCGACGGCGGCGGCGTGCTCGGCTACGGCACGGCCCAGGGCGGTCCGATGCGCGAGACGACCGGCGACCCCGACGACCGCGGCGACTACATCGAGTACCAGGGCGAACGGGCGCTGTCGGTCATCGACGAGGATGCGCTGCGCGCCATCGCCGACCAGCTCGGCGTGGACTACACGCACCGCACCGCCGACGACACGGTCGCGCTCCCCGAGGCGCCCGCGACCACGACCGCCTACCGGGAGGACGGCACGACGCGGCACGTGAACGACCTGTCGTGGATCCTCGCCCTCGTGATCGTCATCCTGCTGTGCCTCGAGATCGCCCGAGCGAGCATGCTCATCGCCCGGATGCGCGGCCTCGCCGTGCGCGCGCCGCTCCCGTCTGGCGCGGCCTCACCACCGGCCTGGTCCTCCACCTCGCCCCCGGCCTCACCCCCCGGCGTGTCCGCGAAACGACGACTCCCTTCCGAGACGACGGAGGATTCGCACGGTCTCGGGACGCGGTCGTCGTCTCGCGGGGAAGGGGGGACGCCGTGAGCACCGACGCACGCACGGCCGCCGAGGCGCTCATCGCCGCGAACCGCACGCGGCGGCGCATCCGGCTCTGGATCGGGATCGCGCTGGCGCCGTTCCTCCTCGCCGCACTGCTGCTGAGCGGCAAGCTGCTGAGCATGTACGCCTTCGCGTACCAGTCGATCTCGTCGTACGTGGCGGGCGATCATTCCGGATCGATCCGCGCGGCCGAGGGCCTGCAGCCTTTCAACTGGTTCGAGCCGTACAAGGCCCCCTACGACCTCGGCGTGGGGCTGGCGGCGTCGGGCCGGCTCGACGAGGCCGAAGCCCGATTCGAGGATGCGCTCGCGCTCGCGCACGGCACCGAGGTGTGCGCCGTGCGCATCAACCTCGCGCTCGTGCTGGAGTGGCAGGGCGATGCCGCCGTGCAGGATGGCGATCCCGTGCGCGCGCAGGAGCTGTACGGCCGCGCGCTGGTGATCACCGCCGAGACGCCCGATGAGTGCCGCGATGACCAGGCGCAGGAGGACTCGCCGGATCCGAACCGCGACATGAGCGACACGCTCGACGAGCAGCAGCAGCGCCTGCAGGAGAAGCAGCAGCAGAGCAGTCAGGACCCCTCGCAACCGGATCCCGATGAGGAGGAGCCGCAGGATCAGCCGGATCAGTCCGACCTCGACGATCTCGAAGACCGCCTCAGGCAGGGCGAGCAGGAGCGTCAGCAGAACGAGCGCGACCAGAACGACGACGGCAGCGGGGGAACGGATCGGCCATGGTAGACCGCGGATCCCGCTACGTCGCCGGCACCGAAGGCGCTCCCCCGCTGCCCCCGCCCGGCGGCTATCGCGGCGCACGCCGGGTCGCGCCGACGACGCCGCCGGTCGCGCCCCCGGCATCCGGCGCTCCGACAGCTCCTGCGCCCCCGCCGTCTGCCCCGCCCGCCGCCTGGCCTCTTGCGGATCACCACGCCCCCGAAGCCGCCGCGCCGCGGGAGCGCTCGGCGCACACCGGGGCAATGGGATGGATCGCGATCGGCGCAGCGACCGTGTTCGCCCTCATCCTGCTCGTGACCCTCGCCAGCGGGGCGGTCGGCGCGCTGTACGGCACGACGCTGCTCGTGCTGCAGCTGCTCGTGCTCGTCGCCGTCGTGGCCGCCCTGTGCACGGCACGAGGGCGACTGCTCGGGGCGGCCGCGCTCGCCGTCGCGCTCGTGTTCAACGTCGCCACGCTCGGCGGGGTGGGCGCCGTGGGCGCGGAAGCGCTGGGCGCCTATGACGGTCAGAAGAGCGACGAGCAGAAGTTCTGGGAGGCCTACCCCGGCATCAAGGACGACGATCCGGGTCAGGCGCTGTACCAGCCGTCGCTGGAGGATGTGCGCGCCGAGGCCGAGGCGACGCTCGCCGCCGTGCGCCAACGGCTCACCGCCGAGTACGGCATCCAGTGGGTGGCGGTGGGCGACGAGGTGCTGCGCCCCGAGCGCAACGGCTACGGCGGGGAGTCGATGCTGCAGCAGTACACGTCGGCGTCGTGGGCCTCGACCGAGCCGATCACCGGGTACACGCGCAAGCTCGCGGTGATGCACACGATCGAAGACGTGCTCTGGGAGCGCGGCTGGGAAGGCATGTGGGCGTTCAACGACCCGCGCTCGGGGATCGATCCGTCGATCATCCAGAAGATGTACGGCGGCGACCGGCCCGAGAACCAGGTGAACTGGGAGTGGTACGCCGAGCTGTGGCCCGATCCGGGCCTGTTCTACGCCGACATCGTCGACCTCGCCAACGACGGCACCGGCCAGTACCGCGCCTCGCGCGAGGCGACGAGCGCTCGCACGGGCGAGCCTCTGGAGGGGCTGCAGCTCGTCGTGATCGCCGGTGAACTGCTCAGCGCCGACGACGCCGCAGCCTATGAAGACGCGCTGAAGCGCTATCCTTGATCCCATCCCTCGAATATTTGTTTGACCTCAGTATAAGTAGGCTTGTTGTTCGTTCGTTCTTTTGTACTAGACTGGGGGCATGGAAGCGCTCGAGAGCATCGAACAGGATCCGCGGGTGGTGGTGCTGGACGAATGGGTCGCGGTGCGGCGGCGGATCGCGATGCTGGAGGCTCCTGACCCTCGACCCGGCACCCGTCCACGGCGAGCCGGTGGAGGGGATCCGGGCGCGCATCCAGGTCACGATCGCCGCGACCACGCTGGCGGGGCTGGACGATGAACCGGCCGAGCTCGACGGGCACGGGCCACTGGATCCCGATATCGCCCGACGCCTCGCGGGGCGTGAGACCGGATGGACGAGGATGTTCCTCACCAGCACCGGCACGATCCACCGCACCGACACGTACTCGCCGACGGTGGGTATGCGACGGTTCCTGCAGGCACGAGACCGGCACTGCCGGTTCCCGGGTTGCCGCATCCCCGCGGTGCGCTGCGAGATCGACCACAACCAGGATCACGCGCGCGGCGGCCCGACCAGCACCGACAATCTCAGTCACTTCTGTCACGGGCACCACGTCCTCAAACACCCCGATATCCCCGACATCGCACGGTGGACCGCCCGTCCCCGATCCGACGGGAGCATCGCCTGGACCAGCCCCCACGGACGCGTCTACACCGACCCCGCGCCGCCACGCGTCATGTTCACATGACGCCCATGCGCCGGTCTAGAGTGAGCCCGTGACCACCTCCGTCGCCGAGATGCGCTCTGGCCGCGCGCAGCGCTCCTCCAGCACGCTCATCTGGGGCTCCGCGCGACTGTTCGCCGCCGTCCTCATCCTCGCCGCGATCGTCACTCAGCTGTCGTTGTCGATCCGCAATGCGCTCGCCGCGACGACCCCGCACGCGAGCCACCTCCCGACCGTGCTGGCGAACTTCTTCAGCTACTTCACGATCCTCTCTAACGTGTTCGCCATCGTGGCACTCGCCATCGGCGGCATCTGGATGCTCGCCCGCGCCCGCGACGCACGGCCCGAACCGCGGTGGCTGGGTGTGCTCATGGCGTGCGTGGCCACCTACATGATCACGACCGGCATCGTCTACAACCTGCTGCTGCGCGGCATCTCGCAGGTGGGCATCTCGGCCCCGTGGGTCAATGAGGTGCTGCACGTCGTGGGGCCGCTCATCCTGCTGCTCGACGTGCTGTTCGCCCCGGCGCGGCGGCGCCTCGGCTGGCCGACCGTGCTCACCATCGCCGCCGTCCCGATCGTCTGGGCCGTCTACACGCTCCTGCGCGCGAACCTCATCGTCTCCCCCGTGACCGGGACGCCGTGGTGGTACCCGTACCCCTTCCTCGACCCGCATCAGGTGCCCGGCGGCTACCTCGGCGTGGCCGGCTACATCGCGGGAATCGCCGCGGCAATCCTCGCGATCGGCGCCGGCGTCGTCGCCCTCTCCCGTCGCGCGCGCCGTTGATCCTGGACCCACCGGTCGCGGTGGTGACCACCCCGGTCGTTGAGCGAGGCCGCGCGCAGCGCGACCGAGACGAAACGCGGTGACCTCCGCCATATCGATCATGGACGCCGGTTCAAGCGTTTCATCACTTCGCTTCGCTTGCTCAGTACATCGCTCCGCCCCTCGCCGCCTCCGCAGGGCGACCGGGAGAGACACCGGCGGATCCAGGTTGAACGGACGGGTCATCGAACAAGGCAGTCGGACGAAACACCCGCATCCCGCGATCTAGGATCGGTGCCATGCGCGTCCTGCGAACCTCCGTCGGCACTCTGGTGCTCGTGATCGCCCTCACCGGCTGCAGCGCTCCCGCGCCAGCGCCCTCACCCTCGCCGGATGCCGTGGAGATCGCATCCGACGTCCTCGCCGAGTACACCGCGACCTGGACCGCGGTCTCGGGAGATGCCGGCGAAGCGCCGGAGCGCTTCTCCGAGATCGCCACGGGAGAGGCGCTCGACGAACTCCTCGTGGCCTCGGGACCTGGCGCGACCTGCGGATCGCGTGGAAGGGCGAGCTCGTAGAGGAGGTCGAGACCGCGGCATTCGACGACGGGACGATTGCTATGACCTACTGCTCGGACTCCATGTCGTTCTGACCGTACGGGCTGCATGGGAGCGAGGTCGGCTTCGACGCCGGCCGTCATCGCTTCGATGCGACGCTCATCCACGACGGATCGGCCTGGCTGATGGCGGAGAAGACCCCGGCTGGCGACTGCTGATCCCCATCCTCACCCTCTGCCTCCCGACGCCAACGCTCGACCGTCGGAGGAGTTCACGGCTCACCGCGCAGAGCATCGTCCGGTGCCGCGAGTGGTCAGTCCTGCCGCGGAGATCACCGATCCAGAGCAGATCGCCTTTCCCATCGGTCAGGCCGGAGCAGACCCGTCGTTTCCTCGACCGTCTCACTCCCCCGTGCGCGCGGCGCTCCCGTAACCGACCGCGTCGAAGCTTCCGGCGCCCGGCCCGTCGAAGTATGCCGCGATGCTCTCGACAGTCCACTCGCCGCGAGCCATCGCTCCGATGCGCGGATGGGATATCACGCCGACCTCGTCATGACTGCGGCGAACGATCTGACCCCGAAGTCGCGCAGAGCGATCGCTGACGAGATAGCAGACCGCCTCGGCAATGTCCTCGGGTCGAGCATGCCCATCATAGGGCGGGAGCTTCATCGGGGTGATGGCGAGGGGGGAGATCGCATTGACGCGGATCGGTCCGTCCCACAGCTCGAGTGCCCAGCCGTATGTCAGCGACGCCACCGCGCCCTTGGTCGCGCCGTAGACCGACAGTCCGCTGCTGCCCAGATGAGTTCCCGACGTCACGTTCACGATGCTGCCGCCCTGAGGCTGGCGGAGCATCTCACGGATTGCCGCGTGCCCGCAGTGGATGGTGGCGGCTATGTTGACCGACAGCATCCGATCGACCCAGTCGTCAGAGATCTCCCACGACGGGCCCTGCCAGAGAACGCCCGCGTTGTTGACCAGTCCATCGATCGACCCGAACTCTCCCACGCACTGCTGGACGAGCGATGCCGCTCCCGCGGGTTCGGCCACGGATGCCGTGTGCACGGAAACCGCCGGGCCGAGCGCCGCGATCTCCTTCGCTACTTCTGCAGCGGCGTCCGCATCGATGTCGTTGACCACGACAGACGCTCCGCGTTTCGCGAGAGCGAGCGCGTATGCGCGGCCGAGTCCGCGACCGGCTCCTGTCACGACGACCGCTTTCCGGTCCAACGTGATCCGTTCCGGTTCCTGCGTGCTCATCGGCCGACCTCCAGGGCGAAGACATTGTTGATGTGAGCGATCATCTGGTAGTAGCCAGCCACGACGACGAGGGCGAAAAGCCCCTGCTGGTCATGACGATCGAGGATCGCGTTGTAGACGGGCTCAGGCACGACCCGCGAACCGATCATCGCCACCACGAAGTCATAGACTTCGCGGTCGGCGACATCCTCGAAGACGGGTGCCGTCCGCAGCGTCTCGATCGTCACACGGGGCACGCCGGCCGCCGCGGCCAGACCTGCGTGCGCCGCCCATTCGACGTCGCTCGACATGAGGTGCGCGACCGTGAGTATCGCAACCTCCTTGAGCCGGTCGTCGATGCCGGATTCGAAGCGAGCGGCTCTGCCGAGTCGCTCGAGAGGACCCCCGACACCGGGATGCAGCAGCATCGCGCGATACGGCCCGGAGAGCACGCCTTCGGCATCCGCGACCGAGAAGAACGATGCCTCGCTCTGCCGCGGACCGCCGACGATGAGATCGTAGAGCTCCCTCTGCGATGCGCTGAGCACTTCGGGCCCGAAGCGCGGCAGTCTCATGTCAGTCATTGTTCGGAACCTCCGCCGCCTCGCGGACGGCGTTGATCCCTGCGAGCCTTCCGAAGACGAGTCCCCGCAGGACCGAGGTGGCACCGGGGTACTTGCCGTAGTAGATGCCTGTGCACTCGCCTGCCGCGTAGAGTCCCCGCATCGGTGCGCCCTGCCCGTCGACGACGCGCGCATGCGCATCCGTGGCGACGCCTCCGTAGGTGAAGACGATGTCGACGATGAGCGGCACCCCGATGAACGGGGCCTCGACGATGGGACGCGCCCAGTTGGACTTCGGCGGGTCGAGACGCTCGGTCGCGCAGCCGTCGAGCCCCGTCGGATCATACGACCCACCATCGGCGGGTGCGGCGTTGTTGAACTTCGCGATCGTTGCACGAAGCGCGTCCCGGTCGAGGCCCAGCGCGTCGGCGAGCTCCTCGATCGAAGCGGCCGTGACGGGCTTGCGGTCGGTCAACATGCCCCGCTCGATCCCGGGTACGCGATCGAACTCGGCGTCGCTGATGAGGAACGCACGCTGATTCGATCGTTCGAGGATCGCACGGCTGAGATCCTCGTAGTTCTCATCGGCTGTGCTCGCCCCCTCGTCGAAGAAGCGCTCGGCGTTCTCGTCCACGACGATCCCGTAGCCGAAGGTCATGACGGAGGCCTCGGACTGATCGCTGCGGCTGTCGACGGGTTCCCCGTGGAAGTTGGACCACTCGCCGCCGCGCGCCGCGCCCAGCTCGATGAGGCTCTCGACGACGTCGCCCGTGTTCAGGGCTCCGCCGGGAGCGATGGGATGCATGTCGCGCGCGTGCGGGCCGATGTGCTCGGCGAGCATCTCGGGGCTCCCCTCGAACCCGCCTGACGCGACGACGACGACGTCCGCGCTCAGCGGGACGGCGCCCGACTCGAACGTCAGCTCGTAGGCGTCCCCCACGGCACGAACGCCCGTGACCCGGTGCGAGTATCGGATCTCGACTCCGAGCTCCCGCGCGGCGGCGGTCAGCTGGCGCACGATCGACTCCCCGCCGCCGACGGGCATCATTCGAGGCCGGGAAGCCGTGACGAAGTAGGTCGGCCGCCGGTGGAACCGCACGCCGTGCCCCTGAACCCAGTCCATCGTCTCCGGCAACTCCTCCAGGAGGGCGTCGACGTAGTCGGCGTCAGTGCGTCCGTCCGAGAACGCGATCATGTCCTCGGCGAAGTTCTCGGCCGGCTCGTAGACGTCCTGCAGCCGCAGATAGGCATCCGTCCAGCGTGTGTTGCCCCCCGCCTCATTGTCGGGGGCGCGATCCAGCAGCACGACGGTGGTACCCGACCCGTTCGCGGCCGCGGTCTCCGCGGCTGCGACTGCGGCGGACAGTCCCGCTGCACCCGCGCCGACGACGGCGACGACCCGGGCGCTCACTGCGTCACCCCCGCTCCCGAACGCACGAGGTGTCGGCAGATGAGCTCGGACACCTCATCGGGGCGATCCAGGCTCGGTGCGTGACGAGCCGGCAGCGTGCCGACCGTGACGAGTCTGCTGATGCCCTCGAAGTTCTTCTCCCAGCCGGGCTCCAGGAGAGGGTCGTCGTCGCACCCGATGACCATCGTGGGCACGCGCACCTGCGCGAGGGCGGCCGGCCATGCGGCGGGTGCCGGGGCGGGCGGGCGCTGCAGTCCCGCGGGTGGCTTGATCGAGCCGACCATCATCGACTCGACGTGCCCCGGCGCGGCGACGTTGCGCATGCGGGCCTCGACGAACTCGTCGCGCCCGGGGAACTCACCGGCCATGTGCTCGAGCATCCGCTCGATGTCCGCTGCGGTTCCCTCGAAGCGCCCGAGCTCGGCGGCCCCGAACTCCGATCGCCACGGCCCGCCTGAGCCTGAGATCGACAGGACGCTGGCGAGCGGGATCGGGGCGCCGGACGAGACCGATGCGCGTAGCAGCAAGGAGCCCCCGAGCGATGTGCCCGCTCCGTGCACCGATGTGCCATTGGGAAGGACAGCACGCACGAACGAGCCGAGGTGCTGGGCGCGATAGGCGTACATGGGCCGATCGAAGTGCACCGTCTTGCTCGTTCCACCGAATCCGAGCATGTCGGGTGCGAGGACGTGGTAGTCCTCCGCGAGTCGCTCGATGACACTGCTCCACAGCGTCTCGGCGTCGGCTCCGTACCAGCCGTCATGGACGAGGAGGACCGTGCCTCCCGCCGGATTTCCGGCCTCGACGTAGGTGGTCGTCACTCCGTCGTGCGTGATCTCGCGACGCGTGTAAGTGGCGCTGGACATTCATCGCTCCTTGTTTCAGTGGGTGGTAACGGCTCAGCAGTGCGGGCGGAGCTCAGTCGTCCTGCCACGGCACGGCGATCTTGGCGAGTGCCGTGATCGCCGAGGAGCCGAGCCATCCGACGAGGCCGACGATCGCGAGGCCCACGAACATCAGCGGAACGTTCAGGATCTGCCAGGAGTGCCAGATCAGGTAGCCGACGCCGTCATCACCGCCGACGAACTCGGTCGACACGACGATAATGAGCGCCTGTCCGAACCCCAGCTTGAGGCCGCCGATGACGGACGGGATCGCTGCGGGAAGGGTGATGCGGAACAGGCGCACGATGCGCGGCACCTGGAAGGCCGTCCCGACCTCGCGGTAGATCGCGGGACTGTATGTGACGCCCGAGACCGTGTTGATCGACACCATGAAGAAGACGCCGAGCACGACCAGGGCGAGCATGCTCGTGTTGCCGATGCCGAAGAACATGATCATCAGCGGATACAGGGCGAGCTTGGGCAGCGGATAGATGCTGTTGATGAGAGGGCTCAGGGAGTAGCGCACCCATGGGATCAGTCCCATGAGCAGCCCCACTGCGAGTCCCGCGACCGAGCCCAGGAAGAAGCCGAGGAAGAGACGAGTGCCGGACTGAGCCATGTCTTCCAGCAGCGCCGCTCTCAGGACGGGGTCGACGAACTGGTTCACGGCATCCACGAAGACCGTCGTCGGGGCGGGGAAGAAGCGCTCGTCGAGAACCCCCGAGCGGGAGAGGATCTCCCAGACCCCGAGCAGGAAGAGCGGGGTCAACGTCCCCCAAAGGATCTTCTTGGTGCGTTCACGCTTGCGGCGTCGGCGCAGGCGCTCCGCCATGCGGGCGGACGGCGCGAGGTCGGGGAGAGCGACGTCGCTCTCTTGAGTGAGCAGTGCCACGGAAAGTCCTTCCTGATTCAATCGAGCACTATGGTCGCGGTGGACAGGCTCGAGCCGACGGAACCGGCCACCGCCTGCCACAGCTCGACGACGAGCTCGCCGAACGCCTCGTCACGGCGCAACTCAGTGACATCCGTCGTGGTCTTGGGCGGGGTCTCTCGGACCATCGCGATGCGACCGGGGCGTGCTGAGAGGACGATGACGCGGTCGGCGAGGGTGACCGCCTCCTCGATGTCGTGGGTGATGTAGACCACGGTCGAACGCGTCTCCGACCAGATCCGCAGCAGCTCCTGCTGCATGACGACCCGCGTCTGGGCGTCTAGCGCCGAAAGGGGCTCGTCCATCAGCAGGAGATGCGGCCTGGTCGCGAGTGCACGGGCGATCGAGACGCGCTGGCGCATCCCGCCCGACAGCTCGTGCGGATACGCGTTCTCGAAGCCCTGCAGCCCGACGAGCTCGAGCACCTCATCGGCTCTGCGGCTCTTCTCGGCCGAAGAGATGGCGAGCTTTGAGAGCCCCACCGCGGTGATGTTCTTCTTCACCGTGAGCCATGGAAGCGTCGACTCCATCTGAAAGACGGTCGCGCTCGGCAGTCTTCCGAGTTCTCCGTCGGAGTCCCCGGCGACGATGTCGACCGAGCCGTCGTAGACGGTGTCGAGACCCGCGAGGAGACGCAGGAGCGAGCTCTTGCCGCAGCCACTAGGACCGATAACGGCGATGACCTCGCCTTCTCGCACCTCGATGTCGATGCCGCGGAGAGCCTCGACCTCCTTCCCCTTACGGCTGAGGAAGGTCTTGTTGACGTCGCGGATGGTCACCGCGACGTCAGCCCCCGCCGGGGCGGCCGCCGAAGCGGCCCCCCGAGTCGGGGCCGAATCAGCTGCCAGCGACATATTCTCCGAGCTCCTTGATCGCAGCATCCCGGAACTGCGTGTCGATGAGATCCGCGACGTCGACGTCGACCGCGAGGTCTCCCGTCATCTGATAGAAGTCGCTGCAGTGCTGGATCCAGTCACTGTCGACGACCTGGTCGGGGTCGAGACCGGCCGGGCTGGCCTTCATGAGGTCTTCGATGGGGGTTCCGGTGCGCTCCGCGACGACCTCCATGACAGCGCGCTTCTCCTCCTCCGTTCCATAGAAGACCGCATCGTTGTACTCGCGCACGGCCTTCATGTACGCGTTCATGAAGGCCTGAGCGGTCTCAGCGTCTTCGATGAACGCCGGTCCGTATACGAGCGCAGCCGTGCTGACGCCACGGGGCAGGCCGTCAGTGAGGTCCGAGACCTCGACAGCGATGTCGTTCGTGATCGCCTGCGTCAGGTACGGCTCCTGCATGACGGCCGCTTCGATCGAGCCTCCCTGCAGGGCGGCGGTCTGGTCGGGCGATAGGACCGGCGTGATCTGGAAGTCGTCGAGCGAGAAGCCATGGTTCTCGAGGAACGCGGCCAAGTAGACGATCTGGATCGACAGGGAGCTGTGGATCGCGAGCCTCTTGCCCTTCAGGCTCTCCAGCGTCGCCGTGATGTCTCCCTTGTCGTACTCGGGAAGCACCGCCAGCCGCGTCGCGGAGATCGCGGGCGTGTCGCCATCAGCGGGAGCCATGTAGTTCTTGTCGCCGACGATCTTGATGCCGAGATCCTGCTCGACCGACATGAAGGTTCCGGGCGTCATCGTGGCGCCGGCGACTTCGAGCTGTCCCGTCGCGAGGGCGTTCGTGATGGCGGACGCGTCCGCCAGTCGCTCGAACTTCACCTCGATGCCCGCGTCTGCGAAGTACCCGCGCTCATCGGCGAGGAACAGACCCGCATCGGCGGCCACCTGCTGGCTTCCGATTCGCACGAGCGTTAGCTCGTCGCTGCCCGGATCCGCCGGGGTTGTGGATGCGCTGCTGCACGCGCTCACCGGGAGCACGAGGCTCAGAACGGCGGCGGCGATGAGCGCCACCCTCTTCCGTCTACTGATCATGGACCAGATCCTTTCGAACTCATCTGCACTTCATCGGACTGACGAGACGTCCCGGCCATTCGGTCACGAGACGCGAGCGGAGACATCATCATGCCCGCTGTGACTCCCACATTAGTCTATTGCCCTACAAACGGTCAATGGGTTAGTAACTGTGCGGGTTAGTAGCTGCGCGCGAGAAACGCACCGTAGGCGCCGCCCGAGTACACCAGCGCCGTCTCGTCACCGTGATACCGCGAGCGGACGATCGCTCCCGTCACGAGATCGTGGTCCCCGCAGCGCAGCGTCGCGTCGAGTTCGCACTGCAGCACGGCGACTGTCCCCGAGCCCAGGGTGGGGATGCTCGTGATCGGGTCCGAGACGATGAGGTGGGCGATGCGAGCGAGGTCGTCGCCTCCCCGCGCAAAGGCGCGCGCGACGTCGACCCGGTCAGCCGCCAGATAGTTGACGGAGAAGACGCGCGTGGCCTCCAGCGAGCCGAGGAACGACGTCTTGACGTCCACGGAAAAGGTCGCCATCGCCGGATCCGCGGACAGCGACGTCGCCGAGGTGCATGTGATGCCGACGACGGTTCCCGTCTCGGTGCGCGTCAACACGACCGCGACGGGGCCGGGCACCTGACGGTAGGCCGACCGGAACGATTGCGGAGCGATCGTCCTCAGGGGAGCGAGGGTGTTCATGCATTGTCCTTCCTGACAATCAGTGCAGCTCCGTCGGCCCACACGGCGTCCACGACGCCCCGAGCCGCGAGCCGCTCGCACTGCGATTGATCGATGATGAGCGCTGTCGCCGCCCACTCCGCCGCCGTGGCCGTGGCCGCGAGCACCGTGATCGTCTGTGCGTCGACGGCGGCCGGAGCTCCCGTGCGCGGGTCGATGATGTGGTGCGCGACATCCGACGCCCGCTTGGTGACGCCGCTCGTAGCGACGCCCCCCACGGAGAGCATCACGACCCGGTCGCCGGGGACCTGGACGGCCCATCCCTCACCGACGGGACCTCCCCCGCGGGCGGCGACGTCGCCGCCGAGGCTCACGACGGCGTCGCCGCCCAGCCTCCGCACCGCTTCGTCAGCCCACACACCCTTCGCGATCGCGCCGAAGTCGACGTTTACTCCGGCTGCCAGTCGTGCTCGACCGCGACCCAGCTCGAGCACCTCGAAGAGCGGCCGCACGGGCGACGGCTCCTCCCCGGCGCCCACCCACGCCGCGGGCCACGGCCGCCGGTATCCGACGTCGATGAGCGCCTGCGTCGTAGCGATGTTGACCAGCCCGAGGCTGTCGGCCTCCACGCGCAGGGCGTGGGCGAGCATCTGTGACATCTCGTGCGAGATGGTCACCCATTCGCCGCCGGAAGAGTTCAGAGCGCTCAGCTCGCTGTCTTCGCGGAACCTCGAGAACCGCGCGTCGAGCGAGCGCAGCCACTCCTCGATCCGCTCGTACTCCGCCGCTCCCGCACCCATCGCGGCGTACTCGACGTCCGTGTTGAACACGCGGACCCGATGCACCTCGAGCGTGGAAGCGATCATGTCATCGGCTCCTACGCACGCGGGTTGAAGGGATCCTTGATTCCCTGCCCCGCATCGATCCAGATGCTCTTCTCCTCGGAGAACTCCCGCATCGCGTCGATGCCGTTCTCACGACCAAGACCGCTCTGCTTGTAACCTCCGAACGGCGTCGCATAGGACGTCTTGCGGTAGTTGTTGACCCACACGGTGCCAGCCCTGAGCAGACCCGCCACGCGGTGCGCGCGGGGGACGGAGCCCGTCCAGACACCGGCAGCGAGGCCGAACTCCGTGTCGTTGGCAATGCGGACGGCCTCTTCTTCATCGTCGAAGCGGATGATCGCCGCGATCGGGCCGAAGACCTCCTCGCGCGCGATGCGCATGTCGTTGGTGACATCGGCGAAGACCGTCGGCCGGACGAAGAGCCCCTCCTTGAGTCCCGGAACCTCCGCGACGACCCCTCCGGAGACCAGCCGCGCTCCTTCTCCGGTCGCGATCCCGATGTACTCGAGGACCTTGTCGTACTGCGCGCGGCTCGCGACGGCGCCCATCTGACTCTCGTCCTCACGCGGGTCGCCGACCACGATCGCGTCAGCGCGCCGCGCAATCCGCTCCACGACCTCATCGTAGACAGTACTCTGGACGAGGATGCGCGAGCCCGCCATGCAGGTCTGCCCGCTCGCACCGAAGATGCCCGCGACGGCCCCCGTGACGGCGGCCTCGATGTCGGCGTCGTCGAAGATGATGTTGGGCGACTTGCCGCCGAGCTCGAGCGACACCCGGGCGAGGCGGGACGCCGCGCTGGCGGCGATGGCCTTCCCCGTCGGCGTCGATCCCGTGAACGCGACCTTGTCGACCTCGGGGTGCTCGACGAGAGCGCGGCCCGCTGCGCCTTGCCCTGTCACGACGTTGAAGACGCCGTCGGGGAAACCGACTTCGGACGCGATCTGCGCCAGGCGCACGGTCGAAAGCGGAGTGACCTCCGACGGCTTCGCGACGACGGTGTTGCCGGCGGCGAGAGCCGGTCCGAGCTTCCACACGAGCAGCAGAAGGGGGGAGTTCCACGGCGTCACGGCGCCGACGACTCCGATCGGTTCGCGCACCGTGTAGTTGACCATGCCGCGCAGGTGAGTCGCATTCGTCGCGCCGAGGGGGAGCTGCGCCAGGCCGGCATAGTAGTTGAAGTACTCGCGCATGAGCTTGGTCTGCCCGAACATCTCGCGCATGAGCTTGCCGTTCTCCCGCACCTGCAGGTCGGACAGCTCCTCGGCGTTGTCGGCGATGGCGCTTCCGAAGTCGATCAGCAGCTGGGCGCGATCGGCGGGGCGCAACATGCTCCACTCTTCCGATTCGAAAGCGCGCCGCGCACTCCTGACCGCGAGATCGACCTCTGCGGCTGTCGCATCGAGCGCGCGATTCCACACGCGTCCGGTCGCAGGGTCGCGCACGTCGAAGTACTGTGCGCCGTCGGGGCGCACGAGTCGCCCATCGACGTAGATGCCGTCCAGTGCGGTGGTCTCGGCTGTCGAGCGGTCGTCCCGGGTGATCGTCTGCCTCATTGCATCCTCAAGTCTGCTGATCTTGGCCGCGGATACGGTCGGATGCAAGACTAACCTATTGCCCTACAATTCGTCAATCGACCTCATTGGGGAAACTGGTGGTACATTTCAGCGTGTGAGCGACTCTTCCGTGCTGTACCCCGTGCGCCGTGTCGCCTCGCCCGTCCGAGAGCAGACGGCCGAGGCAATCCGGATCCAGATCATGTCCGGCGGGTTGCGTGAGGGACAACGGCTGGTCGAACGCGAACTGTGCGAGCAGCTCGACGTCTCCCGCAACACCCTCCGGGAGGCGTACCGTCAGCTCGAGGCGGAGGGCTTCATCGACATCCGCCCTCACAAGGGCCCCACTGTCGCCCGCATCACCCCGAGCGACGCGACGTCGCTGTACGAGATGCGCGAGGCACTCGAGGGAATGGCCATCAAGGTCTTCACCCTGCGTGCGAGCGACGCCGATCTCGCCGAGCTGGTCGAGTCCTTCGAACAGCTGCGCACAGCCCACACGCAGTCCGACACGAATGCCGTCCTGCAGAGCAAAGAGGCCTTCTACGACGTGCTGTATCGCGGCGCGGCGAACAAGGTTCTCGAAAGCCACGCCCGGGTGCTGCGCGGACGCCTCGCCCAGCTGCGCGTACGGTCGCTGTCACGGGGATCGCGTCGCGAACAGATGCTCCTGGAGATCGACGCGGTGCTCGAGCACATCAAGAAGCGCGACGCCGAAAGAGCCCAGAGTGCATGGTGCGAGCACATTCGCTTGGCTGCTCGCGCCGCAGAGGAATCGCTCGCGGCGGCAGCATCCGAGGCGGAGGATCGCACCCCGGATCCCGGCGAGGATCACCACCAGCCGACGAACTCGTCCCCCAGCGCCCGGTAACGACGCTCGAACCCCAGCGAGAGCTCGACCATGTGCTCACGCATGCGATCCTCCGCGAGATCGGGGTCGCCCTCCATCACAGCCTCGGCGACCTCACGATGCTCGCGCAGAACGAGCTCCCGGCGCGCCGCCGGTTGCTCGACCGGAACGACACGGCCGGTGTAGACCTCTTTGAGCGACCGACCGAAGAGGTCGAGCACCGCGTTGCCGGAGATTCCGGCAATCACACCGTGGAACCGCTGCGTCGCCTCGAGATAACCGTGATCGTCCTCAGGATAGTCCTCCAGCGTCGCCGCGAGTGCGCGCAGGCCATCGGCATCGCGCCGTCGCGCTGCGAGCGCAGCCATCATCGGCTCGAGGAGCACGCGGGCTTCGAGCACCTCCCAGAACCGGGTCTGGCGCATCTGGAGGAACCAGGTGAGGGATCGCGCGAATGTCACAGGATCCACTTCTCCCACCTGCGGGCCGCCGTTGCGACCAGGCTTGAGCACCACGAGCCCGTGCGTCTCGAGGATCCGCAGCGCCTCGCGGACCGTCGCACGCGACACGCCGAAGTGATCGGCCATCTCCGCCTCAGGCGCGAGGGGTTCACCGGGAAGCCTGCCCCGTGCGACGATCTCGTCGACAACAGATCGGGCGACCGTCTCGGCGAGCTTCACGACACGGGGACGGCTCGGCGACGAACCGGTGAGTGCGCGTGACACGTGCGTCCTCCTCCCGGCCGCGAGCGGCGCGTCGTCAGTTCCCGGCGGGTTGACTGTATCGGATTGTGGAGCCGCCATCGATGACGACATGCTCCCCTGTGATGTGACGGCTGAGGTCGGAGGCGAGGAACACGACGAGGTTCGCGACATCCACCGGCTCGGCGAGTCTCCCGATCGGGATCTCGCGTCGGTAAAGTTCGCCCAGCTCCCCTTCCGCCAGATGCAGGCGTCTCGGCGTCCGGGTCGATCCAGGACGCACCGAGTTGACGCGCACGCCGTGCGGGGCGGCCTCTATCGCCAGCGACCTCACCAGCGAGTCGAGCCCCGCCTTGGCCACTCCGTACGGGATGCGCAGAGGCGAGGACTGCTGCGCGTTGATCGACGAGATCACGACGACGCTGCCCGAACCGCGTTCCATCATTGCGGGCAGGAAGGCCTGTGCGACGAGGAACTGCTGGCGCAGGTTGAGGCCGATGATCTCGTCCCACAGCTCGACATCGGTCTCGCCTACGCCGCGGGCGGGGCCGCCGATCCCGACGACGTTGACGAGCACGTCCGGGAGCCCGAAGGAGCCGACGACCGCCGCCATGAGCTCCTGCACGCCCGCCGCATCGCGCACATCGCACTCGAAGCCGGCATGCCCCTCCCCGTCGAGCGCCGCGACGGCGTCGTCGGCACGACCGGGGTCGATGTCGACGACGCCGATGCGCGCACCGAGCGCTGCGAAGGTGCGCGCCGTCTCGAGTCCGATGCCGGGCCCGGAGCCGATCACGAGCACGCGGCGGCCGGCCAGACCGGGAGCGAACGCCTGAGGGGTCGTCATCCGTCGGAGTCCAGGATCCCCGCCTTGGCGAAGTTGGTCAACTCGATCTCTTCTATCACGATCGTGACGCTCGCCGGCGTGCATCCGAACGAAGAGACGACGGCGTCCGTCACGGAACGCGCGAGGTCCGCCTTCTGCTCATGGGTGCGTCCTGCCTTTGCCTGGACGATGATGCGAGGCATGGGTGATTCCTTTCTTCGGATACCGCTTCGTCGCGCCTCGGACTGAGGGCACGTATGTCAGGAGACGGCGCTGGCCAGGACGGGTGCGATCGGCGCCGTGTCGTTGGCGATCCGCCATGACGTGTCGTCGTCGCCCCAGTTCACTCCGAGGTGCTGCACACGCGGCATGACCTCGCGCGCGAAGAGCATGATCGAGTCCCGCACCTCGTTGCTCGTCATCTCCCCCGCCTGGTTCATGAGGACGATGTTGCCCACCCCCGTCTTGGCGTAGAGTCTCTCGATCTGCGCCACGACCTGGTCCGGTGTGCCGACCAGGGCGATGCCCGCCTCGATGAGCTCCTCGAACGACTTGCGACGCACTGCGCCCATGGTGCCCCGCATCGCTGCCACCGCATCCGATGCGGACGAGTATCCGGGAGGGATCGCCGCACCCAGCCGCATGCGACCGGCCCGTAGATAGAACATGAGCTTCTCGCCGATCTCACGCGCCTTCTCCTCGGTCTCCGCGACGTGGCAGAGCGCGAGATAAGCGAACTTGTCGGGTCCGGGCTCGCCGAGCCCGGCGTCCGCAGCCGTGCGTCGATAGAGCCGGAATGTGTTGGCGGCATCGTCGTAGGCGCCCAGCAGGTTGCAGAGCGTGTGCTCCTGCTCCGCCGTCCATCTCACGAGCCGCTCAGCGGTACCGCTCACCCACACCGGGGGAACCGGTTGCTGGAACGGACGCGGCCAGATGCTCACGTATCGGTAGTGGTAGAACTCGCCCTCCCACGAGAAGATGTCGCGCTGGCGCCACGCCTCCTGGATGAGGTCGTGGGCCTCGAAGAACATGTCGAGGTTGCGCGCCGGGTTCGCGTTGGACGGATAGGTCTCGCCCTGGACCCCGCGGACGAAGCCGCAGTTGACTCGGCCTCCGCTGATGTTGTCGAGGAAAGCCATCTCCTCCGCGATGCGCACGGGACTCGGGTGGTGGGGCACGGGCGTGCCGAGCACGAGCACACGACCGTTGCGCGTGCGCTGGATGACGGTTGCAGCGCTCAGCGACGCCGATACGTGCAGAGTCGCGGCGGACTGGTGGTGCTCGTTGACCATGACGTTGAACCCCAACTCGTCGGCGAGCTCGTACTCGTCGAAGTAGCGCTGGTAGAGATCGTGCGCCTTGAGCGGGTCGAAGTACTTGTTGGGCATGAAGTACTTCAGGCCGCCGTGCTGTTCCTCGACCTCCGGCGGAACGTACGGGTAGGGCATCTCTGTGAAGTGGAAGAACTGCATGTCGTCATCCCTTGAGTTGTGCGTGGAAGGAGCGGACAGCCGCGGCGAAGGCATCGGGCTGTTCGAGGTACGGGTAGTGGCCTGCGTCGGGGATTTCGACGTACGTCGCCCGCGGAAGGCGTTCGGCGAGTTCGCGGCTGTGCCCCTCGGCGACCATGCGGTCGTGGGATCCGGCGATCACGAGGGTCGGAACATCGATCACGTCGAGCCAGCGTCCGAGCTGCGGGCTATGGAGGAAGGGCTTCCAGATGTAGCGCGTCAGCGTCGCGCGCTCGGCGAAAGCGGTCTCGTGCTCGGCATCGTCCGGGGTCGGCGGATAACCGGGCATGCGCAGGCCGTGAGCACGCGACGGGTCGGCCCATCCGAGCTCGAGCTGCTCATCGGCGTCGAGCAGCACGATGTCAGCGAACTCGCGCTCCATGGGGCCGCGCAGCTTCACGCCGTACGGCCCGACCAGGACGAGGCTCTCGAGGCGCTCGGGGCACAGGAGCGCCAGTTCCAGGGCCACCCAGCCTCCGAAACCCGCCCCACCGACGCGGACGGCCTCGCCGCGAGGGATTTCCCTGCGCACATGCAGCGCGAGGTCGGCGGCGGTGTCCCACCTCTCCCACGCTCGATCGAGGTCGTCGAAGTGGCCCTCCATACCGGGGTAGCCGGGAACGGTGATCTCGTGCGTCTGCGCGAGCGGTCCCAGCATGTCGGCGTCCCGGATCACGACATCGGCATCGTGCAGGAACAGAAAAGGCGTCTTCGCTTCGACCATGCCATCACATCCTCTTAATACTGTATTGATTAGGGTAGTTATCTTACGCGGCCCGCGCAAGTACCCGGTGGTTCGACAGAGTCGATGCTCCGGCGAGCGCTCCTCGCGGTCGCGATGGCCAAAGCCCGCGCACGGACCGCCGCGCTCCGGCGCTGCACGCCTGCGCTCAATGACCAGGCAGCCCCGGCTCTAGACTGGAGGGCATGTCCAAGGTCCTCCAGTCCCTCCCCGTCGGCGAGAAGGTCGGCATCGCGTTCTCCGGGGGCCTCGACACCTCCGTGGCCGTCGCGTGGATGCGCGACAAGGGCGCCGTGCCGTACACCTACACGGGCGATCTCGGCCAGTACGACGAGGACGACATCGACTCGATCCCCGGTCGTGCGCTGGAGTACGGCGCCGAGGCCTCACGGCTGATCGACTGCAAGACGGCGCTCGTCGAAGAGGGCTTCGTCGCCCTCTCCTGCGGCGCGTTCCACATCCGCTCCGGCGGCAAGACGTACTTCAACACCACGCCCATCGGCCGCGCCGTGACCGGCACGCTGCTCGTACGCGCCATGCGCGAGGACGGCGTGGACATCTGGGGCGACGGCTCCACCTACAAGGGCAACGACATCGAGCGGTTCTACCGCTACGGCCTGCTCGCCAACCCGCGCCTGCGTATCTACAAGCCCTGGCTCGACGCCGACTTCGTCACCGAGCTGGGCGGGCGTCAGGAGATGAGCGAGTGGCTCGTCGCGCACGGGTTTCCGTACCGCGACTCGGCCGAGAAGGCGTACTCGACGGATGCGAACATCTGGGGCGCCACGCACGAGGCGAAGACCCTGGAGCACCTCGACGTGTCGCTGGAGACCGTCGACCCGATCATGGGCGTGAAGTACTGGGACGACACGGTCGCCATCGCGACCGAGGACGTCACCGTCACGTTCGAGGGCGGGCGCCCCGTCGCCCTCAACGGCACGGAGTACGCCGACCCGGTGGCGCTCGTCGACGAGGCCAACGCGATCGGCGGGCGTCACGGCCTGGGCATGAGCGACCAGATCGAGAACCGCATCATCGAGGCGAAGTCGCGCGGCATCTACGAGGCCCCCGGCATGGCACTGCTGTTCATCGCATATGAGCGCCTCGTCAACGGCATCCTCAACGAAGACACCCTCGCCACCTACCACGAGCAGGGACGGCGCCTGGGCCGCCTCATGTACGAGGGCCGCTGGCTGGAGCCGCAGTCGCTCATGCTGCGCGAGTCGATCCAGCGCTGGGTCGGATCCACGATCTCGGGCACGGTCACGCTGCGTCTGCGCCGCGGCGACGACTGGACGATCCTCGACACGACCAGCCCGAACCTCTCCTACGGCCCCGAGAAGCTGTCGATGGAGCGCGTCGGCGATGCGGCCTTCGGCCCGGTCGACCGCATTGGTCAGCTCACGATGCGCAACCTCGACATCGCAGACTCGCGGGCCCGCCTGGAGCAGTACGCCGGCCTCGGCCTGGTCGGCGGCGCCACGGGCGAGCTCGTGGGCCGCGTGACCGCGGGCGAGGCCGGCGAGATCACCGGTGCCGTGGAGGGCTCGCTCGCCGAGACGGATGAGGCGTTCGCCGACGCGGTCGACTCGGCATCCGAGGGCGCCGCCTTCGACTCCGGCACCGACTGATCGCCTGACCGGGGTCTCGCAGAATACAACTTGCACAGGCGTGTGTAAGTTAAATACACTCTCTGGGTGACCACGACAGCCGAACCCCGCCGGCAGCGCCGAGACGCGGCCGAGAACCGCGCCGGCATCCTCGCCGCCGCTCGCCGCGCCCTCGCCGCCGACCCGCACGCCTCGATCGACGAGATCGCACGCGCGGCGGGCCTCAGCCGCCGCGCGCTGTACGGGCACTTCGACGATCGCGGCGCGCTCGTGCGCGAGCTGGTGCGCTCGGGCGCGCAACGGTTCAACGCCGTCGCCGCGCGGATCGACGAGACCGATGCCCGACTCGCCCTCGCCCGCCTGGCCGCCGAGCTGTGGCGCGAAGCCGCGCACGTGCGCCTCGCCGCCGCTCTCGCGCTCGACGAGGCGCACCTCGAAGAGACCGCCGCCGCTCTCGCCCCGCTGCGCCGCACCGTCGCCGCGATCGTGCGGTCGGGGCAGGAGGCCGAGACCCTGCGTGCCGACATCACCGCGCCCGCGCTCGCCCGTCTCATCGAAGAGACCGCCCGGATGGTCGTGACGCGCGCAGACCCGTCGTCGGCCGTGGGCGGCATCGCGGTGCGCGCCGTGCTGAGCATGGCCGGGTTGTCTTGGCAGGATGTGGATGCGCTGATGCGCGCGCATCCGGCTCTGCTGTCCACGAGCGCGTCGGAGCGCGAGGAGCCTCGGTCATGAGAGTCGTCGTCGATGCCGTCTCGAAGGGCCGCCGCGGTGAGGCGCTCGGCCAGACCAGCCTGACCTTCGAATCGGGCCACGCCCGCTTCGTGCGCACCGAGACCGAGCAGCGCCCCGCCGTGCTCGGCCTCATCGCCAGCGGACGGATGCGCCCCGACACGGGCACCGTGACGATCGACGGCGACGCGTCGCCGAAGGAGCTGCGCCGGCGCGTCGCGCTCGTCGACGCGCCCGATGTGAACGACCCGCCGCCGAACGTGACGGTGACCGGTGTCGTCGGTGAAGAACTGATGTTCGCGGGGCTCCCGGCCACCCCTGTGCACGCCCGCCGCTGGCTGAAGCAGACCGGCTTTCCGGATGTCGCCGCGCAGCCGATCAGCACGGTCGACCCGCACGTGCGCGTGCGCATCCTGTGCGAGCTCGCGGCGCTCCGGGAAGGGGTGGAGGGCATCGTGCTCGTCTCGCCCGACCGCCACGGCGGCGGCCCCGAGGGCTGGTGGCGGATCGCCGCCGAGCTCGCCGAACGCGGTCTCGCACTGCTCGTGATCATCGGCTCGGCCGCCGCCGAGGTCATCGCCCGGATGCCCGAGACCGCTGCCGACCACCTCGCCGAGGCGACCGCCGACGACCCTGATCCCGCCGCCGACACCGAAGAGCCCGAGACCGAAGGAGAGATCCGATGAAGGTCCCCTCGATGATGGCCGCCGAGTTCCGGCGGCTCACGGCGAGCCCGATGGCGCTCATCGCGCTCATCGCGCTCATGTGCGTGCCGATCCTGTACGGCGGGCTGTACCTGTGGGCCAACCAGGATCCCTACGACAAGCTCTCCGACGTGCCGGTCGCCCTCGTCGTCGACGACGAGGGTGTCCGCACGCCCGCCGGCGAAGGCGCGACGGCCACGACGAACTACGGCGAGAAGGTCGCCGAGAACCTCCTCGACGGCAAGGCGTTCGCCTGGCAGCGGATGTCGGCGGATGCGGCCCAGACGGCGCTGAAGCGCGGCGAGGTCGACTTCACCGTCACCATCCCGTCGGACTTCTCCGCGGCGCTGAACTCCGCCTCCGGCACCGATCCCCACCAGGCGCGCATCGCCCTGGAGACCAACGACGCGAACAACTACCTCGCCTCGACCATCGGCACCCAGGCGGTGGAGAAGATCCGCCGCTCGGTGGCCGAGATGGTCGGCACCGAGGCGGCCGAGAAACTGCTCACCGGGCTCAGCGATGTGCGCGACAAGCTCGGCGAGGCCACCGACGGCGCCTCGCAGCTGTTCGACGGCGCGGGCACGGCGTCGGCGGGCAGTGCGCAGCTGGCCGAGGGCACCGCGCAGCTGGCCGACGGCACCGCCCAGTTGGCCAGCGGTGCCCAGCAGCTCGCCGACGGCGCGGGGCAGATCAGCGCAGGCAACCAGCAGCTGGCCGGCTATGCCGACGATGCCGCCTCCCTCTCGCAGCTCGCCGTGGATGCGCTGCCCCAGGCGCGCGCCGACCTCGCCCAGCTGCTGGCCGAGCAGGGCCTGTCGCAGCAGACGATCGACGCGATCCTCGCCCGCCTCGACCCCGTCGCCGACCGTCTGCACGACGTCAACGGATCGGTGCAGAACGCGGTGGGCAAGATCGATCAGCTCGCCGGCGGCAGCGCGACTCTCGCCTCCAGCGCGCAGCAGCTCGCCGACGGTGCGGGCGCCGCGGCGAACGGTGCCGCCTCGGCCCGCGACGGGGCCGCCTCGCTGCGCGATGGGCTCGGCACGCTGGGCACCGGCATCGGCCAGCTGCGTGACGGGCTCGCGGCCGGCGTCGAGCAGATCCCCGCATCCACGCCCGAGCTGCGCCAGGCGCAGGCGGGAACCATCGCCGATCCCGTCCAGGTCTCCTCCGACAAGGTCGCCGCGGCGGCCGACTACGGTCAGGGCCTTGCGCCGTTCTTCGCGGCGCTGGCGGGCTGGATCGGCATCTACGCGCTGTTCCTCATCGTCAAGCCGATCTCGCGCCGCGCCGTGACCGCACTGCACTCCCCGCTGCGCATCACGCTCGCCGGGTGGCTGACCCCCGCCGTGCTGGGAGCGGTGCAGATGGTGACCCTGCTCGGCGTGCTCGCGATCGCGCTGGGCTTCACGTTCGACAATCCGTGGGGCACGCTCGGCGTGATGGTGTTCGCCTCGATCACGTACGCGGCGATCATCCTCGCCCTCAACGTGTGGCTCGGATCCGTGGGGCAGTTCCTCGGGCTCGTGCTCATGGTGCTGCAGCTCGTCACCGCCGGGGGCACGTTCCCGTGGCAGACGCTGCCCGGGCCCCTGGTGGCGCTGCACCACGTGCTGCCGATGAGCTACGTCGTCGACGCGATGCGCCAGCTGATGTACGGCGGCGATGCGTCACGCGCGATCACCGACCTCATCGTGCTCACGCTGTGGCTGGTGGGTGCCCTGGCGATCGCGGCGATCGGCGTCACGCGGATGACGCACCGCCGCACCCTGCGCGACCTCCAGCCGAGCCTCATCGGGTAGCGGAGCGGCGAGGCGCGGTCATGCCGATGAGCGCATATCGTGAAGCGAGGAGGTAGGTCCGCGATGGTACGACACAGTCCGCTGCCGGTCGATCCGATCGCCGAGGCCAAGCGGCAGTGGAGCCTGCACGGATGGACGGATGCCGCGCCGGGCATGACGGCGGTCACCTCGATCATGCGCACACAGCAGCTCATCCTCGGCCGGGTGGAGCGCACGCTCAAGCCGTACGGCCTGTCGTTCGCGCGCTTCGAGATGCTGCGTCTGCTCGCCTTCACCCGCGAGGGGAGGATGCCGATGGCCAGCGCGATCGCGCGCTTGCAGGTGCATCCCACGAGCGTGACGAACGCCGTGTCCCGCCTCGTGAAAGACGGGCTCGTGCGGCGCGAGGTGCATCCGGAGGACGGACGGGCGGCGCTGCTCGTGCTCACGCCCTCCGGTCGTGCGCTGATCGAGGAGGCCACGGTCGCGCTGAACGAGGTGTTCTGCGACATCGGGTTCTCCGACGACGAGACGACGGCGCTCGTGCGCATTCTCGCGCGGTTCCGCAAGGAGGCGGGCGACTTCCGCGACCCTGATCCGGTGCCCGAGCCGCTCTGAGCCGGTCAGCGGTGGGTGAACTCCGCCGGTCGCTTGTCGCGGAAGGCGGCCATCCCCTCCTTCTGGTCGTCGAGCCCGAAGGCGGCCGTGAACGCCTGCTTCTCGAAGCGCAGGCCCTCGGCGAGCGCGGTCTCCTGCGCGGCCTGCAGCGCATCCTTGGCCGCGTAGACGACGGGCAGCGACTTGCTCGCGATCGTCTCGGCGACGGCGGCGACCTCGGTGAGCAGGTCGTCGGCAGGAACGATGCGCGAGACGAGCCCGGCGCGCTCGGCCTCCTCGGCGCCCATGGTGCGGCCGGTGAGGATGAGGTCGGCGGCCTTGTACTTGCCGATCGCGCGGGGCAGGCGCTGCGTGCCGCCGATGCCGGGGATCACGCCGAGGTTGATCTCGGGCTGGCCGAACTTCGCGGTGTCGGCGGCGATGATGAGGTCGGCCATCATCGCCAGCTCGCATCCGCCGCCGAGGGCGAAGCCGGCCACCGCGGCGATCACGGGGGTGCGCAGCCGGCCGAACTCGCCCCAGCGCGCGAACGGATCGTTCAGGTACATGTCGATGTAGCCCTGATCCGCCATCTCCTTGATGTCGGCGCCGGCGGCGAACGCCTTGGCCGAGCCGGTGATCACGATGGCGCCGATGCCCGGATCGGCGTCGAACGCCGTGGCAGCCTCGACGATCTCGCGGATGAGCGTCGAGTTGAGCGCATTGAGCGCCTCGGGGCGGTTGAGCGTGATCCAGCCGACGCGGCCGGTGGTCTCGACGAGGATGGATTCGTAGTCGGTCATGCTCTCTCCCGGCTCAGGCATCGGTCGCCGTGCTCTGCGCACGGATGGTGTTGATGATGCCAGAGAAGTCCTGCCGCGCGCCGTCGCCGTCGGCGAACGCCTTGTAGATGGCGCGGGCATGGCGGCCCAGCTGCGCATCCACGCCGGTGAGGTCGATGGCCGATTCGGCCAGCCCCAGATCCTTCGACATGAGCGCGCCGGCGAACCCCGGCTGATAGTCGCGGTTGGCGGGGCTCGTGGGCACCGGTCCCGGCACGGGGCAGTTCGTGGTGAGTGCCCAGCACTGCCCGGAGGCGTGGGAGGCGACGTCGAACAGCGCCTCATGGGTCAGGCCGAGTCGCTCGCCGAGCACGAAGGCCTCCGCGACGGCGATCTGCGAGATGCCGAGGATCATGTTGTTGCAGACCTTCGCGGCCTGGCCGAGACCAGGGCCGCCGCAGTGCACGATGCGTCCGCCCATGACTTCCAGCACCGGAAGCGCCGAGGAGAAGTCCTCCTCGCTTGCGCCGACCATGAACGCGAGGGTGCCGTTCTCGGCGCCCACGACGCCGCCCGAGACCGGAGCATCGGCGGCTCTGTGCCCCGCCGCGAGCGCGAGGTCGTGCGCGGTGCGCGCCTCGTCGACGGCGATGGTCGAGCAGTCCAGGAACAGGGTGTCGGGGCGGGCCGAGGCGAGGAGCCCCGGGGAATCGTCGTCGCCGCGATAGGCGGCGATCACGTGCGCCCCCGACGGGAACATCGTGATCACGATGTCGGCGTCGGCGACGGCGGATGCGGCATCCGCGGCGATCTCCACACCGTGCCCGCGGGCGTCGTCACCGGCGGCGGGCACGAGGTCGAAGCCGATCACCCGATGCCCGGCGGCGACGAGGTTGGCTGCCATGGGCCCGCCCATGTGGCCGAGTCCGAGGAATGCGATGTCGGTCATGTAGACTCTTCTCTCTCTGTCATGCGCTCTCCAGGAGGCTTCGGCCGATGATCATCTTCATGATCTCGTTCGTGCCCTCCAGGATCTGGTGCACGCGCAGGTCGCGGACCACGCGCTCGATGCCGTACTCCTTGAGGTATCCGTAGCCGCCGTGCAGCTGCAGGGCGGCGTTGGCAGCCGCGGATGCCGCATCCGTGGCGAAGCGCTTGGCCAACGCGCAGGCGACGGCGGCATCCGGGGCGCCCTCGTCCATCTTCTCCGCGGCGCGCTCGAGCAGCGCGCGAGCCGCCTGCAGCTCGGTCTCCATGTCGGCGAGGGCGAAGACGACGGACTGGTTCTCGGCCAGCGGACCGCCGAATGCACGCCGCTCCTGCACGTAGCGCGTGGCGCGCTCCAACGACCACTGCGCGCCGCCCAGCGAGCAGGCGCCGATGTTGACCCGCCCGCCGTTCAGGCCCTTCATTGCGATGCCGAACCCGTCGCCCTCCTCGCCGAGGCGGTGCGAGACGGGCACGCGCACATCGTCGAAGAACACCTGGCGGGTGGGCTGGGCGTTCCAGCCCATCTTCTCCTCGTTGGGCCCGAAGCTCAGTCCCGGGGTGCCGTCGGGCACGACGATGGCGCTGATCCCCTTGGCACCCGGTTCGCCCGTGCGCACCATCACGACGTACACCGCTGAGGATCCCGCGCCGGAGATGAACTGCTTGACCCCGTTGATGGCGTACTCGTCGCCCTCACGCACCGCCGACGTCGTGATCGCCGCCGCGTCGGATCCCGCGCCGGGCTCGGTGAGGCAGTAGCTGCCCAGCGCCGACATCTCGGCAAGGCCCGGGACCCAGCGCTCGCGCTGCGCATCGTCGCCGAACGCATCGATCATCCAGGCGACCATGTTGTGGATGGAGATGTACGCGGCGATCGTCGTGTCTCCCTTGGCGAGCTCCTCGAAGATCGCCACCGCATCCCGGCGCGACAGCGCAGAGCCGCCGACGTCCTCGCGGACGTAGATTCCGCCGAGCCCCATCTCGCCCGCCGTGCGGAGGGTGTCGACGGGGAAGAACTTGTCTCTGTCCCACTGGGCGGCGTGGGGCACCAGCTCGGTCTCGGCGAAGTCGCGGACGGCGTCGACAAGGGCCGCGCGCTCCTGTGCGGCCGTGGGGGTGGCGGTGCGGGACATGAGCATCACTGCATCGTAGGGATGACGAAGCTCGCGCCGTCGCGCAGGCCGTGCGAGGGCCAGCGCGAGGTGACCGTCTTCGTCTTCGTGTAGAAGCGGAACGCGTCCGGACCGTGCTGGTTGAGGTCGCCGAAGAGGGTGGGTCCGAGATAGAAGCCGTTCTCGTGCCCTTCGACCGAGAACCCGCGGCCGTCGACGAGCAGGCTCGCCCCCTCATCGACCCCCTTCTGGATGTATCCCTCGACGCGAGCCAGCGCATCCGCCGTCACGAGGGGGCCGTAATCGACGCCCTTCTCCAGCGACGGACCGACCTTGAGCGCCTTCACGCGCTCGGTGAGCTTCGCCGCCAGCGCGTCGCCGGTCTCCTTGCCGACCGGGACGGCCACCGAGATGGCCATGCAGCGCTCGCCGGCCGAGCCGTAGCCCGCGCCGATCAGTGCGTCCGCGACCTGGTCGAGATCTGCGTCGGGCATGACGATCAAGTGGTTCTTCGCGCCGCCGAAGCACTGCGCGCGCTTGCCGTTCTGCGCGGCCGTCTCGTAGATGTACTGCGCGATCGGCGTCGAGCCCACGAATCCGACCGCCCGGATGCGCTCATCGTGCAGCAGCGCGTCGACGGACTCCTTGTCGCCGTTGACGACGTTGAGCACGCCGGCGGGCAGCCCCCCCTCGAGGAACAGCTCGGCGATCCGCAGCGGCACCGACGGGTCGCGCTCGCTGGGCTTGAGGATGAACGCATTGCCCGCGGCGAGGGCCGGGCCCATCTTCCACAGCGGGATCATCGCGGGGAAGTTGAACGGCGTGATCCCCGCCACCACGCCCAGCGGCTGGCGCATGGAGTACACGTCGATGCCCGTGCCCGCGTTCGAGGAGTACTCGCCCTTGAGCAGATGCGGCGCGCCGATCGCGAACTCGATCACCTCGACGCCGCGCTGGATGTCGCCCAGCGAATCCTCATACGTCTTGCCGTGCTCGCGGCTCAGCGTCTTGGCCAGCTCAGGGGCGTCGGCGTTGATCAGATCCACGAACCTCATCAGCACCCGGGCGCGCTTCTGCGGGTTCGTCGCGGCCCAGCCGATCTGCGCCTCCTCCGCGTTCGCGATCGCCGCCTCGACCTCGGCCGTCGAGGCCAGCGGCACGCGCGCCCGCACCTCGCCCGTCGAGGGATCGAACACGTCGGCGAACCGGCCGGACGTGCCGGCGACGTGCTCGCCGCCGACGAAGTGGGTGAGTTCGCGGACCATTCCAGACTTCCCTTCGCGCACGTCTCGTCGTGCGCATCCGATGTTAGTTGATATTCAACGTATTTACTAGGTAATGCAAGTAATTGCTCTCGCGGCGTCGCCGATAGGATGCCGGGAGCACCTCAGTGCGGAGACTCGGCAGGGACGACCGTGATACTCCGTCTCACCCGAACGGAGGAGCACCGATGACTGCTCTCGCTCCCGCCCACCCCGATCCGGATGCGCCGCGGCCCCATCGCATCGGCCGGATCATTGGACGACTCGCGTTCGGCGTCGTCGCCGGAATCGTCGTACTCGCCACGGCCGCCGCGTTCTTCCTCGTGTGGACCATCCAGCGCTCCTTCCCGCAGACCTCGGGCGAGCTGGAGCTGTCGGGGCTCGACGCGCAGGTGACCGTGCAGCGCGACGACCGGGGCGTGCCGACGATCACCGCCGACAACACGCACGACCTCTTCTTCGCGCAGGGCTTCGTGCATGCGCAGGATCGCTTCTGGGAGATGGACTTCCGCCGCCACGTGACCAGCGGTCGGGTGGCCGAGCTGTTCGGCGAATCGCAGGCGGGCACCGACGCGTTCCTGCGCACGCTCGACTGGCACGGCATCGCCGAGCAGGAGGTCGAGGCGATGGATGAGACCACGCGCGCCTACTACGAGGCCTACGCCGACGGCGTGAACGCCTATCTCGCCGACCATTCCGGCGCCACGGCCTCGCTCGAGTACGCCGTGCTCGAGCTCACCACGCCCGGGTACGAGCCGGAGCCGTGGACGCCGGCGGATTCCGTGGCGTGGCTGAAGGCGATGGCCTGGGATCTGCGCGGCAACGTCGAGGCCGAGACCGAGCGCGCGCTGCTGGCCCAGTCCGTCGACCCCGCCACGATCGCCTCGGTGTACCCGGCCTATCCGTTCGCGGAGAACCCCGTCATCGTGCCGACCATCACCCCGGCCGATCAGCTGCCCGCGGCCGCGGCCGCCTCTGGCGATGGCGGCGGCTCGGGATCCCTCGCGGTCGCCCCGACGACGGACGACACCGACGACCACGCATCGGCGAGCGCCGAACCCTCGCCCACCGCATCCGCCGTCACCTGGACCGAAGCCGACGGCGTGCTCGGGGCCGTCTCGGCCCTGATCGGCGACCTCGGCGAGGGCATCGGATCGAACTCATGGGTCGTCTCGGGCGATCTCACCGAGAGCGGCATGCCGCTGCTGGCCAACGACCCGCACCTCGGCGCCTCGCTGCCCTCGGTCTGGTACCAGATGCAGCTGCGCTGCTCGACGGTGAGCGAGGAGTGCCCGTTCGACGTCGGTGGATTCTCGTTCTCGGGCCTGCCGAGCATCGTGATCGGCCACAACGCCGACATCGCCTGGGGATTCACCAACCTCACCACCGATGTCACCGACCTGTACATCGAGAAGATCGACGGCGACGCGTACTGGCGCGACGGCGCTCTCGTGCCGCTGGAGACCCGCTCCGAGACCATCGAGGTCGCCGGCGGCGACGACATCGACCTCGAGATCCGCTCCACCGTGCACGGCCCGATCGTCTCGGGTCTCACCGCCGACTTCACCGCGATCGCGGGCGACCCCCGACTCGGCTCAGGCGACGCGGTGAACGACCCTGCCTGGATCGGCGCGCCCGATGCGAGCGTCGAGGCCCTGACGGGCGAGTACGCCGTGAGCCTGCGGTGGACGGCGCTGGACCCCGGCACCACGGCGACGGCGATCTTCGCCATGAACACCGCGAAGGACTTCACCGACTTCCGCGCCGCCGCATCGCTGTTCGACGTGCCCGCCCAGAACCTCGTCTACGCCGACCGCGAGGGCAACATCGGCTACCAGACGCCGGGCCGGCTGCCCACCCGCGGCGCCGGCAACGGCTTCGCCCCCCAGCCGGGCTGGAGCAGCGCCTACGACTGGACCGGCTTCATCCCCTTCGACGACCTGCCCGTGTCGTACAACCCCGAGTCGGGCTACATCGTCACCGCGAACAACGCGATCGTCTCCGACGACTACGCGTACTTCCTCTCCCGCGACTGGGACTATGGCTATCGGGCCGGACGCATCGCGACCCTCATCGAGGACGCCGCGGCCGACGGCCCGATCACCGCGCAGGACCTGCGCGACATCCAGTTCGATCAGGAGTTCTGGATCGGCAAGAAGCTCGCCGCCGTCGTGCAGAAGGTCGCCGTCACCGGCGACGGACCCAAGGCCGCTGTCGAGCTGCTGCGGTCGTGGGATGCGCAGGGCACGGCGGACTCGGCCGCGGCCGCCTTCGCCAACGTGCTGTGGTCGAACCTGGCGCAGAATGTCTTCGCGAACCGCGCCGACGCGCTTCCGCTGAGCTCGCAGGGGCGGATGTTCGCCGTCGTCGGCGCCATGCTCGCCGACCCCGACGATCCGCTCTGGGTCAACGACGAGATCGGCGTGGCCGGCATGGACGAGATGCTCGCCTTGTCGATCGAGCAGGCGTACGACGAGATCGCCTCGTTGCAGGGCGAGGATCCGGCGGCATGGAACTGGGGGTCGCTGCACGCGCTCACCCTCACTCACCAGACGCTCGGCACCTCGGGCATCGCGCCGATCGAGATGCTCTTCAACCGCGGGCCGTTCGCGGTCGGAGGCGGCGCCTCGGTCGTGGATGCGACGGGCTGGGTGCTCGGCGAGTCGTACGAGACGACGACCGTGCCGTCGATGCGGATGGTGGTGGATCTGTCGGACTGGGACGCCTCGACATGGAACCACCTCACCGGGGCGAGCGGTCACGCCTTCCACGCGCACTACACCGACCAGACCGATGCCTGGGTGAAGGGCGAGCAGTCGCCGTGGGCGTTCAGCGAGGAGGCCGTCGACGCCGCCGCCGTCGACACGCTCGTCCTCTCCCCCGCGGGCTGATCCGTGCCGGAACACCTTCTGGACGACGACTCCGACGTCGAGGAGTTCAACCACGCCGGGGCGACCCTCGTCGTCGAATCGATCGGGAAGGGCCGCCGGCCATTCGTGCTCCTGCACGGCATCGGGATGGGCCGCAGCGTGTACCTCGACATCGTCTCGCGGCTGCCGGGCCGGGTGATCGCGATCGACCTGCCCGGCTTCGGCGAGGCGCCCGAGCCGGCGCGCACTCTGACGATGCCGCGCCATGCCGACCTCGTCGCAGCCTGGCTGCGCCGGGCCGGTGTGCACGATGCGGTCGTCATCGGGCACTCCATGGGCAGCCAGATCGCCGCCGAGCTCGCCGCACGGCATCCCGACGTCGTGGCCGGGCTCGTGCTGGCCGGGCCCACCGTCGACAGCACGGCCCGCAGTATCCGCGCGCAGGCGTCGCTGCTGCTGCGCGACCTCATCGGCGAGCGCCCGCGCGTGCTGTGGCGCGGCGCCCGCGAATACCTGCGCGGCGGCCCGCACCTGCTGCGCAAGATGCGCGCGACCATCGTGCACGAGCCCGAAGACGCCTACCGCCGCGTGACCCGCCCCACCCTCGTGCTGCGCGGCGAGCATGACCCGCTTGCCCCCGCTGACTGGTGCGAGTCGATCCTCGAGCTCATCCCCGGCACGCGGCTCGAGGTGATCCCCGATCACGGCCACGGCACGCTCATCAGCGACTCCGGCCCAGCCGCCGCGGTGATCGCCGCCTTCGCCACGCGGCTCTGAAGAGCTAACGGGGCTGCAAGAGCGGAGGCGGCTGCGTGGGAAGGATGAACGCGAAGCGGCGCGCCCGGGTGAGGAGCACGACGAACAGGCCGAGCCCGGCGAACAGCAGCCCGATGAAGATGCCCACGCCTCCCAGGACTGCCACCACGCCGCCGACTGCGATGCCGATGATGCCCGCGAGCACCACGGCTGCGGCGAGTCCGATCAGCACCCATCCGACGATCAACGAGACGAGATAGCCGCGGGGCCCGGCATGACCGGGCCGCACGCCGACGCTCTGCGCGACGTACCAGCTCCACCGGGTGCCGGTCCACCACCGGGTGATCCGGCCTGCGACGGCATACCAGCCCGCACCCGGCCCCTCGGTCGTTCCCGGCAGCGGCTGCAGAGAGGGGTCGAGGATCGGCCCGGTCTGCGGAGCGGGCAGCTTGGCCACCCGCGCGGTGCTGACCGCGCCGATCAGCCAGATCGCGGCGACCAGGAGGAACAGGATCGGCACCGCGGCGTTCACCCCCGAGCGCGACAGGAAGAACAGGAACAGCTGCGCGAGGCCGATCGCGGCGAACACGAACCCGAACACGAGCCCCCGGCCGGACGGCTCGACGGCGAAGGCGTCGGGCTTGGGCCTGCCGTCGTGGATGCGGTAGGGCGTCCAGGTCACGCCGTCCCACCAGCGCACGTCCGAGGTGCCGGGCACCGGATACCAGCCCATGCCCGCGACGAGCCCGGTCATCGCGCCCGCGAGAGGGCGCTCGTGCACCGTCCATTGCCGGCCGTCCCACCAGCGTTCGACGCCGGCCACTCCCGCGTCGTACCACCCCGGATGTGCGTTCATCGGTCCCCCTTGTCGGCGCCCCTTTCGTCGCACTGTGACACGCGGCGCGCTGCGGCGGATCAGCCGCCGGCGGCGGGCGGCGTCTCGCGCGACTCGGCCAGTTCGTCGACCACGAGGTGCCGGTGATCGATCGTGCCGTTGCGGTACGCCTGTCGTCCCACCATATGCGCCGACAGCGGCGCCGTAGCGAACTGCATGAGCACGACGGGGATGACCAGCAGCAGTCCCAGCCCGATGCCGAGCACCGAGCGCTGCGACAGCGCGATGGCCAGGCAGATGAGGGCGAGCCCCAGCACCTGCGGCTTGGTGGCCGCGTGCAGGCGGGTCGGCACGTCGCGCAGACGCAGCAGGCCGATCGCGGCCACGAGGCACAGCAGCGCGCCCAGCAGCACGAGGATCCAGACGGCCGTGTCGATCACGGCATCGGGGATCGTCCACTCGAAGACGTTCATGGCGTGTTGTCCCTCCGCGCGACGTACCGGGCCACGGCGATCGAGCCGAACACCCCGACGGCGGCCACGACGAGCAGCACGGGCAGCGTGCGGGTGTGCTGATCGATCGCCATCTCGGCGCCGAGCACGCAGATCACCTCGGTGACGAGCACGTCGGAGGCCACGGCGCGGTCGAGGATCGACGGGCCGAGCACGATGCGGATGACGGTGAGCGTCGCCGCGATCGCGAACACGATCATGATGATGAGCAGCAGCGGATTCACGGGTGCTCCCCTCCCCCGTCGGCACGGGCGTCCTCGCGCAGCGCGCGGTACTGCGCGGTCGTGCCCAGCGCGCGCACGATCCGGCGCTCCCAGCGCAGCGCATCCTCGCGCTGGCGGTCGGCATCCGCGCGGGTGCGCACCCCGATCACGTGCAGGTACAGCGTACGGGTGTCGCGATCGGCCTCCACGACGAGCGAGCCGGGGATCAGCGAACAGGTCACGGCGACGTGCGTCATCACGAGGTCGTCGGCGTACCGCAGCGGCACGGCGATGATCGCCGATCCGGGCAAACGCCGCGGGTTCAGCACCTGCGCCGCGACACTCAGCGAGCCGAGCACGACCGCACCGAGGAACTGCGCGAGCAGCACCGCACCCCACCACAGGTTGATGCGGCCGGACAGCTCGATGGTCGGCAGCCGGAACACGCGCGTCACGAACACGGCCACGACGATGCCGGTCACCAGCGACAGCACGGTGAACTGGCCCCACAGCAGCATCCACAGCACGACCAGCCAGATCAGGAACGGCAGCTGCAGGCGCAGGTCGCGCCGCACGTTGCGCTTGACGTCGGGGGTCACGGCACGCCCTCCCCGCTCTCGTACACGAGCACCACGGGCTCCTGCAGTCCGATGCCGATGCGCTCACACAGCCCGTAGATGGGCCCGGCAAACACCGTCAGCGCGAGGGTGACGGCGACCATGCCGCCCGTGGCCAGCGTCATGATCAGCGGGATTCGGCGACGCTCCTGCTGGTCGGCCGCGGCGGGCGCGTCGCCCAGGTAGGCGATGCGCTCATCCGGCTCTTGCGCATCGCCGTCCTCGCGCCAGAAGGCGAGGTTCCAGGCGCGCATGAGGGCGTACAGGGTGAGCAGCGAGGTGACGACTCCGCCGACGATGAGCACGATCATGAGCGGGGTGCCCACGGCGGCGGCCGCTTCGAACAGCCCTATCTTGCCGATGAAGCCCGAGAACGGCGGCAGTCCGCCGAGGTTGATGGCCGGCACGAAGTACAGCACGGCGATCAGCGGCGCCGCCTTCATCAGTCCCTTGACGCGCACGATCGAGGTGCTCCCCGCCCGGCGCTCGACGAGCCCGACGGCGAGGAACAGCGTCGTCTGCACGACGATGTGGTGCACGATGTAGTACACCGTCGCGCCGATCGCCGCGGGTGTGGCGATCGCGAGGCCGAACACCATGTACCCGACGTGGCTGACGAGCGTGAACGACAGGATGCGTTTGAGCTCGGCCTGCGCGACGGCGCCGAGCACCCCCACGACCATCGTCGCCAGCGCCACGATGAGCAGCAGGGTGTCGATGCTGTTGGAGGCGAACAGCTGCGTCTCGGTGCGGATGAGCGCGTAGACGCCCACCTTGGTGAGCAGGCCCGCGAACACGGCCGTGACCGGGGCGGGCGCGGTGGGGTACGAGTCGGGCAGCCAGAACGACACGGGGAAGACGGCCGCCTTGATGCCGAAGGCCGCGACGAGCAGCAGGTGCAGCACGAGCTGCACGTCTTGCGGCAGCTCCCCCATCCGATCGGCGATCTGGGCCATGTTCACCGTGCCGAGCGCGCCGTAGATCATCGCGATGGCGGCGAGGAAGAGGATCGACGACACGAGCGAGACGACGATGTACACGGCGCCGGTGCGGATGCGCGACTCGGTGCTGCCCAGCGTGATGAGCACGTACGAGGCGACGAGCAGGATCTCGAACCCGACGTAGAGGTTGAACAGGTCGCCCGCGATGAACGCGTTGAAGATGCCCGCGGCGAGGATCAGGTACGAGGGGTTGAAGATCGAGATGGGGGTCTCTTCGATGCCGTCGGCCGATCCCTGGCCGATCGAGAACAGCAGCACCGCCCCGAGCACGACGCTCGAGACCAGCACGAGGAGAGCGGCGAGCCGGTCGACGTAGAGCACGATGCCGAAGGGCGCCGGCCATCCGCCGACCTCCACGGCGATCGGCGCCGTCGCATCCACCGTCACCAGCAGCACGGCCGCGATGATCGAGACGAGGCCCAGCGTGGTGACCGTCACGATCACCTGCACGCGCGTGTTGCGGCCGAACACGAGGGTCACGGCCGCGCCGAGCAGGGGCAGGGCGACCAGCAGCGGCACGAGGGCGCTCATCGATCACCCCCGCCCGTCGAGGGGTCGTCGGCGCGGGCGTCCGGCAGGTCGTAGGGCGCGTCGTCGTCGATCGCGGCGAGGTCCTTGGCGTGCAGGATGCGGATGGGCGAGGTGTCGACCCCGACGAAGTCGGTCGTCGCCTCGTCTTCGGAGGGATCCGTCTCGTCCTCCATGATGTCTTCCTCGGCCTCGGAGCGCTCGCGCAGGGCGATGTCGACTTCGTCGTCCTCGACCGTGTCGGCCTGGCCGAGCTGCCAGGAGCGGTAGATGAGGGCGAGCAGGAACGCCGAGACGGCGAAGGTGATGACGATGGCGGTGAGGGTGAGCGCCTGCGGCAGCGGGTCGCTCGTCGCCCGCTCCTCGCCGAAGAAGGGTGCCGCGCCCGGCACCCCCATCACGATGAGCAGCAGCAGGTTGGTGGCGTTGCCGAGCAGCAGGAACCCGATGAGCACGCGCGTGAGGCTGCGCTCGAGCATGGCGTACACGCCGCAGGCGAAGAGCGCCGCCATGACGATGATGAGCACGAGAGAGACGTCCATCAGATGCGCACCCCCCTCGCGCGCATCTCCTGGGCCTGCCGGTCGACCTCGGCGCCGAGGCTGCGCAGCACGTCGAGCACGAGCCCGATCACGACGAGGTACACGCCGATGTCGAAGATCGTCGAGGTGACGAACTCGATGTGCCCGAGCACGGGGACCTCGATCTCCCAGAACGCGCTCGACAGCGGCGCGAGCCCGAAGAACAGCGGTACGACGGCCGATCCGACGGCGAGGATGAGCCCGGCGCCCAGCAGACGCCCGGCATCCGCGGGGGCGGCGGCGCCGAGCTCCCACCGGCCGCCGGCGATGTAGCGCATGACCAGCGCCATGCCCGCCACGAGCCCGCCGGCGAAGCCGCCGCCGGGGGCGTTGTGCCCGGCGAAGAGGAGGAAGATCGACACGACGATGATCGTGTGGAACAGGATCCGCACGATCACCTCGAGCAGGATCGAGCGGTTCTCGGGCTTCATCTGCTGTCCGCCGACGAGCCAGGCCCGCGGCCCGCCGACATTCTCGGCCGTCTGGAAGCGCACGCCGTCGGTCGTCTCGATGAGCGGCCTGCGCTGTGCACGACGACCCGCCACGCGCGTGCTCGTGCCGATGTCGGGCAGGGCGCTCATGCTCGACAGGCGGTCGGCGCGATGCGTGACGAACACGAGCGAGGCGACGCCCGTGGCGGCGAGCACGAGCACCGACAGTTCGCCCATCGTGTCCCACCCGCGCAGGTCGACGAGGGCGACGTTCACGACGTTCTTGCCGTGCCCGAGCTTGTACGCCAGCTCCGGGAAGGCCTCGGAGATCGGCGTCTGCACGCGGGCGCCGGTCGCGAGCACGGCGACGAAGGCCATGGTCGCCCCGACGGCGATGGCGAGCACGGCGCGCGGGAGGCGGCCCACCGACGCGTTGTGCTCGCCCATGCGCGATGGCAGCCGTCGCAGAACGAGCGCGAAGGTGACCAGCGTGACCGTCTCGACGAGGATCTGCGTGACGGCGAGATCGGGCGCCCCGCTGGTGGCGAAAAGCACGACCATGCCCATGCCGGTGACCGAGACCAGCACGACGCCGGTGTAGCGCTTCCGCGCCACGACGGCGAGGATGCCCGCGGCGATCATGATCGGGGCGATCGCCACCTGAAGGGGCGTGTGCCATGCGCTCAACTGCATACGTGCGGGCTCGCCCGCGACGAGAGCCGTCGTCTCGGCCGCCACGACGACGATGAAGATCGTGCCGACATACACCGGCAGTGATCCGCGCTGGGTGAGACCGGTGGTGAGCACCGACAGGCGGTCGACACCGCGCATGACCAGCTGGTACGCATCCTGCGCGGTGAACGGCAGCAGCCGCGGCTTTGCGCCCCACCCGGTGCGGCGGGTGATCACGAACAGGCCGAGACCCAGTAGCACCGCGCCGAGAGAGAGGAACAGCGCCGGCTCCAGCCCGTGCCACAGCGCGAGGTGCCCGGTCTCAAGCAGTTCACCGTCGCCGGCGGGGGCGGTCGCCGTGACGGCATAGCCGTGCAGCGCGGTGTCGAGCGCCGGTGCCGCGATCCCCGCGCCGAGCGTCGCGACGGCGAGCACCACCGGAGCCACGAGGAAGCCGAACGGCGGATCGGGCCATTCCGTATCGGGCATGTACTCGCTGGGATTCGCCCGTTTGCGCCAGAACGCCCCCCAGAGGAAGCGGGCGCCGTATGCCGCGGTGAGCACGGACCCGAGCACGACGCCTGCCAGCGCCACGATCCCCCAGGGCGAACCGCGCAGCGCGTCGTCGAAGAGGGCGGCGAGCGTGGACTCCTTCGCGACGTAGCCGATCGTGGGCGCGATACCCGCCATCGAGGCGACCGAGATGAACGACGCGACCGTCATCACGGGCGCCTGGCGGCCGACGCCCGACAACTCGGTGATGTCTCGTGTGGACAGCTGCCGGTCGATCACGCCGACGATGAGGAACAGCGCCGATTTGAACAGCGCGTGCCCGATCACGAGCGCGAGCCCGCCGAGAGCCGCATCGGGGGTGCCGTAGCCGAGCACGACCGTGAAGAATCCGAGCTGGCTCACGGTGCCGAAGGCGAGGATGCGCTTGAGGTCGGTCTCGCGCATCGCCTGGATGCCGCCCAGCAGCATGGTGAGCACGCCGAGGCCGATCGTAATCGGCCGCCAGCTCGCGGAGAGCGCGAAGATCGGCGCGAACCGGGCGATGAGGTAGATGCCGGCCTTCACCATCGCCGCCGCGTGCAGGTACGCGCTCACCGGTGTGGGGGCAGCCATGGCGCCGGGCAGCCAGAAGTGGAAGGGGAAGATGGCCGACTTGCTCAGGGCTCCCACCAGCAGCAGCACGATCGCGGCCTCCACGACCGGCCCGGTGGGGGCGACCGCAAGGATCTCGGCGATGCTGCTCGTGCCCGTGTCGACGACGAGCAGGATGACGCCCACGAACATCGCCAGGCCGCCGAGGGTCGTCACCAGCAGGGCCTGCAGCGCCGCACGACGGCTGGCGCCGCGGGCGTGGTAGTAGCCGATGAGCAGATAGGAGAGGACGCTCGTGAGCTCCCAGAACATCACGAGCAGCACGAGGTCGTCGGTGAGCACCAGGCCGTACATCGCGCCGGCGAAGGCGAGCAGTACGGCGGCGAACTGGGCGATCGGCGACGACGAGTCGCGGAAGTACCAGCGGCAGTACAGCAGCACGAGCGCACCCACGCCGGTGACGATGAGCGTGAGCACCCAGCCCAGCACATCCATGCGGAACGACAGCGACAGCCCGAGCTGTGGAATCCATTCCACCGACTCGTACGGAGTGGCGCCGACGTCGTCGGATCCCGCCAGCACCCGAGGTGTGAGCAGGAGCGCATGGACGAATGCCGCCGCAGGAATGAGAGCGGCGATCGCGAAGGCGCGGGCGCCCGCGACGCGCACGAGAAGGGGCAGTGCGAGAGCTCCTGCGGCGAACACGGCGAGGAGCATCAGCATGCGCGGACTCCTCTGGCTCGTCGGCCGAGATGAGATCGACGCAGGCGGGCGGTTGACCCTATTCTACGGGGCGGACGCCCTCCCGTGCGACGGTGCACAGGTCGTCGTGCCCTCGCGGAAGCGGCAGGTGAAGACGATCGACTCGACCTGCTCCCCCGCCAGCAGGCGCGCCACCGCGGCACCCGCGGCACGCCCCTTTCCCACCGCCGGCTGCACCACGGTGGTGAGCACGTGGTCGCCGAGTCCGTCGACGACGACGCCGTCGAACCCCGTCACGCTGAGGTCTTCCGGCACGCGCAGCCCCCGCTCCTCGGCCGCGCGGATCACCCCGGCGGCGAGCAGGTCGCTCTGCGCCATGATCGCGGTCGGTCGATCCTCGGCCTGCTCGAGCAGCGTGCGCCCGGCGATCATCCCCTCGTCGATCGAGCTTCCGCCCGCCGAGACCACCCGGGCATCGGGGTACTCCTCCCGCACGCCATCAAGGCGTTTGCGGGTGACGTCGACGGTGATCGCCGCGATCCGCTCCGGCGAGGCGAGCCCGCGCAGACGGGACGCGTCGAACGGGAGCGTGACGACGTCGACCCGCTCATGGCCGAGCCCGCGCAGATGCCGGGCGAGCTGCGCGGCGGCCTCGCGGTTGTCGAGGTCGATGCGGGGCACGCCCTCCCCGGCATCCCCCTCGATGACGACAGCCGGCACACCGCGCGCACGGACCGCGTCGAGGTCTTCGTGCAGCCGACCGCTGCATCCGATGAGCACGACGGCGTCCACGGGCACCGAGGCGAGCGTGGGCGCCCCGGCCACGGCATCCGTGTCGTCGCGCAGCAGGAGCACACCGGCGCCGAGGCCGGCCAGACCGTCGGTGACGCCGTCCATCATCGCCGTGGTCACCGGATCGAGGAAGGCCGTGCGCAGATGCCCCTCGAGCACTACGGCGACGATGCCGCTCCTCCCCCGCCGCAGCGATGCCGCCCGCGGGTCGGGCCCGGCGTATCCGAGCTCGGCCGCGACGGCGAGCACGCGTTCCCTCGTGCTGTCCGCCACGGGGGCCTTGCCGCTGAAGACGACGGATGCCGTGGACGGCGAGACGCCGGCCGCCTGAGCGACGTCGGCGATGGTGGCGCGGCGTGCGGCGTCCCTGCCCTGCGACATCCCGGTCATGCCCCGAGGATAGCGCCCGCTGTCGCCGGGATCGAATCGATTCGATACGCTGGTGCGATGACCACCGCCCTCAGCCGCGCGCTCTTCGTGCGCTGGCGCGCCGCGATCTTCGCGATCTTCCTGCTCAGCGGCCTGTCGATCGCCACGTGGGCCGGGCGCGTGCCCGCGATCAAGGTCGCACTCGACATCGACAAGGCGCAGGTCGGCCTGCTGCTGCTCGCGATGGGCGTCGCCTCCATCATCGGCATCTCGTCGGGGCCGTTCGTCTTAGCACGCACCGGTGCGCGCAAGGGGATGCTCGCGACCATGCTCCTCGTTGCCGCAGGCGTCATCCTGATCGGACTCGGCACGGATGTGGCGCACTCCATCCCGCTCGTGGTGCTGGGTCTCGTGCTCTTCGGGCTCGGCAATGGCTCGCTCGACGTGATGATGAACGTCGAGGCGACCGCGGTCGAGCAGGTGATGAAGAAGACGATCCTGCCCGTGTTCCATGCCTTCTTCAGCTTCGGCACCGTGCTCGGCGCCGGCGCGGCGGCGCTGGCCAGCGGAGCAGGGCTCACGGTGGCCATGCACGGCGGCATCGTCGGCGCGCTCATCGCCCTCGCCGCCGTGGTGTGCTTCATGAACGTGCCCGACCGGGCCGAGGCGCAGGATGCGACCGCCGAGGAGAAGCCGCCGTGGCGTGAGAGGATGCATGCCGCGCTGGAGGTCTGGCGCGAGCCGCGCACCTATGCGCTGGGCATCGTGATGCTCGGCATGGCGTTCGCCGAGGGCGGTGCCAACGACTGGCTCGCGCTGGGCGTCGTCGAGGGCCACGGGGCTCCGGGCGAGTACGGCGCCGCCGCGCTGGCGGTGTTCTCGGTCGGCATGACCGCCGTGCGCCTGCTCGGCGGTCCGCTCGTGGACCGGTTCGGGCGGGTGGTCGTGCTGCGCGCCCTGGCCGTGACGGCGACCGCCGGCATCCTGCTGTTCATCCTCGCCGACGGCAACCTCGTGCTCGTCTTCGCCGGCGCCGCGCTGTGGGGAATCGGTGCCTCGCTCGGATTCCCGCTCGGCATGTCGGCCGCCGCCGACGACCCGGCCAAGGCCGCCGCCCGCGTGAGCGCCGCCGCGACGATCGGCTATATCGCCTTCCTCGGCGGCCCTCCCGTGCTCGGCCTCATCAGCGAGCACCTCGGTCTGCTCAACACGCTTTTCATCCTCGCCGTGCTGGCCCTGCTGTCTGGCCTGTTCTCCGGCGCTGCGCGTCCGCTGAAGACTCGCGCCGGGGGCGAGCCCGATCACCGGCGGTAGGCTCGTCGGGTGCGTCTCGTCATCGCCCGCTGCGCCGTGGACTACACCGGCCGCCTCAACGCCCACCTGCCCCCGGCCACCCGCCTACTGGTGCACAAGGGTGACGGGAGCCTGCTCGTGCACTCCGACGGCGGCAGCTACAAGCCGCTGAACTGGATGAGCCCGCCGTGCCACCTCGAGACCGAGGAGCCGGGCGAGGAGGAGGCGTCGGCGGGAGTCGTCGAGGTATGGCGTGTCACCCACAAGAAGACCGGGGACGCGCTGAGAGTGCAGCTCTACGAGATCATCCACGACTCCGCGCACGAGCTGGGCGTCGACCCCGGCCTGCAGAAGGATGGCGTGGAGGCCGATCTGCAGCGGCTGCTCGCCGAGCAGGTGGACCGCGTGTCCGAGGGCGCCACGCTCGTGCGCCGCGAGTTCCCCACCGCGATCGGCCCGGTCGACCTCATGGTGCGCGACGCCTCCGGCGCCGCCATCGCCGTGGAGATCAAGCGTCGCGGCGACATCGACGGCGTCGAGCAGCTCACGAGGTACCTGGAGCTCCTCGGCCGAGATCCGCACCTCGCACCGGTGCAGGGTGTGTTCGCCGCGCAGGAGATCAAGCCGCAGGCGCGCATCCTCGCCGAGGACCGCGGCATCCGCTGCCTCGTGCTCGACTACGAAGACATGAAGGGCGTCGAGTCCGGCATCCCCCGCCTGTTCTGACGACTCGCTCGCCCTTCCACCCGAGAACGACGCCGACTCCCGTCGAAGCGCCCGGATGCGTCGGGAGTTGATGCGATTCTCGGGAGAACGCGCCGCCCGCTTAGGCTGAGAGCATGGCCGCATCCCCGTATTCGTGTGTGCTCTGGGACGTCGACGGCACGATCGCGGATGCCTCGGCCGGCATCCTGCCGCGGCTCGTGGAGGTGTTCGCCTCGTTCGGGCTGCCGGCCCCGGATGCGTCGGTGCTGTCGAGCTGGATCGGCCCGCCGATGCTCGAATCGTTCCGCGTTCACGCGGGCCTGTCGGCGGCCGATGCCGAAGAGGCCGTGCGGCGCTACCGCGACCTCGCGGCACGCGATGGCTATGCGGCCTCGGTGTCGATCTACCCCGGTATCCGCGAGGTGCTGACCGAGGTCTTCGACGCGGGGATCCCGCAGTCCACGGCAAGCACGAAGCCCGAGAACCAGGTGGCCGCGATCCTCGAGCACTACGGCCTGCGGCGTCTGTTCACCGCACTGTCGGGCGCGGATGCCAACGGCGAGGGCAAGAGCGTCGTCGTCGCACGCGCGCTGGAGCGGCTCAGCGCTGCGGGCGCGGACATCAGCCGCCCGGTGCTCGTCGGCGACCGCTACCACGACGTCGAGGGTGCGGCCGAGCACGGCATCCCCGTGATCTTCGTCGACTGGGGCTTCGGCGATGCGGGCGAGGCCCATGGCGCGATCGCCCGTGCCGGCACCGCGCGCGACCTCGTGCCGCTGCTGCTCAGCTGACGACCGAAAGGGGCCGTCACCGCGAAAAGAGGAAGCTCCCCGGGCGCCGAAGCGCACCGGGGAGCTCACATCACGCGCGGGGTCATCCGCGCCGCTGATTACAGCGGGCGGATGTTCTCGGCCTGCAGGCCCTTGGGGCCCTGCGCCACATCGAACTCGACGCGCTGGTTCTCGTCGAGCGAGCGGTAGCCGGTCGAATCAATGGCGGAGTAGTGCGCGAACACGTCGGCGCCGCCGTCATCGGGGGAGATGAAGCCGAAGCCCTTCTCCGAGTTGAACCACTTCACTGTGCCCTGGGTGCTCATGTACTGCCGTTCTTTCGGGGCGATGACGGCGCGAGATACGCCGCCATCGATAACGGTACTGGAGTGAGCCGACAGCGCAATGAACGTGATACAAACGTTGCACTGCAGACGACGCGGCCCTCACCGCGGGGGGAGCGATGAGGGCCAAGACGACCGGAGGGTGCGTCTGAATTCAGCATACCCGCAAAACCCGGTTCTTGTCCCCCAAATGGGGGACAAGCTGTGGATAGCCGTAACGATCGCGCATCGGCACGATCCGTCGCCGCAGAGAGAGACCGCCGACGATGCGCCTCCGCCCCGATCAAACATTCCGCGTGCTCGCCGAGGTGCACGGTTGATCCCGGTCCGTCGCCGTGCTGCGGCTCAGATCATGGTTTCGATCTGAGCGTTCGTGCGCACCCTGCTGTAGTACGGCATGACCTTCTCGAGGGTGAACTCGTGCGCATCGGACTCATAGTTGTAGCAGCAGTCGCGTGCGATCACGATGTCGTATCCGAGATCGGCACCGGTGCGCATAGCGCTCTCCACTCCGCCTGGTCGTCGAGGTCGATCGGTAGTTCGTCGATGTTCTGTGCCTCGAAGCTGCCTGCGAGCACCGGCGGCTTCGGCACGGTGACTCGACGATGGAGCAGGTCGGTCTTGATCGACATGGTGTCCGCCCGGTCGGCGCGCCGCTCCACCTGGATCCAGAAGATCGGGATGCCCGACTCACGCGCGGCGGCGACCAGCGCCACCGTGCTCTCCACGATTCCGGATGCACAGATCTTCTCCATCCTCTCCGGATCGTCTCGTGTAGTGAGGTTGGAGTTGATCATGTCGTTCAACACCGCCGCGGCATTGCCACCGCGGCCCGCTCCTCGCGCGTCGCCGTCGCGTGCTGCGATCGTCGCGGGGACGAACGCGGCACGCGCTGGACGAGAGGCACCACGATCGTCGGCCATGGCTTGGACGACCTCCGGCGCATGCTCGCCCTCGGGCCGCGGGAGCAGGAGCCAGTTGACCGGCGCCGCGATGATGTCGGCCCCGGCGAGCGCCAGAGCCCGCGGAACCTCGGGGAACTCGAGGTCGTAGCACACGAGGACCCCGAGGCCTCCGAGCGGCGTGCGGACGACGGATGGGGCATCCTCGCCCGAGGCGAAGATCCGCTTCTCCTTCAGAGGCCGTCTAGGGAATCATTGCGGAGTCACGGATGATCGGAGCGCTCGAGAGTGCTCGCGAGCGTCTGGATGAACACGCCGACTGAATCAGGGGTGGGCAGGTCGATCCGGAGTCGGATGCTTCCCGCTTTCGGTCCCGCGCCGTTGATGATTGCCGCACCGCCGAGTTGGTCGAGAAGCGGTCCCATGACGTGTGCCGCGTCGGCGGACAGATGGCCGACGCCGCGTCCGTTGGAGGTGACGGCGACCCCGGCGGGGGATCGTCGCGTGCGGGACTGGGTGCGGAGGACGTAGGTGCGAGGAGCTTGGCTGTCGCGTTCGCGATCGTTCACGAGGTAGTGGGTCCGTTCCAGCACGACCGACCGTGTCGGCAAATGCCGGAGATCGGGGAGTTCGTCGTGGCGGCTGACGCGACCGATCGTGATGTGCAGGAATTGTTCCCACCATGCGGGCATGAGCGCCCCGTCTCCTCGGATCGGTATGCCATCACCGAGGCGGAGCACTCTTCTACTATGTCAGCCCGTGCTGTGAATCTTCCGGTCAGCCGCAGGCCCGACAGATCACGCAGAGGCAATGTCGTTGATCACCGGTATTCTCGGGCGATTGAGCGTAGCGTGAGGAGCATGTGGACAGTTCTTCTCCTCTTGCTTGTGGCATGGGTGGTGCTGTCGATCGTGGGATTCGTGTTCGAGGGGCTGCTCTGGTTGGCCATCATCGGAATCGTGCTCTTCGTCGGCACCCTGATCTTCGGGATACTCCGACAGCGCGCCAAGCGCGCCAAGGCGTAACCACCTCGCGCGGGATGCACGGGGCGCGATTCACCTTCTTTGCCATTGCGCGGGGGTTCTACAGGCGTGACGGCCGTTGCCGGGCGGCGGTGCTCTTCTCCACCGAGTTCGTTCGGGCCGACACTCGCACGCGCAGGGCGCCTGGGCGGACGCTGACGCGGACACGGGTGATGTGACCGAAGCTGTCGCCGTCGAGTTCGATGGGGTGGGGGGCGTCGAACCGGGCTTCGAACCGGGTTCCTTGAACGTAGGCGAGTGCGTGGAGGTCGGGTGTCTGCTGGAGGAGTCTGCGGCTGAGCGGGGAGCGGCGGGCGAGGCCTTGTAGGGTGAGGCGGGTTCCGATCCGCGCCCACCCAAAGCGTCCTGTCGGGCGCATCATCACGACGTCCAACAGCCCGTCGTCGATGATCGCAGCGGGGATCAGCACCATGTTCCCGGTGAGGGTTCCGCAGTTGCCGACGATGACCGTGTGCGCCCGCGTTGACCTCACTCGCCCTCCGTCGATTCGATAGTCGAGATGGAAGAGCTTGTTCGCGATGACCGAGCGGGCGATCGGCGTGACGTACGCGAACCAGCCGAGATGCTTCTTCGCGATGGTGCTTGTGCTCTCCGCCATCTTCGCATCCAGTCCGATGCCGGCCATGACCATGAACGTGTGCGAACGCCGGGTGCCGCTCTCGTCCTCGAGCTCAGCCACCCCGACATCCACGAACCGGTCCTCACCTGCGAAGGCAACGGAGACGCAGGCGGCGATGTCGTTGAGCGGCGCACCGACATCACGAGCAAGAAGATTGCCGGTACCCCGGGGAACCAGCGCGACCGGGATGCCCGTCCCTTGCATCACCTCCGCGACGGCTCGGACCGTGCCGTCGCCGCCCGCGACCATCACCACCGCCGGAGCAGCAGCGAGAGCGTGCTCCGCGGCGGCCCGGCCCGCGTCGTCGCTGCGGGTCTCGTACCAGCGCGTCTGCGCCCACCCGTGCTGGACCTCATACTCCGCGACCACGGGGCGAAGCCGCTCCAGCGGGGTCTTCACCGGGTTGTAGACGACGGCGGCATGCCGTCGCCCGGCTGCCGGGTGGTCGTGCGTGCTCACTGCGGGGCTGCGGTGAAGTAGCGGCGCTGCTCGACCAGGGGGCAGGTGAACACGTCGCGCTCCCCGAGCCCGACACGGTTGATGTACCGCACGATGATCGCATAGGACGCCAGCAACCCGGTCTGCACATACGACACTTCGTGGCTCCGGCAATAGGCGGCGATGATGGGCGCTGCCTTGCGCAGGTGAGGGCGTGGCATCGACGGGAACAGGTGATGCTCGATCTGATAGTTCAGCCCGCCCATCGCGGTGTCGAGCAGACGGCCGCCGCGGATGTTTCGGCTCATCATCGCCTGGCGGCGCAGGAAGTCGAAGCTCGCATCGCTCGGCACGATCGGCATCCCCTTGTGGTTCGGGGCGAAAGAGACGCCCATGTAGAACCCGAAGAGCCCGAGCTGCACCGCGAGGAACACGAACGCGATGCCCGGCGACAGCACGAGGAAGACGAGCACCGGGAAACCGACCAGCCGGACCAAGAGGAACCCGATCTCGACCCATCGCCTGCTCAACGGACCGCGCGTGACCACCCGACGCACCCCGGAAGCATGCAGCGAGACGCCCTCCAGGAGCAGGATCGGGAAGAAGAAGATCCCCTGATGCGAGCGCAACCACGACAGAACCCGCCCTCTCGGCGCGGCACGCTCGGGAGCCACGACGATCACCGGCAGCTCGATGTCCGGATCGGATCCCAGCTTGTTCGGATTCGCGTGGTGACGGGTGTGCTTGTGCTGCCACCACCCGTAGCTCATCCCCACCAGCAGGTCGCCGAGGACAAGGCTCACCCAATCATTCCACTTGCCCGAGACGAAGATCTGCCGGTGCGCTGAATCATGACCGAGAAAGGCGATCTGCGTGAAGACGACGGCCAGGAACGCTGCTGTGAACAACTGCCACCAGGTATCGCCGATCCACACGAACGCCAGCAAACCTCCGGCGAGCACGAGCGGCAGACCGATCAGCTTCGACCAGTAATACCCATACCGGCGACGCAGCAACCCCCGATCCCGGATCGTCTTCGCCAGAGCCGTGAACTCACTCCCGGCCCGGGTGCCCTGTCGATTCTCTGAGCGCGGTGTGGTCGAACGAATCCCATCCATGATGCGCCCCGCATCCCAAGGTCACGAACGTCATCAACGCCCCTGACCACCCTCGTCAGTCCAGTCGTCGATGCGGGCACGATCGTCGGTCGCCGCGGATCGCTGATCCGACGCGGATCCCGATCCTGGCACTCCGTCCGCGGAAGTGGGGAAGGTCACCGACTCCGCCAATGCCGCAACAGAGGCCGCTCTGTCCTGCTCGCCGGCAGCCGCCTCACGGAACCGGGCTGCCGCCGCATCCTGCTTGGCCCGGACGCCCTCGCTGATCTCCGCGAGCCGGTCAGCGAGCACGCCGCCGAGGCCGTCGCGCAACTCCTCGAGGTTCGTGTTCGCGATCTCCAAGCGACGATCCGAGATCGTCAGCTCAACGGTCGAGTAGCCCGCCTTCGCGAGACGAGCCCGTGTCTCGCTCGCCAGGATCTCCGTGATCTCGTCCCGTTCGGGGCGGCGCGTGAACACCGCCTCCACCGTGTAACGATCCGGGGCCTCATCGGTCATCAGCGCAGCAGGCAACGAACCCACCAGCACCGATCCCAGGCCCAGCGTCGCGGTATCTGCACCGCTCGTTCGTGTCTGCGTCTCCATAACCCGACGTTACGCCCCCAACATGTACGCCTCACAGGTTCAACCAAACCCGCGCGCGCCGCAGAAGCCCCCAGAAATCAAGCGACGTCAGCGCAGTGGTCATATTCGCACCAGGCTTCGATGCCGTGACATGTCTGGGCATGGCACGTGACCTGCACTACGCGCAAGTGACAGACCCATTCGCACGCCCCTTCTACGCGTGAGGGACAAGAATCGACATCAGTCCCAGGAGATCCTGAGCATCGCCGTCGTTGGTCTCTTTCGATCCTTGCGGAGCAAGGCAGAGCACTTTTCTCGCGCTTCCGACGAAGACGGCCCCGGATCCGAGATGTAAAATCCCAGATCCGGGGCCATTTCATTCGCGTGCGCGAGGGGGGACTTGAACCCCCACGCCCTTGCAGGCACTGGCACCTGAAGCCAGCGCGTCTACCTATTCCGCCACTCGCGCATGTCGGATCCTCGAATCCAACCTCCCGAGAATATCACGGGTCCGGAGCACCCGAAGCGCCGCTCCGCCCCGCCCGCGCCCGGCATCCCTCACGGCATCCCCTCACAGGCAACGGGGCGCACTCAGCCCGTGTGGCTAACATGGGCCTACCGATCGCCCAGCCTTGGGAGCCCCGTGGGACTACTAGACAGCTTCGAGAAGGGTCTCGAGCGCGCCGTGAACAGCGCGTTCGCCAAGACCTTCCGCAGCGGCATCCAGCCTGTCGAGATCGCGTCCGCCCTGCGCCGCGAGATCGACACGAAGGCGGCGGTCGTCAGCCGCGATCGCATCCTCGCCCCCAGCAGCTTCGTCGTGCACCTCAGCGATGACGACACCGCCGCCATGCGCGGCCTCGGCGCCGGACTCACGGATGAATTGCGCGCTCTGCTGTCAAAACATGCGCGCGCGCAGGGGTACAGCTTTCCCGGCCCGCTCACGATCGCGATCGAGTCCGACGACAAGGTCGCCACGGGCACGGTGACGGTGATCTCCGGCGCCGCCGACGAACGCGTCACCTGGCAGGCGATCGTCGAGGTCGACGGATCGCGTCATCCGCTGGGCAAGGCCCGCACGGTGATCGGCCGCGGCAGCGATGCCGACATCACGATCGGCGATGCGGGCTCCAGCCGCAAGCACGCCGAGGTGCTGTGGGACGGCGAACGCGCCATGCTGCGCGACCTGGGCTCCACGAACGGCACGAAGGTCGACGGGCAGAAGGTGCGCGAGGCGCCGCTCCCCTCCGACACCGTCGTCACGATCGGCCGCACCGACCTCGTCTTCCGCATCGTCCCCGTCGCCGATCGCGGCGATGACGCGACCCGCGCCTTCGGAGCCCTGTGATGGGAGCCCTGTGATGAGCGAGCTGACCCTGCTGCTGCTGCGGATCGGATTCCTGGTCCTGCTGTGGTTCTTCGTGTTCGCGGTGGTGTACTCGCTGCGCGCCGACCTGTTCGGCGTGCGCGTGCGCAAACTCCCGCAGGCCGCCGAGGCCGGTGCCGGCGCCGCTCCTGCCAAGCCCGCCGCTCCGACCGCCAGGCCCGCGCCCACCGCGAAGGCGGGGGAGCCGGCGACCACATCGACTGCGACGCGACTGGTGATCACCTCCGGCCCGAAGGCGGGGCTCGAACTGCCCCTGGGCACCGATCCGATGACGATCGGCCGCTCGAGCGAGTCGGGCCTGGTCATCCGCGACGACTACACCTCCAGCCATCACGCGCGCCTGCTGCTGTGGGGCGACCGCTGGATGCTGCAGGACCTCGACTCCACGAACGGCACCTTCCTCGGCGGCGAGCGCGTGGGCGCGCCCGCACCGATCCCGCTCGGCACGGCCATCAAGGTCGGCGCTACGACGTTCGAGCTGCGGGCGTAACCGGCGGCCATGGTCTTCGAGGGCTCGAGCGCCGCGATCTCCCACACCGGGAAGGTCCGCTCCAACAACCAGGACTCCGGATACGCCGGCTCCAACCTGTTCGTCGTCGCCGACGGCATGGGCGGCCACGCCGGGGGAGACGTGGCCTCCAGCCTCGCCATCCACCGGATGCAGCCGCTGGATCACCCGTACACCTCGACGGAGGATGCGCAGGCCGAGCTGCAGGCGGCGGCCACGACCGCGGCCGGCGACCTCATCCGCGCGGCGAAGGACCGCCCCGAGCTCGCAGGCCTGGGCACCACGCTCAGCGCGATCGCCATGGTCGGCGAGTACGCGGTGATCGGCCACATCGGCGACTCCCGCATCTACCTGTACCGCGACGACGCGCTCACCCAGATCACCGCCGACCACACGTTCGTGCAGCGCCTCGTCGACTCGGGCCGCATCACGCCGGAGGAGGCGCGCTTCCATCCGCGGCGCTCGGTGCTCATGCGCGTGCTCAGCGACATGGATGCCGACCCCGAGCTCGACATGTTCGTCATGCCGACCCAGCCGGGCGACCGCTGGCTGCTGTGCTCCGACGGCCTGTCGGGCGTGGTCGACGACGCGCACATGGACAAGGTTCTGCGGCTGGGCATGGCCCCCGGCCGCACCGCCGACAGCCTGCTCAAACTGGCGCTCGACGGCGGCGCGCCCGACAACGTGACGATCGTGATCGTCGACGTGGGAGGGCAGCATCCGCTCGTCTCCGGCACGGCGACGATCGTCGGCTCAGCCTCGAACCCGCAGGGCGTGGTCGTGCCCGCCGCCCGCCCCGCGCGCTCGAGCTGGCTGCACCCGGTGCGCCAGGCGGCGAACGAGCCGACGCACTTCGAGCCCGCCGCGGAGTACCTCGAGGAGCTCATCGAAGAGGATCGCCGCCGCGCGCGCCGACGGCGAGTCGGTTGGATCACCGGTCTCGTCGTCGTCGTCGCCCTTATCGCCGCCGCGCTGTTCGGCGGCTACAACTGGACGCAGACGCGCTACTTCGTGGGTGCCGATGACGACACCGTGGTCATCTACCGCGGCATCCAGCAGGACATCGGGCCGATCTCGCTGTCGAGCGTGCACGAGGACACGGGCATCCGCTTGAAGGACCTGCCCTCGTTCGATCGTTCTCAGGTGCAGCGCACGATCACGGCCCGTTCGCTCGACGACGCCGAACGGATCGTCGACCGGCTGCGCACCTCGGCGGGAGACGATCGATGACCGATCAGCTCACCGCCGACACGAGCGTGGTGCGCGCGCTGCGCCGGATCCGGGGCCCGCAGACCCAGCGCAACCGCGAGTTCTGGCTGCTGGTGTTCGCCGTGCTGGTCGCCGGCGCGGCGATCACGCTCGTGCAGCTGGGGGCGCTGGGCGCCATCGACCCGATGATCCTGTTCATCGGCGGTGGGCTGGCCGTCATCGCGTTCGCCCTGCACGTCGTGCTGCGCTTCGTCGCCGCCGACGCCGACCCCTTCGTGCTCCCCATCGCCACAGTGCTCACGGGGCTGGGGATCGCGATGATCTACCGGCTCGACATCGCCGACCACAGCACCGGGTGGGAAGCGGACTCCAGCAAGCAGCTGGCCTGGACGGCCATCTCGATCGCCGGCGCCGTCGCGCTCGTCATCGCGCTGCGCAACTACCGGGTGCTGTACCGCTTCACCTATCTTTCCGGCCTGGGCGGCATCGTCCTGCTGCTCCTGCCGTTCGTGCCGGGCCTTTCCATTCCGGATGCGAACGCCGACGTGTGGGTCTCGCTCGGAGGCGTCTTCTCGTTCCAGCCGGGAGAGATCGCCAAGATCCTGCTCGCGATCTTCTTCGCCGGCTACCTCGTGCGCACCCGGGAGAGCCTGTCGTCGGTGGGCAAGAAGTGGCTCGGCATCACGTGGCCGCGGATGCGCGAACTCGGCCCGGTGATCGTGGTCTGGATCATCTCGCTGGGCATCATCGTCGCCCAGCGAGACCTGGGCACCGGCGTGCTCATCTTCGGCATGTTCATCGCGATGCTCTACGTCGCCACGGGAAAGACGAGCTGGGTGCTCATCGGCCTGGCGATGGTCGCGATCGGCGTCGCCATCGCCACCCGGGTGCTCAGCTACGTGCAGGGCCGTTTCACGAACTGGCTCGACGCGTTCAACCCCGAGCTCATCGACGCTCAGGGCGGCAGCTACCAGCTGGTGCAGGGCATCTTCGGCCTCGCGCACGGCGGGCTCATCGGCACCGGTTTCGGCCAGGGCCGCCCGCAGCTGACCCCGCTCGCCGAGAGCGACTACATCATCCCGAGCCTGGGCGAGGAGCTGGGCCTGATCGGGCTGTTCGCCATCCTCTGCCTCTACATGGTGTTCACCAGCCGCGGCCTGCGGATCGGCCTGGCGGGGCAGGACGACTTCGGCAAACTGCTGGCCACGGGGCTGTCGTTCACGATCGCGCTGCAGGTGTTCATCATGGTCGGCGGCGTGACCCGGGTCATTCCGCTGACGGGTCTGACGACGCCGTTCCTCGCCGCCGGCGGATCCTCGCTCGTGGCGAACTGGCTCATCGTGGCGCTGCTGCTGCGCATCTCCGACGGGGTGCGCCGCCAGCCGCGCGTGGTGATCGGATGAGGACGGTGATCGGATGACCAAAGAGCTTCGCCGCATCAGCATCGTCGTCCTGATGATGTTCCTGTCGCTGTTCGTGGCGGTCAGCTGGATCCAGGTCGTCGACGCCGAAAGTCTCGGGCAGAACGACCACAACCGCCGCACCCTGCTGGACAGCTACCAGATCCAGCGCGGATCGATCATCGTCGCGGGATCCCCGATCGCCTCGTCGACGCCATCCAACGACATGTACTCGTTCCAGCGGCAGTACGCCGACCCGGGACTGTGGTCCAGTGTCACCGGCTTCTACAACCCCGCGCTGGGCAGCGCCACCGGCATCGAGCGGGCGCTGAACAGCGAGCTGTCGGGCACCGGGGGCACGCAGTTCTTCGCCACCGTGGAGCGCATCATCTCGGGCCAGCCGCAGCACGGCGCCAACGTCGTTCTGAGCCTCGACCCGGCCGCGCAACAGGCCGCGTACGAGGCGCTGCAGGGCTACCAGGGTGCGGTGCTCGCCATCGAGCCCAAATCGGGGCGCATCCTCGCCATGGTCTCCACGCCCGGATTCGATCCGAACGCGATCGCCGTGCACGATCCGGATGCCGCCGAGGCCGCCTACGACACGCTCGACGCCGATCCCGCCGACCCGCTGTACAACCGGGCGATCGCCGGGGGCCTGAACCCCCCGGGCTCGACGTTCAAGGTCGTCGTCGCCGCGGCGGCGCTCGCCTCCGGTCAATACACGATGGACTCCGCCTTCCCCAACCCGGCCGCCTACACGCTGCCCGGCACGACCACAGCCGTGCACAACGCCTGGGGCGGCACCTGCGGATCGGGCGCGACGGTGACGCTGTCGGAGGCGCTCCGCCTCAGCTGCAACATCCCGATGGCGGAGCTGGCCGCAGAGCTCGGCGACGACGCCATCAAGGAGATGGCCGAGAAGTTCGGCTTCAACCAGTCGTTCGAGACGCCCCTGGAGTCGACGCCGTCGAGCTACCCGTCGGGACTGGACGACGCGCAGACCGCTCTGACCGGGTTCGGACAGGGCAAGGTCACCGCGACGCCGCTGCAGATGGCCATGGTCGCGGCGGGCATCGCCAACGACGGCGTGGTGATGAAGCCGCGGATGGTCGACAGCGTGCTGGGCGATGACCTCTCGGTGCTCAAGGCCTACGAGGACTCGGAGCTGGGCCGCGCGCTGAGCGGCGACGAGGCGAAGGCGATCACCGCCGCGCTGGTGGCCGGCGTCCAGGGTGGCGCGGCGCAGGGTGCAAGAATAGACGGCATCGACGTGGCCGGGAAGACCGGCACGGCGGAGAACGGTGACGACAAGCCTTACACGCTCTGGTTCACCGGGTTCGCGCCGGCCGAGAACCCGGAGATCGCCGTGGCGGTCGTCGTCGAGGATGGCGGGGGTATGAATCAGTCCGGGTCCGGTGACGAGATCGCGTCACCGATTGCGAAGAAGGTCATTGAGGCGGTGCTGGGCAGATGAGGCCGACGCAGGGAGTGTCGTTCGGTGGTCGCTACGAGCTGCAGTCGCGGATCGCGATCGGCGGCATGGGCGAGGTGTGGGAGGCGACGGATCACGTCATCGGCCGCACGGTGGCGATCAAGATCCTCAAGGACGAGTACATGGGGGATCCGGGCTTCCTCGAGCGCTTCCGCGCCGAGGCCCGTCACGCCGCACTCGTGAACCACGAGGGCATCGCGAGCGTCTTCGACTACGGCGAGGAGAACGGTTCGGCCTACCTCGTCATGGAGCTCGTGCCCGGTGAGGCACTGTCGACCATCATCGAGCGCGAGGGGACCCTCAGCGCCGACAAGACCCTCGATATCGTCGCGCAGACGGCATCCGCCCTGCAAGCCGCGCACGCCGCGGGCCTCGTGCACCGCGACATCAAGCCGGGAAACCTGCTGATCACGCCCGACGGCCGCGTGAAGATCACCGACTTCGGCATCGCCCGGATCGCCGACCAGGTGCCGCTGACGGCCACGGGTCAGGTGATGGGCACCGTGCAGTACCTCTCGCCAGAACAAGCGTCGGGACACCCCGCGTCCCCTGCCACCGACACATACTCGCTGGGCATCGTCGCCTACGAATGCCTCACCGGCAAGCGCCCGTTCACCGGCGAGTCGCAGGTGGCGATCGCGATGGCCCAGATCAACGAGCAGCCGCCGCCGCTGCCGGCCACGGTGCCGGTGCCGGTGCAGAACCTCGTCATGGCGATGATCGCGAAGAAGCCCGCCGACCGCCCGTCGTCGGCGGCCACGGTCTCCCGTGCCGCGCAGGCGCTGCGCCGCGGCGACCTGAACTCCGCGGCCATCGCCGTTCCCGCCATCGCCGCGGGCGCGGCGCTCACGACGGCCGGAGGCGACGACGCGGTGACCCAGCTGCTCGGTGCGTCGGGCGGCGAGGGCGCCACGCGCATCCTGCCGACGACGGCGCAGCTCCCCACCGACGCCGCCGCGGGTGCCCCCGTCGAGAAGAAGAAGCGCAGCCCGTGGACGTGGCCGCTCGTCGCGCTCATCGCACTGCTCGTGCTCATCCTCGGCGGCACCGTGCTCGCCCTGGTCAACAACCAGAACGCGGGCCCCTCGCCCACCGACTCGACCGCGGCGAGCACCCCGCCGAAATCGCCCACCAAGAGCTCGACGCCGACGCCCACAGCCGATCGCGTCGACGTGAACGCGCTGGGCCTGGTGGGGATGACGTGCGCCGATGCCACCGCGAAGGCCAAGGAGGCCGGGCTCGACGCGAACTGCACCACGGGCGACGCGGCCCCCAGCGACGACAAGGTCGGCACCGTCAGCAAGGTGCAGCCCACAGGAACCGTGCCGAAGGGCACGATCCTCGCCCTCACCGTCTACGGCGACCGCACCTCGGTCGGAACCCCGCCGAACCCGCCGTCGCTCGACGGCGATGCCGAGGCCGGCGCCACGCTCGTGCTCACCTGGGATGCGTACGTGTGCCCCAGCGGCACCGGCAACGTGAGCGCGTACACGGTCACCCTCAGCGGGGCATCCTTCGCCGACGGCACGAGCACCAACACCTTCGACGCCGGCACGACCAGTGCCAGCATCGTCGTGGCCAACCTTCCCGGCCAGCAGCTCACGGCCTCGTACACCGCCACGTGCGGCTCGGGCGACCAGGCTCGCGAGACCGGCTCGTCGCCGCAGCTGTCGGTGACGATCGTCGCCATCCCCAGCCCGCAGCCCACGACACAGGAAGAAGAGTGATCCCCGGTAGCCTGGGCACGTGGGGGAATCGCAGGGGGTAGGACAGGTGACCGCTCAGTCGCGTGTGATCTCGGGGCGCTATCGCGTCGACGAGCTCATCGGCAGGGGCGGCATGGCCGAGGTCTATCGGGGGCACGACGTGACTCTGGGGCGCGACGTGGCGGTGAAGATCCTCAATCGTGAGCTCGCGCGCGACGCCGGGTTCCGTGCGCGGTTCCGCGCCGAGGCGCAGTCGGCGTCGCGAATGGCGCATCCGAGCATCGTGCGCGTCTTCGATGCCGGGGAGGACGCCTCCGCCGAGGCGGGCGGCTCGCCGAACGCGCCCGTGCCGTACATCGTGATGGAGCTCGTCGACGGCGAGCTGCTCAAAGACGTGATCGCCCGCGGGCCCGTTCCCGTGCGCGACGCCGTGCGCTACACCGACGGCATCCTCGAGGCGCTGGCCTACTCGCACCGCGCCGGTGTCGTGCACCGCGACATCAAGCCGGGCAACGTGATGATCACCCGCAACGGCACCGTGAAGGTGATGGACTTCGGCATCGCCCGTGCCGTGTCGGACTCGTCGTCGACAGTGGCCGAGACCACCCAGATCCTCGGCACCGCCGCATACTTCTCTCCCGAGCAGGCCAAGGGCGAGCAGGTCGACGCCCGTACCGATCTGTACTCGACGGGCGTCGTGCTCTACGAGATGCTCGCCGGGCGTCAGCCGTTCCGCGGCGAATCCCCCGTCGCCATCGCCTACCAGCACGTGAGCGAGACGCCCGAGCCGCCCAGCGACGTCGTCGACGAGGACGATGCCGAGCACGCCGCGCGGCGCGCTCTGGACCCGGTCGTGCTGCGCGCACTGGCCAAGGATCCGTTCCAGCGCTACCCGGATGCGACCAGCTTCCGTCACGAGCTCGACGCCGCCTCGACGGGGCAGGCGCCCACGAAACGGGAGCTCGGCGCACTCACCAGCGAGCTGTACGGTCCGAGCCCGCGTCAGGCGGCCGAGACCGCGCGCACCCTGCGTCAGCTGAGCACAGACACCACCATGACCCGCACGCAGTCGGGCCCGCCCGTCGCATGGATCTGGGCCGGCGTCGCGCTGCTGGCCGTGCTGCTGGCCTCCGTGCTCATCTGGGTCGTCGCGATGCGGCCGATCGGCGTGGTGCCCGACAGCGTCCGGGAGGTTCCCGACCTGTCGGGCATGTCATACGAGCGCGCCGAGAGCACGCTCGATGAGCTCGGCCTGACTGCCGCGCGCATCAACGAGGCCAACGCCGAGGTCACCGAGGGCAATGTCGTGCGCTCCGATCCCACCGCGGGCTCGCGCATCGAGAAGGGTCAGAAGGTCACCCTCTATGTGTCCACCGGCGCACAGATGACCACTGTGCCGACGCTTGTGGGCCTCGGCCAGGCCGCCGCCACGGATGCGCTGACCAAGGCGGGGCTCACCCTCGGCACCGTGCGGCAGGTGAACGACGATCCGCGCGCGGCCCAGGGCACGGTGCTCGAGGCAAGCGTCAAGGCCGACTCCGAGGTGCCGCCGGGAACCGTCGTCGACCTCGTCGTCGCCAGCGGCGTCGTCACGCTGAACAACCTCGCCGGGTGGGAGCTGGAGGCCGCCAAGGCCGAGCTCGAGCGTCTGGGACTTTCCGGGCGCGAGGTGGAGAATCCGGAGTGCCCGGCGACCAAGCCGGCCACGGTGAGCTCGATGTCGGTGGCCCCGGGGGATGTGCCGGTGCTGTCGACCATCGACCTCAACTACTGCACGGGCTAGTTCCTAGGACGCGGGGGACTCGATCGTGACGTCTCCCGGGCTGATGATCGGGCTCACCCAGGGGAACACGTAGAAGAACAGGCCGTACAGGATCGCGGCCACCGCGACGAGCACGATGATCAGCCGCACCCACCAGGGGCCGGGCAGGATCCGCCAGAGTGCCGCGTACATCACGCACCCGCTTCCGTCAGGGCCGCGGGTGGTCCCTCGGCCCGGGGCTGGAAGCGATCGAACACGCCGTAGGCGACGATGCGCTCTGCCAGCGAGTACAGCGGCGAGCACGCGGTGAGAGTGATGTACTTCTCACCCGTGACCATCCCGCCGCCCTGCGGCACGGCGTCGAGCACGTCGATGCTGTCGGGCGTGACGTACTCCAGGGTGCGGAAGCGGTACACGTACCAGCCCTCCTGGGTCTCGACGACGATGGGGTCGTTCAGCTGCAGCTTGTCGACCTGGTTCAGCGGCGCACCCCACGTGGTGCGGTGGCCGGCGACGGCGAAGTTGCCCACCTGACCGGGCATGGTCGTATCGGGGTACACCCCGATCCATCCTTCGTCGAGGGTCACGGGGCGAGTGACCCCTCCCGCGATGATGTTGTTGTAGTCGGCGCCGAAGCGCGGGATGATCATCTGCGCGAAGTACTCACCGTCTCCGGGCGGAGCCAGCAGGGGCGCCTCGTAGGTCGGCTCGCCACCCGGGTCGTCCGGCTCCTCCAGCACGGGCGGCGGTTCGGGCGCGGGGCCGTCTGCCCAGTTCCGGCTGATCTCATGCCCCTTCTCGTTGTTCGCGGTGCTCATGATGATGTCGCCGATCCACATCTGCCAGGCCACGTAGAGCAGGATGACCACCCCGGCCGTCAGCAGCAGCTCGCCGAGCACGCCCAGCACCGAGACGCGAGGCCGCGCCTTGCGGGCAGCGTGCGCAGGGCGGCGCTCCGGCTCGCGCGTCTGCACGGGATCGGCCGCCGGCTGCGCGGGCCATTGCTGCGCACGACGACGGTCACGGCGCAGCGGTGCATCCCCCCGAACCTGCGTCATGCGGGCGATCCTACCGGTCTCGTTTGTACAGTCCCTGACGGCGACGCCCCGCCGGTTAGGATGGGGGCATGGCACGGTCCGAGAAGAGCGCACGTTCCGACAAGAACGACGAGCCCGTCATCGAGCACAGCGCGGCCGACGCCGCCCCCAACGCGGTGTGGTTCAAGCCCCTCATGGTGGGCTTCATGCTGCTCGGCCTGGTCTGGATCCTGGTGTACTACATCAGCGGTCAGGCGTACCCGATCCCGGGCCTGGGCGCCTGGAACCTGCTCATCGGGCTCGGCATCGCCATGATCGGCTTCCTCATGACCACCCGCTGGCGCTGACCCCGCCCGGTCGACCTTCCGATGCCCTCGCCGCGTGCGGGGGCATCATCGTCTCCGTCGACGGAGTTATCCACAGGTCTATCCCCAGGTGGGGAGAATTACACACGTGTCATTCTTCGCCTATTCCGGCTCGGAGATATCGGCGACGGTCGCGTCGTAGGCGGCGGCGAGGGCATCCGCGTCGACGAACAGGCTGTACCCGTGCGATCCGGCGCCCATCGCGATGCGGCGGCCGAGGATCGACGCGTCCGCGAACACCGGCAAGTCCTGCGTGCTGCCGATCGGCACGATCGTGCCACGCGCGTACCCCGTGGCCGCCTTTGCGACCTCCGGATCGGGCATCGTGAGCCGGTTGACGCCGACGACGGCGCGCAGTTTGGGCCACGAGATCTTGCGCCCGCCGGGAACGAGGGCGAAAAGGAACGTGTCGTCAGCGCGCTTGACCACGAGGGTCTTGACGATGCCCGAGGGCTCAATGCCCAGCAACGCGGCGGCCTCGGCGAGGCTTCGCGCCTCCGGTCGTTCGAGGATCTCGATGTCGAGACCACGAAAAGCCGCCGCATCCCGCACCCGCGCATGCGGGTCGGATGCGGCGGCCGCGTCGGAGCTCACGCTCCGGGAGTGCTCAGCGGGTCGTCGGCCACCCACAGCTCGTCGTCGGCACGCAGCGTCTGCCATGCGGCGACGAGCACACCGATCGCGGCGCCGACGCCGAGGACGATCGCGATGACCGCGCCGATGCCGGGGCCGCTCTTCTTCGGAGCGGCGACGGGGGCGAGGCGGGCAGGCGTCGGGCGACCGAGAGCCTTGGCGCGCTTGGCGTTGGCGACGTCCCACGCCGACAGCGCGGTGCCGATCACGCCGCCCACAGCGGGCGCGACGCGGTCGTCGACGATGTGCTTGGAGAACTTGACCCCGCGGTCGACGGCCGGAACGACGCGGTTCTCATACGCATCCTGCACGGCGGGAACCACCCGCTCCCGCCCGAAGTTGCCGAGCTGGCGGCCGGCCTCGCGCGCGACATCGGCCGCATCGGCCACGAGAACCTGCTGCGACTCCCACAGCTTGGTGGCGTCGCCCTGCAGACGGCGGAGTTCCTTCTTGCGCTTACGCGTGGTGCCCACGGTGCCTCCCAGATCGACTTGGGGTTCGGATGCTCCATCTTGCCAGACACGAGGGCGTTAGCCAGAGAGTTCCCCGAGAACTCATCGGATCCTCTGCGAGAATGGAACCATGCCTTACCCCTCTCACGTCGCGACCCTGCACACCAACCACGGCGACATGGTCGTCAACCTGTTCGGCGATCACGCGCCGCGCACGGTCAAGAACTTCGTCGGCCTTGCCGACGGCACCGGCGAGTGGACCGACCCCGCCACCGGGAAGCCGGGCGAGGGTCCCCTCTACAAGGACGTCATCTTCCACCGGATCATCCCGAACTTCATGATCCAGGGCGGCGATCCGCTCGGCCAGGGCGTGGGCGGTCCGGGATACACCTTCAACGACGAGATCCACGGCGAGCTCGACTTCAACGCGCCCTACAAGCTGGCCATGGCCAACGCGGGCCTGCGCCGCAACCCCGCCACCGGCGAGGTCGAGGGCACCAACGGCTCGCAGTTCTTCATCACGACCGACCCCACGCCGTGGCTGCAGGGCAAGCACACCATCTTCGGCGAGGTCGCCGACGACGCCTCCAAGAAGGTCGTCGACGCGATCGCCGCCGTGCCGACCGCCGCGGGCGACCGCCCGATCGACGACGTCGTGCTGCAGTCGGTCGATATCGTCGCCGCCTGACCCGCGCCGCCGAGCGCCGCTCGCACCCCATGACAGACACCGGCTTCGCGGCCAATCGCGACAACTTCTGCTATCGGCATCCCGATCGGCAGAGCTTCGTGCTGTGCCAGCGCTGCATGCGCACGATCTGCCCGCAGTGCCAGACCCAGGCAGCGGTCGGCGTGATCTGCCCCGAATGCCTGGCCGAGCAGCGCAAGGCGGAATCGTCCGCGCAGAAGCGCGCGCGACGCAGTTGGGGGCGCGGGGGCGGCGTCGTCGCGGTGCGGGCGGGGGCAAAGCCCGTGGCGACCTACGCCATCCTCGCGCTCACCGCGTTCGTCGGACTGCTGCAGCTCATCCCCGGCCTGCACATCACCGACACGTTCCTGTTCGCGGCGCCATACCTGTATCCGCAGATCTCGCCGTATCCGTTCGAACCCTGGCGTCTGCTCACCGCCGCTCTCGTGCACGGCGGCTTCTGGCACTTCGGCCTGAACATGCTCGCGCTGTGGATGATCGGGCAGAGCCTGGAGCCGCTCATCGGCCGGTGGCGGTTCATCGCCCTGTATGCCATCAGCGCGCTCGGCGGCTCGGTCGCCGTCGCCGTCATCGCGCCGACCACCGCGACCGTCGGCGCCTCGGGGGCGGTGTTCGGGCTCATGGCGGCGCTGCTCGTGATCGGGCGGCATCTCGGCGCGAACGTCACGGGCATCCTCGTGATCCTCGGCATCAACCTCGTGCTCGGGTTCGTGCCCGGGTTCAACGTGGCCTGGCAGGCGCACGTGGGCGGGGCGATCATCGGCGCGCTGATCGGGTTCGTCTTCACCCGCACGCGGCGGCCCGACCAGCGCGTGTGGCAGATCGTGCTGCTGGCCGCGATCGTGGTCGCCCTGCTCGTGATCGTGGCGTTCGTGCCGCCGGCGATCCTGCTCGCGCGCTGAGGCGTCAGGGGTCAGCCGCTCGTGATCCCTGCCATCCCGAGCGCGATGTCGACGAGCTTCACCCGCTGCAGCGCGCCGAGCTCTTCGAGACCGAACCAGCCGGCCATGTCGGTCGATCCGTCTTCCTCGAACCGGAGCCGGCCGCCCACGATGTGCGCGCGATACACGATCCGTAGGGTGTGCAGCGGTCCCGCGGCGCCCTGGGTGACGCGCCGGCGGGCGGGGATCACGCGCGAGTGGATGCCGAGCAGCTCGTCGAGCACGGCCTTGTAGCCCGTCTCCTCTCGCACCTCGCGCCGGGCGGCGACCTCGGGATCCTCGCCCGCCTCAAGGCCCCCGCCGGGCAGCGTCCAGGAAACACGGCGACCCTCGGTCCATCGCGCGAGCAGGATGCGGTCGCGATCGTCGGTGATGACGGCGTATGCCGCGACGCGCATGTCCACGTGCTCACCCTACGCCCGCGACGCTCCCTCGCCGCCGCCCGCGAGCGAGTACCGTGAGGAGGTGACTGATCCGGCCGCGCCGCTGCGCACCCGTGACCGCCGCCCCGCCCGCGCGTGGCTGAGGGTTCTGCTGCCCGCCGTGCTCATCCTCCTCTGGCTGGGCGGGGCCGCCTTGGGCGGGCCGCTGTTCGGGAAGGTCGACGAGGTCTCCTCGAACGACAGCACCGCCTACCTGCCCGACTCCGCCGACGCGACCGAGGTGCAGGGGCTGCTCGGAGAGTTCAGCGGTTCGGACGCCATCCCCGGCATCGTCGTCTTCGTCGGCGACGACGAGTTCACCGAGGAGCAGCTCGAGGCCATCGGCGCCGCGCTCGACGAGGCGCCGTCGGTCGAAGGCGTCGTCGGCGACATCTCCCCGCCGATCCCCTCCGACGACGGCCGCGCCGCGCAGGCGTTCGTGCCGATCGACGCGGATGCGGATGTGGGCGACGCCGTCGCCGCGCTCGGAGACGAGCTGCGGGCCGCCGCACCGGCCGGTGTGGATGTCTACGTCACGGGACCGGCCGGGTTCACCGCCGACCTCGTGGCCGGCTTCGCGGGGATCGACGGCCTGCTGATCCTCGTCGCGTTCGGCGCGGTGCTGGTGATCCTCATCCTCGTGTACCGCTCCTTCCTGCTGCCGATCGTCGTGCTCTCCACGAGCTTGTTCGCCCTGTGCGTGGCCCTCCTGGTCGTGTGGTGGCTGGCGAAGTGGGGCGTGCTGCTGCTGAGCGGGCAGACGCAGGGCATCCTGTTCATCCTCGTCATCGGGGCCGCCACCGACTACGCCCTGCTGTTCGTCTCGCGCTTCCGCGAGGAGCTGCGCGTCACGAACGACAGGGGCGCGGCGATCGCGGCGGCGTGGAAGGGCTCGGTCGAACCGATCGTCGCCTCCGGCGGCACGGTCATCGCGGGGCTGCTCTGCCTGCTGCTGAGCGACCTGAAGTCGAACAGCACCCTGGGTCCGGTCGCCGCCATCGGCATCGTGTTCGCGATGCTGTCCGCGCTCACGCTTCTGCCCGCCCTGCTCTTCGCGTTCGGGCGCACGGTGTTCTGGCCCCGCCGCCCGGCATTCGAGCCCGAGGTCGTCGCCGCGGAGGACGGGATGCCGTCGAAGGGGCTGTGGTCCCGGCTCGCCGGTGCCGTGCGCGCCCGCCCCCGCGCCATCTGGGTCGCGACGGTCGCCGTGCTGCTGGTCGGCGCCTTCGGGGCGACGCAGCTGAACGCCTCCGGCGTCGCGCAGTCCGAGCTCGTGCTCGGATCATCCGAGGCCCGCGACGGGCAGATCGCACTGGGAGAACACTTCCCCGGCGGATCGGGCAGCCCCGCCTACGTCGTCGTCGACGAGGGCGACCTGCAGGAAGTCGCCGATCTCCTGCTGCAACACGACGGCGTCGAGGGCGTGGCCGTCACCGCCGACTCCGCCAGCGGCACAGCCACGGTCACCGAGGACGGGATCGTCGCGGTCGGCCCGCCCGGCGCACAGGCCCCCGAGCCCACGGTCGTCGACGGCCGGGTGATGCTACAGGCCACCCTCGCGGACGCCGCCGACTCGACCGCGGCGGAGGACACCGTCCGCTCGCTGCGCTCCGACCTGTCGGGGTTCGACGCGCTCGTGGGAGGCGTGACGGCCACCGCCATCGACACCGACGACGCCTCCATCCACGACCGCACCCTCATCATCCCCGTGATCCTCGCGGTCATCATGGTGATCCTGATGCTGCTCCTGCGCTCACTGGTCGCCCCTGTGCTGCTCGTGCTCACCACGGTGCTGTCGTTCGGCACGGCGATGGGCGTCTCGGCGCTGGTGTTCAACCACGTCTTCCGCTTCCCCGGAGCGGATCCGGCGGTGCCGCTGTACGGATTCGTGTTCCTGGTGGCGCTGGGCATCGACTACAACATCTTCCTCATGACACGGGTGCGCGAGGAGTCGGCGGCGCACGGCACCCGTCCCGGGATCCTGCGCGGGCTGGCCATTACGGGCGGCGTGATCACCTCGGCGGGGCTCGTACTGGCGGCGACCTTCGCGGCGCTGTCGGTCATCCCCATCCTGTTCCTCTTGCAGCTGGCGTTCATCGTCGCCTTCGGGGTGCTGCTGGACACCTTCGTCGTGCGCTCGCTGCTCGTGCCTGCCCTTGCCTACGACATCGACGGGGCCATCTGGTGGCCCTCGAAGCTCAGCCGCCGAGCGGACGACTGAGGCGCGTCCCTCGATTTGAGGCTCGATCCCATCCATGACACTGTGGAAGGGAAGTTCGACGACGCACACCGATATCGAGACTGAAGATGATGCATACGAAACCGATGACCGTGTCCGCCTTCCCGCCGATCGACCGTTCCGCGTTCTGACTTCCGCGATGGGCTCCGAGCCCGCGATCCGCGTCCGCGCACCCCGCCTCGACGATGGCGCCGAACTGTGGCGCATCGCCCGCGATTCGCGCACGCTCGATCTGAACACGCCGTACGCCTACGTCCTGTGGGCGCGGGATTTCTCGGCGACCTCACGCATCGCGCTCGTCGACGACGCCCCGGCGGGGTTCATCATCGGCTACCGGCGCCCCGCACGGCAGGACTGCCTGTTCATCTGGCAGGTCGCCGTCGATGAGCGCTTCCGCGGCCTCGGCCTCGCCGGCCGGCTGCTCCAGGATCTCGTCGACGACGCCTCGCCCGTCCCGGTGCGCGCCGTCGAGACGACGATCACCGATGACAACGGCGCCTCCCAGCAGCTGTTCCGCGGCTTCGCCCGGCGCTGGGACGACGCCCCCCTGACGGTCGAGCCGCTCTTCGAGAGCGCGCACCTCATCCCAGCGGGCGAGACCGGGGAGCATCACGACCCCGAACGCCTGTACACGATCGGGCCGCACCCCGTGCACTGACCGGTCCGCACATCCCCATGACCTCCGCCCGACCCGGGCGGCGTGCATTCTCCGCACGTGATCACAAGGAGGAGAAACCCCACCCGATGGATATTTTCAGCCAACTGGAATCCGACGTCCGCAGCTACTCGCGCTCCTGGCCGGTCGTGTTCGACCGCGCCGTGGGCAGCATGATGTACGACGAGCGCGGAGGCGCCTATCTGGACTTCTTCGCGGGAGCCGGCGCGCTCAACTACGGGCACAACAACCCCGAGTTGAAGAAGGTGCTCTTGGACTACCTCGGCGACGACCGCGTCATGCACTCGCTGGACATGTTCACCTCCTCGCGCCGCGACTTCCTCGAGGCGCTGCAGGAGGTCATCCTCGAGCCGCGCGGCCTCGACTACAAGGTCGTCTTCCCCGGACCCGGCGGCGCGAACGCCGTCGAGGCGGCGCTGAAGCTCGCTCGCAAGGCGACCGGCCGCGAATCGGTCGTGAACTTCACCAATGCCTTCCACGGCATGACCCTGGGAGCCCTGGCCGTCACCGGCAACTCGCTCAAGCGCGGCGGTGCGGGCGTTCCGCTCGTGCACGCGACGCCGATGCCCTACGACGACTACTTCGACGGCGACTACCCCGACTTCTTCTACTTCGAGCGCCTGCTCGACGACGCCGGCAGCGGTCTGAACACGCCTGCCGCGGTGATCGTGGAAACGGTGCAGGGCGAGGGCGGCATCAACGCCGCACGCGTGGAGTGGCTGCGCCGGCTCTCCGAGATCTGCAAGGAGCGCGAGATCCTGCTCATCGTCGATGACATCCAGATGGGATGCGGACGCACGGGCGACTTCTTCAGCTTCGAGGAGGCCGGGATCGTCCCCGACATCGTGTGCCTGTCGAAGTCGATCAGCGGCTACGGCATCCCCATGGCCCTGACGCTGATCCGTCCCGACCTGGACATCTGGGAGCCGGGCGAGCACAACGGCACCTTCCGCGGCATCGGCCCCGCCTTCGCCACGGCGGCCGCCGCCCTGCGGCGCTACTGGAGCGACGACGGGCTGAAGGCCTCGACGCTGGCCAAGGGGGCCAAGGTGGAGAGCCGGTTCAACGGCATCGTCGCCCGCTACCCGAACCTGAACCTGGTCGCCAAGGGCCGCGGCCTGGCCCGCGGCCTGCAGTTCCCCGACGGGGAGACCGCGGAGGCCGTGTGCCGCGCCGCGTTCACCCGCGGTCTGCTCATGGAGACCTCCGGTCCCGAGGGCGAGGTCATGAAGATCCTGCCGGCGCTGACCATCAGCGATGCCGAGCTGGAGCGCGGACTGGCGATCATCGAGGACTGCGTGCTCTCCGTGCTGGGGCCATCCATACCCACGTCCGAGCTGGTCGGCGCCACGACGAGCAAGGAGGACGACGCATGATCGTGCGCAGCATCGCCGAGATCACCGACACCGACGCCGACATCAAGAGCGAGAACTGGCGCAGCAAGCGCATCGTGCTCGCGAAGGAGGGCGTGGGCTTCTCGGTGCACGAGACCACGCTCTACGCCGGCACGGTGAACCGGTTCTGGTACGCGAACCACATCGAGGCGGTGTTCATCGTGGAGGGCGAGGGCGAGATCACCGACCTGGCCACCGGTGAGACGCATCCCCTCGCGCCCGGGTCGCTCTACCTGCTGAACGACCACGACGAGCACGAGGTGCGGCCGCGCACCGAGATGCGCACCGTGTGCGTGTTCAACCCGCCCGTCACCGGCCGCGAGGTGCACGACGAGAACGGCGTGTACCCGCTGGTGACCGACGCGGTGTGATCGGCGCCCGCCGTTCGCACCGATCACCGAAGAGAAGGGAGAACGATTCATGACGAACGACACGACGACCGCAGAGGACCTCTTCCCGACCCGCGTCGACGAGGTGCGGGACAACATCGCACGCAGCCAGCCCGCCGTATGGGGATCGGCCGAGACCGGCCCGTTCTCAGCCGGCGAGCTGGAGGCGCACGACGCCCGCGGCTACACCGTGCTCGACGACTTCATCACCCCTGAGGAGGTGCGGGCGTTCAGCGCCGAGCTGGATCGTCTCGCTGCGGACTCCGCGCTCAGCGGCGACCCGCGGCTCATCACCGAGCGCACCACGGGAGCCGTGCGCTCGGTGTTCGAGGTCGAGAGGCTCAGCGAGGTGATCGACGCTCTCAGTCGCAGCCCGAAGGTGCTCGATCGTGCGCGGCAGATCCTGGGTTCGGAGGTGTACCTGCACCAGACCCGGATCAACTACATGCCGAGCTTCACCGGCACCGGGTTCTACTGGCACTCCGACTTCGAGACCTGGCATGCCGAAGACGGCATGCCCATCCCCCGTGCGGTGAGCCTGTCGATCGCACTCACCGACAACTACCCGTTCAACGGCGGCTTGATGGTGATGCCCGGCTCGCACCGCACGTTCGTGCCGGCCGTGGGCGCCACTCCGGAGAACAACCACGAGGAGTCGCTCAAGGCGCAGGAGGCCGGCGTGCCCAGCCACGAGGCGATCACCGAACTGGCCGAGCAGTACGGGATCGACCAGTTCACGGGAGCGGCCGGATCCGCTCTGTGGTTCGACTCGAACATCATGCACGGCTCGGGCAACAACATCACCCCCTACCCGCGCTCGAACGTGTTCATGGTCTTCAACAGCGTGGACAACGCCCTCGTCGAGCCGTTCGCGGCCAAGGCGCCGCGTCCGTCGCACATCGCCAACCGGGACTTCACACCCCTGCGCTGACGGGGCACTGCGGCGGTCCGATCCGTTCGGACCGCCGCTTCGTCGCGGAATCGATCAGGATCCGAGAAGCGTCCGTGACATCTCGATTCTTATGCTGAGGATCACGGCCCCGGATCGTCCGGATCGCCGGAAGCCGAGGAGATGGACATGGCGGAGAAGACCGAGACGTTCAGCGCCGAAGAGCGCGCCGCGATGAAGGACCGCGTGAAGGAGAGCCGTTCGCGCTCGAGTGCGAAGAAGAAGGATCCCGAGACGGCCCGTCGCGATGGAGACGCGGAGATCGCCGAGAAGCTCGCGGCGCTCTCCGACGAGGAGCGCGCGCTGGGGGAAGCCCTTCGCACGATGGTCTCCGAGAGCGCACCGCACCTCATGCCGCGCACCTACTACGGCATGCCTGCCTGGGCCAACGAGGCCGGCAAGGTCGTGTGCTTCTTCAAGCCGAAGTCGAAGTTCAAGGTGCGCTACTCGACGTTCGAGTTCGAGGCTCCCGCCACCCTCGACGAGGGCAACGTGTGGCCGACCGCGTACGCCGTGACGGCCCTCGATAAGGCGGATCTGGCTTTCCTCGCCGAGCGCGTGCGCCGCGCCGCGGGGACGGATGGCTGAGTCCCTCCTGTCCGTGGAGGACGGATGGCTGAGGGCCACCCCCGGAATCCGGCGATTTCGACCAGTCTCCGACAGACTGAGCCGTTTCGGTCGGTGGGGCTCAGCCATCTGTCCCGCACGGCGTCGAGGCGTTCATGCATCCGTACCGAGGCGGTTCCGCGATGCGGTAACCTGACGGCATGACAACCCGTTGGTATGCGTATTTCGAGTCGGCTCTGGAGGGGCCGGCGCCCGAGTAGCGCGCACCGACACCTTCAGAGCCGACAAGCCAGAGCATTCGCTCTGGCTTTCGCCGTTTCGGCGGGCTCTGCGGGTCCGCCCCTATCCGGAACAGGACCCATGCACACCCTCACCGCCACGCCCCCCGCCCCCGTCGCCGACGACGCGACCGCCGATCAGCACGTCGCCGGTTTCACCGCCCTGCCGGCGCCGTCGGACCTCGCCGCCGACCTGCCCGTGGGCGCCGAGCGCACGAAGCTCGTGCAGCGCACCCGCGACGAGGTCCGCGCGATCATGTCGGGCGACGACCACCGGCTGCTCGTGATCGTCGGTCCGTGCTCGATCCACGACCCGGAGGCCGGGCTCGAGTACGCGGGCCACCTGGTGCGCGAGGCCGAGACGCACCGCGACGAGCTGCTCATCGTCATGCGCACCTACTTCGAGAAGCCGCGCACGACCGTGGGCTGGAAGGGCCTCATCAACGATCCGCACCTCGACGGCAGCCACGACATCGGCACCGGACTGCGCCTCGCCCGTGCGTTCCTGCGCGATGTGACCGCGCTGGGGATGCCGTGCGCCACGGAGTTCCTCGAGCCGATCAGCCCGCAGTACACGGCCGACCTCATCACGTGGGGCGCGATCGGGGCGCGCACGACCGAGAGCCAGATCCACCGTCAGCTCGCCTCGGGGCTGTCGATGCCGATCGGGTTCAAGAACGGCACGGACGGAGGCATCCAGGTCGCGCTCGACGCCGCGGCGGCGGCATCCGCCCCGCAGGCCTTCCTCGGCATCGGCGGCGACGGCAGGGCGAGCATGGTGACCACGACCGGCAACCCCGACACGGGGGTGATCCTGCGCGGCGGCTCGGACGGACCGAACTACGGCGCCGCCGAGGTGGCCCGCGTCGCCGAACGGCTGCGGGCCGCGGGGCTGCCGCCTCGGCTCGTCGTCGACGCCAGCCACGCGAACAGCGGCAAAGACCACGTGCGCCAGGCCGAGGTGGCTGCCGAGATCGCCGAGCAGCTGCGCACGACGGATGCCGAGCGCCGCGCCATCGCCGGGGTGATGCTGGAGAGCAACCTCGTCGCGGGCGCGCAGACGCTCGATGTGTCGATCGGCGGTGCGGGGCTCGTGCGCGGGCAGAGCGTCACGGATGCGTGCATGGGCTGGGAGGCGACATCGGCCGCCCTCGCGTCACTCGCCGCCGCGGTCGCTCAGAGGTCGGCGTAAGCGATGTCCGGATCGGCGAGGCGCGCGGGATCGACCGAGGTCTTGGCGACGATGAGCGGCTTGACCGCATCCGGCACGTCCCACACGTTCACGTTCATGGCGGCCTGGATGCGGTCTTCGCCGTCGAGCCAGAACGCCACGAACTCCCGGGAGGCCAGATCGCCGCGGATGACGACCCGGTCGTAGGAGCCCTCCGGCGCGTGCCCGATGTACTCCATGCCCAGGTCGTACTGGTCGCTAAAGAAGTACGGCAGCTCGGTGTACGCCGTGTCGACGCCGGTGAGGGTCGCCGCCACGGCGGCGGGCTGGTTGAGCGCGTTGGCCCAGTGCTCCACGCGCACCCGGCGATCCAGCACCGGATGCTCGTGGTTCGCGATGTCGCCGACGGCGTACACGTCGGGGTCGCTGGTGCGCAGCAGTGCGTCGACGAGCACGCCGTCGTCGACCGCGAGTCCGGCCTTCTCGGCGAGCTCCGTCACGGGACGCACCCCGACCCCGACGACGACGGCATCGGCGGGGATGATCTCGCCGTCGTCCATCCGCACGCCCGTGACGGCGCCGTCGGCGCTCTCCAGCGCGGCGATGCGCGCATCCGTGCGCAGATCGACCCCGTTCTCGCGGTGCAGGCCGGCGAAGACCTCGGCGAGCTGCGCGCCGAGCACACGCAGCAGGGGAAGGTGCGCGCCTTCGAGCACGGTCACCTCGGTACCGGCGCCGCGGGCGGCCGCGGCCACCTCGAGCCCGATCCAGCCGCCGCCGATGAGCACGAGGCGACGGCCGGGGCCGAACTCGGCGCGGATCGCGTCGGAGTCCTCGACGGTGCGCAGCACGTGCACGTGCCCGGCGTCGATGCCGCGGATGTCGAGCCGCCGCGGCTCGGATCCGGTGGCGAGCACGAGGGCGCCGTAGCCGAGCGCCGTGCCGTCGTCGAGGTCGACGCGATGAGCGGCGGTGTCGATCCCCGTCGCCCGCACGCCTTCGCGCAGGGTCACGTCGTGATCGCGGTACCAGTCCTCGGGATGCACGATGGCGTCGTCGAAGCCCGCCTTGCCCGCGAGGTAGTCCTTCGACAGCGGCGGGCGCTCGTAGGGCGGATGCGCCTCCGCGGCGACGAGCACGATCTCGCCGACGTACCCCTTCTCGCGCAGCGCCTCGGCTGTCTTGGCACCGGCGAGACCGCCTCCGACGATGGTCACGTTCTGCGGATCGCTCATGGTGTGCTCCTTGTCGTTCGTCAGGTCATGCGGGGGACAGGCCGGCGAGGGCCAGGAACTCCTGCCGCGAGCGCGGGTCGTCGCGCAGGCTCCCGAGCAGGGTCGAGGTGACGGTGCTCGTGCCTGCCGCGAGCGCACCGCGCATGGTCATGCACGAGTGCTCGGCGGCGATCACGACGCCGACAGCGCGCGGGGTGAGGTTCTGCTCCAGCCAGTCGGCGATCTGCTTGGTGAGGCGCTCCTGGGTCTGCGGCCGGCGTGCGAAGTGTTCGACGATCCGCGCGAGCTTCGACAGGCCGACGATCCGCTCCCCCGGAAGGTAGCCGACGCAGGCGCGCCCGGTGAACGGCAGCAGGTGGTGCTCGCAGATCGAGCGCACGGCGATGTCGCGCACGACGACCAGCTCGTCGTACTGCTCGTCGTTGGGGAACGTGGTGAGCGCGAACTCCCGTGGCGTGAGCATCTCGGCCCACGCCCTCGCCATGCGCCCCGGAGTCTCCGCAAGGTGCGGAGCGTCGAGCGACATCCCCAGCGCCGCGAGGAAGTCGCCGGCGGCCAGCTCGGCGCGGGCGAGGTCGGGTTCGCGCCTCGCGCCGCCGACGTGCACGGGCGCGACCGGCTCCGGGCGAAGCGGAACCGGGGCGAGCGGCGGATCATCGAGGTGCCGGGGGATCGTCGATTCCGTCATGCTCATTCCTCTAACGTCAATGAATACTTTCTTTAGATTGACACCATCCCGAGAGTTCGTCAAGATATTCTTGCGTTAGAAAGGGGATGCGATGGATGCCGGCGCTCCCGACCTCGGTCTGGATGAAGTGGGTCTGCTCGCCGACCGCGTGCGCCGCAGGCTCTACGACTACATCGCCGCCCAGCCCGCGCCCGTCTCGCGCGAAGACGCCGCGAACGCCGCGCACCTCAGTCGCAGTCTCGCCGCCTACCACCTCGACAAGCTCGCCGCCGCGGGCCTGCTCGACGTGAGCTACGCGCATCCGGAGGGGCGCGGCGGCCCGGGATCCGGTCGCCCGGCCAAGCGCTACGCCCGCAGTGCGCGCGAGGCCGCCGTCAGTCTGCCGCCGCGCAATTACGTCATGCTCGCGAACATCATCGCCTCGGCCGCCGATGCCGCCGCCCCGCCGGAGTTCCGTACGGCGCTCGCCGAGGCGGCGCGGCGCGAGGGGCGCGCGCTCGGGGAGAACGAGCCCGATGTGGGCATGGCCCTGCGCACGGCTGGCTACGAGCCCGTCACTGACGACGAAGGCGGGATCGTGCTGCGCAACTGCCCGTTCCACAGCGTCGTGCGAGAGCACGCCGAGCTGGCCTGCGGCCTCAACCACGCCTTCGTGGAGGGCACGCTGTGCGGCGCGGGCACGGATCCTGCGCGCGCCGAGCTCGCGCCCGCCGAGGGACGGTGCTGCGTGGTCGTGCATCCGGAGACTGCTGCTCCGTTGGAGACTGCCACTCCCTCCGAGGAACGGGCATGACCGCCGCATCCACCGGCCGCTTCGCCGTCATCCCCGCCGTGTACGTGTACCTGCGCCGCGGAGACGACGTGCTGCTCCAGCTGCGCGCAGGCACCGGATACATGGACGGGATGTGGGCGGCCGGCGCCGCCGGACACATCGAGCCCGGCGAGACCGCTCGCGCCGCCGCGCTGCGCGAAGCCGGCGAGGAGCTGGGCGTCGCCGTCGACGCCGGGGCCCTCACGCCACTCACGGTCATGCAGCGCACCGACGGCACGACCGCGGCGATCGAGCAGCGCGCGGACTGGTTCTTCACAGCATCCGAGTGGACCGGCACGCCGAGCATCCGCGAGCCGGGCAAGTGCGCGGGGCTCACCTGGTTCGCGCTGGATGCGCTCCCCGCGGCGATGCCCGCTTACGAGCGGCAGGTGCTCAACGGCCTGGCCGCCGGGAGCCTCCCCCTCTTCTCCGACTTCGGGTTCACCGCCGATGCCGGCATCCACCCTGCGGACGCTTCCGCGCTCGAGAAGGGAACCGCACGATGACCGACCCCACCGACGCCCCGGGGGGCACGCTGCCGCGTTTCGGCGTGCGGCGGATCGGGCGGCGCGAGTTCGACTTCGATCGTCAGGTCGCGGTCATGGCCGTGGTCAACCGCACGCCCGACTCGTTCTACGACCACGGCAAGACCTTCGCGCTCGATCGCGCGGTCGAAGCGGCGCTGACCGCCGACGGCCAGGGCGCGGACTGGGTCGACATCGGGGGCGTGCCCTTCGGACGCGGAGCGCCGATCTCGCCCGCCGAGGAGATCGACCGGGTCGTGCCCGTGATCGAGGCGATCGTTGCGGCGAGCGATGTCGTCGTCTCGGTCGACACGAACAACGGCGTCGTGGCGCGCGCGGCGATCGACGCCGGCGCCGCTGTCGTGAACGACACGAGCGGGCTGGGCGACCCCGAGATGGCGGGGGTGATCGCGGCGAGCGCCGCGCACGTCGTCATCACGCACAGCGTGGGGCCGCCGCGGGTGGAGAAACCCCCGGCGCGCTTCGACGACGTCGTGCGCGAGGTGCACGACTTCCTCGGGGCGAGGGTAGAGCGCGCCGTGGCGGCGGGCATCCCGCGGGAGCGGATCATCATCGATCCGGGGCACGACCTCGACAAGAACACCCTGCACACGCTCGAGCTCACCCGACGGTTCGCCGATCTCGCCGATCTCGGGCTGCCGCTGCTCGCGGCCGTGTCGAACAAGGACTTCGTGGGGGAGTCGATCGATCGTCCGCAGGGTGAGCGGCTGGCGGGATCCCTGGCCGCCATGGTCGCGTGCATCGAACGCGGGGCGCGCATCGTGCGGATGCACGACGTGGTGCCGTCGGTCGACGCGGTGCGGATGATCGAGGCGATCCTCGGGATGCGGCCGCCCGTCCGCGTGGAGCACAACGCGCATCCGACGAGGAACGTATGAGCGCACGCATCGACCGCATCCTGCCGACGCCCGGCGACGACCTCGACGACGAGGCGATCCTCGCGGCGTACGCACCGACGGCCGGATCGTGGTTGCGGATGAACTTCGTGTCGAGCATCGATGGCGCGGCGACGCACGACGGACGCTCCGGCGGGCTCGGCGACGAGGCCGACCAACGGGTGTTCGCGCTGCTGCGGCGGCAGGCCGACGTCGTGCTCGTGGGCGCGGGCACGATCCGCATCGAGGAGTACGACGGGTTCCGCCTCGGCGACGACGACGCGGCCTGGCGTGCGGCGCGGGGGATGCCCGAGCATCCCGTGCTCGCCATCGTGTCGGGCTCGCTCGACCTCGACCCCGCATCAGCGGTGTTCACGGATGCTCCGGTGCGGCCGATCGTCTACACCGTCGCCGCGTCGGATGCACGGGCGCGCGCCGCACTGGAACCGGTGGCCGACGTCGTGGATGCGGGCGAGCACGACATCGATCCGCGGGCGGTGCGCGACGACCTCGTGGGGCGAGGTCTCGCGCGCATCCATTCCGAGGGCGGGCCGCACCTGTTCGGCAGCTTCATCGAAGCCGGTGTCGTCGACGAGCTGTGCCTCACCCTCGCGCCCTCCCTGCAGGCCGGCGACGCGGGCCGCATCGCCCGCTCGGACACGAGCACTCCGCGCGACATGCGGCTCGCCGCGCTCCTGCGCTCAGGCGACGAGCTCTTCCTCCGCTACCGCACTCGCTGAGCAAGGATCTCACGACGCCAGGCCCGCCGTCGCCCCTGCTCCCCGGATGATCACATCCACGCAGTCGCGGAACAGGTCGTCGGGCGTGCGTCCTCCGCCGAAGTACTCCGAGATCCCCGAGACCACCATCGGGTGGTCCCGCGTGAACGCCTCGATATCGAAACCATGCGCATCCTCGGCACCCGGCCGGCCGGTCTGCTCCTCCAGCACGTGCCCCACCGTGAAGTGCTCCACCGTGAGCACGATCAGTCGCGCATGCCGCAGGGCGACGCCCTGGGCGACGAGCGCGCCGAGCGCGACCTCTGAGATCGCTGCCATGCGCACCGAGAGCTGCGAGATCGAGATGATCCGGGCGCCGTCGGGGTGCGCGAGCAGCGCACCGCGCAGTCGCAGGGCGAGCTCTGCCAACCACTCCCGCCAGTCCGTGCCGGGGGGCGGGGGTGCGAGGTCGGGGAAGTGCTGGTCGAGGATGGCATCCGCGATCTCGGTGACCAGGGCGGCCTTGTTGGGCAGGTGCCAGTAGAGCGTCGGCTGCTGCACGCCGAGCCGGCCGGCGAGCTTGCGCAGGGTCACCCCGTCGAGGCCCTCCGCGTCGAGCAGCGCGACGGCCTCAGCGACGATCTGCTGTTTGTCCAGCGCCACGGGCATCCCTCCGCGCTGACTCTATCAGCGATTGAGAGGCATCCCTATCAGTGATAGATTCAGTCCCGGTCACCGACAGGGATTCGGTGATCGGGCTCCCTGTTTCCCAGACGTCCAGCTGGACGAGCTCCGGGAGCTCGGGGCGGATGCCGTGATCAGCACCGCCGTGTCCGACGACGCGCTGCTGCAGGCCTACAAGAGCACCCGTGGCGAGGGCTTCGACGTGATCGCCGACTACCTCTGGGGCAGGCCGACCGCCGTGCTGCTGCGCGCGCTCATCCCCGACGATTTCTCGGTCGGAGCACGGTCACGGCTGATCCAGATCGGCGAGGTCGCAGGTGCGGAGGTGGCGCTGCCCGCCGCGAGTCTGCGCACGTCGGGGCTGGAGATCGTCGGCGCCGCCAAGGGCCTCACGGCCGAGACCGTGCCCGCGATCTTCGAACAGGTGCTGACCTGGACGCGGGAGGGGAAGCTGTCTTTCCCTGTCGAGAGGGTCGCCCTGAAAGACATCGAGAGCGCCTGGCAGGGCACCGATCTGCGCGGGAGGCGCATCGTCGTGACGGCGTGAGTTCGTGACCGCTCCTGGGTGGGCGATCAACCCTCCGGCGCACCGTGCTGCTCCACGGACCGCTTCCGCAGCGCAGACAGCACAGCACTTCGTCAGACTGGTACAATATTCTGGTACAAGTAATCGGAATGAGTGGAGGAGTCGGCGATGTCTATCACCGCGAGCGAAGCCCGGAAGACTCTCTTCCCGTTGATCGAACGGATCAATGCGGATCGCGAGGCAGTGGAGATCGTATCCCGTAAGGGCAATGCCGTCTTGATGCCTGCAGACGATTACGCGGCATGGCAGGAGACGGCCTATTTGTTCCGATCCCCGGCGAACGCACGCAGGCTACTCGACTCTTATGAACGGGCGCGGGCCAGCCAGGTCGAGGAGCACGAGCTCGACAGAGGCGAGTGATGCGCCTCGTTTGGGACAAGTCCGCCTGGGAGGATTACACACACTGGCAGACTGCCGACCGGCGTGTGCTGAAACGGATCGACAAGCTGATCGAGGAATGTCTGCGCGATCCATTCGAGGGCATCGGAAAGCCCGAGCAGGTGAAGTACGGTGCACAGGGATCCTGGTCACGCCGAATCACCGACGAACACCGCCTCGTCTATCTCGTCGATGGCGATGACCTCATCGTTCTTCAAGCCCGATACCACTACTAGTCAAATTCGGGTCAATCACCTGTGGAGCCTAGGAGATTCGAACTCCTGACATCCGCCTTGCAAAGGCGGCGCTCTACCAACTGAGCTAAGGCCCCGTGCTGCGCCGAGAAACCGACCCGACGGGTGTTCAGTTGTCACGGAGTGGGGCTACCAGGACTTGAACCTGGGACCTCTTCATTATCAGTGAAGCGCTCTAACCGCCTGAGCTATAGCCCCGCGTCAACCTCCAAGACTTTACCGGAGTTCGACGCATTTATGAAATCGATCCGGTCAGCGCTGAGCCTCGATCGTGAGGCCTCCGGCCGACACCTTCGCGGTGATCCGATGCGGCGAAGAACCGTTCGTATCCACCTCGGAATCGAACCTCCCCGCCGACACGTCGCGCTGCAACGCGTACTCACCGCGCGGCACCGTGATGCGCATCGATCCGGCGCTCACCTCCGCATCCAGCTCATCGGGCTGCGCACCCGTGAACAGCGCTGTCATCGTGCCCGCCGACATGGTGAGATCGGCGTCCTTCACCCCATCGAGGGTGAGATCGGCAGCACCCGCATTGACCTCCGCCTCCACCGAGGACGCCTCTGCCTCCACGCGCATGGAACCTGCCGACAGCCGCAGATCGAGCTCGTCGAACGCTCCGTGCACGGTCAGCTGACCGGCGTCGATCCTGAAGTCGGCGTCGAGGACGCCGCTCAGCTCGTCGGGCAGCGTCAACGTCACCCGCGTCTCATCGCCGAACCACCACCCCTGCCCCAACCAGGAGAAGACGCCGCGCGGGCTGGCGACGCGGAGGGTGTCGCCGTCGCGGGCCATCGTCCAGTCTCCCCGCGAATGTCCGTCGACCACCAGTTGGGCATCATCGACATCGGCGAACCGCACCGTGACCTCGGCCCCGCCCGACCTCAGCTCGAGATCGGTCACATGCGCTGCATCCAGCGCGATCCCATGACTGGCGGAATCGTCGACGAACTGCCCGGTCGCCGCGACGGCCGCGCCGCCGGTCGCGCCGATGAGCGCGAAGCCGCCGACCACGGCCGCGACGATCGTTATGACAGTGCCGGCGCCGCCGTGGCCGCCACCGGCGGGCGGGGGAGTGGAGGCGGATGCCGCGGGGGCAGGATCGTTCGCTGCGGCGGGTGGGGTGAGAGGTGTGTTCGTCATCGGATCTCTCCTAGGTTCTCGAGGTGGGCGATCGCCGCGAGCACGCGGCGGTTGCCGGATTCGTCGGGCTCCAGCCCGAGCTTCTGGAAGATGGCGGTGATGTGCTTCTCCACACTCGCCGCCGAGAGGAACAGGAGCCCCGCGATCGCCTGGTTGGACTTGCCCTCGGCGATGAGCGCGAGCACGGTGCGCTCGCGCTCGGTGAGGTCGCGCATCCGGTCGTCGTTCGTGCGCCGGGTCAGCAGCTGCGCCACGACCTCGGGATCGAGCACCGTGGCCCCTGCGGCGATGCGCTCGACCGACTCGATGAACTCGGCGACATCGGCCACCCGATCCTTCAGCAGATATCCGAGCGGTCCGGGGGCTTCTGCTCCGGCCACCCCCGTCTGCGCGGCGATGAGATCGCTCGCGTAGCGCTCCTCGACGTACTGCGACAGCACGAGCAGCGGCAGCTGCGGAATCCGGCGGCGCAGGGCGAGAGCGGCGCGGATCCCCTCGTCGACGAACGTCGGCGGCAGCCGCACATCGAGGATGCAGAGCTCGGGGTCCGTCTCATCCACCGCCTCGTCGAGGCCTGTCGCGTCGGGGAGGGCGGCGACGACGACGTGACCTGCATCCTCCAGCAACCGGATGAGGCCCTCTCGCAGGAGAACAGAGTCTTCACAGATCAGGATGCGCATGTCACGTCCTCGGCAACTCGGTTTCGACGGTGCTGGTTCACAGGCAGACAGATCAGGATGCGCATGGAACGCTCACCTCCAGGCTCGTGGGACCGCCGGTCGGGCTGTCCAGGCGCACAGTGCCGCCGGCGGCGAGCACCCGGTTCGAGATGCCGTCGAGACCGCCACCAGGAACGACCTGCGCCCCACCGAGGCCGTTGTCCTCGATGCGCGCCCACAGCGTGCCGCCGTCGCGCACCCGCACTGTCACGCGGGCCTCGCTGGCCCGGGAGTGCTTGGCCGCGTTGGTCAGCGACTCGGCGATCGAGAAGTACACGGCTGCCTCCGCATCTCTGCTGCACCGGCCGTCGAGGCGCACATCCAGCGCCACCGGGATCGGCGAGCGTCCGGCGAGAGCCGACAGCGCCGCATCCAGCCCGCGATCGTCGAGCACCGAGGCGTGGATGCCGCGGGCCAGCTGGCGCAACTCGGTGATCGCCGCCTTGGTCGAGGTGTGAGCCTCTTCGATGAGCGCCTTGGCAGCGGTCGGATCCGTGTCGATCTTCTGCTGGGCCATGCCCAGGGTCATCCCGACCGACACGAGCCGGGGCTGGACCCCATCGTGCAGGTCGCGTTCGATGCGGGTGCGCTCCACGTCGGCGGCGCGCACCGCCCCTGCCCGCTGCGCGGTGGAGGCCGTGATGCGTTCGTTCAGCTCGGCCTCCCGCGAGGGGCCGGCGATGATCGCGCGGGCGAGCACCCGGTGCAGGCGGGCGATGCCCCACAGGATCGCGAGCGAGGCGAGGACGCCGAGCCCGCCGACCAACGGGGCCCAGGCCACCGGGTAGCGCGTGCCCCATCCCGTGTCGGCATCAGCCGCGGTGAACAGCGGCGAGAACGCCGAGACGACCGACCAGCCGAACCATGATGCGATGCGCAGCACGAGCGCGCCGAGCATCACCGCGAGGGCGAAGTGCGCGAGCGCGCGCCACATCGACCCGTCGATCGCCTGCCGCCCCAGCGACCGCAGCCATCCGCCGAACCCGGGGGAGGTGCGTGGCCGGGGGCGCAGGGCCGAGAGCCCGAACCCGTACAGCCCGTCGACGCGCGCGACCTCGAACCAGGCGAGCCCGTACAGCGCGTAGACGAAGCCGACGAGCAGGATCAGCCCGATGCCGAAGACGAAGGTGAGGCCGAGGCCGGCCGCGAACAGTCCCGACAGCGCGGCGACGATCGCCGTGCCGAACACACCGAGAGCGGCCAGTTCGAGCAGGGTGACGAACAGCCGCAGCGGCGGCTTGTGCTGTGCGCCGGTCGCCGCGTGGTCAGCGACCGCGGGTCCGGGAGGCGTGGTGGTGGTCATGCCTCCACGCTAGAGTGGCGGGGGATCGGACGGTACGGAGGGATCCCTCCGACCGACTTCCGGGTTTCCCTACTCCCGAGGCAGAGGTCAGTTGGAGGTGAAGCCGACGAGAAGGCCGCCGGTCACCTTCACCGCGAGGTTGTAGATGCCCGCGATGATCGCCCCGAGCACCGTGAACACGATGAGGTTGAGGATCGCGACGACCGAGCCGAACGCCATCACCTGCGGCAGCCCCAGCACCTGCACGAGAGAGATCGACCCGTCGGTCACGCCGCTGACGATCTCGTCGGCCTTGCCGACCAGCCCCGTCGCCTGCAGCACGAGGTACATGAGGAAGAACGACACGAGGGTCGCGATCGCCAGCGCCACGGCGCCGAGGAAGGAGAGCTTCAGCGCCGACCAGAAGTCGACGTACACCAGGCGCAGGCGCACCTGCTTTCCACTGGTCCTCTTCGACGACTTCTTCGCCAGCTTGTCGGCTACCGTGCTCATTCGTCCGTGCTTTCCTCGGGGGTCTCGTTCTCGGGGGCCGCACCGTCCGTCTCGTCGGACTCTTCCGTCTCGGCCAGGCCGCGCTCGGTGTTGCGGGCGATGGCCAGGATCCGATCCTCATCGGCGGTCCGGGCGAAGACGACGCCCATGGTGTCGCGGCCCTTCGCCGGCACCTCGGCCACGGCAGAGCGTACCACCTTGCCACTGGCAAGAACCACCAAGACTTCGTCGTCCTCATCCACGATCAGACCGCCGGCGAGAGTGCCCCGATCGTCGTTGAGCTTGGCCACCTTGATCCCCTGGCCGCCGCGGCCCTGCACCCGGTACTCGCCCACCGCGGTGCGCTTGGCGTAGCCGCCGTCGGTGACGACGAAGACGTAGCCGGCATCCGACACGAGCGACGCCGAGAGCAGGCTGTCGCCCTCGCGGAACCGCATGCCCTTCACGCCCTCGGTCGCCCGGCCCATCGGGCGCAGCGCGTCGTCGGTGGCGTGGAAGCGCAGCGACATGCCGCGTCTGCTGATGAGCAGGATGTCGTCCTGCGCATCCGAGAGGAACGCGCTGACGAGCTCGTCGTCCTCCCGCAGTCGTATCGCGATCACCCCACCCTGCCGGTTGGTGTCGTAGTCGGTGAGCCGGCTCTTCTTCACCAGTCCGCCGCGGGTGGCGAGCACGAGGTACTGCGCGGCCTCGTAATCGCGGATGTCGAGGATCTGCGCGATCTTCTCCTCGGGCTGCAGGGCGAGCAGGTTCGCCACGTGCTGACCCTTGGCGTCGCGCCCCGCCTCGGGGATCTCGTACGCCTTGGAGCGGTACACCCGGCCCTTGTCGGTGAAGAACAGCAGCCAATGGTGCGTCGTGGTCACGAAGAAGTGCTCCACCACGTCATCGGAACGCAGCTGCGCCCCCTTCACACCCTTGCCGCCGCGATGCTGCGAGCGGTAGTTGTCGCTGCGGGTGCGCTTCACATAACCCTCGCGGGTGACGGTAACCACCATCTCCTCCTCGGGGATGAGGTCTTCCATCGACATGTCGCCGTCGAAGCCGTGCAGGATGTGCGTGCGACGGTCATCTCCGAAGCGGTCGACGATCGCGGTGAGCTCCGTGCGGATGATCTCGCGCTGGCGCGACTCGTCGGCGAGGATGTCGTTGTAGTCCGCGATCTGCGCCTCGAGCTCGGTGGCCTCGTCGATGATCTTCTGGCGCTCTAGGGCGGCCAGGCGGCGCAGCTGCATCGCCAGGATGGCATCGGCCTGCAGATCGTCGATGTCGAGCAGGCCCTTCAGCCCGTCGCGCGCATCGTCGACCGTGGGGGAGCGGCGGATGAGCGCGATGACCTCGTCGAGCGCATCCAGCGCCTTGAGGTATCCCCGCAGGATGTGCATCCGCTCCTCGGCCTTGCGCAGGCGGAAGCGGGTGCGGCGCACGATGACGTCGAGCTGGTGGGTGATCCAGTGCGTGATGAACCCGTCGATCGCGAGCGTGCGCGGCACGCCGTCGACGATCGCAAGCATGTTCGCGCCGAAGTTCTCCTGCAGCGAGGTGTGCTTGTACAAGTTGTTGAGCACGACCTTCGCCACCGCGTCGCGCTTGAGCACGACGACGAGGCGCTGACCGGTGCGATCGCTGGACTCGTCGCGGATGTCGGCGATGCCGCTGATCTTGCCATCGCGGGCGAGGTCGCCGATCTTCACCGCGAGGTTGTCGGGGTTCACCTGATACGGCAGCTCGGTGATCACCAGGCACGTGCGCCCCTGGATCTCTTCGACGTTGACGACGGCGCGCATCGTGATCGATCCGCGGCCCGTGCGATAGGCCTCGTGGATGCCCTTGGAACCGAGGATCTGCGCCCCGGTGGGGAAGTCGGGCCCCGGGATGCGCTGGATCAGACCCTCCAGCAGCTCCTCGCGCGGAAGACCCGGGTTGTCCATCGCCCACAGCGCCGCCTCGGAGACCTCGCGCAGGTTGTGCGGCGGGATGTTCGTGGCCATGCCGACCGCGATGCCAACCGAGCCGTTGACCAGCAGGTTCGGGAACCGCGACGGAAGCACATCGGGCTCCTGCGTCTGCCCGTCGTAGTTGTCGGAGAAGTCGACGGTCTCCTCTTCGATGTCGCGCACCATCTCCAGCGCGAGCGGAGCCATCTTCGTCTCGGTGTACCGGGGGGCCGCGGCGCCCATGTTGCCGGGGGAGCCGAAGTTGCCCTGCCCGAGCGCGAGCGGATACCGCAGCGACCACGGCTGCACGAGGCGCACGAGGGTGTCGTAGATCGCGGAGTCGCCGTGCGGGTGGTACTGGCCCATGACCTCGCCGACCACGCGTGCGCACTTGGAGAACGACTTGTCGGGGCGGAACCCGCCGTCGTACATCGCGTAGATCACACGGCGGTGCACGGGCTTGAGGCCGTCGCGCACATCGGGGAGCGCGCGGCCGACAATCACGGCCATCGCGTAGTCGAGATAGCTGCGCTGCATCTCCGACTGCAGGTCGACCTGGTCGATCTTGCCGTGCTCGTGGAAGGGCTCGGGGCGTTCTTCGTCAGTCATGTCTGTCTTTCGCGTCTCTGGTCGAGCCTCAGATGTCCAGGAACCGGACGTCCTTGGCGTTGCGCTGGATGAAGCCGCGACGAGACTCGACGTCTTCACCCATCAGCACGCTGAAGATCTCATCGGCCGCGGCCGCGTCGTCGATGGTCACCTGGCGGAGCGTCCGCGTGGTGTGATCCATCGTCGTCTCCCACAGCTCCTTGGCGTTCATCTCGCCCAGACCCTTGTAGCGTTGGATGCCGGCATCCTTGGGGATGCGCTTGCCGTTGGACAGCCCGTGCTCGAGCAGCGCGTCGCGCTCCGCATCCGAGTACACGTACTCGTGCGGCGAGTTCGTCCACTTCAGGCGGTACAGCGGCGGCATCGCGAGGTACACGAAACCGGCCTCGATGAGCCCGCGCATGTAGCGGAACAGCAGGGTGAGCAGCAGCGTGGTGATGTGCTGACCGTCGACATCGGCATCGGCCATGAGCACGATCTTGTGATACCGGGCCTTGTCGATGTCGAAGTCCTCGCCGATGCCCGTGCCGAAGGCCTGGATCATCGCCTGCACCTCTTTGTTGGCCAGGGCCTTGTCGAGCCGCGCGCGCTCGACGTTGAGGATCTTGCCGCGCAGCGCCAGGATCGCCTGCGTGTGCGGATCGCGACCCTGCACGGCCGAACCGCCGGCCGAGTCTCCCTCGACGAGGAAGATCTCGCTGATCGAGGGGTCCTTGCTCGTGCAGTCCTTGAGCTTGTCGGGCATCGCCGCCGACTCGAACACGCTCTTGCGCCGCGCCGTCTCTCGCGCCTTGCGCGCGGCCAGGCGCGCGGTGGCGGCATCGATCGCCTTGCGGATGACGTTCTTCGCCGAGGCGGGGTTGCGGTCGAACCAGTCGCCGAGCTGATCGCCGACGACCTTCTGCACGAAGGCCTTCGCCTCGGTGTTTCCCAGCTTCGTCTTGGTCTGACCTTCGAACTGCGGCTCGCCCAGCTTGATCGAGATGACCGCGGTCAGCCCCTCGCGCACGTCGTCGCCGGAGAGGTTGTCGTCCTTCTCCTTGAGCAGGTTGTTCGCCCGCGCATAGCGGTTGACGAGCGTGGTCAGCGCTGCGCGGAAGCCCTCCTCGTGCGTGCCGCCCTCGTGCGTGTTGATCGTGTTCGCATAGGTGTAGACGTTCTCGGTGTAACCGGCGGTCCACTGCATCGCGACCTCGAGCGAGATCTTGCGGCCGGAGTCCTCCGATTCGAACGAGATGATGTCTTCGGTGACGACCTCGGCCTTGCGCACGCGGTTGAGGTAGTCGACGTAGTCGACGAGGCCGCGCTCGTAATGGAACACATCGGCGCGCTGCCTGGTGACGAGGGTGCCGTCGACCTCTTCCTCCAGCGCGGCGGAGGCGCGATGGTCCTCCAGCCCGATGCGCAGGCCCTTGTTGAGGAACGCCATCTGCTGAAATCGGGTGCGCAGGGTGTCGTAGTCGAACTCGACCGACTCGGTGAAGATCGCGGGGTCCGGCCAGAAGGTGATGCTCGTGCCGGTCTGGTCGGTCGCCTCGCCCTTCTCGAGCTCCTGCTGCGGCACGCCGCCATCGGCGAAGCTGTGCCTCCAGACGAAGCCCTTCTGACGCACCTCGACCTCGAACCGGGTCGAGAGGGCGTTGACGACCGACGAGCCCACGCCGTGCAGACCGCCCGAGACCGCATAGGCGCCGCCGCCGAACTTTCCTCCCGCGTGCAGGATCGTCAGCACGACCTCGACCGTCGACTTGGTCGGGTCGGAGGAGTGCGGATCGACGGGGATGCCGCGACCGTCGTCGACGACCCGCACGCCGCCGTCTTCGAGGATGGTGACCTCGATGTTGGTGGCGTAACCGGCCATCGCCTCGTCGACGGAGTTGTCGACGATCTCCTGCACGAGGTGGTGCAGACCGCGAGGGCCCGTGGATCCGATGTACATGCCTGGCCGCTTGCGCACGGCCTCGAGGCCCTCGAGGATCTGGATCGAGTCGGCGCCGTAGTCGCCGGAGCTCTTCTCTGGCGCGGCACCGGATCCGGGTGTCGTCGAACCCCCTGGGGACCGGGTCGAATCGTGCTCGTCGGAGGGGGTTTCAGGCGTCATCTGAAGGCATGCTCCCTATCGGAAATCTTGGTATCCATCCTAGCGGGAAAGCAAGTGCTTGTCGCCTCTGTGCGGCCCTCTGCGCGTCGGAAATGCATCCGGAGGACTCGGGAATCGTCTCAGCCGTAGGTATCGCGAGGACCCCGGCCTGGAACGGCTCTGGGACCCCATTTCCAGGAGGGGACGTCTGGGCCCACGAAACGCACGTCCTTGACGCCCGCCTCCGGATACCGTCTCTCGATCTCGGTGACGATCACCGCCCGCATGTACTGCAGGTTCTTCGCCCACGCCGTCGAATCGCACTTCACGGTCAGCAGTCCGCCCTCCAGCGACACCGGCTCGGAGTGCTTGGCGGTGTCGGGACCGGCCAGCTCATCCCACTGCCGCACGAGGTCTTCACGGCTCAGCACGGCCTCCCATCCGGCGTCCTTGCTGAGCGTGCCGAGAACATCGCCCAGGGTTCCGGGGTCGCGGCCCTTCGTGAACGGCTGGTTCTCGTCGTCGACGAGGCGCTTGCGCTTCTTCCACGTCTTCGCACTGGGCTTGAGCCCGCGCAGCCGCAGGTACGTGGCGATGGTTTCGGGCACGTCGGGTACGGGTGTCGGGTCAGTCATCCGTCTCACCGTCCTCCGTCTCATCGCGCTCACGCTCGTCGGTGATCGTGCCGGCGTGGATGCGGACGACGTGCTCGTGCAGCACCTCCGGGATGTCCTCCTCCACGGCAGCGGTCACCACGACCTGTTCGTAGCCCGCCGTCAGCGACGCCAGCCGGGTGCGACGGTCGGCGTCGAGCTCGGCGAAGACGTCATCGAGGATGAGCACCGGATCGCCCGCCGGGGACTCGGCGCGCAGCAGCTCGGCCGAGGCGAGGCGCAGCGCCAGGGCGACCGACCACGATTCGCCGTGCGAGGCGTACCCCTTCACCGGCAGGTCGCGCACCCGCAGCACGAGGTCGTCGCGATGCGGACCGACCAGGGTGATGCCGCGCTCCAGCTCGGATGCGCGCTTGGCGGCGAGGGCCGCGCGGAACAGCTCCGCCGTCGAACCCGCACCCTCGGCCGCCTCTGCGTCGACGCCCTCCTCCGGATCCCCGCCACGGATGGACTGGGCCCAGTGCATCCGCGGATCGTGATCGGCACCGGCGATCGCCGCGTACGCCGCGGTGAGCGGCGGCTGCAGATCGGCGGCCAGGCGCGTGCGGGCATCGATGATCTCCGAGCCGAGTGCGACGAGCTTGTCGTCCCACACATCCAGGGTCGACAGTCCCTCGCCCTTGATCCCGCGGGCGCGCGCCGACTTGAGCAGCGCCGTGCGCTGGCGCAGCACCCGGTCGTAGTCGGCGAGGACCCCGGCCATCCGGGGGGTGCGCTGGATGAGCAGCTGGTCGGCGAATCGCCGCCGCGCGGACGGGTCGCCGCGCACGATCTGCAGGTCTTCGGGGGCGAACAGCACGACGTGCGCGTAGCGGGGCAGCTCGTTCGTCTTGGCCGGCGACCCGTTGACCCTGGCCTTGTTCGATCCCTGCCGGTTCAGCTGCACCTCGACGAGCACCCGCCGCTCGCCTACGCCGAGCCGGGCACGGATGATGGCGGCATCGCTGCCGTCGCGCACCATCGGCGCATCCGAAGAGACCCGGTGCGAGCCGAGTGTGGCGAGGAAGACGATGGCCTCGGCGAGGTTCGTCTTGCCCTGTCCGTTGCGCCCGACGAGCACGTTCGGCCCTGGCAACAGGGTGAGATCGGCGGTCGCGTAATTGCGGAAGTCCACCAGGCTCAGGTGCTCCACGATCACCGGATCAGCCTATCCTCGGCCACCGACGCGGCGACATGACGACTCGGGGAGTGCCGGTGCCGAGGGCGATCAGCGCAGCAGCAGGTTGGGCTGCAGCAGGTACTTGAACGAGTCCAGACCGGCCTGGTCGACCGAGGTCTGGCTCGTGATGAGCACGGGGCTGAGCTTGTTCGCATTGTCCGACGAGGTGAACGTCACGCGCACGAACTCGCTCTTGACCGCGCCCAGCGCCTCGAGCAGGTACTGGGGGTTCAGGCCCAGCGTCACCTCCTCGCCGGCGAGATGCGCATCCACCGACTCCGATGCGCGGGCCTGCTCGCTGCCCGAGGCATCCATCGTCACCGTGTCGGCCGAGAAGGTGAACCGCAGCGGCGCGGAACGATCGAGCACGAGCGACACACGGCGCACGGCCTCGGCGAAGTCGGCGGTGTTGACGACGGCGTAGTGATCGGTCTGCTCGGGGAACAGTCGGCGCACGGGCGGGAAGTTGCCCTTGATGAGCAGCGAGGTGACGGTCTTGTCGCCCGCGGTGAACGCGATGATCTCGCGATCGCCGGCACCGGAGAACGCGATCTCGATCGTGCCGGCGTGACCGAACGTCTTGCCGACCTCGACGAGCGTGCGGGCGGGGACCAGAGCGGTCTGCTCGCCGGCCGCCTCGCCGCGCCCCTCCCACGGCACATCGCGCAGCGACACGCGGTAGCGGTCGGTGGCGACGAGGCTCAGCTGCTGGTCGCCGACCTCGAGCTGCACACCGGTGAGCACGGGGGTGACGTCGTCGCGGGAGGCGGCGAAGCCGACCTGCGAGATGGCGGTGCTGAAGTCCTCGGCCGGGACGATCCCCGACGAGCCGGTCACCTCGGGGATCGACGGGTACTCCTCGACAGGCATCGCCGCAAGGGTGAAGCGCGCCGAGCCGCAGCGCACCGCGATGCCTCCGTCGTCGTCGACGGAGATCTCGATGGGCGCATTGGGCAGACGGCTCGCAATGTCGGAGAGCAGACGGCCGTGCACGAGGATCGTGCCCGGGTCATCGACCGTGGCCTCGATCGTCGTACGTGCAGACGCCTCGTAGTCGAAGGCCGACAGGGTCAAGCCCTTCTCGTCGGCCTCGATGAGCACGCCGGCGAGGATCGGCTGCGGGTTGCGCTGCGGCAGCAGCTTCACGACGAACGACACCGCCTCGCTGAAGACATCGCGATTGACCTGGAACTTCACGTGCGCTCCTTCGTCGTTCGTTCCACGGCAAGAGCCGCCCCATGGCGCATGCCACGGGCTCCCATGCTAGCCCCCGATCGGGCGTGATCCGTAAGCGTGCCCCGAGACGCACATGCCGAAGGGGCGTTCCGAACCGCGGATGGCTTCACAGGCATGCATCGACATCGCTCGTCCCCACCCTCGCCCCGTCGAGGTGATCGGATCGGCCTCTCCGGGTTAAGTCCTTAACAGTGTTAACACCTGTGGAGAATGTGGATAACCCTGGGGATTCCATGTCGCTCTAGGGAACTACATCCGTGTGAGATGTGGATTCCCTGCGGAAACAGTGGGATCGGGAGGGATGCCTTCCGGCGGATGCCCTGACGGTTATCCACAGGAGATGGCCGACTCTGGGGATTCCACGCCGTGGCGATTGCGCACTATCCACAGGTTATCCACAAGGGAGCAGAGGCATCGCGACGGGCTCGAAAGCGCTCTGAGGCGCAGAATGACGCGGGTCAGCGGCGACCGAGCTGCGCGGTGATCTCGGTCACCTGGTTGTAGATCGAGCGGCGCTCCTTCATGAGCTCGCTGATCTTCTTGTATGCGTACATCACCGTCGTGTGGTCGCGGTTGCCGAAGAGCTGACCGATCTTCGGCAACGACAGGCTCGTGCGCTCGCGGCACAGGTACATCGCGATCTGACGCGAGGTGGCGATCTGCTGCGACCGGCTCGAGCCGTACAGGTCGTCGACGGTGAGCTTGAAGTAGGCCGCGGTGGCCGTGATGATGTCGGTCGGCGAGACGACGTTGTCCTCGGCCTGGTCCACGATGTCGCGCAGCACGGTCTGGGCAAGCGCCATGTCGAGGTTCGAGCGGTTGAGGCTCGCATACGCCGAGACGCGGATGAGCGCACCCTCGAGCTCGCGGATGTTCGACGAGACGACCGTGGCGATGTACTCCAGCACCTCGTCGGGGATGTGCAGCGCCTCGCTCTGCGCCTTCTTGCGCAGGATCGCGATGCGGGTCTCGAGGTCGGGCGCCTGCACATCCGTGATGAGGCCCCACTCGAAGCGGCTGCGCATCCGATCCTCGAACCCGGTGAGGTGCTTGGGCGCGACATCACTGGTGATCACGACCTGCTTGTTGTGATCGTGCAGCGTGTTGAAGGTGTGGAAGAAGGCCTCCTGCGTCTCGGCACGCCCCTGCAGGAACTGGATGTCGTCGATGAGGAGGATGTCGACGTCACGATAGCGGGTCTGGAACGCGGCCCCGCGGTTGTTGGCGATCGAGTTGATGAAGTCGTTCGTGAACTCCTCGCTCGACACGTACCGCACGCGCACGCCCGCATACAGCGACTTGGCGTAGTCGCCGATGGCGTGCAGGAGGTGCGTCTTGCCCAGCCCGGAGTCGCCGTAGATGAACAGCGGGTTGTACGCCTTGGCCGGAGCTTCTGCCACGGCGACCGCTGCGGCATGCGCGAAGCGGTTCGACTGGCCGATGACGAAGTTGTCGAACGTGTACTTGGCGTTCAGGCGTGATTCGTCGCGGATGGGCGTGGGCTGCTCGATGGGGGACTCCACCCGCGCGGACTCGGCGCGGGTGCCGGTGAAGTCGGGCATCGAGATCGGCATCGTCTGCTGCTCGGCCAACTCGTGGTTCACGACGACGCGGAACGAGGTGACGTCGTCGCCGATCTCGCCGAGCGCCTCCATGATGGGCAGCCGCAGCCGCTTGTTGATCTGCGCCTGGGTGAGGTCGTTGGGAACGTCGAGGTAGAGCGTGGAACCCATGACCCCGGCGGGGACGGCGAGACTGAGGAAGCCGTGCAGCTGAGGAGTGACCCGGTCGTCGGAAGCAAGGGCGTCCAGGAGAACGTTCCAGACGGGGACCTCGGGCTGCGCGGGTGACGACATGGTGCTCCGGATGCTCTCGGAATGGCGGCGGATCGAGGGCGCGATCGGCTGTGGATAACTGCTTGTCCACGCTAGATGAGAGAGGGCTCGCAGGGCAACCTGCGGCGGAACCATGCGGCGCGTGTCATCCGCCGTGTTCGACGCATCCTGTGGATAATGTCGCGGACCGGCCCTGCGCATTTGCGATGCGGGCCGCGACGTCGTAGCCTTAATCGGTTGACTTATGCCTAATCGGCAGTCTTTTGTCCACCGTCTCCGGCCGCAGCGATCCCGGTGACAGCCCTTCCGGAGTATTCCTATGAGCAAGCGCACCTTCCAGCCCAACAACCGACGTCGTGCCAAGAAGCACGGCTTCCGCGCCCGCATGCGCACCCGCGCCGGCCGCGCCATCCTCTCGGCTCGCCGCGGAAAGGGCCGCACCGAGCTCTCGGCGTAAGCCGTGCTCGCGCGCCCGAATCGGCTCGTACGCGGCGACGACTACCGCACGGTGGTTCGTCGCGGGCGGCGATTCGGGGGCGCACGGGTCGTCATCTCCGTGCTCTTCACGGGGGAGAACCGGCCCGCTCGGTTCGGATTCATCGTGAGCAAGCAGGTCGGCAACGCCGTGGTGCGCAACACCGTGCGCCGCCGCCTCAAAGACGTCTGCCTGCGGTGCCTGCCCACCCTTCCCGACGGCACCGATGTCGTCATCCGCGCGAACCCGGCCGCGGCGTCGGCCCCGTTCTCCGAGTTGCTGAGCGACGTCCACCGCGTGCTCGCCCGGAGCACGGCGTGAGCGCGCTGCCCGCATCCGCTCGCGGAACCTCCCACCTGCACGCCCAGGATGCGCTGCGCGCGGTGCCGCTCATCCCGCGCAACCTCGCACTCGGCGTCCTCGCCGCGTACCGCGCCGTGATATCGCCGCTGTACGGCGACGTGTGCGCGTACTACCCGTCGTGTTCCGCCTACGCTGTAGGTGCGGTGCAGCAGCACGGCGCCGTCAAGGGTGCGGCGCTCTCGGCCTGGCGCATCCTCCGATGCAACCCGTGGACGCGAGGCGGCGTCGACGACGTGCGCCCGCACAAGAACTTCCCTCACGCCCTCACACCCCGGGGATTCGTGGTCCCCGCTCGAAAGGACTGATCCGTGGATCTGATCAGCACAGTCATGTGGCCGTTCAAGTTCGTCGTCGAACTGATCCTGGTCGGCTGGCACTGGCTCCTCACCACCCTCGGCATGGCTCCGGATGCGGGACTCACCTGGGTGCTCTCCATCGTGGGCCTCGTCATCGTCATCCGACTGTGCGTCTTCCCGCTGTTCGTGAAGCAGATCAAGAGCCAGCGCAAGATGATGGAAATCGCCCCTGAACTGCGAAAAGTTCAGGAAAAGTACAAGGGAAAGCGCGATCAGCTCTCCCGAGAGGCGATGAGCCGCGAGACCATGGCGCTGTACAAGAAGCACGGCACGACCCCGGTGTCGAGCTGCCTTCCGCTGCTCGTGCAGATGCCGTTCCTGCTCGGAATGTTCTACACGCTCAGCGATGTGAAGAAGCACGCCGAGGCGGGCATCGGCGGCGTCGGCATCCTCAGCACGGAGCTCACCAAGCAGTTCTCCGATGCGACGCTGTTCGGCGTCGCTCCCCTGCACACCAGCCTCATCGACGCGGTCAACACCAAGCCCTCGGGATGGGAGCTCACGGTCGGCATCCTCGTCGTGCTCGTGATCCTGATGATCGGCTCGCAGTTCTACACGCAGCTGCAGATCGTCTCGAAGAACCTCTCGCCCGAGGCGAAGACCGGCCAGGCGTACCAGATCCAGAAGATCATGATGTATGTCCTGCCGCTGGGCTTCGTCTTCTCGGGTGTGTTCTTCCCGCTCGGCGTGGTCATCTACTGGTTCGTCAGCAACCTGTGGACCATGGGTCAGCAGTTCCTCGTGCTCCGCGAGATGCCGACGCCCGGATCGGACGCTGCCAAGGCCCGCGAAGAGCGCCTCGCCCGTAAGGGCAAGGCCATCGACTCCTCGGGCAAGGTCGTTGCCATGGCCGTCTACGAGGCCGAGCAGAAGCGCCTGCTCGAAGAGGCCGAGAAGGCCAAGGCCCAGACGCCCAAGCGACAGCAGCCGATGAGCAAGAAGCGCGCGAAGAAGCAGGGCCAGTCGTCATCGAACGGGGATGGTCAGCAGAAGAAGGACTCGACAGACGACGACGGTTCCACGAATGACGAGTCGAAGGGGAGCGGAGCATGAGCGAGCAGGAGATCACTCGCACGGTCGAGGAGCTCGAGCACGAGGGTGACGTCGCGGCGGACTACATCGAGGGACTCCTCGACATCGCCGACATCGATGGCGACCTCACGCTCGATGTGAAGCAGGGGCGTCCGTACGTGTCGGTCGACGCCGACGACGATGCTCTGCGCACCATCTCCGACCCGGATGCCGTGCAGGCGCTGCAGGAGCTCACGCGTCTCGCCGTGCAGAGCAAGACCGGTGCGTACTCCCGCCTGATCCTCGACGTGGGCGGATCGCGGGACGCGCGTCGCCAGCAGCTGGAGCGTCTCGTGGACGCGGCCATCGCCCGGCTGGACGAGGGATCGACGCAGGCGTCGCTTCCGTCCATGTCGAGCTACGAGCGCAAGCTGGTGCACGACATCGTCGCCGAACGCGGGCTCGTCTCAGAGTCATACGGCGAGGGATCCGGCCGACACACCGTCATCCGCCGCGCGTGACACCGGTCGATGTTTCACGTGAAACATCGACCGGGAGGCACGGGATACGGATGACACCGAGAAGGAAGGTCGTGCGGTGACTCTGCCCAACCGCGAGCCGCAGAACTGTGAGCCGGAACCCGCGGCTGCCGCCGAGATCTTCGGTGATCGGATCGAGCTCGCACGCTCGTTCACCCGCGCCCTTGTGGAGCAGGGGGAGGAGCGCGGCCTGATCGGCCCGGTCGAGCTTCCTCGTCTGTGGACTCGGCACATGCTCAACAGTGCGATCGCCGCCCCGCTCATGCACGGACTCGTCGCCGACATCGGATCCGGCGCAGGCCTTCCCGGGATCGTGCTCGCCATTGCACGGCCCGACGTTCGCTTCACGCTCATCGAACCCATGGAACGCCGGATCACCTGGCTCACCGAACAAGTCGCCGCACTCGGACTCGACAACGTCGACATCGTGCGCTCTCGCGCAGAAGACGTCACGATGAAGGCGTCCTTCGACGTCGTCACCGCGCGGGCCGTCAGTGCCCTGCGCACCCTCATTCCCCTCACCGCTCCGCTCGTCACGCACGGGGGCGAGCTCGTGCTGCTCAAGGGCATCAATGCGGAGAAGGAGATCGCGGCAGCGGAGAAGGTCGTGCGGCGGTTCGACCTGAGTGACGTACGTGTGGAGGTGCTGGGGGAGGGCGTACTCGCGGAGACAACGCGGGTTGTTCGGGCGGTTGTTCGGGCTTAGCGCGGTTCGGGCTTGGTGCGCGGGCTCGAGGTTCTGGGGTCCTGGCTCGAGATTCGGGTCCTGGCTGGTGGTTCGGGGTCCGGGCTTCGGGATCCGTGCTTGTGGTGTAGAGCGGGGCCCCTTCACCCCGATGCACCACAAGAACGGATCCCTGCGCCCTCAGTAACGCGGGGTGCTTGCGCCCTCGGTGACGCGGACGCTTGCGGCCTCGGTGATGCGGGATGCTCGTGCCGTCAGTGAGGCGGGCGGGTTCCTGGGGCGTCGGCTCGTGCCTTTGTGGTTGGTTGGGAGATGTTTCACGTGAAACATGGGGTGTCGGGCGGTCGTCTGTTCTGTGGGGTCGGTGGGCGCGATTAGAGTAGAGGAGCGCATCGCGGCCTCGTTTGTGCCGTCTATCCCCGATCTTCAAGGAGTGGATGTTTCACGTGAAACGGTCCCCGCAGACTTCGACGCCGGGATTCGGTGCGGACACACCTCTCGCTCGTGAACTCGCGGACCTCACCGCACGACGCAAGGCGTTGGAGGGGGTGTCGGTGCGGTTCGATGGGGCGACGCGGGTCTTCACGGTGTCGAACCAGAAGGGCGGCGTCGGCAAAACGACCACCGCGGTGAACATCGCCTCGGCCATGGCGGATCTCGGTGCCACGGTGCTCGTGATCGACCTCGATCCGCAGGGCAACGCATCCACCGCCCTCGGGGTGCCGCACACGGCGGACACCGCCAGCGTCTATGACGTGCTGATCGACGAGATGCCCATCGCTGAAGCCGTGCAGGTGAGTCCGGAGTCAACCAACCTCTGGTGCCTCCCGAGCACGATCCACCTCGCTGGAGCAGAGATCGAGCTCGTCTCGCAGGTGGCGCGCGAGCACCGACTGCGCACGGCACTGCAGGAGTACCTGTCGGAGCACGACGTCGACATCGTCATCATCGACTGCCCTCCCTCGCTGGGTCTGCTCACCATCAACGCGTTCACGGCGGCGACCGAGGTGATGATCCCGATCCAGTGCGAGTACTACGCGCTGGAGGGCTTGAGTCAGCTGCTCGGCAACATCCGCATGATCCAGAAGCACCTGAACCCCACGCTGCGCCTCTCGACGATCCTGCTCACCATGTTCGACGGGCGAACCCGGCTCGCCCAGCAGGTGGCCGACGAGGTGCGGGGACACTTCACCGATGAGGTGCTCGACACCGTCATCCCGCGCTCCGTCCGCGTATCCGAGGCACCCAGCTTCGGCCAGACCGTTATCGCCTACGACGGACAGTCCGTCGGGGCGATCGCCTATCGCGAAGCTGCCGTCGAGATCGCTCGACGCGCACCGCGCACCGACACCGAGGGGAAGGGGAACTGATGGCCGCCAAGCGCACAGGACTGGGGCGGGGGATCGGCGCCCTGATCCCCACGGGAGACCAGGCCGAACGACCCGTCGATGTGTTCTTCCCCGGGGGCAAGATCGGCAAGACCGATGCGGCGGTCGCCGAGGTTCCCGAGGCCGACCTCGCCGCGGTCCCCGGCATCCACCTCATCCAGATCGATCCGCACGACATCGTGCCGAACCCGCGCCAGCCCCGCACGCACTTCGACGAAGACGACCTCGCCGAGCTGGTGCACAGCGTGCGCGAGTTCGGCGTGCTGCAGCCCGTCGTCGTGCGCCGCAACGGCGAGGGCTCGTATGAGCTCATCATGGGGGAGCGGCGCACGCGTGCCGCGCGTGAGGCCGGCCTGACGGCGATCCCCGCCATCGTCCGCGACACGGCCGACGAAGACCTGCTGCGAGATGCCCTGCTCGAGAACCTACACCGTTCCGAGCTGAACCCTCTGGAAGAGGCCTCGGCCTACCAGCAGCTGCTCGACGACTTCGGTATCACCCAGGATCAGCTGGCCACGCGGATCGGCCGGTCCCGCCCGCAGATCAGCAACACCATCCGGCTGCTCAAGCTTCCGGTGCCCGTGCAGCAGCGCGTCGCCGCGGGGGTGCTCAGCGCCGGTCACGCCCGCGCGATCCTCTCGCTCAGCGATGCCGAGCACATGCAGCGACTCGCCGACAAGATCGTCAACGAGGATCTGTCGGTGCGCGCCACCGAGGAGGCGGCGAAGAGCATCGCGTCGGCGGGGTCGACGGGCACCGTGGCACGCCCCCAGGCCGGCGCGCGGCGGGCGTACCTCGACGAGGTGTCGGGCAAGCTCGGAGACCGGCTCAACACCCGCGTCCAGATCACCCTGGGTGCAAGAAAAGGCCAGGTCAAGATCGATTTCGCGTCGATCCAGGACCTCAATCGCATCCTCGGCGAACTGGGCGAGGAGGAGTACGGCACGCGGTGAGTCCACGCCACCCAAGGCCGCGTAGGCTTGTCGGGTGAGCGAATCGACCAGGCGTGCGAGCCTCGAAGTGCTGCGCGCCGAAGCGTCGGATGAACGCTCCGTGCTCGTGCACGAACGGCTGCGCTCCGGCGAGGATCCGTGGGACTTCATGGAAGACCTCCCCACGGTCGATGAGCTCGTCGTGCACTTCTTGCGCGCGGATGCGATCGCGGAGGGCGGGGGAGGGCGCATCGACGCCGCCCGCCACTACGAACTGATGCGACGCATCGGACTCGACTATCCCGAGCTCACCCCGATCGTGTGGCGGCTGCTGGGTCAGCACGAGTCTCACCGCCGCTGGGACCGGATCGTCGGCGAGCGTCCCGCCTGATCGCGCCCGGAGTGGGCCACTCGTGTTTCACGTGAAACGTCGTCAGAAACGCGAAGAACCCGCCGCACCGAAGCGAGACGGGTTCTGCAACGAGTGAGATCAGCTGAGGAACGCGGCGAGATCCTGCTCGAGCGCGAACTTGGGCTTGGCGCCGATGATGGTCGTCGCCACCTCTCCGCCCTGGAAGACCTTCATCGCCGGGATCGAGGTGACCTGGTACTTCATCGCCAGATCCGGGTTCTCGTCGACGTTGAGCTTGAGGATGGTGATCTTGTCGGCGTTCTCGGCCTGGATCTCATCGAGAACGGGCGCCACCATGCGACACGGACCGCACCATGCGGCCCAGAAGTCGACGAGAACGGGGCCCTCGGCCTGGAGCACATCCTGCTCCCACGTGGCCTGGCTGGTTGCCTTGGCGGTCATGACTCTCCTCTTTCGATGAGTTGTTCTGTGAGTGAGTGGTGGTCCGCTCACGGGAGTGCAACGCGGATGCGCGGTGAACTGTTCCCGTGGCGGTCAGGCGGTGATGACCTCGGCGGACTCGGCTGCGGGCTTCTCGACGGATGTGTCCGCGATGTCGGCGAGGAAGTGCTCGGCATCCAGGGCCGCGACCGTGCCCGAACCGGCCGCCGTGATGGCCTGGCGGTAGGTGGGATCGATGACGTCGCCGGCCGCGAACACGCCGGGAACCGACGTGCGCGAGGACCGACCGTCGACCCAGATCGTGCCCTCGGGGGTCAGGTCGAGCTTGTCGTGCACGAGGTGCGTGCGCGGGTCGTTGCCGATCGCGACGAACAGACCCTCCAGCGGCAGCTCCGACACGGTGTCGTCGACCGTATTGCGCAGGCGCACGCCCGTGGTCTCGTTCTCGCCGAGAATCTCCTCGACGACGCTGTTCCACACGAACTCGATCTTCTCGTTCGCGAACGCCCGCTCCTGCATGATCTTCGACGCCCGCAGGGCGTCCTTGCGGTGGATGACGTACACCTTGCTCGCGAACCGCGTGAGGAACGTCGCCTCCTCCATCGCCGAGTCGCCGCCGCCGACGACCGCGATCGTCTTCTCGCGGAAGAAGAAGCCGTCGCACGTCGCGCACCACGACACCCCGTGGCCGGACAGGCGCTCCTCGCCCTCCACGCCCAGCTTGCGGTAGGCGGAACCCGTCGCATAGATGACCGTGTGAGCCTCGTGCGTCGCGCCACTGCCCAGCGTCACCGACTTCACGGGACCGTCGAAATCCAGCGATGTCACGTCGTCGTACAGCACCTCGGTGCCGAACCTCTCGGCCTGCTCCTGGAACTTCGCCATCAGATCCGGGCCCTGGATGCCCTCCGGGAAGCCCGGATAGTTCTCCACCTCGGTCGTGTTCATCAGCTCACCGCCGACCTCGACGGAGCTCGCGATCAGCAGCGGCTGCAGGTTCGCCCGTGCCGCATAGATCGCCGCGGTGAACCCGGCGGGGCCGGAGCCGATGATGATGACCTGACGCATTGCTTCTCCTCGCGTTCTACTGCCTCAACACATGGTAGCCGTGGGGCATTCCTGTGCGGCGTGGACGTCCACAGTGCTCGCTCTTCGGTGTGTGGTCGAGAGCGGGGGTGGGGCGGGTCGGGGGATGCCGGCTGCGCTCGCAGAGCGGGGCCCCGCCCGCTGCGCGGGCACCCCGATGCTCGCTCCGCCGGCATCCCCCGACCCTGACGCCGAGCCTTTGGCCGGCGTAGGTGGGAGGAGAAGTGGCGAGGATGCTGTCAGGTGCGGGAGGAGGGGAGGATGCGGGTGGAGCCGGGCAGGGGAGTGAGCGACCCGGAAGACGCTGACGCCATGGCGGCCGTCAGCGCATCCGTGGTCTGCGCGGGAACCCAGAGGGTGAAGAGGGCCTCGGCCGCGTAGACGGGCGGGTCGAGGAGGGCGTCGTGGGCGGTGGCCCAGTCGCGCAGGATGTTCTCGATGCGGCCCGCCTCGGCGTGCGGAACGGATACCCGCATCTCGCGCAGGGCACGGCGGTGCACGATCACCGCCTCATCCAGCGCGTCGGACACGGCGGTGGAGTAGGCGCGCACGAGACCGCCCGCGCCGAGCTTCACCCCGCCGAAGTAGCGCGTCACCACGGCCACGACGTCGGTAAGCTCGCGGCGGCGCAGCACCTCGAGCATCGGCACGCCCGCGGTGCCCGAGGGCTCGCCGTCGTCGGACGAGCGGGCATGATCGCCGAGAACGCCGGTGATCATGGCCGAGCAGTGGTGCCGCGCATCCCAGAGCCGCTTCTTCTCCTGCGCGATCACGGCATCGGCCTCGTCGACGGACGCGATCGGGGCGATGTGCGCGATGAATCGTGACTTGCGTTCGACGAGCTCGCGCGTCACCGCTGCGGCGATCGTGCTCGGATACGAGCGCTCCCGCGCGCTCACCGTCCGGGAAGGAAGCGCGTGAGAAGCCCCTTCGCGGCGCCGAGCTCCGGGGTGCGGACGAGGGCGAGCACGCCAAGGTACACGACGAGGGTGGCGACGCCGACGATCGCCGCACCGATCGCGCCCGACAGCTGGCTCTGCATCGTCCATCCGCTCGTGCCGCCCAGCAGCAGGAACACCCCCCAGCCGGCTGCTGCGGCCGGCACCGCGCCGAACGCGAACCGCAGCAGACCGCCCAGCCAGTTCGCCGCGCTGACCGTGCCGAGGCGGCGGTGCAGCAGCCATGTCGCCACGATCGTCTGCACGGTGCTCGACAGCGACTGTCCGAGCGCGATCGTGGCCGCGAGCGCCTCGAGCGGGATGACCCCGGCATCCAGCAGACCCTTCGCGCCGAACGCGGTCGCGACGATCAGCACGCACTGGAAGATCGTGAAGAAGAACGGCGTGCGGGTGTCGCCGTAGGCGTAGAAGGTGCGCTGGATGATGAACAGCACCGCCAGCGGGATGAGCCCGACCAGGTATGCGAGCAGCACGAGCGCGGCCGGGGGGGCGTCGGTGCCGAGCACGACGAACACGCGGGATGCCGGGATGGCTGCGGCCACGACGGCCGCCGTCGCCCCCATGAGGAAGAAGCCGAGGATGCGGATGCTGCGGCCGATGTCGGTGCGCACGTCGTCGTCGCGCCCTGCTGCGGCATGCTCGCTGAGCTGGGTGAAGTACGGGGTGCCGATCGAGTGCACGATCACCGAGTAGGGGAGCATGAAGATGAGCCACGCGTTGAGCATCACGGTGATCGAGGGGGCGTCGCCCGAGGCATCCGAGGCCACGTTGTGCTGGATGATGCCGGCGGTGAGGCTTGCGAGCGCCATGAGCATCGTCCAGCCGGCGAGCTTTCCCACGGTGCCGAGGCCCACACCCCGCCAGCGGAAGTCGGGCCGCAGGGCGAGACCGGTGCGCGGCCAGAAGACGAGCAGGATGAGCGCCTGCGCGACGATGCCCAGCGTGGCCGTGGCGCCGAGCCAGGCGATGCGATCGGGCGTCCACTGCCCGACCTGCTCCAGCGGGCCGTGGAACATCGCGTTGATGAGGAGGAACCCTGCGATGGAGATCACATTGTTCGCCACCGGTGCCCAGGTGAAGGGTCCGAAGATGCGCCGGGCATTCAGCGTCTCGCCGACGAGCGCGTAGAGGCCGTAGAAGAAGATCTGCGGCAGGCACCAGTACGAGAAGGCGACGGCGAGCGCCTGCTGCTCGGCGGGACGGTGGCCCAGGGTCAGCCATACGAGAGGACCGGCGGCGAGCATGGCGGCGGCCGTCGCGGCCAGCAGCACGACCGTGCCGAGGGTGAAGAACTTCGAGATGAAGGCGTTGCCGCCGTCCTTGTGCGCGGTGGCCTGCACGATCTGCGGCACGATCACGGCGGTGAGCACGCCGACCGAGATCAGCGAGAAGACGTCGTTGGGCAGCTGGTTGGCGATTCCGAAGGCGTCGGCGGCTTCTGAGGCATTGGCGCCGATGACGGCGACGAGCACGATGGTGCGCAGCAGACCCGTGATCCGCGAGACGAGGGTGCCGGCGGCGAGGAGCGCGCTGGCGCGGGCGAGACCGCTCATCCCGCGGCTCCGGGGCCCTGTTCCGTGGTGACTTCGCCGTCTATGCCGTTATCGGCATGTTCGGCATCCTGCGCGTCGTCGTCGTCGGACGCGACCCGCCGCCGGCGCAGCACGGTGCGCAGAATCCCGCCGCCGATGAGCAGCACGGCCACCGCGCCGAGCACGTTGAGGCCGATGCCCTCCCATTCGGCGCGCACGGTGAGTCGGGCGACCTGCGGGCTGCCGATGGCGATGCCCGTCAGGCTTGTCAACCGCATCTCGAGATCGACCTCGCCGCTGGCGATGCGCGACTCGATCGGCACCTTCAGTTGCGTCGTGCCGCTGGGCTGGCCGTCGACGTCGGTCTCGCTCTGCACGTCGATGCGGGCGTCGCTCGGCTCGGCGTGCAGTCGTACGTGCACGGGGTAGGGGAGGTCGTTGCGCAGCCATACGGGCACGTCGACGTTCGCGCTGATGAGAATGGGGTTCGAGGGCTGCAGGCCCACGGCATCCAGCGTCGTCAGCGTCGTGTCGTGCATGTCTTGCAGCGCCGTCGCGAAGGCCTCGGGTGTGCGGTTCGCGCCGACGGCGAGAAGGCGCAGCCCGCTGATGCGCTGGCGCACGGTGAGCTGGGCGGGATCGTCGAGGATGGTGGCGAACTCGCCGATGCGCTGCTCGTCTTGCAGCAGCCGGCCCACGGCCTCGGCGCGGTCGGCGGCGGATGCGCTGCTCACCTCGAGCGCGACGGGTTCGGCCGCGAGCGCCTCGGCGAGCGCGGCGGGCCGCGCGTCGCCGAACGCCGTGATCGCCGCTGACAGACCCGGGCCGCTGCGCGCCTCGTCGCGGTCGAGGCCCGCGAGCACGGGGCTGGCGGGGTCGGCGAACCACAGCAGCGCCGCGGCCTCGGTGAGAGCCGATCCGCGCGGGGCCGGGTCGGCGGCTCCGGCGGCACGGCTCAGCGCGTCCGACACGGCCGCGTCGGTGACGAGCACGGGGGCGTCTCCCACCTCGCCGCGGCCCGACAGCGCCGCATCCCCGGCGCCGGAGGCGAACGATGTGGAGGGCAGGATCGTCACGGCCGGGCGGTCCGCCTCGCCGTTGTACGCGGCGAGGCGGGTGAGGTCGTCGGCCGAGACGTCGCCGCGCGGCCACAACATGCCCCACGTCGCCGCGCCCATGCGGGTGAGCTGCTCGACGGTGGGGAGGGCGACGTCCGACGGCGCCGTCGACGGGCTGGGGGCGGGCTGGTCGGCGTCGGCGGAGAAGTTCTGCGGGTTCAGCAGCGGGTCGAGGGTGTCGAGCCCGAGCGGGGTATCGAGCCCGGCGGATGCTTGCGCGGCGACATCGGCATCGGCGGCCTGCAGCGCGAACCGGTCGTTCGGCAGCGATTCCAGCCGGTCGAGCCAGGCCGTCGCCTCACCGGGGGCCGTGGCGCCGAGGGCACGGATCGCGGCGGGGATGAGCGGGTCGAGGGCGAGCACGGCGCCCGTGCCGGTCACGGCGTCGAGCTGGGTGGTCAGGGCGCCCCGGGGGCCGGTGAGGGCGGTGAGCTCGTCGGCGGTGAGCAGCGGGCCGGCGGGGGTGGCCGTGATCGGCACGATCGTCGTCACCGCGGGACGGGATCCGCCGACCACGAGCACGCTCGACGCCGTGCTCGAGACCGCCGCGCCGCCGTTGTCGGCAGCAGCGGCGGTGTACGTCGCCCGCAGCGGGTACACACCGGGGGCGAGCTCGCCCACCTCGGCGGCGGGCACGAGGATGATGGCCGAAGAGGTGCTCTGGGGGGCGACGGCGTCGGCATCCGTGAGGCCGAGCGGCGCGAGCACGGGCGGGGCGACGTCGTGCGCGTCGCCGGCGTCGGCCGTATCCGCCTCGAGCCATGCGCGCACGGCGGTCCGGTCGGCGAGCGCCGTGCGGCCCAGTTCGAGGCGCACGGTGCCGGCGGCGAGTTCCGTGGATCCGGTGTTGTCGATGGTGAGGGTGGAGCTCAGCGGCGAACCGCTCGCGTAGGCGCCCAGGGCGTCGGGGACGAGAGTCGTGGTCACGGCCTGGGCGGCAGCGGCCGGCGTGGGGGTGGGATCCGCGGCCGCCGAGACGGGCGAGGCGGCCGCGGGCAGCGCCGCACCGCCGAGCACTCCCGCCCCGACCGCGACGACGGCGAGCAGCGTGCGCGCGACGCGGCGCCGGCGTGCGCGCGTGCGCCGCGCGGGAGGGTTCGCTGTCATGGGTTGTCGTCGGTGCCGTTCGTGGATCGGTGCCCTGGAGGGCGGGCGGCGGCCGCCGGGCGCGAAGGCGCGCGGATGCCGATCCCTGCGATTCTAGGCGTCGCACCCCCGGGAACCCTGGAGGCGTACGGGGGCCGGCCCGGGTGCGCGCGCCGGCCGTGCGCCCGCTCGCCGCGTAGAGTGTCGCCGTGCTCCGACACCTCATCCCCCGGCCCGACGCCGTGCGGGCGGCCGCCCTCGCCGCCGACCTCGACGCCGCCGACCTGCGCTCCGACCCGCTGCGCGCCGCCTGGGGCGCCGAGGCCGACGACGCCCTTGCCCGCGGCATGCGCTCGCCGCTGCTGGCGGCGCTGGGCGAGCGCGACGACCCGCTCGCCGTGCTCGGGCGCTTCTTCGTGCTCGGGATGCCGCAGCCGGCCGACGCGGTCGCCGCAGCGCTGCCGCGCACGGGCATCGACGGGCTGGAGGCTCTCGGTCTCGCCTACCGCGATGGTGCGCAGGTCGTTCCGGCGGCGCTCGTGCGCCCGCAGTCGTTCGTCGATGTCGACGGCGTGGGCGAGTGGTGGATCGCAAGCGATCTCGACGAGACGGCCCTCGGCACCGCGCTGCCGGCCGACCACGTGCTCGGTGTCGGCGGTGCGACGCGCACGCTGGCGGGGCTGGTCATGCCCGCCGCCGTCGATCGGGCGCTCGATCTGGGCACCGGATGCGGCATCCAGGCCCTGCTGGTCGCCCGCCACGCGGGGCGCGTCGTGGCCACCGATATCTCCGCCCGCGCGCTCGCGTACGCCGAGCTGAACGCCGAGCTGGCCGGCGTGCACAACATCGACTTCCGTCAGGGGAGCATGTTCGAGCCGGTGGCGGGGGAGTCGTTCGACCTCATCGTCTCCAACCCGCCATTCGTCATCACCCCTCGCGTCGAGGAGGTGACGGCGTACGAGTACCGTGACGGCGGTCTCATCGGCGATGCGCTGGTCGAGGAGTTCGTGCGGCGGGCGCCCGCCCACCTCAATCCGGGCGGCGCCGCGCAGCTGCTCGGCAACTGGGAGACGCGCGACGGTGTGCCCGGCCGCGACCGGCTGGAGTCGTGGATCGCCCCCGAGTTGGATGCGTGGGTCGTCGAGCGTGAGACGCTCAGCCCCCTGCGCTACGCGGAGCTGTGGATCCGCGACGGCGGCACCACGCCGCGCGAGGAGACGTTCGAACCGCTCCTCGATGCCTGGTGCGACGACTTCGCCGCGCGCGGGGTGACGGAGATCGGGTTCGGATACGTGCTGCTGCGCCGGCCTCCCGCCCCCGAATCCGGGGGAGCGTCCGAGAGGACGCCCGCGCCGCTGCGCCGCCTCGAACACGTCGAGCAGCCCGTGTCGAGCGCCGGGCGCGCCTTCGCCACGGGCCTGCGGGCGCACGATCTGCTCGCCGGCGGCATGCCCGAGCGGCTCGTCGTCGCGAGCGACGTCACCGAGGCTCGGCACCACATGCCCGGGCAGGATGCGCCGAGCGTGATCGAGCTGCACCAGGGCGGCGGATTCGGGCGCACCGTCGCCGTGGATCCCGCGCTCGCCGGGTTCGTCGGGGCGTGCGACGGTGAGCTCACGGTCGCGCAGATCGTCGCGGCGCTGGCTGACCTGTTCGAGGTGCCGCTCGCCGACCTGTGGGCGGAGCTGGAGCCCCGCATCCGCGCCCTGATGATCGACGGCTTCCTTCTTCCGGCGTCGTGAACACGGCGCCCGTGATCCCTCCCCGACTGGACGGCATATCCCCCAGTGCACGGGTTGTTTCCGTGAAGAAGCCGTGCACTCGGCGACAAGCCGCGCACTCGCGATGGATGCGGGTCGGGCTGGCGCGGGCATCCCGGGAATGCGGGATCAGTTCCATGCGTTCGCATAGATCGTGAAGGCTTTCGGATTCCTCTCTTTCGGGCATTACGCGGATATGCCCGGCTCTGCCACTCGTACGGCGGGCGACATGCTGCGTCAGACGATCGAGATCGCGCAGGGCGCCGACGAGATCGGCGTCAACGGCGCGTACGTGCGGGTGCATCACTTCGCTCGCCAGTCCGCGTCTCCGATGCCGTTGCTGTCGGCGATGGCGGCGACGACGACGCGGATCGAGGTGGGTACGGGCGTCATCGACATGCGCTACGAGAACCCGCTGTACTTCGCCGAGGAGGCCGCCGCGCTCGATCTCATCGCCGACGGGCGGATCGCGCTGGGCATCAGCCGCGGTTCACCGGAGACCGCGCTGCGCGGCTACGAGGCCTTCGGGTACACCGGGTCGGAGGATCCGCGGGGAGCGGACCTCGCCCGCGACAAGTTCGATCTCTTCCTCGAAGCGATCAACGGCGCGGGCGTCGTGCAGGGCGATCCGCGTCAGGTGGGCGAGGGTCGGTATCTTGCCGTCGAGCCGCGGTCCGAGACGCTGCGCGATCACATCTGGTGGGGTTCGGGCTCGCGGGCGACCGCCGAGGAGACCGGCCGCAAGGGGCTCAACCTCATGAGCTCCACGCTCGTGACGGAGGCCACCGGCCAGCCGTTCCACGAGCTGCAGCGCGAGCAGATCGACCTGTACCGCGCCGCGTACAAGGAGGCCGGCCACACGGGTGCCCCGCGGGTGTCGGTGAGCCGCAGCGTGTTCCCGCTCGTCACCGATCAGGACCGCGCGTACTTCGGCCTGCGTTCGGCGGAGAGCGGCGACCAGATCGGCGTGATCGACGGGCACCGCTCGACCTTCGGCAAGACCTATGCGGATGAGCCGGATGCGCTCATCGAGCAGTTGAAGAACGACGAGGCGGTCATGGCCGCCGACACCCTCATGATCACGATCCCCAACCAGCTGGGCCCGGAGTACAACCTGCACGTGTTGCAGGCGTTCGCCGAGCACGTCGCCCCCGCCCTCGGCTGGCGGCCGAACACGGAGGGCCCGGTCACCGGCGACCCCGTGTGATGCACCCTGTCGGGAGGACGACGCGGCCTCGGGACGAGCATTCTGCTCCACATCTCCTCCCGAACCGGAGTTCTCCTCCCGAAGTGGTGGCGCAGGACGAGGCGAAGCGCGAGTTCGACAAGGATCCCGATGAACTCCTCGTGCTCGCCATCGAGGTCGGGCACCGCCGCGACATCTATCGGTGAGCGCCGCGCCATCATCCTGCAGCCCCGAGACGACTCCGGTCGTAGGGTGAGACGATGACCGAGGCGCTGGATGAGGGACCGTTCTTCCACGGCACGATCGCCGAGCTGCATCCGGGCGATCTCTTCGAGGCCGGACGGCCTTCGAACTACAAGCCCGAGGTCGTGATGAACCACATCTACTTCACCGCCCTCCGCGACGGCGCGGGACTGGCGGCCGAGGTGGCGGTGGAGCTCGCCGACGGGGCCGGCACGCCGCACGTCTACGAGGTGGAGCCGACGGGCCCGTTCGAGAACGATCCGAACGTGACCGACAAGAAGTTCCCCGGCAACCCCACCCGCTCGTTCCGCAGCAGCGCGCCGCTGCGCGTGATCCGCGAGGTGGACGACTGGACGCGCCTCACCCCCGAGGCGCTGCAGATGTGGCGCGAGCGCCTGGCGGGCATCCGCGCGAACCCGGACGCCGAGATCATCAACTGATCGGACTTTCGCTGACCCCCGCGTCAGTCCCTCGACGGGTCGCCGAACAGCCCCTTGCCCTTCGAATGCAGCAGGTCGTACGCCTCGGAGAAGGTCTGCGGGGCCTGCGACTCGGGCAGTCCCTCGCGCGCCAGCAGCAGTCCGAGCAGACCGTGCGCGGGCGGGGTGAGCGGCTTGTGCTTGTGCAGATGCGCCGGATGCGCCGGCTTGTCCTCGGGGTTGGCCGGCGTGAACGACGGGCTCGTGTCGGGCCAGTCGGCCGGATGCCGGGGCTTGTCGAGGTTGATGACGTTGAACAGGTCGTTCGCCGTGGCATCCCGACGCGTCAGCGGCTTGAGCCCGTGCAGCCGGTTGAGGGTGGCGATCACCGATCCGTGGTGCATCTGGTCGCTGATCACGGTGCCGCTGCGCGTGTACGCCGACACGGCGATGGCCGGCACACGGCATCCGAGCCGGTCGAAGGCGAAGCCCATCTCGCCCGGGCCCGAGTCGTCGGGCGGTGTGGCCGAGGGCGGGGCGACGTGGTCGTAGCATCCCCCGTGCTCGTCGAAGGTGATCAGCAGCAGGGTGTTGACCGCATTCGATCCGTTCTCGCTCTTGCTCTCCCGCACGGCCGTGTAGATGTCGTGGATGAGCTCATCGCCCGCGCGCACATCGGAGTACGCGCTGTTGATGACGGCCGACCCGTCGACGTCGCTCTCGTGCAGGTGCCCGAACGGCGGGTGGAAGTCGTTGTGGTTGTAGATCATCCGCGGCTCGATGAAGGCGTACGCGGGCAGGCGGCCGTGCTCGACGTCGGCGTAGAAGTCGTCCATGGTGCCGAAGTGGTCGGTGCGCCAGAACTTCTCCAGCACGGGGGCGTGCAGCACCCCGGTGAACGACACCATCTGCAGCTCATCGAAGTAGATCTTCCACGGGATGCCGGCGTCCTCCAGCCGGTTGAAGATCGTCGGGGCTTTCGGGGCGTCCAACCACTTGTCGTATCCGCCGCCGTGCTTGTTGGTCACGAAGCCGTGCGAGGTGGAGGCGTGGAAGAACGAGCGGTTGCAGAAGGTCTGCGAGGGCACCGCGCAGAACCAGCTGTCGAACACGGCGAACTCGCGCGCGAGCGTCGACAGCGTCGGCAGCATCTCGGGCGAGAACGAGCCCATGATGTGCCGCGCCTTGTCGGGTTCGGGCGGAGCGCCCTTCGTCAGCCGGGTGTAGTTGCTGATGTAGTCGTCGAGGAACCCGCTCATGGTGGGCTGTTCGCCGTGCTTCGGCCCGTTGTACGGCGGCTTCATCTCGCCGGTCGAGACTCCGAAGTTCTCGGGCGGATCGATCGTGCCGAAGATCTGCGTGTTGACGTGCGGATACTCCTCGCCCGGATCCGGGTCGGGGTAGGTCATGATCCGGTCGGTCGGGCCCTCGTACACGTGCGCGGCGACGGTCGTGCCGTCGGATGCGGTGTTCGCGTAGTCGCCGAACGCGAGGCCGTCGAAGCTCTGCCCCTTGGGCAGGTTCTCCTTGGTGTAGAGGTAGCCGAGCAGGTTGTCGAAGGAGCGGTTCTCGCCCATGACGACGACGATGTGGTCGAAGCCCGGCGCGTGGCGGGGCGAGAGGGCGCCGTAGTCGTCGGCCGCCTCGAGGAATCCCTCGCGCTGGCCCATCGCGAATCCGGCGGCCGCGCCCGCGCCGCCGCCGACCACGGCGCCCGCCGCGGTGAACCCGCCGATGCGCAGGAAGTCTCGACGCGACGTCTTCTTCTTCTCGGCGGCCTGCGCCGAAGCCTTGGTCGGTCTGGTACGCCCCATGCGCTCGATCCTATTCGGGCACTGAGCGCCCCGTCTCGGATGCGCGCCGCAGACGCAGCGCTCCGATGAGTCCGAGCAGCAGGAATGCGGCCGCGATGAGCAGCGACCACCGGGTCGCGTCGGCGAACCCGGCGCTGAGGGCGTTCACGGCGGCGGTGGTCTGATCGCCCAGGGCGCTGGCGTCGCCCTGAGCGCGCAGTTGCGTGATCATCGTGCCGGCCGACTGCCGGGTGCTCTCGGCGAGCTGATCCGCCGCCGTTCCCGTGATGCCTGCCGCATCCAGCGACCTCGGCAGCGTGAGCGCGAGCGCGATCGATAGCGCGGCTCCCGCGAAGGCGGTGCCGAGGGCCGAGCCGATCTGGCGCACGGTGCTCTGGGTGGCTGAGCCCTGCCCCGAGACCTCGACGGGGATGTCGCGCAGCACGGTGCCGGTGAGCTGGGCCGAGGCGAGGCCGAGCCCCAGGCCGTAGACGGTGAGCGGGATGGCGACGAGCCACCCCGGCGAGGACGCGCTGAGCAGCAGCGCCACGGCGACCACGCCGACGACCTCGAGACCGAGCCCGATGAGCACGGTGCCCGGCGAGCCGAACCGCGCGGCGAGGTGCCGGGCCGCCGCGCCGGAGAGGAAGGCGCCCACCGCCATCGCGGCGAGCACGAGCCCTGCCCCCATCACATCGAGGCCGAGCGCGTTGATGAGGTACAGCGGCAGGACGAAGATGATCGCGAACTCGCCGACTGCGACCATGGCGGCGGTGATATTGCCCCACGAGAACGTGGAGTACGAGAACAGGTGGAGGTTGAGCAGCGCCGAGCGGCGCACCTTCTCGCGATGCCGCTCCCAGATCACGAACAGGGTCAGCGCGAGGGCGGCGACCGCGAGCGCCACGGGCACGATCGAGATCGGCGCGTCGGCGGGCCAGATCCAGCCGAAGATCGACAGCTCCGCTTTCGGCGTCCACCATCCGAGATCCGGGCCCTCGATCACGGCGAACACGAGAGCGCCGAAGCCGAGGGCGCTCAGCATCGCGCCGTCGACATCCGCACCGGGGCGCTGCGCGGAGCCGCGCGTCTCGGGCACCGTGAGCAGCGCGGCGACGAGCACGAGCGCCCCGAGGGGGAGGTTGACGAGGAAGATCCAGTGCCACGAGGTCCACTGGGTGAGCGCCCCGCCGGCGAGCGGGCCCACGGCGGCGGCGCCCGAGATCACCGCGCCCCACACGCCGAACGCCGCTGCGCGGTAGCGCCCGCGGAACACCGCGTTGACCGTGGAGAGCGTCGACGGCATGATCAGTGCGGCGCCCACGGCCTGCACGGCGCGGGCCACGATGAGCATCCCGGCATCCGCCGAGAGCGCGGCCATCAGACTGCCCGCCATGAACACGACGAGGCCCGCGAGGAAGAGGCGCTTGCGCCCCCAGCGGTCGGCGAGCTTGCCGGTGGACAGCAGGAGTGCCGCGAGGATCACCGCGTACAGGCTGTTGACCCACTGCGCATCGGTGAGGTCGAGGCCAAGATCGCCGATGATGGCGGGGAGGGCGACGCCCACGATCGTGCCGTCGAGCACGATCAGGCCGAGCCCGATCGAGAGCACGGCGAGCGCGAGCCATTCCCGGCGGGTGGGTGCGGTCTCGGTCGTGGGCGTCGTCACGGCGTCAGGCTCTCATGCCTGCGCGGAGTCCGCCGCAGCGGATCCGGCGGTCACGGCCGGCGTGCGCGAAACCACGGCGCGGCGCAGGGCGATGAACAGCACGATCATGCCGGCGGTGAGCAGGATGTGCCCGACTCCTGCGATGCCGGCGATCATGCCGCTGGATTCCTGGCCGAGCACGGTGAGGCTGCCGTGCCACACGAGCATGCCGGCGGTCACGACGAGCCCGGCGTTGTAGAGCCAGAAGAACCACGCGAACAGCTTCGGGCTGCGCGAGATCGTGAACGCCTTCTCCAGCAGCAGCACGATGAGCAGCACGATGAAGCCGAGGGTCAGCAGGTGGGTGTGCACGACGGCGAGCTGCGTGTACTGGCCCTCGGGAAAGCCGTTGGCCTTGGTGAACTCGCGGTAGAACAGGCCGGAGGCGACGCCGACGAGCATGTAGATGAACGCGGCGTTGAGCAGCTTCTTCATGGTCTTCCTTACTTCGGGACGGGATGGATGACCGGGCTCAGAGGAGCCCGGTCTCTCGGGCGACGTGGATGGCGCGCGAGCGGCTGTCGACGTCGAGCTTGGTGAAGATGTGGGCGAGGTGGCTCTTCACGGTCGCCTCCGTGACGAACAGGGCGCGAGCGATCTCCTTGTTCGACGATCCGTTGGCGAGCAGCCGCATCACCTCGATCTCGCGGTCGGTGAGCCGCGGCGGAGGGTTGCGCATGCCGCGCAGCACGCGGGTGGCGAGGTCGGGGGCGAGGAACAGGTCGCCCGCGGCGGCCCGCTGGATGCCCTCGGCGATCACCTCCGGCGCGACGTCCTTGAGCAGATAGCCCGCGGCACCCGCCTCGATCGCGCCGAGGATCTCGGCATCCCGATCGAAGGTCGTGAGGATGAGCACGGCCGGTGCCGGGTCGAGGGCGCGCAGGGCCGCGGTGGTCTGGATGCCGTCGATGCCGTCGCCCAGACGCAGATCGCACAGCACGACGTCGGGATGCAGGTGGCCGGCGAGGGTGATCGCCTCTTCTCCGGTCGCGGCTTCGCCCACGACCTGCACAGCATCCGACTCGAGCACGGCGCGCAGGCCGCTGCGCACCACGGGATGGTCGTCGACGAGCAGCACGGTGGTCATCGCTCATCCTCCTTCGCGGTGATCGTCGGGTTCCCCGCGGCGCTCGCGGCGGGGTTCGTGGCGGCGTTCGTCGCGGTCGGGTCGGCGTGGAGCGGCAGGTGCACGGAGATCGCCGTGCCCTCCCTGGGGGCGCTCTCGATGTCGAGACCGCCGCCGAGCTCGCGCAGGCGCGAGCGCATGAACCGCAGACCGTAGCTCGACGACGCCGCATCGTCGGCGCCCTCCCAGGCGGCGACGTCGAAGCCGCGGCCGTCGTCGGTGATGTCCAGCCGCACGCTCTGGTCGGCGTCGATGAGGCTCATCACCACGCGGGTCGCCTGGGCGTGCAGCCGCACGTTGGCAAGGGCAGACTGGGCCGTGCGCAGCAGCGCGACCTCGACCTCGGTGGGCAGCAGCGGCAGGGTGTCGTCGACGTGCAGCTCGGCCTGCAGTCCCACCTCGTCGTGCGCGCGGTCGAGCATCCGCCGCAGTGCCGCGGCCAGGGCGTCGTCTTCGAGCTCGGCCGGGGCGAGTGCCGCGACGATGCGGCGTACATCCGCCAGGCTGTCGCCGGCGAGCGTCTCGACCTGGGTGAGGGTGCGCGCCGCCGCCGGGTCGTCGGTGCGGCCGCCGGCGTGGGCGAGCAGGCGGATGGAGGAGAGCGCCTGCGCAATGGTGTCGTGGATGTCGCGCGAGATCCGGGTGCGCTCGGCGATGGCCCCGGACTGGCGCTGTGCGAGGGCGAGCTCGTCCTGCAGCTCGGCGGTCTCCTGCTGTGCGCGGGTGAGCGAGGCCACGAGCCGCTCGCGTTCGGCCGCATCGCGCAGCAGCTGCAGGTAGCCGCGTGAGATGCCGAAGGCGAAGACGCCGCCGATGAGGGGGCCGAAGACGTTGGCGTAGCTGGTCGTGCCGTGATGCAGGATCGGCGCGGCGATGACGACGACGAGAACCAGGGCCGAGAACGGCAGCCCCCAGCGCAGGGGCAGCAGGTGCCCTGCGAGCAGCCACAGCAGAAAGGCCAGCCAGATGAACTCGGGCGACACCGCGACGGCGGCGATCCAGACGACGGCGAACCCCAGGAGCCAGCCCACGACGAGACGGCGCGAGCGGGTCTTCGACGGCAGAATCGTGCCCGCGGTGTGCCAGGCGAGGATCGCCAGGCCCGTGATCACGGCGGTCGGGATGGCCGTGCCGTCACCGATCGCGCGGATTACGCCGATCGCGGTGAGCAGCAGGGCGATGGCGTGCTGGCCGACCTCCATCGCCCGCACGGTGGCGCTCGCCCGCAGGTGCGCGCCTCCGTCGGCGCGGGGTGGGCCCGGATCAGGCCCGGTCAGCGGCGAGTTCACGAGGCTCATGGCTCGATTCTCCTCGGGTCGGCGCGTCGCCGTGCGATTCCGGCACGCCGCGCCGCAGCGATCCGGGCCACCAGATCCGCTCGCCGACGAGGGCGAAGATCGCGGGCACGATGATGGTGCGCACCACGAGGGTGTCGACGATCACGCCCACCCCGACGATGAGCCCGAGCTGTCCGAGGGTCACCAGCGGCAGCACGCCGAGCGCCGCGAACACGGCCGCCAGCACGATGCCGGCGCTCGTGATCACACTGCCGGTGTGCGCGATCGCCTCGACCATCCCGGCCTTCGTGCCTCGAGCGGATGCCTCGGCGCGCGCCCGGTGCACGAGGAAGATCGTGTAGTCGATGCCCAGCGCCACGAGGAAGAGGAAGGCGAGTAACGGCACCTGCAGATCCAGGGCATGCTGGCCGAACAGCACCCGGCTGAGCCACGCGCCCGCGCCGATCGCGGCGACGGCGCTGGCGAGGTTCACGACGAGTAGCAGCACGGGGGCGATCAGCGAGCGCAGCAGGATGAGCAGCACGAGGAAGCTGACGGCGAGCACGAGCGGTGCGATGAGCAGCAGATCCTGCTGATTGCCGGTGCGCGCATCCAGGTCGGTCGCCACGGCGCCGCCGACCACGGCATCCGCACCGGGCAGGGCGTGCACGGCCTCGCGCAGCTCGCCGATCTGATCCAGGCTCGCCTGTGTGCTGGGGGCGTACTCGCTGGTGACCATGATCTTGGTCAGCGTGTCGTCCGTCGTGGTGCCGACCGGATGCGCGCGCACGACGCCCTCGACCTCGCCGGCCGCGGCGACCACGTCGGCAGCCTTCGCGGAGTCGGCGACGATGAAGATCGGCTGCGCCTCACCAGGGGGGAAGTGCGCGGAGAGCACCTCGAGGCCCGCGGCCGACTCGGACTGCACCCGGAACTTCTCGATCTGGTCGAGCCCGACCGAGGTTCCGAACAGTCCCGCCGCCATCACGGCGAGCAGCGCGACACCGCCGAGCAGGCTCACGACGGGTCGGGCGACGACCCGCGAGGCCACGGCGCGCCAGGCGCGCCCGGGGCGGCGGGTGTCGCCGGGGCGGGGGACGAACGGCCAGAACACCCTGCGGCCGCACACCGCGAGCAGGGGCGGAAGCAGGAACAGCACGGATGCCAGGGCGATGAGCAGGCCGATGGCCGAGGAGATGCCCAGCCCGTGCGTCCCGGGGATCACGGCGAGCCCGAGGGTGAGCAGCGCCAGCACCACGGTCACATTCGAGGCGAGGATGGCCGGTGCCGTCTTGCGCCAGGCGGTGCTCAGCGCGGCGCGGTGGTCGTCGGTGGCCAGCAGCTCCTCGCGGTAGCGGGAGATGAGCAGCAGGGCGTAGTTCGTGCCCGCGCCGAACACGAGCACGCTGATGATGCCCGCGTCGAACTGCAGCCCCCACAGCGATCCGGCCGCCGCGGTCATCCGCCCGGCCAGGCCGTCGGCCAGGGCGACGACGACGAGCGGGACCAGCCACAGCACGGGGGAGCGGTAGGTGACGATGAGCAGCACCGCGACGATGAGGATCGTCACGAGCAGCAGGGTGAAGTCAGCACTCGCGAAGGAGGAGGCGATGTCGGCGCCGAATGCGGGCCCGCCGGTCACCTGCAGGGCGAGGCCGTCGGGGGTGCTGTCTGCGAGGTCGTCGCGCAGCGCCTGGATGGTCTCGGCGGTCTCGGCGTTGGTCTCGCCGACGGTGATCGGCGTGACGAGCACGGCGGCTTTGCCGTCGTCGCTCGCGACGGGGCCGGAGGGATCGGCATCCGCGTGTTCGGCGAGCAGGGGCAGCAGCTTCTCCAGTGCCGTGGTGTCGGCGTCGGTGAGCACGTCGCCGTCGTCGCGCGAGGCGACCACGATGACCGACTGGCGATCCGCGTTCGGGAACTCGTCCAGCAGTGCGCTCGTCTGGGCCGATTCGGAGTCGGTCGGCGACTGCGCAGTGCCCTCGGGCGCCTTGGCGGAGCCGAAGGCGCCGAAGAGCATGACCATGACGAGGAGCACGACGCCGAGCGAGATCCAGGCGCCGCGACGCGAGGTGAGGCGGTCGGAGAAGCGGGGGCGAACACGGGAATCTGCCATGTCATCCACTCCAACAAGCATCGCGGCGCGGATCATCGCGCATCGGGCGGAATCGGATGTCATCCATTCGATGGAGATGGGTGTCATCCGACGGCTCGTGGCGGCACGTGCGCGACCCCGTGTGTCCCCCAGGCGCCCGTACCCGCGTCAGGCGATCTCGGCGGCGATCCTCTCGGGGTCGGGGCTCTCGGCCATCAGCGAGACGATCGGGCCGAGGGCGGCGCGCACCGTCATGACGCGCATCACGGTCTCACGCAGCCACGCCACGACCCGGCCGCGGCGGAACATGAGCTTTGCGAGCGTGCGTGAATTGGCCTGCGCCTTCTCCACGCGAGGACGCTCGCGCGCTTCCCACACCGCGAGCGACCGGCCCAGCCGCACACGATCGGTCGCGGCGAGCACGGCGGCGAGAACTCGGGCCGACTCCATCGCCATCGCCGCGCCGATCCCGGCGGTGGGCAGGAATCCGTCCGCGGCATCGCCGAGCAGCACGGCGCCGTCGACGGTCCATCGCGCCGCGCGCACGTCGTCGAGGCGCCAGAAGAACGGTTCGGGATCGTGCTCCACGGCATCCAGGGCACCGCGCAGACGCGGGCCGGGGTCGTCGAGGCGCGCACGAACGGTGCGGGCGAATGCCGCGGCATCCGGTCGCACCTCGTCTTCCGGGCCGCCGAGGAAGACGCCGATCCGATCGAGCACGGGGTATGCGCCGACGAAGCATCCATCGCCCCACAGCTCCTCGGCGAGTTCGGCATCCTCGTCGTCCTCGCTCCACACGACCCAGCCGCCCCACCCCGTGCGGCAGCGTGTGACGGGGCCCACGTCGAGGAGGGTGCGCACCGTCGACCCGATGCCGTCGGCGCCGACGAGCAGATCGACCTCGACCGTCGTCGTGTCACCGGTGTCGTCGGCGAGCGTGACGCGGGTGACGCCGTCGGCGCGCTGCATGTCGTGGGCGCTGAGCCCCGTGGTGATCGCGCAGCCGTCCGCCGTCAGCACCTCGAGCAGGGCGCCCCGATCGATGCCGCGATAGTCGCCGTACGAGGCGAGCAGGCCGCCCAGGTCGTCGGTGCGCAGGGCGCGCCCGCGGTGCGAGCGGAAACGGAACCGCCGCAGCGGCACACTGCGACGCGCATACTCGTCGTGCACGCCGAGCTCGCCGAAGACGCCGGTCGTGTTCGGCATGAGGGCGAGCATGTAGCCCGGATGCCCGGCGGGATCGATCCGGTCGACGAGGATCGGATGGATGCCGCGTCGACGCAGCAGCTGAGCCAGGGTCACCCCGGCCATCCCTGCTCCGACAATGAGGATACGCACCGCGTCGTCAGTCTGCGCGTCGATCTGCGCGCGCAGCGAGGTCTGCTCGAACACGTCGGCCTTCTTTCCGGACGGCGGTACTGGACCATCCGGTCCATAATCTTACGCGCCTGTGGACCGCATGGTCCAGTACGATCTCCTCGTGACCGATCCTCTGCCGCTGTCCGCCCCGCGCCATCGCCGACTCGTCGACGCGGCGGTCGCGGAGTTCGCCTCGGCCGGGTACGACGGCGCGTCGCTGAACCGCATCATCCGAGCGGCTGGTATGAGCAAGAGCTCCTTCTACCATTTCGTCGCGTCGAAGGCCGAGCTGTTCGACGCCGTCGTGCGCCTGCTCCTCGCCGACATCGCGCAGCGCTGGCACCCACCCACCCCTGGTGCCTTCGCCACCGACTTCTGGGGCGAGGCGGATGCCGTGCTCGCCGACCTGGCACGGCTTTCGGCAGACGATGACGCGCTGCGCGCCCTGGGCCGGCTGTTCTACCTCGATGCCCCCGCGGCCACGCCGACGGATGCGCGGATGCGGCTTCTCGACGACGTGCGCGTCTGGGTGAGGGGCGTCATCCGCGTCGGCGCCGGGTCGGGTGCCGTCCGCACCGACATCCCCGCGGAGCTGCTGGCCGACACGACCTTCGCCGTGCTCCGCGCGGTCGACGAGTGGGCTGTCGGCGGCGCGGGGGCGGGTGATCCGTCGGTCGACGAGCGCGCCGCCCGCATCCCGGGTCTTCTCCTGCGCTCGCTGCTCACAGCGCAGGAAAGCTGAACCGTCGCTCGAAGGCCGCCCCGAGTGCGCGGCTTGTCGCCGACTGCGCGGGTTCTTTCCTGAAACAGGCCGTGCATTCGGCGGGATCCCGTGCACTCGGCAAGGTCATCCGCGCCGGTACCCTGGAACCCATGCTCACCATGGCCGACGGACTCGCGCGCCTGGGCGCCCTCGCCGAGGATCCGGTCGTGCGCACCCTCGCCACGGCGTTCGCCGACGCCGGCTTCGAGTTCGCCGTCGTGGGCGGCCCCGTGCGCGATGCGCTGCTCGGCCGCGACACCCACGACCTCGACTTCACCACGGATGCGCGCCCCGACGACATCCTGCGCATCGTCACCCCCCTGTCGACCGCACAGTGGGACATCGGCCGCGAGTTCGGCACGATCGGCGCGCGGGTGCGCGGCGAGCAGGTGGAGATCACCACCCACCGGGCCGACAGCTACGACGGCGCCACCCGCAAGCCCACGGTCTCCTTCGGAGACACGATCGACGGCGACCTCGTGCGGCGCGACTTCACCGTGAACGCGATGGCGCTGCGCGTGCCCGAGGTGAAGCTCATCGACCCGACCGGCGGTGTGGAGGATCTCGTGGCCGGGCGGCTGCGCACACCCGCCGACCCCGCGATCAGCTTCGGCGACGACCCGCTGCGGATGCTGCGCGCCGCCCGTTTCAGCGCGCAGCTGGGCTTCGACGTCGAACCCGCCACGCTCGCGGCGATCGCCGAGCTGCGCGACACGCTGCGGATCGTGAGCCCCGAGCGCATCCAGGGCGAGCTCGTGCGGCTCATGCAGACCGACGATCCGGTGCGCGGCATCCGCGTGCTCGTCGAGACCGGGCTGATCGACGAGTTCCTGCCCGAGATCCCCGCCCTTCGCCTCGAAGTCGACGAGCACCACCACCACAAAGACGTCTACGAGCATTCGCTCACCGCCCTGGAGCAGGCGATTGCGCTGGAGCGCTCGCGGCATCCGGATGCGCCGGCGGATGCGACGCTGCGCCTGGCCGTGCTGCTGCACGACATCGGCAAGCCCCGCACTCGCAAGCTCGAGAGCGGCGGGGCCGTGACCTTCCACCACCACGACGTCGTCGGGGCGCGGATGGCCCGCAAACGTCTGCAGACCCTGCGCTTCGACAAGGAGACCACGGATGTCGTGGCCACCCTGATCGAGCTGCACCTGCGCTTCTTCGGCTACGCGGAGGGCGCGTGGACCGACTCGGCCGTGCGCCGGTACGTGCGCGACGCGGGCGACCAGCTCGAACGCCTGCACATCCTCACCCGCGCCGATGTCACCACCCGCAACAGGCGCAAGGCCGCGCGCCTGGCCGCCGCCTACGACGACATCGAGCGCCGCATCGCCGAGCTGAGCGCGCAGGAGGAGCTCGACGCCATCCGCCCGGAGCTCGACGGCAACGACATCCAGCGCATCCTCGGCATCCGCCCCGGCCGCGAGGTGGGGGCGGCGTACAAGTTCCTGCTCGACCTGCGCCTGGACGAGGGTGTGATCGGCCCGGATGCCGTCGAGCAGCGCCTGCGCGAATGGTGGGCCGCCCGGGGCTGAGCGCGCCTGCGAGCGCGGCGTCGGCTCAGCGCAGTTTCGGTACGACGATAGGCAACTCGTCGGCGACGAGCTCGAAGTCCTTCGGGTTGAGCGTGAGCACCCCTGCCCCGAGGGAGAGCGCGTGCCCGGCGAGCAGGGTGTCGATGCTGCGGGCGTGTGCGGGCCGGACCTTGGACACGGTGGCGGCGAGCGCCGCATACGCCTCGGCGGCTCGATCGGTGAAAGGAAGCCACGAGGGCGCGAGCAGTTGCTCGATGCGGGTGATGGTGGCACGCCGACGTCGGCGCTGTTCCGCATCCGATGCGCTCTGCACACCGAATCGAAGCTCCGCGTAACTCAGCGCGCTGACGACGAGGTCGTCCTCCGGGAGGAGAACGTCGTCGATGCGGATGAGGACGTTCGTATCGAGGAGGATCATAAGCGATCGGCGGCCCGCTCCCGTGCCAGCTGCTCCGCGCGCTCCCACGGGTCGATGAGGCTGTCGTCGAGTATCGGATTCTCGCGATCGGCCTCGAGTTCGGCGGCCCACTCACGAGCCGCGCGGAGCTGCTCCTCCGTCGGCGGATGCGCATCGATCCACGCGTTGATTTCGTCGCCTCGGATAGTCCAGGCTCGCACGCCCAGCCGCTCCCGCGCGGATGCCTCGAGGCCGCTCTCATCTCCGGAGGCGGTGCGCGACAGGATCTCGCGCACTTCGGCCTCCATGGATCGGGCGTTGCGTTTGGCGCGCGCCTTCAGCGCATCCACCACCTCATCGGGGATGTTGCGGATCGTGATCGCAGCCATGACGAACCTCCTGCAAGCATAATGCTAGCAGGATGCATCAGTGTGCGTAAGGCGCCACATCGTCGTCTTCGGGCGACGGCGGCTCTTCGCCGCGCAGTGCCGCCTCGACGAGGTGCGTCAGGTCGATGCTGATGATCCGCTCCGGCGTGCTCACGGCGCAGGGCTTTCGTCGGCCGGCGCCTCGGTGGGCTCGGCGACGGGTGTGGGCGTCGGACTGGGCACGGGCGTCGGCGCGGGGGCGGTGATGCCCCGGTCGGGCGCGCGCAGGAACGGCGGCGTCGCATCCCTCGCCGCATCCGGATCGACGGTTCCGGTGGCGGGATCGACCGGGGCGATGCGCAGGGGGTAGACGTTCCAGACGGCATCGCCGCGGGCATCGCGCAGCGGGATCAGGGCGTTCTCGCCGCCTCGCCAGTACCAGCTCTCTGCGCTGTCGTCGATCATCGCGCTGGCCTCCCCGAAGATGTCCAGGGGCGTTCCGCGGTCGGTGAAGATCTGCGCACCGGACACCAGCGCGCCGTCCGCGTCGTAGACGAAGAGGTTGCCGACCTGCTCGCCGTCGAGGGTGAGGCCGGGTGCGAAGCCCGGCTCTGCCGAGTCGGAGACGTAGAGCGGTGCGGTCACCGCGTTCCACCCCCACGGAAGCGCGATGATCGCGACGATGCTCAACACGGTGCGGATGTGGCGCCACGCACCACCGGGCAGCCACCGGCCGCGACCCCATTGCACGCTCACCACGACGAACAGCAGGAGCAGCGCCCACGCCACGAGGAACATCGGGAACGAGTTCTGGCCGGCGAGACTGTCCCGTCTGATGCCGAAGATCGCGGCCACGATCACATACAGCCCCACCCCGCGCAGCACCCACCACACCGGGCGCAGCGCGATGAGGAAGTCGAGCAGCCATGCGCCGAACGGTGAGGTGCGGATCTTCGCGAGCAGTCTTGCCCCGCCGCCCGCGATGCGCGTGCCCAGCCGCTCGCGCGGCGGCGTCGACGACCGCTCAGGCAATCCGGCAGCGACGCGCAACTCGTGCGCGTAGGCGGCCGGGTCGCCCAGCTCGAGGGCTCCCCCTGCATCCTCGGCCTGGTCTGTGAGGTCGCCCTCGAGCCCTCCGACGAGGTCGTCGATCTCCTCCGACGAGAGGTCGGCCAGCTCTGCGCGCACGGCCTCGGCGAAGGCGCGGATCCGCTCCGCGGCGGGAAGGGTGGTGTCGTTCATCGCTTCGCTCCGGTCTCGGTGTCGGTGTCGGTGGCGGTCTCGTCGGGAGAGGGATGGAACAGGGGAGGTTCGCCCGCAAAGGCGGATGCGGCGTGTGCCGGCACCCGCGCAGAAACATGCGGGGCGAGCAGCTGAGACATCGCGACGGCGAACCGCACCCAGGTGGCGCTCTGCTCGTCGAGCATCCGTTGGCCCTGGCTGGTGATGGCGTAGTACTTGCGGTGCGGGCCGCCCTCGGAGGGCACGACATAGCTGGAGAGCGCGCCGCCCGCGTACAGCCGGCGCAGGGTGCCGTACACGGAGGCGTCGCCGACGTCGCCGATGCCGACGTCGCGCAGCCGGCGCACGATGTCGTATCCGTAGCCGTCTTCATCGCGGACAACGGCGAGCACCGCGAGATCCAGCACGCCCTTGAGCAATTGCGTCGTGTCCATCGCGCTCCTCCGTCGGATTCTCTTGCTTCGCGCAGCACACTACCACGCATAACGCAGTAGTGTCGAGAAGGCACTACCGGTGTCACCTCGGGATAAGGGGATGCGCGGATCGTTGCGGAACCGAGTCCCTCGGATCGTGAGACGCGCGCCTAGGATGGATCCGTCCGCGCGACAGTGGTGTCGCGCGAGTTCCAAACCCTGGCCGCGGCGATCGCGGCCTCGGAACGCACACAGCACAGATACAGAGGTGTACATGTCACTGCACAGCACTCGCGGCCGGCTCGGCCTCGTCATCGGCGCGCTCGGCGCGTCGGCGCTCGTCCTCTCGGGATGCGCCACCAGCAGCACCGGCGGGGGCGGCGACGAGGGATCCGGCGGAGGCGGCGGCGAGATCATCGTCGGCACCACCGACAAGATCACCTCGCTCGACCCGGCGTTCTCGTACGACAACGGGTCGTTCGCCGTGATGAACCAGATCTACCCGTTCCTCATGAACAGCGACTACGGCTCGGCCGAGATCGAGCCCGACATCGCCGAGTCGGCCGAGTTCACCTCTCCCACCGAGTTCACCGTGAAGCTCAAGTCGGGACTCACGTTCGCCAACGGCAACGAGCTCACCTCCAGCGACGTGAAGTTCTCCTTCGACCGCATGGTGGCCATCAACGACCCCAACGGCCCTGCGTCGCTGCTCGGCAACCTCGCAAGCGTCGAGGCGCCCGACGACACCACGGTCGTGTTCACGCTCAAGAACGGCAACGACCAGATCTGGCCGCAGATCCTCTCGAGCCCGGCCGGCCCGATCGTCGACGAAGACGTCTTCTCGGCGGATGCGCTCACCGAGGACTCCGCGATCGTCGACGGCAAGGCCTTCGCCGGCCAGTACGAGATCACCAACTACAAGGTCAACGAGCTCATCGCCTACAAGCCCTTCGCCGACTACCAGGGTCTGCTGCCGGAGGCGGCGAACGACGGCGTGACCGTGAAGTACTACGCCGATGCGTCGAACCTGAAGCTCGCGATCGGCAACGGCGACATCGACGTGGCCTTCCGCAGCCTCTCGGCCACCGACATCGACGACCTCGCCGGCAACGACAAGGTCAAGGTCGTCGACGGCCCCGGCGGCGAGATCCGCTACATCGTGTTCAACTTCAACACGATGCCGTACGGCGCGACCACGCCCGAGGCCGATGCGGCCAAGGCGCAGGCCGTGCGTCAGGCGGCCGCGGCTCTCCTGGACCGCGAGGCGATCGCGAAGGACGTCTACAAGGACACCTTCTCGCCGCTGTACTCGTTCGTGCCCGAGGGTCTTCCCGGCGCGACCGAGCCGCTCAAGGAGCTCTACGGAGACGGCAACGGCGGCCCCTCGCTCGAGCAGGCCACGAAGCTGCTCGCGGATGCCGGAGTCACCACGCCCGTCTCGCTCAGCCTGCAGTACAACGGCGACCACTACGGTCCGTCGTCGGGTGACGAGTACGCGGCCGTGAAGGCGCAGCTGGAAGAGGGCGGGCTGTTCTCCGTCGACCTGCAGCAGACCGAGTGGGTGCAGTACTCCGACGACCGCGTCGCCGACGTGTACCCGGCCTACCAGCTGGGCTGGTTCCCGGACTACTCCGATGCCGACAACTACCTGTCGCCGTTCTTCCTCACGGAGAACTTCCTCAGCAACCACTACTCCAACCAGGAGGTCAACGACCTCATCGTCGCCTCGCAGACCGAGGGCGACGCCGACAAGCGGCTGGAGATGATCGGCCAGATCCAGGATCTCGTCGCAAACGACTTGTCGACCCTGCCGTTCCTGCAGGGCAAGCAGGTCGCCGTGGTCGGGGCCGACGTGCAGGGCACCACGCTCGACGCGTCGTTCAAGTTCCGGTACGCACCGCTGTCGAAGTAAGCCGCACGGCTCGGGGGCGTCGCGCAATCCGCGGCGGCGCCCCCGGTCGAGCGACCCGAACGAAGGACCTCATGGCTGTAGAAGCCCTCGCGCCCGACGTCGCCACCCCCGCCGTCAGACCCGCACGAGGCGGTGGCGGACTGTGGCGATACATCCTCATCCGCCTCGTCCTCATCATCCCGACCGTGCTCATCCTGGTCACGCTCGTGTTCTTCCTCATGCGCCTCACGGGCGATCCGATCACGGCGGCCCTCGGCGGTCGCCTGCCCGCCGAGCAGCTCGCGCAGCGCATCCACGACGCCGGCTACGACCGGCCCGTGCTCGTGCAGTACTTCGAGTACCTCGGCGCGATCCTCGTGGGCGACTTCGGCACGACGCTCACCGATCACCGGCCCGTCGTCGGCATCCTGCTGCAGTACGGATCGGCCACGCTCGAGCTCGCGATCTATGCGCTGATCGTCGCGTTCATCATCAGCATCCCGCTGGGCCTGCTCGCCGCCTACCGCCGCGACAAGTGGCAGGATGCGTCGCTGCGGATCATGGCGATCCTCGGATATGCGACCCCCATCTTCTTCGTCGGCCTGCTGCTCAAGCTCGTCTTCTCGGTCTGGCTGGGCTGGCTGCCCGTCTCGGGCCGGGGCAGCACCCGCACCGAACTGCTCATGAGCGGGGTGAATACGCCGAGCGGCATATATCTGCTGGATGCGATCCGCCTCGGCAACGGCGATGCCGTTCTCGACGTGCTGTGGCACGCGATCCTGCCCGCCGTCGCCCTCGGCATCCTCACCGCCGGAGTGTTCCTGCGCCTCGTGCGCACCAACGTCATCGGCACACTCGGCCAGCAGTACGTCACCTCGGGCCGGTCGCGCGGCGTGAGCGAGTACCGCCTGGTCACCAAGCACGCCTTTCGCCCTGCGCTCATCCCGATCATCACGGTCATGGGACTGCAGGTCGCGCTGCTGCTGGCGGGCGCGGTGCTCACCGAGACGACGTTCGAATGGAAGGGGATCGGCTTCATGCTGGCCGAGTACCTCAAGGCGCGCGACTTCGTGGCCGTGCAGGGCATCGTGGTGATGATCGCGGTCATCGTCGCGGTGACGAACTTCCTCGTCGACGTCGTCGCCGCCATGATCGACCCGCGAGTGCGGTACTAGGAGGGATGCCGATATGACGATCGACCGCAACCTCCCCACCCCCGACACCGCCGTGCTGGGCGCCGTGACTCCCCGCGAGCGGCGATGGCGTGAGCGTCTGCCCGTGATCTCGCAGCTGCGCCAGAGCGTCGGCCTGCAACGCGGGATGCTCATCGCCGGCCTGGTGATCACCGGATTCTTCATCGTGGTCGCCCTGCTCGCCCCGTGGCTCGCGCCGTACTCGTGGGCGCAGCAGGCCGTCGACGGGGTGAAGTTCGGCACGCAGCAGCCCCCGAACGCGACGAACCTGCTCGGCACGACCGTCTCGGGCTTCGACGTGCTCTCCCGCGTGATCTGGGGCTCGCAGACCGCGCTACTGGTGATCCTCGCCGCCATCGTGTGCTCGATCTTCATCGGCATCGCGCTGGGTGTGCTCTCCGGCTACTTCGGCGGCTGGCTCGACCGCATCCTCGTCGTCGTCTGCGACGCGATCTACGCCTTCCCCTCGCTGCTGCTCGCGATCGTCATGTCGATCGTCATCAGCCACGGACGCTCGACCCTTGCCGGCGGCATCTGGGCGACGGCGCTGTCGATCACGGTGGTGTTCGTGCCGCAGTACTTCCGGGTGATCCGATCCGAGGTGGTGCGGGTCAAGTCCGAGCCGTTCGTCGAGTCGGCGCGCGTGATCGGTGTGCCGATCGGGCGCATCCTCGTGCGGCACGTGCTGCGCAACTCGACGCGTTCGCTTCCCGTGGTCGTCACTCTCAACGCGTCCGAGGCGCTGCTGACGCTGGCGGGCCTCGGCTTCCTCGGCTTCGGCATCGAGGCGACCTCGGCCGCGGAATGGGGATACGACCTCAACCGCGCCGTGGCCGATGTGACCAGCGGCATCTGGTGGACGAGCATCTTCCCCGGTGTGGCGATCGTGCTCGTCGTGCTCGGCGTGACCCTGGTGGGCGAGAGCCTGAACGACCTCAGCGATCCGCGGCTGCGCACGCGCCGTCGCGCGGGAGGAGCATCATGACCGACGTCGCCGAGATCCAGGATCTGCGGATCGCCTTCGCCACCGACGGCGAGCCCGTGCAGGCCGTCAACGGCATCTCGTTGCGCGCGCACGCGGGCGAGGTCGTCGCGATCGTCGGAGAGTCCGGGTCGGGAAAGACCGTCACCGCCAACGCGCTGCTCGGCCTGCTGCCCGAGACGGCGACGATGTCGGGCGCCGTGGTCGTGCGCTCGCGCGAGGGCGGCGAGACGGATGTCGTGCACGCCGGCCCCGCGAAGCTGCGGGCCATGCGCGGGCGCGATGCGGCGATGGTGTTCCAAGAGCCGTCGACCGCGCTGAACCCCGTGTACTCGGTGGGGTGGCAGATCGCGGAAGGACTGCGCGCGCACGGCACGATCTCGAAGAAGGAGGCGCGTCGCCGCGCCGTCGAGATCCTGCAGCGGGTGGGCATCCCGGATGCCGCGCAGCGCGTCGACGACTATCCGCATCAGTTCTCCGGCGGGCAGAAGCAGCGCATCGTCATCGCCATGGCGCTCGTGCTGGATGCCGGGCTCATCATCGCCGACGAGCCGACGACGGCGCTGGATGTGACGGTGCAGGCCGAGATCCTCGACCTGCTGCGCACGTGTCGCGACGAGTTCGGCGCGACGATCGTGCTCATCACGCACAACATGGGCGTGGTGGCCGATCTCGCCGACCGCGTCGTGGTGATGTACCGCGGCGACATCGTCGAAGAGGCCCCGGTGCTCGAACTGTTCGCGAATCCGCAGCAGGAGTACACCCGCCAGCTGCTCGCCGCCGTGCCGCATGTCGGGCAGGGGAAGTCGGCGTCAGATGCCGTCCCCTCGGTCATCGAGCGAGCGGAGCGAGACGAAACGTCGCGAGCCGCCTCGGAACCGGCCTCGCCATCCGCCCCCGAGGGCAGCCTCATCGTCGCCGAACGGTGCGAGATCGGCTATCCCGGCCGGTTCGGCCGCGGCGGGGTCGTGGCCGTCAAGGGCGTCGACTTCCACGTCGGCCCGCGCGAGGTCGTGGGTCTGGTGGGTGAGTCGGGATCGGGCAAGACCACGATCGGCCGTGCCGTCGTGGGGCTCACCCAGGTGATGGGCGGTTCCCTGCGCGTGCTCGGGCAGGAGATGAACGGTGTGAAGACCCGCCAGCTCGGGCCTCTGCGCCCCGAGGTCGGGTTCGTGTTCCAGGATCCGGCGACGAGTTTCAACCCGCTGCTCACGATCGCGGAGTGCATCGCCGAGCCGCTGGTCGTGCACCGGAGGGTGTCGAACGCGGCCGAGGCGCGGCGCAAGGTGGACGCGCTGCTCGATGCCGTGCGCCTGCCGACGACGTTCGGCGACCGGTACCCGCACGAGCTCTCCGGAGGGCAGCGCCAGCGCGCATCCCTCGCCCGCGCCCTGGCGCTGGATCCGAAGCTGCTCATCGCCGACGAGCCCACGAGTGCGCTCGACGTGTCGGTGCAGGCCACGGTGCTGGAGCTGTTCGTGCAGCTGCAGGCCGAGCTCGGCTTCGCGTCGCTGTTCATCAGTCACGACCTCGCCGTGATCGACGCCGTGTCGGACCGGATCATCGTGCTGCAGCGCGGCGAGATCCGCGAGCAGGGCACGACGGCGCAGGTGCTGAACGACCCGCGCGACGGATACACGAAGGAGCTGCTCGCGGCCCTCCCCGTTCCCGACCCCGTCGAGCAGGCCGAGCGCCGCGCTCTGTGGCAGCAGGTGCGCCGCCGCTAGAGCCATCCGCTGCCCCTTTCCCGCTGACCCGACTTCCCGAATGCCCCGAGGCGGCAGGGTACGCCGCCGGGTCGTGCGGGTGGCGACAACGACTGACACCTCGGTACGAGGGTGAGGGCCGGCCTCAGTGCGCGAACACGCGCAGGGCCTGCAGCAGGATCCAGCCGAACACGAGCACCATGCCGACGACCGCGACCCACGATCCGGTGCGCTTCAGACGTCGTCCCTGCGGCGCGACGCCCGGCGGCGGCGCGAGCAGCGGGGCCGGGGCGGCGGGTGCGCCTGTCGCGGAGGAGGGGATTGCGGATGCCGCGAACGCGGCGGGTGCGGATTCGGCGCGCAACCGTTCGTCGCGCCAGCGCGCCCACTGGTCGAACTTCTGCAGCACGGCGCCGACCGTGCTGAACAGCTGCGCCCAGCGGGCGGGTTCGAGCGTGCTGATCTTCGCATCCTTGGCGTAGAGGAACAGCCAGTCGTCGACGATCTCGACGTCGAACTGCGAGGCGTTGTCCATGAAGCGCGCCATGATGTCGGGTGTGAACAGGTATAGCGCGTCGCGTTCGTAGCCTTCGGGGCAGTACAGGGCGAAGTACTGGTCGAAGTCGCCCTCCAGCGACAGGCGCTGGTGCTTGCCGAACCGCACAGGCAGGTTGGATCCGAACAGGCCGTTGTTCGAGACGGCGTCGAGCACGATGTTCGGCAGCGGCACATCCAGCTTGATCGCCACGTAACCCCAGTGGTGGGTGGTGGAGTTCTTTCCCGAGCCGGTCGTGTACTGGTAGTTGGCGAACTCGACGAAGCGTGGGCGCTCGCCGCGCACGAGGTCGTCGGAGCGCCTCGACCGGCCGTCATGGAAGATCATGCCCGGCAGCTGCGGATCGGCGAGCGACGGCACGTACGACATGGCGTTGGCCTCGGCGAAGGTGTGCAGGCGATACCGGCGGATGCGCGTGGCACGCCGCACCGCGATGAACACGGCGGTGCCGATGACCAGCACGGCGACGATCACGATGATGAACAGCGGAGCGGATGCCTGCCCGCTCGCGACGAGCGAGCCGACGACCGTGATCGCCACCACGAAGGCGACGACGGCCATGATCGCGCCGACGACGTATCCGAGCATGGCGGATGCGGAGGGCCCGGACGACGCGGAGGCGGATGCCTTCGATCGCCGTGCGTAGTCGGCCAGGGCGGCGCGATCGATCGGGTCGGTCAGTGGCCGTGCATCGAACGGATACGCGGCGCCGTTGCTCGCGGTCTCCGGCACAGTCATTCCTCCACGGTAACCCGTCCGTTCCGGGCGTACGGCCGCGCAGTGCTCTCTCGCATTGCTCTCCCGCAGAGGGCCGCGCACGGATAACCTGAGCGCGTGACCGTGCTCATCGCCTTCCTCGCCAACATCCTGGTCGCCATCGCCAAGACGGTGGCGGCCGCGATCACCGCCTCGGCGTCGATGGTGGCCGAGGCGGCGCACTCCTGGGCGGATGCCGGCAACGAGGTCTTCCTGATCCTCGCCGAGCGACGGGGAGCGAAGCCCAAGGACGAACGGCATCCGTTCGGCTACGGCCGCAACGCCTTCGTCTACTCGCTCATCGCGGCGTTCGGGATCTTCACCGCCGGGGCGATCGTGTCGATCATGCACGGAATCCAGCAGCTCGGAAAGGATGAGCCGGTCGAGCAGCCGATCGTCGCGTACATCGTGCTCGCGATCGCGTTCGTGCTCGAGGGCGCCTCGTTCACGCAGGCATTCCTGCGCTCGCGCTCGATCGCCCACGAGCGCGGCTCGTCGACGTGGGACTTCGTGCTCGATACGAGCGACACGACGCTGCGCGCGGTGTTCTTCGAGGATGCGGCCGCGCTGATCGGCATCCTCATCGCGGCCGGCTCCATCCTGCTGCACCAGGTCACCGGGCAAGCGGTGTGGGATGCGGTGGGCTCGATCCTCATCGGTGTGCTGCTCGCGATCGTGGCGCTGATGCTCATCCGCCGCAATGTCGCCTTCCTGGTGGGTTCCAGCCTGCCGCCCGCGGTGCGGGCACGGGCAGGGCGGGCTCTGCTGCAGCTGGAGGATGTCTCGCGGGTCACCTACCTGCACCTGGAGTTCGTCGGGCCGCACCGGCTGTTCCTCGTCGCCGAGGTGGATCTGGCCGGAGACGACCGTGAGCACGACGTGGCTCGGCGCCTGCGCGATATCGAGCGACGCATCAAGGAGCACGAGAACATCGAGACGGCCGTGCTGTCCCTCTCGGTCGAGGACGAGCCCTCGCTGACGTTCGAGTGACCGCGCGTCCCTCGGGTGCCCCGGCTCGCCCTCTCGGTGCGGTAAGCGGGCATTCTCGGGCACCCCACCGGTCGCGGCATCCGTTCGGGTGCCCGGCCAGGCCCCGGAGGGCGGGATGCGAGGGCGAAGCGGGGCACCCGGGCGTCAGCGATTGATCTCGTCGGCGTCCCAATGCAGGTCCGACCCCTCGCGGATCGGCAGGGCCTCGATCCGCTGGTCCGCGCAGAGTGCGCGGACCAGCGCGGCGGATCCGGCGATGATCGTCGAGTCGAAGTCGATCTCGCTCACCAGCACCCAGGCCTGGTCGGCGGGCCAGATCAGGCTCGGATGCTGCGCGCTGGGCGGGAACCCGTGCGCCTCCGCCTCACGATCCCGCCATGGAGCCGCCAGGATCCAGTCCGGATCGGCGAAGACCGCGGGCGCCGCGGCGAACAGCACGTGCTCGCGGGCCGGCAGCGACAGTCGCGCACCCCGCGACACGTCGTCGTCGAGGATTCCCGGATGCCAGGTCGGCTTGCGGAACGGGTTGTTGAACCGGTCGAGGAGACTCTCGCGCAGCACCTTCTCGTGCGCGGGCTCGTCGGTGAACTCCAGGAACGTGCGCCCGTTGCCCTCGCCGAGGGCGCCGACCAGTCCGCCCCACCCCTCCCACACCGCGGCGAACCCGCCGTCGGGAGACGACGTGTGCGCGACGAGGTGCGCGGTGACCGCGGCGAGCAGGCTGGGCTCCAGCTGCCCCTCGGCCGGCGAGGTGAACTCGCGTCCGTCAGGGGCGATGCGGGTGTTCCAGTCCTCCCCCGGCGGGGTGCGCACGATCCGCGCCCACTGCGCGAGCGGATGCATGGTGGTGCCGAAGGCCTCGGCCGTCGCGGCCCAGGTGGTGGCACGGTCGTCGAACAGGTCCATCAGCCGCTGCTGCTCGGCACCCGGCAGCCGCATCCACTCGTCCATCGTCGGCACGGGGCGATCGGGCAGTGACCGCACCGCGGGCGGATGGAACACCCGCGCGTACGCCTCGAAGCCGCGTGGAACGACGCTGTGCATGTCGCCGCCGAGGTCGTCGCGCAGGCGCTCGCGCAACCAGCCGCCCGCCTGCTCGGGGTCTGAGGTCCAGTGCATTCCTCCACGCTATCCGGGAGCGGCGTCAGAGCGAGCGCGCATCCGGTAGACTGTTGTGGTTGTCTGCCATGAACCGCGCCCGCGGGGATCGGCGAGGCACGTGCACACACCCTCCTGCTTCCGGGAAAGTCCCGGGAGCCGTTCTAGTCCGAAGGAGGTGGGTAAGTGACGCACCAGTACGAGCTCATGGTCATTCTGACCCCCGAGCTGGACGAGCGCCAGGTTGCCCCCAACCTCGACAAGTTCCTGAAGGTCATCACGAACGATGGTGGCTCGATCGACAACGTCGACGTGTGGGGAAAGCGCCGGTTCGCCTACGAGATCAACAAGAAGAACGAGGGCATCTACGCCGTCGTCAACTTCACCGCCACGAGCGAGGCCACCAACGAGCTCGACCGGCAGCTGAAGCTGAGCGAGCTCGTGTTCCGTACCAAGGTTCTGCGCGCCGAAGAGGCACAGGCCATGGTTGCGAACGAGGCCAAGCGCGCCGAGGCCAAGGCCGCGCGCAAGTCCAAGGCTGCGAAGGCGTAAGGCTCATGGCCGGCGAGACCGTCATCACCGTGGTGGGAAACCTCACGGCCGACCCCGAGCTGCGTTACACGCAGAACGGGCTGCCGGTGGCGAACTTCACCATCGCATCCACGCCGCGCACCTTCGACCGTCAGGCGAACGAGTGGAAGGACGGCGAAGCGCTGTTCCTCCGCGCGTCCGTGTGGCGCGAGTTCGCCGAGCACGTGGCGGGTTCGCTGACCAAGGGCATGCGTGTCGTCGCGCAGGGCCGGTTGCGCCAGCGCTCCTACCAGGACCGTGAGGGCAACAACCGCACGGCGATCGAGCTCGAGGTCGACGAGATCGGCCCGTCGCTGCGCTACGCCACCGCACAGGTCACCCGCGCCCAGTCGGGCGGAGGCCAGTCGCGGCCGCAGCAGTCGCAGCAGCAGGTCTCGGAAGAGCCGTGGTCCACGCCCGGCTCGTCGACCAGCGCCGATGCCTGGAGCACTCCGGGCAGCTTCGGCGACGACACGCCTTTCTGATCCGCGAACCCGCGGGCAGTACAACTCTTCACTCTTAAGGAAACAACCATGGCTGGAAAGTCGAGCGGCGACCGCCGCAAGCCGCGGAAGGGTGGCAAGCCCACCGCTCCCGCGAAGTCCATCCGCGTGGGTGTCATCGACTACAAGGACGTCGCGACCCTCCGCAAGTTCATCTCGGAGCGCGGCAAGATCCGCGCCCGTCGTATCACCGGTGTCTCGGTGCAGGAGCAGCGTCTGATCGCCAAGGCGATCAAGAACGCTCGCGAGATGGCGCTCCTGCCGTACGCCGGCGCCGGACGCTGAGGGGTACCGACATGGCAAAGCTGATTCTCACGAACGAGGTCGCCGGGCTCGGAAGCGCCGGTGACGTTGTCGAGGTCAAGAACGGGTACGCTCGCAACTACCTCATCCCCCAGGGCTACGCCACGGCGTGGACCCGCGGTGGCCAGAAGCAGGTCGACCAGATCCGCAACGCCCGTCAGGCGCGTGCGATCCACGACCGCGACGACGCTGTGGCGCTGAAGAACGCGATCGAGGCCGCTACGGTGCGTCTCGCCGTCAAGGCCGGATCCGAGGGCCGTCTGTTCGGCTCGGTGAAGACCGGCGACGTCGCCGACGCGGTCGAGGCCGCCGGCGTGGGCGCGATCGACAAGCGCAAGGTGCACATCACCGCTCCGATCAAGAGCGTTGGCCAGCACGAGGCGACCGTTCGTCTGCACGACGACGTGACCGCCGTGATCACCCTCCAGGTGGTCGCCGCCAAGTAGGGCGCTCAGGGGCCGTCGTACGGCCGCTGGAAAGAACCCCGGGTCTTCGGACTCGGGGTTCTTTCGTTGGCGGAGGAATAGCGGACGGACGCCCGCAGGGGCTCGATGCCCTGCATCCATGAGCTGCGCGAGGGTACACCGATGATGCCGCCGCGTCTAGAGAAAAATGGATCGTATCCGGGGCGCGCCCGAAGAAATCAGGGCTTGACTTTCCCCAGTGTTGTGCACATCTCCGTGTGTGACGAGCAACCTTCAATCCGCAGTTGAAGCGGGATCGTATCCACAGGGTGGGGAGAGAGAAAATCCCTGGTAAACCATGAAAAGAATCTAGGAATCGGGACTATCCCCAAGGGTTCTCCACAGCGCTTGTTCACAGCCTGTCCGGTGTTTCTCCCAGACTCTCCACATAGTTATCCACAGGCTCTGTTGCAGGGCTGTGTGCGGGCTCTTAGCGTGGACGCGCGAGGCGATGTCGGGGGTTCGTGATCTGCTGTGCTGATCACAGGACGACGGGTTCAGCACGACGGATTTCGAGGCGGCGCACGGGGTGCGCACCGCAGAAGGAGGCAGCGATTTGTCGATCGCCGATATCTCGGAGGAGCGCCTCGGCGGAGGGCGTGAGCACGAGCGCACACCACCGCACGACATCATCGCCGAGCAGAGCGCCCTCGGGGGGATGCTGCTGTCGAAGGATGCCGTCGCCGACGTCATCGAGACGCTGCGCGGACCCGACTTCTACATCCCCAAGCACGAGCTGATCTTCGACGCCATCCTTTCGCTGTACTCGCACGGCGAGCCCACCGACGTCATCACCGTCGGCGACGAGCTGGTGAAGACGGGCAATCTGCAGCGCGCGGGCGGCATCGACTACCTGCACACCCTCACCTCGATCGTGCCGACCGCGGCGAACGCCGGCTACTACGCGGGGATCGTGTCGGAGCGTGCCATCCTGCGCAAGCTCGTCGACGCCGGAACGCGCATCGTGCAGATGGGCTACGACGGTCAGGGCGATGCGACCGACCTCGTGAACACGGCGCAGGCCGAGATCTACTCGGTCACCGGCACGGAGACGGCGGAGGACTACGTGCCGCTCACCGTCGCCGTGGATGCCGCTGTCAGCGAGATCGAAGCGGCCAACGGGCGCGATGGCGTGATGACCGGGGTGCCCACCGGATTCCGCGAGCTCGACGACCTCACCAATGGCCTGCACGGCGGACAGATGATCGTCATCGCCGCCCGACCTGCGATGGGCAAGTCGACGCTCGCGCTCGACCTCGCACGGTCGGCGGCCATCGGCCACAACCTGCCGTCGATCTTCTTCTCCCTTGAGATGGGCAAGAGCGAGATCGCCATGCGTCTGCTCAGCGCCGAGGGCGCCGTGCCGCTGCAGAACATGCGCAAAGGCACCCTCGACCAGCGCGATTGGACCACCGTCGCCTCCACTCGCGGGCGCATCAACGACGCCCCCCTGTACATCGATGACAGCCCGAACATGACCCTCGTCGAGATCCGCGCGAAGTGCCGCCGGCTCAAGCAGCGCGTGGGGCTCAAGATGGTCATCATCGACTACCTGCAGCTGATGACCAGCGGCAAGCGTGTCGAGTCGCGTCAGCAGGAGGTGTCGGAGTTCTCCCGCGCGCTCAAGCTGCTCGCCAAGGAGCTGCAGGTGCCGGTCATCGCACTCAGCCAGCTGAACCGCGGCCCCGAGCAGCGGCAAGACAAGAAGCCCGCGATCAGCGACCTCCGCGAGTCGGGGTCGATCGAGCAGGATGCCGACATGGTCATCCTGCTGCACCGCGATTCCGTCTACGACAAGGACGTGCGCCCCGGCGAGGCCGACCTCATCGTGGCCAAGCACCGCAACGGCCCCACCGCGACCATCAACGTCGCCTTCCAGGGCCACTTCTCCCGCTTCGCCGACATGGCCGCGGGTGGGGACTTCGGCGGGGTGTAGGGATTAGTTAGAAATGTCCATTTCGCGGATGAAATGTCCACGGTGTGTCCATCTGGACATTTCTGTATGACAAGCACTTCGTGGGGTCTGTTGATGACAGACATCCACACGCCGGGAACGCGCAGCGACAGCTACTCCGGTTCCATGCCAAGCCGCTCGGCAGCGCGGTTGATTCGCTCGAACAAGCCAATCGACTCCCACGTACTGACGAGCAGTGTGTTCTCCCGACCGGCTGTCTCGTCTAGCTGTACTGACCCGGATCGTTGTTTGATTCGCCCTGAGTTTTGTTCCTATCGGGCGGCTTGGGAGACGGGTGTTCCCAAGGGTTTGTCGAGGCCAGCGTAGTAGTCGGCCTCAACCTCGACGGGAGTGCGCATGTCGAGTTCGCCGTGGAGGCGCTGGTTGTTCCACCACCACACGTATTCGAGCGTCGCGAGCTCGACCTGCTCGACCGTGCGCCACGGGCCGCGGCGGCGGATCAATTCGGTCTTGTAGAGCCCGTTGACGGCCTCGGCCATCGCGTTATCGAAACTGTCGCCGACGGTTCCGGTCGACGGCGTCGCGCCGAGCTCCTCGATCCGGTCCGTGTAGACCACGGCGAGGTAGTTCGACCCGTGGTCGGCGTGATGGACGAGCTCGTCGAGGTTCCCGTCCGCAGCCCACGCGGCCATGTTCAACGCTTGGAGCGGCAGGATGTCGGCTTTGAGCGTCGAGGCGACGTTCCGCTGGGAATGCTGAGCCTTTGGTTGACTCGTTTCCTTATCCCGCCAGGCAGGCGGGGTCTTTCATGATGGTCTCGAACTCGATCGAGGTCAACTTCCCGAGTCGGCGTTGACGTCGCCGCCGGTGGTAGCGGGCTTCGATCCAGTACACGATCGCGAGGCGAAGCTCCTCGCGGGTGGCCCATTGCTGCGGGTTGAAAACGTTCTTCTGCAGCAGGCTGAACCAGTTCTCCATCGCTGCGTTGTCCGCGCACGCGCCCACCCGACCCATCGATCCGCGGAGCTTGTGGCGCCGCAGCGTGCGCCGGAATCGGCGGCTGCGAAATTGACTGCCTCGGTCCGAATGCACGATCACCCCGACCGGGTTTCCGCGGCGTCCGATGGCGTCCTCGAGCGCGTCGACGGCCAGTCGGGCCTTCATCCGGTCGCTGATCGAGTAGCCCACGATCCGGTTGCTGAACATGTCCTTGACGGCGCACAGATACACCTTGCCCTCACCGGTTCGATGTTCGGTGATGTCGGTGAGCCACAACCGGTTCGGCGCCACAGCAGTGAACTCGCGGTTTACCAGATCGTCGTGCACGGCAGGCCCCGGCCGGCGAAGCTTCCTCCGGCCCTTGCGGCGGTGCGCGGCCGAGAACATGCCTTCCTGCGAGCACACCCGCCACACGCGCCGTTCCGACACCTGCCAGCCGTCATCGATGAGCTCGTCCGCGATGAGCCGGTACCCTTGGCAGCGGTCCTCGTCCCACACGTCTCGGGCGGCGTTGATCAGATGCGCCTCTTCCCAGTCGCGATCGCTGACCGGGTTGCGCAGCCACTGGTAGTACGCCTGCTTGGAGAAGCCGAGGACCCTGCACGCCACCGCGACCGACACCCCAGAACGGGTGCCGGCCGCGGCCAGTTCACGGACGAGCGGGAACACTATTTTGGGGACGCGGACCCGATCCGAAGGTTCGCCTGCGACAGATACGCCGCAGCCTTCCGGAGGATCTCGTTCTCCATCTCCAACTCGCGGATCCGCTTGAGCATCTTCGCCTGCTCACGCTGCCCGGTTATGTCGCCCGACGCCGCGGGCGCGATCCCGCGACCCGCCAGCTCGGCATTACGCACCCACGCCTGCAACGCCGACTTCGAGATCCCCATGTCCGCACAGACCTGCTTCTGCGACATCCCCTGCGTGAGCACCAGAGCGACCGCGTCGCGCTTGAACTCCTCCGAAAACTTCACCGGCATCACTACATCCTTCCCGCCCCGATCACTCAGATCAAAGCAGTCCCGGAGTCAACCAAAGGCTCAGCATTCCCGCTTGATTGCTCGCCGCCCGACCGCACGCCGACAGCTACGACCTGCGGCCGACCACCGACCAGACGTTCGCGACAACCGGACTGCAGCCGATCGTCGTGCTCAAAGGCGGGGAGATGGATGCCGTGCTCCGGCTCGTCGAGCGTGGCCTGGGGTCGCGGTCGTGCCCGTCATAGTGCTCATCGAAAGCCCGGGTCTGCGGTCGGCGCGGCTGGCGGACGCACCCTCACGCGCACGATCAGCTTCGTGGCACCCGCTGAACGTGGCGGCCGCAGCGATGCGTGACACCGTCGTCGTGACCGCTGCGGCGTTCGCTGAAGCACGCCCACGATCACCCGCGTCCAGAGGCTCGCAGCCTGAGAAACTTGGCGACCTCCGTGTGGTCGGCCGAGGGGCCGAGGTAGGCCGACGCAGCGGCCCATCCATCTCGCACCGCGTCAGCCACCGCCGACTGCCTGCCCTGCGAATCGAGAAGGCCGGTGGCGATCCCGACATCCTTCAACATGAGCGAAAGTGCGAAACCAGAATCGTAGGACTCGGTGCGGATGAAGTCTGGCCACTTGCGTTCCGACGAACCGCTGCGCCCGCTCGAACTGTTGAACACCGCAAGTGCCACGTCGGGCTCGACTCCGAACTCCTGCGCTGCATACACCGCCTCACTCGTCGCCCAGAGGTGAGTCGCCGACAAAAGGTTGTTGAGCGCTTTGATGGCGTGACCGGAGCCCAGCGGTCCCACCACGACCAGTCGCCCGAACACCGAGAGCAGCGGGGTGAGCTCACGCAAGCCGTCGGGTTCGCCGCCAGCCATCACCGTGAGCGTGCCGGCCATTGCCCCATTCACGCCACCCGAGACCGGCGCGTCGTAGAGTTCGACGCCGCGTGCAGCGAGTTCCGCGCCCAGCCGTGTCGTGCGCGTCGGTTCGGACGATCCCATGTCGATCACGCGCTGGCCGGGCCTGACCGCCGCCGCTACGTCCGCATCGCCGATCACAGCCTCCACGATGTCGGAACTCGGCAGCATGAGAATGACGACCTTGGCGCCCATGATGGCTTCAGCGGCGCTGCCGGCCGTGGTGATCCCTGCCCGCGACGCTGAAGCCAGCGCCTCCGCGGAGGCGTCGAACCCGATCAGCGGGTAGCCGGCGTCCTGAAGACGCAACGCCATCGGCGTGCCCATTCGGCCGAGCCCGACCAGGGCGACGTGCGTCTCAAACTCCGGCATCGTTGATCACGCCGTCAGCGATCCGGAACGACTCGAGAGCCGCAGGCACGCCTGCGTAGATCGCGGCCTGCAGCAGAACCTCTTGGATCTCCTCCGAGGTGGCACCGTTGGTGAGGGCACCTCGCACATGAGTGCGCAACTCGTGCCCGCGGTTGAGCACGGTCAGCATCGCGATATTCAGCAGGCTGCGGGTTTTCAGGGGCAAACCGTCTCGCGTCCACACGCCTCCCCAGCAGTACTCGGTCACCAGGTCTTGTATCGGCTTCGTGAATGGGTTCGTCGACGCGAGCGAACGGTCGACGTAGTCGTCGCCGAGCACCGTGCGCCGAACGGCGAGTCCGCGATCGTACGTCTCCTTGTGGGTGTCTTCGTCGAACATGTCGTCAGTGCCTTTCTGATGAGAATGCGCCGCGGTCAGCGCGATTCGGCGCGCGTTGATAGAAGGATGCGTCGAACGCAGTTGCGTCCCAGGCGCCGGCACCACCGGATGGGCGCACCGGATTCACGGCGGTGGCGCCTCCATCCACCGAGAGCACCTGTCCCGTGACGTATGAGGCGCCGTCGCCGAGGAGATACTCCACGGCAGCTGCCACCTCATCCGCTTCGCCGGCTCGACGCAGTGGGGTCGTCGATGCGCGCAGCGCCATGTCGTCGATGCCGCCGCGCGCTGCGCCGCCGCTGGCGAACAGCTGGGTGGGCACGATGCCCGGCGCGACGGCGTTCACTCGGATGCCGAGCGGGCCGCCATAGACCGCGCTCGCTCGCACGAGCCCGACGACCGCGTGCTTCGAGGTGTGGTAGGCGAAGAGGTCGGCGCTGCCGCCGAGTGAGGCGATGGATGCCGTGAGCACGATCGACCCAGTGGTACCTTGCTCCGCGAACTGGCGGAACGCGCCGCGTAGCCCGAGGAACTGTCCGGAGACGTTGACCTTCATGACCCGCTCGAACTCGACCAGCTCGATGTCGGGCAGTTCGGCGAACGACCCGAAGATTCCCGCGTTGAGCACGTGCCCGTCGATGCGGCCGAAAGCGTCCACGCCCGCGGCGAGATACCGGTCGACGGTGCTCTCGTCAGAGATGTCGCCCGCTACCGCGATGCCTGGCGTCGGCAGCTCGGCCATGAGGCGTTCGAGGCCGGCTTCATCGAGGTCGACCGCCACAACGTGGAGACCGCTGGCCGCGAGGCGCCGTGCGGCGGCTGTACCCAGTCCGCTGGCGGCGCCCGTCACGACGACGGATCGGCTCGCACGGCGCTTGCCGTCATCCGATGCGGTCATGCTGCTTCCTTCCGATGACGCCGACGAGTCCGTCGGGGCCCTCACCAGCCGGCGGATATGCGGCCAGGATTCCGGGCTGATGCCCGGTGATCACGTGTGTGACCTCGCCGGTGTCCCGCATCCGACGCGCCAGCTCCAGTGCCCGATAGTGCGCCGGCAGGTCCGCACTGATGCGGAACGGCCGGTCCAGTTCCAGCTCGTCGTCGAGATGGATGGAGTCCGAAGCCAGCAGCACGCGCCCGTCGGCGGTGTCGACGAACACGATCGACTGCCCAGGTGTGTGGCCGCCGACCCGCACCGCCGTGACCCCGGGTTGGATCTCGATACTGTAGGAGAAGGTGGTCAGCCGTCCTTCCCGTTGCGCTCGCTCCAACTCGGCCATTCCCGCGGTGCTGGCGCTAGTACTGAACAGCGGACGGCTCGCGATCGGGTCGGTCCAGAACTCGTACTCGTCCCGTGCGATGAACACGCGACTGCCGGGTAGCGCGCCGAGGTTGCCGACGTGGTCGTAGTGGCAATGGGTGACCACGACATCCGTCTGACCTTGCGGCACTAGCTCGGCCAGAACCGAACGAGGGTCGACCAGCGTGGTGCGCCCGCGGGCATCGCCGTCTGACACCCGGTATCCGGTGTCGATCACCACGGTGTGGTCGCCGTTGCGGGCGATCCAGAAGTAGTAGTCCATCGCCCCGGGACCGTCGGGCTCGCCGTAGATGCCGTGATGCAGGTAGAGGTCGCTGAGGCTGGTCGCCCAGGTCGCATACCGTACGATCAGCACCTCCCAGTGGTGCCCTACCTCGGTGCCCGCCATCAGCGGCCCTCGAAGTCAGGGTCGCGGCGCTCGCGGAAGGCCGCGCGACCCTCGGCCCGATCGCGGGTCGAGCGGATGAGCCCGAACAGGTGCCGTTCGAGCTCGAGGCCGTGCTCGAGTGGCCACTCGTCGGCGGCGCGCAGCGCTCGGAGCGTGGCGCGCACCGAGAGGGGAGCATTGCGCGCCACGCCGGCCGCCAGCTCGGCTGCCCTTGCCTGCAGTCCCGATACCGGGACGCTCTCGCTCACCAGGCCGAGTCGAAGCGCCTCGGTCGCGTCGATCCTGCTGCCGGTGAGCAGCATCCCCGCGGCTGCGGAGGTGCCGATCAGTCGTGGCAGGCGCTGCGTCGCGCCCGCGCCGGGCATACTGCCCACCGTCACCTCGGGACAGCCGAACTCGGCGTGGTCGGCGGTGATCCGTATGTCGGCCAGCAGGGCGAGTTCGAGTCCACCGCCGAGCGCATGACCGTTGATCGCGCAGATCATCGGTTTGGTGGTCTGCAGCTCGCGATGGAAGTGCTCTCGCGGTGGGCTACCGAAGAGCTCGTCGGACGCATAGTCGAAGTCGTCAAGCGCGGGGTCGCGCAGATCCGATCCGGCACAGAACACCCGATCTCCCGCGCCGGTGAGGACGGCGACGCGTATCTCGGCGGTCTCCTCGACCCATCGCCAAGCCCCGACGAGTTCGCGACGCGTTGCGGCATCCAGAGCATTGGCGGCTTCTGGGCGATCGATCGTGATCGTCGCGACCCGCCCGTCCAGCTCGGTGCGAATCGTCATCTGAGCACCTCCGCCGCTGTCAGGTCATCGATCTCCTCCTGGCTGAAGCCGGCTTCAGCCAACACCTCTGCGGTGTGCTCGCCAAGGGCGGGGAAGCCGCGCGACGGCGTCACGTCATGGTCGCTCAGCCGGAAGGGGAGCACGTTGTAGAGAAACTCGCCGACACCTTCGCGTGGCAACCGCACCCAGTGGCCGCGGTGGGCGAGCTGCGGGTCGGTCTCGATCAGGTCGCGGGCGTTCTGCACGAGACCGGCCTTCACGCCGGCTCGCTGAAGTTCGGCCATGAGCGCCTCGCCGTCGAGAACTCTGGTGTGCTTAGCGATCCCGCCCGGGTGCAGGGCCTCGGAGCGATCCGCCCCGAGCACCGCGGTCAGCGCTTGGAGATCTGCCGGCGACTGCGCCGATATAGCGATCCACCGGTCGTCTCCCGCGACGGGATAGACATCGTGCACCGGGCCAGGACCCTCATTCGCCTGGGCGCCGCTCCGGTCGCCGACACTGGCCGCCAGCATGTTCGGGCCGAGCATCGCGACGGTCGCCTCGACTTGCGAGAGCTCAAGGAGCTGGCCCTCTCCGGTCGCGGCGCGGTGGCGGAGGGCGCACAGCACTCCGAAAGCGGCGTGGCCTGGGCTCGGCACGTGGTCAGGAAAGTTGGTGGACGTGCCGATCGGGGGTCGACCGGGCTCGCCGACGAGTCCGTGCAGGCCGCTCAACGCTCCGATCGTGAGTCCGTAGCCGACGTCGGCGGCGTGCGGACCGTCGGACCCCTGCATCGACATCGTCACGTAGACGACGTCGGCTCGGCGTTCGCGCACCGCCGAGTATCCGAGCCCCAGCTTCTCCATAACGCCAGGCGCGAAGTTGTTGGCGACGACATCCGCATCCTCGATCAGGCCCAGCACCAGTTCAAGCCCCCGCGGCTGCTTGAGGTCGACGGTGATGCTGCGCTTGCTCGAGTTGCGGTCGGCGAAGTACCCACTGCGGTCGACACCGCGCTCGCCGCCCATGAACGGTGGTGAGACGCGGATCTGATCGACGCGTGTGGTGCTCTCCACCTTTACGACGTCTGCGCCGAGGTCAGCCAGGATGCGGGTCAGATACGAACCGGCACCGACCCACGAGAAATCGATCACCCGCACGTTCTTCAGCGGAGCGCCAGAGTTCATCGTGACCCCCCTGTCGATGGTTGCCGATCCTGCGGCGCGTAACGGGTCGACGCAGCGGTTCGGCTCAGCCGGTACGGGGCAGTTGGCGCGCGACCCGGTCCGTGCCGCCAATCGGATCGGGGTACGTCGACGAAGTAGCCGCGCGCCTCCAACTGTTCATCGGCAAAAACATCCTCCAGACGGTTGACGGGTGCGACCGGCACCGCGTACCGCCGTGCCGCCTCGGTCAGCTCCCGTCGGGTGTGCTGCCGCAGCATGGTCTCCACGACGTCGCGGAACAGGCGTTTCGCGGCATCGCTCTCGATGAACCCGCGTTCGCTCCAGCACTCGCCCGCGAGTGCCTCGCGGCCCTCCACCTGCCAGTCGTCGAGCCAGTTGAGGAAGCGAGCCCAGAAGGCGGAGCCGGCCGAAAGTCCTAGCATCAGGTATACATAGCCGTCGCCGCAGGCGTAGACGCCCCGCCCGACCTGGGTATCCTTCGCGCCACTGCGTCCGCGAACCGTGTGCTCGAGATCCCAGAACTGTGCGGCGTTCTCCAGACCCATGACGACACTCTCTTGCACCGAGACGTCGACGTGTCCCGGTCGCACTTCTGCGTCGAGGAGATGCGTCATCGCGCCGACGGCCGCGAACAGGCCGGCAGAGGCATAGGCGAGACCGGCCGGGGGTTGCAGCGGCCGCCCATCCCAGTAACCGCCAAGGCTCATCATGCCGCCCATCGCATTGAGCACGAGCTCATCGGCCGCGAGGTCACGCCAAGGACCGGTCCAGCCGAACGGCGTAACGGTGACAACCAGTCGGTCGGCCGACAAACGGTCCGGATCGACCCCCAGGCCGATCAGGCGTGCCGGACTGCCGCCGCCGAGCACGACATCGGCCGATCCAATGAGCTGTTGGAGCGCCGCTCGCGCCGCGGCGTCGTTCTCGGGCAGTTCCACGCAGCGTTTGGCTCCGTTGAGGTACGTGAATGCGGCCGAGGCGACGTCATCCTGAGCTTCGGCATCCTGAGTGCCGACGAGCGGTTGCCGGCGACGAGACGGATGGCCTCCTGACGGCTCCACCAGAACCACGTCAGCGCCCTGATCGGCGAACAGCTTGCCCGCGTATAGGGTTTCGGAACCGCCGATCTCCACCACAGTGAGGCCCGCGAGCGCGCTCGTCACAGCTGCACCTCCGACGGTCGAAGGTCGCGTACCAACTCGAGCACGTCGGGAACCTGCTCCAGTGTCATGAGCCGTCGCAGCACGTCGCGCGCTGCGACGGCCGGGAACCCCCCGTTCGCCGCGCAGGCGAGGAACTTCCCACGCAGCCGCTCGTCAGACAACGGCTTCGCCGGTGACCCTTCGGGATGCTCGACGGCCGCTTCCAGCACACGTCCGTCGCGGAGCGCTACGGTAACCTCGACGCGCCCGCCGGTGGCCGGGCTGCTGCGCAGCGCATCCGGGTCCTCTGGTCGCAGCATTCGTTCCTCGACGAGCTGAACCTTCTCCATCAGCCGACGAACCGCCGGTCGCCACACTGCTTCGTCTTCGAACGAGGCGAGGTCGAGCCGCCCGTCGAGCGCGGCCGCAGCGAGCGTGTACTCCATGCTGAATTTCGCTTTCAGTCCGGTCTCCGGGCGGTGGTGAATCATCGGGCGCAGTCCGTTCTTGGGCACCGCACATCTGATGGTCTCGATGTCGTCACCCGTGAACCCGTGCTTCGACCGCAGGCCGAGAATCGCGTCAAGCGGCCGAGCAGCGGCATAGCAGCAGGGGTAGAGTTTGAGTCCGGTACCCGGCTCGAGCAATGCCCACGGAGCGCCGAGGCTGCCCATCGCTTCTGGCCGAGCCTCTCCGAAGCCGTACAGGTCGAGTACGCCACCGGCACTCTCGAGCACGCCACCACTTGCTGTGGCACCCGACCTCGCCAGCATCGCGGCGGTCACGCCGTTGCGGGCCGCGAGCCCGCTGTGCAGCGGTTTCGTGCTGGTACCGAAGTTCAGCATGAGCCCGGCGACCATCGATCCTGCGATGCCGAACGCCGTGACCAACTCACGCTCGGTCAGACCGAGGACGCGGGCGGCGGCCGCCGTGGTGCCGAAGGTGCCTCCCGTGACGGTCGTGTGGTACCCGCGTTTGTAGTGCGACAGCCCGAGCGCGACACCTGTCTTGGCTGCGACCTCGAACCCGACGGCGAACACCGAGATCAACTCGGCTCCATCGACTGGCCGCCCTGCGATGGCAGCCGCCGACAGGCTCGCCGCGAGAATGGGAACGCTGAGGTGACCCGAGCCTGGCAGTGCATCGTCATAATCCAGCGCATGTCCCTGGGTGGCGTTCAGGAGTGCTGCGAGCTCCGGTGAGGCGCTGCCGCCGAGTGCCGCGGCCCACGCAGACCCAGAAGGCCGTGGGTCGCCGAGTCGTGCGTATGCGCCGATTGCCTGCCCAGCCTCGCTTGTGCGGCCCGCGAGCATCACGGCGACCGAATCGATGATCGGCGCGGCAGCAGCACGGCGCAGCGCAGGGTCAGAGGGCATCGAGCCCAGCACGAACCGGGCGGCGTCGGCGGTCAGTCCTTCGGTGGCAGGAAGCATGTGGTCCTATGCGACAGGAGTGTCCGACGGGCCGAACACGACGGCGGATGACCCAAGCGCAGCGCGAGCGGCTTCACGCACGTGGCGCACGCAGGCTCGCTCAGCGGTATCCGGATCACGTTTCTCGACAGCGGTGACGATCGCGCGCATCTCTTCCACCATGCGCGCCGGCCGGCCGCGCTGCCGCAGGGTCGTGGATCGGAACACCGTGATCCGCGCTTGCAGCCCAGTGACGATCCGCTTGATCTCGTCGCCGCCTGCGCCGACGAACAGCACCTCGTAGAAGGCGTCCTTGCCTGACACCAACTCAAGGCTGGCCGCGCCGTCCGCGACGAGTGCGGCGAGACCGTCGACGGCTTCGCGCAGTTGCCCCACCTGCGCTTCCGTCGCCCGCTCGGTGAAGCGGCGGCAAGCCATCCCCTCCAGCCGGGCTCGGATCTCGTAGAGATCGGCGGTCTCCTCGCGGGTCGGCATGTCGACTGACCAGCCGCGACCCCGCTCGGTCGTGACGAGACCTTCGGCGGCGAGCTGCTGGAGAGCCTCGCGGATCGTGGGGCGCGAAACGCCGATCGCCTCGACGAGTTCACGCTCGATCAATCGCTGACCGGGCTTGAGCTCCAGTTTGGTGATAGCGGACCGGATCTGGTCGGCGACGCTCTCGCGTACCGGAGCAACCGCATACCGGCGCGGTCCACCCAGACCGCCCAGCCCAACGGATGACGGAGGCGATTCGATGGTGGGCTCACTCATGGTGTGCCCACCCTAGCATTCGTTGTCAGACAAAGAAAACCTTCCCATGACTCGAAACTCGGAAGCAGGATCGGCAGCATCCCCCTAATTAAGGTTGGGGTGTCAAGATTTCCGCTTGCGTGCCTGCTAGCCAGTCTGTAAGTTCGTATGACAAGCGCGAACGCGCGGCAATGAGGACGGTATGGTGACGGGCCCAGGCTCCGACCCAATCGCCTCGAGCACGCATGAGCCGTTTCACACCTGGAGGCAAAGATGTCACTCAGCAGGAAGTCCGCAGCGAAGGCTCTGCGGCAGGCGGCGGTCGCGACCGTCACAGTCGCATCGATGGTCGGTCTGGCCGCGTGCTCGTCCGGCGGAGAGGCTGGGCCCGAGACGGAGGGTCCCACCAGCACATACCCGGATCGCCAGATCACGTACATCATTCCCTATGACCCGGGCGGTGCCACTGACACCGCCGGCCGCGAGTTCGCCAGCCAGCTCGGCGCCGAGCTCGGCGGCACCGTCGTGCCGATGAACCAGGCTGGGGGCAGCGGTCTGGTCGGTGTGACCGCGGCGGTCACAGCCGAGCCCGATGGTTACACGCTCGGCTTCGGCGCGCCGGGCGCGATCCTCATCCAGCCGCTGGTGGACGACAGCATCGCCACCGCGTCCACCGACAACTACACACCGATCGCGCTCACCGGCACCGGACCGTTCGCCCTGCTGGTCGGTGGCGACTCGGAGTGGAACAGCCTCGGGGACCTGGTCGACTATGCGAAGGACCACCCAGGTGAGGTGCAGATCGCGACCACCGGCGGACTGGCCATCAACACGTTTGTGATCCACGCGTTCGCGGCCGAGGCAGGCATCGATGTGACTCCGATTCCGTTCGACGGTTCGACCGAGGGTCAGCGTGCCTTGCTCGGCGGACAGGTTCAGGCGCTGGTCGCTAGCGCCTCCGGCGTCGTCGGTCAGGTCGAGAGTGGCGAGATGAAAGCCTTGGCGGTCAGCGGTTCGGAGGACTTCCACGACCTGCCCGACACGCCGACGTTCGACTCCGACGGCTACTACGTTCCTTTCGAGGGTGCCTACATGACGGTCGCTCCGAAGGGGCTACCGGATGACGTGTTGCAGCGGATTCTCGATGCGACGGCCGTCGTTCTCGATAACGACGCCTGGAAGGAGTGGTGTGCCGAGAACGGTACCACGCCGAAGAACCTCACTGGTGATGCATTGACTAACTGGATTCACGAGCAGCAGGATGCGCTGATGCCGTATCTCGAGCTCGTCCAAGGCAGTTGATTGCGGGCGGGGATCCGGCGTGAGTCGAGTCCCCGCCTCACCCGGCAGATCGATCGTAAGGAAACAACCGTGGGAATCATCGGTACCAAACGCCGCGGGCGCATCGTCGTCGGTGCTGCAGGCGCGATCATCGGGGCCATCTACCTGATCATGGCCTTTCAGTTATCGATGGGTAGACCTGCCGCCCCCGGCCCGGGTGTGTTTCCTGTCGTAGTCGGCATCTTTCTCATCGTCGCCTCGATCGGCATGATCCTCGAGGCCGTCGTCTCGTCCGCTCTCGAGGGGGATATCGAGTTCCCCCGCGGCCCGGCACTCAAACGGTTGGCCATATTCGTCGGCGGCACTCTAGCGTTCATCGTCCTGCTGCCGGTGCTCGGGCTCTTCCTGAGCGCCGCGCTCTACATCCTGCTGGTGATCAAGGCGCTCGGCCGAAAGGGGTGGCTCGTGCCGCTCATCGCCTCTGCGGCCTTGTCGGCCATCGTCGCGGTCTCGTTCGTCATACTGCTCAAAGTACCGCTGTCGATCCTGCCCCCGGCCCTCCACCTGCTCTGAAGACATGGACTCCCTCTTCGACCTGCTCGGCGGCATGGCCGCCGCTCTTCAGCCCGAGCTGCTCATCGCTACCCTCCTCGGTGCGTTCGTCGGCACGCTGATCGGCGTGCTTCCCGGGGTGGGCCCGGTCGCCGGGTCTGCGCTCGTGCTGCCATTCACCTTCCAGTTCGGGCCGGCGGTGGGCATTGCCACGGTCATCGCCATCTACCTCGGCTCCCAGTTCGGCAGCTCGACGAGTGCTGTGCTCATCAAGATCCCCGGAGAGGCCAGCTCGATCCCAGCGACCATCGACGGCTACGCCATGGCGCAGCGAGGCCGCGCCGGTGCGGCGCTGACCATCATGGCTGTCGGTTCATTCATCGCCGGCACACTCTCACTGATCGCGTTCACGTTCGTGGCACCGGTGCTCAGCGACTGGTCGCTGCTGTTCGGTCCAGCCGAGTTCTTCGCCCTCACCGCCGGCGGGCTCATCTTGCTGTCGCGGATCGCCGGCGGCAGCCTGATGTCCGGGCTCTTCCCGCTCGCGATCGGGATCGGTTTCGGCACCGTCGGCATCGAGGGCGCCAGTGGAGTGGCGCGGTTCACGTTCGGCTCGGTTCCCCTGCTGCTCGGCTTCTCCCTCGTGGCCCTCGCGGTGGGGATGTATGGCATGGCCGAACTCGCCCGTGTCGTCGAGGACCGGGACCAGGCGCGTTTCCCCAAGCCGGTGCCGTTTCGTGAACTGCTGCCGAACCGGGAGGAGTGGGGACGATCCGTCGCTCCATGGGGTCGCGGCACCGTGATCGGGTTCCTGTACGGTCTTCTGCCCGTACCTTCAGCCACCCTCGGCTCCTTCACCGCCTACCAGGTGGAGAAGTCGGTCTCCAAGAACCGCAAAGAGATCGGGAGTGGCGCGGTCGAGGGCATCGCGGGGCCCGAGGCTGCCAACAACAGTGCCGTCATCGGCGGCCTGATTCCGCTGCTCATTCTCGGTCTGCCCTTCTCGGCCACCCTCGCTCTGGTGATCTCCGCGATGCAGGTGCAGGGCATTCAACCGGGCCCGCTGCTGATCACGCAGCATCCCGAACTGTTCTGGGGTGTCGTCGGCGCGACCGTGATCGCCAACGTGGTGCTGTTGATCCTGAACGTTCCGCTGGTCGGCGTGTGGGCGTCGGTGCTCCGGATCCGCCGGCATTACCTGGTTCCGATGATCATGGTAATCGCCGTGGTCGGGGCCTACAGCTATCGCAACAGCATGTTCGATGTCTACTCGCTGTTCGTGTTCGGTCTGCTCGGCTACCTCCTGCACCGGCTCGACATGAGCCTTGCGGCGCTGCTGCTCGGCCTCGTACTCGGGCCGTTGATCGAGAAGTACTTCATCCAGGTGCTCTACCTGGGACAGGGCGACCCGTTCGCCTTCGTTTCGGGGGTCGCCGGTTTCCTTTGGGCAGCGGTTGCGATCGCCCTGCTGGCGGTCGGATTCGTCAGCATCCGGCGCAGGCTCAAGGGTCGCCGTCTGGCCCCCGCGCTGCTGGAGGACGAATGACCGCGTTCACGCTCACCATCACCGGTGACAGCATCATCAACCACCGCATCCGCGACATCGAAGACACGCGGTTTCTGCAACTGATGTCGGTGCTGCAGGACTCGACGGTGGCGGTAACCCACTTCGAGAGCCTCATCCACGACTATGCCGGCCCCGCCCTTCACCCCGCCGCCGAGGCCGGCTGGACCTGGATGCGCTCGCCCGCCGCAGTGACCGAGGAACTGGCTTGGCTCGGCATCGATGCGGTATCGCTCGCCTCCAACCACGCCGGTGACTACGGCACGGGCGGCCTGGTCAGCACCTGGGCCGCGCTCGAGCGTGCCGGCATTCCGCACGCAGGGACCGGCTCTGACCTCGACACGGCGCGGGCGCCGGCGTTCTTCTTCGATCGCGGCCGAAAGTTCGCGTTGGTATCGATGTCGAGCTCTGTGCCCGCATCGGCGATCGCGGCATCGGCGCGCGGCGGTATCGGCGGGCGATCGGGAGTGAACCCGCTGCGGTTCCAGCACCGAGTGGATACGGCGACGATGAGGCGGATCGAGCAGCTCGCCACCGAGCTGGGGTTCTGGTGCGAACAGTCGGCCACCGACCGCTGGCTCGTGCACCCGCCGGGACTGCACAACAGCATCCGCCGCTTCGAGGTCGACGACGACGTCGACGGTGCACGGATCGTCGCCGACCCCGCCGACTGGCACGGGAACCTGGCGGCGGTACGAGATGCGGCGGCGCGGTCCGACGTTGCGATCGTGCACATCCACAACCACGAATGGGACCCAGAGACCGGACTCGAGCATCCACCCGCGTTCATCGCGGAGTTCGCACGCGCGTGCATCGACGCGGGCGCGGCCGTGGTGGTCGCCGAAGGGAGCCACGCACCGTTTCGCGGGGTCGAGCTTCACCGCGACGGAGTCATCTTCTACGACCCGGGCGAGTTGTTCATGCAGTCACGCCATGTCACCCGCCTGCCGCAGGGCTTCTATGAACGTCAGCAGGCGGCGCCCGGCGACGGAATCGCCGACGTGCTGAGTGCTCGCAACGTGAAAGGACGTAGCGTGGTCAGCCCGCCCGGAGGCTACCGAGCCGGCCCGGTCGACGGCGGCTACCTCGCGACCGTCTCCTTCGACGATGCCTTCGTGGTGACCGGGGTCGAGCTGGTGCCGTACGACCGGCATCGCCTACCGGGCGAGCACGGCGACGTGCCGCGGCTCGCCCGGCCCGAGACCGCAACCGCAATTCTGTCGCGCGTCGACGAGTTGAGCGCCCCGTATGGCACCCGCGTTCGTGAGGCGAATGGCAGAGGCATTGTGGCCGCCGGGACGGACCCGGCGCGAGAGCACAGAGGAGAATTCGGAACTTGAGTATTCACGAGCGCGATCAGATTGCAATCATCGGGGTCGGCACCACATCGTTCCGCCAACTGTTCGAGAAGAAGGATGCGACGCACTCGGCATACGATCTCGCGGCTGACGCGTTCGCGCTTGCGCTTGCTGATGCGGGCATCGAGAAAGACGAGATCGACGGCCTGTTCAGCGCCCGGGTGCCTTCGTACATCCGCATGGCCGATGTCCTGGGCATCCAGCGTCCGAAGGTGCTCAACGGCTTCGACGGCGCAGGTCGGATGAGCGGCGTCTCTCTGCAGCTCGCCGCCGCTGCGATCCAGAGCGGGCTGGCAACGACGATCGCCCTCGTGTACGGCAACAACGGTCGCTCTGCGGGTGCGAAGTACGGCGGCGAGACACCGTCGCCGACCGGGCTGTACGACGCTTCGTACGGCATGACATCCCCTGGTGCGTCCCTTGCGCTGATGTGGCAGCGCTACACGGAAACCTATGGAGTGCCGGATGGCGCGCTCGCCCCGCTGGCGATGAACAATCGCTGCAACGCATCCTTGAATCCTGATGCGGTGTTCCGGGAGCCGTTCGACAAGCAGACCTATCTCGACGCGTCGTACATCGCCGAACCTCTGCGGCTGCTCGACTATTGCCTCATCAACGACGGTGGGGTCGCCCTGATCGTCACCACCGTGGAGCGGGCACGCAAGCTCGGGGGCCCGGTGGTCGTGCTCAGCGCCACCGCGGGTCGCGGTGACGTCACCAACTTCTATGCGAGCGACGACTATTGGCTGGAGTCGTCTCGCGCCGTCGCGGCAGACCTGCGTGAGAAGTCGGGCGTCGGCCCCGACCAGATCAAGTGCGTGCAGATCTACGACAACTTCACTCCCACAATCCTGTTCTCGCTGGAGGGCTTCGGGTTCTGTGAGCCGGGTGAGGGGTGGCGGTTCGTCGACCAGGACTTCGAGTCGCCCGACGCTCTCGCCATCAACACGAGCGGTGGCCACACCTCGGAGGGCTACATGCAGGGCTGGGCACTGCACGCTGAGGCGGTGCGGCAACTGCGCGGCGACTCGGCAGGCAAGCAGCTCAAGGATGTCGACGTCGTGCAGTACATCTGCGCGTCGCCGATCATCACCTCGCACATCTTCCGGCGGCTGGAGTGATCCGCGCCCACCGCACACAGGCCTGTCGCACCCAAACGGAGGACACATGACAAGCGAACCACTGACCCCGGACGAGACCTACTGGGACTACTGTTCCAGGGGCGAGTTGCGCCTGCAGCACTGCGCAGGCTGCGGCAGTTGGCTGTTCCCGCCAGGCCTGCGTTGCAACACCTGCCTGAGTAGGGACCTGCACTGGGAGCCGGTCAGCGGCCGTGCGGTCGTGTGGTCATGGTTGCGGATGCACCGCAAGTACTTCACCGATCCGGCTCTCACCCCGCCCTACCTGGTGACCATGGTGCAATTGGCGGAAGGGCCGCGGATGATCTCGTCGATCCAGACGACTGAGCGGGACCCCAGGGTCGGCGAGACCCTGCATCTCGTCTTCGACGACGTCGAAGACGCGAACGGGCACCGGCTTCCGCGGTTCGCCTACGCGGAGGCAAACCGATGACCGAGCAGTTGGTTACCGTCGAGACCCATGGTGACGTCGCGATCGTCACACTCAACCGCCCGGAGAAGCGCAACGCCGTCAATCGTGAGCTGTCGCTGCAACTACGGCGGGCGTTCGTCGCGAACGAGGAGCGCAAGGTCGTCGTGCTTACCGGCGCCGACCCGGCGTTCTGCGCCGGAGTGGATCTCAATGAGCGGCGCGATCCGAAGTGGTCGGACACCCTCGGCGCGGAAGATGCTCAGCACTGGCTGGACACCATCGAGGCGATCCGTCGCACCCCGTCGGTCGTGATCGCGGCCGTGAACGGCGCTGCTCTCGGCGGCGGGCTGACCCTGGTCAACGCCGCAGAGCTGGCGATCGCCTCCGGGCGGGCGCGGTTCGGCGCTCCCGAGCTGTCGTTCGGCAGCTTCCCAGCGCTGTCTGGTTCGAGCAGCCTGCTCACCGTGGCGCCGAAGCACGCTGCCGAGCTCATTCTCACCGCCGAGCCCGTGGACGCGTTCACCGCGCAGCGGTGGGGCATTGTCAACCGGGTCGTGTCTCACGATGAGTTGATCTTGTCGGCGCGCGAACTCGCGGACAAGATCGCCGCTTGGCCGGCTCCGACGCTCGGCTTCGCGAAGCGCGCCATCCACGAGCTCGCTCAACGGGGTTGGTCCGCGGCCCTGAACGAGGGCGTGCTGATCTCCGCTCTCACCAGGAGGCTCACGTGATGCGTGGCCGTCTTCCGAAACGCGATTGGAGAGTGAGCTGATGGATAAGGTCGTCGAGAGCGCGGCCGCCGCGGTGCGCGACATCCCGGATGGCGCATCCGTCGCACTGACCGGCTTCGGCCTCAGCAAGGGGATCGCGGCCAGCCTCATCGTCGCGCTGCGGGACCGGGGTGTACGCAACCTGACGGTAGTCTGCAACTCGCTCGGGTCATCCGGGCACCTTCGCGCCCAGCTGCTGGTCGAGAATCGGCAGGTGGCCCGCCTCGTCTGCTCGTTCTCGTCTCGCCCTGGACTGATCAGTCCTTCGGACGAGCAGATCGCCGCAGGCCTGATCGAGGTCGAGCTGGTTCCGCAAGGCATCCTCGTGGAGCGGCTCCGGGCGGCCGCCGCCGGGATGGCCGGCTTCTACTCCCCGGTCGGGGCGGGTACGCCGCTGTCTGACGGCAAGGAGAAGCGCACCTTCGACGGCCGCGAGTTCGTCTTCGAGCCGGCTCTGCCGGTCGACTACACCTTTGCCCGCGCCTGGCGCGCCGATCGCGCCGGCAACGTCCAGTTCCGCGGCAGCAACATCCATTTCAACCAGTCGATGGCGAAGGCGGCTAGGGTCACGATCATCGAGGCAGACGAAATCGTCGAGGTCGGCGAGATCCCATCCGAGGAAATCGACCTGCCTGGTGTCTTCGTCACTCGCGTGGTCCCGAGCACCGTGCGAGCCGATAGCGCGAAGGGAACCATCCGCCTGCGGCGAGCGCCCGACCAAGGCCGCGATTACGATGGTGTCACAGGCTGGACCAGGCATGAGATGGCCCAGCGTGTCATCGGGATCATTCCCGATGACAGCTACGTGAACATCGGTTCAGGGATGCCGGCGCTCATCGCGCAGAACGTGGGCGACCGGAATATCATCCTGCACGGCGAGAACGGCATCCTCGGCTATGGCCGGGCGGTCGAAGGTCCGGACGCCGACCCCGATGTGTTCGACGCCGGCGGCAACGACGTGACCGTGCGGCCCGGTACCTCGTTCTTCGATAGCGTCACCTCGTTCGAGATCGCTCGCGGCGGCCGGCTCGACTACGTCGTACTCGGCGCGTATGAGGTGGATGCCGCGGGCAGCTTCGCCAGCTACAGCCTGGGTGACCCGGTGATGGGTGGCATTGGCGGCGCGATGGACCTGGTGGCCGGCGCCTCCACGCTCGTGATCATGATGGAGCACCGCAGCAGCAAGGGTGCGCACAAGCTCATCGAGCGCTGCACGCTTCCGCTGACCGGCGCGCGATGCGTGGATGCGGTGGTCACCGATGTCGGCGTGTTCCGTCGTGGCCCGGAGGGCTTCCGCATTGAGCAGCTTGCGCCCGGGTTCACTCCCGACGCGGTGCGTGCTATCACCGGCTTCCCGCTCCTGGACCAGCAGCCATGAGCAGCAAAGGCGGAGCTTATATCGTCGGCGCGTACGAGTCTCCAGACAGGGTCATCCCTGATCGCTCGACCGCGCAGCTGACTGCCGAGGTCGCTGTCGCAGCCCTCGCCGATGCCGGTCTCACCATGGAGGATGTCGATGGCTTCGCTTGCACGGCCGACCTCGATGCGCTGCCGCTGGCGATGTCGGAGTACCTGGGCTTGCGCAACCTGCGCTGGGTCGACACCACGATGACCGGCGGGTCGTCGCCGCTCGTGCAGCTCGGTCACGCCGCTGCGGCGATCGTTCGCGGGCAGTGCGAAGTGGTGTTGATCACACTTGCGCAGCGTGCCCGCAGCGCTCCCGGCGAGCGAAACCGCGGCTTCAATCCCGAGGGCCCCTTCGAGGAGGTGTACGGCCTGAACACGATGGGCTCGTATGCCCTTGCTGCCCGGCGGCACATGTACGAGTTCGGGACGACCAGCGAGCAACTTGCGTGGGTGAAAGCCTCGGCGTCTCTGCATGCGCAGCACAATCCGAATGCTTTCATCCAGAGGCCGATCACGGTGGAGGAGGTGCTCGACTCGCCGATGCTCAGCGACCCGTTGCACCGCCTCGACAGCTGCGTCGTGACCGATGGCGCCGGCGCGGTGGTCGTGGTCAGTCCGGCCGTGAAGGCGCGGCTGAATCGCGTCGGCGCGAAGGTGCTCGGCCAGGCTGAGACGGTGAAGGGCACCGACCTAGGCCGGGTCGATCTCACCTATACGGGTGCCCGTTTCACCGGTCCCCGCGCGTTCGAGGAAGCGGGCATCAGCCCGAGCGACATCGACTACGCGTCGATCTACGACTCGTTCACGATCACCGTGATCGAAACCATCGAAGACCTGGGCTTCTGCGAGAAGGGTGATGGTGGTCGCTTCGTCGCCGACGGTGGCCTCTTGGCATCGGGCCGCCTGCCGGTGAATACCGACGGCGGGGGGCTGTGCAACAACCATCCGGGCAAGGGCGGCATGATGCGGCTCATCGAGGCCGTGCGACAGGTGCGCGGCGAAACGACACCGGCCGTGCAGGTGCCGGATTGCGAACTCGTCCTGGTTCACGGCACCGGCGGACAACTGGGGACCAGGATGGGCAGTTCGACCGTGATTCTGGGGGTGGAGGATGCTTGAGATCGTCGAGGACGGCCTGAACCTGCCGGTGCCGCCGCCGCAGATTCAGCCCGAGATGTCCGTGTTCTGGGAGGCGCTGCGCGTAGGCGAGCTACTGCTGCCGCATTGCCGCAGGTGCGAGTTCGTCGTCTGGTCTCCCCGCCCGTACTGCCCGAAGTGTGGATCATTCGATGTCGACTGGGTGTCGGCGTCTGGCGATGGTGTCGTGTACAGCTTCACCGTGAATCGTCGTGGCAAGGGGTTCAACAAGAAGTATCAGGAGATCGGCCCGTACATCGTCGCGTACGTCGAACTCGCGGAGGGGCCTCGTATTCTCACTAACATCGTGGATGCCGATGTCGACTCCGTCGAGATCGGCGTGCGAGTGCGTGGTGTCGTACATCGCGCTGGTGATGACGTCATCGTGCGGTTCCGGCCGGTGGAGGGAGAGTCTGCGCACGTCGATTCGTCGGGCGGTGCGCCATGAGTGCTTCGGGTATCCTCACTGTTCGGTTCGAGGTCGATCCGGAGGGCGAGGCAATGGTCAACCGGTGGTATGACGAAGTGCACATCGCCGAGCGCCTCGCGGTACCGAAGTTCACCGGCATCCGCCGCTACCGTTCCCTGGTGGAGCCTCTTGAGCACCTGGCGATATGGGACGTCGAGGATGCGTCCTGGCCGTTCGACCTAGCCTACCGGGCCATCCCGACTGAACTGTGGCGCGACCGGCTCGGCCACCTGCGAGGCAAGTCGACCCGCATCGGGTGGGAAGAGATATCGACCACCGCGCCACCCCGGCCGAACCCCGCCGACGCGACGGCCCCGGGCATCCGCATGGTGCTCATGGAGATTCCGCCGCAGCACGCCGCCGATTTCAACGAGTGGTACGACCAGGACCACATTCCCGAGTTGCTGAAGCGCCCGCAGTACCTGGGCATCCGGCGGTTTCACCGACTCGACTCCGACGATTACCTGGCCGTCTGGTATCTCACTGATGGCGGGTTGCATCTGAGGCCGAACTTCGTGCCCGCCGAGCCGACCGAGTGGGGGCGTCGCGTCGCCGGCTACCGGCGCCGGACCGAGCACTCGTCGTGGTTGGAGATCCCCACTGTGCTCTCGAAACACGACTCATGAGAGATCCTGCGGTGATCGTCGATGCGGGTGTGCACGTGTGGCGCGCGGAGCATCGATCTCGGCCATGGCCCCCTGGGCGCGAGGAGCCGCAGCGTGAGGAGCCGTTCGGAGTCGACGAACTGCTCGGGCTGATGGATGCGTCCGGCGTCGACCGTGCAGTCGTCGTGCCGCCGATCTGGGTGGGCGAGGACAACACCGAAGTCCTCGAATGGGCGGCGCAGCATCCACAACGGATCGCGGTCATGGGCCGCCACCCGTTCACACCGGAGACGGTCGGTCAGCTCGCCGCCTGGCGCGACCAGCCAGGCATGCTCGGCATTCGGATGAGCTATCCGAAGGCGGAGTTCGGCGACTGGCTCGACCTCGACCACGCCGACTGGTTCTGGTCGGCCGCAGCACGCGCGGGCCTGCCACTGTTCGTGCTGTGTCAGAACCAGGCCGGGCGGCTCGCGCCGATTGCGCAGCGGTACCCGCAGCTGCCGCTGATCGTCGACCATCTGGCGCTTCGCAACATCCGGCTCGATCGGCTTGCGGGCCGCGACGCAGACGCGTTCGAACGGTTCGACGAGCTGCTGGAGCTCGCACGGTTTCCCAACGTGCACGTGAAGTTCTCATCGCTGCCGACCTACTCCAACGAGCCGTACCCTTACCACGACCTCGACCTCGGTCTGCAGCGAGCGCGCGATGCCTTCGGCTCCGAGCGGATCATGTGGGCGTCCGATCTGACCCGGATGTCTCTGCTCGAGAACCCACCCGAGTACACGGAACTGCTCGGGCACGTGCGCGACGAGCTTTCCTTCCTATCGTCGGCCGAGCGCGGTGACATCTTGGGTGGCACTGCGCTGCGAGTGCTCTGGTGCACTGAGCCTTGATATACCGATTCGGGGTTGCTGGTGGTGGGCTTGTCGTTGGTGTCGCGTTTTCGAACGTTCGTGGCGAGAACTGATGCCTATGCGGCTATCTGTGACGACGATGATCGCCGGGCTCGAAGTCGCGATCTGCGCGGGAATCGCGTTCAGGGAAGAGATTCAAAGGACTTGAGAGCAGGGAAGTTCCCGCGGCAAACCGCGGTACCCGTGGCGGATAGTGACTCGGCTGGAGGACGCCGGGCGAACATGAGGGGTGGGGCGTACGCGTCGGGAGACCGGGGCGCACGGGATTACGGCTGCACGCGCGCAGTGCGGCCGTCGACGGCGACGATGTCGCCGGGGTGCAGCTGTCGGCCGCGGCGGCGCTCGGTCTCGCCGTTCACGGCGACGAGCCCGTCGATGATGGCTTCCTTGGCGTCGCCGCCCGAGTCGAGCAGGCCGGAGAACTTAAGGAACTGGCCGAGCCGGATCGTCTCGCCCCCGATGGGCACGTCGTCGATCCGCTCGGTGTTTGCCATTCCAGCATGCTAACCCGATCGGCGTCGGAGGCCCTTGCTAGCCTGGCGCCGTGCGATGGCTTGCGGACGAGGCGGGTGGTACACGCGTTGTCCCGCCCTCTCCGGGGCTACCCCGGGGTACGCAGGCTGATCAGGAACGACCGCCGCAGGCACCTCACTGCGCTTCGCGCAGACCGGCGCCCGCACTGATGGACGAGTCGTCCGCAAGTCATCGCCTTTCGTTCGTACTGCGCAGGTCGGGAGTTGCGGGATGACGGATGCGGCGACGCCCGCATCCAGGGTGCTCGCGCGCACACCGCATCCGCTGCCGCGCGATGTCGCCGCGGCGCTCGGTGATGCGTTCCTCGCCGCCGAGGCATGGGAGCGGGCGGCGCTGATCGACGCCGGCGCGGATGTCCTTGGTGCGCGGCGCCGCTGGCTCGGCCCGCTCGTGCGCGACGTGCTGACGGAGCTCGCGCGTCCGCCGAGCGACGCCCCGCGGCTGCTCGTGTCGGTGATCGTCCGCTCGTCGGCGTTCCTCGAGGCCGTGCGCAAGGCCGAGGAGCGCGGGTCGCCGCTGCGCATCCGGCACCGCGTCATCGCGCCGTCAGTGTCGCGGGAGCCGACCGGGGCGCTGCCCGCCATCGGCGACGTCACCGACCTCGCCGCCCTGCTCGAGATCGACCTCGGCCGGCTGCAGTGGCTGGCCGATGTGAAGCACTGGAACCGCCGCGCGCGCTCACCCGCTCTCCAGCACTACCGATACGAGTGGCGCCGGCGCCCCGGGCGGGTGCCGAGGCTGCTGGAGATCCCCGAGCAGCGGCTGCGCCGTGCCCAGCGCCGGCTGCTGCACGCCGTGCTCGCGCTCATCCCCGTCAACGACGCCGCGCACGGGTTCCTCCCGGGGCGCAGCGCCGCGACGGGCGCCGCCCGCCATATCGGGGCGGAGACGGTGATCTCACTCGATCTCACGACGTTCTTCGCGCGCGTGACGGCCCCTCGCATCTACGGTGTGCTGCGCCAGAGCGGGTTCTCGGAGCCCGTCGCGCACACCATGACCGGGCTGTGCACCACCGCCGTGCCGCCGGCGGTGCTCGCCGCGATGCCGCCCGGCGGATCACCCGATGAGCGGTTCGCCCTGCGCCGCGCGCTCGCCTCGACCCACCTTCCGCAAGGAGCACCGTCGTCGCCGATGCTCGCGAATCTCGCCATCCGACGGCTGGATTCTCGCCTGACCGGCTGGGCGGATGCGCTCGATGCGACCTACACGCGCTACGCCGACGACCTCGCGTTCAGCGGCGGGCCGGCGCTCGCCCGGCGTGCGGATGCGTTCATCCGCGGTGCCAGGCGCATCATCGCCGACGAGGGCCACGAGGCGAATGCGCGCAAGACGCGCGTGCGGGGCCGAGGGGTGCGGCAGAGCGTCACCGGGATCGTCGTCAACGAGCGCCTCAACGTCTCGCGTGACGACTACGACCGGCTGAAGGCGATCGTGCACAACTGCGTCGTGCACGGCCCTGCCACACAGAATCGAGGTGGGGTCGCCGACTTCCGAGCCCACCTGCTCGGCCGGATCTCGTGGGTCGAGAGCCTGAACGCGCGGCGCGGCGAGCGCCTGCGCGCCGAATTCGCCCGCATCCGCTGGTAGTGGGCTCGTTTGTGGGTTCCCCATGTCGGAGTCGGTCGTTAAGTTCGGAACATGGACGACACGACCACCCCCGAACAGCGGCCCGCGATGAGCACGGCGACCTCGGCCGACGGAACGCCGATCGCCTTCAGTGCGACCGGTTCCGGCCCGACGGTCGTGATCGTGAACGGAGCGCTGTCTGTGGCCGCCGATGCCGCGCCGCTCGCCCAGGGCCTGAGGGATGCGGGGATGCGTGCGGTGGTGTGGGATCGTCGGGCGCGCGGCGGCAGCGGCGACCGGGCGGGCTCGACCCCCGATGACGAGATCGCCGATCTCGCGGCGGTGATCGACGCGGTCGGAGGCGCGGATGCCGTGCTCGGGCACTCGTCGGGTGCGGTCCTGGCGCTCGCCGCGGCCGTCGCCGACGTCGCGACTGGAGCGCTCTTCCTCTCCGAACCGCCCATCGACTTCGACGGGACGGGTTTCGACTCCGACTTCGTCGAACGCCTGCAGGGGCTGGTCGACGACGGGCGCGACGCCGATGCGGTGGCCGCGTTCCAGCGCGACGCTGTGGGCCTGCCGGCTGAGATGGTCGAGGCCGCCCGTGCGAGCGGGCAGCTCGACGCCCTCGCTCCGCTCGCGCAGTCGGTCGTCTACGACGCCCGACTGACCCTGCGGATGCGGCAGGCGAAGCCGGCGCAGGTCTCGCCCCGTGCGCGCATGGTCGTGATCCGCGGCGAGCAGACCTTCCCGTTCCTCGTGGCCGCCGCCGACCGCCTCGCCGACGTCGTCCCCGAGGCCGAGCTCGTCATCGACCCCGCATCGGCCATGCACCGCCCCGACCCGGTATCCACCGCCCGCATCATCGCCGACCGCCTCTGACGAGCGATACGCGGCAGACCGTGTCGGGGGGAGGAGCGGTCTCGACTCGACCGGAGTCGTGAGAACCAGGTGATGTATGATTACATCATGTTGCGCACTCAGATCTCACTGACCGAAGAGGATCGACGCATCCTCGATGCCGAGTCGGCGCGCACCGGTCGATCGCTGTCCGCGCTGATCCGCGATGCCGTCACGCGGACCTATGGCTCCCGGACGGACGTGAAAGCGGATGTTCAGGCGATCGACGCCGCGTTGGGAGCATGGCGCGACCGGGATGTGGATGGCGCGGAGTACGTCGAGATCCTCCGCTCCGGCGAGCGGCTCCACGAGGCCCAGACGAAGTGAGCGTTCTGGTCGATACATCGGTGCTCATCGATGTGCTCCGTGGCGAAGCCGCCGCGGCAGAGGTCCTCCGTGACGCTCGCATGGACGGCCCGCTTCACGCCAGCGAGGTGACTCGGCTGGAAGTGCTCGCGGGCATGCGGACCGCAGAGGAGACCCGCACTCGCGCGTTGTTAGAGATCCTCGACTGGCGTCCGCTGGACGCACAGGTCGCCGAGGTAGCCGGTGAGCTCGGCAGACGATGGCTCCCAGGCAATCGCGGTATCGATGCCGCAGACCTGGCGATCGCGGCGACCGCCGTGCTTCTGGATGCGCCACTGCTCACGCGGAACGTCAAGCACTTCCCCATGTTCGCAGGGCTTTCTGCGCCGTACTGACCAAGGTTCTCGACGCGATCAGATCCGCTGATCTAGGCTCGCGAGGCATGGCCCTCGTTGATCACCTCGGAATGACCGTAGAAGACGTCCCCGCCGCGACCGCGCAGTTCGATCCCGTGCTCACCGCGATGGGATACACGCGCCGCGACGCCGAGACCTCGGTGTCGTGGGACTGCGGCACCGAGACCGAGCTCATCCTGATGCCCGCTCGCGAAGAGGGCACCGGTCCCCACCGGCACGGCAGGGTCGGCTGGCAGCACCTCGCCTTCGAGGTCGGCTCCCGCGAGGAGGTCGATCGCCTGCACGCGATCGCGGTCGAGGCGGGCTGGACGGTCGTGCGCGAGCCGAAGACCTATCCGCGCTTCACCGAGCGCTACTACGCCTCGTTCGTGGAGGACGCCAACGGCATCCGCATCGAGTTCATGCACAACCCGCCGCGCGAGGCGTAGCGGCTACTCGACGGCGCGGACCGTCAACTCCATGCCCATGGCGCGGTGATTGCTCACCGAGCACCATCCGTCGATGTGGGCCGCGACGACGCCGACATCGATCTGCGCCTGCTGGCCCGGCGGCACGCGATCCGAGCCGGTGCCGTTGTCGAAGACGAGGTCGTGGATCTGGTCACCCGTGTTCTCGAAGGTGACGACGAGCTCATCGCCGACGGGCACCTCGATGACGTCGGGTACGAAGTGCATCCCCTGCACCGACACGGTCACCTCGGTGGTGTGCCCGGTCGGCTCGGCGTCGGGGCCGCTCGCGCATCCGCTGACGGCGAGGAGGGCGACGGCGAGAACTCCCGGGAGGGTGACGAGGCGACGAGGGGAACGGCTCACGGCAACCTCCGAAGTGATCGAGCGTCGTGGATCCATCTTCGCCCACTGACGCTGAGTGTCGCGCGCGCGGGTGAGCAGACTCAGGCGAAGCGGATCGCGGCGCGCAGTCGCGTGCGCACGTCGAACAGCTCGGTGCCGCCCAGCACGCGTGAGCCCGGTGCGCCCGAGCGCAGCAGAGTTCCCAGGGCGCTGCGCCGCACGACCACCACGGGGATGCCGCGCCCACGGCCCAGCGGCATGACGGCGTCGCCGAGGTCGTCGTCGGGCAGCACGACGATCGCCCCGCCGAAGCGCACGCGGGCGGTGCGCGCGACGCCGCGGATCCGTCCGAGCAGGGCCGTGACCGGCGCCGGGCTCGTCACGTTCGCCCCCACGATCTCGCCGCCGCGGAAGCCCACGACGCCGCCGTAGTCCTCCGAGGCGACGCCGTACAGCCCCGACGAGCCGAGCACGACGTGATCGAGCTTGGTGGGGGCGCTCGCCGTCGCCCCGACGACGGTGGCCACGTCGTGCCAGGCGGTGAAGCCCATCCCCAGCTCGTCGATCATGAGCGCTGTCTCCTCCTCGGCCAGCGCGTCGGCGAGAAGTCGGCGCACTGCGCGCGGCAGCGTGCGTACGAAGGCCGCCGCATACGGATCGGGAACGGAGGCGGATCCCGCCCACTCGCGCACGAGGGCGAGGTAGCGCTCGCGATGCCACCGACCCGCCTCGCCGTATGACTGCGCGCGCATTCGCGACCCGCGACGCGCAGCCGGGGCGTACGACCCGCTCCACCCGCTCGGGGCGGAGAATCCGTGCCCGCGGTCGTACCGCGCACGCTCGCCGGGGCTGCCGATCAGCTCCCACGCCCGCTGCACCTGGAGGAACACGGCCGCGTCGCCGCCGGTGTCGGGATGGGTCTCGCGCAGCCGGACCCGGTAGGCGCGCCGCAACCCGTCGTCGTCGATCGCGGCGTCGACGCCGAGCGCCTCGTACGCCGAGACCGAGAGCGGACTGTCGAACACCGCACTCCCTCCGCCCGTCGCGCCTTCCAGGCTATCCCGTGCTTCGAGGCGTGGCGTGCCCCCTCGGCAACGGGCGGCTCAGCCGTCGAGCTGCCCGGCGCAGGGGCCGGAGGCGTCGAGCGCCCGGTACAGCGCCTCGGCGTCGAACACCGCACCCACGCCGGTGGAGGCGGAGGAGAGGGCGCTGCGCACCTGCGCGTACTCGGCGTCGCTGAATCGCTCGCGGGCGTCGTCGTACGAGGGGAGCTCGATCGTCGCACCGTCGCCGTTCTTCACCGCATCCGCATCATCGGGCAGTGCGTCGCGCAGCGCATCCGGATCGGCAGCGAGGCCCGCGGCGGCCAGCTGCGCCATCGTCTCGTACGAAGCCTGGGCGAGCACATCGTCACACGAGACAGACGGCGCGGCGGTCGAGGAGCACGCGGTCAGGGCCACGGGGAGGGCGAGCGCGGAGAGGAGGAGTGCCGGCATCCGGTGTTCTCGAGCGAGCATGCGTGCAGTCTAGGCGCGCAGATGCAAGAACGGTTGACGCGGGAAACCCCCTGCGCCCCGCACCTTGCGCCGAGCCGAGCGGCGCGGATTCCGCGCGTAGACTGGAGCGGAAACCCCTTCAGAGGATCGACCATGCCCACTGCCGCCTCCCGGACGTTCAGCGTGCGCCACGCACAGCTCGCGCGCGCCCTCTTCGCCGCGATCGCGGCGGTCATGATCACCTTCTCGCCCGACCACTCGGCCGCCGTGGGCCTGGCCGTCTTCAGCGGGTTCGCGCTGTCGACTGCTCTGCTGCTCGCGCTCGCCGCCTGGCTCGTCGCGAGCCCCGGCGGGCGCTGGCCCTACGTGCTGCTCGCCGCGATCGGCTTCCTCGCCGGCATGGCGAGCGGTGTGGCGATCTGGCGCACGACGGTGCTGTTCTTCGTCGTCGTGATCGCGTGGGGCGCGCTCAGCGGACTCGTCGAGCTGCTTGCGGGCCTGCGTGCCCGAAAGGCGGCCCTGGCCGCGGGGCAGCCGACCGATGTCGCACGCGATCACATCCTCGTCGGGGTCTTCGGGCTGCTGCTGGCCGTGGCCGTCGCCGTCGTGCCGGCCCAGTACGCGTGGGGCTACACGATCGAGGGCGCCGGCGACTTCGTGCTCACCGGCATCACCCTCGCGGTCGGCATCTTCGGTCTCTACGCCGCGTTCGTCGCCGTGTTCCTCGGGATCGCCGGCCTCTCGCCGCGCGCGGCGGCATCGTCCGCGGTCGAGGATGCGGATGCCGCCGCCACGACCGCCGAACGAGGAGGTGTCGCGTGACCGACAAGCCCACCCGTCGCGAGCTGCTGCGCCCGCTGCATCTGCTCGGCATCGGCTTCGCCTGCGGCGCCTTCGCCGCTGTCGTAACGCTCATCTCCACGGGCGCCTTCACCTCGCGCGTCGTCAACGCGGTCGCGCACGGCACCTACACCGGGCTCACGCCCTGGGGGCTCGCGCTGGTCGTCGGCGGCGGCGCATTCATCGTGACGCTGCTCCTGCTCGCGATGCTCATGCTCGCCGTCGATCCCGCGCAGGTCGTCAAGACCGTGGATCGCCCCGTGCTCTACGCCGAGGAGCCCGACGCGGCCGGATCCGAGACGACGGGCGCCGCAGACGGTGCGGCCGATCGCCCCACCGAGCCGGGCGACGATTCCACCGCTCGCTGACGCATCCCATCCGCGAGAGCGCTGCGCCCGTCAGCGGGCAAGGCGCTCGGCGAGACCGGTGTACGTTGCCGGGGTGAGCGCGAGCAGCCGCTGCTTCGCGGCATCTCCGATGTCGAGCCCCTGCACGAACTCGACCAGCTCGGCGGCTCCCACGCGGTGCCCGCGGGTGAGATCCTTCAGCAGAGCGTAGGGGTCGGTGATCGTCGAGCGGCCTGCGACGACCTCGGCGCGGATGACCGTCTGGATCGCCTCGGCCAGCACCTCCCAGTTGCCGTCGAGGTCGGCGAGCAGCACGTCGCGGGCGAGGGAGATCTCATCCAGCCCGCGGCGCAGGTTGTCCAGCGCGAGCAGGGAGTGTCCGAGAGCGACGCCGATGTTGCGCTGGGTCGTGGAGTCGGTGAGGTCGCGCTGCATTCGGCTGGTGACGAGGGTCTGCGACAGGGTCGCGAGCAGGCCGCCGGAGATCTCGAGGTTCGCCTCGGCGTTCTCGAAGCGGATCGGGTTGATCTTGTGCGGCATCGTCGACGACCCGGTCGCCCCCGCCACGGGGATCTGCGTGAAGTAGCCGATCGAGATGTAGGTCCAGATGTCGGTGGCGAGATTGTGCAGGATGCCGCCCGCGTGCCGGATGCGGTCGTACAGCTCGACCTGCCAGTCGTGCGACTCGATCTGCGTGGTGAGCCCGTTGAAGTCTAGTCCGAGCCCCTCGATGTACGCACGCGAGATCCCCGGCCAGTCGGCGTCGGGTTCGGCCGACAGGTGCGCCGACCACGTGCCGGTCGCCCCGGAGAACTTCGCGAGGTACTCGGAGGCCGAGATCCGCTCGCGCACGCGCTCCAGGCGTGAGGCGAACACGGCGAGCTCCTTGCCCATCGTCGTGGGGGTCGCGGGCTGGCCGTGCGTGCGCGACAGCATCGCCGCATCCGCGTGCTCGGCGCCCAGCGTCCGCAGTTTCGCGATCACCGCATCCAGTGCGGGCAGCCACACCCCCTGCACGGCGCGTTGCACGGTGAGGGCGTACGAGGCGGAGTTGATGTCTTCGCTCGTGCACGCGAAGTGCGTGAGCTCCGCCACGGCGTCCAGGCCCAGGGTGGAGAGCCGGTCGCGCACGAGGTACTCGATCGCTTTGACATCGTGCCGTGTGACGGCCTCCTTCTCGGCGAGCCAGTCGATCTCGGCCTGCCCGAACTCGCGGTACAGCCCGCGCAGGCGCTCCTTGTCGGCGTCGGCGAGCGGTGCCGTGCCGAACAGCGAACGGTCGGTGAGGGCGATCAGCCACTCGACCTCGACCTCGACGCGCGCGCGGTTGAGCCCCGCCTCGGAGAGGTAGTCGGCGAGCGGCGAGACGGCGGCGCGGTAGCGGCCGTCGAGCGGGCTCAGCGGCTGGTCGGGCAGAGCGGGGAGCGCGGGCTGGGAAGTCAGGGGAGTCCTCCTTATCGGGGCGCCCTCGGCGCCGGTGGCCGGATCGCGGATTCGGCGGGCGGATCAGGCCGCAAGCCGCTCTTCGATCATACCGAGCGGCGCCGACCGGCCTCTCCCGAGAGCGGGGCGGCGCGCAGCGCGGGCTCGAGCTGGCGGAACAGCGCATGCACCGCGCCCTCGATGACCGACAGCACCTCGTCGAAGGTGCGCGCATCGGCGTAATAGGGGTCGAACACGTCGAGCTCTCGTGCACTGTGATCGAACGACAGCAGTAGCGACACCTTGCCCTCCTCGGATTCGTCGCGCGCCCACTGGCGCAGGCTCCGCTCATGCGTGCGATCCAGGGCGATGACGAGGTCGTTCTCGGCGAAGGAGTCGTAGGTGAACTGCCGTGCGCGGTGCTGCGACCCGTCGTAGCCGCGGCGGGTGAGGGCATCGAGCGTGCGGGCATCGGCGCGTTCGCCGACGTGCCAGTCGCCCGTGCCCGCGCTGGAGGAGAGCACGCGATCGCCGAGGCCGTGCGCGGTCGCGATGTCGCGCAGCACCGCCTCCGCCATCGGTGAGCGGCAGATGTTGCCCGTGCACACGAAGATGACGCGGAACCGGTCCGTCTCGGTCATGGACTCATCCTGCCGCACAGTGTCAACCTGCTGCACAGAGTTTTCCTGTCGCACGAGTCAACCTGTCGCATCGGGTTTCGGGTCCGGATGCCGAAGGTCTTCCTCCCCAGGGCCGTGCTGGTCGCGGACTGTTCACCGGTGGTGCGATCCGGCCCCCGCGCTGCGGACGGATGCGCGAACGTACTGCCATGGCATACTCCTTCCTCCCCGATGAGCCCTCGTCCGCCGCCGCCTGGTCCGTCTTCGAAGCGCGCCGGCTGCTCTCCGGCGCCGTGGAGCGGCTCGAGCAGAACGGCCAGGAGCTCATCCGGCTCGCGGAAGACACCCACTGGCATTCCAAGGGCATCGCCGCGCTCAACCGGTCGCTCTCCGCACGCTCGCACGATCTGGCGTACATCGCCATGCGCGTGGGCGTCGCGGCCGAAGAACTGCCGGTGCTGTGATGCCCGCCATCGACACGCAAGGGATCGCCGCGGGCGGTCGGGAGGAAAGGACCATGGATGAGTGACATCGACATCTCGCACGGCGGGGCGATCGCCGTCGACACCGAGGTGCTGCGCGAGACGTCGTGGCGCATCCGCACCATGACCGACGAACTCGCGCGCGTCGAGAGAGATCTGCGCTGCGTGCCGGGTGTGCTCGACGGCACCCGGCTCGAGCTCGGCGGCCTGGCGGAGCAGACCGCCGCCCTGCACGACCTGGTGGCCGAGCTCGACAACGATGCGACGGGCACGCTGTTCCTCGCCGACGCGTACGAGATCGCCGAGATCCGGGCACGGGCCGCGTTGCTGGCCTCGTCGGATCCGGACGAGGCGCAGGCGCTCCTTCGCGATGCCGACCGGCTCGCGACGAGGAATCCCGCGGCGGGCGTGGGGGCTGAGCACCTGATCCGGGCCTGGCGCGACAGCGCGTCGGCGGGGTTCATCGACCAAACCCGGTGGGCGACGCTCCTCGGTACGGCCGGACCGCAGACTGCGGGCATGGTCGCAGCGTCGCTCGTGAGCATGATCAGAGGGCTCGGCAAGGGCGCGATCCCGGCCGGCACACGCCTGGCACCAGCCGAGCACAGGGTCACGATCAGGCCGATGCGGGTGAAGGGCCCCTCGGGGCCGCCCGCCGGTCTCGAAGACGCGCTGGAGCGCATCCCGTCCGAGGGCGACGCGCAGGTGCGCGTGGAGACCTACCGGATGCCGGACGGCGCGACCCGCTACCTCCTCTACGCCGGCGGCACGCGTCTGGGTCTCGACGGCACCGAGCCGTGGGACATGACCTCGAACACCGAGCTGTACCTCGACCGCACTGAGTCGGCGTCGTACCGGGCGACGATCGACGCGCTGCATGCGGCCGGCGCAGGGCCCGGAGACCGTATCGATGTCGTCGGCTATTCGCAGGGCGCGGCGATCGCGACCCATGTCGCACTGGCCGGCGAGTTCGAGGTCGGCACCGTCGTCACCTTCGGCAACCCGGTCGCCGCGGAGTTCCCCGACGACACGATGAGCGTGGCGGTGCGGCACACCGACGATCTGGTCTCTACGCTCGCCGGGGGCGACCTGGGAGCGGGCACCGGGTCGCCCGACAGCATGGTCATCGAAGGCGTGGGCGACCCCGGGCAGGGTCTGCAGGACGTGCTGCTGGCCGCGCACATGCGCGACGCCTACGGTGACACGGCGGCGAAGGCGGACGCCTCGGGCGACCCGCGCATCGACGCCTTGCGGGAGCGCTTCGCCGAGCTCGATGAGGCCGTCGACATGGTCGCGACGGAGTACGTCGCGCGCCGCGAGTGAGCGCGCTCAGCCGCGGCGGAGGCAGCCGCTCGAGGCTCAGCGCCGGTTCTTCTTGCGCTGCGGACGAAGGATGGCGCCGAAGACCGCGTTGATGATCGCGATGATCAGCGCCGCGACCACGCCCCACCAGAAGTGGTCCACGTGCAGGCCCCACCCGAACATCCCCGTGATCACGGCGGTCAGCCACAGCAGGAAGCCGTTGATGACGAGGGAGATGAGTCCGAGGGTGAGGATGTACAGCGGGATCGCCACGATCTTGACCACCGTGCCGACGATCGTGTTCACGAGCGCGAAGATCGCGCCCACGACGAGAAGCGTGAGCACGAGCTGCAGCGTCTCGCCGGGGGCGAACGGGGTGATGCCCACCTGCAGGATCGGGATGAGCGTCACGACCCAGATGGCGAAGGCATTGATGACGACGCGGATGAGGAATCTCATGGTGTGCCCAGTCTCGCACGCGGTCGTGGGAGCTGTCGCAAGATCTGCGACGATCCAGGGTCACCGGATGTGCGTGCGGAACGCTTCGGCGATCTCGGCGAGCGACGCCAGGCTCTGCGCCGTGCGGAGCACCAGGTCGAACGCCGCCTCCGTGTCCATGTCGATGACACGGGCGTTCATCTCGAGGAACGTGAGTGTGAGGATCCAGGAGAATCGCTTGTTCGCGATTCTCCGTTCCCAGGCCGCACGCTCGTAGACTCGGCGGAGTGAGCGAGCCGATCCTTCCCCGCATCCGTCCCGAGATCGCAGCCCTCCCGCCGTATCGGCAGGGCAGGCAGGCAGGGGCCGATGCGTTCAAGCTCTCCAGCAATGAGAACCCCTTCGATCCGCTGCCGCAGGTGGCCGAGGCGCTCGCGCGCACGACACCGGTCAACCGCTATCCGGATGCGACGGCGGGGGCGCTGCGCGCCCGGATCGCCGAGCGCTACGGCGTCGAGACTGATGCCGTGCACGTCGCCTCCGGCAGCGTCGCGATCCTGTACCAGCTCGTGCAGGCCGCGGCGTCGGCGGGCGACGAGGTCGTCTACGCCTGGCGCTCGTTCGAGGCGTACCCCGGTCTGCCGCTCGTGGCGGGGGCGACCGGCGTCCCCGTGCCGCTGCTGCCCGATGCCCGCCACGACCTCGACGCTATGGCCGCCGCGATCACCGACCGCACCCGCGTGGTGATCGTCTGCACGCCCAACAACCCCACCGGTCCGATCGTCACCGGCGCCGAGTTCGCCGCGTTCCTCGAGAAGGTGCCCGCCGACGTGCTCGTGCTGCTCGACGAGGCGTACGCCGAGTTCGTCACGGCCGACGGCGCGGTCGACGGCATCGCGGAGCGGATCTTCGAGGCGCACCCGAACGTCGTCGTGCTGCGCACTTTCTCGAAGGCGTTCGGGCTCGCCGGCCTCCGCGTCGGCTACGCGATCGGCCACCCGCGCGTGCTCGATGCCGCGCGCACCACGGCGATCCCGCTGTCGGTGACCTCGGCCGCCGAGGTCGCGGCGATCGCGAGCCTGGATGCCGAGGCCGAGCTGCGCGAGCGGGTCGCCGTGGTCGTCGAACGGCGCACGGCGCTGCGCGACGGCCTGCGCGCCCAGAGCTGGGACGTGCCGGATGCGCAGGGCAACTTCATCTGGCTCCCCACCGGGGCCGGAACCATGGATGCGGCGGCGGCGTTCGACGCGGCGGGCGTGATCGTGCGCCCCTTCGACGGCGACGGCATCCGCATCTCGGTCGGCGAGGAGGAGTCGATCGCTCGCGTGCTCGACGTCGCCGCATCCCTCCGCTGACGTCGCCGACCCCTCGCCACACCCGGCGGCCGAACCGCCCGAGGCCCGGAGTTCCGCGGAGTTCTCGGCGTTCCAGGCAAGTGCGAGGGTGCCCTAGGTATACGTGACCGCGCATGCCGACGCGGGTAGCGTGTGGGTCGTGACCGATGCCGATACCGCACTCGTCCGCGTCCTCGACGCCACCGGTGCCCGCGCCCCGAGTCCCGCCGCGGAGGAGTACCTCCCCCTGATCGACGCCCTTCCGGATGCCGAGCTCGAGCAGCTGCACCGCGACATGGTCGTGATCCGGGCGATCGACACCGAGGCGACCAATCTGCAGCGCCAGGGCCAGCTCGCCCTGTGGCCGCCGAGTCGCGGTCAGGAGGCCGCGCAGGTGGGATCGGCCAGGGCGGCGCGCCCGCAGGACACCCTGTTCCCCTCGTACCGCGAGCACGCGGTCACGCGCATCCGCGGCGTCGATCCCGTCGACATCATCAAGGTCATGCGCGGGCTCTCGCACGGCGGCTGGGATCCGACCGATCCCGCTGGCGGCAACACCCGCATCTATACGCTCGTGCTCGCCTCGCAGACCCTGCACGCCACCGGCTTCGGCATGGGCCTGGTCTTCGACGGCAAGTGCGGCACGGGCGACCCGGAGCGCGACGAGGCCGTCATGGTCTACTACGGCGACGGGGCATCCAGCCAGGGCGACGTGCACGAGGCGATGGTGTTCGCCGCGAGCTACCGCACGCCCGAGGTGTTCTTCCTGCAGAACAACCAGTGGGCGATCTCCGTGCCGGTGAGCACGCAGTCGCCGGTGCCGCTCGTGCGCCGCGGCGGCGGATACGGCATGCCCTCGATCCGTGTCGACGGCAACGACGTGCTCGCCAGCTACGCCGTCACCCGACGCGCGCTCGACGAGGCGCGTGCAGGGGACGGCCCGCGCGCCATCGAGGCCGTGACCTACCGGCTCGGTGCGCACACGACCAGCGACGACCCCACCAAGTACCGGGGCCGCGACGAGGAGGACGACTGGGCCACGCGCGATCCGATCGCACGGATGCGCGCCTACCTGGAGAGCCGGGGCGCCGCGGCGAGCCTGTTCGACGACGTCGACGCCGAGGCCGCGGATGCCGCCGCCGACCTCCGCACCCGCACGCTGACGCTGCCGGTGCCCGGCCCCGACGCGATCTTCGACCACGTGTACAGCGATCCGCATCCGCTCATGGCCGAGCAGAGCGCGTGGCGCGCGCAGTACGAGGCCTCGTTCGAGGAGGGCACCGCATGAGCACCGACACCGGCATCGACCCCGCCGTCGCCGAGACGTCCGCATCGAAAGGCGTCGAGACGATGCCCTTCGCCAAGGCGCTGAACGCGGGGATGCGCGCCGCGATGGAGAACGATCCGCGCGTGCTGCTCATGGGCGAGGACATCGGGCGCCTGGGCGGCGTCTTCCGCGTCACCGAGCACCTGCAGCGCGACTTCGGCGAGCAGCGCGTGCTCGACACACCCCTGGCCGAGTCGGGCATCGTGGGCACGGCGATCGGGCTGGCGATGGCCGGGTTCCGGCCGGTGTGCGAGATCCAGTTCGACGGATTCGTGTTCCCCGCGTTCGACCAGATCACCACGCAGCTGGCCAAGATCACCAACCGGCATGAGGGTGCGATCTCGATGCCCGTCGTCATCCGCATCCCGTACGGCGGGCACATCGGCGCCGTCGAGCACCACCAGGAGAGCCCGGAGGCGTACTTCACGCACACCCCGGGGCTGCGGGTGGTGTCGCCGTCGACGCCGAACGACGCGCACTGGATGATCCAGGAGGCGATCGGCTCGAACGATCCGGTGATCTTCATGGAGCCCAAGAGCCGGTACTGGGCCAAAGGCGAGGTCGACCTCTCGGCCTCGGCCGTGCAGCTGCACTCCTCGCGCATCGTGCGGCGGGGGAGCGATGTGACCCTCGTCGGGCACGGGGCCATGGTCGCCACGCTGCTGCAGGCGGCCGCGCTCGCCGAGGCGGAGGGCACGAGCTGCGAGGTCGTCGATCTGCGCTCGCTCTCGCCCGTCGACTACGGCCCCCTCCTCGACTCGGTGCGATCCACCGGCCGCATGATCTACGCGCAGGAGGCGCCGGGGTTCACGAGCCTGGGCAGCGAGGTCGCCGCGACCGTCATGGAGCGCGCCTTCTACGCCCTGGAGGCGCCCGTGCTGCGGGTGTCGGGGTACGACGCCCCGTTCCCGCCCGCCAAGCTCGAGGGCACGTATCTTCCCGACCCCGACCGCATCCTCGAGGCCGTGGATCGCGCGCTGGCCTACTGACTCTCTCCCCAAAGGATCACGAACATGAGCACGCAGACCTTCACCCTGCCGGATGTCGGCGAGGGACTGACCGAGGCCGAGGTCGTCTCGTGGCGGGTCGCCCCCGGCGACGTCGTCGCCGTCAACGATGTGATCTGCGAGATCGAGACGGCCAAGTCGCTCGTCGAGCTGCCCTCACCGCATGCGGGCACCGTCGGCGAGCTGCTCGTCGACGAGGGTCGCACGGTCGATGTCGGCACCCCGCTCATCACGTTCGTGGCCGAGGGGGCGACCGAGGGGTCCGCGCCGGATGCTCCTGCGACGGCCGCCGAGGCACCGGAAGAGGGCAGCGGATCCGTGCTCGTCGGCTACGGCTCGGGCGCGGGCGCCACATCCCGCCGGCGGAAGAAGCCCACGCGCGATGTGCGCTCGTCGGTGGGCGTCATCGCCAAGCCGCCGATCCGCAAGCTCGCTCGCGACCTCGGCGTCGATCTCGCCGCCGTGACAGCGACCGGAGCCGACGGCGAGGTGACCCGCGACGACGTCGTGACCCACGCCGAGCAGGCCAGCGTGTTCCGCAACATCGAGACGCCCGAGTGGGGCGCCGTGCGCGAGGAGAAGATGCCCGCGCCGGCGACCGCGCCGGTGGGTCTCGCACGAGGCATCGCGCCCGCGCCCGCGGGAGACCCGGAACGCACGGAGTCGATCCCGGTAAAGGGCGTGCGCAAGGCGAGCGCATCCGCCATGGTGCAGAGCGCCTACACCGCCCCGCACGTGACCGTGTGGAAGGAGGTCGACGCCACGCGCACGATGGAGCTCGTCAAGCGGCTGAAGGCCTCGCCCGACTTCGCCGACATCAAGGTCTCGCCGCTGCTCATCATGGCCCGCGCCGTGATCTGGGCCGTGCGCCGCACCCCGATGGTCAACGCCGCATGGATCGAGACCGACGACGGCGCCGAGATCGCCGTGCGCCACTACGTGAACCTCGGCATCGCCGCCGCCACCCCGCGCGGCCTGCTCGTGCCGAACATCAAGGATGCGCAGAACCTCGGCATGAAGGATCTCGCGCGAGCCCTGAACCGCCTCACGCTCACGGCCCGCGAGGGCAAGACGGCTCCGGCCGATCAGCAGGGCGGCACGATCACGATCACCAACATCGGCGTGTTCGGGATGGATGCGGGCACCCCCATCATCAACCCCGGCGAGGCAGGCATCGTGGCCATGGGCACGATCGCGCAGAAGCCGTGGGTGGTCGACGGCGAGGTGCGCCCCCGCTGGGTGACGACGGTGGCCGGATCCTTCGACCACCGCATCATCGACGGCGACGGCATGAGCCGCTTCGTCGCCGACGTCGCCGCCGTGCTCGAGGAGCCGGCGCTGCTCGTCGATTGAGCCGGCTGCGGCGGGAAGGGTGCCCGGCGCATCCGTAATTGATAATGGTTCTCATTTAGGTTAGTGTGTGACGCGTGAAGCGAACCATTCCCCTCCTTGCCGCCCTGTCCGTCTCCGCCCTCGCGCTCGCCGGGTGCGCCTCCGGTGCCGCCGCAGAGGGCGACGGCACGACATCCGGGGGGCTGACGGTGGTGGCGACCACGAACGTCTACGGCGACATCGCCGCGACCATCGGCGGCGACCGGGTCGACGTGCACTCGATCATCACCTCGGCGACGCAGGATCCGCACTCGTACGAGGCGAGCGCGCGCGACCGGCTCACGGTGCAGGATGCCGACCTCGTCATCGAGAACGGCGGCGGCTACGACGCGTTCATGGACACGCTCCTCGCCGACGCGCAGGACGTTCCCGTGATCATGGCGGTCGAGTTCTCGCACGACTACCCCGGCGCCTCGTCGCACGAAGACCACGCCGACGCGGATGCCGAAGACGCCGATCACGCCCATGACGACGCGGACCAGGAAGACGCCGATCACGACCACGGCGACCACGAGGGTCACGACCACATCGAGGGCTTCAACGAGCACGTGTGGTTCGACCCGCACACCATGATCCATCTCGCCGAGGACATCGCGCACCACCTCGGCGAGCTCGACCCCGAGGGCGCCGATGACTACGAGGCGAATGCGGCCGTGCTGATCGGCGAGCTCGAAGACGCCGAAGCGCAGCTGGACGCCCTCAAGGGCACGGCCGGCGGCGCGGGCGTGTTCATCACCGAACCGGTGCCCGGCTACCTCGCCTCGGCCGCGGGCCTGGAAGACCTCACCCCCGAGGGCTTCGCCGAGGCCGTGGAGGAGGGGCGCGACGTGCCTCCCGCCACGCTGCTCGCCGCGCTCGAGGTGATCGACGGCGGCACGGTGCGCGCCGTGCTCACCAACGCGCAGACCGGGGGCGCCGAGACGCAGAAGGTCGAAGACGCGGCGACCGCCGCGGGCATCCCCGTCGTCGCCTTCAGCGAGATCCTTCCCGAAGGAACGTCGTACGCTGAGTGGATGCGTGACGCGATCGGGTCCCTCGCCGCAGCGCTCGACGCGTGAGCGCGACGGGTGCGCGCCCCGCGCGCCCGGCCTCCGCGGGGGAGAACGGCTCCGCGTTCGACGACGCCGCTGTTCTGACGATCCGCGGCGCGGCCCTGCATCGCCCGCAGGGCCGCGGCCGCGATGACCGCGAGCTGTGGTCGGGGCTCGACCTCGACGTCGCCCCGGGCGAGTTCATCGCCGTGCTCGGGCCGAGCGGATCCGGCAAGACGACGCTGCTGCGGAGCATCCTCGGCCTGCAACCGCTCAGCGCGGGCAGCATCCGCATCGAGAGCCGACCCGTGCAGCGCGGCGACCGCCGCATCGGCTACATCCCCCAGCAGCGGCCGTTCGCCGCCCACACGAGCATGCGCGCGAGAGACGTCGTCGCGCTCGGCGTGCAGGGCCCCCGATTCGGCCCGCCCATCGCCCGCCGTGGCGACCGCGAACGGGTGGATGCGGTGCTGCGCGATGTCGGCGCCGCGCACTTCGCCGACCGCCGGGTGGGCGACCTCTCCGGCGGCGAGCAGCAACGACTGCGGGTCGGGCAGGCGCTAGTGGATCGTCCCTCGCTGCTGCTGTGCGACGAACCCCTGTCGAATCTCGACCTCGCCAACCAGCAGGGCGTCACCGACATCATCGACCGCCAGCGGCGCGAGCACGGCGCGGCGGTGCTGTTCGTCACGCACGACATCAACCCGATCCTCGGGCGGGTCGACCGCATCCTTTACATCGCCGGCGGCCGGTTCATGCTCGGCACCCCCGACGAGGTGCTGCAGACCCGCGTGCTCACCGACCTGTACGGTGCGCCGGTGTTCGTGCTGCGCGCGGGCGACCGGCTCGTGGTCGTCGGCATCCCGGATGCCGAACCGCACCACGCGCACGACCACGACGACGATCCGCGGAGCGCCGCATGATCCCCGGCCCGCACGTGCTCCCGGGATCGACGCCGGCGCCCGACGAATCGCCCCGGTTCGTCGGGAGGACGTGCCGTTCTCGGATGCTGCGCCGGGGAGGTCGCGCATGATTCCCGCACTCGACTGGGGCGATGTGTTCTCGTTCCAGGACTACGGGGCGCTCGTCGCGCTGCTGGCCAACTCGATCATCGCCGGCGCCGTGCTCGGCGTGGTCGGCGGGCTGGTCGGCGTCTTCGTCATGCAGCGCGACCTCGCCTTCGCCGTGCACGGGGTGAGCGAACTGTCGTTCGCCGGCGCCGCCGCCGCGCTGCTCTTCGGCGGCAGCGTCGTGGCCGGCTCGATCGGCGGGGCGCTCGTCGCGGCCATCCTCATCGGCCTCCTGGGATCGCGCGCGCGTGAGCGAAACTCGATCGTCGGTGTGCTCATGCCGTTCGGGCTGGGCCTGGGCATCCTGTTCCTCTCGCTCTACGACGGTCGCAGCGCGAACCGGTTCAGCCTGCTGACCGGCCAGATCGTCGCGGTCTCTTCCCCGGATCTCGGCTGGCTCATCGGCATCAGCGCTGTGGTGCTCGTCGTGCTCGTGCTCGTCTGGAATCCGTTGCGGTTCGACTCGCTCGACCCCGTCTCGGCGCAGGCCCGCGGCATCCCCACCGGCGCCATCGGCCTGGTGTTCATGGTGCTGCTCGGGCTCATCGTGGCCGTCGCCGTGCACATCATCGGCGCCCTGCTCGTGATGGCGCTGCTCGTGACGCCCGCGGCCGCCGCGATGCGCATCGCGGCGGGGCCCGTCGCGGTTCCCGTGCTCGCGGCGGTGTTCGGCTTCGTCTCGGCCGTCGGGGGCATCCTGCTCGCCCTGGCCGGCACCCTTCCGGTGAGCCCTTACATCACGACCATCTCGTTCGCGATCTACCTCGTCTGCTGGGCCGTGCAGCGCTCGCGCGAACGCGTGCGTCGCGCCTGACACCCGCTCGACTCCCCGCGAGTGCACGGCTTGTCGTCGAGTGCACGGCGTGTTTCCCGGAACAACCCGCTCACTCGGCGGGATCCCGGTCACTCGCGGAAAGGGCGGACGGATGCGCCGCGCCGGCTCCCAGCCCGGGTGGATGCGGCGGCCATAGACTCGTGGCATGGCTCAGCGCAACACCTGGCAGCGTGAGCGCGTGCGCGACGCCCTCGCGGATGCGCGGGGCTTCGTGAGTGCGCAGACCCTGCACGCCACGCTCCGCGAGGAGAACACCGGCATCGGCCTGGCGACCGTGTACCGGGCCCTGTCGGGCCTGGCCGCCTCGGGCGACGCCGACACGCTGCAGAGCCCCGACGGGGAAGCGCTGTACCGGGCGTGCGAGACCCAGGCGCACCACCATCACCTCATCTGCCGCTCCTGCGGGCTGACGGTCGAGATCGAGGCGACCGACGTCGAGCAGTGGGCGCGCCGCACGGCCGCCCTGCACGGATTCCGCGACGCCGAGCACGTCGTCGACATCTTCGGCCTATGCGGCGCCTGCGCTGGCATCGCCGATGCCGCTGCAGACCGCGCCGAGAAGGCGTGAGTCCGGCGTGACGATCACCTCACCGGGCCCCCGGCGGGAGCGGCCCGTCGGCACGGCCGTCGCGCGACCGCGCCGCCGCATCCATCCGGGTATCGCCGCCCTGCTGGGCGCCGTGGCCGTGGGCGCGCTCGTCGCGATCGACGTGTTCGCCCCTTCGCTGTTCCCCGCGGCGCTGCCCACCCGCGTGCAAGACGGGCTGACGCTCTCGCTCAGCGTGCTGTTCGAGGCCCTCCCGTTCGTCGTGCTGGGCGTGCTGCTGTCGATCGTCGTGCAGGTGTGGCTACCCGACGGCGTGATCGAACGCATCCTGCCGAAGTCCGGATGGGCGCGCCGCGCCGTGCTGTCGCTGCTCGGGATGCTCATCCCGGTCTGCGAGTGCGGCAACGTGCCGTTCGCCCGCGGCCTGATGATGCGCGGCCTCGCGCCCGCCGAGGCCCTGACCTTTCTCATGGCGGCACCCATCGTCAACCCCATCGTCATCCTCACCACGCACGCCGCGTTCGGATGGGACGGCGGCATCCTCGTCGCCCGCCTCGTCGGCGGCTACCTCATCGCCAACCTCATCGGCTGGATCTACAGCCGCCACCCCGCGCCCGACGCCCTGCTCACCTCGCATTTCCGCGACACGTGCGAGCGGGTCGCGCACGAGCCGGGCACTCCCGTGCGCCGCAGCCTCACCCAGTTCCTCATCGAACTGCGCGCCGTCATGCCCGCTCTCGTCATCGGGTCCGCGCTCGCGGGGGGCGTGCAAGTGCTCGTGCCGCGCGACGTGCTGCTGGCCATCGGCGCCAACCCGGTGCTGTCGATCGTGGCGATGATCGCCCTCGCCATCACCGTGGCGATCTGCTCCAACGTGGATGCGTTCTTCGCCCTGTCGTTCGCCTCCACCTTCTCGTCGGGGGCGCTCATCGCGTTCCTCCTCGTCGGCCCGCTCGTCGACATCAAGATGCTCGCGCTGCTGCGTACCACCTTCACCGCCCGCACGCTCGCCGGCATCGTCGCGGTGGTCATCCTCGCCGCGTTCGGGATCGGGATCGGGGTGAACGTCCTTGCCTGAGCCGCATGATGTCACCCGCGTCGACCGTCGCCGCTCCCTCGGCGGGCGCTGGCTGGGCGTGGGTCTCGCATCGGTCATCTCCGTCGTCACCCTCGTGCTCGGGCTCACCGGGCGCCTCACCCTCTACATCAGCCCCGAGTCGGTGTGGTTCGCCTGCGCGGCTGCGGTCGTGACCCTCGCGGGCGCGATCTGGTCGTTCACGCTGCCGCTGGGCGCAGAGGCCGACCACGGGCACGACCATGACGCCATGGATGCGCATGATCACGACCACGCCGGTGGCGCGGCGCGCCGGGCGCTCGGCGCCACCGCCACCGTCGCGGGCGGCGTGATCGCCACCGGCATCGTGGCCGGTGCCCTGCTGCTGCCGCCTGCATCGCTGTCGGTCGAGCTCGCCATGTCGCGCGATCCGGGAGCGGACGTGCTCTTCGCCGGGTCCGACGTGGTCGCCCTCGGCACGGCCACCGACACGAGCGGATTCGGGATCGGCGACTGGTCGAGCGTGTTCGCGACCTCGCCGCGACCCGAGACCTACGACGGCGCGGAGGTGGAGCTCACCGGCTTCCTCACCCCGGCCGAGACCGACGACGAGGTGCGGCTGACCCGCATGGTCATCACGCACTGCGTGATCGACGCGCAGCCGGCGGCCGTGCCGCTCGTGATCGAGAAGTGGCAGAGCGACTACGCCGTGGGCGACTGGCTGCAGATCACCGGCGTCGTGCGCGTCGACGACGCCGGAGCCCTGCACGTCGAGCCCACGCAGGTGACCCGGATCGACGAGCCGGGAGACCCCTATGAGCACTGACGACGTCGGCCGGCCGCGGACCCGTGCCGAGGCCCGCGCGCTGCGCGAGGCCGAGGAGGCCGCGCAGCGGGCGAGTGACCCCGCTCCGCCTACGGTCGACGAGGCGCCCACCCCCGTCACCCCTCGGATGCCCGCAGGGCCGCAGGCGAGGCCGGAGCCTCAGGCGAAGCCGGAGCCGGAGGCGAAGCCAGGGCCGCAGGCGACGCGCGGGAACGGGCGCCGGTTCGGCATCGCGCTCGCGGCCGTGCTCGGCGCGCTCGTGCTCGTCGTGGCCGGCCTCAGCGCGGTGAGCCTGTTCCAGGGCCCGCGGATCGCGTCGGTCTCGGTCGACCCTGCCGCGGCGGTCGAAGACTCCGGCACACGCCTCATCCTCACCGCCAACCAGCCGCTCGCCGAGGTCGATCCGGCGCAGGTGAGCGTCGACCCGGCTGTGCCGTTCACGGTCGACACCGCCGGGCGCGGCCTGGGCATCCGCTTCACCGTGCCGCTCGACGACGACACCGAGTACACCGTGACGGCGAACGACCTCACGGCGGCGGGCGGCGGCCCCGCCTCGACACTCACCACGAGCTTCCGCACCCCGGCTGCGCAGCTGTTCCTCCTGCAGCGCGACCCCGAGGGCGACGACGTGATCTTTCGCACCGACCTCTCGGGCGAGAAGGCGGTGCCCGTGTTCCGCAGCGAGAGCATCACCGACTTCCGCACCACCGACGACCGCCTCGTCGTGGCGACCGAGGTCGACGGCCTCTCGCAGCTGCGGGTGATGGACCGCGACGGCGCGAACGAGAAGGAGCTCGCCCTTCCCGGCACCGGGTACGTCGCACGGCTGCAGGTCTCCGAGCGCGGCGGGCTCGTCGGCTACACGTACACGGATCAGAACGTGAGCGCCGACAGCGGCCGCGCCGGCGTGCTCGTGACGCAGTCGCTGAAGGGGGGCGAGCCGACGATCGTCGAACTGCCCGACAACACGCCCAGCATCGCCGAGTGGCAGTTCGTGCCCGACTCGTCCGCGGCGCTGTTCATCGACTTCACCGGCACGCTGTACATCGACGACCGCTCGGGCGATGCAGGCCCCACCCCGCTCGGTCTCACGCAGACGATCGAGGGCATCTCGCGCGGCACATACACGGCCATCGTGCAGCGCGACTTCCAGCTGCTCGAGCTCGACCTCGCCGACGGGTCGGTCAGCCCGCTGCCGGCGTCCGAGCCCGACTTCGGCATCCCGCGGACGATCATCCCCTTCCCCGGCGGCACGCTGCGCCACACCACGGCGCGCGACGCGGCGGGACTGCCCACCGGGCAGGGCATCGTGCGGGTCGACGACGACGGTGCCGCGGAGATGCTGTACTCGGTCACCGGATCCGACGTCATCGTGCAGGCGTGCGCCTCTCCCAGCGGCCAGTACGCGGCGATCGTCGTTGCGCCGAACCTCGTCGAGAACCGCCACGACCGCTCCCTCCTGCCGCTGCCGATGACCCTCCAGATGCACATCCTCGACACGAGGACCGGTGATGAGCAGGTGGTGCTGTCGGGCTTCGACCCGTCGTGGTGCGCGACCGGGCCCCGGCTGTGACCGGGATGCGCCGCGCGACACGCGCCGACCTCGAGGGGCTCCCTGTGCAGGTAGCCCCGCGGCTGCTCGGCGCGCACCTGCGCACGGTCGTCGACGGGGTGGAGGCGGTGCTGCGGATCACCGAGGTCGAGGCCTACCACGGCCGTGGCACGGGTGAGACGCCCGATCCCGGATCGCACGCGCGCATGGGCCCCACTGCCCGCAACGCGACGATGTGGGGCGAGCCGGGGCACTTGTACGTGTACCTCAGCCACGGCATCCACTCCTGCGTCAACGTCGTCTGCGGGTCCGAGGGCACCGCGGGCGGAGTGCTGCTGCGGGCGGGCGAGGTGATCGGGGGACTGGATGCCGTGGCCGGCCGCCGCGGTGCCGCGTCTCCGCTGCGCCCCACGGCGGTGCGCGATCTCGCCCGCGGGCCGGGCCGGTTCGGGCAGGCGTCGGGGCTGCGGCATCCGCGGCACGACGGCATCGACGTGATCGGCGGGGCGGCGAAGGAGGGCGCGATCGCCGAGTTGTGGCTGGGCGACCCGGTCGCCGACGTCTCGAGCGGGCCGCGCGTGGGGGTCGCCGGGATCGCGGGCACGGCGGCGTTCCCGTGGCGGTTCTGGATCACGGGCGATCCGACGGTGTCGCCGTTCCGCTGGGGACGCGGCGCAGCCGAAGCCGCCGCCATGCTAGACTGACTCCTTGTCTGTGCACGCTCCTGTGCGCAGTTCGCATCCCTCCCTCTTCCCAGCGGCCCCGGTCGTGCCCGAAGAAGCGGGATGCCGACAAGGGATCTTGGGTGAGACCGTCCGGTCTCACGGTATTGAAGGAGTCACCACTATGGCAGCAGTGTGCCAGGTGACCGGTGCTGTTCCCGGCTTCGGTCACAACGTCTCGCACTCGCACCGCCGGACGAAGCGTCGCTTCGACCCGAACGTGCAGCGCAAGACCTACTATGTGCCGTCGCTCGGCCGTAAGGTCACCCTGAACGTGTCCGCCAAGGGCATCAAGGTGATCGACGCGCGCGGCATCGACAACGTCGTGAAGGACCTGATCGCGAAGGGTGTGAAGCTCTAATGGCGAAGAAGGCGCAGGACGTCCGTCCGATCATCAAGCTGCGTTCGACGGCAGGAACCGGGTACACCTACGTGACCCGCAAGAACCGTCGCAACACCCCCGACCGCATCGTGCTGAAGAAGTACGACCCGGTGGTCCGCAAGCACGTCGAATTCCGAGAGGAGCGTTGATCCATGGCTAAGAAGAGCAAGATCGCGCGCAACACGCAGCGTGAGGCTGTCGTCGCCCGCTACGCCGAGCGCCGCGCCGAGCTGAAGAAGGCCCTGGTCGACCCCAACTCGACCGACGAGCAGCGCGAGGCCGCCCGTGTCGGCCTGCAGAAGCTGCCCCGCAACGCTTCGCCTGTGCGTCTGCGCTCGCGCGATGTCATCGACGGCCGCCCCCGCGGCGTGCTGTCGAAGTTCGGCATCTCGCGCGTCCGCTTCCGCGACATGGCCCACCGCGGCGAGCTGCCCGGTGTGACCAAGTCCAGCTGGTAAGCACCCAGAGCGTTTCAGGGGCGGGGATCTTCGGATCCCCGCCCCTTTCGCATCCTCTGCCCGTCGCGCGGGCCGCATGCTCGGGAGGAGTTCTCGTGCTCGGGAGGATTCTTCCCCTCGGAGTGTCCTCCCGAACGTGAGTTCTCCTCCAGAGAAGCACACGCCGGGTCTTCCTCCCCATCCCGCCGCTGGAACTTCTTCTGCACCGAACGCGGGTTCCCGACTCGGATGCGTCTGCGCGCTGCGCGAGGATCGGGCGATGGATCCGATCGCACAGCTGCGCGAACGCAACGGAATCGCCCGGGTCGACACGTTGCGTCGGGCAGGTGTGAGCGCGCACGCGCTGCGCAGGGCACGCGAGCAGGGGCTGGTGCACTCGGCGCGTCGCGGATGGGTCGCGCTTGCGGATGCGGATCCGATGCTGCTCGCCGCGGCTCGCCGGGGCGTGGTGCTCAGTTGCATCACTCTGGCGGCGCGGCGCGGCCTCTGGGTGCTCGACCACGATGAGCCCCATGTCGCGGCGCCGCCGAGCTCCGGCCACGCGCGCACGAGCAAGGGCGTCATCCACTGGAGCGCCCCGGTGTTCCCTCGCGATCCGGAGACGTGGGAGGACTCGCTCGAGAACGCGCTCATCCTCATCGCGCGGTGCCAGCCGTATGAGGCGGCCCGGGCGGTGTGGGAGTCGGCGGCGAAGAAGGGGCTGCTCGACCGAGACGTGATGCGGCGTACGCCGCTGCCGCCGGCGGCGCGCGAGCTGGTCGACGATGCGCATCCGTTCGCGGATGCGGGCACCGAGAGCATCTTCCTCACCCGGCTGGGGTGGCTGAAGGTGCCGCTGGTCCCGTAGGCCTGGGTGCTCGGTCATCGCGTGGACTGCCTCATCGGCGAACGGCTCATCGTGCAGATCGACGGCGGCCATCACGTGGGCGCCCAGCGCACCTCCGACATCGATCACGACGCGCGGCTGATGCTCCGCGGATACCACGTCATCCGGGTGAGCTATGTGCAGCTGATGCACCGGTGGCCCGAGGTGCAGTTGCTGATCATGACGGCGATCGCGCAGGGACTACACCGGGCGTGAGGGCCGACCTGCCGCAGGATCCGGCGGAGTTCTCGTGCTCGGGAGGATCCTTGCCCCCGGAATCTCCTCCCGAACGTGAGTTCTCCTCCCGGGGCGGGGATGGGGCGGACGGCGAAATTTGTGACGGATGTGACGGATGTGGTGCGACACGCGGTCAGAAAACGTCAAAACCCGCGAAATGACGCGGAAAAACAGGCTGTGGTTGGTACATTCAAGGCGGTCGATCGACCGTCGGGGGGCATCCGCTCTTCCGGACTGAAGAAACACGATGCGACGTACTTCGTCGCTGGAGGATGAAATGGCTGACAAGTCCATCACCAAGACCGAGCTCGTCGCGAGCATCGCCAGCGCCACCGGACAGAGCCAGGCCGCCGTTTCGGGCGTTCTCGACGCGCTGTTCTCGACCGTCTCCGACGCTGTCGCCAAGGGCAGCAAGGTCTCGATCCCCGGCTGGATCGCCTTCGAGCAGGTCGCCACCGCCGCCCGCACCGGCCGCAACCCGCAGACCGGCGCCGAGATCAAGATCCCGGCCGGCAAGCGCGTCAAGGTGACCGCCGGCTCCAAGCTCAAGGCCGCCGTCAAGTAAGACGATTCGCTGTTCGAGGCCGCCCCGTCCGTACGGAGGGGCGGCCTCGAACATGCCCGGGGGTCGAGTTCACAGCGCCACGACCTAGGCTGGTGAGGTGACCCGGCCCTCCTCTCCGCCTCGGGCGGATGCGCGTGCGATCCTGCGTGTGGCGGGCCCGGCGATCCTGATCGTCACGGCGGTCGCGACCATGCTCGTGGCTCTGTGGCTGGGCGGCGGCGCTGCGCCGACCGTCATCGCGGATGCCGGCCCCGTCGTGCGCTGGACCCTTCCGGTCGTCAAGCTCCTGAGCAACCTCGGCGCCGCGGCGATGCTCGGCTCGCTCGTGCTGGCCCTGTTCGCGCTGCGGGCCGGCGATCGCTCCTTCGACGTCGCCATGGACACCGCCTCGGTCGGCGCCGCGGTGTACACGGTCGCCTCGGCGATCGCCGCCTTCTTCACCTTCTTGCTCGCCTTTCCCGTCACCGTCGACACGGGCCCTGAGTTCGGCGCCCAGTTCGGCCGGTTCCTCACCGAGCTCGACCTCGGCCGGGCCTGGCTGATCACCGTCATCGGCGGGGCCATTGTCACGATCGCCACCTTCGCGTTCCGCTCGTGGACGATGGCCCTGCTCACGGCGCTGCTGGCCGCCGCCACCTTCGTGCCGCTGGCCACGCAGGGCCACGCCGGCGAGCTGTCGGGGCACGAGATGGCCGTCAACTCGCTGCTGCTGCACACCCTCGGCGCCGCCGTGTGGGTCGGCGGGCTCCTCCTGCTCATCGTGCTCCGCGGCACGCGCACCGACCTCGCCGCGGCAGAGGAGCACCCCGTGCGCGGCAAGGAGCGGCCGGTGGCCATCGGCGCCGTGCTGCGCCGCTACTCCGCACTCGCGCTCGTCGCCTACATCGTGATCGCCGTCTCGGGCATCGCGCGCACCGTGATCTCGGTCGGCACGTGGTCGGGGCTGTGGACCCCGTACGGTGCGCTCGTCGCGGCCAAGGCCGTGCTGCTCGTGCTCCTCGGATGCTTCGGCGCCTGGTACCGCACCCGCCTCATCCCGCGCATCGACGCATCCGCGGAGGGGCGCACGGGCAAGGGTGCCGCGGCGCGGCGCACGACAGCACTGCGGTCGTTCTGGACTCTCGTGCTCGCCGAGCTCGCGCTGATGGGCGCCGCATCCGGTGCGGCCGTCGCCCTCGCCCGCACCCCCCCGCCGACGGGAGACCAGGTGCCGACCGCGCGCACGCCGGCGGAGTTCCTCACCGGATCGCCCGTGCCGCCCGAGCTCACCTTCGGCCGCTGGTTCACCCAGTGGGATCTCGATCTCATCTGGGCGCTCGCCGCCGTGTTCGGCGCCGTGCTCTACCTGCTCGGCGTGAGGCGGCTGCGCCGCCGGGGCGACGCATGGCCCATCCACCGCACGATCCTGTGGCTGGCGGGCATGCTCCTGCTGCTGTGGGTCACCGGCGGCGCGGTCAACGCGTACCAGGAATACCTCTTCAGCGTGCACATGCTCGGGCACATGATCCTGTCCATGGCGCTGCCGCTGTTGCTCGTCTCCGGCGCCCCGGTCACGCTCGCGCTGCGGGCGATCGACAAACGCGACGATGGTACGCGCGGCGCCAGGGAATGGATCCTCTGGGCGGTGCACACTCCTTTCTCGCGCGTCGTGACGCATCCGTTCGTCGCCGCGGCGATCTTCGTGCTGTCGCTGTGGGCGTTCTACTTCACCGACATCGTGCGCTGGGTGATGAACGACCACCTCGGGCACGAGTGGATGACGATCCACTTCCTCATCGCCGGATACCTGTTCGTGCTGAGCCTCATCGGCGTCGACCCCGTGCCGTACCGTCTGCCGTATCCGGGCCGGCTCATCACGCTGATCGCCGTGATGGCGACGCACGCCTTCTTCGGGGTGGCGATCATGATGCAGACGGGCCTGATCGTCGCCGAATGGTTCGGGTCGATGGGGCGCACGTGGGGGGCGACGCCCATGGAGGATCAGTACGTCGGCGGTGGGATCGCCTGGTCGGTGGGGGAGATCCCCACGCTCATCCTCGCCATCACCGTGGCGATCCAGTGGAGCCGCAGCGACGCGCGCGCCGAGAAGCGCCGAGATCGTCACGCCGACCGTACCGGCGACGCCGAGCTGGCGGAGTACAACGCGCACCTCGCCGAGCTCGCCGAGCGCGACCGACGCCTGGCCGAGCGCGGCCGCTGACCCACCGCATCCCCCGGACGGGCGTCAGGCGCCGTCGCCGAGGTCGGGCGAGCCGACGCTGATGGATGCGCTGCCGTCGGGGAGGATGACGATCGTCCCGTCGAGGCGGAACGGCACATCCTCATCCATCTCGGTGATTGACCCGTCGAAGAGCGACTGCACCTCGACCGTGATGTGAGCCGTCGCCGATGTCGGCGGGATCTTCCAGTTCGCGCCGTCGGGCACGACGGTGACCTGGGGCATCGCCACGATCGACCACGTGGGCAGTTCGGTGATGCGGTTGTTGATCGCCATGCCGAACGGGCACGAGGTGGGCTGCAGCACCTGCTGGGTGGTGCACTGGGTGAGGAACGAGTCGACCTGCTCCTGCACGACGGCGATGAACTCCTTCGTCGCCTCGGCCTGCAGGTCCAGTGGCGTGGTGGCGAGCGGAGTGTCGGCGAGCAGGCTCACGCCCTTCGTCTTCGCGATCGCCGTGTCGACGCTCACCGAGTACAGCCCGGGCGAGAACACCAGCAGCGGCACGGGCTCGAGCGGGGGCGCATCCACCCCTGCCGCCGCCACCTGGCGACGGTCGAGCTCGAAGCCGTTGACCGTGAACTGCTCGGAGCCGCGCAGCGTGAGCTCGATCACGGCGAGCGGGCTTGTCGAGAAGCGCCAGGCGGGGACGACGCCGATCCAGCCGTCCTGCCGCACGCGGAAGGTTGTCGAGCCGTCGTGCCCGCCCGCCACGTACGACGCGGTGACGACGGTGTCGTCGCCGTCGCGATGCTCGTCGGTGATGGCGATGTCGGTGAGGGTCGACAGCGCGGCCTGACGCAGCAGTGCGTCGGAGGCGTTGGTGTCGATATCGGCGTGGCCCTGCGCGGTGCGCTCGAGGGCGACGCCCGACACCTGCAGCGCGTCGGCCGCACGGCCCTCGGAGATCAGCCCCAGATAGTGCTGCACGAATGCCGAGGGGCTGTAGAAGGAGCGATACATCGCCGCTGCGCCCGCCGCGAGTGCGGCGATGAGCACGAGGCCGATGACGGCGAGCAGGGCCAGGTCCGTCGACAGACGGGCGGATGCGCGTCGTCGACCGGCGCGGGGCTGCTGCATGCTCGTCAGTCTAGGGATGCGCTGCTGAGGCGAGACTGACAGTGGCCGCGCCGCACGGCCGTACCATGGGATCGCACCCCCTTGGAGATCCCGCACCGTGACGCTTCCCGCCCTGTCGCCCGAGCAGCTCGAGCTGTTCCGGCTCATCGAAGACACCGCGTCGCACGTGTTCGTCACGGGCCGGGCGGGCACGGGAAAATCGACGCTTCTGCAGCACTTCGCCGCGTCGACGTCGAAGACCATCGCGATCTGCGCACCCACCGGTGTGGCGGCGCTGAACGTCGAGGGGCAGACGATCCACTCGCTGTTCCGGCTGCCGATCGGGCTCATCGCCGACACGGAGCTCACCCAGAACGACGCGACCCGGCGCATCCTCAAGGCCATCGACACGCTCGTGATCGACGAGGTGTCGATGGTCAACGCCGACCTCATGGACGGCATCGACCGCGCGCTGCGTCAGGCCCGCGGCAAGCGGGCCGCGCCGTTCGGCGGGGTGCAGGTGGTGATGTTCGGCGACCCGTACCAGCTCGCCCCCGTGCCGCCGCGCGGCGGCGACGAGCTGCGCTACGTGCGCGACCACTACCGCTCGTTCTGGTTCTTCGATGCGAAGGTGTGGGCGGGGGCCTCGGGCGACGGCGAGGGAGACGGGCTCATCGACCTGGGCCGCCACGGCGCCGAGCTGCACGTGCGTGAGCTGCGCCACATCCACCGGCAGTCGGATGCGGGATTCAAGGCGATGCTCAACGCCGTGCGCTACGGCCGGGTCACGGCCGAGATCGCCGGGGCGCTCAACGCCGCGGGCGCGCGCACGCCGCCCGAGCCGGGGCCGGCCGAGACGCCGATCATCACGCTCGCCACGCGCAACGACATCGTCAACACCATCAACCGCCGCCACCTCACCGCGCTCGCCGGGCGCGAGCAGACGGCGCAGGCTGAGATCAGCGGCGACTTCGGCAAGGGCGAGGCGAACTATCCGGCCGACTCCGAGCTCAAGCTCAAGGTCGGCGCGCAGGTGATGTTCCTGCGCAACGACACCGGCGCGCAGGGTGACCCGCCGCGCTGGGTGAACGGCACGATCGGCACGGTCACGCGCATCCTCGGCGGCACCGTGCGCGTCGACATCGACGGCGAGGAGGTCGATGTCGAGCCGGCCGTGTGGGAGAGATACAGGTACGCGTACAACCCGGGCTCCCGCACGCTCTCCCGGGAGGTGGTGGCCGAGTTCACGCAGTTCCCGCTGCGGTTGGCGTGGGCGGTGACGATCCACAAGTCGCAGGGCAAGACGTACGACCGGGCGATCATCGATCTCGGATCCGGTGCATTCGCGCCCGGACAGACCTATGTCGCGTTGTCGAGGCTCACGACGCTCGACGGGCTGTACCTGTCGCGCCCGTTGCGGCCGAGCGATATCCGGGTCGATCCCGATGTGACGCGCTTCATGCGCCAGGCGTGGGAGGCGCAGCAGGCCTCGACGCCTGCGGTGACCTGAGGCGGGATGCGGGTCAGGCGGCGCCGCGGACGGCGTCGAGCTCCTGGAACAGCTGCGTGTTGAACTCGTAGGCGCGCAGCACCTCATCGATCACGCGCTCGCGCTCGGCCTGATCCCACGGCGCAGCGTCGAGCTGCTCGCGGTACACGTCCTTGAACGCGCCCGGGTCGGCGATGTCGTCGAAGACGTAGAAGCCGATGCCGTTGGTCTCGAAGCCGAAGCGGCGCTGCATGACCCGGCCGATGAACAGACCGCCCGAGAGGTCACCGAGGTAGCGGGTGTAGTGGTGGGCGACGAAACCGCCGGGCCAGGTGGCGCCGACCTCGCGGATGCGCGCGACGTAGCGCTCGGTGACGGGAAGCGGCGCGATGCGCTCGCGCCAGTCGGGCCCGATGAGGAACTCGAGGTCGGACTCGAGCGCCGGAAGCCGGGTGAGGGCGTCGCTGAGGAACACCGATGCGACGGGATCGGTGCGCATCCGCTCGGCGGCCGATTCCAGCGCTTCGTAGATGAAGTAGTGCTGCGCGACGAGCGAGATGTAGTCTTCGCGCGATCCCTCGCCCTTGAGCAGGTCGGACATGAAGCCGGCGTGCTCGCTGCGCGAGTGCGAACCGGACGAGCGCTCGCGCAGGGCGGCGGAGAACGAGATGATGTCGGCCATGCCTCCATTGTAAGGGTTGCCTAATATCCCGCACATCCCCGATTTCCCAGGGTGACGCGGGAGAGAAGGCCGGGGTGGTGCCGTCGCTCAGTGCGGGCGCGGCTCGACGCCCAGGCGAGCGCACGCGGCGTCGTAGAGCGCGACCACTTCGCGGCGCACCTCCGGGCGTTCGGTGATCGATCCGCTCGGCCACGGCACGCGCAGCTTCGCCGGCTCCGCGTCGGGCTGTTCCACGCGCCAGTCGCCGCCGTCTCCGTCGAGCCCGGTCATGGTCGCGGCGGTCGCATCCGGGGCGCCGAAGGCGCGCACGATGAGCAGGTTGTCGTCGGTGTGGTCGTCGTTCATGTGGCGGAGGATCGCGGAGACGACCTCGTCGGAGAAGGCGGTGGGCATGCGCACACTCTACGTCGCCCACCCGCCCCGATGTCACGATGCGAGATCATCCCTGCGACGGATGCTGTGGCGAGGGGGCGACACCATAGACTCTGTCCAGACATTCATGGGGGTTCAGGTGCACGCTTCTTCCTCTCGCCGTGCGCGGCGCGCGGCGGCCGCAGCCGTCGCGCTCGCTCTTCTGCTCAGCGGATGCACGGCGGAGGCAGCCCCTGCCTTCACCCCCAAGGCCCAGACGGAGGCCGACCTGCCCGCCGATGTGCAGGGTCAACTGCAGGGCGTCGTCGAGAAGGCGATGGCCGCCACCGGGTCCTCCGGAGCGATCGTCGGGGTGTGGGTGCCGTGGAGCGGCACGTGGGTCGCGGGGCTGGGCACCTCCGACGGATCGACGCCCGTGACGACCGACATGGCCTTCCGCATCGGCGATGTGACGCGGCTGATGACGTGCGACGTGCTGTACGCGCTCGCCGACCGCGAGATCGTCTCGCTCGACGACCCGGTGACGAAGTACGTCAACGGCGTGGCCGACCTGACCAGCGTCTCCCTGCTCGATCTCTGCAACGGCGCCGCCGGCCTCGGCTCCTCGGAGCCGACCCTGCGCCCGGGATGGCTGACCAACCCGAACCGGGTGTGGTCGGCGAAGGAGGAGGCCAGCTACGGCCTCGAGCGCGCACGCGTGGCACCGGGCACGGAGTACCGCGACTCCGACGCCGGCTACCTGATCCTCGGTGAGGCACTGGAGCGCGCCACCGACAAGTCCGCGGCCGAGCTCATCCGCACCTATGTCACCGCTCCGCTCGGGCTGGACGACACCCAGCTCCCCTCCCGGGCGCCAGCGGCGCCGTCGACGGGTCCGGTGCTCAACGGCACTTATCTGCCTCCGGGGCCGGAGGGTGCGGGGCTGGATTGCACAGCGCCGATCGACGTGACGGTGAGCTCGTCGAGCATCGGCTTCACCGATTCGGGTGTCGTCTCCACGATCGACGACCTCGGCCTGTATCTGCAGGCGGAGGCGGCGCAGGCGCTGCGCATCAAGGACAAGCCGGCCCGGTTCGGCTCGCCGCTGCCCGCCGCCGCCGATGCGCCGTCGTGGTATCAGGCCACCGGCGGCGCCTTCCTGCTGGGCACCATGATCGGGCAGCACGGCTGGGCGCCCGGGTACCTCACCGCCGGTTACTCCGATCCGGAGACGGGTCTCACCGTCGCCGTCGTGCTGAACAACGCCAACGACATGAACGGGCTCGTCGACCTGCTCGCCCGCCAGCTCGCGGCCATCGCCTCCAAGGCGCCGGCTGCCGACGGGGCGACGGCGCCCGAGTTCGCCCTGCCGTTCACGGCCGAGCAGTACGACGAGCTCATCACCGCCAACGCTGTGTGCCCGCTGCCGCAGCCGGAGGCCGAGGTTCCGGCCGACGAGGGTGAGCCGGCGAGCGACGAGGGATAGTCGCGCGGCCCGATGCGCGGCGGCAGATCGAGGGAGCGACATGGCGCTGATCGACAACGGCATCTATGTGGACGGCATCCGCACCGAGAACCCGACCTCGCTGTCGGAGACCTTCGAACTGATGCATGCCCGTGGCGGCATGGGATGGATCGGCCTGTACCGGCCCAGTGAAGACGAGGTGCGCCAGGTGGCCGCGGAGTTCGGTCTGCACGAGCTCGCGGTCGAAGACGCGTTGCGCGGGCACCAGCGGGCAAAGCTGGAGCGCTATGGCGACACGCTCTTCCTCGTGCTGCGCCCGGCCCGCTACCTCGACGACCTCGAAGAGGTGGAGTTCGGCGAGCTGCACGTGTTCGTCGGCAAGAACTTCGTCGTCACGATCCGGCACGCCGAATCCCCCGGCCTCAAGCGGGTGCGCGAGCGGATGGAGAACGACCGAGAGCTGCTCGCGGGCGGACCCGAGGCGGTTCTCTATGCGATCCTCGACCAGGTCGTCGACGAGTACGCCCCCGTGATCGCGGGCCTGTCGAACGACGTCGATGAGATCGAGGCTCAGCTGTTCGTCGAAGGATCCGACGTGTCGCAGCGCATCTACGAGCTCTCCCGCGAGGTGGTCGAGTTCCAGCAGGCCACGCAGCCGCTTCGCGAGATGACGGAGGCGCTCCTGCGCGGATCGGAGAAGTACGCCGTCGATATCGAGCTGCAGCGTTACCTGCGCGACGTGCTCGATCACACCATCCGCATCGGCGATCGCGCATCGGCCTTCCGCACCGCGCTGGACAGCGCGCTCACGGTGGAGTCGACGATCGTCGCGCGGCGGCAGAACGACGAGATGAAGAGGATGACCGAGGAGAGCATCCGCCAGGGCGACGAGATGAAGAAGATCTCCAGCTGGGCGGCCATCCTGTTCGCCCCGACGATCGTCGGCGGCATCTACGGCATGAACTTCGACACCATGCCGGAGCTGAAGTGGTACTTCGGATACCCGATGGCGATCGGGCTCATGCTCGCCATGGGTGTGGCGTTGTACGTCGTGTTCAAGAAGCGCGACTGGCTCTGACGCTCACCGCGTGGTCAGGGCGATCGCGGCGAGGGTCGTGGCGGTGACAAGCACCCAGAGGATCGCGCCGAGGGTCAGCGGGCGCCATCCTGCGCGGCGCAACGCGGCGACGTCGATCGACAGGCCGATTCCCGCCAGCGCCACGGCGATGAGGAAGACGCTCGCCGTGACGGCACCGTCGTGCACGGGCGGCGGGAGCACACCGAGCGAGTTGACGACGGCGACGATGAGGAAGCCGAGGAGGAACCAGGGCACGAGTCGCACGATGCGCCCCGCGGTGAGCGGCTGCCCGGCCGCGTCTCGCCGTGCTTCGATCACCGACAGTCCGATGCTCACGGGGATGATCATCAGCGCGCGCACGAGCTTGACGACCACGGCGAAGCCGAGCGCCGATGCCCCGAAGACTCCTGCCGCGGCGACCACCGAGCTCGTGTCGTTCACGGCCGTGCCCGCGAGCAGGCCGAACGTGTGCGCATCCATGCCGAGGGCGTGCCCGAGGAGGGGGAAGAGCGCGACGGCGAGGATGTTGAACAGGAAGATCGTGGAGACGGCGTAGGCGACGTCGGCCCCCGCGGCGGCGATGACGGGCGCGACGGCGGCGATCGCCGAGGCGCCGCAGATCGCGGTGCCCACCCCGATCAGGGTGCGCAGGTCGCGCACGACGCCGAGCATCCGTCCGACTCCCCAGGCGGCGAGCAGGCACACGACGAGCGAGCTGAGCATCACGGGCAGCGATTCGAGGCCCACCCGGCCGATGCTCGACAGCGACAGCTGCGCGCCGAGGAGCACCACGGCGAGCTGCAGCAGGAACTTGCTGGAGAAGGTGATCCCAGGGGCGAGCAGCGAACCGGGCTTGCGCACCAGCGCGACGAGCAGCCCGATGACCACGGCCGGAAGAGCCGAGCCGAGCACCGGGACGAGACGTCCGACGACCGTGGCCACCAGGGCGATCGCCACGGTCATCGTGAGGCCGGGGACGCGGATGCCCACGGCATGGAGCAGGGGAGGGCGGACGGTCTGCGGAGGCATGCTTCCAGTCTCCGCCGGTGGGCGCTGTCGCGGAAGCATCGCGGGCCGATGGGGATACAGCCTGTGACTGTAGGCTGGGATCAGTCGTCGACAAGAGGGGGCCGTCGCGGGTGGATGCCGACGAGACGAGAACGCCGGCCGGTCTGCACAGTGCCGGCCTTCACAGTGCTGGCCTTCACAGTGCTGGCCTTCACACCGCGGGCGACCTGCCCGACATCGCTGCGCTGCAGCTGCTCACCGCCACCGTCGTGTGCGGGTCGATCTCGGCCGCGGCGCGCGAGCTCGGCATCACCCAGCAGTCGGCATCCGCCCGGCTGCGCTCGATCGAGCGTCGGTTCGGGCTGGAGCTGTTCCACCGCACGCCCGCGGGGGTGCGCACGACGCCGGCGGGCGAGGCGGTGGCGTCGTGGGCCGAGGAGGTGCTCGTCGCCGCGGAGCATTTCCGTGTGGGCGTCGAGACACTGCGTGACGAGCAGCGCCGCCAGCTCGTAGTCGCGGCGAGCCAGACCGTGTCGGCCCATCTGCTGCCCGCGTGGCTCGTGGCGCTCCGCGCGCGACAGGTCGAGGCGGGGATCGCACCGACCGCGGTGCGCATGCTGTCGGGCAACAGCGCCGACGTCGAGGCGGCGGTGCGGGCGGGCGATGCCGATCTGGGGTTCGTCGAGTCGAGCGTCGTCGCCCCCGACTTCTCGCGCTCCGTCGTCGCGCAGGATGCGCTCGTGGTCGTCGTGGGCGTGCAGCACGCGTGGGCGCGGCGGGCCCGGGTGTCGCCCGGGGAGGTCGCGGATGCGGCGCTCGTCATGCGCGAGGAGGGCAGCGGCACGCGGCGCTCCTGGGAGCAGACGGCGCGCGAGCGCCTGGGGCGGAGCCCTGCCGATCCCGTCGCCGTGCTGCCGACCAGTGCGGCGGTGCGCTCCGCGGTGGCCGAGGGCGTCGGTCCTGCGGTGCTCTCGCGGCGCGCCGTCGCCGATGATGTGCACCTGGGCCGACTGCGGGAGATCCCGTGGGCCGATGAGGCGGTGCTGCGCCCGATCACCGCCGTGTGGCGCGGAACGGCGCGCGACCTGTCGCCGGTCAGCCGCCGCCTGATCGAGATCGCAGCGCAGGCGTCGCGCGTCGAGGCGGCGCGGTATCGTCGGCGTGCGGATGGTCCGCATCCGAGGGACTGAGGCGAGGGACGCACATGGATGCCGTGGTGCTGATCGGCATGGTCGCCGTGCTGCTGTGGTCGCTCGTGTCGCACCGGGTGGAGCGCTGGGGGGTGGCGGGACCGGCCGGGCTTCTCGTGCTCGGGGCTGTCTCGGTCGTGTGGGATGTCGAGGGGTTCGCGGGGGTGATCGACCGGCCGGCGAGCGAGAAGGTCGTCGAGGTCATCCTCGCCGTGCTGCTGTTCGTCGACGCCACCGAGGTGAAGGGCGGGATCTTCGGAAACGAGGGACGGGTCACGCTGCGGCTCGTGCTCATCGCCCTGCCGCTGTCGCTGCTGCTCGCTGCTGGGGCAGCGGCCCTGCTGCTGCCGATGACGCTTCCGCTCGTGGCGATCCTCATCGCGTGCATCATCATGCCCACCGATTTCGCACCGGCGGCGAAGATCCTGCGGATGCGTCATGTTCCGGATCGGGTGCGCCAGATCCTCAATGTCGAGAGCGGGTACAACGACGGGCTGGTCTCGCCGCTGTTCGGTATGGCGCTGCCCGCCGCGGTCGTATGGTCGGCGTTCGAGCACGCACCCGACGGGGTCGAACCGGGCGAGGAGGAACTGGTCGCGCGGGTCGAGCAGTTCATGGAGGCGTTCCTCAACGCCGTGCCCGCGGCCGTCGTCGCGATCCTGATCGGAGTCGCTCTGGGGTTCGGCGTCGGCGTCCTGGTGCGGATCGGTCGACGGCACGCGTTCATCGCCGACGAAGGTGTGCGCTTCGTGATGGCCCTGCTGCCGCTGGTCGCCTACGGCATCTCGGTGATCCCGATGCTCAACGCCAACGGGTTCGTCGCGGCTTTCGTCGCCGGGCTCGCCTATCGCAGTGCCCGCACGCGCGGCGAGGAGCGACCGGCGATCGCCCATGACGAGCTCGTGCTCGTGGAGGAGGTCGGAACCCTCGCATCGTCCTTCGTCTGGTTCGTGCTCGGCGGTGCGGCCGTGCTCGCCTTCGCCTCGGGGATGTCGTGGCAGATCATCCTGCTGGCGCTGCTCGCGCTCACCGTGCTGCGGGTGGCGCCCGTGTACCTCTCGCTTATGGGCAGCACGCTGGGTCGTCGAGATCGCCTGCTCGTGGGCGCTCTCGGACCGCGCGGCACCGCGTCGATCGTGTTCGGCCTGCTCGCCTACAATGCCCTGCCCGACGACGAGGGTGTGGTCGTGCTGATGGTGATGGTGGCGACGGTGGTGGGCAGCATCCTCCTCCACGGGATCCTGGCTCCGCTGCTTCTGCCGAGGGTGAGCGCGCGCGAGGTCAGGGCGCCGCTGCCGCACTGAGCGGTTCGCGTCAACGGCAGGATGCGTGCGGCTTAGACTGACCGCGTGCGGGCGGGGGCCCGCGGGCGGAGGACGACATGACCGACTTCGTGGGCGACACGGCGCGGATGCTGCCGAAGGGATTCCGGATCGGCGCGGCCACCGCATCCGCGCAGGTCGAAGGAGCCGCGACCGCGGGGCGGCGCACGCCGAGCGTGTGGGATGCGTTCGCCGCGCAACCAGGGCGCATCCTCGACGGCAGCACGCCGGCCGTCACCGCCGACAGCTTCCACCGGTACGCGGAAGACGTTGCGCTGCTGGCCGAGCTCGGCGCGGACGCGTATCGGTTCTCGCTCGGATGGACCCGTCTGCAGCCGGGCGGGCGCGGGCCGCTGGATCCCGAGGGCGTCGCGTACTACGACCGCCTCATCGATGAGCTGCTCGCTGCCGGCATCGAGCCGTTCGTCACGATCTCGCACTGGGATCTGCCCGTGGAGTATGAGCGGGGCTGGCTCGACCGCGGTACCGCCGAGGCTCTGGGCGAGTTCGCCGGGCTGGTCGGTGAGCGCTTCGGCGACCGGGTGGCGGCGTGGATCACGATCAACGAGCCCGCCACCGTCACGCTCAACGGTTACGCCCTGGGCATCCACGCTCCGGGCGAGGCGCTGCTGTTCGACGCGCTGCCCACCGTGCATCACCAGCTGCTCGGGCACGGGCTGGCCGTGCAGGCGCTGCGGGCGGCCGGGGTGACCGGCGGCATCGGGATCACGAACGTGCACTCGCCCGTCGTCGCCGCATCCGATTCGCCCGACGATGCGGCGATGGCCGCCCTGTTCGACATCGTGCACAACCGCGTGTTCGCCGACCCCGTGCTGCTCGGCCGGTACCCCGAGGTGCCCGAGCAGTTCGCGGAGTTGTTCGGTGCGTTCGGCAGTGTTCCCGAGGCGGATCTTGCGACCATCGCGCAGCCACTGGACTTCTACGGGCTCAACTACTACATGCCCACGCGCATCGCCGCGGGCGCAGGAACGGGGGAGAGCCCCGACGGCGAGGCGGCCGCCATGGCAGAGCTGCCCTTCCGTCTCGAGGCGCTCGACGAGCATCCGACCACGGGCTTCGGCTGGCCCATCGCGCCCGAGTACTTCGGCATAGCGCTCGCCGAGGTGCGCGAGCGCTACGGCGATGCCCTGCCGCCGGTGTACATCACCGAGAACGGGGCGAGCTTCGCCGACGCCGCGGATGCCGAGGGCCGGGTCGACGACCCGGACCGGATCGCATACCTCGCGGCGCATCTCGGATCCGCGCTCGCCGCGGTCGCTCCCGGCGGTGCCGCCGAAGGCGTGGAGCTGCGCGGCTACTTCGTCTGGTCGCTGCTGGACAACTGGGAATGGGCGGCCGGCTTCACCCAGCGGTTCGGCATCGTCCGCGTCGATTTCGACTCGGGCCGGCGCATCCCGAAAGCCTCGTACCGCTGGCTGCAGGAGGTCCTGCGCCGTCGCGGGTGAGCGGAGGTCGCCATCAGACCCGACCGTGCCGTGCTCGATGAGCGAACGCGTCGAGCGCGGCGTTGACGGCGGGGCGATCGGTCAGGATGACGATGTGGAGAATCCGGTGGACGGTTGAGCCGCGGTCTTCTTCGATCAGTCGCGCACGCGATTCTCGCGAACGACGACGTCGCTGACGAGCGCGCGAGGTGGGTGCTCGGAAGAAAGCCGGGCAACTGTGTTTGTCGCGTTGGAGGCACCGCATGCCGCACCCACAGTGAGGTGCTGTGCCCACGACGAGTGCGGGTGGTGGAGGAAACTCCACACGAGCCCTGCGGTGAAGGCATCACCAGAGCCGACAGAGCTTCGAGTATTGACGCGCGGTGGGACGATCTCCAGCACCTCCATTGAGGTGCGCGCCTGCGCGGAACCCGATCCGTTGGTGATGATCACGGTCTCAGTGCCGTCCTGCAGCCACTTGGAGACCAGCTTTTCCGAGCTTGTCGATGCCGCGGATGCGAGGTCTGCCAGTTCATCACGGTTGACCTTCACGATGGTCGGCACAGCCTCCGCGCCGTAGGCGAGCGCGGCACCATGCGCGTCGAGAAGCGACGGTACACCGGCAGCTCGAGCTGCTCGGATCCAATCTGCGTAGAACCCCGATGGGAGGCCCGGCGGCAGACTGCCTGTACAGATGACGAACGTCGCATCGTCGATTGAGGTGGCGGCCAGTGCATGCAGTGCTTCTCGCTCGGCGTCGTCCAGTACCGGTCCAACTGCGTTGTAGACGGTCGCATTCTCTGGGTCTGACTGATCTACGAGCACTTCGTTGACACGCGTCCACTCGGAGATCGCGACTGTCTCGGCCTCGAGGTTCTCCGCAGTCATCAATGCGGCCTGCAGTTCGCCAGTAGGACCTCCGAGCGGGCCGACAAGAATCGGCGACAGGACACGTTCGGTGTCGCTGATCGCGAACTCGGGGGTCGCGAGTTGCTGGAGTACGCGCGCGACGTTCACGCCCTTCCCTCCTGCGAGTGTTTCGCTGCGCGTGAGCCGGTGGACGGCGCCGGGGGTGTTGGTGGGCACGACGAGCAGTCGCTCGATGGCCGGATTGAGCGAAGCGACTACGACCTTCATCGTGCACTCGAATTCTCGTGGGCGGAGCGGGCGAGGTGCGCCGCACCGATCGCGACAGCTTCCCCGAGCTCGCTGACATGCAGCGCGATGCCCCACATCTGCTCGCGATGCTGCACCAGCTCCGCGCGTTGGAACAATGAGCCGGTGAGTGTTACGGAGTCGATGTTCGGCAGTGTCCTCCCTGCGAGCAGAGCGAGCGTATCGCCGATGCGCTGTGACAGCTGTGAGACGCATGAGCGTACGATCTGCTCGGGGGCGTCTTCCGCACGTGCGCCGGTGATGGTGAACAGCTCGTCATTGATCTGGCGCAGGTCGGTGACGGTGAACTCAACCGTGTCTGCGCCTGCGTTCGTTCCTCCGGTATCAGGATTGATAGCAGCGAGAAGACGGTCGAAATCGCCGTCCAGGAGTTGGTCGGCGAGCTGCTGAAGGATCTTGCCCGTGGGCAGGCCCCACCCGAGAACGTTCTGTCCCTCGAGCCATCCGGGCTCAACATCCGCGCACAGGGCCCACAGCTCCTCGTTCGGCAGTGTAGAGGTACCGGTGATCATGACGTACTCAGCGGTTCCGATGGAATCGAGGACGGTGCAGTTCGTGAGCATGGCGTTGGCGTAGGCAGCCAACACCTGGTCGTGGCCACCGACATAGACCGCCGCGTCGTCGGCGAGCTCGACCCCGGGAAGGCGGTCTGCGCGGATAGCTCCAAGCCGTGTTCCGGGGTGGGCGACTGGCACGATGAGCGACGAGGCGAGGCCCAGGCGATCCAGCGTGGGTTGGTGCGGCTTGAGGGTGGCGAGGTCGAACAGCTGGCTGTGGGTGACCTGCGTCGTGCTCGCCGCCCATTCGCCGGACAAGCAGAATCCGAGAAAACTCCCGAAATCAACCCAGTGCGCGGTGCGAGCCCACACGGGAGCGTCCTGCGTGCGGAGCTGCGCGATGCGTTCGGGGGTCTGGTTGTCGCGGAACCGCATGCCGGAGACCGAATAGTGCTGCGGTGAGTCCAACCAGGCGACGTCCTGAGGGACGAGAACGCGCCGGGGCCACGTCTCCCACCATGCACGGGACCCAGCGAGGGGTGCGCCGTGCTCATCGACAGGGAAAGACTCCTCCTGCCCGAACGTTCCGATAGAGATTGCAGCAAGAGCGCCGGAGTATGCCGCAAGCGTTGCGGCATACTCCATGACGAGCTCTTGGACGTGAGTCCACACGGCGTCGCCGTGGTGGTAGGTTTCGCCGTTGGTCACGGACGCCGGTGTGCGCACTCGGAGGGGGTCGAGCACGAGCCCCTCCGCCGTGATGCCGACGACTTTGATGTGCGTCGTGCCGACGTCAATTCCCAGAAACCACATGTGTCAGCCCGAAACCTGCGCCGGGGCGACATCGTGATGGACGACCTGACGCAGACCTCGCAGCACCCGTGCGGGGTCTTCAGCACGAAAAACGCGACGGCCGAACATAACACCCGCTGCGCCCGCTTCGATGGAGTCGGCGGCCAGCTGGTAGGTCTCCTCCGGCGACTCGCCGCCGGGCCCACCCGCGACGAGGATCGGCGCATAGCAGGTCTCGACAACCGGGGCGAAGCGCTCCACGGATCCGTTCCAGATGACTTTGACGATGTCTGCGCCGATGTCAGCGGAGATCCGACAGTACAGGCTGAGCACCTCCGGGGAGACTGCACCGTCCCCTTCTGCTTCCAGTGCAGAACGCGGCTCGATGATGACAGCCAGGCCGAGGCGCTCGGCGTCTCGCACGATGCGGGCGTTCCGCTCGACCTCTGCCCGCTCGAGGGTGCTGTCGCGCTGACCGAGGTACATGTAGGTCATGACCGCATCGATACCCGAGGCGGCGACCTCTTCGAGAGAGGCGAGCTGCGCGAGCACGCCCTCGCTGCGTCCGTCCTGACCGGGTGTGTAGATACGGCGGCCGTGGTTCTTCCAATCCAAGTGGAGCACGAAACCGGGGCGGTTGCGTCCTGCGAAGAAGTCCTCCGTGTGGCGGACCATCCCTGGTGAAACCATGACGCCGTCAGCTTCATCGAGCTGGGCGAAGACGTTGGCGATCTCCGCCTTCGTCCTCAGGCCGGCCGGAGGCCCGCTCATGACTCCATGCGACGCGGCGACCACCACGCCTCGTTTGGTCGCGGCATCCAGTACGCGGCCGAGGCGGATCTTCTTACCAGTGCGGGAATCCATCAGAACCCTTTCTTCTTCATGGGCCGGCCGCACGAGATGCGGCCGGCCCGTGGATGGTTGGTGTCAGCTCGCCGGGCAGTCGAAGCTGTACAGATACTTCTGGATCTCAGGGTCATCGAGGTTGTCGGCTGTGGCGACGACCGCTCCGGTGGTGATGACCTCCTCGACCTTGTCGCCGTTGAGCGCGTTGAAAGCCTGCTCGGCAGCCTGTACTCCTTCGTCGTACGGCTTCAAGACCACTTGAGCGAACACGTCGCCGTTGCGGATCTGGTCGATCCCGGGAGGGTTGGCATTGAACCCGACGACCTTCACCTTGTCCTGCACCGCGGCGGACTTCAGCGCGGCGACGGCCCCCTCGGTGTTGAAGGCTGCGGTGCTGAAGATGCCGACCAGGTCCGGGTTGGCGGCAATGGCCGCTGACACGATGGATTCCGCGGTCTGCACGCTGTTGTTCGAATACTGCTGACCGAGGTAGTCGATGCCGTCGATCGCGCTGACCGCGTCGGCGAAGCCCTCTTCTCGGGCGTCGGTGGTCGTGACCCCGGCAGTCAGGTTCACGGTGAGAACCGAACCGGACTCGCCGCCGAGAGCTTCGGCGAGAGTGTCTGCCGCGACCTTCCCCGCCTCCTCGTTGTCCGAAGACACCTGTGACTCGGCGATGGATGGGTCATCAAGGGTGGTATCGACGAGGATGACCTTGATACCGGCGTCGACTGCCTCGCGCAGCGGGGCGTACAGGGCCTTGCTGTCGGTGGGCGCGATGATGATGGCGTCCGGGCGGGTGGCGATGACGGACTGGAGGATCGGGATCTGGTCCGTCGGGCTGAAGCTGTTGGGTGCCTGGACATCGACCGTGGCGCCGTTCTTGTCCGCGACGGCCTGGACGCCGCACGCGACAGAGCCGTAGTAGGCATCGTTCGCTACGCCGGGAATGAGGGCGATGCTATAGGAGCCGCCCTCACCGCTTTCGTCCGGGGCGGAGCCGCTGCTCGCGCATCCTGTCAGTGACGCCAGGAGCGCAGTCGCAGCAAGGGCTGCGGTGACCTTGCGGGTCTTCTTCATTGTTCTCTCCTTCAGAGTGATGGATGGTGCGGTACTCGGGCTAACGGCGCGGTGAACGGGATCGTCGGCGAAGCTGGTCGAGATACACCGCGGCGACGAGGACGACTCCGACGGCGAAATCGCGCCAGAAGCTGTTCAGCCCGACGATGACAAGACCGTTGGCGAGCGTCGCGGGGATGAGGGTTCCGACGACGGTGCCGATCATCGTTCCGATACCGCCGAAGAGGGAGGTGCCGCCGATGACGACGGCTGCGATGACGTTGAGGTTGTCAGTCGCGTGGCCGGCGAGCGTGGTGGTTCCAAACTTCGCGTAGCTGAGGATTCCCGCGACACCTGCGAGCATCCCGGCGATCGCGTAGACCTTGAGGAGGTGGCGGTCGACGTTGACTCCGGCACGACGGGCGGCCTCTGCATTCGAGCCGACGGCATAGGTGTGACGTCCGAAGCGGGTGGCCCAGAGGACGAGGCCGCCGATGAGAGCAACGGCGACAGCGATGATGACGAGGATCGGGATGCCGATCACCCGACCGAACCCGACGGAGTCGACGAGTTCCATCGGGACGTTCTTCAGGTCGTTGCCGTTGGTGATGATCTGCGCCAGGCCTTGGGCAGCGCCATAGGAACCGAGTGTTGTGATCAGTGGTGGGACGCGGAGCTTCGTGATCACGAGTCCGTTGACGCAGCCCCAGGCGATACCGGCGATGAGCGCTGCGACGATGCCCGCGATGCTCGCGCCCCATCCGGCGCTGCCGAACCACTCCATCACTTTGGCGGCGATGACCCCGGAGAAGACGAGAACGGAACCGACTGAGAGGTCAACGCCACCAGTGATCAACACGAACGTCGCGCCGACAGCCATGACCAGCAGCAGGGCGGCGTTGATGAGGATCTGCGTGAAGTTCTGCGCGGTGAAGAACGACCGGAAGTTCAGTGTGGCGAAGACGGCGACGATGAGGACCAGGACGAGGGTGATGTCCGTGGCGCTGCCGAGGACACGTGGGAGGGCAAACCTGCGGCTGGGTGCGTGGGTCGTCTCGGTCTTGGTGGTTTCACCGATGCTCATGCCGCGCTCTCCTGCGTCCATGCGCCGGTCATCGCTCCGACGATCTGTTCCTCGTTGGTCTCCGACGTCTTCAGCTGCGCAACTCGACGGCCGAGCCGCAACACCTCGATGCGGTCCGCAACCTGGATGACGTCCGGGAGGCTGTGGCTGATCAGGATGACGGATCGGCCGGACTGACGAACCAGATCGATGAGCGTTAGCACCGCCTGGGTCTGCGGAACGCCCAGTGCAGCAGTGGGTTCGTCCATGATGACGAGTTTGTTCGCCCAGGTCACCGCACGGGCGACAGCGACGCTCTGCTGTTGTCCACCGGAGAGGTTGCTCACGGGAGCGGAGACATCCTTGATCTTTACTCTCAGGTCCGTGAGGACCTGAGAGGCTTCGTCGCGCATGGACCTTTTCGCGAGGACTCCCATCGCTCCCAGAAGTCCGCTGCGGACGCGTTCGCGACCGAGGAACAGATTGCTGGGAGTGTCCAAGTCGGGAGCGAGGGCAAGGTCTTGATAGACGGTTTCGATGCCGAGTGCTTGGACCTCTTTGGGGTGCCATCCACCGATGGGGCGACCTTCGAAGAGCACCTCGCCGGAATCGGGTGTGTTCACCCCGCAGATCGTCTTAATCAAGGTGCTCTTGCCCGCACCGTTGTCCCCCATCAGGGCCACCACCTCGCCGGCGTGAATCTCGAAGCTCGCTCCACGTAGTGCTTCAACGGCGCCGAAGTGCTTGACCACCTCGCGGGCCTCGAGGAGAGGAGTCGTCGTCATAGTTTTGCCAATCTGCACTGATCAGAATCTTGATGGATGCCAGCTAAGCGTAGTTATGCCTAAAACACAACATGTTTGATGCTTAAAATTCAGTAGACTGAATATTGAGAGCTGTGTAAAGTGAGTCCATCGACCAACGAAGGAGTTCCGTCATGACCACCACTCTTGCGACGGGCGCGCTCGTGGATGCGCTCGGCGTCGACGCCGTCCTCACGGCCGATTCTGTACGGGACGCCGCTAGCCACGACACGTGGCCGGTTGCGACGGTGTGGCAGAAGCTCGGCCGGCACCCGTACCGCCCCGACATGGTGGTGCGAGTGAGGAGCGTCAAGGAGATCCAGTCGGTCGTGAACATCGCGAGGGAATCCAAGACTCCTCTCACCGCCCGTGGGCTCGGGTCCTCGGTCACGGGCCAGCCGCTTCCGATGCGCGGCGGCATCGTTCTGGACACGTCCGGACTGGTGGGAGAACCCAGCCTCAATGAGGTCGACGCCACAGTCACCGTCCCCGCGGGAGTAATGGGCGGCGACCTGGAAACGTGGCTGAACGAGCGCGGTTACACCCTCAACCACTTTCCCCAGTCCCTGTACCGCTCCACCCTCGGCGGCTGGGTGGCGACGCGGGCGACCGGTCAGTTCTCATCGAAGTACGGCGGCATCGAGAACCTTCTGATCTCCTACGAGTGCGTTCTCGCCGACGGCACCGTGGCGTGGCTCGGGCAGCGGCCGCGGGCGGCGATGGGACCCGACCTCAAGCAGCTGCTGATCGGCTCGGAAGGGACCCTCGGCATCGTCACCGGAGTGACGCTCAAGGTGTTCGCGCAAGCCGAAGCGCGCTCCATCGACGCATTCGTGCTCCCGGATGTCCAGGCGGGCATCGACGCGATGCGCGAGATCGCACAGGCTGAGCTCAAGCCTTTCCTCGTGCGTTTCTATGATGCGGATGAGGCTCGCCACGCTGCCCCGGGGGCGGCGGCTGATGCTCCACTGCTGTTCCTCGGTTCTGAAGGGGTGGGTGGCGTGGTCGAAGCGGAGTTCGCCGCTCTCACCTCTATCGTCGAGCGTCACGGCGGATCGTCTATCGGCGCGGAGCCTGTGCGTGGGTGGCTCGGCAGACGCTTTGACTTCTCCACCGTCGAGAACCTGCTCGCTACGCCGGGCGGATACGCGGAAACAGTGGAGATCGCCAACATGTGGAGCCGACTGCCGGCGATGTACGACGAGCTCAAGACAGCGCTCGCTCCGTACGCCGACGAGGTCCTTGGTCACTTCTCGCACATCTACGAACAGGGATCGTCCCTGTACATGATCCTCCTCGGGCACGCCTCCAACGACGAAGAAGCACTTGATCGACTCGAGACCATCTGGGCAACCGCGATGGAGATCGTCGTCGCCCATGACGGCGAGGTCTCCCACCACCATGGCGGTGGCCTGGCCCGCCAGGCGTGGGTGGAACGCTCCCTCGGAACCGGCTTCCCGGTCCTGCAGAAGATCAAGGCGGCGCTCGACCCCGAAGGAATCCTCAACCCTGGCAAGCTCGGCATGTGATGACGGCTACGACGGATTTTGCCGGCCCGCAGGGCATGGTGGGCAACAATAGGGTCATGCCGACCGCTCCCGCTTCCTCCGTGAGGAACACGAGCGACGTGCAATCGACCCTTGCTCGAGTGCTGCTCACGCGCGAAGTCGGGCAGCGCATACCGACTGTGCAGTATCTTCAGCAGACCGTGCGAGCAGGCACCGGAACGGTGATGAAGGCGCTTCGCGCGTTGGAAGCGAATGGTGCCATCAGTCTCTCCTCACACGGGCACCAGGGAACGATGCTGGTCAGCCGTGACGCGGGAAAGCTGTGGAATGAAGCTCATCTTGGGAACTTCGCTCTCCTCATGCCGCCGCCCGGTCCCGTCGAGCAACAGGGAATCCTCGACACCGTCCAGAGTTCTCTTGCCAGCCAGGGAGTCCCTGTAGTGGTTTCAGCGCTCGCCGGTGCGCGACGACGCCTCGAGGAGGTCTACTTCGAACGTACCGATGCTGTTGTCGTCTCCGCGGCGGCGTTCGCACGGCACCAGGAAGACTTCCCCGGCCTGGCAGCAGTCGTACTCGGCGATTCGACGTTCTATTCGGCCGGGTCCCTCGTCGTCGTGGAGCGACATGGCGGTCACTCAGCTGGTCGCCTCCGGGTCGGGATCGACCGTGCGTCGCACGACCACCAGCTTCTGACCGAGACGGAGTTCGCAGACCTAGACGTGGAGTTCGTCGATGCACGATTCGTGACCGGTCCCGCGGCAGTCCTTCGGGGGCGCGTTGATGCAGCGATCTGGCACAGCATGCCGACTGTCATCTCCCCGCAACTCGCAGGCCTCCGGGTTCGCTCTGTCAGTGACGCCACTCTGGACGCGACTCGCGACGTGTCGAGGGCAGTTCTCGTGACTCGTAGCTTGGACGCCGGTGCCAGCGCACTTATCCGCGACGTCACGCCGGCCAGCATCGCCAAGGCCCAGAGTCGCCTCCTTCGGCTGGCCGTCGATAACGAGGAAGATGACGCCTCGTCACGATTGTCATAGCCGTGGTGCACGCACGGTCGACGTTCTGGAGGTCTGAACTCTCTCAAGAGCGTCTTGAACAGGCTTGGAATCCGGGTCTGCCCGAGGAGCGGGGAGAGACAGGCGGAGGGGCTGACGGGAATCGAACCCGCGCTGTCTGCTTGGGAAGCAGAAGTTCTGCCATTGAACTACAGCCCCGAGGCCTTGCGGCGTCTGGCCAGCATAACAAACCCCTGAGCGGCTCACCGTCGGGTGAAGCGCGCGCGCACCCGGGCGCCGAGGAAGAGGCCGATGGATGCTCCGGCGGCGAGGCCGATTCCGATCGCGGCGGCGAGCGTGAGCGAGCTGGCGGCGGCGCCGTCGGTGTGCACGAGGGCGAGGAGGCCGCGGAACACCGCCATTCCGGGCACGAGGGGCACGATGGCCGCGGTCGTCACCGCGATCGACGGCACGTGGAGGCCGTACGCGATGAGGATGCCGACGAAGCTGGCGATGAGCGCGCCGATGGCGCAGGCGGCGGCCTCGTTCAGCCCACCGGTCGTGGCGAGAAAATGGCTCACGATCGCCACGGCGCCGAGCACGGCGCTGACGAGGATGATCCGTATGCCGGATCCGTTATACACCGCGACGGCGACGGCCACGATGACGGCGCCGAGGATCTGCTGCACGAACGACCCGAACGGCGGCGCATCGCTCGGCAGCACCATCGTGTAGCCGAGCACACGGGCGAGCTCCAGCCCGACGAGGATGCCGGTGACCACGCCCACCGTGTGCATGGTGAGCTCGAGCATCCTGCCGAGCGCGGTCAGGGCGAACCCATCGATGGCGTCTTGCGCGGCGCCCACGACGGTGAGCCCAGAGAGCATGAGCACGATTCCGGCCGAGACGATGATCGACGGGCGCACTCCGTCGAACGGCTCGATGCCGGCGGCGGCGAGCGCTGAGACGAGCACGGCGACGGCGGTGGTCACGAACCCGCCCACCATCTGGTTGAAGAAGATCGGCACCCGCAGCCGGGTCAGCCACTCCTGGGTGGCCGCGGCGGCCAGGGCCGCGACGAAGGTGAGCGCCGTGAGCAGCCACGATCCGCCGAGCATGATGCTCACCCCGGCGGTGAGCAGCGCGCGCGAGAACACGACGACGACCGGCCGGTACAGGAACGGCGCGCGCCGGATCGCCCGGTACGACGCCTGCACGCGATCCAGGTTGGGATCGCTGCCGATCTCGGCGACGAGCGCCTGCAACCGCTGCAGCTTGCGGTGATCGGGGATGGTGGCGCGCACGACCCGCATCAGGGTGAACGGCCGATCCTGGTCACCGCGGTGATAGCCCACGGTGATGGCCGTGTAGGTGATGTTGACGTGCACGCCGGAGAGACCGAACGCCGTGGTGACATCGATGAGCGCCCTGGTGACCTCGTTCGCAGACGCTCCGTGGGCGAGCATAGAGTCGCCGATCCGCATGACGAGATCGAGGATGCGCACCGTCATCGCCTCGTCGACGATGGGCAGGTGCTCGGTGGGAGCGACCTGCGACGGATCCATGTGGATCGCGCGCTGCACCGAGGCGAGCAGCCGACGGCGATGATCCGGACTCATGGCTCCATTATCGCGAGCGCACGGCTTGTCGCCGAGTGTGCGGATTCTTCCGGGAAAGACGTCGTGCACTCGGCGACAAGCCGTGCAATCGGGAGGGGCGTCGCGGGGGCGCCCGCACTAGGCTGAACCCGTGCTTCTCAGTGACCGCGACATCCGGACAGAACTGGCCTCGGGCCGCGTCGCCCTGGATCCGCACGAGCCGGAGATGATCCAGCCCTCGAGCATCGACGTGCGCCTGGATCGCTACTTCCGCCTTTTCGACAACCACAAGTATCCGTTCATCGATCCCTCCGAGGACCAGCCCGAGCTCACACGGCTGATCGAAGTAGATCCGGATGAGCCGTTCATCCTGCACCCGGGCGAGTTCGCGCTGGGGGCGACCTTCGAGCAGATCACGCTGCCCGACGACATCGCCGCACGCCTGGAGGGGAAGTCGTCGCTGGGTCGGCTCGGTCTCATCACGCACTCCACGGCGGGCTTCATCGACCCGGGGTTCTCAGGGCACGTCACGCTCGAGCTCGCCAACGTCGCCACCCTGCCGATCAAGCTGTGGCCGGGCATGAAGATCGGGCAGTTCTGCTTCTTCCGCCTGAGCTCGCCCGCCGAGCACCCCTACGGATCCGGCACCTACGGCAATCGCTACCAGGGCCAGCGCGGGCCGACGGCTTCGCGCTCGTTCCAGAACTTCCATCGCACGGATGTGGGCACCACCGACCTCGGATCCGCAGGAGGCTGACCATGCGCAACGACGGCGGAGAGAGCGGAGCCGGAGCCGGTTCCGCGGATGCGGCGGCGTCGACGGCGGCGGAGTCTGCTCCTGCGGAGTCCGCCGCCCCGGTGCCCGGCCTCCCCGCGAACGACATCGCCGAGGCCGTGGTTCCCGACATCGACATCCCGGAACCCGACATCCCGGAGCCCGTCATTCCCGAGCCCGAGGTCTCGGCCCAGAAGGTCGAAGCGTTCGAGGTTCCTCCTCCGGAGATCGACGTCGAGGCGGCCGCGGAGGGCGCCTCGAGCCCCCTCCCGAGGATGCGCTCCGACCGCCCGCGCCGCGACCCCTTCGTTCCCGTGGTGCGCGACCCCGGCATCCCCGCGTCGGCGGTCACGACCTACGTCGACACGACGGCGGCCGACGATGCCGTGCAGGCTCGGCGCAGCGCCGTGCTCACGGGCATCCTCGTCGTCGCCGGCCTCGTGCTTCTCGGCGCCGCCGTGGTCGCACTCGTCGTGCTCACCCCCGTGGTGTTCAGCAGACTGGCATAACCCCGGCGCTCTTCGATCCGGTGCTCGTCGATCCGCCGCGCGCGGATCCGGTGCTCGAGGACTCCGGACGATCGGTCGGATCGCGAAGACGCACGGTCGGGTGCGCCGGCCCCAGGCACATGAGGCTGGAATCATGACCACGACCGCACCCCTTCCCGTCGCGATGACGACACGCACCCCGCGACTGCCGTACGGCGCGCTCATCGCGATGATGACGATGAGCTTCCTGCTCGTCACCGCCGAGTTCCTGCCCAACGGACTGCTCACCGACATCTCGACCGCGCTGCGCGTCACCCCCGGGCAAGCCGGGCAGATGGTGACGGTCACAGCGCTCGCCGGGCTCATCGCCGCACCGACCGTCGGACTCGTCTTCCCCCGCCTCGATCGACGCCGCCTGCTCGTGGGGCTCGCGCTCGCCGCAGCCGTCTCGAACGTCGTCGTCGCGATCGCCCCGAACCTGCCGCTCGTGCTCGTCTCACGTCTCCTGCTCGGAGCGGCGATCTCCGGGTTCTGGGCCATGTCGATCACCGTCGCCGCCCGCATCGCGGGGCAGGAGAGGCTCGGCCGCGCGGTCATGTTCACCTCGGCCGGCGCATCGCTGGCCACCGTCGCCGGGGTGCCGCTGGGGGTGATGCTCGGCGAGCTGCTCGACTGGCGCACCGTGTTCGCCCTCGCCGCCGCGGCTTCGCTGCTGCTGGCCATCGCGCTGCGGGCGCTGCTGCCCTCGGTGCCCGCCGACGGCGCGGCCCGCCTCTCGACGCTCGTCGAGGCCGCGCGCCGTCCGGGCATCGCCCTGGGTCTTGCCGGACACGTGCTCGTCGTGTTCGGGCACTTCCTCGCCTACACGTACATCCGCCTCGCCCTCGACCGCGTGCAGGCCGACGGCGCACCGATCGATGCCGGAACGGTCATCCTGCTGCTGTCGGTGTTCGGCGCCGGCGGATTCATCGGCAACATCGCGATCGGCCTCGTCATCGACCGCACCTACCGGATGCTCGCGGTCGCGACCCCGCTCGTCATCGCCGTGGCGACACTGGGTGTGATCCTCGGCGCCGCTTCGCCGTGGACGGTGGCGGCGGTCGCCTTCGTGTGGGGCTTCTTCTTCTCGTCGTGGATCCTCATCGTCAACACCTGGGTCGGGCACCGCATGCCCGATCGGCTGGAGGCGGGCGGGAGCATCGTCGTCGTCGGATTCCAGGGCGCCATCATGCTCGCCGCGGGACTGGGAGGTCTGCTGATCGACGGCCTCGGCGTCGAGGCGGTGTATGCGACCGGCGCGGTGGCGCTCGTCGCGGGCGCGGCGCTCTTCGGGCTCTCGAACCGTGCGTCGGCGAAGCGGGGCTCCTGAGCGGGTCCGACCTCAGGCCGTGGCGAGGAAGGCGGTGCGCGAGGTGCGCCAGGCCGACGGGGTGAGGCCGGTGTGGCGGCGGAACGCGCGGCTGAAGCCCTCGTCGGATCCGTATCCCAGCTCCCGCGACACCGCGCTCACGCCGAGCCCGCGCTCGAGCAGCTCCTGCGCCGCGCGCATCCGCACTTCGGCCACGTAGCTGCCCGGGGAACGGCCGTACGCACTGCGGAAGCGCTCGGCGAACACCGAGCGCGACATCGCGCCCACCGAGGCGAGGCCCTCCACGGTCCAGTCGTGTCCGGGGTCGGCCTCGACCGCCGCCACGACCCGGTCGAGGAACGGATCGTTCGACAGCGAGGGCCAGCCCTCCGGCGCGCAGCCATGACCGGCCCAGGCGCGGATGATCGACGCGAGCAGCGTGCGCATCAGCAGGCGGCAGATCACCTGATCGCCCTCGCGGGCGAACGGGCCGTCGGGTTCGATCGTGCGGGCGATCGCCGCCGCGGCGGGTTCGAGCTGCTCGAAGCGCTGCACGGCCGCGACATCGGGCAGCAGATCCGCGATGTGCTCGGCGCCGGTCGGGAACTCGATGCTCGACACGAGCAGCTCGGCATCCGTCTCGGCGTTCATCACGAGCGGGCGCCTGCCGAGCGACAGCGCGATGTCGCCGGAGGCGAGCTGGGGCACCCACAGCGCCGCACCGCCGTCGCACACCACGCTCGCGTGCGTGCCCCGCGAGGCGTGAGCGGTGCGCACTCGGCGTGCCTTCTCGATCGGATCGGCGTGCAGAGCGCCGGAGAGCACGAAGACGACGCTGAGCCCGTCGGTGCCGAGCGGAAGGACGCCGCCCGCGGCGAGCGAGACGCGCTGCTGGCGGCGGATGCGCACATCCACGGCGGCGAGCACGGCATCCACGCCGTCGCGGTCGAGCGGCGCGGCCGGGCGGTCGATCGTCGTGGTCATGCAGAGGCGAACCGTGCGCGAACGGCGGCTATTCCGCGGGTGCCGTGCACGACGACGGGCGAGCGCTCAGCCGTTGAAGTGGAGGTGGATGTGGCGCGGGCCCTGGAACGGGCGTCCGCCGACACCGCGACGGGGATCGTCGTGGTGCTCGTGCGGCGCGCCGTGCCCGCGGTGCCCTCGGAATCCGCGGGGTCCGAAACCGGGTGCGAATCCGTCGAACTCGTCGCGGCGGCGGGGGTGCTCACCGTGCTCACCGTGGCAGGCGTGCTGCGCGCGGTGCGAGTGGCGACCACCGTGGCGGTGGTCGTCGCGGCCTCGACGGTGACGCGCGCCGTGGCGACGCGGGCGGGGGAGCCGGGCTCCTTCCTCCCAGCCGAACTCGCGGGCGATCTTCTGCAGGGCGGAGGTCATGGCCTCGAACTCTTCGGGCTCCACGGCTCCGGCCACGCGGGAGCGGATGCCGTCGACGATGGCGGCGAGGCGCTCCTTGGCCGTGCGACCCGCGTCGGTCAGCGTCAGCTCGTCGGCGTCGACCCAGCCGAGTGCGACGAGACGCCGCAGCTTCGCGGGGTGCACGGGGCGGCCGGTGTCGACTGATCCGTCGACGCGGTTGAGCAGCCGCCAGTCGCGGCGGGTGACGCCCTCGTTCTCGAAGGCGGTCGCGAACTCGGCGGCCATGAGCCGGTCGACGGCCTTGATCCAGTAGCCGAACGGGCGGGAAGAGGAAGTGGTCTGGGGGGTGATGTTGTCTTCGCTGTTCATGGGAAGTCCTTTACTTGTCATCTGTCATGTACATGCAGTGTGACATAGAAGATGGATGCATGTCAAGTCGCATGTAAAATCGGGGGATGACCGCCCCCGATCCGATCGACGCCATCGCCACCGCTCTCGCCCGTCTGCGCGGCCGCGGCCCGCGGGGGATGTTCGGACCCGGCCGCCCCGGCGGGCCGCATGGGCACGACGGCCACCACCCGCATCACGGGTTCGGCGGTCGCGGCCCCGGCCCCGCGAGCGGTCGCGGCGGCCCCTGGGGTCCGGATGCCGGACGCCACGGAGCCCCGGCCCGGCTCCGGATGCTGGAGGCGCTCGCGAAGGAGGCGCTCAGCGTGAGCGCGCTCGCCGAGGCGATCGGGGTGGATCAGCCCCGCGCATCCCGCCTCGTGCAGCAGGGGGTCGAGCGCGGATGGGTGCGACGCGAGGCCGACCCCGACGACGCCAGGCGCACGCGCATCGTGCTCACCGATGACGGTCGCAGGCTCTTCCGCAGCGTGCGCGGGGAGCGGCGCGAGGCGCTGGGCGCGGCGCTGGAGGCGCTCACCGAGGCTGAGCAGGCCGAGCTCGCGCGCCTGCTCACCAAGCTCGCCGACAACTGGCGCTGAGCGTCGCCTGAGAAACCCCGTTCTGCGCGAGAAACCCGCTCCGACGGGGTTTCTCGCGCAGAAACGGATTTCTCACCGCGGGTCGCCTGCTCCGGCGCGCTCTTTCACGGGCAGGAGCAGCAGCAGGCCGATCAGCAGCACGAGCACGATGCCGAGGATGCCGAACGCCGTCGCGCTGGTGAGCACGATGAGCAGAGTCCAGGTCCCCGACGCCATCCAGCTCGCCGCGCGGCCCGTGGTCGCGTACAGCCCGAAGATCTCGCCCTCGCGCCCCGCCGGGGTCACCCGGGCGAGGAACGAGCGGGCCGCCGCCTGCGCCGGCCCGACGAAGGCGCACAGGATCAGCCCGCCGATCCAGAACACCGTCTTGCCGGTGTCGACGAGCAGGAACACGGCGAGTCCGGCGACCACCATGCTGGCCAGAGCGGTGAGGATCACACGTTTGGGTCCGAAGCGGTCATCGAACCGCCCGGCGATGATCGTGGAGACGCCCGCGATGAGGTTGGCGGCGATGCCGAACAGCACCAGCTCCATGAACTCGAATCCGAAGACGGCCTTCGCGATTACGGCCCCGAAGGCGAACACCCCGCCCAGCCCGTCGCGGAACACGGCGCTGGAGAGCAGGAACCAGAACGTGGGGCGCGTCTCGGGCGCACGGTACAGGCCGATGACGTCTTTGACGAGCAGTCCGTACGAGGCGAAGAAACCGACCTGCCGATCGGGTCTGCCCAGCGAGGGCTCGGGCACGTTGAGGAAGATCGGTATGGAGAACACGATCGCCCACACCGCGCATCCGACGGCGATGAGGCGGAAGGGGAGTCCGTTGTCGGTCGACATCCCGAACCAGTGCACAGTGTCGAGGATGACGACGATCACCAGCGCGATGATCCCGCCGATGTAGCCGAAGCCCCAGCCCAGCCCCGAGATGCGCCCGACCGTCTTCGGATTGGCGATGCCGATGAGCATGGCGTTGGAGTTGACCGCGGCGATCTCGCCGAAGACCGCGCCTGCCGAGATGAGCGCGACGCCCAGCCAGAACAGGGTGGGCACGGGCTCGACGAACCACAGTCCGAACATGCAGACCACGAGCGCGCCGGTTCCGATGCCCAGCCACAGCTTCTGCCGTCCCGCCGCGTCGGCGCGCTGGCCGAGCACGGGGGCGATGAGCAGGATCGCGAACGCCGCGATCGTCGACCCGAGACCGAGTCCGCTGGTCAGGCCCGCGATGGCGGCCTCTTTCACGGGATCCTTGTCGTCGAGTGCGGCGATGTCGGCGGGCAGGAACGCGTCGGTCGTGAGGTACAGCGCGGTGAAGATGAAGGTGAGGATGACGGTGTTGAACGGCTGCGTCGCCCAGTCCCAGAGCGCCCACGAGTAGATCTGCTTCTTGCTGGCCTGTTCGTCGCCGCGCAGGTCGAGCCCGATCACGGCGACCGCACCGCTGTCGGCGGTGGCCCCCGGCACGGGCGGGCGCGGGCTGTCGATCGGATCCTCGGCGGGATGCTCGGACGCACTCATGCTCGAAGTCTGGCCTCACCGGGTGAACGGGCGGTAGCGGCGCGCCGCCCCGCCGGAGCACCCGAGGCCGGTCATCGGCGGTCGGGCGCCTCCGACGAGGCGGCGCGGGGCTCCGTGGAGACAGAGCGGAGTACGAGGGCGTCAGTGCGCGGGATCGCGCGGATCCACGACCCGTACGGTGCCCGTGGGCACGATCTCCACTTCGTTCTCGTCGGCGTCGACGAGCTTGCCGTCCACGAAGTGGTCGCCCTCCTCGAGCGCCTCGAGGAACTCCTCCGGCACGGCGCGCGTGGCGGCGGCCACGAACACGCTGCGGTCGCCACGGCTGTTCGAGCGGCGCACGAGGTGGTTGAAGATGATGTTCAGCAGGATGGCCATCATCGTCGTCGAGCTGATCGCCGAGTCGAAGATCACCGAGAACCAGCTCGGGAAGGCGTGGTAGATCCCGGGCAGCACCAGCGGTAGCAGGCCGAAGCCGAGCGAAACGGCGACGATGATCAGGTTGAGGTTGTTGCGGTAGTCGACCTTCGACAACGTCGCGATGCCGCTCGCGGCCACGGTGCCGAACAGCACGACGCCCACGCCGCCCAGCACGGGCGAGGGGATCGCGGCGACCACGCGGCCGAGCACGGGCAGTACGCCGAGGATCACCAGGATCACACCACCGGCGGCCACGACGAAGCGGCTCTTCACACGGGTGATGGCGACCAGGCCCACGTTCTGCGCGAACGCGCTCTGGGTGAACGAGTTGAACACCGGCGAGACGGCGCTGGAGAGCATGTCGGCGCGCAGACCCGCGGCGATCCGCTTCGCATCGACCTTGGTGCCCACGACCTCGCCGACGGCGAGGATGTCGGCGGTGGTCTCGGTGAAGGTCACCAGGATCACGATGAGCATCGAGATGATCGCCGCGATGTCGAAGGTGGGCAGGCCGAAGGCGAAGGGCGTCGGCAGGGCGAAGATGTCGCCCTGACCGACCTGCGAGAAGTCCGCTTTGCCGACGATGACCGCGAAGATCGTGCCGAGGAACAGGGCGAGCAGGATGCTCAGGCGCGCGATCGCCGCGGTGCCGAACTTCGTCAGCAGCACGACGAGCAGCAGCGTGAAGGCGGCCAGGCCGATGTTCGAGACCGATCCGTAGTCGTCCGCGGTGCTGTCGGAGCCCATCGACCATCCGGCCGCCACGGGCAGCAGCGACAGACCGATGGAGGTGATGACGGTTCCGGTGACCACCGGGGGGAAGAACCGGACGATCATCGCGAACGCGGGTGCGATGAGGAGGCCGATCACGGAGGCGACCAGTACGGCGCCCATCACCGCCTGGATGCCGCCGTCTCCCTGGATCGCGAGCATCGTGGCGACGCCCGAGAACGACACGCCCTGCACGAGCGGCAGCTTGGAGCCGAAGAACGGCACGCCGACCGTCTGAAGGATGGTCGCGAGGCCGCCGATGAACAGCGCGCACGCGATGAGGGTGCCGATCTCGGCCTGCGACATGCCGCCGGCCTGGCCGATCACGAGCGGCGGTGCGATGATGCCGCCGTACATCGTGAGCACGTGCTGCAGCCCGTAGGCGAAGCTCGGCAGGATGCCGAGTCTGGCGTCTTCAGGTCGCGCGTTGCGTTCTGCGGTCTTCTTCTCTGCCATCGATGGCCCCGATCATCCTCGATCCACGGTTCGAAAGTTTCTATCCACAATGCGGAATAAAGTTTTCGATTTGAGTGCGATCGTAGAGCGGTCGACAGCACGGGGTCAACCCCCAGTTCAGGGTCGACGACGCGCACGGCGATACGGTCGGGACATGACGGATGCCGCAGGCGCACGGCGAACGATCGTGCTCGTCGAGGGCGAGAGCGACCGGCGCGCGCTCGCCGCCGCCGCGCGCGTGCTGCGTCTGCCGCTGCCGCAGGACGTGTCCGTGGAGGTGCTCGGCGGCATCACGAATCTGCGCCGCAGACTCGCCGAGGCCGACGCGGGCACGGCGGATGTGCGCACGATCGGCCTCTACGACGCCTCCGAGGGCGAGCATGTGCAACGGGTGCTCGTCGACGCGGGCCGCCTCGCGCTCGGCGCCGATCCGGCGACGGCGGGGTTCTTCGGCTGCGACCGCGACCTTGAAGACGAGGTGATCCGCGCCGCGGGGCCCGACCTCGTGCTGCGCATCCTGGATGTCCGTGGCGAGCTCGCCCGCTTTCGCGTGTTCCAGGGGCAGCCGGCGCAGCGGGTGCGGTCGGTCGAGGCGCAGCTGCACCGCTTCGCGGGCACGGCGGGCGGACGAAAGACGCATTTCGCCGCCGATATCGTCACGGTGCTCGCGCCGGCGGCGATCCCCGCACCGTTGCGCGCCCTGATCACGGCCGCCCGCACCGCCTGATCGGTGCTGACCGGGCAGCGTTCGTGTCAGTGGGCGGTCGTGATGCCGACGGTGTCGTGGATGAGCACGGCGGCCGTGTGCGCGCCGGCGCCGGCGGCGACGATGAGCTGCTGCGGCCCCGGCGAGGCGGTGTCGCCCGCCGCATGCAGCCCGGGCTCGCTCGTGCGACCCGACCCGTCGGTCACGAGGTGCCCATCGGCATCCTGCGCGGGCGAGAGTCCGGCGAGGAAGGAGGTGTCCAGCGACCACTCCGGGCGCACGAAACCGCCGTCGAGCGGCACGATCGGCCTCGATCGGGGCAAAGATCCATCGAAAGGTTGACGAATCGCGCCGATGCGCGCGCCCTCGACTTCCTAGGCTGGTGGATGCCCCGCATCCCCGAGGAGAACCGTGTTCACCACCCCAGCCCGCCTGTTCCGCGTGCTCGCCGTCGCCGAGGCGATCACCTGGACCCTGCTGATCGCCGGCCTCGTCATCCGCGCCGTCGGCGGCCCGGCCGTCGCCGTCACCATCGCCGGCGGCATCCATGGGTTCGTGTTCCTCTCCTATGGCGCGACGGCCGTGCTGCTGGCGTTCCACCAGCGCTGGAGTGTGGGTGTCGCGGCGCTCACGATCGCCAGCGCGATCGTGCCCTACGCGACCATCCCGGTGGAGATCTGGCTGCACCGCACCGGTCGGCTCGACGGCTCCTGGCGGCTGGATGAGACCGCCGACCCGCGTGATCGCACCTGGTACGACCGCACGATGCGCTGGTTCCTGCGTCATCCGTGGGTGCTGGTCGTGCTCATCGCCGTCCTCGTCGCGGCGATCTTCACGGTCCTGCTCATCCTCGGTCCTCCCGGAGGCAAGTGATCGCGTGCGCGCACTTCCAGGACGCCGTGCCCTTGGTGTCGTCGCGCTTGTTGGAGGTCGAACTTCATGCCGCTTCGCAAAGACGCGGCATCGTCCGTGCGCACGTCGATGAACTTCTGAGTCGCATATCACTCGTCGCGCTGGACGACGATGTCGTCGATCGGGCAGTGCCATCGCAGTCGGGTCTGCGCAGCCTCGATGCGCTTCATCTGGCGACAGCGGTGGATATCGCCCACCGACTCACAGGGATGCTGTCGTTCGACGCAGAGGTGAATCGCGCCGCTCGCTGTCACGGTCTCGCCAGCGCGTTCGAATGAAGACCGGGGCCCGTCAAAGTTGAGCCCGTTCATATCAAGTTCACCTTGACACGGATCGACCCGCGTCATACACTTGAGCCATCGCGACTCAGGTTTGTCGCGCCAGACTTCATCAGACCTCACAAAGGAGAAACACATGGCACGTGCTGTCGGTATCGACCTCGGTACGACCAACTCGGTCGTCAGCGTCCTCGAGGGTGGCGAGCCCAAGGTGATCGCCAACGCCGAGGGCTTCCGCACCACCCCCTCGGTGGTCGCCTTCACCAAGGACGGAGAGGTGCTCGTCGGCGAGACCGCCAAGCGCCAGGCCGTCACCAACGTCGACCGCACGATCGCCTCGGTCAAGCGCCACATGGGCACCGACTGGTCCTTCGACGTCGACGGCAAGAAGTGGACGCCGCAGGAGATCTCCGCGCGCATCTTGCAGAAGCTCAAGCGCGACGCCGAGTCGTACCTGGGCGACACCGTGACGGATGCCGTCATCACCGTACCCGCGTACTTCAACGACGCCGAGCGCCAGGCCACCAAAGAGGCCGGCGAGATCTCGGGCTTGAACGTCCTGCGCATCATCAACGAGCCCACCGCCGCGGCCCTGGCCTACGGCCTGGACAAGGGCAAAGAGGACGAGCTCATCCTCGTTTTCGACCTCGGTGGCGGAACCTTCGACGTCTCGCTGCTCGAGGTGGGCAAGGACGACGATTTCTCCACCATCCAGGTGCGCGCCACCTCCGGTGACAACCGCCTCGGCGGCGACGACTGGGATCAGCGTCTCGTGGACTTCTTCATCAAGCAGTTCAAGGACTCCACCGGCGTCGACGTCTCGGGTGACAAGATCGCTCTGCAGCGCCTCAAGGAGGCCGCAGAGCAGGCCAAGAAGGAACTGTCGTCGTCGACCTCGACGAGCGTCAACCTGCCGTACCTGTCGCTGACCGAGAACGGCCCGGTGTCGCTTTCCGAGACGATCACCCGCGCCAAGTTCGAAGACCTCACCAAGGACCTCCTCGACCGCACCAAGAAGCCGTTCGAGGATGTCATCCGCGAGGCCGGCATCAAGGTGAGCGACATCTCGCACGTCGTGCTCGTGGGCGGATCGACCCGTATGCCCGCCGTCGCCGAGCTCGTCAAGCGCGAGACCGGCAAGGAGGCCAACAAGGGCGTCAACCCGGATGAGGTCGTCGCCGTGGGCGCGGCACTCCAGGCCGGCGTCCTCAAGGGCGAGCGCAAGGATGTGCTCCTCATCGACGTCACCCCGCTGAGCCTCGGCATCGAGACCAAGGGCGGCATGATGACCAAGCTCATCGAGCGCAACACGGCCATCCCGACCAAGCGCAGCGAGACCTTCACCACAGCTGACGACAACCAGCCGTCGGTGGCCATCCAGGTCTTCCAGGGCGAGCGTGAGTTCACCCGCGACAACAAGCCGCTGGGCACGTTCGAGCTCACCGGTATCGCCCCCGCTCCCCGCGGCGTGCCGCAGGTGGAGGTCACCTTCGACATCGACGCGAACGGCATCGTGCACGTGTCCGCCAAGGACAAGGGCACGGGCAAGGAGCAGTCGATGACGATCACGGGCGGCTCGTCGCTGTCCAAGGACGACATCGACCGCATGGTGCGCGAGGCGGAGGAGAACGCCGCCGACGACAAGAAGCGCCGCGAGGCCGCCGAGGTGCGCAACCAGGCCGAGAGCCTGGCGTACTCGATCGACAAGCTGCTCACTGAGAACGACGAGAAGCTGCCCGAAGACGTCAAGACCGAGGTCGCCGCGGACGTCGAGGCCCTCAAGACGGCCCTGGCCGGCGAGGACGACGACGCCGTGAAGACCGCGTTCGACAAGCTCAACCAGTCGCAGACCAAGCTCGGCGAGGCGATCTACGCGCAGGCCCAGGCCGATGCGCAGGCCGCCGGCGGGGCGCCCGAGGGCGCACCGGCCGAGGAGGGCTCCGCGGATGAGGATGTCGTCGACGCCGAGGTCGTCGAGGACGAGGACGAGAGCAAGTAATGACCGACAAGCACTTCGACGAGAACGAGCCCGTCGAGGAGCCGCGTGAGGGGTCGGAGGCGAATGCCTCCGGCCCCGCGCCGGATCCGGAGACGGACGCCGCGGGCCAGAGCGTGAACGATGAGGGCACGAACGGCGAGGGCGCGGATGACGAGCTCACGGTGGACGACATCCTCGCCAGCGAGCAGACGCCGGAGGCCGCGGCGGAGGACGCCGCACTCGCGGATGCCGAGAACGCGCTGCTGACAGACCTCAAGCGCCTGCAGGCCGAGTACGCCAACTACCGCCGGCGCACCGAGGAGCAGCGCGCGATCGACATCGAGCGCGCCAAGGGCGAGGCGGCGAAGGGCCTGCTGCCCGTGCTCGACGACCTCGACCGCGCCGGCCAGCATGGCGACCTCGTGGAGGGCACGCCCTTCGCCGTGATCGCCGACAAGGTGCGCTCGGTCGTGGAGCGCCTGGGGGTGGAGGCATACGGCGCCGCGGGCGACGAGTTCGACCCGCAGCAGCACGAGGCCATCTTCCAGCAGCCGACTCCCGGTGCCGAGAAGGCGACGATCCTCGAGGTCGTCGAGGTCGGCTACCGCCTCGGCGGCGTGGAGCTGCGCCCGGCGAAGGTCGTCGTCGCGGTTCCCGCCGACTGAGGGGTGATCGATGGCTAGCCAGGACTGGTTCGACAAGGACTTCTACAAGATCCTCGGCGTCTCCAAAGACGTCTCCGATGCGGATCTGAAGAAGACGTATCGCAAGCTGGCGCGCAAGTACCATCCCGACTCGAATCCGGGCGACACCGCCGCGGAGGCGAAGTTCAAGGAGATCAGCGAGGCGTACGCCGTGCTCAGCGACAAGGAGCAGCGTACGGAGTACGACCAGATCCGCGCGATGGGATCCGGTGCACGGTTCACCGCGGGCGGCTCCGGCGGGGGTGGCGGCTTCGAAGACGTGTTCAGCATGTTCAACCAGGGCAGGCAGGGCAACGCGAACTTCGACGACATCTTCTCGATGTTCAACCAGGGCGGCGGGGGCGGATCCTTCGGCTCGGGCCGGTTCGGGCAGTCCAGCGGCGGCTACCGCGGCTTCGGCGGTCCGCAGCGCGGCGCCGATGTCACCGCGCGTACGACGCTCGACTTCGCCACGGCGGTGAACGGCGACACGATCACGCTGCAGGGAGAGGACGGCAAGCCGTTCAAGGTCAAGATCCCGGCGGGGGTGAAAGACGGGCAGAAGATCCGTCTGCGCGGCCGCGGCCGGCCGTCTCCGGACGGCGGGGAGAGGGGCGACATCGTCGTGCTCGTCACGGTGCGCCCGCATCCGGTGTTCACCCGTGATGGGCTCAACCTGCGTGTGACGGTGCCGGTGACCTTCACCGAGGCCGTGCTGGGTGCGACGATCGAGGTGCCCACGCTGGGCGGCGATCCGGTCAAGCTCAAGGTGGCGCCTGGTACGCCCTCCGGCCGCGTGCTCCGGGTCAAGGGCCGTGGCGTGAAGTCGACCAAGGGCACGGGCGACCTGCTCGCCCAGCTCGAGGTGGCCGTTCCCTCGCACCTCGACGCCGCGGCGAAGGAGGCGCTGGAGCGCTTCCGTGAGGCCGCGCCCGCCGAGAACCCGCGCGCCGACCTGATGTCGAAGGCGCGGGGATGATCGACAATGGCTGAGCACATGGATGCCGACACCCCGGTGTTCGCCATCGCCGTGGCCGCCGAGCTGGCGGGCATGCATCCGCAGACGCTGCGGCAGTACGACCGCATCGGCCTCGTCGTGCCCCGGCGCACGCGGGGCGGATCGCGGCGGTATTCGACACGTGACATCGCTCAGCTGCGCGAGGTGGCGCAGCTGAGCAGCGAGGGGATGAGCCTGCCGGCGATCGCCCGGCTGCTCGACCTTGAAGACGAGGCGCGTCATCTTCGCCGTCGCGTCGCCGAGCTCGAACAGGAGCTGCGCCGCGAGCGGGAGAACCGTCCCGGAGTGCGCGTGTTTGCCGCCGGAGCGGAGGGCTCGATCGTCACCGTGCCGTCGGGCCGGCGCATCCGCCGCTCCACCGAGATCGTGCTGTGGCGCCCGCGTCGGGCGCCCGCCGATGATCCGGACGACTCGTCGCGGGACTGATCGCCCCGCATCCTTCCCGCCGAAACCCGTCCCGCCCGAACCCTTCCTGCCCGAACCCGCGAGACGACGCCTCCCGCCCGAGACCGCGTGATCCGCGCATGGTCTCGGGACGCAGATGCCGTCTCGCGGTCAGGATCCGGCCCGAGGGCATAGGCTGGCTGACGATGAGGATGACGCGCCGTACGCTGCTGGTCGGCGCCGGAATGGGCGCCGTCTCCGTGCTGCTCGCGTCGTGCGTGCCCGAGCCGACACCCACGAAGACCTCCACGCCCAAGCCCACCCCGACGCCGCCGCCGAGTCCGATCCCGACCCCGGCGGCGTTTCAGCGCAGCGCGTGGTCGGCCGATCCGTTCTCTCGCGGCGCGGCGAGCATCACGCCGGTCGGCGCCCAGGCGGGGCTCCGCGGTGTGCTCGCCGAGCCGGTGTCCGAGCGCATCTTCCTCGCCGGCGAAGCCACCGACGAGGACGCCCCGGGAACCATGCGCGGCGCCGTGAGCTCGGGCAAGCGCGCGGCCGACCATCTGCTGGCCGTGGCCGGTGGCGACGAGCGGATCGCCGTGATCGGCGCGGGTCTCGCCGGGGCTGCGGCCGCGGCGCGTGTGGCAGCCGCCGACGTGAACGTCACCGTCTTCGAGGCGCGTGATCGCACGGGCGGTCGCACCCACGCGATCACCGACGACGCCTGGCCCGTGACCGTGCAGCTGGGCGGCTGGCTGCTGAGCCGCGGTGACGACGAGCTGCGCGCGGGACTGGAGGACATCGGCATCCGCGTGGCCGACCTGCAGGGCGAGGGCTGGTTCGGCGACGACGGCGCAGAGATCGCCGTCGAGCCGTCGGGCCAGGATCCGCTGGCCGGCGCGGTCGAGGCGGCGAAGAACCTCCCCGCCGACGTCTCGCTCGCCGATGCGCTCGCCGAGACCGGCGCCGACCTCGACGACCCGATCCTGCAGGCGACGCTCGCTTACTGCAGCGCGTTCTCCGGCGCCGAGGCCGACGAAGCGTCGGCGTGGTTCCCGCCCGTGCTTCCGACCCTGGAGCTGGCGGCACCGCTGGGCGATCCGACCTCGGTGATCGCCGAGTCGCTCGACGGCGTGCAGCTGACGCTGTCGTCGCCGGTCACGCGCATCGCCTACGACGATTCGGGGCTGAGCCTGCGCTTGGGCACGGGGGAGTCGCTGTCGTTCGATCGGGCGATCGTCACCGCGCCGCTCGGCGTGCTGCAGCAGCAGGGGATCGAGTTCGACCCGCCGCTGCCGTTCGCCTACCGCGGTGCCATCTCCGCCCTGGGGATGGGACGCATCGAGACCGTGTGGATGCGGTTCGACGAGCCGTTCTGGCAGACCGAGGCCGCCGTGTGGCACCTCGTCGACACCGGCGAGAGCGCGGCGGACGCATCCGGCGGCGAGGCGGCCGAGGAGAGCGCAGGCCACGCCGCAGACGACGAACCCGCGCCCGTTGTCGTGCGCACCTGGATCAACCTGAGCGCGGTCACCGGCGATCCCGTGCTCGTCGGGATCGTCGGCGGCGATGCCGCCGGGGCTTTCGCCGAGCTCGACGACGCCGCCGTGCTCGCCGCGGCCGCCGAATCGCTCGCGCGCTTCACCGCCGAGCCCGACGAGAGCTAGATCGAGGCGAGCGAGATCGAGCGGGGCTAGCGCCCGCGTGCGCGCAGTGCCCGCGCCCGGCGCAGGGCGCGCCGGGGCACCCCCTGCCAGTGCAGCGGCCGGATGCGGCTGATCAACACGAGGATCGACGCGATGAGGGCGAAGATCGCCAGCGCGATCGCCGAGGTGGCGGCGAATTCCCCGAATCCGCTCACCTGACGCAGGTCGAGGAAGTAGTACGGATACCAGCCGATGAGCGTGCCCCGCCACATCGTGAATCCGCCCCAGACGAGGGGGAACACGAGCGAGATCGGCACGACGACCCACGGCACGCGCCGGTGCCCAGGGCTCACGATCCATCCCAGCGCCGTGCAGGCCGGCAGCCAGTAGTGGATGAGCAGATCGGACCACGGCACGTACATGCGGATGCCGTGCAGCTCGGCCTGCCACACGATCAGCGCGAAGGCGATCCCGGCGGTGATGGTCCAGGTGAGCACGAGTGCGAGGCCCACCGTGACCCACCGCGGATCGGTGGCGCGCCGGAAGGCGACGATGCCGGCGGCGATCAGCAGCAGCATCAGCGCGATGTTGGACTGCACGGTGAGATAGGCGAAGAAGTTCTCGCCCGCGATTGTCTGCGAGCCCAGACCCCACAGAAGTCGATGCGTCAGAGCGATGAGGCAGACGGCGGCGGTGAGCAGGCGTGCCAGGGCGACGACGGTCCGAGCCCTCACCGTCCAGTCGCCTCCCACTGCGGGAGCACGCCTCCCGCCCCTGGAGAGAGTCTACGTAGTCCGCGTCGGGTGCCGATCCGCAGGGGTGAGAGTGGCGGCTAGATGGTTGAAGTTGCCCTCCGGATCTGTTGAAATCGATTTCTGATCCGATCCCAGGGAGTGTGATCCGATGCGCAGGTCTTGTTGCACGGCGGTGCTTGCGGCCGTCGCCCTGATGGCACTGTCCGGATGCTCCACCGATCAGGTGACGCTTGATCCGAACCCCGACAAACCGTTCGTCCTGGGCGGCGTGTCCGAGCTCACCGAGATCGCGCAGCTCACGGGGCCCGGTGCGATCAACGACACCGAGTCGGTCATGGTGGCCGGTACGGATCTCGGCTCCATGGTCAACGTCGGCGACCGGACGCTGTTCCTGTTCGGCGACACGTTCGGCGAGCGCGATCCCGACTCGACCGGCGGGCAGGGAGACATGTGGCGTTCCAACACAGGGGCGTGGACGACGGATGACGACCCGGCCGACGGCATCGAGTTCGACGGCTGGGTCGACGATGCCCTCGGAATCGCCGCGCCCTTGATCGAGGGCGATCACCAGGGCAACGATGCGGGCGGCGAGGTGACGAAGATCCCGACCTACGGCTTCACCGTCGGGTCGAACATCTACGTCTCGTACATGTCGGTGAAGCACTGGGGCGCGGCCGGCGACTGGGATGCGAACTACGCCGCACTGATCGTGTCGCACGATGACGGCGAGACCTGGGAGCAGGTGGAAGGGGTTCAGTGGCCGGGCGACTCGGATTTCGTCCAGTTCGCGGCGGCTCAGGTCTCTGACGGGGCGCGGGACTGGGTGTATCTGTGGACGATCCCGGCCGGGCGATTCGGCAACGTTCATCTGATGCGCGTACCCGCGACTCCGGAGTCGGTCGAATCGCAAGCGGCGTACGAGTACTTCGCGGGCACGGATGACGGGGATCCGATGTGGAGCACGGAGCTCAGCGAGGCAGCACCGGTGGTCGAGGGGACGATCGGCGAGCTCTCGGTCGTGTGGTCGTCGTATCTCGAGCGGTGGCTGATGACATACTCCGACGGCGGTGACGCGATCATCCGCGAAGGCGTGACCCCGTGGGGGCCGTGGGGTGATCCGCTCGTGCTCGTCCCGGGGGATCAGTACGACGGGCTCTACTCGCCGTACATGAATCCGCGCTATGTCGACGACGACGGCCGCCGGATCTACTTCACCCTCTCGTTGTGGGGGCCGTACAACGTCTTCTGGTTCTCCGCGGAACTGGACAGGATCGAATGACTTCAGGTCGGTGTTGTGCTTGAAATCGATTTCGTCTAATCTGACGTGCAGGTCGTCGGAGACCACCACGGGTCTTCGATCACGTCAAGGTCGACGGGGCCTGCCACAGCAACGACTCACCGAGGAGTCGCGTTCCTGAGGAGGGACAGATGCACAAGAACACCAAGAGGCTTGGACTTGCGATCACGGCCGCCGCTGCATCCGTGATCTTGATGGCGGGCTGTTCCGGCGGGGGCGGCGGCGGTGGCGCCGCGGGCGATCCGGAGAGCGGCGACCTGACCTTCGTCTACATGGGCGACACTGACCAGCAGAAGGCCTTCAACTCCCTGTTCGCGGAGTTCAACAAGCAATACCCCGACATCAAGCTCAAGGCACAGGGCATCCCGAGCGGCGACTGGGCGACCTTCTCGAACACGGTGGCCACCCGGCTCGCGGGCGGTCAGAAGATCGACATCATCCAGGTCGCGACCGAGGGTCAGCGGATGTTCGCCTCCAAGGGCGTCCTCGAGCCGCTGGCGCCCTTCATCAAGGAGGACCAGAAGTATGTCGACGACTACTGGAACGACATCAACCCGCGGCTGAAGGAGTTCAACGAGACCTACGCATCGGACCCCGATGGTGAAACCGTTTTCATCCCCGGGGGTTACAACACGATGGGGATGTACCTGAACAAGCGGGTGTTCGAGGCGGCGGGAGTCGCCATCCCCGAGGACGGCAACTGGACCTGGGATGAGTTCCACACCGCCGCCCAGCAGATCAAGGAGAAGACGGGTGCGTACATGCTCCCCGCCGGCTCCGGATACTTCGATACCGTGATGCCGTGGCTGACCACGAACGGCGGGAGCACCTTCACCGATGACTGGGAGACCCCGACCTACGACAGCCCTGAGGCCGTCGAAGCCGCCGAGTTCGCCCGCAGCCTCGTCGAAGAAGGGCTCGCTCCCGAGCCCGGCGGCCAGTTCGACACGAACGCCGCGTTCGCCCAGGACAAGCTCGCGATCATCAACGGAGGCCGTTGGCCCACGATCGCGATCCGCGACCTCGACATGGTGGAGAACACCGTGTTCGTGAACTGGCCGACGAAGGTCGGCAACGGATCGCCCGTCGGATGGGACGCGTGGAACATCACCAAGAACAGCCAGAACAAGGAAGCGGCCTGGACGTTCATCAAGTTCCTCATGTCGGAAGAGGCCAGCCAGTACTTCGCGAGCGTCGGCGGAACGATCGTTCCGGCGCGCGACTCCGTCGCCGTGTCGAGCTTCTTCACCGACGACGCTCCCGAGCACAGCGTGCGACTGAGTGAGGCGATGGACTTCGCCACTCCGATCCCGTCGATCGATCGCGGCGCTGAGGCGCAGAAGCTGATCGAAGAGACCTGGACGACGATCATCTCCGGTCAGGGCGATGCCCAGGAGACGCTGTCCAAGGCGCAGAAGGAGCTCGAAGGCCTTGTCGGCAGCAAGTGACGCCATGATGGTGCGGCGGCCCGGGGCATCGCTCCGGCGCCGCCGCACCACCATCGCAGGATGGTTCTTCGTCAGCCCGGCGCTGCTGCTGTTCCTCGTCTTCATTGCGGGACCGTTCGTCTTCGCCATCGCCCTGGCGCTGTTCAAGTGGGATCTGCTGACCGAGCCGAGCTTCGTCGGCGCGAAGAACTTCGTCGACCTGTTCTCGGATCCAGTGCTGCCCACGGTGCTGATGAACACGTTCGTCTTTGCGGCCGCATCCGTGGTGACGCACCTCCTGTTCGGCCTGCTGCTGGCCATCGCGGTGAACCGCATCATCAGCCGCGCCTTCGGCTACTTCCTCCGGGTGGCGATCTTCTTCCCGTTCCTCATCTCGTGGGCGGCGGTGTCGTTGCTGTGGAAGTACGTGCTCGATCCGACCTTCGGTTACGTCGCGCAGTACGCGGCGATGATCGGGATCGACCTTCCGAACTTCTTCGCAGACCCGGCCTGGGCGCTTCCGGCGATCATCTTCATCGATCTCTGGCACACGCTCGGATTCACCTTCATCATCATGCTGGCCGGCCTGCAGACCGTTCCGCGCGAGTTGATCGAGGCCGCGAAGACGGATGGCGCGACGGCCTGGCAGACGTTCTGGAACGTGACGCTGCCGCTGATGTCGCCCACGCTGTTCTTCGCCACGATCATCACGTTCATCGGTGCCTTCCAGATCTTCGACCCGATCCAGATCATCACCCGGGGCGGGCCGCAGAACTCCACGAAGACCATCGTCATGTACCTGTACGAGAAGGGCTTCCAGGCCTTCGACATGGGGTATGCGGCGGCCGTGGCCCTCCTCGTCTTCGTGATCGTGATGGCCGTCACGCTGCTGCAGTTCCTCGGCCGCAGGAAGTGGGTGTTCGAATCGTGACTGTCACCAACGAGATCGTCGGCGCACCGGACCTGCTGACCCGCGTCGACCGGTCGCGGCGCACGCGCAGGCACGCGGCGGACCGCATCGTCGCCGTCATCCTGTTCATCTTCGGCGTGCTCATGCTGTCGCCGCTGATCTGGCTGGTCATGACCAGCCTGACCGACCGCGCCGCGGCATTCGCGTCACCGCCCAAGTGGCTGCCGATACCGTTCACGATGGAGAACTTCGGCAAGGTCTTCGAACTGATGCCGATCGGGCAGCAGTTCCTCAACTCGCTGATCGTCGCCGTCATCAGCACCGCGGGGTCGCTGTTCTTCTCGCTGCTCGCGGCGTACGGCTTCGCGCGCATCCGATTCCGCGGGAGCGGGACGCTCCTGGTCATCATGCTCTCCGCGCTCATGGTGCCGGCCCAGCTGCTGATCATCCCGATCTTCATCATGATGCGGGAGCTGAGCCTGGTCGACACGCTGGCGGCGCTGTGGCTGCCCGCACTCGTCAACGTCTTCCAGATCTTCTTCCTCACGCAGTACTTCAAGACCATTCCGCGAGAGCTGGACGAGGCGGCGACGATCGACGGCGCCGGACACGGATGGATCCTGTTCCGGATGCTGCTGCCGTTGTCCGGCCCGGCGATCGCCGCGCTCGCGATCCTCGGCTTCGAGGCGTCATGGAACGCCTACTTCGCACCGCTGATCTTCCTCGCCAGTCCGGAGAACATGACCCTCCCGCTGGGTCTGGTCGTGCTCCAGAACGGGTTCGGGGCCGCACCCGCCGTCGTGGTGTTCGCCGCGATCACCATGGTCGTGCTGCCGCTGCTGATCCTCTTCCTCGCATTCCAGCGTCAGTTCGTCGAGAGCGTCGCCGCGACGGGGCTGAAGGGGTGACCGTGTCGTATGAGGCAGCGCCGCGCAGGATCGATCCGATTCTGCTGCGTCTTCCGGCGGCGCTGTGGTCGGCATTGCCGCGGTTGGTCGTCGCGGGGGCGCTCTTCATGCTCGCTCTCGTCGCATCGAGCGGCCTGCCCGGCGGGTTCGCGGTGCTCGCGCCGCTCATCGCCGCGGTTCTCACCGCCGTGCCCACGGGGTGGGCGATGGCACGCATCAGCACCGACGTCTTCGACGCGCAGGTGGCCTCGCCGGCGGTTCGATACGGCCGTGCGCTCCTTCTGATCGGTGGGCCGGGAGCGACGGTGAGCCTGACGGCATGCGCGGCGATGATCACGCCGACGATGCCGGCCTTCTCGTTCGTGAGCATCGTCGGCGTCGTCCTCACCGGGGTGGCCGTGCTGGTCGTGTCCGTCGCTCTTCCCCTGTCGACGGTGAGATCCGAAGCGCTGTCCTCGATCCTCGTCGCCGCCTTCTACGCGGTTGCTCGCCGACCGATCCCCCCGGTCGCCGTGCTCGTCGCACTCGGCGCCGCGACCTGGGCGTCGACGACCTGGGCGCCCAGCGCCCTCGTCCTGATCCCCGCCGTCGCGGTCGTGCTCTCCTTCGCCGCCGCCTGGACGGTTCTGCCCGCGGTGGGCGTGCGTCTTCCCGAACTCGCCCCCGTCACATCACGCGCCCTGCCGACCATTACGCACACCACACGAGGATTACGATGACCGATCCCGACGAGACCCCTTCGCTGCCGCACGAGGACTCTCTGCTGCATCAGGATTCTCTGCTGCATCAGGGCCTCGCCCACACCGAAGCGCCGGCGTTGGCCATGCCGGTCGGAGGCATCGGCACCGGTGGATTCGCCGTCGCGGCGGACGGTTCCATGCGCCAGTGGCAGCTGACGGGAAAGCCGAATCATCGGGGCGCGCTCCCCGGGACCGCATTCTGGATCCGCGCGACGCAGATCGAGCCGCCGGTGGATTTCACCGCGATGCTCCAGGGGACTCCGCAAGACGATCCGGCCGCACCGCTCGTGACAGACGGCGAGGTACCCGAATGGATGCGCGACGCGGCCGAGCGCGTCGGCACGTTCCGGAACGCGGCATTCTCGGGAACGTACCCGTTCGCAGAGGTGGCGCTGTCCGACGAGCGCAGCCCGGTGGCGGTGACGCTGCGGTACTTCAATCCGATGGAGCCGGGCGACGTCGAGTTCAGCAGCCTCCCGGGTGCCGGTGTGCAGATCCGCATCGAGAACACGAGCGATGTCGATGTGCACGGTACCCTCGCAGGCTCGATGCTGAACGCGGTCGGGTGGGACGGCGTCACCCCCATCGGGGCGACGGCCCCGGGCCTCGGCGGCAACGTCAACCGGTTGCGTCGCGCCGGCGGATGGACATCCGTGGTGATGGACAACCCCGCCCTGACCGAGACGGATCCGTTCGCCGGGCAGATGGTCATCGCGACCGATGACGCCGATGCCGCGGTGCTGCCGCGATGCACCGGTGTGGACCACCTCGTGACCTTCCTCGAATCGCGCGCCCTCAACACCGGTGTGTCGCGGCTCCGTCAGGCGCCGATGATCGCCGACCCCCAGCTGAACGCGCCGGCGAGCGGCGTCGGTCCGAGCCCCGCCGGGACGTCGTGGCTCGGGGTGGTCGGCGTGCCGTTCCGGCTGGCGCCCGGAGAATCCCGCACGATCCGCTTCGCGCTCACCTGGTACTTCCCCAATCGCATGGTCGACATCGAGCAGTTCGGCCAGAACTCCGCGGAGTGGGGATCGACGCGCTTCTATCTCGGCAACGCCTACGCGCTGCGTCATCCGGATGCCGTGGCCGTGCAGGAGACGTTCGCCACGCAGTGGGACGAGCTGGTGCGGCGCACGTCGGCGTGGACGCAGACGCTCATGGATTCCGATCTCGACGAGCGCATGGTCGATCGGATGGCGGCCCAGGCCGCACTCGTGCGCAGCCCGACGTGCTTCATCGGCGCCGACGGGCGCTTCTACGGATACGAGGGCTCGCTCGGTGCGTCCACGGTCATGTGGGCGGCGAGCTTCGGCGGATCCTGTCCCCTCAACTGCACGCACGTCTGGCAGTACGAGGCCGCTCTGGCCGGCCTGTGGCCGGAGCTCGAGCGGAACATGCGCGATACGGAGTTCGATGTGCTGCAGGCCCCCTCGGGGGCGATCCCGCATCGACTGCGCGTGCCGACGTATCTTCCGCAGATGCACGACGAGATCATCGGGGGGCCCGAAGAGCCCGCCCTCGACGGCATGCTCGCCACCATCCTGAAGACTCTGCGCGATGTGCAGCACGGGGCGGGCAAGGACTGGCTGGAGGGGCGTTGGGACGCGATCATCCGGCTCTACCGCCACGTCGTGGAGAAATGGGATCTCCACGACGACGGCGTGCTCCACGGGATCCAGCCGAGCACGCACGACATCGATCTCGCCGGGATCAACCCGTTCATGGGCACGCTGTGGCTCACGGCGCTCCGAGCGCTCGAGGAGCTGGCCTCGATCGTGGGAGACGATGAGACCGGTGAAGACGCCCGGCGGCGCTTCCTCTCCGGGTCCGCAGCGTACGACGAACGCCTGTTCCGGGACGGGCACTACATCCAGGTGCTGGAGGACGGCGACCCCGACGAGTTCCAGTGGCTGACCGGAACGCTCAGCGACCAGGTCATCGGCCAGTGGTGGGCGCACCAGCTCGGTCTCGGGTACATCCTGCCGGAGGAGCACATCCGTAGCGCGCTGCGTCACATCGTGAAGACGAACCTCCGCCACGGGTTCGACGACTTCGCGCACATCTATCGCGTCTATGCCGATGCTGCGGACGACTCGGGTCTGCTCATGTGCTCGTGGCCGGCGGGCGGGCGACCGGAGGTGCCCACGCGGTACGCCGACGAGGTGTGGAGCGGCGTGGAGTATCAGGTCGCCGCGCACTGTCTGTACGAGGGGCTCGACGAAGAGGCGCAGAGCATCCTCGATGCCATGTGGACCCGGTCCGACGGGCGTCGGCGCAATCCGTACAACGAGATCGAGTGCGGCGACCATTACGTCCGCGGCATGGCGGGGTGGACCGTGCTTCAAGCAATGACCGGTGTGCACATCGATGAGCTGGCCGGAACGATGGTCGTGTCTCGGGACGGCCGCTGGCCGTGGATCTCGTCGACGGGATACGGCCTGGTGCAGGTCACCGAAGACTGCGTCGACATCGACGTCCGCGCGGGTAGCGTCGACCTCTCCGTTCAGCGTGCCGCGCGGGCCGAAGCCTGACGTCGACCCCGGCCGACAGTGTCGATATCCTCATCGGCGCCATGCGGACGCCGCCTATGCGTGATCGAGTCGCTGATCATCACCCGTGTACGTGACGAGGAGCCGGTTGCCCCTGAGCAGCCTGCGGGTTTCGTATAGGGCTGCGCGTCGCCTGCCACTGTGACGAAGACCGCGTGCGGCAACGGTCACGGTCTGATATCGTTACCAATCTAATTCTTGATGTCGTTATCAAGGCAGTGCACGATGAATCGCGATCGAGGTCGTGAGTACATCGTGACCGAACAATGACCAAGGGAGGTCATGAAGATGAAAACATGGAAGTCAGTACATCGGAGCCGCCGCGTGGCTGTCGTTGCCTTGGCGAGCACAGCACTGTTTTCGGTCATGCTTGCAGGTTGCTCGAGTTCACGTTCGAACGATCAGAGCGACGTTGCCGCTGACGGGTGTGACAACGACGTCTACGCTCAGGCGGGCATAGATTGGCAACAATACTCTGGTGAGACGATCACGTTGTCTGCGCAGGAGCACCCATGGTGGAATACAGTCGAGCCTCTGATTCCGTGCTTTGAAGAACTCACGGGGATCACCGTCGATGCTTCGGTCTTGGGCGAGGACCAGTACGTTTCCAAGATTGCTGTCGAGCTCTCGTCCGGTTCCTCGACCCCGGACGTATTCATGGTCAACCAGTTCGGTCAAGCTGCCGGTTCCGGCTGGCTCGAGCCGTTGAACGAGTACCTCGATGACGGCGCCGTCACAGACGCGGACTGGTATGACTTCGAGGACTTCTTCGAAGGGGCGTCGGACTACGGTCGCGAAGATGACAAGCAGCTCGCGCTACCCATCACGGCGGAAGCCCAGATGCTGTTCATCCGTGATGATCTGGTTCCGGATGCTCCGACGACCTTCGACGAACTGGTGGCTGCTGCCGAGGCGGCCAACAAGGATGGTGTGGCGGGATTCGGATCCCGAGCTGTTGCAGCGGCAAACCAGACGCCGTGGCCCTTCGGCGGGTTCGCATTTTCCTCAGGAGGGGAGTACTTGGACGCCGCCGGCACGCCGCAGTTCGCCTCTGAGGCGAACGTCCAAGCGCTGACGCTGTACTCCGAACTTCTCACGCAGTACGGTCCCGCAGGCGTGTCGGGATGGGGCTTCCAGGAGAACCAGCAGGCGATGCAGCAGGGCACTCTCGCGATCTGGACCGACTCCTCCACCTTCCTCGGAAGCCTGAAGGATCCTGAAGCGTCGCAGTATGCGGAAGAGATCAACGCCTACCCCTTCCCGGCGGGTCCGTCTGGAGTGAGTTCACCCAATGCCTGGTTCTGGACGATCGGGATGAACTCGAAGAGTGAGCACAAGGACGCCTCATGGCTCTTCATGCAGTGGGCCACGAGCGCCCCGGTGAGCGAAGCCGGCGCAGAGAACGGCGCATCGCCGGCGCGCCGCGCGGCGTGGGACAGCGACGGCGTCAGCGCGATGATCGGAGAAGACAACGCGCAGCGCACAAAGGAAGCGCTGGACTCTGTCGATTCGACGCCGTTGGCCAACGCGTGGAAGCGCGATGCGTGGAGCCAGATGTCCGATCCTCTTGCCCGTGCCATCAACGCAGCTGTCACCGGAGGGGACCCGGAGTCGGAGTTGCGTTCTGCTCAAGCCTCCGCTGAGAAGGTGGCACCCTGACGATGCCCCCCGGCGACAGCGCAGTCCTGGTGGACACAGAGGTCTCGAGTCCCACCGCCCCAGAACCGCTTCGTTGGTCGAAGACGGTGCGGGGGTCGAGACGGATCGCGCAGGGGCTGGCGATCACGCCGTTGGCGACGTTGCTGGCTGTGCTCACGATCATTCCGACCGTCTACATCCTGGTTGTGAGCTTCACGAACGCGGCCGCGACCAATCCGGACACGACGTTCGTAGCATTCGACAACTACATTTCTCTGTTTGCTGACTCTGCATATTGGGTCACGATGTTGCGCACGCTGCTGTTCGTGGTGGCTGCGGTATCGATCCAGGTGGCCGTCGCGCTCGCGCTGGCGCTCGCGATGGCCGAGATCAAGCGCGGTGGCGCGTTCCTGCGCGCGCTGATACTTCTGCCTATGGCGGCGGCACCGATCGCGATGCTCTTCAACTGGCGTCAGATACTCAACGCCGCATACGGGCCTGTGAACTACGTGCTCACGTCTCTGGGGCTGCCGGGTCCGGATTGGCTGGGGGATCCGGCACTCGCGCTGCCGACGCTCATCGCCGTAGACACCTGGCAGTGGACGCCCTTCGTCTTCATCATCCTCGCAGGAGGCCTCGCCACGATACCCCATGACGTGCACGAGGCCGCGTCGGTCGATGGAGCGAGTGCGTGGCAGCGATTCTCGCAGATCACGCTGCCGATGCTGATGCCATATGTACTCGTGGCGGTCTTGTTCCGCACGATCGATGCTCTCAAGACATTCGACAGCGTGCAGGTCCTGACCTCTGGAGGACCCGGGTCGGCGACAACCATGCTGAACTACTCAATTTTTCAACAAGGAATCAGCTTCCTCGACTTTGGAAAGGCTACGGCCTCGGCTGTCATCTTTCTGCTCCTGTGCATCCTGTTGACAAATCTTCTGTTGAAAGCGCTGACACGGAAGGAGAGCGTGTGAACTCCCGGTCGCGTTCACGCATCACACGAGTGATAGGCATCGCGGTGTTCCTTCTGTGGACGCTCGTTCCCGTTTATTGGCTCGTGGCGACATCGCTCAAGGCCCCCTTGGAGACGACTCGGAATCCCCCCGTTTGGATTCCCTCACTCGACATCAGTGCGTACACCACGGCGCTTGCCGAGCCGCAGCTGGTGCGGGGGCTGTTCAACAGCGCAGTAGTGGCTGTTGGAGCAACCGCCGTCAGCGTCTTGTTCGGGGCGCTTGCAGCATACGGTGTCACTCATCTGGCCATGCGGCGGATGCGAAACTTCGAGTTCTGGGTGCTGTCCTCACGAATGGCGCCGCCGGTGGCCGTGGCGATCCCGTTCTTCCTCATGTTCAACGGGATGCACCTGAACGACACCCTCATCGGATTGATCTTGGCGCACATCGTGCTCGTTGTCGGAATCGTCTGCTGGATCCTTATCGAGAGTTTCCGCGGATTGTCGCCCGAACTGCTGGAAGCCTCTCTCGTGGACGGTTGTGGTTACGGCAGGGCGTTCCGCTCTGTTCTGCTTCCGTTGGCTTTGCCGGGCATCGTCGCTGCCGCGTCGATCTCATTCCTGCTTTCTTGGAATGACTTCTTCTTCGCGCTTGTGCTTTCAGGAAACAACTCGGCGACGGCGCCGCTCGCGATCTATCGGGCCATCGGCTACAACAACATCGATCTGGGTCAGCTGGCGGCGACATCAACCATCGTTCTGATTCCGACGGTGCTGGTGATCGGTTTGTTCCAGCGCCAGCTGGTCTCGGGCCTGACGATGGGAGCTGTCAAGGGATGATGAAGGAACTCCAAAGAAGGGCTGCATGATGAAAGCGATTCTGATGCCGGGCGATCGCCGCATCGACATTGTGGAACGGCAGACTCCTGATGTCGGAACCGGCGAAGTTCTCCTCGAGATGAAGGCTGCGGGACTGTGCGGGAGCGACTTGCACATGCAGTTTCAGCCCCCGCACGAGCAGCGTTACGGAAGTTTTTACGGACTGAAGACGGACCCGGATATCGTCCCGGGGCACGAGGCCGCCGGAGTCGTGGTGGAAGTCGGCCCGGGTGTCATCGGGCTGAAAGTCGGCGACCGTGTTGCTGTGCATCACATGGGCGGCTGTGGCCACTGCGAGCAGTGCCGACGCGGGTGGGATATCAACTGCCCGAACAAATGGGGAATATACGGGCTGAATGTGCCTGGTGCGATGCAGGACTACATGGTCGTGCGGGCACGCGATTGTGTGATCGTGCCGGACGAGATCTCGCTATCGGAGGCCTGCTACTACTCGTGCGGTGCCGGCACGGGATTTCTTGCACTGCGACGCGGAGACTTCGGTCTCGGCGACACCGTGGCGGTTGTCGGGCTCGGTCCGGTCGGCCTTGCCGCCGGCTACTTCGCCGCACGTTCCGGTGCCGTCGTCGTGGGATATGACACGCAGAACGCGCGCAACGAGTTTGCGATGTCGCTGGGATTCAGCGCTGCGATCAACCCTCTGCACGACGATGATGGAGTACTCCAGGAGGTGACTCGTGGTCGTGGCGCAGACGTTGTCGTCGAGGCTACAGGCAAGACGGCCGGACGCGAGACCGCGCTTGATGCGGCGGCCCTGTTCGGTCGTGTCGTCTGTGTCGGGTTCACCGATGAGATCAGTTCTGTGCACCTGCAGCGCGGGGTACTGCAGAAGCAGGTCGACGTCCGCGGTTCGTGGATGTTCCCCATCCATGAACTCGAGCGAATGATGAATTCGATGGCGCTGCAAGGTACATCGATCGAGCCTCTGATCGCGTCGACGTACTCGCTCGATCAAGGTCAAGAAGCGTGGAACGCTTTCGACAAGGGCGCGCTGGGAAAGACCGTCATCGCCTGGTGAGACGAAAATGTAGACCGCGCGGAGAAGATCCCGCGCGGTCTATCATTTCGGTCCGTCAGTCGTCGCTCGTGCGCGACCCTCGTACATAGGCCTTGATGGTGGCGAGGCGCTCGCTGCGGGTCCGCTCGGTCCGTTCGATCCGGTAGCGGCCGACGGATGCCGGAACGATGAACGTCTCGGCGTAGTGGACGACGTAGGGTTCGAACGCCCCTGTCGGGCTCACCACCCGAGCCTCGTCACCCTCCACGAGGTTGATGACGTTGACGGTGCCGTCGGTGTCGTGATCGGCGCTCTGGGCGAACCAGTGGCGGCGCGTCTCGATGAACTCGAGCGCGTGCAGGCCGGTGCGCTCCTCGATCGTGCCGCCGTCGTTGCTGATCGTCTCGACCTGGCCGATAAGGTTCTCGTTCACCCAGTCGGTGTCGCGATCCCACTGGATGTTGCGAGAACCGTGATCGAGATGCACCGGGCGCGGGATGCCGTCGAGTCCGACCCGACCCCAGTCCCACAGCTTGAACGTGAAGATGAACGGCGTCGCCGAGATCTCGAGTACCATCGAGTTCGCGCCCGAGCAGTGGATCGTGCCGGCCGGGATGGCGAAGTGGTCGTGCTTGCGAGCCGGGAAGGAGTTGATGTACTTCTCGGCGGGGAAGGGCGTCTCACCCTGTTGTGCGGTGGCGAGGTCGGCGAGCATCGCGTCTTGATCGATGCCGTTCTTCGTGCCGAGGTAGACCACCGCATCGTCAGCGGCATCCAGCAGATAGTAGCTCTCGTCCTGCGTGTACGGCATGCCGAACGTGTTCTGGATGTAGTCGGTGAGCGGATGCACCTGCAGGCTGAGGTTGCCGCCGTCCATGGTGTCCAGGAAGTCGAAGCGGATCGGGAACTCGGCGCCGAATCGCGCGAAGGTCTTGGCGCCGAGCAACTCGACGGGCCTGGCGGACACGAGGTCGAGCGACGGGATCTCGATGACCCCGCCGTCGCCCGCCAGGAGCAGCGAGTTCTCCTCGGGCACGCAGTCGAAGCACCAGGCGTAGTTGTCCTTGGACGGGTCGAGGCCGATGAGCGACTTCATCCACTGGCCGCCCCACACTCCAGGGTCGAAGAACGGCACGACGCGGAAGGGGCGAGTGGCGGCATCCCGAAGCGCGGTGCGGAACGCCTCACCGGTGATCATGCCGGCGTCGGGGGAATCGGGGTGGGGCTCTGCTGGAGCGATCGCGTTGCCGTCGACGACGAAGTCGACGGTGTCGAAGAGGGAGCGCTTGTGCCGGTCGGCGACGCGCCACTCGACGAAGAACCCGCGCTTGTACTTGCGGAGGATGTCTTCGCCCGAGTTGTCGGCTCGCCAGTTCGTCGCCCCGGCGCGCAGACGCAACTGGATCTCCCAGCGGGCCATGTCGACCAGGACGGTCGAGGTCTTCTCCTCGACGCGATCGGCGAGCAGAGCGGCGCCCCACCCGATCACGAGCGTCCTGTCGGCGATGGTGGATGCCAGCTCGTCGAGTTTCGCGTCGTCGTAGAAGTCGGTGAGGGTGAAGTGGCTCATGACGCCGAAGACGCGGTCGTCCGTGAGATTCGAGGCGATCAGCTGCTCTACCTCGGCGACCGGGTGCGCGGCATCCTCGACGTTCACCACCGTCCAGTCGGGCAAGGACTCCTGGAGCTGTGCCGTGAGCGCCGGGATGTCGACGCCGGGATAGGTGTCGACGAGCAGAACGGTCGCGGTCTCGGCGGCGGCCCGCCACGCAGCGGGTCCGCGGAGGATGCGCTCACCGCCGGGGAGCGGCACGGTGGGCTGGGTGTCGTAGCGACCGCGTTCGGTGCGTCCGTCGTGCATGTCGCTGATCGGGGTGGTCAATGCGTCTCCTGGTCTATGGCGGTCGTCGGATGCGCCTGGCGGGCGAGGGTGCTCAGCCCCCGGGCGACGGAGTACTCGGGTTCGGGCGGGACGATGAAGCGCGGCGCGGTCATCGACGGCCAGAGGTGCTCGCGCACGTGGTCCTCGATCGGGTAGCGGACCGCGTCGCCGGCGCGCAGGATGCCGCCGGAGAGGATGACGACGGTCGGGTCGTACATGTGGCAGAGCGTGACGACTGTCGTGCCCCAGACCCGTAGGAACTCGTCGCGGATCTCGGCACGCTCGTCGGACTCGAACAGGTCCTTGACCGTTCCCTGCTGGAGCGCCCAGCTCGATGCCAGCGCCTCTCCGCACCCGACGTTCCCGCACGGGCAGGTCGGCCCGTGGATGTCGGTCGTGACGTGTCCGCCGAGGATGCCGGCATGACCGGTGACGCCGCGCAGCGGGACGCCGTCGATTATCGCGGCGGTGCCGATGCCGGTTCCGAGGGTGACCAGCACGGCGTCGCGCTCGCCGGAGGCCGACCCCGTGGATGTCTCGCCGATGAGCGCCGCTCGTGCGTCGTTCTCGACGACTGCCGGGAGGCCGAGTTCGTCCTGTGCCCACGAATGCAGGTCGAAGCCCTCGAGGAAGTCGTACTTGTCGTTGGCGTGCAGCATGAGCCCCGTCGCCGGGTCGACGACGCCGGGAACGGCGATGCCGACCGCGGTCGGCGTGACGTCGGCGCCGTCGATCAGCGCGAGCGATGCCGTGGCGGCCGCATCGAGGTCGGCGGTGCTGCCGGTGACGGGGATGGTGCCTGATGCCATGATGCCGGCGCCCTCGATGACGGCGAGCTTGATCTCGGTGCCACCGAAGTCGACGCACAGCTCCATAACCGCACTCCTATCTCAACGATTGGTAACGTTACCAATTTTGCCCGGGGGTGTCAACACCTCTCGTGAGGGGCGAAGTGCGCCCTACCGCAGATGCATCCGCAGCTGCACGGGGAGCTCGACTTCGCGGGCTTCGCCGCCGTCTCCTGAGGCATCCAGCCTGTCCAGCAGCAGTCGTGCAGCCGTCCGCCCCAGTTCCCGCGGGTCGTGATCGATGACGCTGATCGGCACGGGCGAGAGCTCGGCGAGCTCGAAGTCGTCGAAGCTCATGATCTCGGGATACTCCGACACCGGCTTGATCCCCGAGCCGAGCTGCCTGTTGATCTCCTTGAGTGCGCCGATGGCGTTGCGGTTGTTGGCGCAGAACAGCGCAGTCGGCGGGTTCTTCATACGCAGCATCGCCCTGGTGGCTTCGCGGGCCTGATCGACGGTCTGCTGTCCGGCGGCGATGAGCGCCGGATCGAGCGGGATGCCGCGTTCCTCGAGAGCGCGGACGAATCCGGCGTGCCGACGGCGTCCGGTGAAGATCGAGAGCGTGTTGCCGAGGTATCCGATGCGCGTGTGGCCGGCGTCGATGAGTGCACTAGCTCCGCGATGCGCGCCGTCGTCGTCGGCGAGGACGACAGTGTCGGCATCCAGCCCGTCGATGCGCCGCGACGCCTGCACGACAGGGACGCCCTGCTGCTGCGAGGCGGCGAGGTGGTCGGCGTCCGTGCTTGCCGGGACGACGATGAGCCCCTCGACCCGTCTCCCGAGGAAGTCGCTCACGAGGGCGTTCTCGCGGTCGGCGTCCTCCGAGGTGTTTCCGAGCAGGATGCGCCGGCCGGTCAGCGCCGCCTCCTCTTCGACGCCGAGCGCGAAGGTGCTGTAGTACGGGTTGGCGATGTTTGTGATGGCGACGCCGATGAGCCCGCTGGAGTGCCCCGGTCGGATGCTGCGCGCGTTCTCATTGCGGTGATAGCCGAGGTCGGCGACGGCGGCGAGGACGCGCTCCTGCACATCGGGCTTGACGTTGAGACCGCCCGAGAGCGTGCGCGAGACGGTCATCGGGCTCACGCCGGCGTGCTGCGCGACCTCCTTGATGGTCGGGCGGTGTGCCCGTGCGCTCATTCCTGCCTCCAGCCCGATGCAGGGAACGTTACCATTCACGCCGATTCCGGTGAACAACACCGTGTCGGCCACTGGCGGGAGGCCGCTGTTCAGCCGACGCGAGCCTGTGTGGGGAGCCCACGTCGTTCGGCCTCCTGGATCAGCCGGGTCGCGGCATCCTTGAAGGTCTCGGCATCCGTGACGCCGTCCAGCAGGAGCGTCGCCGATCCGGTGCCGGGCGTCGATCCGTCCTTGACGAGGTAGTCGGCGCGTCCGAGGGATGCGCGGGAGGCCGCGGCGTCTCTCAGATGCAGGACAAACGACCGTGAACCGTCGCCGACCCCCGAGATGCTGCTCCAGGGGAAGTCGACGCCCTGCCAGTGGGTGGCGTCCTCATCGGCGGCGAGTGCCGCATCGACCTTGCCCAGGGCAGCTTCGACCTCTCCGTTCCGCACGCCGCGGGGGCCGGTGCTCGACGTCACCCCGGAGCACCGTCGAGCGACAGCTCGCGCAGCCCGAACCAGTACGAGGTGACGCCTGCGGGAGCACAGGGGCAGACATTGGACTGCACACCCACAGCGTGCGCTCATCATCGGAGACGTATTTCGACGGGATCGTCGTGCCGTAGCCGCCGATGCGTTCGGCATCCCACGGATACTCGCCGAAGTCCTCGGAGAGGAACAGCGTCCACGGACCCCAGGGCTCAGGCGACTCGTAGAACTCGAAGGTGAACTCCGTCCACGAGGTGTAGAGGTAGCGATCCCGCTTCGGCAGATACGTGACGCCGCCCTGGGAGAGGACGCTCAGGTCGTACGTGCCCTTCTGGGCGGTCGAATCACGGGGATGCCGGCGACGCTCATCGACGAGGACGGGGCGTTTCGCGCCGATGTCGTCGGTCCAGGTGGCCTCGTCGTCGCCGGGCTCGCCGGCGTAGAACTGCCACGTCGACGCATCCTGCACGGACTTCACCGGGACGCGGGCAAGGAAGAGCTCGGTGGGATCGGGGACGACGTCGGAGAAGGAGTCGCGCCAGTTGCCATCCAGTCCGTAGGCGTAGGCGTACGCCGGATCGGGCGCCGTCGCTGCATCCTGCCCGTAGTCCGCGAACCAGACGGTGGTGAACACGCCGCCATCGAACATCGGCGCCGCCTCATCCCAGGACCAGGACTTTCCGTGGTCATCGCTGCGGGCGATGGTGGCCGCCGGCGCCTGGTTGAAGTCGGCGGCGAGGTCCTGCACCGCGAGATAGATCGCCCCGTCGATGCACAGCATCCCGGTCGGCTTTCGAGTGAACCCGTCGCCGGACCAGACCTGGCCGAGATCATCGCCGAGGGCGAGCACCTCGCCCTCGAGGTCGTCCTCATACGGACTCCCTGTGACGCGGTTCATGACGATGTCGCTGAATTCGCCGCCGAAACCCGCGCCGTCGCCGTTCGCCGTGTAGAGCGCGTCGTCATCGGACCAGCAGTTGGGCCACAGATCGCCGTCGGAGAAACTGGCCACGGTCGGCGCATCGGCCACTGCCGCTGTGAAGGCAGCACCGGGAAGAGGTGAGGGCGGAGCGAGCTGATCAGCACTCTCGCCCGCTGCGCATCCCGTCGCGATCAGCATGACGGCGAGCCCGGCGGCGGCCGACCCGCGTCGCGCACCCCGCACGGCGATCAGCTCCGCGGTTCGCGCGGCGGCGTGGCGCCGATGTCAGGAACCGGAGCGGTTCCTAGGTGCACCTCCAGTTCGTCCGGCGTCGGTGTCTTGGGGCGCCGGGCGGTGGGACGATCGAGGTAGAACATGGCGGTCGAGGCGATGTCGTCGCGCAGGGGCAGGTAGCGCCATCCGCTGCGCCACCCGAGCGCCTGGATGTCGACCTTGGGGATGCCGGTGGCGAAGTGGATCGGGTCGAGCAGGTGCCAGCGGTACATGCCGAAGCGCTGCTGGCTCACGTACAGCCCGTCGGGGCGGATCACCTGCGGCATCCCGAGATACGGCGTCGAGAAAGCCGTATATCCCTCGCCGGGAATATCGAAGTTCCACGCACCGCCGAAGTAGTCCTCGGTGCCGGTGCCCGCGATGGTCGGGTAGTCGGTGTCGCCGTCGAGGTAGAACTTGATCTCGCCTTCGCCCCACCACCCGTTGGAGTTCACACCCCAGGCGATGTAGGTGCCGACGTACTGTCCCTGCCCCTCGATGCCCTCCAGGATCACGTGCGGAGTCTTGTCCTCGAGGGGATTGGAGCGACGCCACTGCGCGTGGAAGTACCCGTCGTTCGAGTAGTCCCCGCCGATCTCGTACGTGACCTGGTAGTACACCCGCACGTCGACGACGGAGGTGTTCTCGATCGTCAGGCGCGCGCCCTCGCGGAACGGCATGGGCCAGTATGAGTTGAAACCGCCGTGCGGGTTGGCGGCGATGGCCTGCGAGTTCACCTGCGCGAACACGCCCCAGCCGTTGCAGAAGAAGTCGCCGTAGGGCACCTCGACGGCGGGCTCCTCGGAGCCGTCCCAGTACGCGCGCAGCAGCAGCGTGCGCCAGTTGTCGGTGTGCGTCGTGATCCAGATGTGCGTGATCTTGCCGGCGCCCTCGATGGACGCCAGCTCGAACGTCTCGCCCGCCTTGATGTCGACGCTGGGCGAGATCTTCCACCCCGGGCCCAGATCACGCGCGCAGTCGGCGCCCGTGCCCTCGGTGGCGCGCCCGCCGCCTCCGACGGAGCCGTCGAAGTTCTCCGGAGAGATGGATCGGGTCTGCACGGTGCGCAGGGCAGACAGCGAGGCGAGGTCGGAAGAGGGAAGGCTCATGGGTCACACCGTACTCAGTCGCGAAATCTGTTGCAATCGATTTCAACAGGATAACCTTGCACCAGGCGTCATCCGATGCCGCCGAAGGGAACCATGGCGACGATCTATGACGTGGCGCGAGCGGCCGGCGTCTCACCGGCCACGGTCTCTCGCGTGTTCAACGGCGCCAGCGTCTCGGATGAGAAGGTCGCGGCGGTGCGCCACGCGGCCGGGCAATTGAAGTTCACGCCCAACCGCACGGCCCGCACCCTGCGGCGGCAGAGCTCCGAGGTGATCGCCCTCGTGATCCCCGATATCGAGAACCCGTATTTCACCGAGATGGCGCGCGGCGTCGAAGATGTCGCGTCCGAGGCCGGCTATTCGGTCGTGCTGTGCAATTCGGATGCGCAGCTCGAGAAGGAGGCCACCTATCTGCGGATCGCGGTCGCCGAGCACATGTCGGGCGTCATCCTCGCTGCGGCATCCGATCACTCCGAGATCGCCGAGCTGACGGCGGCGGGGCGCCCCGTGGTCGCCGTCGACCGCAGCATCGGCGACGACGTCGACGGGGTGGTCATGGCCAACCGCGATGCGGGCCGGGCGGCGACCGTGAACCTCATCGAGGCCGGGTACCGGCGCATCGCTCACATCGCAGGCCCCGAGCACATCGAGACGGCTGCCGACCGCGCCGACGGCTGGCGTCGCGCGCTCGCCGATCACGGTCTCGCGTACGATTCGTCATTGTTGCGATTCTCGACCTTCCGGGTCGACGGCGGGCGAGCCGTGATGGAAGAGCTGCTCGCGCTGCCCGAACCGCCGGATGCGGTGGTCGCCGGAAACAACCTCATCGGCGTCGGTGCGATCCAGGTGCTCACCGAGCATGGGCTCACCCCGCCCTCCGTGGGCGTCGCGGTCATCGGCTCGCTGCCGTTCACGACCCTCTCGCCCAGCGTCGTCACCGTCGTACGGCTGCCCGCGCGGCACATGGGTGTCACGGCGGCGCGGATGCTGCTGGAGCGCATCGGCGGCGACGATCAGCCGGCGCGCACGGTCGTGCTGCGCGGCGAGATGCAGGCGGCCAGCGTCGCGCGCTGAGCCTCCGCGCGGCGTCCCGCCTCGCGCCTCCGGCGCGGCGCTTCGGCCCACCGCACACCCGCGAGACGACAACTGCGTTCCGAGACCGTGTGTGGATATCGCTGTTTCGGGACGGAGTCGTCGCCTCGCGGCCATTGCGAGTGAAATCGATTTCGCCTAGCGTGGATCGCACGCGGAACCCAGGCTCGAGGAGGACCGGTGCGGTGCACGATCGGTGTCGACATCGGCACGTCCAGCAGCAAGGGCGTGCTTGTCTCCGAGCACGGCGAGATCATCGCCCAGTCGGTGCGCGAGCACGAGGTGCAGCGCCCGCACACGGGATGGGTCGAGATGGACGGCACGATCTGGTGGGATGAGTTCGTCGCGATCGTGCGTGATCTGCTCGCCGCACCGGATGCCTCCGGCGCCGAGGTCGCGGCCGTCGGCGTGAGCGGCATGGGCCCGTGCGTGCTGCTCGCCGATGACGACGACGTGCCGGTGCGCCCGGCCATCCTCTACGGCGTCGACACGCGCTCGACGGCGCAGATCGCGCGGATGACCGACGAGCTCGGTGTCGACGAGATCACCCGCGTGGGCGGATCCACCCTCACCTCGCAGGCCGGTGGGGCGAAGATCGCCTGGATCGCCGACGAGGAGCCGGATGCGTACGCCAAGGCCCAGCGCCTCTTCATGCCGGCATCCTGGCTCGCCCGTCATCTCACCGGCGCCTACGTGCTCGACCACCAATCCGCGAGCCAGACCTCGCCGCTCTACGACATCGAGAACGAGACCTGGTACGAGCCGTGGTGGCAGCAGTACGCGGGCGGGTTGGAGCAGCCGCGGCTGACCTGGGCCGGCGAGATCGCCGGCGAGGTCACTCAAGAGGCGGCCGTGGCCACCGGCATCCCGGCCGGTACCCCCGTCATCACCGGCACGATCGACGCCTGGACCGAGGCGGTCAGCGTCGGCGCGCACGGTCCGGGCGATCTCATGCTCATGTACGGCACGACGATGTTCCTCATCGCGACCGGCGAGCAGACGTTGCGCACTCCCTCGATGTGGACCACTGCGGGTGCCTTCGCGGGCACCCGCAACCTTGCCGGTGGGCTGTCCACCTCCGGCGCGCTCACCGCATGGCTCAAAGACCTCACCGGCGCCGACTACCCGCAGCTGCTCGCCGAGGCCGAAGAGTCGGGTCCCGGTGCGCGCGGGCTGCTGATGCTGCCGTACTTCGCGGGCGAGCGCACGCCCATCCAGGATCCGGATGCGCGCGGCGTGATCGCGGGGCTCACCCTGGAGCACGGGCGCGGCGACCTGTACCGCGCGGCGCTGGAGGCGACCGCGCTCGGGGTGCGGCACAACGTCGAGACGATGCGGGCGGCCGGCGCCGACATCCGCCGGATCGTCGCCGTGGGCGGCGGCACGCAGGGGCGGCTGTGGCTGCAGATCGTCTCGGACATCACGGGGCTCGTGCAGGAGGTGCCGCAGACGACGATCGGCGCGAGCTACGGCGCCGCGTTCCTCGCCGCCGGCGCGGTGGCCGGGGATGCCGCGCCCGACATCGAGGACTGGAATCCCGTGGTCGAGACGATCGAGCCGACCCCGGAGCACCGCGCGATGTCCGACGAGCTCTTCGACCGCTACGTGCGCCTGTACGAGGGCACGCGCGAGGTCGTGCACGAGCTCGCCGTCGAGCAAAGAGCTACGGTGCGATCAGTCTCACCGCGATGAGTCTCACCGCGCCGGACGAGTCCACCGCCGTCGATTCGCAGCGGGTCACCAGCCGCCGCTTCGCCTGACCGCCGCCTCACACAACCGACGGGAATCGATTGCATCCGCGTACCACGGATGCGCGACCCACCGCGCGACAATGCACGGCTCTTGCGCATGAAATCGATTTCGTTTAGCGTGACACACGGGTATCGAGGTCACCCACCACCGGAGGAATCATGAGCTACACCCTTCCCGCACCGTCGGTGCGTCCCGCATCCGCGCCGAAGACGGCGTACCTGATCACCTCCGGCGACCTCCGGGAGTCGGCGAACGTCGCCGGCTGGCCGGTGCAGGAGGCCACCGAGGCGGCCGTGACCGCCGCGATGGAGGGGCTCGGCTGGTCGGTCGTGCGGCCGTTCGACGTCGACCCGGAGCGCGGGCACGGTTACATCCGCAGCCAGCGGATGGGCATGGAGGTGTTCAAGAACATCCCGGTGGACGCGCCGCTCATCGTCGCCACGGCGAACTGGCAGTATTCGCACCACGTGCTCGCGGGCCTGCGCACGCACCAGGGCCCGATCCTCACCACGGCCAACTTCGCGCCTGACTGGCCCGGTCTGGTGGGCCTGCTCGGCCTCAACGCCGGCCTGACCAAGATGGGCAAGGACTACTCGACGATCTGGTCGGTCGACTTCACCGACGACTGGTTCCGCAAGGGACTGAAGGAGTGGATCGACACCGGCCGCATCACGCACGACCAGTCGCACGTGCGCGCCCTTCCCGCCCTTCCGGACAGCCCCGAGAAGGAGCTGGGTGAGGCGCTGGCCGCCCAGCTGCTCGCGGACAAGGCCATCATCGGCGTCTTCGACGAGGGCTGCATGGGCATGTACAACGCGATCTTCGACGACGAGCTGCTCAACGGCACCGGCATCTACAAGGAGCGGCTGTCGCAGTCCGCGCTGTACGCCGAGATGCTCGAGGTCTCCGAAGAGGAGGCGGATGCCGCCCACGACTGGCTCGTCGACCGCGGCATGACGTTCAAGTACGGCGAGGATGGGGCCACCGAGCTCACCCGCGACCAGGTGCAGTGGCAGATGAAGATGTACATCGCCGCCCTGCGCATCGCCGACGACTTCGGACTGGACGCCGTGGGCATCCAGTACCAGCAGGGGCTGAAGGACCTCGTGCCCGCATCCGACCTCGCCGAGGGCATCCTCAACTCCACCGAGCGTCCTCCGGTCACCTCGCGCGACGGCTCGCGCATCCTGCACGAGGGACTCGCCTTCCCCCACTTCAACGAGGCCGACGAGGGCGTCGCGGTGGATGCGCTGGTCACCGACCGGGTGTGGCGCGCGATGGGCCTCGTGCCCGACAACACGCTGCACGACGTGCGCTGGGGCGAGGATTATGACGGCCGGTTCGTGTGGGTCTACGAGATCTCCGGATCCGTCCCCGCCTCGCACCTGGGCGGATGGGACAAGGCCGAGGGCTGGCGGCAGGGGCATGTGTTCTTCCCCGCCGGCGGCGCCACGATCAACGGCGTCTCCAAGCCCGGCGAAGTGGTGCTCTCGCGCATCTTCATCGCCGACGGCGTGCTGCAGGCCGACGTGTTCCGCGGATCCGTCGTCGAACTGCCGGAGGAGGAGACACAGCGCCGCAAGGACGCCACGAACCCCGAGTGGCCGATCGCGCACGTCGTGCTGCACGGCCAGACACGCGATCAGTTCATGGCGCGGCACAAGGCCAACCACGCCCAGCTCGTCTATGCGCCGGACGCTGAGACCGCCGACAAGGCCCTCGTCGCCAAGGCCGCGATGCTGGCGGGCATGGGCATCCGGGTCAATCTGGTCGGCGACGTGAACCTCTGACACGGGCGTCGGTTGAGAAACACCGTTCTGCGCGAGAAACCACGGCGTACAGAGTTTCTCGCGCAGAACGTGGTTTCCGGGGGCGCTGGCACCCTGCCCCGGCCGCTCCGCCCAGCGCCCTCAGATCCCGAGCACGGTGCGGGCGATGAGGAAGTAGATGATCAGGCCCGTCGCATCCACGAACGTGCTGATGAAGGGGTTGGAGAACACGGCAGGATCGACGCGGATGGCGCGGGCGGCGAGCGGCTTGACCCCGCCGACGGATGCGGCGAAGGTGCACAGCGCCACGAGCGTCAGGGCGATGATGAGCCCGATGTGCCAGTCGTACACGAGCGTCGCGACGGCGCCGCCCAGCAGTCCGAGGAGCAGTCCGAGGCTCAGCCCCACCTGCAGCTCGCGCGCCAGCACGCGCCACACGTCGCGGGCGCGCACCTCGCCGACGGCCAGCGCGCGGGTGACGGTCGTCGCCGCCTGGTTCCCCGTGTTTCCGCCGGTGCCGATCAGCAGCGGCACGAACAGCGCGAGCATCGTCACCTTCTCCAGCGTCGACTCGAAGCCCTCCAGCACCTGCACCGTGAGGGTGGCGCCCAGCGCCAGCACGAGCAGCCACACCACCCGCGAGCGCACGAGCCGGCGGATCGGGGTGGACAGGTACGGGCGGCTCAGCGGCTCCACGCCGCCCTGGCGCGCGGAGTCCTCGCGCTCCTCGCGGGTGAGGATGCGCACGGCGTCGTCGATGGTGAGGATGCCGACCAGTCGCCGTTCGCTGTCGACCACGGGCACCGCGAGCACGCCCAGCTCCGTCACCTCGCGCACCGCCGGCTCGGTGTCGGCATCGGCGTCGACGGTGTGCGCGTCCTCCATGATCTCGGCGACCAGCGCATCCGGTGCGGCGCGCAGCAGGTCGCGCAGGCTCACCACGCCCACCACGCGGCGGGAGCCGTCGGTGACCGGCAGCGTGTACACGGTCTCGGCGTCGTCGATGCGCGAGCGCACGCGCTCGATCGACTGCGCCGCGGTGAACTCGGGATGCGTCGTGACGTACTCCGGGCTCATCCGGCGGCCGATGGCGTCGCGCGGGTAGCCGAGCACAGCGGCGGTCAGGTCACGCTCGTGCACGGGCAGTCCGCGCAGCAGGCGCGGCGCGACGGAGGCGGGCAGCTCGTCGAGCAGCCAGACGCGGTCGTCGGGGTCGAGCTCGGCGAACAGGGCTGCGATCTCGGCGTCCTGCAGGCCGTGCACGAGGTCGCCCTGCAGCTCCGGGGCGAGCTCCTCGAACACCTCGAGCGCGCGCTGCTTGGGCAGCAGGCGGTAGGCGATCGCGCATTGGCGCGGGGGAAGACGGTCCAGGAGCTGCACGACGTGCCGCGCGGGCGCATCCGCGAGAAGACCGGAGACGGCGGCGAGGTCGCGATGGCCGAGGGCCTGTTCGACGTCGTCGACGAGGGTGTCGACGGGGGCGGGCGTGGCGATCTCAGGAGTCATGGCAGAGCCTCCTCGCCGCCGGTGTTCGGCGGCGCAGACGGGCCGGACGCGCGCAGATGTGGGGCGCGTCGTCGGCGGAAGACGGACGGATCGGCCAGATCTGACGGATCAGTCAGTGCGCGCGGCGAGGATCCGCGGTCGGGTGTGCGACCGGAGCGGGTCAGCGTGTCGCGGCGAGGCCGGCGGGCGAAGGGCGACTATGACCGGACATGCGTCCACCACCTCGCTCTCCTCACTCGGCCGCTCAAGCGGCGGGGCCTTCCTCAACGGGCCGCCGACGCGGCGAAGGCTCGGCCCATCAAGGGCCTCTGCCAACCTATCAGGCCGGCGGCAGGCGTAGCACGGGCCCGGCCTCGCCGATGGAAAGGTCGTCGACGGTGCGGAGCGTGCGGGCGATCTCATCGACCGAGCCGATGACGGTACCGAAGCGCTCGCGATCCGCGCACACCGCCTGCAGCGTGATGAGGTGCGTGCCGGTGTCCCATGTGTACGTGGCGAACGGCGGCGAGGCGGGGGCCTCGGGAATCGGCACGACGAGCTTCTCGCCGGCACCGAGGTAGGGGTTTCGGAACTCCTCGGTGTCGTCGTACTCGATGGGCATCATGGCGCGCGCCGTGCGCAGCTGCGGGGTGAGCTCCTGCGCGGTCGCCATCGCGACGATGAGCTCGGGCTCGTCCTTCCACGTCCATACGAGCACGCGGCCGTCAGCCTTGCGCATGAGGAACGGTGCTGCCTGGCTCATCATCCATGCCGCCGCTCCCGACCCCTGCCGGGGTGCGGCACCCATCGCGCCGGTCGCCTGGCCCAGCAGCATCCGGATGGCGGCCTTGCGATGACGGCGTCCCTTGAAACCCAGGGATCCGGTCACGGGGATCCAGCGGGCGGGGTCGGCGTCAGCGGTCAGGCGCATGCCACAACGGTAGAGCCTTCCACTGTGTTCGAGCTGGCACTGTGTTCGAGCCAGCGCTGATCAGGCTGGCCGACGCAGGCTCCTCGGGTAGAGTTGCTCGCGCCCGACCAGGCGATCTCTCCTTGCCCGCGGCCCCAGAATAGGCAGCAGAACGTGACCTCTCCCGGCGACAAACCCGCCCCGGCCGATCCCGCGACGCCGTCCGATCGCCCCCTGACGATCCTCATCGGATGCGATACCTTCTCGCCCGACATCAACGGTGCGGCGCGTTTCGCCGAACGCCTCGCCGCGGGACTCGTGCAGCGCGGCCACGACGTCCACGTCGTCGCCCCCAACCAGCGCTACCGCAAAGCCGCCCCGCGCACCGAGGTCATCGAGGGCTCGCCGATGACGCTGCACCGGCTGCCGTCGGTGCGCTGGGCGCCGCACGACTGGCTCCGCTTCGTCTGGCCGTGGCGTTCGAAGCACTGGGCGCGCGTGGTGCTCGACCGCGTGCAGCCCGACGTGGTGCACATCCAGTCGCACATCGTCATCGGTCGGGGGCTTGCGCGCATCGCCCACCAGCGCGGCATCCCGGTCATCGCCACCAACCATGTGATGCCCGAGAACATCCTCGACCACACGACGATGCCGAAGTTCATCGACGACCTCGTCGTGAAGCTGGCCTGGGACGACGCCAAGCGCACCTTCGATCTCACCCGCGCCGTCACGACCCCTACACGCAAGGCCGCCGACTTCCTCGAGAGCACGATCGACATCGGCGAGGTGCACCCGGTCAGCTGCGGCATCGACGCCTCGCAGTACACGCCCGTGATCGGGCCGCGCGAGAAGAACCGGATCGTGTTCGTCGGCCGCCTCACGGCCGAGAAGCAGATCGAGGTCATCCTCTCGGCGATGACGAAGCTCGACCCGGCGCTGGATGCGAGCTTCGACATCGTCGGCGGCGGCGATCAGCGCAAGAGCCTCGAAGAGCTCACCGCGCAGCTGGGCCTCGCCGACCGCGTCACCTTCCACGGCCGCACCACCGACGAGCAGCTGCGTGCGCTGCTGTCGCGGGCGAGCGTGTTCGCGATCGCCTCGATCGCCGAATTGCAGTCCATCGCGACGATGGAGGCGATGGCCTCGGCGCTGCCAGTCGTCGCCGCCGACGCCGTGGCGCTGCCGCACCTCGTGCACGACGGCGAGAACGGCTACCTCTTCACGCCGGGCGACGCCGACGACCTCGCTGCCAAGCTGACCGCCGTGCTCACCGCGTCTCCTGCGGAGTACGAACGGCTGCAGCGCGCATCCCTCGACGGCGTGGCCGTGCACGACATCACCCGCACGCTCGACACCTTCGAGGCGCTGTACCGCGGCGAACCGCTGCCGGAGTGACGAGGCGCATGCACGTCGTCTTCTTCGCAGACCAGCACCTCGAATCGCTCGGCGGCGCGCAGGTCTCGATGCGGCTGCAGCGCCGCTATCTGGAGCGCGCGGGCCACACGGTCACCGTCGTCGCCCCCCGGATGCACGGCGAGCGCGCCGCGGAGGTCCGCAGCGATCCCGGCTACCTGGACCTGCCCTCGATCCCGATCACGCTCGACCGCGAGTACGCGATGAGCTGGCCGGGGCGCCGCACCGACCGCTTCCTCGACCGGGCGATGGCCGATCGCCCCCGCGCGGATCTCGTGCACGTGCAGGCCGACTTCTGGGGCGCCTTCATCGGGCACCGCTTCGCGCATCGCCACGGCATCCCCGCCGTGCACACCATGCACAACCGGGTGGATGTGGGCCTCGCCGCCGTCACGCCGCTGCACCGGCCCGTGCTCGCCCTGCTGAACCTGTGGCGGCGCTGGGTGCTGCGCGGGATCGGCGCGTTCGGCGCGGATGCGCAGCCGGGTGGCTTCGACGGCTGGGCGTATCTGCGCGGCATCGCGGGGGAGTCCCTCGCCGTCACCGCCCCCTCGTCGCACTTCGCCCGCAGGCTGGAGGAGCACGACGTGTTCGATCCCGTCGACGTCGTCTGGAACGGGATCGACGACGACATCCGCGCCGAGGTGCTCGAGATCGTGCCCGCGCAGCGCCGGCCGGGGAGGCCGCGCTTCATCTGGCTCGGCCGGATGAGCCCCGAGAAGCGTCTGCTGCCGTTCCTCGAGGCGGTCGTGCGTTCCGACATCGACGCCGAGATCGAGATCGTCGGCGGCGGAGGGCAGCGCCGGGCGGCCGAGCGCATCGCGGCGAAGGCCCGGCGCCCGCACATCCGCTTCGCCGGCCGGCTTGGCTACGCCGAAGTGCTCGCGCGCATCGCCGAGGCGGATGCCGTGGTGCAGACCTCGATCGGCTTCGAGACGCAGGGGATGACGCCGTTCGAGGCGGCCACCCTCGGCACGCCGTCGGTCGTGTGCGACCCCGACATCGCCGCCGAGCTCCGCGGTGGGCGGTGGACGGTGCCGGCGGCAGAGGCCTCCGAGCCCGCGCGCATCGTCGCGCTCGCGGCGACCCTGCGCGGTGCGGCCGACGACATCGCGGCGGGAGAGGCGCCCGTGCCCGACGCCGAGGTGGCCGCGCTGTTTCGCCAGTCCTCGCGCACGGCGGCGATGATCGCCGTGTACGAGCGCGTGCTCACGGGCGAAGGACTACGCTCTGCATGAGGTCTCTCGGCCCCGCTCAGCGGAGCTCGCTCAGAAGAAGAGGCCCTGGAACAGCCAGAGTGCCTGGTTGACGATGATGCTGAGCAGCCCTGCGCCGCCGATGCCGATCGCGATGCCGGCGAACAGCTTGCCGCCGGTGCGTCGCGCGGCGATCAGGCCGAGCACGAACGCGGCCACGTAGCCGATGAAGCTCAGCACGTTCTGCACCATGAACACCACTTCGTACACGCCGAAGCCGGCGGTCGAGATGAGCATGCGCGCGATGAGGGAGAGCACCAATCCCAGCGCCAGCGTGGCGATTGCGATGATCGCGGCGGTGCGCGCCAGGCCGGCGCCGTCTCCGGTGTTCGCCGTGCGGGGCGTGACTCCGTAGGGGGCGGGCGACCCGAAGGGCGCTGCCGGTGCCGACGGTGATGCGCTCGACGCCGCCGATGGATACCCGGACGGTGTCGCGGCCGGCGCGGCCGGTGCGCTCGGTGGTGCCGTGGGCGCGGACGGAACGTCGTGGCCGCCCGTGGGCGTGCTCGGTGGCGAGGATTCGGGCGCGGGATGCTGGGGGTCGCTCATGCCGACGAGCATAGGGTGCGCGGTCACGATTTGTCAGGGTGGGGTTGCCAGGGGGCGTTGCAGGGCGATCGTCGGATGCGCCGCTCAGCCCCAGTGGCCGGGTGCGGCCAGGGTGTGGTCGCGCACCGTCACGCCGTCGTGGCCGACCGCGGCGACGCAGAACAGCAGCGACTGGGTCGGGTATCCGTGCGGTCGGTTGTCGCGGATGATCGCGGCGTCGTCCTCGGGATCCAGTGCGGCGGTGGCGGCGAGCAGGTCGACCCAGGCGCGCGCCCACTCCTCGTTGCGTGCGGGAGCCGCGCGGAACTCCGGCAGCCACCGGGCGATGCGCGCCGTGGCCGGATCGTCGAGGTCGTCGTGCGCGATCATGTGCACGCCCGGGGTCACGGGCGTCTCCCGCAGCACGGTGCCGTTCCACGAGAGCACGCGCGCGGCATCCGGCCCGACCTCCAGCAGGTTGAACCCGTGCATGCGCAGCGGTGCGACGGGAGAGCGCCCGACGACGGATTCCAGAGCGAGGCTGCCTCGGCTCTGCACCTGATCTTCGGGGAGGTCGAGCTCGTCGGCACGATTGAGCAGCACAGCGAGGCGATGGCGCGAAGGATCGGCGGCGAGCCAGGCGCCTCCGGCACGGCGATCCCGGATGCCGACGACACCCGGATACTCCTCCGGCCACCAGGCGCCCAGCGCGTCCCATGCCCGCTGCGGGTCTTCGTCGCGCACGGCGAGGAGGCGGGAGCCTCCGGGCTCTGCGACATCGATCACGACCGTGCACACGCGGCTCAGTCTATGGCGGCGCGCGTCGGCGGCGTCGGGCAGAATCGAAGCGTGGACATCGTCGTGGGAGTCACCGGAGGAATCGCCGCATACAAGGCCGTTCAGGTCGTGCGCCTGCTCGTGAAGGCGGGGCACGAGGTCACCGTCGTTCCCACGCCCGACGCCCTGCGCTTCGTCGGCGCCCCCACGTGGGAGGCTGTGAGCCGTCACCCCGTCACCACGAGCGTGCACGACGACGTCGCCCGGGTGCGCCACGTCGCCCTCGGGCAGGGCGCCGATCTCGTCGTGATCGCCCCCGCCACGGCCAACACGATCGCGCGGATGGCGGCGGGCATCGCCGACAACCTCCTCGGCACCACGCTGCTCGCCACCGAGGCGCCCGTCGTGATCGCGCCCGCCATGCACGCCGAGATGTGGCGGCATCCGGCCACGCAGGCCAACATCCGCACGCTCGTCGAGCGCGGTGTGCGCCTGGTCGGCCCCGCCGCCGGCGAGCTGGCCGGCGGCGACAGCGGACCGGGGCGGATGAGCGAGCCCGAGGAGATTGTCGACGACGCGCTGCGCGCCGTCGCCCCCCGGGATCTCGCGGGGATGCGCGTCGCCGTCTCGGCCGGCGGCACCCGCGAGCCCATCGATCCGGTGCGCTTCCTCGGCAACCGCTCCAGCGGCCGTCAGGGCGCAGCGCTCGCTGCGGAGGCCGCTGCCCGCGGCGCGCAGGTGATCCTCGTGGCCGCCAACGTCTCCGCCGACGTCCTCGCCGGCGCCCGGCATCCGAATGTCGAGGTGCGTCCCGTCGCCACGGCGGCTGAGCTGGGCGATGCGATGCGGGAGGCCGCCGCATCCGCCGATGTCGTCATCATGGCCGCCGCGGTCGCCGACTACCGCCCGAAGACTGCTGCCGACCAGAAGCTCACGAAAGAAGACGGCGTGCTCGAGCGCATCGAGCTCGTGGAGAACGAGGACATCGTCGCGGGGCTCGCCGCTTCCCGGCCCGAGGGCCAGACCGTCGTCTCCTTCGCGGCCGAGACGAACGCCGATGCCTCGGCCCGCCGCGAGCGCGCCGCACGCAAGCGCGAGCGCAAGGGTGTCGACCTGCTCGTCGTGAACCGCGCGGATGCCGAGCACGGGTTCGAGAAGGCCGACAACGCGGTCGAGATCATCGGCGAAGGCGGGGCGGTCGCCGCATCCGCCGAGGGATCCAAGCGGGAGGTCGCACGCGCGATCTGGGATGCCGTGACCGTGCGCCGCACCCCACGCTGACCGCTTTCATGACTCCCGATCCGGCAGGTCTTGCCCTGGTCAGAGCGACTTGGTAAAGTTGAGTCAACAACACTCAACTTTGTAAGGGAGCCCGTCCAGGAGGACACAGATGACCACGCCCGCACAACCTGCACAAGACGACCAGCAGTCCCCGCTCGAGCAGTTCGGGATCAACCTCACCGACCGCGCCCGGCAGGGCAAGCTCGACCCGGTGATCGGCCGCGACAATGAGATCCGTCGCGTCAGCCAGGTGCTCACCCGTCGCACGAAGAACAACCCCGTGCTCATCGGCGAGCCCGGCGTCGGAAAGACGGCCGTGGTGGAGGGACTCGCGCAACGGATCGTGGCGGGCGACGTGGCCGAGTCGCTCAAGGACAAGGAGCTCGTCTCCCTCGACATCTCCGCCCTCGTCGCCGGCGCCATGTACCGCGGGCAGTTCGAGGAGCGCCTGAAGAGCGTGCTCAAGGAGATCACCGAGTCCGAGGGGCGGGTCATCACCTTCATCGACGAGCTGCACGTGCTCATGGGCGCGGGGGGCGGGGAGGGGTCGGTGGCGGCATCCAACATGCTCAAGCCGATGCTCGCGCGCGGCGAGCTGCACATGATCGGCGCCACGACGCTCAACGAGTACCGCGAGTTCATCGAGAAGGATGCCGCGCTCGAACGCCGCTTCCAGCAGGTGTACGTCGGCGAGCCGTCCGTCGAAGACACGATCGCGATCCTGCGCGGGCTCAAGGGCAGGTACGAGGCGCACCATGGGGTGACGATCTCCGACAGCGCGCTCGTCGCCGCATCCGCCCTCTCCAACCGCTACCTGCCCAGCCGCCAGCTGCCCGACAAGGCCATCGACCTCATCGACGAGGCCATGTCGCGGCTGAAGATGGAGATCGACTCCTCGCCCGTCGAGATCGATCAGCTCAAGCGCCAGGTCGACCGGATGAAGCTCGAGGAGCTGGCGCTCAAGCGCGAGACGGATGCCGCGTCCAAGGAGCGCCTCGGCGCCCTGCGTGAGCAGCTCGGAGAGATGGAGAAGGAGCTCGCGGGCCTCGAAGAGCGCTGGTCGCGCGAGCGGTCGGGGCTCAACCGCGTCGGAGAGCTGAAGAAGCAGCTCGACGACGCCGTCACCCAGCGCGACCTCGCGATGCGCCAGGCCGACTACACGAAGGCGTCCAAGCTGGAATACGAGACGATCAAGCGCCTCGAGCGCGACATCGCCGAGGCCGAGAGCGCCGAGGCGGCGACCGCGGTTTCCGGCGAGGGCCGCATGGTCAACGAGCAGGTCACCGACGAAGACATCGCCGCGGTCATCGCGGCGTGGACCGGCATCCCCGTGGGGCGCCTGCTGCAGGGCGAGAGCGAGAAGCTGTTGCACCTGGAGCGCGAGCTCGGCCGTCGCCTCATCGGCCAGAAGGATGCCGTGCGCGCCGTGTCGGACGCCGTGCGCCGTTCGCGCGCCGGCATCAACGACCCCGGGCGCCCGACGGGATCGTTCCTGTTCCTGGGGCCCACCGGTGTCGGCAAGACCGAGCTCGCCAAGGCGCTCGCCGAGTTCCTGTTCGACGACGAGCACGCGATGGTGCGCATCGACATGTCGGAGTATGGCGAGAAGCACTCGGTGTCGCGGCTGGTCGGCGCCCCTCCCGGATACGTCGGCTACGAGCAGGGCGGTCAGCTCACCGAGGCCGTGCGCCGCCGCCCGTACAGCGTCGTGCTGCTGGATGAGGTCGAGAAGGCGCATCCGGAAGTGTTCGACGTGCTGCTGCAGGTGCTCGATGACGGCCGGCTCACCGATGGACAGGGCCGGACGGTCGACTTCTCGAACGTCATCCTCATCCTCACCAGCAACATCGGCTCGCCGATCCTCATCGACCCGGTCATGTCGACGGACGACAAGCGCGAGGCCGTGATGGCTCTTGTGCGGCAGTCGTTCCGTCCGGAGTTCCTCAACCGCCTCGACGACATCGTGATGTTCCAGGCGCTGAGCGAAGACGACCTCGCGCAGATCGTGGAGCTGTCGGTCGACCAGCTGCAGCGCCGGCTGCACGAGCGTCGGCTGACGCTCGCCGTCACCCCGGATGCCCGGTCGTGGCTGGCCGAACGCGGCTACGACCCGGTGTTCGGCGCCCGCCCGCTGCGCCGCCTCATCCAGACCGAGGTGCAGAACCGTCTCGCCACGGCGCTGCTGTCGGGCGGCGTGCGCGACGGCGATGTGGTGCGCGTGGACGTGGCCCCCGACGGATCGGGCCTCGCGCTCACCAGCGACGGCCCCGTCGCGGCGGATCAGACCGCGCCGTAGGCGGCGTTGCGCGTCGGGGTGAGCACGAGCTCGTTCACGCACGTCTCCGCGGGCGAGGTGGCGACGAAACGCACGGCGCGGGCCACGGCATCCGGAGACAGCATCCGCGCCCGCTGCGCGGAGGTGACCTCCGAGGGGCGCTGAGCGAGGAAGTCGGTGTCGACGTCGCCGGGGCACAGGTGGCAGGCGCGGATGCCGTCTCGCCCGAGCTGGGCGTTGACGGTCTCCGCGATGACGCCCAGCGCGGACTTGCTGGCCGCGTAGGCGACGCCCGCGCCGGGGGAGTGCCGCCACGCGGCCCACGACGACACGAGCACGAACTGGCCGGCGCCCTGGGTGCGCATGGCCGGGATCAGCTCATGCACGGCGGCGGCGATGCTGACGAGGTTGACGTCGACGATCTCGGTGAACCGTGCCATGTCCAGCTCCGGCCAGAAGCGCCGTGGTGTGTTCGTGCCCGCGGCGAGCACCGCGGTGGTGATCGGGCCGAGCCCGTCGTTCACCCGCGCGATGGTCTCGCTCTGCTGCGACGCGACGCTGATGTCGGCCGGGAACGCCATCGCCGCGCCACCGCGGTCGCGGATCTCGGCGACGAGCCGATCGAGCGCATCGGCGCGTCGGGCCGTCGCGGCCACGGTGAACCCGGCGTCGGCCAGGGCGAGGGCGCTTGCGCGTCCGATCCCGGATGATGCACCGGTGACCCAGGCGATGCCGCGGCGTCCTTCCTCGCGTTCGATCATCCCTTCACCGCCCCGCCGGCCAGGCCCTGCACGATGTTGCGCTGCGCGAAGAGCCCCATGACCACCACGGGGATCGTCATGACGGTCGCGGCCGCGCAGATGGCTCCCCAGTTGATCTGCCCGTACGACATGAACTCGAAGACGGCGACGGGGAGGGTGCGCGTCGTGCGACCGGCCAGCACCACCGAGAACATGAAGTGGTTCCACGAGAAGATGAACGCGAGGATGGCCGCCGCCGCGATCCCGCCGCGCGTGATCGGAAGGATCACCTGCAGGAACGTGCGGATCGCGCTGGCCCCGTCGACCCGGGCCGAGTCGATGATCTCCTGCGGCAGCTCCTCGAAGAAGCCGATCATCAGCCAGGTCACCATCGGCAGGGTGATCAGCAGGTGGGCGATGATCAGCGCGCGATAGGTGTCCACCCATCCGAGACCGCTGAAGATGATGAACAGCGGGATCAGGAATGTGACGCCCGGCGTGATGCGCGATGACAGGATGATCAGCGCGAGCTTGGGTGCCTGGTATCGCGCGATCGCGTATGCGGCGGGCAAGCCGAGCACGAGCGCGATCGCCACGGAGCCCAGACCGACCAGCAGCGAGTTCATCGCGAACTGAGCGAAGTCGGTCTGCTGGAACACCTGGGCGTAGTTGTCGAGGGTCGGCGTGAAGAACCAGCGGAACGTCGATGCGGTCAGGTCTTGCGGGGACTTCAGCGACGTCGTGATCATGTACCAGAACACGAACAGGAACGGGATCAGCACGACGGCGAGGAGCGCGTAGAAGACGACTCCGCCGAGTGCTTTGCGTGTGTTGCGACGCGGGGATGCGGTGGTCATCACGAGTCTTTCGGTCGGCGCAGGCGCAAGACGGACGAGGAGATGAGCAGCACGAGCAGGAAGAAGATGATCAGGAGCGCGGAGGCGTACCCGAGCTGCTGGTACTGGAAGGCGATGTTGTAGACGTAGATGTTCAGCGTCTCGGTCTCGAATCCCGGTCCGCCGTTGGTCATCACCAGGATGAGGTCGAATGTCTTCAGGGCCTCGATGAGGCGGAAGACGACGGCCACGACCACGATCGGGCGGACCATGGGCAGAGTGACGTGCCAGAACCGCTGCCAGCCGTTGGCGCCGTCGAGCTGAGCGGCCTCGAAGGGGTCCTCGGGCAGGGCGGTGAGACCGGCCAGCGTGATGAGCGCGATCAGCGGCGCCCACTCCCAGGTATCGACGAGGCCGACGAGGAACAGGGCGAGCTGCGGATCGGCGAGCCAGTCGCTGGGCGGGAGGCCCATCCTGGTGAGGATGTCGTTGAGCACGCCGAGCTGCGGGTGGAACATCAGGCGCCACACGAGAGCGACCGCCACCGGGGTGGCGATCATCGGCAGCAGCACCACGCTGCGGATCAGCCCGCTGATGACGAAGCGGCGGTGCAGCAGCACGGCGATCGCGACGCCGATGACGGTCTGGGCCGCGACGGCACCGGCGGTCAGCGCCAGCGTGCGGAACGTGGCGCCCCAGAATCGCGGGTCATCCGTGAGCAGGCGGATGAAGTTGTCCAGGCCGATGAACTCCGGCGCCCTGGTCAATCCGCCGACCCAGTGGGTCAGCGAGAGGTAAATGGTGAACACCACGGGGAAGGCCATCGTCAGCACGATGAAGGCGACCGCCGGGGTGGTGAAGACGGCGAGGACGTGCCGATCCATGAACGCCGACAGGCGGTGTCCGGGGGAACGGTGCCCGAGGGAGCGAGGGGTCGGGGGCACCCCGGCCGCACGCGAACGCGCGGCCGGGGTGGTGGTGGAACGCGCGTGCATCGTCAGCGCGACTCCATCGAGACGATGCGGTCGAACTCGTCGGCGGCCGTCTTGACGGCCTTCTCGACATCATCGCCCTGGATGGACGCGACGATGGCGTCGCCGATGGCGTCGCGCACCTCGGGGACGGACTGCACCTGAGGAAGCTGAGGCTGCGCCGTGGACAGCGCGCTGCGGAACGCCTCGACGAACTCGGTCGGCACATCCGGACCGAACTCGATCGACTGGCGACCGCCGGGGATGCCGATCTCCTGGAGCGCCTGCACGGTCTCCGGAGAGGTGAGCCACTGCAGGAACAACCATGCAGGTCCCTTCTTCTCCGAGCTCGATGACATGGCCGCCGCCCATCCGAAGAAGGTCTGTGCATCGCCTTCGGGGCCCGCGGGCATCGCCGCGTATCCGACCTGGTCGGCGAACGAGGTCTGCGCCGGGTCGCGCAGTGCCGCCGCCTGCCCGCTGTTGTCGGCCCACTGGGCGAGACCGCCGGACTGGAACAGCGCGAGCAACTCCTCCCACCCGTTGTTGGTCGAGCCGCTGGGGCCGTAGTCGCGGATCAGCTGACCGTACTGCTCGACGGCCTCGATGCCCTCGGGCGAGCTGAACGCGGCTTCGCCGTCCTTCATGTACTCGGCGCCGTGGTTGAGCAGGAAGCTCGTCAGCTGGGTGACCGCGGCGGCGCGCTTGCCGCGTGCGGCCCAGCCGTACACGTTCGCCGCGGGGTCGGTGGTCGCCTTGGCGATCTCCTCGAGCTCGTCCAGGGTCGTCGGAGGGCCGTCGAAGCCCGCCGCCTGGAGAAGGTCCTTGCGGTAGAAGAGCATCTGGACCTCGAGCTGGATCGGCAGCGCGGAGAGCGTGCCGTCGAACGTGTGACCTTCGAGCACGCTCTCGCTGAAGTCGTCGAAGTCGTAGTCGGGCGAGGTGAGCGAGGAGTTCTCGATGTACGGGGTGAGGTCCTCGTACCATCCGGCGCTGGCGAACCGGGCGCCGTCCTGCTGCACCGATGACATGAAGACATCGATGTCGCTGGATCCGGAGGTGAGCTCCACCTGCAGGCGCTGACGGAACTGATCCTCGGGCAGCGCCTCGGTCTCGACGGTGATGCCGGTGAGCTCTTCGAACTCGGGGATGAGGGGTTCCACGGCGGCCTGCCAGGGCTGAAGGCCCGCGACGAAGCGGATGCTCTCACCGTCGTAGCGCTTCCAGTCGAACGCGCCCGTGGCCTCGTCGGCGTTCTCGGTCGTGGACTCGGGGGCGCCGCTGCACCCGGCGAGCAGAGCGGCGGCGGCGATGATCGCGACGGCGCCCTTGATCGCTCGTGACTTGTGGCTGATCATGACTTCCTTCCTGGGGTCCTTCTCGGTACGGGTTTCGATGAGACCTCGTCGCCTCACCGTTGGGGCAAAACTGTTGAAAAGAAAACAACTACTGTGCGAGAATACACATGAAGATGTTGGAAAAGCAACGTTTCTGTGAGACGCTGTTCTCAACCGGTCAGAAAGGTGAGCCTTGTGAGCTACGACGTCGTATGCATCGGCGCAGCGAACCTCGACACGATCGCCGTGGTCGACGACCTGCCCGGTTCCGACGAGCGGACCACGACGCATGCGGTCATCGATGCGGGCGGCGGCCCGGCGGGTACCGCCGCGGTGACGATGGCGAGGCTCGGACTCTCGGTCGCCTTCTGCGGAGTCGTCGGCGACGACGCGGCAGGAGACGAGATCTGCCGACTGCTCGACGCCGAGGGCGTCGACACGCGCTGGATGACCCGCATCGCCGGCTCCACGCCGCGCAGCATGATCCTCGTCGAACGCGCGACCGCCGCTCGGACGATCGTCGCCTCGATCGCGACGCCGCCCCGCGCCGAAGACATCCCGCTCGACCAGTCCGCCTGGCTGCACGTGGACCAGACGGGGTACGCCCCCGCGGCCGAGGCGCTGCGCCTCGCCGGCGCAGGCCCCCGCTTGAGCGTCGACGGGGGCAACCCGATCACGGATCTGGCACTGGACGTCGTCTCGCTCTACGCGCCGACCAGGAGCGCGATCGGTCGGCGCTATCCCGGCGTCCCGGTCGAGGATGCGATGCGCGCGGCGCACGCGGAAGGCGCGGATGACGTCGTCGTCACCGACGGCTCCGCGGGCGCCCTCGTTCTCATCGCCGGCGACGCGGTGCACGTTCCCGCGTTCGACGGCCGGATCGTCAGCACGATGGGGGCGGGCGACGTCTTCCACGGCGGCCTGGTCGCCGCGCTCGTGCACGGAGACGACCTTCCCGCCGCGGTGCGCCGAGCCTCGGCGACCGCCATGATCTCCTGCCGTGCGCTCGACGGGCGCAGCGGCATCCCGACGCTCGAAGAACTCGACGCATTCCTGGCGGCCCCGCGTCAGGGCCGCTGATCCGCACCGACGAAAAGGACACCGACGTATGAACCCCCCTGCCTCGACCGCACAGAACGACGTCCGCAGACGGATCCAGAACCCCGAGGGCGGATACGCGATGCTCGCCCTGGATCAGCGCGAATCGCTGCGCGCGATGTTCCCCGTGCGCGCCGACGGCTCCTGGGCGACGGATGAGGACCTGCGCACGTTCAAGGCCGAGGCCGTGCGCGAGCTGACGCCGCTGGCCAGCGCCGTGCTCCTGGATCGCGAGCATGCGCTCAGCGACGGGCGTCCGGCGGCGCTCGCCGAGGGGTGCGGGCTCATCGTCGCCGCCGACGTGCTGCACCAGGTCACCGGGCAGCCCGTCTCCCACTCCTCCATCGATGAGGAGGTCACCCTCGAGTTCCTGTCCTCGGTCGGTGCCGACGCGGTGAAGTTCCTCGTGATGTGGAACGAGCGCGACAGCGCGGCCGAGCGCGCAGACCTCATCCAGCCGATCATCGAGCTCTCCCGCCGCGCCGGGGTGGCCAGCCTCGTCGAAGCCGTCGTGCAGACTCCGGCGGGCGAGCCGTTCGCCGACGACGGCGCGCGCAACGAGGCGATCCTTGCCGCCGCCGCCGAGATCGCGCCGCTCGGTCCCGACGTGTACAAGGCGCAGGTCCCGGGGTACTCGACAGGCGACCTCTCCCGGGTCGAGGAGAACGCCCGCCGCCTCAGCGAGATCGTGGGAACCGACTGGGTCGTGCTCTCCAACGGGGTGCAGAAGGAGGACTTCGCGGATGCGGTCACGGCGGCGATCCGCGGCGGAGCGAGCGGGTTCCTCGCCGGACGGGCGATCTGGGCCGACGTGGTCGGTCGAGTTGATACTGTGGCGGCACTGCGGTCGGTGTCGGCCCCGCGGTTGCAGAACCTCCGGCAGATCGTCGAAGACGGAGTATCCGTTGACAGTTGAGAGCACCCCCGAGGGGGCCGCGGATCTTCCGCGGGTGTCGGCGCGCGAGCGTCGCACGCTGCTGCTGAGCGCCGTCGAGGATCAGGGCTACTGCACCACGGCGGAGCTGGCCAGACGGTTCGGCGTCTCCGAGATGACGATCCGGCGCGATGTGGCGGGACTCGTCGACAAGGGCCGGTTGCGCAGCTTTCACGGCGGCGTCTCGGCGCTGTCGTCGGGCGAGTTCCGGGGCAGCGACTACTCGGCACGTGCCGGAGTCGCGCAGACGGTCAAGCGCGCCATCGCCAGGAGGGCGTGCGAGATGATCGACGACGGCGCCGTCGTCGGGCTCGACGCGGGGTCGACGGTCGCGGAGCTGGCAGAGCTCCTCGCCGTGCGGCCCATCCGCGCCCACGCCGTGACGGCGTCGCTTCCCGTGATCAGCGCTCTCGCCAGCGCCCCGCACGTCGACGTGATGTCGCTGGGCGGCAATCTCCACTCCGAATCGCTGAGTTTCGCGGGGCCCGCCACGCTCGCCGCGATCGACGAGCTGCGTCTGGGCACCTTCTTCCTCGGGGCGTCGGCGTTCAGCGCGCGCGGTGCGTTCTGCGCGAACGACTTCGACTCGCTCACCAAGCGCAAGCTCATCGAGGTGGCCGACCGCGTTGTGCTCCTGGCGGATGCAACGAAGACGACGCGTTCGGCGATGGCGAAGGTCTGCGACTGGGATGCGATCGATGTGCTCGTCACCGACCACGCCATCGACGGTGAGCTCCCGCACATCCTCGACGAGCACGGAGTCGAACTCGTGCTCGCCGACTCTTCTTCCTCCTCGAACTGAGCACGCGCGCCGCACGGACGACGGATCCACGTCGTCGCGTCGTGCACCAGAAAGGATTCCGAAATGAAGTCTGTCCGCTATCACGGAGACGGCGTCGTCAGCCTCGACGAGACGCCGGTGCCGCAGATCGGGCCGCGCGATGTGCTGGTCGCTCCGACCGCCATCGGGGTGTGCGGCACCGACACCCACATCATCGACGGCGAGTTCATGTCCAACCCGCCGATGGCGCTCGGGCATGAGATCGCCGGGCGCATCGTCGAGATCGGCCGAGACGTCGTCGCCGTCGGCGTGGGCGATCTGATCACGGTCGAGCCGCACCTGTACTGCGGCACGTGCTTCAACTGCCAGACCGGCAGCATCCACATGTGCCCGACGCGTCGTGCGCAAGGCGTGCACCTCGACGGCGGGATGCAGGAGTACCTCGCGATCCCCGACACCCTCGCCTACCGCGTGCCCGACGGCGTGACCGACTGGGAGGCGGCGCTCACCGAGCCCGTCGCCTGCTGCGTGCACGGTCTGGATCGTCTGAACGCGAAGTCGGGGATGCCGCTGGCCGTCTTCGGCGCCGGTCCCATCGGTGCGATCCTCGTGGCCCTCGCGAAGCTGCAGGGGCTCGGGCCGGTCGTGGTCGTCGAGCCGCGCGAGAGCCGCCGCGAGCTCGCGCTGCGCTTCGGGGCGGATCTCGCCCTCGACCCGGGCGCCGACGACTTCGACGAGCGGATGCGGGCGGTCACCGCCGGGGTCGGATTCCCGTACCTCATCGACGCGGCGGGCCACCCGGCGGTGCTGGAGAGCGCGATCGGATTCGCGTCGCGCGGCGCGAACATCCTCCTCCTCGGGGTCGCACCGCCTCACGCGGTCGCGAGCGTGCGGCCGAACGAGATCTATGCGAAGGAGCTCACACTGCTCGGCACCGCGTTGAACCCCTACACCCACCGCCGCGCGGCGAACCTGCTTCCCCGGCTCGGGCTGGAGCGCCTCCATCGAGGCGAGTACGCACTGGACGACTTCGAGGCCGCCCTCGTCGCGCAGCGGGAGGGATCCTTCGACAAGGTGTTCCTGTGCCCGCAGCAGGATGCCCGCCCTGCGAACGGGGAGGAGACGCGATGAGCGAGAACTCCCCGCAGCGGATCGCCGTCGTCGCCGGCGACGGCATCGGCCAGGAGGTCATGCCCGCGGCCCTGGCCTGCCTCGATGCCGTGACGGAACGCCACGGCATCCGGCTCGAATACACCCACCTCGACTGGGGCTCGGACTTCTATCGCGAGCACGGCAGCATGATGCCCGCCGACGGCCTGGACGAGCTGAGCAGGCACGACGCGATCTTCCTCGGCGCCGTCGGGGCCCCCGACATCCCCGACACGGAGACCCTCTGGGGGCTTCTGATTCCGATCCGGCGCGCGTTCGACCAGTACGTGAACCTGCGTCCGGTGCGCACGCTGCCCGGCGTCCCCGGGCCGCTGGCGACCGATCGCCCGATCGACATGATGATCGTGCGGGAGAACACCGAGGGGGAGTACTCCGAGATCGGAGGACGCCTCTACCGCGGCCGGCCTCAAGAGGCGGCGGTGCAGGAGACCGTCTTCACCCGGCTCGGCGTCTCCCGCGTCGCGCGCTATGCCGCAGACCTCGCCCTGTCGCGCTCGGGTCGCCTCACCTCGGCGACCAAGAGCAACGGGATCATCCACACCATGCCCTTCTGGGACGAGATCGTCGCCGAGACCGCCGCCGCGTCGGGACTGGGCGGGGTCGACTCCGTTCTCGTCGATGCGCTGGCCGCGCGGTTCGTCCTGCAGCCGTGGAGCCTCGACGTCGTCGTCGCCTCGAACCTGCTGGGCGACATCCTCTCCGATCTCGGCAGCGCGCTGACGGGATCGATCGGCGTCGCGCCGAGCGCCAACCTCAACCCGGAGGGGATCCATCCGTCGCTCTTCGAGCCCGTGCACGGGTCGGCTCCGGACATCGCGGGCAAGGGCATCGCCAATCCCATCGGCCAAATCTGGACGGCCGCCATGATGCTCGACCACCTCGGGCACCGTGCCGCCGCGGCAGAGCAGATCGCGGCCTTCGAGCGGGTGCTCGACGCCGGCATCTGCACGGGCGATCTCGGCGGGACCGCGTCGACCGCGGAGTTCACCGACGCCGTCGTCCGGGAGATCCGGCGAGGCGAAGGGGCCGGTACGAACGAAGGAGGAACGCGGTGATGCGCGATCAGGGACTCTACATCGGCGGCGAGTGGGTCTCGCCTCGTTCCACCCGGGAGGCGGTCGACGCCTGGACCGGAGAAGTGACGGGCACCGTCGCGGTCGCCGCGGCCGGCGACGCTCGGGCCGCGGTGGATGCGGCCGCGGATGCCCTGGGCGCACCGCTCTCGCCCGAGCGCCGCGCGCAGATCCTCTCCACGACGGCCGATCTGATCGAACACCGTGCGGAGGAGTTCGCGCAGTCGATCCGCGCCGAGGTGAACAAGCCGATCACGGCCGCACGGACGGAGGTCGCACGCGCCATCGGCACGCTGAGGCTGTCGGCAGCCGAAGCGCAGCGCCTTCCGGGCGAGGCGGTGCCTCTGGACGCCGTCGACGCGGGGCTCGGCACGATCGCCCTGACGCGACCGGAACCCCGCGGCGTCGTCGCGGCGATCTCGCCGTTCAACTTCCCGCTCAACCTCGTCGTGCACAAGGTCGGGCCCGCGCTCGCGGCCGGATGCGCCGTGGTGCTGAAACCGACCGACCGCGCCCCCTTCACCGCCGGGCTCCTGATCGACGCATTGCACGAGGCGGGGCTTCCCGCCGGCTGGATCAACCTCGTCACCGGGCCCGCGGAGATCGTCGTGGGCGCCTGGCAGGAGGACCCGCGCGTCGAGGTCGTGACCTTCACGGGCTCCTCGCGGATCGGCTGGAAGCTCAAGGCGGATTCGCCGAAGAAGCTCCATGTGCTCGAGCTCGGCTCGAACACCGCGATGTACGTCGACCGCAGCGCCGACCTCGACCGGGCCGTCGAGGCGACGGTCGCGGCGGGCTTCGCCAACTCGGGTCAGGCGTGCGTGTCGCTGCAGCGGGTCTACGCGCACGACGACGTGTTCGACGACGTCGTCGCGCGCATCACGGCCGCCGCGGCCGCCGTGCCGTACGGCGATCCGCGCGATTCCGAGACGGTCGTGGGCCCTCTCATCTCGGCATCCGACACGGAAAGGCTCGTCGGCTGGATCGGCGAAGCCGTCTCCCGGGGTGCGACCGTGCTCGCCGGCGGCGATGTCCGAAACGGCGTGCTCGCCCCGACGGTCATCCGCGATGTGCCGACCGATTCCGCGCTGGTCTGCGAGGAGGTGTTCGGGCCCGTCGTGTCTCTGGTGAGCGTGGCGTCGATGGACGAAGCGCTCCTCCGCATCAATGACAGCGACTACGGGCTGAACACCAGCGTCTTCACCGCCGATCTCGCGGCCGCACTCGATTTCAGCGCGCGCGTGCAGTCCGGATCGGCGCTGGTGAACATGCCGCCGTCGTTCCGCGCGGACCACATGCCGTACGGCGGGGTGAAGGACTCCGGGCAGGGGCGCGAGGGCGTCAGGTACGCCGTCGCCGAGCTCGTCCGCGAGAAGCTGATCATCCTGAAGGCGTGACGGACAGCTACTCCGAAGCCGTCCGGCACGCGCCGGAGTTGAGGGGATGCGTAAGAACTCGGAAACTTTCCGTCCACAGATGCGTAAAACGTGACGGGATCGAGTCGGGAGCACCCTAAGGTCTAAAGTCACACGCCCTTGTGCGCACTCGGCGACCCATCGAGAGACCGCGGGGCGATTCGGGGCGCATCCACCCCGGCAATCAGACCACAGGGACCTCCGTCGGAGTGCCCCGGAAGCAAGGAGCTGTGCATGACGCGCATTGGCATCGTGGCGGAGCAAGGCGGTGAGACGCGTGTCGCCGCCACCCCGCAGACGGTGGGGAGGCTGCGGAAACTCGGATACGACGTCGCCGTCGAGAAGGGGGCCGGCCTCGCGTCGGCGTACCCCGACGACGCATACGCAGAGGCGGGAGCCGACATCGTCGGCGCGGACGAGGCGTGGGCTTCGCCGATCCTGCTGAAGGTCAACGCCCCCACCGACGCGGAGATCGCGAGGATCGCCGACGGCGCGACTCTCATCGCGCAGCTGGCTCCCGCGCTCAAGCCCGAGCTGCGCGAGGCGCTCGCCACCCGCGGCATCACGGCTCTGGCGCTGGATGCGGTGCCCCGCATCTCCCGCGCGCAGTCGATGGACGTGCTCAGCTCCATGGCGAACATCGCGGGTTACCGCGCGGTCGTCGAGGCCGCGCACGAGTTCGGCCGCTTCTTCACCGGACAGGTCACCGCGGCCGGCAAGGTGCCGCCGGCGAAGGTGCTCGTCGCGGGCGCCGGCGTCGCCGGTCTCGCCGCGATCGGCGCCGCCTCGAGCCTCGGTGCCATCGTGCGCGCGACCGACCCTCGCCCCGAGGTCGCCGACCAGGTCAAGTCGATCGGCGGCACCTACCTCGAGGTGGTCGTGCCGGAGGAGCAGAAGGAGGTCTCCTCCGACGGCTACGCGAAGGCGACCAGCGAGGCGTACGACCGCCGCGCCGCCGAGATCTACTCGGAGCAGGCTGCCGACGTCGACATCATCATCACCACCGCGCAGATCCCGGGCCGTGCCGCGCCCCGGCTCATCACGGCGGCAGATGTGGCGACCATGAAGCCCGGCAGCGTCATCGTCGACATGGCGGCCGGCACCGGCGGCAACGTCGAGGGCTCCGTCGAGGGCCAGCGCGTCGTCACCGACAACGGCGTGATCATCCTCGGCTACACCGACCTGGCGGGGCGCCTGCCCACCCAGGCGTCGCAGCTGTACGGCACGAACCTCGTGAACCTGCTCACCCTGCTCACTCCGGAGAAGGACGGACAGCTCGTGCTCGACTTCGACGACGTCGTGCAGCGCGCGGTCACCGTCGTGCGCGATGGCGAGGGCACCTGGCCGCCGCCGCCCGTGCAGGTCTCGGCGGCGCCACCGGCGGCCGCCGCCGCGCCCGTGGCGGAGGCGACGCCCAAGAGGACCCTGTCTCCCGGCGGCAAGGTCGCGCTCATCGCGGTCGGCATTGCGGCGCTGTTCGCGGTCAACGCGGTGGCCCCGGCGCCGCTCCCGCAGCACTTCACCGTGCTCGTGCTCTCGGTGGTCATCGGCTTCTATGTGATCGGCAAGGTCGCTCACGCCCTGCACACGCCGCTCATGAGCGTCACCAACGCGATCTCCGGCATCATCATCGTCGGCGCGATCGTGCAGATCACCACCCCGAACCTGCTCGTGCAGATCCTCTCCGCGGCGGCCGTGCTCGTCGCGTCGATCAACATCTTCGGCGGCTTCGCGGTCACCCGCCGCATGCTGAAGATGTTCTCGAAGGGCTCGGATCAGCCCGCTTCTGAGAAGGGAGCTGGTCGATGAACGCCATCGAGCTTTCGGCATCCGTCGCGGGCGCCGCGTACATCGTCGCCGCCCTGCTGTTCATCATGAGCCTCGCGGGGCTCAGCAAGCACACCTCCGCGAGGGCCGGCGTCGGCTACGGCATCGCCGGCATGGCGATCGCCCTCGTCGCCACGGTGTGGGTCACCATCCAGGGCGCCTGGGGTCAGCCTCAGGCGACGCTGGGCCTCGTGCTCCTGCTCGCGGCGATGCTCGTCGGCGCCGTGATTGGCCTGTGGCGGGCGCGCGTCGTCGAGATGACGGGGATGCCCGAGCTCATCGCGCTGCTGCACAGCTTCGTCGGTGCGGCCGCGGTGCTCGTCGGCTGGAACGGCCACCTGCACAGCCCGGGCCTGACCGGCGCGCTGGCCGACATCCACCACGCCGAGGTGTTCATCGGCATCTTCATCGGCGGCGTGACCTTCACCGGGTCGATCGTGGCCTTCCTGAAGCTGTCGGGCCGGATGTCGTCCACGCCGCTCATGCTGCCGGGCAAGAACATCCTGAACCTCGGCGCGATCGTCGTGTTCATCGGCCTGACCGTCTGGTACGTCATCACGCCGAGCCTCGTGCTGCTCATCGTCGTCACGCTGCTCGCGCTCGCGCTCGGGTGGCACCTGGTCGCCTCGATCGGCGGCGGCGACATGCCCGTGGTCGTCTCGATGCTCAACAGCTACTCCGGTTGGGCGGCCGCCGCGGCGGGCTTCCTGCTCAACAACGACCTGCTCATCGTCACCGGTGCGCTGGTCGGATCCTCGGGTGCGTACCTGTCGTACATCATGTGCAAGGCCATGAACCGTTCGTTCCTCTCCGTGATCGCCGGCGGATTCGGCATCGCCGCGCCCAAGAGCGACGACGTCGACCACGGCGAGCACCGCGAGATCGACGCCGAGGGCGCCGCCGAGATGCTCGCCGGCGCCTCCACGGTCGTCATCACGCCCGGCTACGGCATGGCCGTGGCGCAGGCGCAGTACCCGGTGGCCGAGCTCACCGAGAAGCTGCGCGCCAAAGGCGTGGATGTGCGCTTCGGCATCCACCCCGTCGCGGGTCGCCTTCCCGGGCACATGAACGTGCTGCTGGCCGAGGCCAAGGTGCCGTACGACATCGTGCTCGAGATGGACGAGGTGAACGACGACCTGGCCGAGACCGACGTCGTGCTCGTCATCGGCGCCAACGACACGGTCAACCCCGCCGCTGCCGAGGATCCGGGCAGCCCCATCGCGGGGATGCCGGTGATGCGCGTGTGGGAGGCGAAGAACGTGATCGTCTTCAAGCGGTCGATGGCCTCCGGCTACGCCGGCGTGCAGAACCCGCTGTTCTTCCGGGAGAACGCGCAGATGCTGTTCGGCGACGCCAAGGAGCGCGTGGACGACATCCTCCGCGCGCTCTGAGCAGGCGTGTCAACCGCCCCCGGATCTCTCAGAGACCGGGGGCGGTTGCATCGGTCATGGTGGGCAACCGGGCCCATCGAAGCGACGAGTCCCGCGGGATCTATGAAGCGGCATCATCGAGGCGCGGTGGGGGTCGGTGCGGTTCGGGATGAACCGGTTCGCCGTTGACGGTGAAAGGAAGGCGGATCATTGCCAGGTCGGGGATGTCGCCGCCAGGGACGGGAGCGAGAATCCCCATCGCCTGGAACTGGGGATGCGCAAGAAGGTCAGGCACGGTGTTGACCGGCCCAGCCGTCACACGCGCCTCTTCGAAGGCACGCAACCACTGAGCGCGCGGCTTGGCGGCGAGCAACTCGGTGAGAGTCCGCACGATCTCGTCCTGGTGCCGCATTCGCAGAGCGTTGTTGGCGAACTCGGGCCGTTCGAGCCATTGCGGTCGACCGATCGCGACGCACATCCTGCGCCACATGTCCTCACTGTTGGCGGCCAGCGCGATCGGCGCGTCTGCGGTGGCGAAGATCTGGTTCGGCACCGTGAAGGGCAGGCCCACACCTCGATCGGGAACCCTGCCCGTCGCGAGGTAGCCGAGGATGTACCCGCTCATCATCATCGCCTGCGATTCCAGCAGTGATGTCTCGATGTGCGCCGCCTGACGTTCGCTCTTGGGCGTCGTGAAGCGTGAGGTGATGGCCAGGGCGGCGCTCATCCCGGTGACGAAGTCGGTCATCGGGGCACCCGTGAGCATCCGGTCATCAGCATCTTTGGAGACGCTGATGCTTCCCCCGAAGCTCTCTGCGATGAGATTGTTCGCGCCGTGCCGCGCGGCGGGACCGTGACCCCCGAAACCCGTGATGGAGCAGAGGATGATCCGCGGATTCACGGCACGTAGCGCGTCGAACGTGAGCCCCCACTTGTGCATGACCCCAGGCCGGTAGCTCTCGATGACGACATCTGCTTCTGCGACCAAGTCGAGCAGCCGATCACGGTCGGCCTCCTGCGCGAGGTCGAGCACGAGGCTTCGCTTGTTCCGGTTCACCGCGAGGAAGGTGCTTCCCGTCCCCTGCCATCTCTCGGGGCCGTAGTGACGCATCTCGTCGCCGCCAGGTCGCTCGATCTTCAGGACGTCGGCGCCGAGATCGGCGAGCACCATGCCGGTGAGCGGTCCGGCGATGATCCTGGCCAACTCGATGACGCGCACGCCGGCCAGGGGGCCGGATGTCGGAGTGTCCATCTCAGGCCACAGCATCCGTGCGCCTCTCGCTCAGGAATCTGCATTCTGGTGATAATTGATCATGTCGGTGCGACCAGGAGTCGAACGGCGACGGAAGGACGGACCGGATGGATGCTCGAGCCGGGGGGCGTGCGGCGAAGGGCCCCCAGAATCTGAAGCAGGAGGTCGCGAAGTTCCTGCGTGACGAGATCTTCTCCGGCGCGCTCACGCCGGGCGCGCGGATCGACCAGGATGCGCTCGCCGAGTCGATCGGCGTGAGCCGTCTGCCGGTGCGCGAAGCCCTCATCACCCTGGAGATGGAGGGCATGGTGACGAACGTGCCGCGTCGGGGCTCGTTCGTCGCGCCACTCGCGCCGGACGACATCCGGGACCACTTCGAGATGTACGGGGTGCTGAGCGGTGTCGCAGCGGCGCGCGCTGCCGCGTCACCCTCCGACTCGCTCATCGATGAGCTCGCGGCCACGTCGGACCTCATGCGTCGCGGCACGGACCCCGTCGAGCTCGACACGCTGAACTTCCGCTTCCACCGGCTGCTCAACCGGGCCGGCGGGTCGCGTCGGCTTCTCTCCGTGCTTCGTCTGCTGTCCGACAACATGCCGACGCACTTCTTCACGTCGAACAACGAGTGGGAGTTCCGGGAGCGGACGTTCGACGAACACGACCGTATCGTCGACGCCGTACGGAACCGTGATTCGAGCGCCGTGGCCGCTGCGGTGGTCGAGCACTTCCGGCACGTCGGGGAGCAGGCCGTGCGTTCTCTGACAGCGGTCGGGTTCTGGAACGAGCCGATCGGAAACCGAGGGAACGGCGCTTCCGACAAGACCGCACTCGACGTCGACATCATATGATGATTATGTATCTTTGATACAAGATCATCAATGGTGCTGACGATCTCGCAGCGCCCTGCCGGAACCGGGTGTCGGTGAAAGACGCGAAGTTTCCCATGCGGCTCAACGTCGCGCTCTTCTTCGCGGTGGCCTCGTACTCGACACTGCAGTCGATCATCATCCCGATCCTCCCTTCGATCGCGGATCGTTTCGACGCTCCGACCTCGCAAGCGGCATGGGTGGTCTCGGGCTTTCTCATGATCGGCGCGGTCGTGACGCCGATCGCGGGTCGACTGGGCGATCTCCTCGGCCACGTCAAGGTGCTCCTCGTCATCCTGTGCATCTTCGTCGTCGGCGCGCTGATGGCCGTCTTGGCGACCTCGATGCTCATGCTCATCGCCGCGCGCATGCTGCAGGGTGTGGGGGCGGCGGCCGTATCGCTGAGCTTCTCGATCATCAAGGGCCGTTACCCCCCGGCGCAGGCAGCCGGGGCGGTCGGGATGATCTCGGCGACGATGGCCGTGGCTGCGGGAACGGGGCTGTCGTTGTCCGGTGTGATCTCGACCTATCTCGGCTACGGGATGATCTTCGGGCTTCCTCTGCTCGTCTCCACGTGCTCGATCATCCTGCTGCTGCCGCAGGTGCGCTCCGACCGCCCGGTGGCGACGAACAGGCGGAGCGTCAACTGGTTCGGAGGGCTGTTCTTCGCGGTGGCGATGCTCTTCGTGCTGTTGGCGATCACCCAGGGCAACAACTGGGGCTGGCTCGCTCCGGCGACGGCGCTGCTATTCCTGGGCGGGGTCGGCGTGGGGGCGGTCTGGGTGTTCTTCGAGCTGCGCGCGCTCAACCCGCTTCTTGACGTGCGACTGTTGGTCTCCCCCAGCCTGATCCGCATCAACACGACCACCCTGCTGGCGGGCATGGTCATGTTCTCCATGTACACCCTGTTGCCGGTATTCCTTCAGGCGCGCACCCCGGACGGTCTGGGCCTCGGCCTGAGCGTGAGCACGAGTGGTCTGTTGATGCTGCCGATCGCGATCATGAACTTCACCTCCGGGGCCCTGGCCGGGCGTATCGCGGCAGCCATCGGCTCGCGGAACATGCTCGTGCTCGGATGCGTGATGAACTTCCTTGCGATCGCGCTCCTTGCGATCCTGCACGATTCGCCCGCGACGATCATCGCCGTGTGCATCCTGCACGGGATCGGGGTGGGACTGTCTTTCGCGTCCATGCCGGCGCTGACCATGCTCGCAGTGTCGCCGCAACAGGCGGGGGTCGCGGCGGGCATCTACAACACGCTGCGCACGGTCGGGGGAGCGATCGGAACCCAGGTGGGCTATGCGATCCTCGCCGCCGGTGGCCGCTCGCCGACGGGGCAGACCTTCACCGCGCTCGTGGTCTTCGTCGGGGTCGTGTGCGCAGCCGCGATCGTCTCGGCGTTGACCATTCCACGCTCGCCGTCGCAGTACGCGGTGTGAACGAGTGTCGAACACGTCGTCGGGACACAACATCCCAAAGAGAAAGAGGAGAAGCATGCAGAGTCAGTCGCTTGCGGGACGCGTCGCGCTGGTCGTCGGCGGGGGTCAGGAGCCCGGAGGGGCGGTCGGCATGGGTCGTGCAGCGGCCGTCACGCTTGCCCGCGCCGGCGCTCGGGTGATCGTCGGGGACCGTAATCCGACTGCGGCGGAAGAGACCGCGGAGGCGATCCGGACCGAGGGCGGAACCGCGTCGACGGTCACCATCGACGTCTCGGACGAGGATTCGATCGCGGCGGCGCTGGGCGATGTCGAGGAGACGGAGGGGCGCCTCGACGTGCTGCACAACAATGTCGGGGTGAGCGTGGGCGCGGGCGATTCTGCGCTGGCGTCGATCACTCCGGAGGTCTTCGATCGCGTGACGAACATCAACCTCCGCGGGATGGTGCTCACCTGCAAGCACGCGATCCCGCTCATGGCACGGTCGGGGGGCGGGTCTATCATCAGCGTCGGATCGACGGCTCCGATGACGCACTACGAGCAGATCGCCTACAAGACGTCGAAGGCGGGGGTGATCGCGATGTCGGAGAACATCGCCTGGTTCCATGCCGGGGAGGGAATCCGCAGCAACGTCGTCATCCCGGGCCTGATCGACACGCCGATGGCGATCGACACCCGCGTGCGGCTGAGCGGACGCCCGCGGGAGGAGCTCATCGAGGAGCGGAGCAGAAAGATTCCGCTCGGGCGGAAGATCGGAACGGCGTGGGACGTCGCCGATGCGGTGCTCTTCTTCGCGTCGGATCAGTCGTCGTTCGTGACCGGACAGCACATCGTCGTCGATGGAGGATGGACCCTCCAGGTGGGCTGACCGCTGCGGCTCTTGTGGTACCCGTTGACTTCCCGCGCCATTTGCGATCAAATATCAGAAATCAAATTCTACTCAGGACGAAGGGGTCTTCATGGCTGAGCACGTCGAGGTGGGGGACGAGTTCTCCTCGTTCCCGCTGATCATGACTCGCGAACGGATGCGCTGGTACTGCGATGCCCTGGAGACCGCTGCATCCCAGAGCGGCGAGTTCATCGTCGCCGAGCCGACGATCCACACCGATGACGAGTACGCCCGGCAGAACGGACTGCCGGGCATCGTCGCCGACGGAATGATCTCGACGAACTACATCTCCAGCCTGCTCTACCGCACGTTCGGGGTCGCGTACCTCGCCGGCGGCGAACTGCGCACCAAGTTCATCCGGCCGGTGGTGGAAGACGCGATCCTTCGCGCACGCGCGGTCGTGACCGACGCGGAGGCCGGCGCCGTCGCCCTCGACGTCTGGGTCGAGGACGAGACCGGACAGAAGGTGACCGTGGGCGATGCCCGGGTTCCCGTTCAGGAAAGGAAGGCCTGAGATGTCGATCGGCCGCTATGTCAGTGACCTTGAAGTCGGGGACGAACTGAGATCCGTCACGTACGAGATGACCCCGTTCATCGTCCGCGAGTACTGCCACGGCATCGACGAGCATGCGGAGGAGTTCCACCGTGCGATCGAGCCCTTCGGGGCGCAGCTCGTGCCGCCGCCGATGACGCACATCGACAAGATCCGTCTGATCAAGGAGAACTGTCCGGACGGTCCGGGCCCGAACGCCCGCATCCATTACCAGTTCCATTCCACGCACCACAAGCCGATCCCCGTCGGTGCGACCCTCGTCGCCTCCGGCGTCATTGCGCGCAAGTACGAGAAGAAGGGGCGCACGTATCTCGAGATGGACATCGAGGTGCGGGAGTCGGACAGCGGCGAGCTGGTGATGAGCTACAACGACACGGCCATCCTCAACTACACACCGAGCTCTGCATGACCGAGCGCGGTCGCCACGCATCCGGACGCGCGCGAGAAGCCGCCTGCGTATGAGATCGCGCGACATCTGCAGACACAACTGAACATCGAGACAACACAGCACTCTTTCAAGGAGGAAAGATGAAGCTCACAAGAGCAGCAGGTCTGATCGGCAGCGTCGTGCTCGCCGGAGCCCTCGTCACGGGCTGCGCCGGGGGCGGAGAGACAGAGACGAACCCCGATCCGGAGACGTCGGGCGGCGCGGACGGCATCGATGCGCTGGTGGAAGCGGCGAAGGAGGAAGGTTCGCTCACGGTGTACGCAAGCGCCGCCGAGAGCACGATCCAGGATGCCATCGCGGCATTCAACGAGGAGTATCCGGAGATCCAGGTCGACTATTTCCGAGGTGCGGGGACCGCCCTTTTCAATCGTTTCGAGACCGAAGCCGAGGCCGGTTCCGTCGTCGCCGACGTGTTCATGCCCACGATCCAGCCTTCGTTCATCTCCGACCACCCAGAGTGGTTCATCCCGATGACCGACGAGGTCCTGCCCACCGCCGTGGAGCTGGACTGGCCGGCCGATTTCCGCACGGAGTACACGATTCAGACGATCGTCGAAGAGATCGTCGTGATCTACAACACAAACAACGTCTCCGACCCGCCGAAGACCTGGGAAGAGGCCCTCGACCCGGCGTACAAGGGCAAGATCATCCTGGTCGACCCCGAGGCATCGCCGAGCTACATGTCGTGGTATGCGATCGCTCGCGATGCGTTCGGCGACGACTTCATCCGTGCACTCGGCGAGATGGACCCGATCTGGGTCGACACCGGTGCCACCGGCGCACAGCAGGTCGCGACGGGCTCGAAGGACATAGTGATCCCAACCTACCCGTCGCATGCCACCGGGCTGATGGCCGAGGGCGCGCCGATCGACTACGAGCGCAACCTCGACCCCACTCAGGGCATCACGACCAGTGTCGCGATCACGGCCGATGCTCCACACCCGAATGCGGCGAAGCTGTTCGCCAACTGGCTGCTGACCCCCGCTGCGTTCAACGCGTACTGCGATGGGGGGGCGTTCTCCTCCGTGGTGCCGGGAACCAACTGCGATTCCCTCGCGAGCAACTTCGTCGCACCCGTGTGGGACATCCCCCAGGAAGAGCAGGCGGAGATCGTCGCACTGCTGGGTCGCTGATGCCGTTCCGGCGGGCCCGCTGCACACGCGGGCCCGCCGGCGGCGAGCCGAGAATCCTCGAGGAGCAAGCATGACAAACGCCACACCCGGCGACGCGCAAGTGGAGATCGTCGGTCTGTCGAAGCGGTTCAAACGCCGCTCCGGGGCCGGTGACGTCATCCCGATCGACGATGTCACCCTCTCAATCGCACCGGGGGAGTTCGTGGTCCTGCTCGGACCGAGCGGATGCGGGAAGACCACCCTTCTTCGCAGTATTGCGGGGCTCGAGCGCCCGGATCAGGGCGTGATCCGGATCACCGGCAAGGAAGTCTTCAACGCCTCGCGCAAACTCTTCGTGCCGCCGAACCGGCGCCCGATCAGCATGATCTTCCAGTCCTATGCGCTCTGGCCGCACATGACCGTGTTCCAGAACATCGCGTATCCGATCACGTCGCGCAGTCGAGTCGGTCGCGCCGAGGTACGTGCCGGGGTGGAGCGTGCTCTCACCCAGGTCGGCCTGTCCGGCCTCGGCAGCCAGTACCCGGGCCAGCTCTCGGGAGGGCAGCAGCAGCGGGTGGCGCTCGCCCGTGCGCTCGTGACCGACGCCAAGGTTCTGCTGTTCGACGAGCCGCTGTCGAACGTCGACGCCAAGGTGCGTGAAGAGCTGCGGGCGCAACTCATCGAGATGCAGCGCGAGTTCGGCTTCACCGCGATCTACGTCACTCACGACCAGGCCGAGGCGATGGAGCTGGCCGACCGGATCGCAGTGCTGAACTCCGGTCACATCGAACAGTTGGCGGCGCCGCGCGAGGTGTACTCGCGTCCGGCAACACGCTATGTCGCGGAGTTCGTCGGTGCGGCCAACCTCTACGAGGGTTCGGTCGCGGCGGTTTCGGGCGGGACCGTCTCGGTGGACACACCGCTGGGCCGCCTCGTGGTCGCCGACCACGGCGTGCCGGTGAACGTCGACGACAGGGTCAGCGTCATGTTCCGCCCCGAGGACGTGGAGCTGTCCACGACGCTCTCCGACGCGGAGAACGTGAGGGCGGCGACGATTCTGCGCACCAACTTCGTCGGGGCGCAGCAGACCGTCGTGCTCGAGGCCGGAGATGTCCGGATCCAGGCGATCATCGATCGAGACGCCTCCGCGCCGGAAGGCGCGGAGGCGTCGGTCCGGATCGCCCGCGACGACCTCAGCATCCTTCCGTACGAGGAACGCGCGGGAGGCGCAGCATGAGCACGCTGACGGCTCCGGGGTCGGCGACCGAGACCTCCGCCGACTCCGCTCCGAAGGACCGGCATGCGCTGCAGGCGACGCTTGTCCGTGTGGGCGTCCTGACCGTCGTCGTCGTTCTGCTGGCGCTGCTGATCTATCCGATCAGCCGCATGGTGATCAAGGCTCTCGCCCCCGAAGGCGTGCTCGATCTCAGTGCCTTCGCGAGGGTCACGCAGTCCGAATGGTTCTGGGACGTCATGCGCGACACGCTCCTCGTGGTCGGCAGCTCCGCTGTGATCGCGCTCGTGATCGGGGCCGTCCTGGCGTGGCTCAACGAGCGCACCGACGCCGGGCTCGGATGGCTCGGCGGGTTCATGCCGCTCATGCCGCTGCTCGTTCCGCCGATCGCGACGGCCGCGGGGTGGTACTTCCTCGCGGCTCCGGACGTCGGCTTCCTCAACGGCCTGCTCCATCTGCTTCCCGGCAACCCCCAGGTCAACGTGCTCACCGTGCCCGGGCTGGTTTTCGTGTACGTGCTCGAGATGATCCCGTACGCGTACATCACGATCTCCGGTGCGCTCCGCAACCTCGACCCGGCGCTGGAGGAGGCGTCACGGGTCAGCGGAGCAGGGCTGGTCAAGACGCTCTTCCGGGTGTCGCTGCCCGCGGTCTCGCAGTCGATCGTCTCGGCCTTCTTCCTTCTCGTCGTGGTCGGATTCGCGATCTACTCCGCTCCCGTCGTCATCGGCACCAACGCCGGGATCAACATCCTGTCGGTAGAGGTCGTCAAGCTGATGCAGTTCACCTACCCGGCCGATCTGCAATCGGCGACCGTGCTGACAACGGTTCTGCTCGGGTTCGTGCTGTCGGCATGGGCGTTGCAGCAGGTGGTGACCAGCCGAGGCCGTTTCGCCATGATCAGCGGACGCAGCGGGCAGGGCAAGGTCGGCCTCGGCAAGTGGCGGCATCCGTTGCGCGCTCTGATGCTCGTCTATCTCGGGTTCACGACGGTCGTCCCGATCATCGCTCTCCTCATCGTCTCGCTACAGCCGTTCTGGACGCCGGTGATCGATCCCGCCCACTTCACACTGCGGCACTTCGCCTCTGTCTTCGGCCGCGGGAACTCGACCACGGCGCTGCAGACGAGCGTGACCCTCGGCGTGGTCGGCGGAGCGATCGCCGTCGCGATCTGCGTCCTCATCGCGATCGCCAAGCGTCGCACGTCGTACGGCTTCCTCATCGGCCGACGCCTCGCGAGGCTCGTGGACGGCGTGATGCGACTGCCGGCCGCCCTCAGCCACATCGTGATCGGGCTGGGCTTCATCGTGGCTTTCAGCGGCCCGCCGTTCAACTGGAACGGAACGCTGATCATCCTGTTGCTGTGCTACCTCGTCGCCTTCATGCCACAGGCGACGACGACCACCTCGAACGCGCTCTCGCAGATCGGCAACGAGCTGACCGAGGCGTCGTACATGTCGCACGCCGGGGAGATGCGCACGAACACGCGCGTGATCCTGCCGCTCGCGATCCCCGGCCTGCTCAGCGCATGGGCGTTGATGTTCGTCCTGTTCGCGAGTGAGATCTCGGCGTCGGTCATGCTCGCCGGAGCGCGCACTCCGGTGATCGGCTTCGTCCTCGTGGACATCTGGGAGAACGGCACGGTCGGCCCGATGGCGGCCTTCGCGCTCGTGGTGACGGTGATCACGAGCACGGCGGTGTTGATCCTGCTGCTGGCGGGCCGGCAGAAGTACCGGGTCCGACGATGAGCCCTCCGGTGCCCTCGACGAAGGTCGAACCCTCGGCCGCGGCCGAGCAGATCGCCCACGGCACCTGGTGCATTCCCGTGCCGATGCCGGGCCACAGCTTCGGCGAGGTCAACGTCTACGTGCTTGAGACCGAGGACGGCCTCGTCCTCATCGACACGCCGTGGGGGACGCCCGAAGCCGTGGCGCATCTCGAGGCCGGGATCGCGCACACCGGGCACGCGGTCGCCGATGTGCGGCTCGTGCTGCTGACGCACTACCACGAGGACCATTCGGGAGCCGCGGGGTCGTTCTCCGTGCATCACGGGGCCGAGGTCGTCATGCATGCGGCGGATGCCGCGTGCTACGAGCGCCGGTTCGGGGGGAGTGCGGCGTTCGCCGAGGCGATCGACGAATGGGCCGACGTGACGGGCGCGGACGATGCCGCGCGTCGCTCGTACCACGATCAGTTCCGGGAGCTCAGCGGCTATGCGATCGCTGTCGACGTGGGTCGCCCGGTGCTCGGCGGCGAGACGCTGGTGCACGGAGGACGCGAGATCAGGGTCGTGCACACCCCGGGTCACACACCTGGCAGCACGAGTTACCTGGACGTGTCGACGGGATTCGTCTTCAGCGGGGATCACGTCTTCGACCGGCGTCGATCGAATGCGGTGAGTCGGCCCTACAACGTCGATCGTCCGATCGCCACGTACTGGGAGTCGTGCCGTCTGCTGGAGACGCTGTCGCCGGTGCGGGTGTATCCGGGGCACGGCGGGCCCATCCTCGATCTCGACGCGAGATTCCGGTACTTGGAGGATGTGTGCCGGCGCAAACTCGCAGAAGTCGTGGCGCTCGCCGAGACCCGTACCGCATGGGCGGTGGCACAACGGGTGAAGCGGCGCTCGCCCTGGGGGCAGCTCGACGCGAACGCGAAACTCGCCGCGACGGGGGAGGCGCTGGCGTATCTCAAGGAAGCGCACGATGCCGGCGCGGTGCGGAGGATCGCCGGGGTGCCCGCGCGATGGGAAGCGGTGCAGGGGGACACGAGGGGGAATGAGCACCAATGAACAGTCTGTTCTTCGAGGATCTCGAAGTCGACCAGTCCTGGATCAGCCGGGCGCGGACGGTGACCGAGGCCGACGTCGTCGGGTTCGCGGGGTTGAGCGGTGACTTCAATCCGATCCACCTCGATGCCGAATCGACCAAGGAGGGCCCCTTCGGCGAGCGCATCGCCCATGGCGTGCTCGGCATCGCGATGGCGACCGGATTCCTCGACGCACTCGGCCTGTTCGCAACCACGATGGCGGCGATGCTCAGCATCGACGATTGGCAGTTCAGGGTGCCGATCCGCATCGGAGACACGCTCCGGCTCCGGATGACGATCGAGGCGCTCCGCCTGACCAGCAAGGGTGAGAACGGCGTGGTGCGGCGTCGGCTCGAGTTGATCAATCAGGAGGACGTCGTCGTGCAGCACGGCGTCATCACCGTGCTCATCCGCTCCCGGACGAGCCGGGACGTTCGAACTCGGAAGGATGGGTAATGACGATTCGCAACGCCTTGGTCACCGGAGCCACCGGCATGCTGGGATCGCACATCGTGGACGGCCTCGTGGGCAGCGGGGTGGAGGTGATCGCCACCGACCTCGCGCCGCCGGAGAAGGGCTATGCGTGGGAGGCGCCGGCGAGCGCGGTCACCTACGCCCCGGGCGACATCCGCGACAAAGACCTCATCGGTGACCTCGTGGCGAGGGCCGACGTCGTCGTGCACGTCGCGGCCGTGCTCTCCAAAGCGCAGGGCGATCCGCCCGGCCCCATCATGGAGGTGAACATTGCCGCGACGCATGCCCTGTTCGAGGCGGCGGCGAGGACGGGCACGAAGGTCGTCTTCGCCTCGTCGGGATCGGTGTACGGCCCCAACCGCGACGCGGTCGACGGCACGCCCGCGCCCGCGTTCGTGGAGGACGATCCGTCGTACGATCTGGGCTTCTACGCGCTGAGCAAGCACGTCAACGAACTTCATGCCGAGGCCTTCGGCCGTCTCGAGGGTCTGTCGTGGGTCGCGCTGCGCTGTTCGGCGATGTTCGGCTCGCGGCTCCGGATGGGCCTGACGACGCGATGGCTGCTCTCCGTTCTCGACGACGTCGAGGCCGGGCGCACGCCGCGTGTCGATGGCGATCCCAACGGCGGACTCGACTGGATCCACGTCGCCGATGCGGCGGAATGCTTCGTGCGCGCCGTGACGCGCGATGTGCCGAACGGTCCCATCAACGTGTCCACCGGCGTCGCCACGCGGCTCGAGGATGCGTGCCGGGCCGTCCTGGCCGCTGCGGGGTACCCCCAGGACATCGAGTGGACCGGCGCGCATCGGCCCGATGGTCGATTCTCGAGCGCGCGATACTACAGTTCGGAGCGCGCCGGAGAGGTGCTGGGCTTTCGGCCGGCCACGGACGTCTCGATCGGAATGGACGCGTTCGTCGCTTGGCGCAACGCGATGAAGGGAGCCTGACATGGAGCTGGAGTGCTGGAAGTTCGAGGTGCTGACGGACGGCATCGCGGTCGTGACCTTCGACCGACCGCCGGTCAACGCGCAGAATCGGCGTTCACGCGAGGAGCTCATCTGGCTCATGGACGTCATCTCGGATCGCGCCGACATCAGTGTCGTGGTCCTCGCATCCGCCGGGCACGTGTTCTCCGCGGGCGCGGACATCAAGGAACGCGTCACCATCTCGACGGATGACGGCGATTACCTCAAGCACAACCGGATCACCCGAGACTTCTTCTACTCGGTGACCGATTGCGCCAAGCCGGTCGTCGCTGCCGTCAAGGGAGCCATGATCGGCGCCGGCTACGCACTGGCCGCCAACTGCGACATCCTGGTGGCAGGAGAGAGCGCGTACGTGCAGATGCCCGAGCTCGATCGCGGGCTCATGGGCGGGGCGAAGTTCCTGGAGCAGCATTTTCCTCGGGCTGTGGCCCGCCTCCTGTTCTTGACCGGGCGCAAGATCGATGCGCGCATGCTGTATCACTACGGCATGGTCGTCGATGTCGTCCCCGACGACGAAGTGCTGGAGGCGGCGCTGGAGATCGCGCGCGAGATCGCGGCGAAGGACTCCGGGGTCGTGAAGGCGGCGAAGGCGGCGTTCAACGCCGCAGAGCACATGCCTTTCCGCGAGGGGTACATCTTCGAGCAGACGATCACGAGGGAGCTCGCGACGTCGGAGTACACGCGTCGCTCGCAGCGCGAGTTCATCGACAAGAAGAGGCCCTGACCTCATGAGCCGCAGCATCGTGGTCGCGCGGTTCGGCGGTCCGGACGCGCTGGAGCTCACCGACGGCGAAGAGCCGCACGCCGGACCGTCTCAGGTGCGGGTTCGTGTCACCGCGGCAGGGCTGAACCCCGTCGACCTCCGGATCGCCGAGGGAGGAGCGACGGCGCAGCGCTTCGGCGTCGCTCCACCGTTCATCAACGGGAACGACTTCGCGGGCGTCATCGACGAGGTCGGCTCGGCGGTGACCGAGTGGTCCGTGGGCGATCGGGTGTACGGCGGAGCACGCTGCCGCGCCCAGGTCGACCATCTGATCATCGACGACGTGTCGACGCTGAACCCCACCCCGGAGTCACTCGACGATGTGCGCGCCGCGGTGCTTGACATCGCCGGGCGCACCGCGCTGGCAGGCATCCGCGCATTGCGCCTCGGTGACGCGGACACCGTGCTCGTGACCGCGGCCGCGGGCGGCTGCGGCGTCATCGCGTGCCAGCTCGCCCGGCAGACGGGGGCCGCGGTGGTGGGTACGGCATCGGCGCACAATCATGAGTTCCTGCGCTCGCTGGGAGTCGCCGCCGTCGAGTACGGGCCGGGCGTCGAGGACCGCATCCGCTCTGTGGCCCCCGGAGGCATCACGGCGGTCTTCGACGGTCAGGGTCGCGCCTCGATCGTACTCGCCCTGGCGCTGGGCGTGCCGCCATCAAGGATCAACTCCATCGCCGATCGGCAGGCTGCCGAACAGGTCGGAGCGCTCTCGGTCGGCCGCGCCACGACGCCGACAAGCGAGGTCCGCCACGTCGCGCAGGCGGTGGCGGCCGGCGCCCTGCGCGTGCACATCGACGGGACGTACCCCCTTGATGAGGTGCGCGACGCTTATCATCGGCTCGACAGCGGGCACGTCCGCGGCAAGCTCGCCCTGGTGCTGACCGATACGGCATCAGGAGGGCAACACGAGCTGCGGAGCAGGTGGTTAGCATGAGGTGTCCGCGGTAAGCACGCGGGAGGCGAACCGCCAGCCTTCTTCTCGCTTGACCAGACGATCCTCGTAACGGCCGGTGAGCTCTATGACCGGAGAAGATTCATCCCAACCCCCGTGAATCAGCAGCAGGTACGCGCGTCCGACAACGTCGTCTCCGTCGGCGCGGACACTGACATCGACCGTCACGTGCCGTCCGACGCCGTCGGTGCGCACGGGGAACGCGTCGCCCACTGCCTGCAGTTGCTCGACGCCGCGAGTGAGTTGGTCCCGGTACGGCAGCGACAGATACCCGTCGGGGGTGAAGCAGCCTGCCCATGCGGCGCCGTCCCCGGAATCGATGCAGTGGCAGTAGTGGGCGTAGAGCTCGAGGATCTCGAGCCGATCCGCGATCTCCAGTCCCGCGATGCGCGCTTCGCCGCTCATCGCGCCATCGAGACGATTGCGCGTCCCGTGATGCGACCCGCCGCCAGGTCGTCGTATGCGGCGGGCGCATCATCGAGCGCGTAACGGCGGGTGATGAGCGAGGTGACGTCGAAGGTGCCGGATGCGGCCAGCCGTGCGACCTCGGGGAGGTCGGTCCGCGTGCGTCCGCCGTAGGATCCGACGATCTCCAGGCCACGGCGCACGACCGGGGTGATCTCGACCTCGGCCGCGGAGCCCGCGGGAGCGATGCCGATGGCCACCATCCGTCCGCCGTCGGCGAGCATGCCGACGGCCTGCGCGAAGGTGGCGGGGTTTCCCAGCGCCTCGAAGGCGACGTCGACGCCTGCGGTGGTCATCGAGCGCACGGCCTCGACCGGGTCGGTGTCGCGGGCATCGACGGTGTCGGTCGCCCCGAGACCGCGAGCGTTGGCGAGCTTCTCCTCGACGATGTCGACGGCGATGATGCGCGTGGCGCCCGCGGCTGCCGCCATCGGGATGAGACTGGAACCGATTCCGCCCACGCCCACGATCGCGACCGTCATCCCGGGTTCGATCCGGCCCTGGCGGAAGGCGGCCCCGTAGGAGGTGAGACCGGCGCAGCCGAGGATGCAGGCGTCGGCGGCGTCGAGCCCGTCGGGGATCGGTGTGACGGCGGAGGCGGGGATCACGGCGTACTCGGCGAGACCGCCCATCGAGTACATCGCGAGGAAGGAGCCGTCGGGCATGGTCAGTCGACTCTTGCCGTCGTAGAGCGTGCCCTGCAGCCGGTTCTGCTGGAAGAACCGTACGCAGAGGTCGTCACGACCGCGTAGGCAGGCGTCGCATTCGGTGCAGGGCATGATGAAGCCGCTGATGACGTCCTCACCCGTGCGCAGTCCCTGCTCGTGAACACCGTCGCCGAGGGCGACGATGGTCCCGCTGACCTCGTGGCCGAGGACGGCCGGGCGGGGAAAGCCCACCTCGGATCGGATGACGTGCAGGTCGGTGTGGCACACACCGCAGGCGATCACTCGCACCAGCACTTCTCCGGGGCCTGGAGACGGCGTTGGGATCTCCATGAGAGACAGGCTCGGGTCCGTGCCCGCAAGGACGGCGGCCTTCATCGTGTTCGGGATGTTCATCCAGTCCTCCGGCATCGTCGACATCGGGTGGGGATGCGGGCGAGCACCCCACAGAGCACTATAGCGTTATGATATTTGATACACGAGAGGATGGCACGGTGAGAACAGATCTGGATTCCAACGCTCCGGGGGTGCTGACGGGCATCAAGGTGCTCGACTTCACGCACATCTTCTCGGGGCCGCAGACCACGCAGATCCTCGGGGACCTGGGTGCCGACGTCATCAAGGTCGAACGCGTCGACGGCGGGGACCCGGCTCGCCGCTATGGCCAGGGCGTCGACGATGAGGGGATGGGCGGCTCCTTCGTCGCGCTGAACCGCAACAAGCGCAGCATCGCCGTGGACGTCGCCTCCGACGACGGGCGGGAGATCGTTCGTCGCCTCGTGGCGGAGTGCGATGTGCTGGTGCAGAACTTCAAGACGGGTCAGATGGCGCGGTGGGGGCTCGACTACGACACGGTCCACGAGCTGAATCCGAGGATCGTCTACTGCTCCATCTCGGGCTTCGGATCCGAGGGGCCCTTGGCGAAGCGTGCGGCCAACGACCTCGTCATACAGGCCTACAGCGGGCTGCTCAGCTTCACCGGAGAGCCGGGCGGCGGACCCGTGCGGGTGGGCACGGCCGTCGCAGATCTCACTGCCGGGACGAACGCGGCGCTGGGGATTCTCGCCGCCCTCTTCCAGCGTGAGCGCACCGGGCTGGGTCAGGAGATCACGACCTCGATGCTCGAGGGCATGGTCAGCATGATGAACTACTTCTTCGTCGACTACTGGCTCAAGGGGATCGTCCCGCAGCCGCTCGGCACGGCGAATCGACTGGGCATCCCGAACCAGGCCTTCCCCACGGCAGACGGCTGGATCGTCATCTCCAATGCGAACGAGCCGATGTGGGTGCGCTGCTGCGAGGCCCTGGGCATCGCCGAGCTCGCCCACGATCCGCGCTTCGACTCGCTGGCGCATCGTTACGAGCACACGAGCGAGCTCGTCGAGGCCGTGACGGAGGCCACGCGTCGGCTCCGCACCGAAGAAGCACTGCGCCGTCTCGGTGCGGCCTCGGTGTCGTGCGGCCCGATCAACGATCTGCCCACTGTCGCGGACGATCCACAGCTGGATGCGCTCGGCATGTTCTTCGACGTCCCGGTCGGCGCGGGCACGGAGCGCGTGGTGGGCAGCGCCTTCTCCCTCCGCGATGCGCCGCTGGTTGCCCGGCGTGGCGTTCCCGAGGTCGGTCAGCACACGGATGAAGTGCTCGACGAGATCGGTTACGACGAGGAGCGGATCGCCCGCCTGCGCAGAGAAGGGATCATCGGATAACGAAACGGAATTATTTCTGATATTTGATAATCAACGTGCTAACGTGTCGGACACGGCGTACTCTGCCCGAGTGCCGAACTGAGAAGGGAATGCCCGTGCTTACGAAGAAGTGGGCTTTAGCAGGAGCAACGGTCGCTCTCCTCGCCTTGAGCGGTTGCGCAGGGGAAAGCACCGGCTCGGACGGCGGCGGCGACGCCGACCCGATCACGCTCGCCATGGTGGCTCCCCTGTCCGGCGCGTTCGCCGACACCGGTGCCCAGATCGGCTACGGAGCTCAGGTCGCGATCGATGAGATCAATGAAGCCGGAGGGGTGCTGGACCGGCCGTTGGAGATCGAGAAGGCCGACACCGCCGACGGCGCCCAGGCGTCGGTTCAGGCGATTCGCGATTTCTCCGCGGACGGCAACGAGCTGATCTTCGGTGAGCTCTCCAGCGCCAACTGCCTGGCGCTGGCTCCGCTCGTGGACGAGCTCGGATCGGTGTTCATCACGACGACGTGTACCAACGACGACCTCACCGGCCATGATGGCGAGCCGGCGCCGTACGAGCGGTTCTTCCGCGTCGGAGCCACCAGTGAACAGGACATGCTCGCGCTGGCTCGCACGATGCACGATGCCGCGCCGGAGGTCACCACCTATGACGTCTTCGCGTTCGACTACGTCTCCGGACACCTGCAGTGGGAGCAGTTCTCCACCGAGCTGGCCGAGCTCGGGATGCAGCTGAGCGCCGACGTGCAGTACTTCGTGCCCCTGGACGAGCAGAACTACACCTCGCAGATCTCCGCGCTGGCCGGCGTCTCGGAGAACGGGGAGAAGCGCGGTCTGTATCTCGGAACCTACGGCTCGGGCACGTCGTCGTTCATCAACCAGGGGGAGCAGTACGGCCTGTTCGACAACTACGACGTGGTCGTCAACTCCGGCAGCTACTGGCCGATCGCCACGTCGTTGGGCGGTGCGGCGCCGGAGGTCTACAACGGGTACGACTACAACTACCTGGCCTACGACTCCGATGCCAACCAGGCGTTCGTCGACGCGTACACGGCGCTCGCCGGCACCGTGCCCGACACCTGGGGCTACCAGGGATACCTCGCGGTGAAGGCCTATGCCGCGGCGATCGAGTCGGCCGGAGACGTCTCGCCGGACGCCGTGCTCGACGCCCTCAAGGGCATCAGCTTCGACACTCCTCAAGGCGAGTACACGATCGATCCGGACAGCCACCAGGGCTCGGCCAACATCGTCGTGACGCATACCGTCGGCAACGCCGACGAGGAGACCGGCGTCGAGGTGCTGGAGTCGTACGTCATCCCCTATGCGGACACTCTGAAGTAGTCGAAGTAGTCCGAGGACGTTCGACAGCAATCGGCCCGGTGCCCCGCCGAAGGGCGGGGCACCGGGCACCACTCCACAGACGGAAGACAGTGACGTGACCCAGTTCCTCACCGCCATCGTGAACGGCCTGGCACTCGGTGTGCCGTTGTTCCTCGTCGCCAGCGGACTGACGCTCATCTATGGCGTGATGGGCGTGCTGAACTTCGCGCACGGGGCACTGTTCGCCGTCGGCGCTTACGTCGTCGCCTCGCTTCTGGGCGGGCAGACAGTCGGGCTCGGTGCGTTCGTGATCGCCGCGCTCGCCGGCGCGCTGGTCGTCGGAGTGCTGGGCCTGGCCAGCGAACGCACCATTTTCACGAGGCTGTACAACCAGGGTCACGTGATCAATCTGCTCGCCTCATACGCGCTCATGCTCATCCTCGACGGCATCATCATCATCGTCTTCGGGCCGGGAATCTATCAGACCAGGCCGCCGGCAGAGCTGACCAGCCCGCTGCGGCTGGGCTCGGTCGTGCTGCCCTCCTACGCGCTCTTCCTCATCCTGATCGGGCTCGTCGTCGCCGTCGCGCTGTGGTGGATGCTGGATCGTACGATGCTGGGCGTACGGATCCGTGCGGTCGCCTTCGACCGCCAGACCGCCAGCGCGCTCGGCGTGCGCACCCGCTGGGTGGGTGCCGGCGTCTTCGCGCTCGGCACCGCTCTGGCTGGCTTGGCGGGGGCACTGGCGGCCCCGCAGCTGACCGTGGCCCCGGGACTGGACGCCGTGTACATCATCCAGTCGTTCATCGTCGTCATCGTCGGGGGGCTCGGGTCGATCTGGGGCGCGCTGGTCGCCGGCATCGGGTTGGGGCTGATCAACAGCTTCCTGATCACCTACGCGCAGGGCTGGGAGTCGTTCGGCATGTACATCGCGATCGCGATCGTGCTGCTGCTGAGACCTCAAGGGCTGCTCGGCAAGACCAAGCTGCAGGGGGCTTGACATGGTGGATACGAACCCCACCACGCTCATCAAGCAGCGTGCGTCGGCCTCGCCCGCGCAGCGCACGCGCCGCCTGCTCGGCGGTCTCGACGTTCCGATCATCGCCCTGATCGTGGGAGTGGCCGTCTCGTTCGCCCAGGGCAACATCCAGTTCCTCGCCGGGACCATCGCCATCTACGCCCTCTTCGCCGTCGCGACCAACATGCTCATCGGCTGGCTCGGCGTCATGACCTTCGGCGCCGCCGCATACTTCGGAGCGGGTGCATACTTCGTTGCGCTCATGAGAGACGTCGAGATGTCGCCGCTGCTGCTCGTGCTGCTGGCCGGGATCGTCGGCGCGCTCCTGGCCGCGGTGTTCGCCTTCGTCACCATTCGCATCCACGGGATCGCGCTGACGATGCTCACCCTTGTCTTCGGGCAGATCCTGTACCAGCTGCTGTTCAGCATCCGCGAGCTCGGAGGGGATGACGGAATCCCCGGCGTCCCCTCGGGCCAGCTCTTCGGGTTGCGCCTGGCAAGGCCCGAGGACTTCTGGATCTATGTGATCGTGATCGTCGCCGTCTGCCTGATCGCGGTGAAGGTGGTGTACCGCTCCTCGTTCGGAAGAAGCGTCATCGCCATCCACGACGACCCGCTCCGCGCCGATGCCCTGGGTGTTCCGCTGAAGGCGACGCGCGTGAAGGTGTTCGTGATCGCGGGCTTCTTCTCGGCCATTGCCGGTGCCCTCCTCGCGCAGCAGCAGGGCATCGTCACGAGTGAGAGCCTGCACTGGATGCTCTCCGGCGAGGTGCTGATCATGTGTCTGATCGGGGGGAGCGCGAGCTTCTGGGGGCCGGCGATCGGAGCTGCCGTGCTTCTCGTGCTCGACACGCAGCTGTTCCGCGGGATGAGCTACTCCTCGCTGTTCATCGGTCTGATCCTGCTCGCCGTCGTCATGGTCTTCCGTGGCGGGATCGCAGGGCTCCCTGCGCAAGTGCGGGGATGGCTGGATCGCCTTGGGGCCCGGCGCCCCGAGTCGGACGAGAGGAGAACGCGATGAGCCTGCTGGAGGTGGATTCGGCCGGCAAGTCATACGACGGCGTGCCGGCGGTCACCGATGTGTCGTTCGCGGTGGAACCCGGCGAGACCCTGGCCGTCATAGGCCCGAACGGCGCGGGTAAGTCCACGCTGTTCGGGGTGGTGGCTGGTGAGCACCAGGTCACGTCGGGTCGCGTCCGGTTCCAAGGCGTCGATGTCACGCGGTGGCGCGCGAACCGTCTCGCCAGAGCCGGGATGAGCCGTACGTTCCAGGTGGCTCGCCTGTTCGGCAGCCGAACGGTCGAGGAGAACGTCTCGCTCGCGATCGCGGCCAAGAACGGCTGGTACCGCAGCATGTTCGACTCCTTCGACCGCACGGTGCGCCGAAATCGTGTCCAGCTCGACGACGCCCTCGACCGACTGCGCCTCTCAGCCCTCCGCGATCGGCGGGCGGCTGACCTCTCGCAGGGCGACCGCAAGCGGCTCGAGTTGGCGATGGCCGTCGCCCAGGAGCCGGTCATGCTGCTGCTGGACGAGCCCACCGCCGGCATGTCGAACGAGGACTGCGACATCACGGTGGAACTGCTTCACGAGATCAAGCGCCACGACGACCAGCTGGCCGTCGTGATGACGGGTCACGACATGCAGGTGCTGCTGGCCGTGGCCACGCGCGTGATGCTGATGGCCGAGGGGCGTACTGTCCTCGATGCCGACCCCGAGACCGTCCGCACCAGCCCGCAGGCGCGCGAGCTCTACCTGGGGGAGAACGCGTGAACGACTCCGTCCTCACACTGCAGCGGGTCGACGCGTCCTACGGACCGGCCCAGGCCCTGTTCGGCATCGACCTCGACCTCGCGCAGGGCGAGACCATCGCCCTGCTGGGCCGCAACGGCGCAGGCAAGACCACGACGCTGCGCGCGGTGATGAACCTGATGGTGCGCCGCACTGGCCGGATCGACGTGTTCGGCTCACCTGCCAAGGGCCCGGCCGATGCGATCGCGAGACGCGGTGTCGGCTGGGTGCCGGATGACCGGCGCATCTTCCCCACGCTCACGGTCCGCGAGAACCTCCGGCTGGCCCAGCGCGCGGGCCGGTCGAAGGATCGCGCGCCCGTCTCGTTCGATGAGGTGCTGGAGATCCTGCCCATCATGAAGCGCCTGATCGATCGTCGGGGTTCGGCGCTCTCGGGCGGAGAACAGCAGGCGGTGGCGATCGCCCGTGCCATCATGGCCCGCCCGCGGCTTCTGCTGCTCGACGAGCCGACCGAAGGACTCGCCCCGGTGATCGTCGACGAGTTGGAGCAGGCCGTCGCCGATCTTCCCGGCCGCTTCGGCATGTCGATCCTGCTCGCCGAGCAGAACCTTCGGTTCGTGCAGCGCACGGCGCGACGTGTGATCGTGCTGGAGACAGGGCGCCTGGTCTACAGCGGCACCGTCGAGGAGTTCGCCGCGAATGACGACGTCCGTGAACGCTATCTGGCGATCGGAGCAGCATGAGCGCCGCACGAGAACTCGCCCGCGCAGCAGCCGGAGTGCGATGGAGCGGGCTGGATGAGCCGACGCGCGACAACGCACGGGCCGTCTTCCTGGACACGCTCGCCGTCATGGCGGGCGGCGTCGCCCGCGACCTGCAGAGCGGGCTCCGCCGTCTTCTCCTCGCCGGATCGGGCGACGGGCCCGCGACGGTACTGGGCGCGGCCCGGGGGCTCTCGGTGTCCGAAGCCGTCGCGCTCAACGCCACGCTGCCCACGGTGCTCCAGCTCGACGAAGGCTACCGGCTGTCGCGAGGTCATCCGGGCATCCATGTCGTCCCCGTCGCGCTCGCCGTCGGTGAGCAGCGCGGCGCCTCGGTGGACGAGGTGCTGTCGGCGCTGGTCGCAGGTTACGAGGTCGCGGCGCGGATCGGGGTGGCGATGGGAGGCACGAAGCCCGACATCCACCCGCACGGGAACTGGGGGGCGGTGGGTGCGGCCGTGGCCGCCGCCTGGCTGCACTCCGACGCTGACCCTGCAGCGATCGAGGCCGCGATCGACATCGCCTCCGGGCTCGCCGGACGGCACGATCGCCGGGCCGCGGCGCGCGGGGCCGGCATGCATCATCTCTGGGCGTCGACCGGCGCCCACACCGGCCTGATCGCCGGGACGGCCGCCGCCGCGGGGGCGAGCGCCGTCGAAGGCGCGCTCGTCGACTTCCTGCTTCCGGGCAGCGGTGCCGCGCCGCAGCCCGCGCTCCTCACGGACGGGCTGCGCGACGGCTCGTTCACACGCTTTCTCATCGCGGAGAACTACTTCAAGCTGTGGGCCTCCTGCGGACACACGCACACTGCGATCGGGGCGGCCCTGGAGATCGCCGCGCACGGGCCCGTCCCGGTTGAAGACATCGAGACCGTCGAGGTGCGAACGTTCCGGGCCGCATCGACCTTGGATGCGCGGACCGCGGAGAACGCCCTGGCCGCACGCTTCAGCATCCCCTACGTCGTCGCCGCGGCGCTGCGCGACGGACGCTTCGACGACGACTCGGTGGAAGACCCCGCCCTCGACGCGCTCACGCCGATCGCGGCGAGAGTGCGCGTCGTTCACGACGAGAGCATGGACGAGGGCTATCCGGAGCGCGGACGACCGACGACTGTCACGGTGCATCTGAAGGACGGCGGGAGCCGTTCGGCCGAGGCGCTGCTCTCCGCGGGCGACCCGGAGACTCCGGCGACCTCGACCGAGCTCGAGGACAAGGCGCTCCGTCTGTTCGGATCGGCTTTCGGGCAGACGGCGGCGCGGGAGATCGTCGACCGCTGGAACGGCCTCGGGGCGTCGGCGAGCATCACGCAGCTCTCGGGCGCGTTGCGCAGGGCGGTCGCATCGGAAGGAGGACTGTCATGACGGACGTGACGACAGAGGACACCTGGACGATCGAACCGGTGTGCTTGGGGGAGTTCCCGATTCTCGAGCGTTCGGCGTTCACGTACATGCGCGGGTACGGGGAGAAGTTCTCCGCCCCGGCGATCGGGTTCGTTCTGAGGTCGCGATGGGGCACCGTGCTGCTGGATACCGGGCCCGGAGACCCTGCCGGCAACGACGGACTGCATTCGACCTGGACGCGCACTCCCGAGCAGGAGCTCGTGACGGCACTCAGGTCGGTGGGGGTCGAGGCCGATGAGCTGGAGTGGGTGATCCTCTCCCACCTGCACTACGACCACTGCTCCGATCTCGATCTGTTCCCGCGAGCGACCTTCGTCGTGCAGGCTGAGGAGCTGCGCTCTGCCGTCGACCCGGTCCGGCCGCAGCGCGGCATGTACGAGTTCGGCTTCGAGGGGAGGATTCCTCCGTGGATGACGGTGACCTCGCAGCTTCGCACGGTGCGGGGTGACACGACGCTGTTTCCCGGCTTGGATCTGATCCTCCTGCCGGGTCACACCCCCGGACTGCATGGCGTGCTGGTGCAGACGACGGGGGGTCCGCATCTGATCGCGGTCGATCTGGTCAGCGTGCTCGACAACTGGGGGGCCGGCGGGCCCGACGACTGGATCGCCCCCGGCATCCACGTCGACCTGGCCGCCTGCGAGCGGAGCTTCGAGCGAATCCGGGAGACCGGCGCCCGGGTCATCGCCACGCACGACTGGCGGACGTTCGATCACGCCCGCTACCCGGCGGAGTGACCGTGCGCGTGGTCGTCCTCGATGACTGGGAGGGTGCAGCGCGCTCGGCCGACTGGGAGTCCTTGGGCGCCGGCGTCTCGGTGACCGTGCAGACCGAGCATCTGGTGGGGGAACCCTCCGTGGCGAACGCCCTCGCCGGCGCCGAGGTCGCCGTGGCCATGCGCGAGCGGACCCCGATCACCGAGACGCTTCTGGCGGCGCTGCCCGATCTGCGCCTGATCGTCACGACGGGCGCGGCAAACGCGGCGATCGACCTCGACGAATGCCGGCGGCGCGGGATCATCGTGTGCGGCACGGGATCGCATCCCGGGGGCCCGGCTGAGTTGACCTGGGCCTTGATCCTGGCTGCGGCGCGTCGACTCGACCGAGTCCTGCCCGGAATGCGAGCCGGTGAGTGGCCGTCTCTGCCCGGAACGGCGCTGCATGGACGCACGATCGGTCTGATCGGTCTTGGCCGCGTCGGTTCTCAAGTGGCGCGAGTGGGCGCCGCGTTCGGAATGGAGGTGCGCGCGTGGACGCCGACGCTGACGCCTGAGCGTGCCGCCGAGAACGATGCGATCGCGGCGTCGTTCGATGAGGTCGTCGAACGGGCGGACTTCCTGTCGCTGCATGCTCCTCTGAACGACCGGACTCGGGGAATCGTCGGGCGTCCGGTACTGGAGCGGATGAAGGCGTCGGCGTGGTTGATCAACGCGTCCCGCTCCGGCCTCGTCGATCGCCTCGCGCTGACCGAGGCGCTGGATGGAGGCGGTCTGGCCGGCGCGGCGCTGGACGTCTTCGATGCCGAGCCCCTGGAAGCGGGGGATCCGCTCCGCGCACGCTCGAATGTGATCCTGACCCCGCACCTCGGGTACGTCACCGATCTCGGGCTGGAGCACTGGTTTCGCGACGTCGTGGCAGACATCGCGGCCTGGCGCTCAGGCGATCCGATCCGGGTGATCGTCTGAGTGCCGTGATCGCGATTTAATGATACTGTATCAAATATCAAAGGAGGATGCCGTGGACGTCGATCTGCTCAGCGTGACGCCGAACGAAGGCGTGCTCGCGAACAGGACAGCCCTCATCACGGGCGCCGCCGACGGGCTCGGCTGGGCGATGGCTACGCGCTTCGCGAGCGAGGGGGCCCGTATCGTCATAGCCGATCTCAACGCGGACAAGGCGACGGCTCGGGCGGGCGAGCTCGTCCGCGGAGGCAGCGCCGCGATGGCCGTCGAGGTCGATGTCACGGATGAGCAGTCCGTCGCGCAGATGGTCGAGCAGGTCACGGGCGCGTACGGCGGGATCGACGTGCTCGTCAACAACGCCGGCATCACCCGGGACGCGGTGCTGCGCAAGATGACCCTGGATGACTTCCGGCTCGTGATCGACGTGCACCTGCAGGGCTCCTGGCTCTGCACGCGTGCCGTGGTCGCCGCGATGCGCGCGGTAGGCACCGGGGGCTCGATCGTGAACATGTCCTCCATCTCCGGCAAGGTCGGAAACCCCGGGCAGAGCAACTACTCCACCGCCAAGGCGGGCATGGTCGGCATGACGAAGGCGGTGGCCAAGGAGGTCGCGCGCTATGGGATCCGGGTCAACGCCATCGCGCCAGGCCTCATCAAGACGGCGATGACGGACGCCATGGATCAGGACGTGCTCGAGGCGTCCGTTCAGACGGTGCCGCTCGGGCGGATCGGGCTCCCCGAAGACGTCGCGGACGCCGCGCTTTTCCTCGCCGGCGACCACTCCTCGTACATCACCGGGTGCCTCCTCGAGGTGACCGGAGGAAGGCACATGTGACCATGACTCAGGAACGGATGCCTGTGGACGGGCGGTTCTTCGAGGACCTCGCCCCCGGCGACACCTTCACGAGCTCGGGGCGCACGATCACCGAGTCGGACGTCGTCAACTTCGCCGGGGTCAGCGGCGACTTCAACCAGATCCATCTCGACGTCGAGGCGTCGAAGAATACGATGTACGGTCAACGCGTCGCCTACGGGATGCTGGGAGCGTCGATCGCGACCGGTCTGCTGGATCGGCTCGGCGTGTTCCGCACCTCGATGGCGGCGATGCTGGAGATCGAGTCGTGGAAGTTCGTCGGGCCGATCTTCATCGGCGACACCGTGCACCTCCGCCTGACCATCGAGTCGACCCGGCTCACGAGCCGGGGGGATCGGGGCGTCGTGCGTCGCCGGATGGAGCTGATCAATCAGCGCGGCGAGGTCGTGCAGGACGGCATCATCACCGTCATGGTGCTGTGCCGTGCGGCGGCGTTGGATGCGGAGCGAGTCTCCGAGCCGTCCAGATGATCGCGACGATGACGCGGCCCGTGCGGCGCCGACGCTCAGGCCGTCGCGACGCTGTCGGCGGGAGCGTCCCAGAATCCCTGCCGTTCGAGCACGCGCACCGCCTGCTCTCCGGTGTGTCGGAAGTGCCCGGAGAGTTTCGCGAAGGCGGCATCGGCGTCGCCGTCGCGCAGAGCGCTGATGATGTCGTCGTGCTCCGCGATGGCGCGCTCCTTCCAGTCCCACTCGACGGGCTGCGCGAAGAAGGCGCTGGGCATGTTCTGCGACAGAACGCGCAGAACGGAGCGGAGGCGCCGCGACGCGCCGGCACGGTTGATGAGCTGGTGGAACGCGTAGTTCAGGCGATCGTGCTCGTGAGGGTCCTCGGTCGCGCGCATCTCGCGCTGCACGCTCTCCAACTGCTCGAGCACGGCGGCGTCGGGGGCGCCGGCCAGGCGGCTCGCCGCGATCCCCGACAGCATCCCGTACATCTCGTAGTGGTCGCGGATGTCGTCGCGCTCGAGCTGGGCGACGTACATGCCGCGCCGGGCGATGCCTTCGACCAGCCCCTCGGTCTCGAGGGTGATCAGCGCCTCGCGCACCGGGAGGCGGGACACGCCCAGTTCGTCGGCGATCGCATCCTGGTCGATGCGGATGCCGGGCCGGAGCTCGCCGGAGAGGATCAGATCTCGGACGTGCTGGGCGACCTCTTGCTTGAGGTTTCCGCGCACGGGGCGTCTCGAGGTCTCGAGCATGCCTCTTCCCTTCTTTCCTTCACTTCGACGCTGATACTTGATACCGGTCGTCCGGCTGATGCTATCGCACTCGGAAAGGGGAACCCGTGACATACCTCGACTGGATCCGCGAACGCGGGGCGCAAGAGCTCGCCTCCGGCCCCGCTCCTCTGGGCACCCTCTCCCGCATCGATCCCGCGGCGCGCCTGCGAGGAGCCGCGGAGATCCGTACGGGCCGGGTCCACTCGCTCGCCCTGCCGCTGACGGAGGGACCGAACCTGCGTCATGACGAGCTCCCCGGATTCGAAGTGCAGACCTTCTTCCGGCAGGAGCCCACGGGAGTGTTCACGGACCCGGCGATCGGCTCGGGGACCGACCACGTGCGCCTCGATGCACACGGCATCGACAACACACACATCGATGCGTTGAACCACACCGCGGTCGACGGCCGATGGTACGGAGGGTCGGCGACGGACACTCCGGGCCTGGCGACGCTGGCCGAGCTGGCCGTGGAGAGCGTGGTGGGCCGAGCCGTTCATCTCGACCTCGCTGCAGCCCGGGGCGTCGAGTGGGTCTCGGTCGATCAGCCCGTGACCGCGGAGGACCTTCGCCGCGCCCTCGAGAGCACGGGGCGCACGATCGAGTCGGGCGACGTGCTGATGCTCGACCTGGGGCGCGACCGCTACGTCGCCGCCGGCGGGCCGCTTCGGGCGGAGCGCCGACCGGGCGTGGGCGAGAGCGGTGCACGCTGGCTGTCCGCGCAGCCCATCGCCGCGGTCGCATGGGACCTGCTGGACGCGAAGCATCCGGACGAGCCTCCGGCGGCCGTTCATCTGCTTAACTGGGCGATCGGGCTGGTGCTCATCGACAACTGCGACTTCTCGCGAGCGCGTGACGACCTCGCCGCCGGCGGACACGCCGGCATGTTCGTGGCCGCCCCTCTGCCGATCCGCGGCGCGACCGGCGGGAACGTCAATCCGATGGTGATCGTATGAGTCAGGAGGGCACGATGGAGCACAGCGGACGCACGGTCGTCATCACCGGAGCTGCGCAGGGCATCGGTGCCGGGGTGGCGGAACTGTTCGCGACGCGTGGCGCGCACGTGATCGGCCTCGACCTCGCGGGCGCCGTCACCGAGCACATGGAGCGTCTGGGCGGCTCGGGTCACGTGCTCGACGTGAGCGATCGGAAGCGCGTCGACCAGGTCGTCGCGGACGTCGTCGAACAGCGCGGCCGGATCGACACGCTCGTCAACTGTGCAGGAATCGTCCGCCGCCACAGCTTCGTCGACATGCCTCTGGAGGATTTCGAGCTGCTCTGGAAGGTGAACGTCCAGGGCGTCCTCGTGGCGAGTCAGGCCGTGGCGCGGTCGATGATCGACTCCGGGACGGGTGGATCGATCGTGAACCTCGCCTCCGTCGCGGCGGAGCATGTGGGAGCGACCAGCTCGGGATACGCGGCGACGAAGGGGGCGGTGATCTCGCTGACGCGGGGAGCCGCCGTATCGCTCGCACCACACGGCATCCGAGTCAACGCGGTGATGCCAGGGCCCGTCGAGACGCCGATGAATGCGGCTCTGCGCGAGGATCCGGACTACCTCGCCGCGCTCCTCGCCCGAGTCCCGCTGGGACGTCAGGGCGCTGCTGCCGACGTAGCGGAGGCGATCGCCTTCCTCGGCGGTCCGCGCTCGGAGTGGATTACCGGGGAGATCCTCCGTGTCGATGGCGGCGTATCGGTGCTGCGATGAGCCGGTCGTGAATGCGCGCTGCGCGCAGTCGTCCCAAGAAGTCAGAACAGGAGAAAAGCAATGAACACTGAGGTTCGCGAGATCGGTCACTGGATCGAGGGCGTCGAGCAGACGCCTGCGGGCGCCCGCACGGCGGACGTCTTCAACCCCGCGGCCGGCGCCGTGAGCGGTCGGCTCGCGCTCGCCGACGCGGGCGACATCGACCGGGCGATCGCCTCGGCTGAAGCCGGGTACCGGGTGTGGAGCGAGTACTCCGTCGCGAAGCGCCAGGCGGTGCTCTTCTCGTTCCGCGAGCTGCTCAATGCGAAGAAGAGCGAGCTGGCTGCGATCATCACCGCCGAGCACGGGAAGGTGCTCTCGGATGCGATGGGCGAGATCGCTCGCGGCCAGGAGGTCGTGGAGCTGGCCACGGGGTTCCCGCACTTGATGAAGGGCGCGTTCACCGAGAACGCCTCAACGGGCATCGACGTGTACTCGCTGAAGCAGCCGCTCGGCGTGGTGGGCATCATCTCGCCCTTCAACTTCCCGGCCATGGTGCCGATGTGGTTCTTCCCGATCGCCATCGCCGCGGGCAACGCCGTGGTGCTCAAGCCCAGCGAGAAGGATCCGTCCGCGGCGCTGTGGATCGCGCGGCTGTGGCAGGAGGCGGGACTCCCCGACGGCGTCTTCACCGTGCTGCAGGGGGACAAGACCGCCGTGGACGGGCTATTGGAGGATCCGCGGATCGCCTCGATCTCGTTCGTGGGCTCGACCCCGATCGCACAGTACATCTACGAGACGGCGGCCAAGCACGGCAAACGGGTGCAGGCGCTGGGCGGGGCGAAAAACCACATGCTGGTGCTGCCCGACGCCGATCTCGATCTCGCCGCCGATCAGGCCGTCAACGCCGGCTACGGCGCCGCGGGAGAGCGGTGCATGGCCATCAGTGTGGTGCTGGCGGTCGAACCCGTCGCCGACTCGTTGATCGAGAAGATCGCAGAGCGCATCGCGGGACTGCGGGTCGGCGACGGCGCGGGAGTGGACGGTGTCGAGCCCGACATGGGGCCGCTGATCACCCGGGAGCACCGGGCGAAGGTCGCCGAGTACGTCGACATCGCCGAGGGCGACGGCGCAACCATCGTGGTCGACGGGCGCACCCACGTGGTGCAGGGCTGCGAGGACGGGTTCTTCTTCGGCCCGACACTCATCGACAGGATGCCCACCGAGTCGCGCGCGTACCGGGAGGAGATCTTCGGGCCGGTGCTGCAGGTCGTGCGCGTGTCGAGCTTCCAGGAGGCGGTTGATCTGATCAACTCCGGCCGGTTCGGCAACGGCACGGCGATCTTCACGAACGACGGCGGTTCCGCCCGACGGTTCCAGCATGAGGTCGAGGTCGGGATGATCGGCATCAACGTCCCCATCCCGGTGCCGGTGGCCTATCACTCCTTCGGCGGATGGAAGGCGTCGCTGTTCGGCGATGCGAAGGCGTACGGCGCGCACGGGTTCGAGTTCTTCACCCGGGAAAAGGCCGTCACGTCGCGCTGGCTCGATCCGGCCGGTCGGCACGGCGCGACGCAGAGTAGCATCAACCTCGGTTTCCCCCGCAACGATTGAGAGTCGCCGTGTCTGACAGCTACGTCTACGATGCCGTACGCACCCCCTTCGGGCGGGCGGGCGGCGCACTGTCCGGGATCCGTCCCGACGATCTCGCCGCGGTCGTCATGGCCGAGACGGTGCGCCGGACGGGGCTGGACCCGAGTCGGATCGACGATGTGATCTTCGGCGACGCGAATCAGGCCGGCGAAGACAACCGGAACGTCGCGCGCTTCGGTGCCCTGCTGGCCGGCTTTCCGTCGAGCGTGCCCGGCGTCACGGTGAACCGGCTGTGCGGATCCTCGATGGAGGCCGTCATCCAGGGCTCGCGCGCGATCGAAGCAGGGGATGCCGACATCGTGCTCGCGGGCGGGGTCGAGTCGATGAGTCGCGCCCCGTTCGTCGTCGAGAAGCCGGGCAAGGGCTGGCCCGCATCGGGGAATCCGACGATGTGGAACACGTCGATCGGGTGGCGGATGGTGAACCCCCGTCTTCGGAAGGACTGGACCATCTCGAATGGGCAGTCCGCCGAACTGCTCGCCCAGCGGTACGACATCTCCCGGGACGCGCAGGACGCCTTCGCGTTGCGGAGCCATCGCCTCGCCGCGGAGGCGTGGCGCGACGGGGTCTTCGACGGGGAGATCGTGCAGGTGCCCGACGCGCAGCTCGAGCGCGACGAAGGCATCCGCGAGGACACGACGTTGGAGCGCCTCGGTGCGCTGCGCGCGCTTTTCGTCGAGGACGGCTCGGTCACAGCCGGCAACTCCTCATCGATCAACGACGGTGCCGCGGCGATCCTCGTCGCCGCCGAGGGCACGATCGAGGGCGAACCGCTCGCCCGGATCGCCGGTCGCGGCGTCTACGGCAACGACCCCGATGTGTTCGGGGTCGCACCCGTGGAGGCGGCGAACCGTGCCCTCGCGCGCGCCGGGCGGGCGTGGAGCGAGGTCGACGTCGTCGAGCTGAACGAGGCGTTCGCCTCGCAGTCCCTGGCGTGCCTGGCGTCGTGGCCCGAGCTCGACCCGGCGCGGCTCAACGTCCACGGGGGCGCGCTCGCGATCGGGCATCCGCTCGGCGCGTCCGGCGCCCGCGTCATTGGTCGCGCCGCGCACGAGCTGCGTCGGCGCGGCGGCGGGGTGGCCGTGGCCGCGCTGTGCATCGGCGTCGGGCAGGGGCTCGCGGTCGTCCTCGAACGATAGAGCGCGCGACAAGACAGCGGCCTCAGGCGCTGGCGACGACGGTCTCGCTGAGCGGACGGCGCACGCGCGGGGCGATCTCGCGCTCCTGCAACGGCTCGGGCAGCGCGGCCGCGTCGCCCAGCTCGCCGAGGGCGATGACCGTGGTGGGCGTGAAGCGCTCCTCGAGCCCGACCAGCGCGCTGATCGCGGCGGGGTCGAATCCGCTCATCTGGTGCACGACCAGTCCATCGTGGTGGGCTTGCACAGACAGGTGTGCCGCGGCCTGCCTCAGGTCGTAGACGGCGTGGCTGTACGCGACACCCTCGGCGTTCGCCGTCTCGGCCACGGCGACGATGAGCGCGCCGGCGTTGCCCGCCCAGGCCTGGTTGAACCCCATCAGCGCGTCGACGATTCCGCGGTGCAGCTCGGTGCCGCGACGCGCCACGATGAACCGCCACGGCTGGGAGTTGTTGGCCGAGGGCGACCACCGCGCCGCTTCGAGCGCCGAGGCGAGCTTGGCCTCGTCGGTGGGAGTGTCCGCGTCGTACGCCCGCGGGCTCCAGCGTTCGGCGAGGATGCCGAGCACAGGGTGCGCGGTCGATGCGGTGCGGTCCAGGAGCGGCGTTGTCATGGGTGCCTTTCGGGTCGTTCTACGTCGTGCACGGAATCGAACCGATCCATGCGCGCATATTCCCGCGCCCCGCGACGTAACCGCGATCAGCCGCGCAGCGCCTCCACGAGCTTGACCCTGGCACCCATCCGCAGCAGCGAGTTCTCGTAGATCTTCGCCGCGATGAGGATCGCGACGATGCACGAGGCGATGAGGATGAGCAACGACAGCAGCGGCTCCCACCACTGCGCGTCGCCGAGGAACAGTCGCATCGGCATCCCCACCGGCGCCGAGAACGGCACGTACGACATGATCGCCATCACGACAGGGTTGTCGTTGAAGAGGATCACGAGCAGGTACGGGGCCATCACGAGCATCGTGATCGGCATGGTCGTCGACCCGATGTCCTCCTGGCGCGAGACCATCGCGGCCGCGGCGGCGAACAGCGACGCGAGCAGGATGAATCCGAACAGGAAGAACACCGCGAACCACAGGATGGGTCCGCCGAGCCCCGCGAGCACGGCGTTCTGACCCGTGACGATGAGCCCCACCACGGCGATCGCCGCGAGCAGCACGATCTGCGCCATGGCGAGGATCGTGTTGCCGATGATCTTGCCCGCCATGAGCGCGCGCGTCGGGATGGCGGAGATGAGCAGCTCGACGACGCGCGTCTGCTTCTCCTCCACCACGCTCTGCGCGATCGTGCCGCCGAAGGTGGAGGCGGCCATGAGGAACACGATGCCGAAGCCGATCGCGATGAAATAGCGCAGCAGCGGGTCGGTCTTCGCCGGCTCGAGCACGTCGACGTGCGGCGTCTTCGACAGCGTCATCACGAGGGAGCTCGACACATCCGACTTCACCACGACGGTGTATCCGAACACGGCATCGTCGCTGGGGAGGAGCGCCGCATCGACCTCGCCGTCGCGCACGAGCTGCTCGGCGGCATCCGCATCCGCCGCCTCGGTGACCTCGAAGCCGTCCATGCCCTGCAGCGCCGCCGCGGTGGCCGACGTGACGGCCACCGGCGTCTTGGAGGGCGTGGTGCTCATGAACCCGCCGATGAGCACGCCGGCCAGCGCGATGAGCAGCAGGATGCCCGTGGAGATGAGGAACGCCTTGCTGCGCAGCTTCGAGCCGATCTCGCGCTCGGCGACGAGCCACACGGCGCTCGCCGTGCTGAAAGGTCCGGTCGCGGCATTGCGCGCGACGACGGGGGTCTGCGTGGTCACTGGATGACCTCCTTGAAGATCTGGGCGAGCGAGGGGTGCTGCGGGGCGAAGGTCGTGACCTCGCCGCGATCGAGGGCTGAGCGCAGGATGCGCTGGGCGGTCTCGGGGGAGTCGGCGTCGAACACGGCCGTGCCGCCCTCGAAGTCGATGACCTCGACGCCGGCCTCGTCGCGCACCCATCCGGCGTCCGTGGAGCCGGAGAGCTCGTAGCGGAGGGTGGAGTGCTCGGCACGCATCGCGTCGCGCGAGCCGGCGGCGCGGATCGTGCCCCCGGCGATGATGATGAGGTCGTCGCACAGCCGCTCGACCACGTCGAGCTGGTGCGAGGAGAAGATGATGGACGCACCCTGCGCCGCCCGTGCCTGGAGCACCCCGGCCACGACGTCGACGGCGAGAGGATCCAGGCCCGAGAACGGCTCGTCGAGGATGAGCACCTCGGGCTCGTGCACGAGGGCCGCGGCGATCTGCGCGCGTTGCTGGTTGCCCAGCGACAGCGACTCGATCTTGTCGTCGAGGCGCTCGCCGAGGCCGAGCTCGGTGAGCAGGCCCGTCGCGCGCTCGGTGGCCTCGGCCCTGCCGAAGCCGTGCAGCCGGGCCAGGTACACGACCTGCTCGAGCACCTTCATCTTCGGATACAGACCGCGCTCCTCCGGCATGTAGCCGAAGCGGCGGCGGTCGGCGGTCGTGACCCTCGCCCCGTCGAGCGAGACCGAGCCGCCGTCGGCGTCGAGCACACCGAGCACGATCCGCATCGTGGTGGTCTTGCCCGCGCCGTTGCCGCCGACGAACCCGGTGAGCCGCCCCGGCGAGACCGAGAAGGTGATGTCGTCGAGCACGCGCCGGGAGCCGTAGCTCTTGGTGATGCCCGAGAGGTCGAGGAGTCCTGTGGTCATGCCTCCACGGTAGGCAGGCGGGGTGGCGCGGGCATCCCCCGCGAAGCGGATTCCTCGCGTGCGTATCCCCCGTGCGGGGGAGCCGGGAGTGGACCGCGCTCCCGCGGATTCAACCCTGGGTTGGCATCGGAGCAGGGAGGGCGGTTCGTAACGTCGAAGTGACGCAGAGGAATGCGCTGATCCATCGGAGGTATGTCGTGAGCATTGAAGTGCGGTCGCTGAGCAAGCGGTACGGGCGGACGTGGGCCGTGCGGAATCTGTCGTTCGAGGTGCAGCCGGGGCGTGTGACCGGCTTCCTCGGACCGAACGGTGCCGGCAAGTCCACGACCATGCGGTCGATCGTCGGGCTCGACCGACCGACCTCGGGCGAGGCGCTCATCGGAGGGAAGCGGTATGCACAGCAGCCTGCGCCGCTGCGGGAGGTCGGCACGCTGCTGGATGCGAAGTCCGCCCACCGCTCCCGCCGCGCCGTCGATCACCTGCGCACGGTCGCGGCGACGCACGGCATCTCCCGCGCCCGTATCGAGGAGGTCATCGGCATCACCGGGCTGGAGAGCGTGGCCACCCGCAGGGCCGGTGCGTTCTCCCTCGGCATGGCGCAGCGTCTGGGCATCGCCGTCGCCCTGCTCGGCGATCCCCACACGCTCATCCTCGACGAGCCGGTCAACGGCCTCGACCCGGAGGGTGTCACCTGGATCCGTGAGCTCCTCGGTTCCCTGGCCGCCGAGGGGCGCACCGTGTTCCTCTCCTCCCACCTGCTCGCCGAGCTCGCACTCGTCGCTGAGCAGGTCGTCATCATCGGCCGCGGAGAGCTGATCGCGGATGCGCCGATCGCGGCCCTGACGGCTGAGACCGAGCGCGTGCGGGTGCGCACCGGACAGCTCGAGCAGCTTCTGCGCCTGCTTGCCGCCGACGGCGTGCAGGCGACCAGTCTCACGCCCGACACGGCGGATATCGTCGGCCTCCCCGTCGACGATATGGCGCGGCGCGCGGCCGCGAGCGGGATCGTCCTGCTTGAGATCGCCCCGATCCATCGCACGCTGGAAGAGGCCTACTCGGAGCTGACCCGCGAAGCGGTGGAGTACCGTGCCGGCCTCACCGAGCAGGACGCCTCATGACCGGGGTGAGCATGACGCGCGTGCTGCGCTCGGAGGGGATGAAGTTCTCGACCCTGCGTTCGAACATCGTCACCGCTGCGGCGGCCTTCACCCTGATCGTGGGGATCGCAGCCGTCCTGATCTGGGCGCGCACGGGTGATCCCGGGGCTCCCGGCGCGGCGGTCACGGACCTTCTCAACGGGGTGACCTGGGCGCAGATGGTGCTCGTGGTGCTCGCCGTCGTCGCGATCTGCTCCGAATGGTCGACCGGGATGAGCCGTGTCACGTTCCTGGCCGTCCCCACACGGGGGCGAGTCGTCGTCGCCAAGGCGCTCATCGTCGGTGCGGTCTCGTTCCTCGTGGGGGTGATGGGTGCCGCGGCGGCGCTTGCCGCGGGCGCCTTCGCCGCGGGCATCGACACCATGGCCGATCCTGCGCTCTCCGCCCGTCTGCTGGCCGGTTCGGGACTCTCCCTCGCTGCTCTCGCCGTCTTCGCCCTCGGCATCGGCGCGCTCGTGCGCAACCTCGTCGCCGGGATCCTCACGGTCGCCGGCATCTTGTGGGTGCTGCCGTTCGCCGTGGCGATGATCCCGGTGCCGGAGGTGCAGAAGCTCGTGGCATATCTTCCCGGCACCGCCGCCGGCGCGCTCATCGCCCCCGATGATCCCGCCGCCGCGCTCACCCCGTGGGGAGGGCTCGCCGTGCTCGCCGTATGGATGCTGGTCGCATTGAGCGCCGCCGTGGTCACCGTCCGCACGCGGGACGTGTGATCCCCATGGCGCCGCAGACGAGAGCAGAGGAACAGGAGAGAACTATGATCCGCACGACCCCACCATCCGACCCGACGGCTTTCCGCCGCCCGCGTCTCGCCCTGTTCGGAGGGGTCGCCGCCGAGTGGGTGAAGATCTGGACGCTGCGGTCGCACCGGATCCTCGTCATCGCCGGGGTCGTCCTCATCGCGGGCTCGGGGGCGATGTTCTCGCTGGGCCTTCTGGCGCGGCTGACCGACCCGCGCTTCGCAGGGCAGACGATCTCGGCCGTGCCGATGCAGTTCGTCGACGGGGTGCTGTGGGCGCAGATCCTCGTGGCGGTGCTGGCGGTGCTCGCCGTCTCGGGCGAGTACGCCTCCGGGCAGATCCGCCTATCGCTGCTGGCTCTGCCGACGCGCCTGCCATGGCTGGCCGGCAAGGCGGCCGTGCTCGCCGCCGTCGGATTCATGATCGGAGTGGCCGGGGCCGGGAGCTCCCTCACCGCATCGTCCCTGATCCTCGGCGGATCGGACGTCCTCTACGCGCCCTCCTGGGGCGAGACTCTCGGCCTCGTCCTGCGCTCCGGGCTCTACCTGGCCGCGATCGCCGCGTTCGCCGTGGGTGTGACGGCGGTGCTGCGCAACGTGGTCGCGGCGCTGACGACCGTGCTCGGGATGCTCGTGGTGCTGCCGCTCGTGCTCTCCTCGATACCCGGGGTCGACCGCCTGGCCGACTTCATGCCGACGTTCGCAGGACGACGGCTCATCTCCGACTTCGACAGCATGGCCCAGCTCGCCCCGTGGCCGGGCTACGGCGTGCTCGTGACATGGGCGGTTGGGGCCGTCGCCGTGGCGGGCGTGCTGCTCAAAGCCCGCGACGCCTGAACGACGCGAAGCGGTCGCCGCGGAGCGGTGCGCGTCGGTATCGTGCGGGGAGGAGAGGGGGCTGGGATGACGCAGGGCCTGAGCGTGAAGCTCGACGATCTGCGGCGCCCGCCGACACGGCTGGCCGCCTGGGTACGGCGACACCAGCGCGGCGTCGATCTCGCCATCGACATCGTGGTCGTGCTCCTGGCATGCGTACCGCAGATGATCGCGATGATCCTTCGCGACAGCGCAGGGGAGTGGTGGGGCTACCTGATCCTCGCGGTCGTCGCGGCGGCGCTGATGGTGCGCCGCCGGTGGCCGTTCACGGTGATGGTCGTGGTCGGCGTGGCATGCGCGCTGAGCCCGCTCGCGCAACCCGGGTACGGGTTCCCGCAGGGTCCGTTCGCGTTCGCGATCTACACGGTCGCCTCACGGCAGTCCACGGCCCGCGCCCTCCTCGGCTACGGAATCGCCCTGCCCGCGACGGTGCTCGCCACCGTACCGTACTCGCTGAACGGCGTGCGCCCGCCGCTCCCCCTGCTCGACTCCTTCTCGCTCCTCGCGCTCATCATCGGAGTCATCGTGCGCAACCGGCGCGAACACAACGAATGGTTGACGAGGTTTGTGAATCAGCGCATCGAGAACGCCGCCGTCACCGAGCGCACCCGCATCGCCGCAGAGATGCACGATGTCGTCGCTCACGCCCTGACCATGGTCGTCTCCCTCGCCGACGGCGCCCGGAGCATCCGGGAGAAGGATCCGGAGAAGGCGGATGCGGCCGTCGCGCAGATCGCCTCCACCGGGCGCGAGGCTCTCGGCGAGATGCACCGCACGCTCGGTCTGCTCCGTAACGCCGACGCGGGTCTCGACGCCAACCTGCACCACTCCGGCGACAACCTGCCGAGCCTCGAGGAGCTCGTCGACGACGTCCGCGCCGCCGGGCTGGGCGTGACCCTCACTCGTACCGGCCCCTCGGTTCCGGAGGACACGGCGCTGCGGCAGACGATCTACCGGATCGTGCAGGAGTCGTTGACGAACACGCTGCGTCACGCCGCGGGGGCGACCCGTGCGGCGGTGGCGATCACGCGGTCGGGGCGGGGCGTCGTGATCACGGTCGAAGACGACGGCGCACCCGTTGCCGGGCGGATCATCCCCGGCCACGGGCTCGCGGGGATCGCACAGCGGGCCCGCGCCTACGGCGGGACGGCGCAGTCGGAGCCACGCATCGGCGGCGGATGGCGCACTCGCGTCGAGCTTCCTGCTCCCGGGGGCGTCGATGGGTGAGACGGCGATGGAGCAGGCCGCTCCGATCCGCGTGCTGCTGGTCGACGACCACGCGCTCATCCGCACGGGCAACACTCTCGTGATCGAGTCGACCGACGACCTCGTCGTCGCCGGGGAGGCAGCCACCGGCGAGGAGGCCGTCGCGCTCGCCGCGCGGCTGCACCCCGACATCGTGCTGATGGACGTGCGGATGCCGGGGATCGGCGGCATCGAGGCCACACGGCGGATCGTCACCGCCGAGCCGCGCACGAAGGTCATCGTGCTGACCACCTTCGACATCGACGAGTACGCGTTCGGAAGCCTGCGCGCCGGCGCGAGCGCCTTTCTGCTCAAGTCCTCCCCGGCAGAAGTGCTCACAGACGCGATCCGCACCGTCGCGCGCGGAGAGTCCGTGCTCGAACCGCGTGTCACCCGCCGCCTGATCGAGACCTTCGTCGACGCGGACCCCTTGCGGGAGGCCGAGGGGCCGGACCCGCGCACCGTGCTGTCGCCGCGCGAGCTCGACGTGTTCCTGGGTATCGCCGAAGGGCTGACCAACCCGGAGATCAGCGCGGCGCTGCACCTGTCACCCGCCACGATCAAGACCCACGTCAACCGCATCCTGGCGCGGCTCGGAGCTCGTGACCGCGTGCACCTGGTGATCCTCGCCTACGCGTACGGGATCGTCTGAGCCGATCCGCCGCGCGCCCTGACTCAACGCAGCGTCGTCGTGATCATGAAGTGGTCGGACAGCTGCGACGGCACGACCGCGGCATCCACGACGCGCAGGCCCGAGACGAAGAGGTGGTCGATCTCCTTCTGCGGGTCGTCGGCCGACGAGGTGAGGGCAGGTCGGATGCGCGCCAGCGCGTCCTGCGCGCCGGAGCCGATCAGCGTCTTCCACGCGGCGGTGTCGACCTCCGTGTTGAGGTCGCCGCCGCCCACGACCGCGTCGTACTCGCCCGGCCCGTCGGCGCCGGCGTCGCGCAGGGCCTGGGCGAAGATCTCGGCCTGGCGCTGTGTGCGGTCGACGCCGGAGGAATCGGGCTGCAGGTGCGTGGAGATGACCCGTACGTCGTGCCCGTTCCAGTGCACCGTGGCCGCCGTCATCCCTGCGCCGGTCACGGCGTCGAACATCGGCATCCGCAGGGTCGCGACATCGGAGACGGGCAGGTCGGTGAGGATCGCATCGCCCCACACCTGGTCTCCCGCGGGGCCGAACACGGCCTGCATCCCGAGCATCCGGGCGAGGATCGCCAGCTGATCCTGTCCGCCGTTGAGCAGCCAGCCGCGATCGACCTCGCTCAGCAGCACGACGCGGGCACCGGAGCTGCGGATCTGCTCGGCGACGGCGATCGGGTCGAAGCGCCCGTCGATGCCATAGCCCATCCGCACGTTGTACGCGGCGACGGTGAGTTCGCTGTCGGAGGCGCCGGATGCCTCGGCTCCGGTGACCGGCGGGATCGTCACGGCAGGGCCCACCAGGGCGAGCGCTGCGGCGACGACCGTGCCGATGGAGGCGGCGGCAGCCGCACGGGCGCCGGAGTCGTCCATGCGCACGGCCGACGCCTCGCCGAAGTCGGGGTCGTGCGAGCCGGCGCGGTACGACAGCACCCACGCCGAGATCGCGACGGCCGCGATCACGAGCACGGCATCCGCGCGATAGCCCAGGTCGTATCCGGCGTAGAACGCGAAGAAGAGGGCGGTCCACACGACGGCGCCGATCCCCGTCGCCAGCGCCGTGCGCCGCGGCGACCGGCCAGGGCCCGCGTACAGCAGCAGGCGGGCGCCCGCGGCGGGGCCGACGAGGAATGCGGGCAGCGCCCACAAGGGCAGCGCGCCGTCGGCGCCGTCGCGCATCACCTGCGGCAAGAGCGAGAGCGCGACGGCCGCGGGGAACAGCACGGCGGATGCCCACGGCCGCGCGCGGGGAGCGGGGAGCAGGGCGACGACCGCCGCGGCCCCGCTGCCGAGCACGACGGCGACCGGTCCCCAGAGCGTCTCGACGACCGATCCGCGCCCGACGTTCGACAGGGCGAGCAGCGTGAGCAGCAGCACCGGAAGAAGCAGCACGCCGGTGCGCACCGAGATGGGCGAGCGGCCGATCGGCAGGTCGATGCCGTGCACCGCGCGACGCACGGCGACACCGACGAAGACCGCCTGCACGAGCAGAAGCGCGACATCCCATCCATCGCTGCGCCACACCGCCCCGAACCCGCCGAGGAACGCGTGCGATCCGACGCTCACCGCCACGCCGAGAAGGATGCTCGGCACGAACGCGCGATCCAGGGCGCCGGCGGCAAGGCACACCGCGGCGACCGTGAGCACGACGCCGATCGACGAGCCGTAGAGCTGCACATCGCCGCCGGAGGGATTCATCCGCAGCAGGATGCGCACGACGAACGCTGCGACGAGCAGACCCGTGGCGATCCGCACCGACGGGCCGCGCAGAAACGCGACGATCACGAGCGGCAGCGCCATGACGATCAGGGCGAACAGGCCCATGATCTCGGGAGGCGTCTCGGCGGCTCTGCCGAAGAGGGTGATGAGCGACGGCGTCCAGAGACGCCAGAAATCGATGAGCAGCCACGCGGCGACGACGCCGAGGGCGCTGAGCGAGACCCTTCTCATGGCCCGAGTCTGGCGGAGAGCCGCGCCGGTGCCAAGAACCCGCGCCGCGTTCCCCGTTTCCCTCCCCGCGAGACGACGACTCCGCCCCGAGAGGGTGTGTGGAATCCTCCGTCTCGGAACGGAGTTGTCGTCTCGCGGTCAGGGGAGGGAAACGGGGCGGGGATCAGGCGAGGCCGTGGCGATGAGCAAGCACGACGGCCTGCACGCGGTCGCGGGCGCCGAGCTTCTGCAGCACGCGCGACACGTGCGTCTTCACCGTCGCCTCGCCGATGAACAGCGCCGCGGCGATCTCGGCGTTGCTTCGCGCATCCGCCATGAGGTGCAGCACCTCGGCCTCCCGTTCGGTGAGCGGCTCGACGAGGATGCCGACGGCGGATGCGTCCGCAGCGCGAGCGGAGACCGGCTCGGCAGGCGTCGCCTGGTCACGCCCGCGGGACGACCGAGAGGGGGTCTCGGCGAAGCGGCGGAGCACGCGGCGGGTCACCTCGGGGGCGAGCATCCCGTCGCCGGCGGCCAGCGCCCGCACGGCGGCGATGAGCTCCTCGGGCCCGGCGTTCTTCAGCAGGAAGCCGCTCGCGCCGGCATCCAGGGCCTCGAAGAGGTAGTCGTCGCGGTCGAAGGTGGTCACGATGGCGACGGCGGTGGCCGCATCCGGGTCGGCGACGATCCGCCGGGTGGCCTCCAGGCCGTCCATGTCGGGCATCTGCACGTCCATGGTGATCACGTCGGGGCGCAGGGCGGCCGCGCGCTCGATCGCCTCGGCGCCCGTGGCCGCCTCGCCGACGACCGCGATGTCGGGCTGCAGGTCGAGCACGGTGCGAAAGCCTGCCCGCAGCATGGCGTGATCGTCGACGATCAGCACGCGGACCGCCTCGGTCATGCGATTCCCGTCGTCGCGGGGATGCGCGGGGAGGGCTGGGAGAGCGGCAGCCGCGCCCGCACCCGGAACCCCCCGGACGGGCGCGGGCCGATCTCGATCGTGCCGCCGGATGCCGCGGCGCGCTCGCGCATGCCCAGCTGTCCGAGCCCGCTGCGCGGAGACGGCACGGCGCGGCCGGTGTTGACGACGTCGAGCTCGACGGCATCATCGACGTAGCGCACGCGCACATCCGCCGTGGCACCGGGGCCGGCATGACGGCGGGCGTTGGTGAGAGCCTCCTGAGCGATGCGGTACAGATTCACTGCCGACAGCGGTGCGACGGGGCTCGGCTCGCCGATCACCGCGTAGGCGGTGGGCAGGCCCGCGGCATCGGATGCCTGGGCGAGCCCGGCGATGTCGCTCACCGACACCGTGGAGGACGGCTCCTCGGCCTCGCCGCCGGGCGCGCGCAGCGTCTCGAGGATGTGGCGGAAGTCGCGGATCGCCTCGCGCGAGGACTCCTCGATGCCGCCGAGCATGGCCGTGGCGGCGTCCGGATCGCGCTCGACGATCAGCCGCGCCGCTCCCGCCTGCACGCCCATCACCGACACGTGATGGGCGACGACATCGTGCAGCTCGCGGGCGATCCGCACCCGGTCCAGGGCGACGGCCTGCGCCGCGGTGACCTCGCGTTCGCGCTCGAGCTCGGCCGTGCGCCGCTCGAGTTCGGCGCGCTGCTGCGCGTTCGCCCATGAGCGCTCCCCGAAGTAGTAGGCCCCGCCGAAGTAGAGGGCGTTGAGCAGCAGCTGCAGCATCATGTACGCGATGTAGGGCGAGAAGGCGCCGGCGGTGACGTCGGCCTTCTCGGCCTCGCCGATCGCATCCCGGTACATGACGATGATGAGCCAGAGGAACATCCCGAGGATGATGCCGGCGCGCACGAGCAGGGCCGCCCGTCGCTGCGCCATCCAGGCGCCCACCGTGTACAGCCCGATGAACATCGCGATGTTGCCGACGTACAGCTCGGGGATGTGCAGGGTCACGGCCACGAAGTACGCCACGGCCACGACGATCGCCACCGGTCCCGGCCAACGTCGGCGCACGGCCAGCGGCGCGGTCACGATCACGACGTAGACGAGCGCCCACCACAGCGGTGCCTGCGCATCGCCGTACAGCTGCGCGATCGACGACAGTGCGGCGCTGAGGATGCCGCCCACGAGCATCGCCGCCGCCAGGGCGAGGTCGGTGCGCCGGTCGCGGTCGGTGGGCACGCGGAGGAACGGCGCGCGGTCTGCAACCGCGGCCGCGGATGCGCGAGGCGCGTCGCCGAGGACGGGCGCGGGGGCGGACATCCCTCCACCGTACGGCGGCGCGTCATCCCCGGCATCCCCCGCGCGACGGATTCCAAGATTACTTGTTATTGACAATCATGCTTGCTTATAACAAGCTTAAGGACATTCAGACAAAGGAGTTCTCATGTCGACGGTGTTCGTCAGCCTGCCCAGTTCCGACCTCGAACGCAGCAAGGCGTTCTATGCGGCGCTCGGATGCGAGATCAATTCCGCGTTCACCGACGAGAACGCGGCGTGCATCGTGTGGAGCGACGAGCTGTGTTTCATGGTGCTCACGCGCGAGTTCTTCGGCACCTTCACCGACAAGACCCTCATCGATCCGCGCCATCAGACGCAGATGTCGATCGGGTTCAGCCGCGACTCCCGCGATGACGTCGATGCGATCGTGGAGAAGGGCCTTGCGGCCGGCGGCAGCGAACCCAAGCCCGCGCAGGACAACGGATTCATGTACGCGCGCGACCTCGACGACCCCGACGGCAACTCGCTCGGGTTCATGCACATGGACGACACCGTGCCGGGGCCGGGCTCGGCGGCCTGACATGCCCCGGCGCAGCTACGGCCAGTACTGCGGACTGACCACGGCGGTCGAGCTCGTCGGCGAGCGATGGGCGCTGCTCATCGTGCGCGACCTGCTCGTCGGACCGCGCCGGTACACCGATCTCAAGCAGGGCCTGCCGCGCATCCCCACCAACATCCTGTCGGCGCGGCTGAAGGAACTGCAGGAGGCGGAGGTCGTGCAGCGGGTGCCGGTGTCCGGCGGAGTGGTCTACGAACTGACGCCGTACGGGCGGGCCCTCGAACCGATCATGCTCGCACTCGGACGGTGGGGGTTCCAGGCGATGGGCGAGCCCGCGCCCGCCGACGTGGTCACTCCGGACTCGCTCACGATGGCGCTGCGCACCTCATTCGTCGCGGAGCGGGCCGTGGATGCCGACATCGAGCTGCACGTCGGAGACATCGCGCTGCGCGTCATCGTGCAGCGCGGCGAGCTGCGGATCGCGCAGATCGCCCCTCCCGCCCCTCCCGTCGGCGGCGAGACGCCTTCCGGCGAGCCGGAGGCGGTGATCGTCGCCGGCCCGGGCATCCGCACCCTCATCGCCGGCGAGGTGACGCCGGCCGAGGCGATCGCGCAGGATCTCGTCGCCGTCGTGCGCGGCGACGCCACCGCGCTCGACGACTTCGCCCGCACTTTCCGCATCGCACCCATCGACACCGAAGGAATCGCATCATGACCGGACGCCTCATCATCGACCTGTTCACCACGCTCGACGGCGTCGCCCAGGCGCCGGGCGGCCCCGAGGAGGACACTGACGGCGCGTTCCCCTTCGGCGGATGGCAGGCGCCGCTGCCCGACGAGGCCGTCGGCCGCTGGGTCACGGAGGGCATGGAGACGCTCGACGCGCTCCTGCTCGGCCGGCGCACCTACGACATCTTCGCCGGGTACTGGCCGCACCACACCACCGGGGAGGAGGGATGGATCGGGCAGCTGTTCGACCGCGTGCCCAAGTACGTCGCCTCCCGAGACGCCGGCATCCCCCTGGACTGGCAGGGGTCGAGCAGGGTGGGCGCGGATCTGGCCTCCGAGGTCGCGGGGATGCGCGAGCGCCACCGTGACGTGCACGTGATCGGCAGCGTCGATCTCGCACAGACGCTCCTCGCCGAGCAGCTCTTCGACGTGCTCCAGCTCTGGGTCTACCCGGTCGTGCTCGGCCGCGGCAAGAAGGTGTTTCCCGACGGCGCTGCGCCGGGGAACCTGCGGCTCCTTCGCGCTGAGAGCGGGGAGAACGGTGTGGTGAGTCTGCAGTACGCGCCCGCCTCCGGAACGGTGCGCACCGGAACCATGGGCGGGTGACGCCTCGGAGCGGTCAGGCGAAGATCATCGGCATGTCATCATCGTCGTCCGCGGCTCCGAAGTCGAGGTCGACGGCGACGGGGACGTGGTCGCTGGGTTGTTCGCCCTTGCGCTCCTCGCGATGGATGGATGCACCGGTCACCGCATCCGACAGCGCGCGCGACCCGAGCACGAAGTCGATGCGCACGCCCTCGTTGCGGGGGAACTTGAGGCGCTGGTAGTCCCAGTACGTGAAGCCCTCGGGGATGAGCGGGCGGACGACGTCGGTGAGCCCGGCGTCCTGGAACGCGAAGAACGCCTGCCTCTCCTCGGGGGAGACGTGCGTGGAGACGCCCTCGACGATGTCGGGGTCGCCGTTGTCCTCGGGGAACGGGATGATGTTGAAGTCGCCCACGAGTGCCAGGGGGAGGTCGGGGGTCTTCTGCAGCTCGGCGGCCGTGGCCCGGCGCAGCTCGTCGAGCCAGTGCAGCTTGTACGCGTAGTGCGGGTCGCCGAGGGCGCGGCCGTTGGGCACGTACAGGCTCCACACCTTCACCCCGTCGACCGTGGCGCTCAGCGCGCGGGCCTCGAGCGGAGCATCCGGCCCGTCATGCCCCTTCGCGAAGCCGGGCTGGCCGGCGAACGACGTCTCGACGTCGGTCATCGGCAGGCGGCTGGCGATCGCGACGCCGTTCCACTGGTTCAACCCGTGGGCCTCGACGTGGTAGCCGGCCTCTTCGAACGGCGCGTAGGGGAATTGCTCCGGCTTGCACTTGATCTCCTGCAGCGCGAGCACATCGATGTCTTCACGGACGGCGAAGTCGACGGCGCGGGCGACGCGAGTGCGGATGGAGTTGATGTTCCAGGTGGCCAAGCGCATGCCACCAGCCTAGTTTCGCCCGCCGACATCCCCTGCACGGGGGGGCGAGGGGGTCAGCGCTCGTCGGGATCGGCGGTGCCGGTGAGGATGCCGCGGGCCAGCGCGTGGAAGTGGCGGTTGAAGCCGAGCACGGCGGGCGTCTCGTCGCCGTCGAGGTCGAGCCGCTCCACGTCGAGCGCGTCGACGGTGAAGAAGTAGCGATGCACGCCCGTGCCCGCCGGCGGGGCGGATCCGATGTAGCGGCGCAGGCGCGCCTCGTTCGGCAGCACCAGCGCGCCCTCCGGCAGCGAGCCCGGTTCGCCGTCACCCGCGCCCGCCTCCAGCGAGCGGACGTCGGCGGGGATGTTCGCCACGGCCCAGTGCCAGTAGCCGGAGCCGGTGGGCGCATCCGGGTCGAAGCACGACACCGCGAAGCTCTTGGTCCCCGCGGGCGGCTCGCCCCACTCCAGGGCGGGGGAGCGATCCTCGCCGCCGCGCGAGGACGACCATGCCCAGACGGGCATCCGGGCGCCGTCCGCCAGGTCGGGGCTGGTCACCTCCAGCGGGACGAACTCGCGCAGACGGGCGAGCTGGGCATACGGGTCGTAGTCGAACACGATGAGCCTCCTCCGGTGCGTTCGTCATCGGGCACCTCCTCCCACGCTATGCCGTTCGGCGTCGATCGGGGCCGATCCGCTCCGTTCCGCGCGGATGCGTCGGCCTAGACTGAAGCCGTGATGCTCAGCACCCCCGAACTCGAAGCCGACCGTCAGAACCTCATCGGCCTCATCAAGGCCGAGGCCGTCTTCCACGGCGACTTCACCCTCTCCAGCGGCAAGAAGGCGACGTACTACGTCGACATGCGCCGTCTCACGCTCGATCACCGCGCCGCGCCTGCGATCGGCCGCATCATGCGCGACCTCATCGGCGACCTCGACGCCGTCGCCGTCGGCGGGCTCACGCTGGGCGCCGACCCGATCGCCAACGCCGTCATGCACGCCTCGGCGGACAGCCTCGATCCGCTCGACGCGTTCGTCGTGCGCAAGGAGCCCAAGGACCACGGCCGCGGTCGCCAGGTGGAGGGCGCCGAGGTCAAGGGCAAGCGCGTCGTCGTGCTCGAAGACACCTCCACCACCGGGCAGTCCGCGCTCAAGGCCGTCGAGGTGCTGCGTCGCGAAGGCGCCGAGGTGCTCGCCGTCGCCGTGATCGTGGACCGCAAGACCGGCGCGCAGGCGGCGGTCGAGGCCGCGGGCCTGCAGTGGCGGGCGGCGATCGATCTCGACGACCTCGGCCTCGACCCGCAGTGATCCCGGCGGAGCCGACTCCCATGACTCGGATCGCCCTCGCCGTCGACGTCGGCGGCACGAAGCTCGAAGCCGCCCTCGTCCTCGACGATGGCACCCTCGTCGAGGGCTCACGCAGCCGCCGCGAGACCGGCAGGGCGGCCACCGCGGGAGACCTCGACGATGCCCTCGCCGAGGTCCTCGCGCATGCGCTCTCCCGCCTGCCGGAGGAGGCCGATCTCGTCGGCGCAGGCATCGGCAGCGCCGGGCCCGTGGACCGCCACACCGGTGCCATCTTCCCCGTCAACATGCCGCTCGCGCGCGGCTACGGGCTGGCGGACGCCGTGACGCGCACGGCATCCGGCATCCTCGGCCGCGAGATCCGCGCCGTGTTCGGGCACGATGGGGGCGCGCTCGCTCTCGCAGAGTCGTGGCTCGGTGCCACGCGCGATGCCAGGGCGTCGCTGTCGATCGTGGTGTCGACCGGGGTCGGCGGCGGGTTCGTCATGGACGGGCGGTACGTGCCCGGCGCGACCGGCAACGCCGGGCATCTCGGTCAGGTGCGCCGCGGGGCAGGGCTCACCCTCGAAGAGATCGCCTCGGGGCCGGCGAGCGCCTCATGGGCGCAGTCGCAGGGATGGCGCGGCGCGACCGGTGAGGATCTGGCGCGCGACGCCGCGAGCGGCGATGCGATCGCACGGGCGGCGATCGAGCGCTCGGCGCGCGCGGTCGGCGAGGCGCTGGCGGATGCCGCGACCCTCGTCGACCTCGACGTCATCGCGATCGGCGGAGGGTTCTCGCGGGTGTCGGACGACTACATCGACCTCGTGCACGCCGCGCTGACCGAGACGGCGGCCCACGAGTACTCGCGGCGGACGCGCGTCGTGCGGTCGAGCCTCGGCGACGAGGGCCCGCTCATCGGCGCGGCCGCGTTCGTGCTCCGCTGACCGCGCGATGCGGTACAGATGGCGCGGTACGAATGGCTGAGTGCCACCGCTCGACGCCGGACGAATGGCTGAGTGTCACCGCGCCTCGCGGTACAGATGGCTGAGTCGGAAGGCGGAAACGGGCCGATCGGGTGCCCGAGCGGCCGAATCCGACGGATCGGTCAGCCATCCGTACCCGAGGGGGATGGCGGGGTTCAGCCATCCGTCCCGAGAGGGGTGATGGCGCTCAGCCATCCGGGACGATCGCCTCAGCGGTGGTCGTCTTCGTCCCAGGGACCCTGCCACCACGGACCACGGCCGTCACCGCGGTCTCGGCGACTGCGCACCAGCTGCACGATCCAGATCGTCAGCGCGGCGAGGCCGATGACGAAGGCGACCCAGAGAATCGGCGAGGTGCTCATGGCGTCATTCTCCTCCGGGCGCCGCGTCCACGCCGCCGACGAGGTCGATGACGCCGCCGACGATCTCATCCGGACGGAACGGATACTTCTCGATCTCGCGCTGATCGCTGATGCCGCTGAGCACGAGGACCGTGTGCAGGCCCGCCTCGATGCCTGCGACGATGTCGGTGTCCATCCGGTCGCCGATCATCCCGGTCTTCTTCGAATGCGCGCCGATCTTGTTCAGCGCCGAGCGGAACATCATCGGGTTCGGCTTGCCCACCACGTACGGCTCGCGCCCGGTGGCCTTGGTGATGAGCGCCGCGATCGCGCCCGTGGCCGGCAGCGGTCCGTCGGCGCTGGGGCCGGTCGCATCGGGGTTGGTGACGATGAACCGGGCGCCGTCGGTGATCAGCCGGATGGCCTTGGTGATCGCCTCGAACGAGTAGTTGCGGGTCTCGCCCACGACGACGAAGTCGGGATCGGTCTCGGTCATGATGAACCCGGCCTCGTGCAGCGCCGTGAGGATGCCCGCCTCGCCGATGACGAAGGCCGAACCGCCCGGCTGCTGCTGCGCGAGGAAGGATGCCGTGGCCAGCGCCGAGGTCCAGATGCGGTCCTCGGGCACGCGCAGACCGCTCGCGCGCAGTCGTGCGGAGAGGTCGCGCGCGGTGAAGATCGAGTTGTTCGTGAGCACGAGGTAGGGCACCCCGTCGCGCTCCCAGCCCGCGAGCAGCTCGGCGGCCCCTGGCAGCGCGTCGTTCTCGTGGACGAGCACGCCGTCCATGTCGGTGAGCCAGCATTCGATGTCGGAGCGATCGGCCATGCCCTCAGCCTAGAGCCGGCACCTGAACGGCAGGGGGCGAGAATAGCCTGATCGCAGAGCGGCGACGTCGCGCTCAGGCGGTCAGCCAGATGACGTCGGCAGATCCCTCGGGCAGGGCGACGTCGGCGCCGCCGAACCGGAGCCCGCCGGGGATCACGCTCGCCTCGATCCCGATCTCCAGGCCCAGCTCCTCCAGGGCGCGCAGCAGTTCCGGATCGCGGTCGTGCACCCGCAGCACGCGCCCGGTGTGCCCGGGGGCGGCATCGGCCAGCTGCACGAACGGCTCGCGGACGATGCGGCCCTCGGCATCCGGGATCGCATCGCCGTGCGGATCGATGCGCGGCCGTCCCAGACGCGCATCGATGCCCTCGAGCAGCCGGTCGCTGATCGTGTGCTCGAGCACCTCCGCCTCGTCGTGCACCTCGTCCCACGCGTAGCCGAACTCGCGCACGAGCCACGTCTCGATGAGCCGGTGCCGGCGGATGGTCGCGAGCGCGCGCTGCTCGCCGGCTTCCGTGAGGCGCACGGCGCCGTACGGCACGTGCGAGACGAGTCCCGCCGCGGCGAGCTTCTTGACCATCTCGGTCACCGATGACGGGGCGACACCGAGCTTGCTCGCCAGCACCGACGGCGTGATCGGGGCCTCCTGCCATTCGGTGTGCGAGAACACCGTCTTCAGGTAGTCGTCGGCCGCGGGAGATGCCACATCCTCAGCCTATCCGGGAGGTCGGGCTCACGTTCACGAGCCCAGGGAGGCGAGCACGCCGAACGCCACCTGGCCGGCGAAGAAGACGATGACGAATCCGCCGATCGCCGCGAGCAGCGAGAGGCGTCCGTCGTAATCGGCGACCCCGCGCATCCCCACCGCGCGGGCGCGAAAGGCGAAGACGAGCGTCAGCGCACCGAGCGCCAGCTGCACCCATGGTCCGCCGACAGGCAGGATCGCGGGAACCGCGACGAGAAGCACGCCCAGCGCGGCGGTCGCGAGGGAGAGCCAGGTGAGGATGCGCACGGCGCGCCGCGCATCCGGGTCGTCGCGAGTCTCGGGCACCCGACGAGCCTAGCCGTGCCGCGGCGTGCACGAGCATAGTCCTCAGCGGATGCCGAGCTCGCGCGTCCAGGCGTACGGATCCGGTTCGGGCATCGGGTCGGGGTCGCGGCCGGAGCCGACGATCGCCGCGAGCACACCCACGACGAGCCCGGCGACGGCGCCGACGATCACCGCGACGAGCACGCCGCCGAGCAGCTGCCCGAGGTAGGTCCACACATCCGCGCGCAGGAGGAAGCTCAGCGCGATGCCGCGCACGAGACTTGCGCACACGAGCGCGCTGATCGTGACCCCGAACGCGCGCCAGAAGGTGTGCCAGCGGCCGGGATACGGATGCCGCCGCCAGGCCGCGCGCAGCGAGAGCGCCGCGGCGAGCAACATCACCGCGACGCCGACGAGATCGATGATCCAGACGGCCGTGGTGGTCTCTCCGAGAGGGGCGATGCGCAGGGCGGGGATGACGGTCGGCAGACCGATCGCCGGCGGCACGAGCAGAGGCGCGAACCACGTCTCGGCGAGCCCGGCGACGGCCCGGAGACCGGCGACGACGGCGAGAGCGAGGAGGGCTGCGAGCACCGTCCAGCCGCTGCGTCCGAGACGCGCGGAGCCGTCGGACACGTCAGCCATGGCGCGATGTTAGCATCCGGGAAACCGGGTCCTGCGAGGGCCCGCGCACGTGTCTGAGAACCCCGGGAGGTGGCGGTGGCGAACCCCGGAAGAGTGGTCTTCGGGCTCCTGCTCACGGCCGCCGTGATCGGCGGGGGCGTCGCCGCGGCGATGCGCGAGACGCCGGAGGCGACCGAGGCGTTCCTCGCCGACGACGCGGGTCGCGCGATCGTCGCGCACGGCTTCTCGACGGCGGGCAGCGCCAAGAGCAGTCCCGACGGGCTGCCGGTGTTCACCGAGGACGACCTGCAGCGGGAGTACTCCGACATGGGCACGAATTTCGTGCGCTTCCTCATCTCCTGGCGAGCGGTGGAACCCGAGGAGGGCGTGATCGACCAGTCCTACCTCGACGCGGTGGCCGAGCGTGTGGCCTGGTACTCCGCCCGCGGGTACCACGTCATGCTCGACATGCACCAGGACCTGTGGGGTCAGGCGATCACCCCGTCCGGCGAGAACGGCAACGGGGCGCCGGCCTGGGCCACGCACCTCGACGGCCTGCCCGTGACCCCGCAGGATCAGTGGGAGCTCATCTACCTCGAGCCCGGCGTCATCCGCGCCTTCGATCACTTCTGGAACACGACCGGCGAGCATCCCGAGCTCAGGGAGCACTACGCGCAGGCGTGGCGCGCCGTGGCCGAGCGCTTCGCCGACGACCCTGCGGTCGTCGCGTACGACCTCATGAACGAGCCGTACGGGGGCACGCTGCAGGGCGTCGCCTTCGAGTCCGGCCCGCTCACCGACCTCTATCAGCGCACGGCGGATGCGATCCGCGAGGTCGACGACGACACCTGGCTGTGCCTGGAGCCGCAGGCGTTCGGATTCAACTGGGGCCTGCCCAGTGCGCTCGGCGCCGTCGACGACGCGCGCGACGGCGACGCCCGGGTCGCGTTCTGCCCTCACCTGTATCCGCTGTCGATGGACCTCGGCGACGGCTACGACGGATCGTCGCGCATGCTCGTCGACGGCACGGTCGCCGCGTGGACCCGCAACGTGCTGAACACCGCCGACATGCTCGGCAAGGGCGAGGGCCCGGTACCGGTGATCCTCGGCGAGTTCGGTCTCGACACCACTGCGCCCGGCGCGCAGGAGTACGTCGAGCTCGTGTACCGCACGGCCGACGAGCACGGTTTCGGCGTGGCTTACTGGTCGCGCGACGACGGAGACTGGGGCCCGTACGACGGCGCCGGCGGGGCGCGCAACCTCGTCTCGTGGCTCGACCGGCCCTACCCCCGCGCGGTCGACGGGCTCGTCTCGTGGCGCTCCGGTGCCGACGAGCTGCAGGTGACCGTGCGCGGCGCGGAGGGCGCGGCCGAGCTCTACCTGCCCCCCGACCGCTTCGCCGATCCGGTCGTCACCGGGGGAACGGTCCAGTCGTGGGATGCGGCCACCGGCATCCTCGTCGTGCGCCCCGTCACGGCGGATGCGACGCTGCGGATCACGAGCGGCTGATCCTCTTGTCCGGCGGCGGGGTGAGGCTGCCCGGCGGCGGGGCGAAGGTCACGTGCCGGTGAGCACGAGCCACAGCAGCACGCCGTTCAGCGCGATCAGCAGCACCGACGCGAGGATGCCGACGACCGTCGTCAGCGCACGGTTGGCGAAGGCGCCGAGCGTGCGGCGCTGCGCCGTGAGGGCGACGAGCGGCACGAGCGCGAAGGGGATGCCGAACGAGAGCACCACCTGGCTCAGGATCAGGGCGAGCGTGGGATCGAACCCGACGGCCAGGACGACGAGCGCGGGGATGAGTGTGACCAGGCGCCGGGCGAGCATCGGAACGCGCACGTGCAGCAGCCCGTGCATGATCTCGGCCCCCGCGTAGGCGCCGACAGAGGTGGATGCCAGGCCGGAGGCGAGCAGTGCCACGGCGAACAGCGTGGCGATGACGGGGCCCAGCCCCGCCTCGAGGGCCGTGTGCGCGCCCTCCAGCGAGTCGGTGCCCTCGACGCCGGCGAGGTTGGCGGCGGCGACGAGCAGGATCGCGAGGTTGACCGAGCCGGCGATGACCATGGCGATCGTCACATCCCACCGCGTCGCCCGCAGCAGTGTGCGCACCGCGGGGCGAGCGGCGTCGCCGGCCTGTGCGGGGATCGCGAAGCGGTCGCGGCTGAGTGCGGAGTGCGCGTAGATCGCGTGCGGCATGATCGTCGCGCCCAGGATCGAGGCCGCCAGCAGCACCGATCCGCTGTCGGTGAACCGCGGCAGCACGCCCGCCGCGATCCCCGCCGGGTCGGGCGGGGCGATGACGGCGCCGGCGACGAAGCCGATCGTGATGATCGCCATGAGTCCGATCACGATGAACTCGAACGGCCGGGGTCCGCGCCGCGAGTGCACCGCGAGCAGCGCCATCGAGACGGCGCCGGTGATCACGCCGCCCAGCAGCAGCGGGATGCCGAAGAGAAGGTTGAGGGCCACGGCGCCGCCGATGACCTCGGCGAGATCCGTGGCCATGGCCACGAGCTCGGCCTGCGCCCAGTACGCGCGCCGCGCCCACGGGCGGCGGATGCGGCTGCCGAGCAGCTCGGGAAGGGAGCGTCCGGTGACCACGCCGAGCTTGGCCGAGAGGTACTGGATGAGCCAGGCCATCACGTTGCCCGCCAGCACGACCCACACGAGCAGATAGCCGTAGGCGGCGCCCGCGGTCATGTTGCTGGCGACGTTGCCGGGATCGAGATACGCGACTCCGGCCACCAGCGCCGGACCGAGCAGCGCGAGTCCCCGCAGTGGCGGTGTCCGCCGCGGAGGAGTGGCGACCAGATTTTTAGGCATACCGAAAAATATACCGGATCGGCGATCGGCGACCGACGGATACAGTGGCGGGGTGCACCGCGAGAACCCCGCTGACGACGCCGCACCCGCGCACGGCGTCGGCCCGTGGCCCGGGGGCGAGGCGAGCTGGCCCGGCGACGAGCACTACGATCCGGAGTTGCTCGCGCACGGCGACGCCCGCAACGTCGTCGACCGCTACCGGTACTGGCGGATGGAGGCGATCGTCGCCGACCTCGACACCAGGCGGCACCCGTTCCATGTCGCGATCGAGAACTGGCAGCACGACATGAACATCGGCTCGATCGTGCGCAGCGCCAACGCATTCCTCGCCGACACCGTGCACATCGTCGGCAAGCGACGCTGGAACCGCCGCGGTGCGATGGTCACCGACCGGTACCAGCACGTCGTGCACCACCCCGATATCGAATCGTTCGCGGCATGGGCGCAGGACGAGGGCATCCCGATCCTCGCCGTCGACAACACCGTCGGCGCGCTGCCCGTGCAGGAGGCGGACCTTCCCGCACGGTGCGTGCTGCTGTTCGGTCAGGAAGGCCCGGGGCTCAGCCCCGAGGCGCTGGATGCGGCATCCGCGCACATCGAGATCACGCAGTACGGCTCGACCCGGTCGATCAACGCCGGCGCGGCCGCGGCCGTGATCATGTACGAATGGTGCCGCAGGCACGCGTGATCCGAACGCTCAGCGCCGCCGATGGTAGTTCGGGCTGCGCGCGACACCGAGGAGCCATCCGAACCGCGGGGCGACCTTGGTCTCCAAGAAGCGCACGACAGCGTAGTAGATCATCGAGATCACCAACGCGGTGGCGACCGTGATGAGGGTGCGCCAGGTGTCGTCGATCTCCCAGCCGAGGGAGATCAGCCAGCCGATCAGCGCGCCGACGAGCCACGGGGTGAACGTGCGGACGACGGAGTCTCGCATCGCGCGCTCGCGAGGCTGCTCCGACGTCGTGGTCTGGGCGCCGGACTGCGCCGCGCCCTCCGTCGTCGCCGGGCCCTTCGTCGTCGCCGGGCCGTCCTGCGGGCCGTCGTAGTCGTAGTGCCATGCCTCGCCGAAACCGAATCCGGTCGGCTGGAATCCGAACGAGGGCCCGTTCGCGCGCAGCCAGTCCGATCGGACGGTGCCCTCCGTGGTCACCCCGGGGTCGCTTCCGGTGTCGCGCAGGTCGACGGCGCCGGAGCGCTCGTGCCGGCTCGTGCCCGGAGCGGCGACGGTTCCCTCGGAACTGTGCCGCACCCAGCGCTGGTCGTTCCAATACCGCACGTCGCCGAACGGGCCGTCGCCCTCGTCCTGCACGTGGAAGCGCTCCAGGAAGATGGCCGTCTGCTCCTCGGTGCTCCGATACCCCGACGAGACGCGCAGCTCCAGGCCGAACTGTGCCCGGAAGGCCTCGTTCAGCCGCACGAGCGCGGCGGCACATCCTGCGGAGACGCGCTCGCCGTCGACAGTCACCAGCGTGAGCCCCATGCGCACCTCCTGGGCACCACCCTGGCACAGCCCGGCCGCTCAGACAGCGGGTGCGCCGGCGCGCATCCAGGCGTCCGTGCGGATGCGCCAGCCGAGGGTCGCGAGCCGCGCGAGCATGAACACGCCGAAGAACGCCATGGCCAGCCACAGCAGCCCGACGGATCCGCCGCCGCCGATGAGTGAGACGGCCAGCAGGGCGGGCAGGAACGGGATGAGGGTGAGGGCACCGGCGACCGCGAGATAGCGCGCATCCCCCGCGCCCATGAGCACGCCGTCGAGCACGAAGACCACGCCCGCCACCGGCTGGGCCACGGCGAGCACGATGAGCGCGGGCTGGATGAGCCGGGCGAGCTCGGCATCCCCCGTGAAGGCGATCCCGATCACGCCGGACAGCCCGCCGATCACCGCGCCCACGGCGACGCCGAACCATCCGCCCCACGCCATGGTGCGCGCCAGCACGTGCTTCACGGCGGGGATGTCGCCGGCGCCCAGGCCTTTGCCGATCAGCGCCTGCGCGGCGATGGCCAGGGCGTCGAGGGCGAAGGCGGCGGTGGAGAAGATGGTGAAGACGACCTGCCACCCGGCCAGCTCGGTCGTGCCGATGCCCGTCGCCACGCCCACCGTGGCCAGCAGCGCGACGCGCAGCGAGACGGTGCGCAGGAACAGCCACCCGCCCGACCGTGCCGACCCGCGCACGCCGTCGCGCTGCGGGCGCACGGATGCTTCGTGCCGCCGCGCGAGCCGGCCCACGACCACGACGTACGCGGCGACCATGCCCCACTGCGCGACGACGGTGCCGGCCGCGGATCCCGCTATCCCCCATCCGAGTCCGTAGATGAACAGGGCGTTCAGCGCCGCGTTCGCGGCGAAACCGCATCCGGCGATCCACAGCGGGGTCACGGTGTCCTGCATGCCGCGCAGCAGTCCCGTCGCGGCGAACACGATGAGCATGGCGGGAAGACCCCACATCGAGATGGTGAGGTAGGTGTCGGCCTGCTCGGCCACCGCGGCAGGGGCGCCGAACAGGCTCACGATCCATGGGCTCGCCAGGGCGCCGGCCGCGGCGAGCACGGCGCCGAGTCCGAGCGCCAGCCACATCCCGTCGATGCCCACGGATACCGCGCCGCCGTGCTCGCCGGCGCCGAAGCGGCGGGCGACGGCGGGGGTGGTCGAGTAGGCGAGGAAGACCATGAGCCCCACGATCGTCTGCAGCACGGCGGAGGCGATGCCGAGCCCGGCCAGGGGCACGGTGCCGAGGTGGCCGACGAGAGCGGCGTCGACGATGAGGAACGCCGGCTCGGCGACGAGGGCGCCCAGGGCGGGCACGGCAAGGCGCAGGATCTCGCGGTTCAGGGATCGGGGCACCCGTCGAGCCTACGGCGCGGACATCACCCGTCCTCCCGAGAACGACGCCATCTCCCGGCGGATGCGCTGCTCGCGTCGGGAGATGCTGCCGTTTCCGGCGCGGCACGCCGAGGCCCGCATAGGCTGAGAGCACCGACACCCGGGAGGTGCGCGATGAACGCACGCGATGAGCACGAGCCCGACGCGGATGCGCGGCCGCAGCCGGTGCTGAACGCCGAGAACATGCCCGCGATCGTCGAGACGGCGATCCAGGTCGCGATCCGCCGCGGCGAGTTCGACGACCTGCCCGGCGCGGGCAAACCGATCGAGGGCCTCGGGGCGCAGCACGACCCGGACTGGTGGATCCGCCGCAAGATCGAGCGCGAGAACCTGACCGGTCTCGGCCCGCCCGCGCTCATGCTGCGCGTCGAGGACCGAGGCATGCAGGAGCAGCTCGACTCGCTCACCCGCGAGGAGGATGTGCGCGCCGTGCTCGACGACTTCAACCGTCGCGTCGTCGAGGCCAGGCGCCAGCTGATGGGCGGGCCGCCCGTGGTCACCGCCCCGCGCGATGTCGATGCCGAGGTCGCGGCCTGGCGCGAGCGGCGCGAGGCCGCACGTCCGCACAACGCCGCTGCTCCGGAGCGCGCGCGGTGCATCCCGTCATTCCTGCGTCGACGAACCCGCTGAGCGTCCGCTCTGTTGCCGGGCGAGGATCCGGCGCCGCTGCCAGAGCAGCGGTACGCCGAGGAGCCCTGCGTGCGGCACCGCGAGCACGATCGCGGACAGCATGACGAGCGCGGGGTACTGCCAGATCAGCTGATCCGACGACCAGTACAGCATCAGCGTCGCGATCGACCCGAGCGCGATGACCGTCGTGAACGCGCGCGCCCGGCGGCCGAGCCCGGTTCCGACGACCAGCAGGACGCCGAGCATGATCTCCAGCGCCGGGATGACGATGCCGAACAGCTCCGGCGCTGCGCGCATCGCCGCTCCGAGCGGGGCGAAGAAGAACGGTACGCGCGCGTTGTCCGACGTGCTCCCCGCGACGAGAAGGATGTCGGCGCCGCCGAACCCTGCCCGGTGCTTCAGGGCGCCCTCGGCGATCCATAGCGCGCCGGCGGCGACCCTCGCCGCGCCGCCGATGAGCGACGAGACGAGAGCTGCGCGCGAGGCGATCCCAGGGATCACGACAGTGCGGCGGCGCCGAACACCGCCTTGGCCTTGTCGCAGTGGATCACGACGTGCGTGTACGTCGAGGGATCGACGCCGTCGAGCGCGAATGTCTGCGACTCCTGATCGAACGCGACGGCGTCGATGCGCATCCCCGCGGTCACGGCCTCCTCGTCGACGCCGTTGGTGAGGTACACGTGCAGGTCCGGGCCCTCATCGGACGAGAACCCCGACAGGGTCAGCGCGTCACCCGACAACGTCGCCGTCCCTGCGACGCTCTTGTCGCCCAGGCCCTCGAACATGCCGCTGACCTCGGCCATGGCGTCGCTGTTCATCGCCTCGTCCTCGTCCATCGAATCCTCCGGCGCCATCGAGTCGTTCGGGGCCATGGACTCCGACGACGAGTCCTGCATGCCCTCGTTCGTGCCCGAATCGGTTGGCGAGCTGCAGCCCGCGAGTGCCAGGCCGACGGCCAGCAGGGCGGTGGGGAGGAGAAGGGGTGTCTTGCGCATGATGCTCTCTTTCTCGACGGCGGGCGTCGTGTTCCGGTGACCTCAGCGAAGCTACGCAGCACCACGCACGGGAGGGGAGCATCTTTCAGAGCCGTAAGAACTCGGGCTCGTGGGCGGCAGGCGCGACTAGCCTCAGACCATGCATGAGGAGGGCACGGGCGATCGGCGCGCACGCATCGTGGTCGTCGAAGACGACCAGACGGTGCGCGATGCCGTCACGGCCTACCTGCGTGCGAACGGATACGACGTGACGGCCGTCGACAACGGCGTGGGCGGGCTGCGGGCGATCCGCGAGGAGAAACCGGATGTCGCCGTCGTCGACCGGATGCTCCCGGGCCTCAGCGGCGACGAGATCTGCCGCGAGGTGCGCACGTTCTCGGCGGTGCCGATCCTCGTGCTGACCGCCCTCGGCGAGGTCGAGCAGCGGATCGAGGGCCTGGAGGCGGGCGCCGACGACTATCTCGTCAAGCCCTTCGCCCTGCGCGAGCTCCTGCTGCGCATCGCCGGGCTTCTGCGCCGCGCCCGCGCGGCCGACGCCCCCACTCGGGTCGTCACGCGCGACGAGGTCACGATCGATCCCGCGCGGCGGCGCGTGTGGATCCGCGACAAGGAGGTCGCGCTCGCCGCGCGGGAGTACGAGCTGCTGGCCTACCTCTTCGAGCACGACGGGCGCGCGGTATCGCGCGACGACATCCTGCGCGACGTGTGGGGATGGTCGTTCGGCGAGGCCTCCACCGTCACCGTGCACGTGCGGCGGCTGCGCGAGAAGCTGGAGGACGACCCGCGCCAGCCGCGCTACGTGCTCACCGAATGGGGCGTCGGATACCGGCTGAGCACGACGGGGGCGGGATCATGATGCCGCTCGGTGTGCTCGACGCCGCGGTCATCATCCTCACCGGCGCCGGCTGCGCGGCGCTGATGACCCTCATCGCCGTGCTGCTCCTGCGGCGGATGCGCGGCAGCGGCCTCATGGCGCGCTTCGTCGTCGTCGGCGCGGCGTCGGTACTGGCCATGGCATCCTCCGTCGTGGCGATCGCGTTGGAAATGTACATATCGCCGCACGACCTGACGGTGCTCGTCTGGATCGCGGCGACCGGGTTCCTCTGCGCGGTGATCACCGCCGTGCTCACGGCGCGCGCCGCCCGGTCGTCGCTGTCGGGGATCGCCGCGGCAGTGAGGCGCGTGGGCGAGGGCGACGTGGTCGACGTCGAGCAGTCCGGGTGGCGGGAGTTCGACGATCTCTCGATCCGCCTCGCCGAGACGTCGCAGAAGCTCAGCGAGGCGCACGCCGAGGTCGAGCGGCTGGACTCGGACCGGCGCCGTTTCCTCGCCTGGATCTCGCACGATCTGCGCACCCCGCTCACCGCGATCCGCGCGCTCGCCGAATCGATGGAGGAGGGCGTGATGGATGATGTGGCTGCCTTCCCGCGGCGGGTGCGCGTGCAGGTGGAGGCGATGGGTCGGATGGTCGACGACCTGTTCGAGCTGTCCAGGATCACCTCGGGCGCGATCCGGCTGCGCACCGAACAGGTCGAGCTGCTCGACGTCGTCTCCGACGCGGTGGCAGACCTCCGGTCGTCGTCGGCGCAGCGCGACGTGCAGATCGTGCAGCGCGACGTCGCGGGTCACGTGGTGTGGGCCGATCCGCATCAGCTGGCCCGGGTGGTGACCAACCTGCTCACCAACGCCGTGCGACACGCGCCGCGCGGATCGGAGGTGGTCGTCTCGGCCGAGGCGCTCGACGAGGGTCGGCTCGTGCTCGCCGTGCTCGATCACGGCGGAGGGGTGGCGGTGGAGGACCTCGACCGCATGTTCGAGGTCGGCTGGCGGGCGGACGCCGCGCGCAGCACTGACGCCGACGGCATCGCCTCCGGGGCGGGGCTGGGCCTTGCCATCGCGCGCGGGCTGGTGCGGGCGCACGGCGGCGACGTGTACGCCGAGCGCACCGGCGACGGATTCTGCATGAAGGTGCTGCTGCCCACCGATTCGCGCGAGCCCGTGGAGTGAGCCCGTCGCTCCGCGTCCGGATCGCTCGCGCGGGAGGAGATCGCAGCCTCGGGAGGAGAGAATCCGGGCTGTTCTCCTCCCGATGGTGAGTCCTCCTCCCGAGCGTGTGTCCGTACGCATCGCGCCTTCGCCTCGTAAGACCTCGGCTCGCGCATAGGCTGGATCCATGACCGATGTGCTGCCCGCGGGCCTCGCCCTCGATGACCTCTCCACCACGATCCGCCCCCAGGACGACCTGTACCGGCATGTGAACGGCGCCTGGTTCGCCCGTACCGAGATCCCCGAGGACAAGGCACGCTGGGGCTCGTTCCACATGCTCGCCGAACAGGCCGAGAAAGACGTGCGGGCCATCATCGAGGAGTCCCAGAACGCAGAGCCCGGCACCGAGGCGCGCAAGATCGGCGACCTGTTCGCGAGCTTCATGGACACCGAGCGGATCGAGGCGCGGGGCGCCGAGCCGCTCGGCGGCCCGCTCGCCGAGGTCGATGCGATCGCGTCGATCCCCGATCTCCTCGCCACCGTCGGCGACTTCGACCGCCGCGGCATCGCCGCGCTCATCGGGGTGTTCGTCGAGCCCGATCCGGGCGACCCCGAGCGCTACGTGCCCTTCGTCGTGCAGGCCGGGCTGTCTCTTCCCGATGAGAGCTACTACCGCCTCGACAACTTCGCCGACACCCGCACCGCCTTCCGTGCGCATCTCGAGCGCATCCTCGGGCTGGCCGGGATCGCGGATGCAGCGGCAACGGCCGATCGCGTCGTCGCCCTGGAGCACGAGATCGCCGGTCACCACTGGGACAACGTCGCCAGCCGCGACGCCGTCAAGACCTACAACCTCAAGAGCTGGGGTGAGTTCACCGCGCTCGTCGGCGTCGACCTCGCCTCGTGGCGCGACAAGGTCGCCCCGACCAATCCGGAGGCGTTCGCCGAGGTCGTCGTCTACCAGCCGAGCTTCTTCGAGGGGCTGGGCGCCCTGCTCGTCGAGGAGCGGCTGGACGACTGGAAGGCGTGGCTGCGCGCGAAGGTCGTGCACGGCCTGGCCGGATACCTCAGCGATGCATTCGTGCGCGAGAACTTCTCGTTCTACGGCACCGAGCTCACCGGCGTGCCGACGATCCGCGAGCGCTGGAAGCGCGGTGTCTCGGCCGTCGAGGGCGCGCTGGGCGACGCGGTGGGCAAGGTCTACGTGGCCCGCCACTACCCGCCGGAGGCCGAGGCGGCGATGAACGAGCTCATCGGCAACCTCATCGAGGCCTACCGGCAGAGCATCACCGAGCTCGAGTGGATGAGTCCGCCCACGCGCGAGCGCGCGCTCGCCAAGCTCGACACCTTCACGCCCAAGATCGGGCACCCCAAGACCTGGCGTGACTACTCCGATGTCGAGATCGATCCGTCCGACCTCGTCGGCAACGCCGGCCGCGCCGCCGCGTTCGAGCACGATCGCTCGATGAACAAGGTCGGCCGGCCCATCGATCGCGACGAGTGGTTCATGCCGCCGCAGATGGTCAACGCGTACTACAACCCGCTGATGAACGAGATCGTGTTCCCCGCGGCGATCCTGCAGTATCCGTTCTTCGACGCCGCCCGCGACGCCGCGGCCAACTACGGCGGCATCGGCGCCGTCATCGGTCACGAGATCGGTCACGGCTTCGACGATCAGGGCAGCCGTTACGACGGCAGCGGCAAGTTGCAGGACTGGTGGACGGACGCCGACCGCGCCGCCTTCGAGGAGCGCACCTCCTCGCTCATCGCGCAGTACGACGCGCTCGTGCCGGTGGGGCTCGACGCCGAGCACCACGTGAACGGCGCGCTGACGATCGGCGAGAACATCGGCGACCTGGGCGGGCTCGGCATCGCGCTCAAGGCGTATGAGCTGTCGCTCGGCGGCGAGGAGGCTCCCGTCATCGACGGGTACACCGGCGTACAGCGGCTGCTGCTGAGCTGGGCGCAGGTGTGGCAGCAGAAGAGCCGCGACGCCGAGACCATCCGGTTGCTCACGATCGACCCGCACTCGCCCAACGAGTTCCGCTGCAACCAGATCCTGCGCAACGTCGACGCGTTCTATGCGGCGTTCGACGTGTCCGAGAAGGATGCGCTGTGGCTGCCCGAGGAAGAGCGCGTCACCATCTGGTGAGCGGCACGGCCCGCCGCTATCGCACGCCCTTCATGAGCCGCAGCACGGGCTTCACGGCCAGCAGGAGCATGACTCCCACGGCCACCGCGACAAGACCCAGGGTGAGGAAGTACGGCGTCTCGTTCGACGGGTCGTAGAACACCGCGAGCTGACCAGAGACCGCCGTTCCCAGGGAGACGGACAGGAAGAACAGCGCGACCATCTGGGTGTGGAAGGCATGCGGGGCGAGCTTGGTCGCCACCGACAGCCCCACCGGCGAGAGCAGCAGCTCGGCGACGGTGAAGACGAACAGGATGCCGACGATCGCCAGCAGCGGCGTCGAGTTCGGCCCGCCGCCGGCGAAGGGCAGGAACAGCAGGAACGCGCCTCCCATGATCATGGCGCCCAGGGCGAACTTCACGGGCGTCGAGGGCTGGCGGCTGCCCATCTTCGTCCAGATCCAGGCGAAGACGCCGGAGAGCACGATGATGAACACCGGGTTGATCGACTGCACCCACGACACCGGCATCTCCCAGCCGAACAGGTTGCGGTCCAGCTGCTTGTCCGAGTAGACCGTGAGCACCGTGAACTGCTGCTGGTACAGCGCCCAGAAGGCGACCGAGGTGATGAACAGGGGCACGAACCCCCATACGCGACTGCGCTCCTCCGAGGTGATCCGCCGACTGCTCAGGATCACGGTGAAGTAGGCCACCGCGGCGGCGATCACCACGATGACCACGATGAGGGCGAGGTTCTCCGCGCGGATCACGCCCAGCAGCACGCACGCGACGATGATGATCACGGCGGCCGCGGCGATGATGCCGACCATGGGATAGCGCGAGCGCGGGAGGGGGTTGGGCACCTCCCGCGCCTCGTCGGGAAGTCCGCGGCGTCCGAACGAGTACTGCACGAGACCGGCCGCCATGCCGACGGCGGCGAGGCCGAAGCCCCAGTGGAAGCCGAGGGTGGACTGCAGCAGGCCCGTCAGAATGGGCCCGAGGAACGCACCGAGGTTGATGCCGAGGTAGAACAGCGAGAACCCGCCGTCGCGGCGCGGGTCGTCGGCGCTGTAGAGCGTGCCGACGACCGAGGTCGCCGTGGCCTTGAGCCCGCCCGATCCGATGGCGACGAGCACGAGCCCCACGCCCACCCCGACGAAACCGGGCAGCAGGGCGAGGGCGATGTGGCCGGCCATGATGACGATCGCACTGAGGAAGAGCACGCGCTCGGCTCCGAGCATCCGATCGGCGACCCAGGCGCCGAGGATCGTGGAGAGGTACACCGCCCCGCCGTAGGCGCCGACGATGCCGGCGGCGACCGACTCCTGCATCCCCAATCCGCCCTGCGTCGCGGAGTAGTACAGGTAGATGAGCAGGATGCCCTGCATCCCGTAGAAGCTGAACCGCTCCCACATCTCCACCCCGAAGATGTGCACGAGGGCGCGCGGCTGTCCGAAGAATCCGGAATCGGTCTGGGGGGATGCGGCATCGACCCGCGAATCGCTCATACCGGGCACGCTACACGGCGCCGCCGGTCTCTCGCGGCGCCGAGACGATGCCCGGACGGGTGTCGCGGGCGCGCGGCGCGCACTAGCATGGCATCTGCCGGACTGCGCTGGGCCGCTCGGCGAATCCCGAAGGAATCCGCGTGGGCACTCCCTCCGAGCCCCGATCTTCGACCATGCGCCGTTCGCAGCGCCATGGCCGCCGCCTTCCGCGGCGCGCCGCCGCCGATCGCCGCTCGTTCCGCGGCGCGCTGAGCACCCTCGAACAGCTCGCCTCCGCCGGGGCGCAGGTGGCCGTGCACGTCGTCGACCTCGACAGCGGCGAGCCCGTGCTCACCGGAGACGACCACGTCACGATGCCGATCGGCGGGCTCGGCGTCGTGCCGCTGCTCGTCGAGGTCGCCGCATCCATCACCACCGGGCGGTTGGATGCGCTGGAGCTGATCGATCGCGCGTCTCTCGACCCGGTCGTCACGGCGGGGCTGTGGCGCCACCTCGTGGTGCCGGAGCTGCCCGTGTGCGATCTTGCGATCCTGGCCGCCGCGGCCGGAGACTCGCAGGCGGTCAACGCGCTGCTCGGCCGGGTGGGGATCGAGCGCGTGCAGACGCGGATGCTCGAGCTCGGACTTCCGTCGCTCGCCATTCTCGACCGCTATCGCGATCGCCGCGGTCCCGATGACGCACCGCACCTCGCCGTCGGCAATGCGCGCGACCTGGCCTCTCTGTTCACCCAGCTCGTGAACGCGAAGGCGGTGGATCCGGCTGTCAGTGCGCAGGTGTCGGAGTGGCTGAGCCTCAACCAGGACCTCAGCCTCGTGGGTGCGGCGACCGGACTGGATCCCTTCGCCCATGACGACGACGCGCACCGCATCCTCTTCGTCAACAAGACGGGCCGCGAGCCCGGCGTGCGCGTGGAGGCGGGTGTCATCGCCGGGCCGCGGGCCGGCGTCGCCTATGCGCTCATCGTGTGCTTCGACGATCTCTCGATCACACACCGGCTGCGTGCGCACGACGCGTTCCGGGTGCTCGGCGTCGATCTCATGGAATATGCCCACTGACAGCGCCCGCTCATAGGGTGGGGGCATGGCACACGACTCCCTCGCCGCATGGCTGCGCGCGCAGCCCACGCTGACCGGCACGGCTCCGGACCTCGACCTCGACGCCCTGCCCGATGATCCGGTCGAGCTGTTCCTCGACTGGATGCGCGGCGCCGTCGCGCAGGGGGTTCCCGAAGCCGCTGCGGCGACACTGGCCACCATCGGTGCCGACGGTGTCCCGGATGTGCGCACTCTGATCCTCAAAGACGTCGATGCGCGCGGATGGGTGTTCGCGAGCACCCGCTCGTCGGTCAAAGCGACCCAGCTCGCCGCGGCGCCGGTCGCGGCGCTGAACTTCTGGTGGCCGCCGATCCTGCGCGCGGTGCGCGTGCGCGGCGCCGTCGTCGAGGCCTCGGCAGAAGACAGCGCCGCCGACCTCGCCGCGCGGTCGGCCGCCGCGAGGGCGATCATCGCTCCCGGTAACTGGGTGCTGTGGCGGATCGTGCCCGCGCAGGTCGAGTTCTGGCAGGGCGCGGAGGATCGGCACCACACCAGGATCATCTACCGGGCTGAGGGCGCCCACTGGGTGCGCACCGACAATGCGCGAGACGCGAAGCAGAAGAAAGGGCAGACCGCATGAGCGACTACGAAGTGACGCGGATCGGCGGGATGGACCAGTGGCGCGACAACTTCGGCGGGTTCGACGAGAGTCGCGCCCGCGACGGCCGTCGCGTCGTCGACCACGAGTTGACGATGCAGTACATCGGGATGACGGCGAACGCCCTCGTCCCCGGTGAAGAGGCCGGGTACTGGCACACGCACTCCCGCGTCGAGGAGTTGTACGTGTTCCTCGACGGTCTCGGGCAGATGGGGGTGGACGACGACGTCGTCGACGTCGAGGCGGGTACCGTCGTGCGCGTCGGCCAGGGCGTCTATCGCACGTGGCGGGCGCGCCCCGACAGTCCGGGGGAGCTGCGCTGGCTGTGCATCCGCGCCGGTGGAGAGCAGCTTCCGCACATGCCGGACGACAGTGCCAGAGCACCGGAACGCCCTATGCCGTGGAGCGATGAGTCATGAGCACGGAGATCGGCGCGGTCGTCGCTGCGGCGGCCGAGGGCATCCCTCACCGGCGGGAGGACGGCGAGCTCGTCGGCTGGATCCATGAGTCCGGCGATGACTGGGTCGCCGTCGACGTTCTCGGCCGCGTGGCATCGGCGCCGGTCGACTGGATCGCCGCCGAGGAGGCGCTGGAGCAGATCGGTCTTCGCTTCCTCATGGACGCGTGGATGCTCGACGGTGAGGGACCGGATCCGCTGCGTGTGAAGATCGTCGAGGTGAGTCCTTCCGGCGAGGGCCGGGATGGACGGATCGTCGTGAAGATCGATGATTACGGCGACATCCAGCGTCCGCCGTCGCAGCGCTTCACGCTCGGTTGGCCCCTGCCCGAGCGCCTGCGCCCGCCGCGGGACGGCGATCCCGACGGGCACACGCTGAACCTTCCCGCCCGTTGACCCCCGGTCGTCGAGCGAGCGGAGCGAGACGCGTCGAGATCCCGGCCTCAGCGGCCGGTCGGCAGCGACGGGTGCGGCTCGATGAAGTCGCCCTTGGGGATGAGCAGCGAGAGCACGAGCGCGATGACCGCCGCGGCGATCGCGAGCCAGAAGCACACCTCGAACGCTTGCCGTGTGGGCACCGCGATCCCCTCGACGTTCGTGCTCAGGCTCGCGAGCACACCGCCCATCACGGCCGAGGCGCTGGAGGTGCCCACCGAACGGAAAAGGGCGTTCAAGCCGTTCGATGCGCCGGTCTCCCTGGCCGGCACGGCGCGCATGATGATCATCGGCATGGCGGCGAAGCTGAAGCCGATCCCCACGCCGATGATGATGTTCGACAGCAACAGGTGCCACACCTCGGTCGACCAGATCAGCACCAGCGTGTAGGCGATCACGATCGCCGCGGTGCCGGCCGTGAACAGGATGCGCGGTCCGATCGTGCGCTCCAGCCACCCCGACAGCGGTGACAGCACCATCATCACGAGCCCCGCGGGCATGATGATCAGCGAGGCGCCGATGAGGTCGAGCCCGAAGCCGGACCCGGTCTCGACCGGCAGCTCGAGCATCTGCGGAAAGGTCACGTTCGAGCCGAAGAGGGCGAAGCCCATCCCGATCGCCGCGATGTTCGTGAACAGCACCGCAGGACGCGCGGCGACGCGCAGATCCAGCAGCGGATCGGTCGTGCGCAGCTGGTACCAGCCCCAGAGCAGCAGCACGACGATGCCGCCGATCCCGCAGATCAGGGTGAGCGGCGAGGTCCAGCCCCAGTCGGCGCCGCGCGACACGGTGAGCAGGATGCCGGTGAGTCCGATGGCCATCCCGATCGCCCCCGGCACATCGAGCCGACCGGGGAAGCGCAGGACATCGGTCGGCACGGTGAACGGGACGAGGATCATCCCGATCGCGCCGAGACCGGCGGCGAGCCAGAACAGTCCGTGCCAGTCGGCGTTCTGCGCGAGATATGCCGCAAGCGGCATGCCGATCGCTCCGCCGACGCCCATGGTGGCGCTCATCAATGCGACGGCGGTGCCGAGGCGCTCGGGCGGCAGCACGTCGCGCATGATCGCGATGCCGAGCGGGATCACGCCCGATACCGCGCCCTGGAGGCCGCGGCCCACGAGGACGCCGCCGATCGAGCCCGAGATCGCCGCGATGACGGAGCCGACCACGAGCAGCGCGAGCAGGGTGAGCACGACGCGGCGCTTGCCGTACATGTCGCCCAGTCGCCCCGAGATCGGCGTCGCCACGGCGGCCACGAGCAGCGTGATCGTGACCACCCACGTGGTGTCTTCGCGCGAGGCGTTCAGCAGGTGCGGCAGTTCGGCCTGCAGCGGCACGATGAGCGTGAACATGAACGATGCACACAGCCCTGCGAAGGCGAGCACGCCGACGGTCGCCCACCGCGGCGGGGTTCGGGAGAGGCGCTTGCGCGCTCTCTCATCCGATCCCATGCGCACAGGCTATCGGTCCTGCGCGGGGCGGGCTCCGGGACAGATGGCTGAGCGGGGCCGGGTATGCGAGCTCGGATGGCTGAGGGCCTATGGCTGGGAGCGGGACGGATGGCTGAGCGGCCGTGGGAAAATCAGCGGAATCGTGCCGAAAGCACGCGCATCAGAGCAATCGTTCAGTCAAGTGTCCCCGATGCCTCGAGTGTGCCTCAGCCATCTGTACGGGTGGGGTCCGACCCGGTCAGCCATCCGTATCCGGCACGGTGTCGGAGAGTCGTGGCAGGGTTGGCGCATGGATGAGACGATCGGGCAACAGGGCGGATCGGCGGAGAAGCCCGCGGTGTTCTTCCACGACGCATCCGAGTTCCGGCGGTGGCTTGAGCGGCATCACGACACCGAGACGGAGCTGTGGGTCGAGGTGCGCAAGGCGCACGTCGCCGACCGTGGACTGACCTGGGCGGAGGCGGTGCCCGAGGCGCTGTGCTTCGGCTGGATCGACTCCGTGTCGCAGCCGGTCGACGACGACCGGCGCCGGCAGCGATGGACGCCGCGCAAGAAGAGCAGCACATGGTCGGCCGTGAACGTCGCCCATGTCGAACGGCTTCTCGCCGACGGGCGGATGGCTCCGGCGGGCATCGCCGCGTTCGAGGCACGCAGCCCGGAGCGCACCGGCACGTATTCGCACGAGAACGGCGAAGCCGAGCTCGAGCCCGAGGTGCAGGCCGTCATCGACAGGTCGGCGGCCGCGACGGCGTTCTTCGAGGCGGCGGCTCCCGGGTATCGCAAGATGGTGCGGCACTGGATCAGCAGCGCGAAGCAGCCCGCGACGAGGCTTCGCCGTGCCCAGCAGCTCGTCGACGACAGCGTCGCGGGCAGACTCATCCCTCCCGCCAGGGCGGGCGGTGCGAACCCCGCGTGGCTCGTCCGTGCGACGGCCGCCGCCGCGACGGTTCGAGACGACGCCGGGTGACGGACTCGCCGCATCCGGCCGAACGATGCAGACTGGGAGCGTGCGAACCATCCGCGATCTTGACACCGTTGAACTGATCATCGACGCGCAGAAGCTGCTCGACTCCATCCGAGGGCCCGAGCGCGTCATCGATGCGGGCACCATGCGTGCCCTGCAGCAGTCCGGAAACTATGTCGTCGGGCTCTTCGACGACGACGCCGAGGAGCGCATGGTCGGCGCCTCGATCGCCTTCTTCGGCGAGCCGGGGCGGCGCATGATGCATTCCCACATCACCGCGCTGCTGCCCGAGTACCGCGGCCGCGGCTGGGGCCGAGAGCTCAAGGAGCATCAACGGCAATGGGCGTTCTCCCGCGAGGTCGGCAAGATCACCTGGACGTTCGACCCGCTCGTGGCGCGCAACGCGCACTTCTTCCTCACGGTGCTCGGTGCCCGCGTCACCGGCTACGCCGTGAACCAGTACGGGATCTTCGGCGGTGGCGACGCAGGCGACGAGAGCGACCGTCTCGACGCGGAGTGGGCGCTGGCCGACATCGCCTCGACTCCGGCCGATGAGGAAGTGGCGGCGACGCTCGAGATCCCCTCCGACGTCGAGACGATGCGCGTGGACGACCCCGCCGCCGCACAGGACTGGCGCATGCGTCTGCGTGCCGAGATGGACGACCTGCTCGGTCGCGGCCTGCACATCGCCGGTTTCGACGTCGCCCGCGGCTACCTGTTCACCGAGTAGCAATCGGGCTGTCTGCGGGAGCCGGATTTGTCATAGACCTTTGGATATCGACCGTGGACAATCGTCTCTTCACTGCGCGTGCGGTCGCAAGCCACGATGGATTCCCACGCGTAACGAAGAAGTGGAGAGAGGGACATCGTGGATACAAGGGGAAATGCGAGCCTCATACGTCCCAGGAGGCGAACGATCGTGGCAGCGCTCGCCCTTGCGACTGCCGTGGCGGCAGGATCGCTAGTGTCTGCACCAGCGCATGCCGACGTGGGTCAGAGAATCGGGGCGTCCTTCGACTCATCGGCGGTGACAGATCGCTCGGACGACGATGACGCTGTCGCCGAACAGCGGCTCGCTGAGCATCTGGGTGAGCTCATCGCTGCCTACGATCGTTCGAGTAACGAGATTGATCTCGATCGCGTCCCGGCTTCGACACTGGCCAGCGATGAGGGACAGGCTTTCGTAGATGCGGTTGCCCTCGCAAGAGACGGGGCTTCTGGCGTCAGTGATCTCGAAACGATCTTCACGATGCTACGAGACAGACTCGGCGAGTCGACCGGGCTCGGTATCACTGGCACAGTTGCGCTCGCGCCTGGGGTCAGCGTCACCTTTCCCGACGATGCGACGTCGACCGCCTATATCACCGGCGGTTCGGATCCATGGCCCTATGTTCAATTGACCAATGCTGAACAGCAAGCGATGGTGCCCGGAGCCTCGGCCGCGTTGATCGCCTCGGTCTGCGCACTTCTCGGGCCAGAGACTGCTGGCGTGGGGTGCGGGGTGGGCGCGGCCGTGATCGGAATGATCGTAGGGATCATTGTCGCGAATGGTGTGCGCCCGAACAATCGGCAGATGCGGATCTATCCGCTTGTGGGGCCGACCGGATTCAGCTGCCAGTGAGAATTTCGGAGGGGCAGATGGGAAAGAGAAGACTTCACCCAGCAGTCTTCGCGACCATTGTCGTGTTGCCGGTCATGCTGCTTCAGGTCATTCTCGTCATGTTGGGGGTCTGGGCTTTCTCTCTCGAGTTGATCTCCGTATTGGTTATCGATGCCATCGTCTGGCTGTTGTGTGCTCTCATCTGGCGCCAGGCAGACCGCGCCCGGGTATGAAACCATGGCATTGCGGATCACCGCCGGGGACGCAGGACGAAGTCTCCGGTCTCGCCGGGATTGACGGCGACCTCCCACCGGAACCCGTCGGGGTCGCTGAAGTAGCCCGAGTATCCGCCCCATTCCCGGTGGCTCGCCGCGCCGACGCGCGCTCCAGCCGCGGCCGCCTCGGCGAGCACGGCATCCGCCTCGGCCTCGGTCGCGACGTTGTGCGAGAGTGTGATCGGGGCGAGCCCGGTCGCCGGGGCCTCGCCGATCTCGGCGGCGAAACCGTCGACGCTCCACAGCGACAGGAGCACCCGGTCGGCGATGGGGAGCATCAGCACGTCGTCGTTGTCGAAGATCGGCCGCCAGCCCAGACCATCGACGTAGAATGCCCGGCTGCGGGCGACGTCGGCGACGGCGAGGGTGATGAAGCTCACTCGTTGTTCCATGCGGTCAGTGTCGCACCGGTATCCGACATGGTTCGATGACAACATGAGCGAACTCGAGCAGCACCCGGCCGATTCCCCCTTCCACGCCCGCCTCCCGATCGGGGAACGCCTGGAGGTCTCGGCGCTGACCGAGGGGCTGCCCTGGGCGTTCGAGCAGATCGTGATGCGGCCGCTCGAGCCGATGCTCGTACCGGAGCAGCCGCGCAACGGCGAGATCGACCGGTCGGAGTGCGGGCCGTGCCGCACCTCGCCGAACACGATCTGGCACGACGACCTGTGGCAGGTCTACGCCTCACCGGAGCCGGGTGGGTTGCCCTTCATGGCCGCGATCTCGCCACGTGAACACTGGCTGCTCGAGGACGCGCCGGTCGAGGTGCTCGCCGCGCTCGGCCCGCTCCTGCAGCGCATCTCGGAAGCGGTGAAGACCGTGCCGGGCGTGGCCCGCTGTCACTTCGGCCGTTGGAACGACGGCTCGGCGCACATGCACATGTGGGCCCTGGCTCGCCCGCGGGCATGATGCAGGGGCGCGGTGCCGCCCTCGCCTTCTGGGATGATGTGCTGCCGCCGATGCCGCAGGCGATGGCGGATGAGCACGTCGGGATCGTCGCCGAGTCGCTCGCCGCAGGGGGAGGGGTGGCGTTCCCCCATCGCTGATTCCGTGGTACCACTTCTCACCTCAAATGGTACCATCTGGTCATGGCGATGAATCTGAGGTTGCGTGAGGATGCCGCAGCGGCGCTGCGCGCCGAGTCGGAGCGCACTGGCAAGAGCCAGCAGGAGATCCTCCGGCAGGCGGTCGACGAGCACCTGGGGCTGGGCGATGCGAAGCGGCCCACCCCGTACCCCGACTGGGTCATCCCGCCGGAGCGTCCGTATCGGATGGTCAAGCCGTTCCTGCGCCTCCCGAAGGGCATGACGACGGCCGATCTTCTCGATCGCGAAGATCGCATCTGACGTGCTGATCTACGTCGATACGAGCGCTGCGCTCAAGCGGGTCTTCGAGGAGGACGAGTCAGCAGCGTTGATGACCGCGATCGATGAAGCGGTACTCGGTGGTGACAGGCTGATCTCTTCCCATCTGACTCGAGTGGAGCTGGGTCGCGGCATCCGCCGTCGTATCGAGTTCGAGTCGCACGCACGCTTGACGTCGGCGTTCGAGGCGGCGACCGCCGACATCGCGTTCGCTCCCATGTCGCCCTCGATAATCGAGAGCGCCCGGATCATCGGCCCGCCCGTGCTGCGCTCGCTCGACGCGATCCATCTCGCCGCGGCGATCGCCGTCGGAGCCGGTGAGGTGTGGACCTACGACGAGCGGCTCGCTGCGGCATCCGAGGAGATGGGGATCGTCGCACGGATGCCGTCCTGACGAGCGCGGATAGGATTGGATCGCCCGTGCTCACGGGCGCATCACCGCACCCTCCGACCATTGGAGCCACCGTGGCCGAACAGTCCCGCCTCGACAAGGTCATCGCCCTCGCCCGTCACCGCGGGTTCGTGTTCCAAGCGGGCGAGATCTACGGCGGATCCCGGTCGGCCTGGGATTACGGTCCCCTCGGCACCGAGCTGAAGGAGAACATCCGCCGCCAATGGTGGCAGACCTTCGTGCGCGGCCGCGGCGACATGGTGGGCCTGGACTCCTCGATCATCCTGCCCAAGCGCGTGTGGGAGGCCTCGGGTCACGTCGCCACCTTCACGGATCCGCTGGTCGAGTGCCTGCAGTGCCACAAGCGCCACCGCGAGGACCACCTCATCGAGGCGTACGAGGCGAAGAAGGGCCGCGCGCCCGAGAACGGCATGGCCGACATCGTGTGCCCCGACTGCGGCACTCGCGGCAAGTGGACCGAGCCGAGGTCGTTCTCCGGCCTGGTCAAGACCTACCTCGGCGTCGTCGACGACGAGTCGGGCCTGCACTACCTGCGCCCCGAGACGGCGCAGGGCATCTTCGTGAACTTCGCCAACGTGCTCACCGCCTCGCGCAAGAAGCCGCCGTTCGGCATCGGCCAGGTCGGCAAGGCGTTCCGCAACGAGATCACGCCGGGCAACTTCATCTTCCGCACGCGCGAGTTCGAGCAGATGGAGATCGAGTTCTTCACCCCTCCGGCCGAAGCGGGCGAATGGTTCGAGCACTGGGTGGAGGCGTGCTGGGACTGGTTCATCGACCTGGGCATCGACCCCGCCAACATGCGGCGCTTCGACGTTCCCGAAGACGACCGCGCCCATTATTCCGCCGGCACCATCGACGTCGAGTACAAGTTCGGCTTCCAGGGCTCGGAGTGGGGCGAGCTCATGGGCGTCGCCAACCGCACCGACTACGACCTCTCCAGCCACAGCGAGGCATCAGGCCAGAGCCTGACCTACTTCGACCAGGCCTCCGGCGAGCGCTACACGCCGTACGTGATCGAGCCGTCGTTCGGTCTCACCCGCGCGATGATGGCCTTTCTCGTGGATGCGTACCGCGAAGAGGAGGTGCCCAACGCCAAGGGGGGCACCGATACTCGCACCGTGCTGAAGCTCGACCCGCGCCTCGCCCCCGTCAAGGTCGCCGTGCTGCCGCTGTCGCGCAACGAGAACCTCTCGCCGATGGCGCGCGAGGTGGCCGATACGCTGCGCGGGCACTGGGTGATCGACTTCGACGACGCGGGCGCCATCGGTCGCCGCTACCGCAGGCAGGACGAGGTCGGCACACCGTTCTGCGTCACCGTCGACTTCGACTCGCTGGAAGATCGCGCCGTCACCGTGCGCGATCGCGACAGCATGGCGCAGGAGCGCGTACCGCTCGCCGAGCTCGAGGACTACCTGGCGGCGCGCCTGCGCGGCGCCTGACCCTCCGCGAGACCCCTACTTCCCGCCGAAACCCCCTAATACCTGCGTCCGTATGGCGGGGTCTCGACGGGAACCCGGGGTCTCGCGGGGCAGTAGGGGTCACGCGGTGATCGTGATCCGCATCTGCTCCGAGCCGCCCGCCTCGGTCCAGGCCATGCATCGGCGGAGGATGCGTTCGAGCACGGTCAGATCGATCAGCTCGAGGTCTTTGACGTAGAGGCATCCGACGCTGGAGGTGTGCGGTCCGAGCACGGCGAGGTCGTGGGCGTGGGCCTCCATGCCGTCCAGATAGATGACGCTTGCGGCCTTGCGCGGTGCGAAGGCGAGGATGGGCATGTCGCCCTCGTTGCCGGTGGGGTAGCGGTAGTGGCAGGCGCCGAATCCGATGATCGACCCCCAGGCGCGGCCCTCGCGGCCGGTGATCTCCTGCATGAGGGCGACGAGCGTCTCGGCGTCGCGGCGGCGCACGGCCGGCGTCGCGCGGGAGAGGATCGGGCCGATGTCGTCTCCGGTGATCTGCATGGCCCGATCCTGCCATTCGGGAGGCGGATTCCGAAGCCGCGACCACGTCGACCCTGCGAGAATGAGCACTGTGGAGACGACGACTTTCGCTGCGACCGACGGCTTCCCGCATCCGGCACTGGTGGGGGTGACCGGTCCCGAGCAGACCGTCGCCGTTCAGGGCGATGAGCACGCTGTGCTCCCGCTGGCCTCGGTGAGCAAGCCGCTCACGGCCTGGGGTGTGCTGATCGCCGTGGAGCGCGAACTCGTCGACCTCGACGAACCGGCCGGGCCCGACGGATCGACAGTGCTCAACCTGCTCGACCACACGAGCGGTCTGCCCTTCGACGGCGAGAAGCCGCAGGGCGCGCCGGGCACGAGACGCATCTACTCGAACGCGGGGATGGATGCGGTCGGCAAGCGCGTCGCGGACGCCGCCGGGATGGAATTCTCGGAGTGGATGACGCGCGAGGTTGTGCAGCCGCTCGGGATGACCGACATCGACGTCATAGGGCGCCCCTCGGCCGGCTACCGGGCATCCATCGCCGATCTGCTGATCTTCGGGCGCGAGGTGCTGCGCCCTCGCCTCATCCCCGCAGCGCTGCGCGACCTCGCGCTCAGGGTCTCGCAGCCGGGGTTGCGAGGCGTCGTGCCCGGATACGGCGCCTACGACGACAACCAGTGGGGGCTGGGCTTCGAGCTCAAGGGCCTGAAGAGCCCGCACTGGCTCGCCGACTCGTTCCCTCCCGAGACCGCGGGGCACTTCGGCGGGCAGGGCAGCTTCCTCTTCGTCGACCGCGCCCACGACATCGCTGCGGCGTTCCTGTCGGGGGTGCCGTTCGGCGACGAGCACAAGCGCATCTGGCCCGCCCTCACCGAGGAGATCGTCACCCGCTACGGCGGTTGAGCCGCATCCTCAGGCGCCGGGGATGCGGAGCGTGCGCACCTCGAAGGGGCGCAGGTGCAGGGCGCCGCCCGTGCGAGGGGCATCCAGCTCGTCTTCGATGAGGCTCACCTCGCGGATCTCGCCGTGCGGGAACAGTGCCTCGATCGCGCCCGAGGTGCGCCGTCCGAGCGCTTCGTACAACCGCACGACGACGTCTCCCGAGTGGTCGTCGGCGAGCTTCACGCTCGAGACGATGATCCCCTTGCCGGTCACGCGCACGAGCGGCTCGACCTCTCCGTCCCCGCGGATGCGGGTGGGGATGGCATTGAGCCGGATGCCCTCGGCCGTCGCGCGCGCAGCATCCGCCCCGACGACCAGGCCCACGGTGATCTCGTGCGGCCCCTGGTCGGTCTCGGGGTCGGGAAAGCGCGGCGCACGCAGCAGAGACAGGCGCACGGTCGTGGTGACGTCGTCGCTATCGACGTCGCGCGTCGTGTCGTAGCCGTAGAGCGAGTCGTTCACGAGAGCGACTCCGAAGTCACCGTCTTCGACGAGCACGAAACGATGCATCGAGGTTTCGAACTTCGCCGCCTCCCAGCTCGTGTTCACGTGCGTGGGGCGGCGCTGGAAGCCGAACTGCGTCTCCGCGAGCGTCTCGCGGGCGAAGACGTCGAGGGGGAAGGCGAGCTTGAGCAGCTTCTCCGTCTCGTGCCAGTCGATGTCGGTGCGCAGCACGACCGTGCGCTCGCCGGGGGAGAGGGTGATCGTCTGCTGCAGCGACGATGCGGAGAACTCGCGCTCCACGACGATCCTGGCCACGCCCTCGACGACGTCGGCGGTGAGTGAGGAGACCGTGGTGAGATCATCGACGCGGTTGCGGTAGAAGCGGTCGATGTCCCACGCATCCCATTTGTTCGGGAAGTCCTGATGCAGCTGGAAGAGATTCGCGGGCCGTCCCGCCGGGATCGCGTCGCGCCCGGTGGCGCGGTCGATCGCCGAGGTGATCAGCCCCTCGGCCGAGACGGCGATCCGGACGAGGTCGTTCTCCAGCACGAAGCCGCCGTCGGTCTCGGTGAGGGTGACCGGTTCGTCCGGGGCGGATGCGATGGCCGCGCCTCCGAGTGGCAGCGCCCCGCCGACGGAGTGGGGCGTGAAGGAGAGATCCCGGTCGCCGTCGCCTGCCAGCGCGCGCAGCGCCGCATCCGTGAGGCCGCGTGCCGCGTCGAGCACGTCGCCGAGCACCTCCACGGCCTCGCGATGCACCCAGGCGATGGAGGTGCCGGGGAGGATGTCGTGGAACTCGTGCAGCAGCACGAGCTTCCACAGCCGGTCCAGCTCGTCGTACGGATAGTCACGTCCGCGGCGCACGGCGGCGGTGGCCGCCCACAGCTCCGCCTCCACCAGTGCCTGCTCGCACCAGCGGTGCAGCGCCTTGGTGGCGTGCTGGCTGGTGAGGGTGCCGCGGTGCAGCTCCAGGTACAGCTCGCCGACCCACACCGGCGGATGCGGCAGCTCGGCGCGCGCGGCGTCGAAGAACGCATCCGGGTGCATCCACTCCACCCGGGCGCTGCCCTCGAGGTCGGCGAGCCGCGCGGCCCTCCCGACCATCTCGCGCGTGGTTCCGCCGCCGCCGTCGCCGTACCCGACCGGGGCGAGCGAGGTGGTCGCGATCCGGCTCTCTTTGAACTGCCGGGTCGCCTTGGCCAGTTCGGCGCCGGTGAGCTCGGAGTTGTACGTGTCCATCGGCGGGAAGTGCGTGAACATCCGGGATCCGTCGATGCCCTCCCACTCGAACGTGTGATGGGGGAAGACGTTGCGCTGGTTCCACGAGATCTTCTGCGTGAAGAACCACTCGAACCCGGCCCGGCGCATCAGCTGCGGCAGGGCGGGGGAGTACCCGAAGCTGTCGGGCAGCCACACCCCGCGCGAGCGGATGCCGAACTCGCGCTCGAAGAACCGCTGCCCGTAGGAGAACTGCCGCACCAGCGACTCGCCCGACGGCATGACCGTGTCGGACTCGACCCACATCCCGCCCAGCGGCAGGAACCGTCCCTCGGCGACGGCCCGACGGACGCGCTCCCAGACCTCGGGCCGGTGCTCCTTGACCCAGGCGTACTGCTGGGCGCTGGACATCCCGTACCGGAACTCCGGATGCTCGTCGATGAGCGTGGTCATCGACGAGGTGGTGCGGGCGACCTTGCGGATCGTCTCGCGCACCGGCCACAGCCACGCGGAGTCGATGTGCGAATGTCCGACTGCGGCGATGCGGTGCGCGCTGGCCTCGGCGGGTGCGGCGAGCACCTCGGCAAGTGCGGCGCGGGCGGCCGCGGCCGTCTCGGGGATGCGCTGCAGGTCGAGCGCATCGAGGGCGTCGTCGAGGGACTGCAGGATGCGCATCCGCCGCGGTGAGGTCGCCGGCAGCTCCGCCTGCAGTTCGAGCAGCACCTCCACATCGAGGGCGAGATCGAACACCTCCGGCTCGAAGACGGCGAGGTCGGCATGACGCACGCGGTACAGCGGATCGGGTGACGAGGTGCGCAGATCTCCTTCTTGCGTCGGAAGGAACGGGTGATGGTCGAGGAGCACCGGGTTGGATGCGCCCTCGAGGAACAGCTCGATGTGCTCACCGCCCGTCGCCTCGGCGGCGATCTCCACCCACTGGTTGCGCGGGTTGAGACTCTTCAGCGGCACCGTCTCGCCGCCGTCGCCCCGCCGATAGACGAGCGCCTCGCACTGAAAGCCGGTGAGGCTCGGATCGAACCCGAGGTCGATGACCGCCTCCACGCGTCGCCCGGCCCACTCGGCGGGAACCGTGCCGCGCACGCGGAACCACGTGGTGCCCCACGCGGGCCCCCAGGCGTCTCCGACGCGGAACGGTGCGAACTCGAGAGCGAGGCCCTCGGCGGGGGCGATCGGCTCACCGAGCAGGGCGTGCGCGGAGAGCAAGAGCGGCACGCGCGCGGCGTGGATGGCGGGGCGGATGCGCTCGCCGAGAACGCGGGTCGCGCGGTCGACGGTGAGCGAGCTCTCGTCGTGCATGGACGCTCCTTCGCGTGCCGGGTGATGCCAACAGCGGGTTGCGGGGCGAGGCTAGCTCTTGCTCGCTTTGGCGGCGGCTTTCATCGCCTTCTTGTGCTCGCGAACCTTGGCCAGCGACTCGGGCGAGACGATGTCGGCCACGCTGCGGAACGCGCCGTCGTCCCCGTACGGGGCGGATGCCTCGCGCCAGCCCTCGCCGGTGAAGCCGTACTGCTTGCCCAGCAGGGCGAGGAAGATCTTCGCCTTCTGCTCGCCGAATCCGGGGAGCGCCTTCAGCCGGCGCAGCACCTCGGCGCCGTCGGGATCGCCCCGCGTCCACAGCGCGGCGGCGTCGCCGTTCCAGTCATCGACGAGCGCCTGGCACAGCGTCTGCACCCGTGCGGCCATCGAGCCGGGGAACCGGTGCACGGCCGGCGACTCCTTGAACGCGGCGAGGAACTGGTCGGGATCGTACGCGGCGATGGCCGACGCATCCGTCAGTCCCGTGCGCTCGACGATCTTGAGCGGACCGGCGAACGCGGTCTCCATGGCGACCTGCTGGTCGAGGAGCATCCCTGTCAGAAGCGCGAGGGGGTTGTTCGTGAGCAGGTCGTCGGCGGCGGTATCTCCGGTGATGTGAAGGGCCATGGATACAGTGTGGCACCCGAGCGGAGGCCGCGGAACGGCAGCCCAGGTCGCGTGGTGCGAAAAATACATGCAGAGCGCATGTGCTCTATGCTAGTTGCATGACAACGATCCAGGTTCGCAACGTCTCCGAGGAGACGAGTCGTGCGCTCAAGGCGAAGGCTGCGCTCGAGGGCCGCTCGCTGAGTGACTATCTGCTGCGCGAACTCGACCGCCTGGCGACGCGTCCGAGCCGGGTCGAACTGCTGGAACGGATCGCAAGCCGTGGCGTCGCCACGCTCGAACCGGCAGCACAGGTGCTCACCGAGCAGTGTCCCGGTCGATGACGCTCGTCGTCGACGCATCTGCGGTCGCCGAGATCCTGTTCGGGACCGAGGCTGGTCGTCGGGCCGCCGCGTTGCTTGACGGACACGAGCTCCTCGCGCCGCAGCATCTCACGGTTGAAGTCGCCTCCGTGATCCGTGGGTGGTCGCTCAGCCGACAGATCACCGATGAGCAGGCGCTGCGCGCGTTTGGTGAGTTCGACGCGCTCGGCGTGGAGCAGGTGCCGATGATGTCCATGCTGCCCGCCGTCCATGCCCTGCGACACAATGTCAGCGCCTATGACGCCATGTACGTCGTGCTCGCCCGTGCGGCCCAGTGCTCGCTGCTGACCCTCGACGCTCGTCTCGCGGCGTCCGTTCCGGATTGCGCGCTGCTGCCGTAGATCCGTCGTACGGTCAGATGGCGAGCCACTCGGACGTCACGCTGCCCTCCTCGTAATGCCACCGGCCGTCAGCTTCTCCGTCGATGCACAGCTTCTTCACCGCAGCCAAGTCTGCGTCGCGGTCGATATCGAGAGCGACGATTCGAAGCGCCTGGCTGAAACCCTCCCCTGCGACCCCCAAGGGAGCGAACGCATCGAGGACGAGCTGTTGGTCACCGTTGAGTGGTCCGTCAGTGCGCGGAATGACTCGAATGGTCTGATGCCCGCTGCGCTCCAGAGTTTCCATAAACCAGAGCACGCCATCGGCGCCTGGTGCAGCCTTGACGGTGTCTTCCGCGGATATCCCTCGAACGAACCAGGGTGTGTTGTCCACGCGAAAGCGGCCGTCGCCGAGTGGCTCGGCCCACAGTCCTTCAGACTCTGCCGGTGGCCAGCCGTCTTCATCCACCTCAAGGTGGAACCGAATCTTGGTCAACCCCATGGTTAGTGCACCTGCTGGTCGAGCAGCATCCCTGTCAGAAGCGCGAGGGGGTTGTTCGTGAGCAGGTCGTCGTCGGCGGTGTCTCCGGTGATGTGAAGGGCCATGAGACCAGTCTCGCATCCGAACTGATGCCGCGGAACGCCAGTCTGGATCGCTCGGTGGCGCTCGGCGTCGAACAAGTGCCGATGATGTCGATGCTGCCCGCCGTCCATGCTTTGCGGCACAACGTCAGAGCGTATGACGCCACGTATGCCGTGCTCGCTCGTGCGGCACAGTGCTCGCTGCTGACTCTCGATGCTCGTCTCGCGGCAGCCGTTCCGGATTGCGCGCTGCTGCCCACCATTTGACAGCATGCACTTAAATGGAATGATGCTATGCTGTCACTATGAGAACGACGGTGACGTTGGATGCGGACACGGAGGCGCTCGTGCGGCGGCTGATGGCGCAGCGCGGCGTGTCGTTCAAGCGGGCTCTCAACGATGCGATCCGAGGGGGAGCGCTGCCGTCCGCGGAGCGACGGGCGCACACCAAGCCCCGCGATCTCGGCGTGCCTCGTGTCGATCTGACCCACGCGCTCCGACTCGCCGCCGATCTGGAGGACGAAGAGCTGGCACGGCGCCTGCAGGTCGGACGATGAAGCTCGTCGATGCCAACGTGCTGCTGTACGCCGTGAATGAGAGCGCCCCTCAGCATCAGAGCGCGATCGGATGGCTGGATGATGCGCTGGACGGCGGCGATACGGTCGGGTTCAGTTGGAATGCCCTGCTCGCCTTCGTGCGGATCGCGACGAATCCGCGCATCGTGCCGCAGCCGGTCACGGCCGCGGAGGCGATGGTGCAGGTTCACGACTGGCTTGCTGCGCCGAGCGCGCACGTGCTCAACCCTGGTGAGCGGCATGCGTCGATCCTCGACGATCTGCTCACCAGGTCGGGCGCCGCCGCGAATCTCGTGAACGATGCCCATCTCGCCGCTCTCGCCGCCGAACACCGTGCGACGGTGGTGACGTTCGACGCCGACTTCGACCGGTTCGCCGAGGTGCGGGCCGAGACACCGGATGCTCTGATCGCGCGGGCGGCGCGGCGATAGGCCCGATGCCGTGATCGCCTCGGCTCAGGCGGTCTCGGATGCCGACGCGGCCGGGATATCGGGCGTGAGCCCGTAGAGGGTTTCCAGCGCGGAGACGAACTCGTCGCCGCGGCCGGCCTCGGCCAACTCGTGCGCACGGGCGGTCGGGGTGTGCGTGAGCACCCCGGCGAGGTGGCGCATGGCCCGCTCGACGCGGCCGTCGTCATCGCCGCGTGCACGGGCGCGCTCGATCTCAGACTCCATGAGGGCGAGGATGTGCGAGCGGAACGCGACCACCGCCGGAGTCACGCTCTGCTGCGCGCCCACGATGTGGAAGGTGTCGGCGGCTTCGCGCACGATGCTGCGCGCCGCATCCGTCGCCTGCAGCTCTTCCAGCGGTGCATGCAGCCGGACGGTCTCCAGATCCAGCAGGGTGACGCCCTCGATCGCATCGACGGCCGGGTCGACGTTGCGCGGCATCCCGAGGTCGATCACGAGCTTCTCGGCGGGGGAGGCATCCGCGCCCACCGGGCACCGCCCGGCCGAGACAGACACGGGGCGGGGGCGCGACGCGAGGTGCTCCGGGCCGAGCACGGGCTCGGCGGCCGTGGTGCAGGTGATCAGCAGCGTCGCCGTGGCGGCTTCTCGGGCATAGTGGTCGGCGGTGACGGCGCGGATGCCGTGCTTGGCCGCGAATGTCTTGGCGCGCCCTGAGGGGGAGTGCACGGCGATGTCGACGGCGCCGTGCTCGCGCAGCGTCGCCAGGGTCACGGCGGCGTACGCACCCGTGCCGACGAGGAGCACGCGCTGGGCCGACCAGTCGGCGATGCGGCTGTCGGCGAGCTCCAGGGCGAGCCGCACGAGCGAGCGCCCGGCCCGGCCGAGGGCGGTGTCGTTCTTGACCCGGCGCTGGGCCTGGCTGGCCCTCTGGAACAGGCGCTCCAGCTCGGGCGACGTCGTGCGGTCCTCGCGCGCGGCGGAGAGGGCTCGGCGCACCTGCCCGGCGATCTCGCCTTCGCCGGAGACCACCGACTCCAGTCCCGATGCCACCGCGAACAGATGCTCCGCGACGCGGCGGCCGTTGTGCACGACGTACGCACCCTCGAGATCGGCGGCGGGCACGCCGGTCGCGGCCTCCACGGCCTCGACCACGGCTTCGACGCCGACGGCCCCCGCAGCCGTCATCGGCTCTTCGATGTCGACATACGCCTCGAAGCGGTTGCAGGTGGCCAGCACGATCGCCCCCTGCACGAACGATGCGGCGTCGACGAGGGCGGTCGAGACGCCCTCGGGGGTACGGCTCAGCCGCTCGAGCAGATCGAACGAGGCGGTCTTGTGACTCGCCGAGACGCACAGCAACACGCCTCGGAGTTTACGGGGCGCGGGCTTTGCGAGGGCTGGACGCGTCATACGGCGCCACGGCCCGACCATAAGGACGGAGTGCGAGGATGGGGGCATGCCCGACCCCGACGCACCCCTGCTGCGCGCGCTCGCCGGTGTCCGCCCTGACAGGACGCCCATCTGGTTCATGCGTCAGGCGGGCCGGTCGCTGCCCGAGTACCGCGAGCTGCGCGTGGGCACGCGGATGCTCGACGCGTGCCTCACGCCCGACCTCGCCGCCGAGATCACCCTGCAGCCGGTGCGACGGCACGGTGTGGATGCGGGCATCTTCTTCAGCGACATCGTCGTGCCGCTGCGTCTCGCCGGCGTCGAGGTCGAGATCGTGCCCGGCCGCGGGCCCGTCTTCGCCGCACCGGTGCGCAGTGCCGCGGATGTGGAGCGCATCACGGCGATCGATCCGCGCTCGCTCGACACCTCGGCCATCGAAGAGGCCGTGCGGATCGTCGTCGCCGAGCTCGGCGACACCCCTCTCATCGGCTTCGCGGGGGCGCCGTTCACGCTCGCGGCCTACCTCGTGGAGGGCGGCCCGTCGAAGGAGCATCTGCGTGCGCGGGCGATGATGCACACCGACCCCGGATCGTGGAACCGGTTGGCCGGCTGGCTGGCATCCGTGTCGAGGGTGTTCCTGCAGGCGCAGATCTCCGCGGGGGCCTCGGCCGTGCAGCTGTTCGACTCGTGGGCGGGGTCTCTCGCCCCGCACGACTACCGGGGCTTCGTCGCGCCGCATTCGTCGGCCGCGGTGCGCGCGCTCGACGTGCCCGTCATCCATTTCGGCGTCGGCACGGGGCCGTTCCTGGCCGACATGCGTCTGGACGGTGCGGCATCGGCGGTGGGCGTCGACTGGCGGATGCCGCTCGACGAGGCCGCGACGGTGCTCGGGACCGACGTCACGGTGCAGGGCAACATCGACCCCGCGCTGCTCACCGCGCCGTGGCCGGTGCTGGAGGGGCACGTGCGCGAGGTCATGCGCCGCGGTCGTGCCGCGCGTGCACACATCGTGAACCTCGGTCACGGCGTGCCGCCGGAGACCGACCCCGACGTGCTGAGCCGCATCGTCGCGCTCGTGCACGATGCGGGTTCGCGGGAGGCCGGTTCGCCGGAGGAGGTCTCCTCGTGACCGATGACGCTCCGGCGCCGGAGTCGGCCCCCGAGCTCGCCGCACGTGCGGCGCAGCTCCGCGTCGCCGTCGTCGGTGCGGGGATCGCGGGTCTCGTGGCGGCGGCCGACATCGCCGCCCTCGGCATGCACGTGACGGTGTTCGAGGCGGATGCGGTGCCCGGCGGCGTCGTGCGCCGCGGCGAGGTGGCGGGCATCTCCTTCGACGCGGGAGCGGAGAGCTTCGCGACGCGCGGCGGTCACGTGCGCGCGCTCATCGACGATCTGGGCCTCGCCGACCGGGTCGTCGACGCCGCTCCCGGTGGGGCCTGGCTCGCAGGCATCCCTGCCGTCGATGCCGCGCCGCTGCCTGTCGGCGGCATCCTCGGCATCCCCGCCAACCCGTTCGCCGACGACGTGCGCCGCATCATCGGCTGGGCGGGGGCATGGCGGGCCTACCTCGATCGCCTCCGTCCTCCGTTGACGGTGGGGCACGAGCGCAGCCTCGGTGCGCTCGTGCGCTCGCGGATGGGGCGGCGGGTGCTCGACCGCCTCGTCGCTCCCGTCACCACCGGCGTGCATTCCTCGCATCCCGACGACATCGACACCGATGCCGCGGCTCCAGGTCTCAACGCCGCACTCACGCGCACCGGATCGCTGTCGGGAGCGGTCGCCGACCTCCTCGCGGAGCGTGCCGCGCAGACGGGCACAGCGGCGACGCGGCCCGGAGCGGCCGTGCAGGGTCTCGCCGGCGGCATGGCGACGTTGGTGGATGCGCTGATCGACCGTCTGGGAATGCTCGGCGCCGAGGTGCGCACCGGCACCCCGGCCGAATCCCTGGAACGCGGCGACGAGGGATGGACGGTCGCCGTCGCCGCGCCGCAGGATGCCGACGCCGCGGAGCTCGAGGTCGACGCCGTCGCATCCGACCCCGCGGACGAGATTTTCGACGCCGTGCTCGTCGCGGCCGACGAAGCCACCGCCCGGCACCTGCTCGCCCCGCACGTCTCCGCGCTCGATGCGATCCCGGCGGGCCCGTCGCCGCGGATCGAGATCGTGACCCTCGTGCTCGACGCCCCCGCGCTCGACGCCGCGCCGCGCGGCTCGGGGGTGCTCACGGTGCCGGGCAGCCACACGGCGAAGGCCCTGACCCACAGCACGGCGAAGTGGCCGTGGCTGGCCGAGACGACCGGCGGATCGCACGTCGTGCGCGTGTCGTTCGGCGCTCAGGGCGAAGATCCGGCGACGGCCGTGCTCGACGACGACGGCGCCGCACGGCTCGCGGTGCAGGAGGCGTCGGCGCTGCTCGGCGTGCCGCTCGACGAGTCCATGCTGCGCGGCGCGCACCGCTCCCGCTTCACGCAGTCGCAGCCGGCGACCTCCCTGGGCGCCGCCGAGCGACGCGCCGCCGCCGGCCGTGTGATCGCGGGCGTCCCCGGTCTTGCCGCCACCGGCGCCTGGCTGTCGGGAACGGGGCTGGCCCAGGTCGTCCCGCACGCACGCGCGGAGGCCGAGCGCCTCCGCCACGCCCTGCTGTGGGGTTGAGCTCTCGTGCGCAGACGCATCCATCCGGTGCGCGGAGAAGGATAGATGCCGAAATCGGCATACGGGGTTACGCTGGTAGTCCGCATGGCCGACCACAAGGTGAGGAGACACCCATGAAGGGCAAGATCGGACTCGTCGTCGGACTCGGCGCAGGCTACGTGCTCGGCACCCGCGCGGGCCGCGAGCGCTACGAGCAGATCAAGACGCAGTGGCTGAAGCTCTGGCACCTGGATCCCGTGCAGAAGCAGGTCGGCAAGGCGCGCGCCTTCGCGAAGTCGCAGGCCGTGGCCGTGCCGAAGGCGCTGTGGACCGGTGCGGTGAAGGTGGTCAAGGCCGTGGGCGACGGCGACACCCCCGGGCAGAAGGTGGATGCCGCGCTCGCCTCGGGCAAAGACGCCGCCGCCGACGTGAAGCAGGCCGTGGAAGACACCGTCGATGCGGTGGAGGACAACCTCTCCACGCCCGCCAAGAGCACGCCGTCGAAGAGTGCCGCATCATCCACGGCGACGAAGTCCGGCTCGGCGAAGTCGGCATCATCGACGTCGCGCGGTGGCAAGTGAGGCAGCGCGATCGATGACACGTGGATATCGCAACCGTGCCGATGACGGCCTGCTGACGCTGCTCGGGGACCTCCCCGAACTCACTCGCAATCTCGTCACCGCTGAGGTCAACGCCGCCAAGTCGTGGGTCTCGCGCACGGCGAAGGATGCCGGCGTCGGCAGCGTCTGGTTCGTCATCGCGCTGTTCTTCCTGTTCTGGGCGATCCCCGTGCTGCTCGTGTTCGCCATCGCGGGCATCTCCTCGTGGTGGCCGGTCTGGCTGTCGGCGATCGTCGTGTTCGCCGGCCTGATCCTCGTCGTGCTCTTCTTCGCGCTGCTGGGGCTGTTGAAGTTCCGCCGCGTCGTGCAGCGCGACAACCCGGCCGAGGCCGTGTCCACCGACATCCGACTCGTGAAGGGGGCCGGCCATGACGACGCCTGAATCGCTGCCGCGCACCGCCGTTCCGCACGGCATCGTCGACCCGGTCGAATCGGCCCGGGCCGAGTTGAAGGCGGCCCTGGCCGCGATCGAAGACAAGGCCAACGTGCCGCGCCGGGTGCAGAAGGCCTCGGCGGCGGCCACGGTCAAGGCGCGCTCCTTCGCGCAGCGCAACCCCGTGGGGGCCGTCGCCGCGGTCGTCGGCGTCGCGATCGCGGTCGGCGGGATCGTCTGGGGCATCGCCAGGCTCGTCTCACGCTGAGCCGCTCCCGCTGAGCGGGCTGTCACGACGTTCGCCCTTCCGGGTCGGAAGAGGCACACTGGAGACATGCCCGATTCCGTCGTGACTCCCCCCGCATCCTCGACTGCAGAGTCCGCCTCCGCAGAGGATCCCACCGGCTTCACGCTGTGGGCGGTGTGGCGCCGAAACCCCGATGTGCCCGTGACGGAGACGGATGCGACGGAGCTGGAAGACATCGTCGCGCACATCGAGGCCGGCGGTGTCACGGTGCGCGGCTTCTACGACGTGTCGGGCCTGAAGGCAGGCGCCGACCTCATGGTGTGGCTGCACGGCGATACGCCCGAGGCGTTGCAGCGCGATCTGCGACGGCTGCGGCGCACCGAGATGCTGCGCCCGCTGCTGCCGGTGTGGAACGTCATGGGCGCGCACCGCGACGCCGAATTCAACCGGCAGCACGTGCCCGGCTTCCTGCGCGGCGTCGAGCCGAAGGCATGGTTGTGCCTGTACCCGTTCGTGCGCACGCCCGAGTGGTACCTTGCGCCCGAGGAGGAGCGGCGCGCCATGCTCGCGAACCACGGCCGCAAGGGAGCCGCGTTCACCGGTGTCATCGCCAACACCGTCGCCGCCTTCGCGCTGGGCGACTACGAATGGCTGCTGCCGCTGGAGTCCGATGACCCCACCGAGCTGGTCGACCTCATGCGTGATCTGCGGTACACCGAGGCGCGCCGCTATGTGAAGGAGGAGGTGCCGTTCTACACCGGGCGGCGGCTGCGCCTCGATGAGATCGCGGACGTCCTCCAGTAGGAGGCGGTCATGAGCACCAGTACCCGATCCGGGGCTCCGATCCGTCTCGGCACGCGCCGCAGCGCTCTCGCCCGGGCGCAGTCCGGTCACGTCGCCGCCGTTCTCCGCGAGGCCGCCGGACGCGAGGTCGAGCTCGTCTCGATCGTCTCCGAGGGCGACACCAACCGCGCCTCCCTGTCGGAGATCGGCGGGCGGGGCGTGTTCGCGACGTCGTTGCGAGAGGCGATGCTCCGCGGCGAGTGCGATCTGCTCGTGCACTCCCTCAAGGACCTGCCGACGGCGCGGCCCGACGGGCTCGTGATCGCGGCGATTCCACCGCGCGCGGATGCCCGCGACGTCGCCGTCACCCGCACGGGAACCGCGCTGCATGCCCTGCCGCCGGGGGCGACCGTGGGCACGGGCTCGCCTAGACGCATCGCGCAGACGCGCATCCGTTCGCCGCATTCCCGCGCCGTCGACATCCGTGGCAACGTCGACTCGCGCCTTGCCCGGGTCGCCTCGGGAGAGCTGGATGCCGTCATCCTCGCCGCGGCGGGCCTCTCGCGCCTGGACGGCGATCCGCTGGGCGACCTGCGGGCCGAGTCGCTGGGGCTGGCCGAATGGCCCACGGCTCCGGGACAGGGGGCGCTGGCCGTGGAGACGCGGGAGGACGCGCCCGACGAGCTGCGCGCCGCCCTCGCCGTGCTCGACGATCTCGACACCCGCATCGCGGTGACCGCGGAGCGTGCGGTGCTCGCCGGGCTGGATGCGGGCTGCCAGGCGCCGATGGCCGCGCACGCCGTCGTCGAGGGGGACGATCTGAGGATCCGCGCCGTCGTCTACGCGCCCGGCGACGGGTGGCGGATCGGCCTCGATGTCACGCAAACCCTGGGTGAGGGGTATATTCGGCAGAACGGCAGTGGCAATGATGCGGACGCTGCCGATGGTGCTGACCCGATCTTCGCTGCTCGCGAGCTCGGGTTCTCTGTTGCCCGTCGGCTGCTCGAACGTGGGGCGGCCGACCTCCTCCCGCACGATCATCCCGATGACCATGACTGACCACACTCACACGAAGCCGATCCCGAAGCCCCTGAGCGGCTGGCGCGTTCTCGTCCCCCGCGGGGGCCCCTGGGGAGACGGTGTCGCGGCGAGCCTGCGCCTGCAGGGCGCCGTCCCCGTCGTCGCTCCGCTCATCAACTTCGCCCCGACGACCGATCAGCCCGCGCTCGACGCGGCACTGGTGGGTCTGGCCGACGGATCGTTCGACTGGCTCACCGTCACCAGCGCGACGACGGTGGATGTGCTCTTCGCGCAGCGCGCCACGATCCACCCGTCGACGAAGGTCGCCGCCGTCGGCGAGACCACGGCCGCCGCGCTGCAGGCCGTCGGCTACCGCGTCGATCTCGTCCCCGACACCGACAACTCGGCGGCGGGCATGGCCGAGCAGCTCATCGCGTTGGAGTCCGAGCCGCGCCGCATCCTCACCCTGCGCAGCGAGATCGCCAAGCCGGTGCTCACGAAGTCGCTCATCAAGGCGGGGCACGACGTGTCGAGCGTCGTCGCCTACCGCACCGTGGGTGTGCCGGTCACCGACCGCATCCGCCGCGATGTGGAGAATGGACGCATCAACGCGATCCTGGTCACGAGCGGATCCGTTGCCGAGCAGGTGCGGGCGCAGTTCCCCGAGATCCCCGATGCGACACTGCTGGCGGCGATCGGGCCGCGCACCGCGAAGGATGCGAAGAAGGCGGGCCTGCCCGTCTCGATCGTCGCCGACCAGCAGACGGTGGATGCGCTCATCGACGCGGTCTCGCAGTTCACCCTGCCGCACGCCGCCGACGAGTTCGCGCCGTGACCGGACCGGCGCCGCGCATCCGTCCGCGCCGTCTGAGGCGCAACCCCGCCGTGCGGGAGCTGACGCGGGAGACCGATCTCGCCCCGCGCCACCTCGTCCTGCCCGCCTTCGTGCGCGAGGGCATCGATGATCCCGTGCCGATCGGCTCGATGCCCGGCGTCGTGCAGCACACCATCGGCTCACTGCGTCGCGCCGCCGCCGAGGCCGCCGAGGCCGGGGTCTCGGGCATCATGCTCTTCGGCGTGCCTGCCGTGCGCGATGGGCGCGGATCCGGCGCGGACGACCCTCGGGGCATCCTGAACGTCGCGACCGAGGCTGTCGTCGCCGAGGTGGGCGACGCGCTCGTCGTGCAGACCGACCTTTGCCTGGACGAATTCACCGACCACGGTCACTGCGGCGTGCTCACCGCCGACGGCGCCGTGGACAACGATGCGACCCTGGATCGCTACGTCGCCATGGCGCTCGCCCAGGCTCGCGCAGGGTCTCATCTGCTCGGGCTGTCGGGAATGATGGACGGCCAGGTCACCGTCGTGCGCGACGCGCTGGATGCCGAGGGCTTCATCGACACGCTCCTGCTCGGATACGCCGCCAAGTACGCCAGCTCCTTCTACGGTCCCTTCCGCGAAGCCGTCGACTCGCAACTGCAGGGCGACCGCCTCACCTACCAGCTCGACCCCGGCAACCGGCGCGAGGGCGTGCGCGAGGCCGCGATCGATGAGGCCGAGGGCGCCGATGTCGTGATGGTCAAGCCCGCGATGGCCTTCCTCGACGTGCTGCGCGAGGTGCGCGATACCGTGGCCGTTCCCGTGTGGGCGTACCAGGTGTCCGGCGAGTACGCCATGATCGAGGCCGCCGCGGGGAACGGATGGATCGACCGTCGGGCGGCGATCCTCGAGTCGCTCTTGTCGATCCGCCGCGCCGGCGCCGACGCCGTGCTCACCTACTGGGCCGTCGAGGCCGCCCGCTGGCGCCGCGGCTGAGTCGGGCCCCCGGCGCGATCGAGCGGCCTCTCCGATCCGGGTTGCGCGATCCGTCCTCCCGGCCGAACCGAACGCGATGAGCATCCGCATAGCGCGGCGGGGGAGGATGGACGCCATGATCGACCGCAATGACGAGCTGTTCGACGCCGCCCGCACGGTGATCCCCGGTGGGGTGAACTCGCCCGTGCGCGCGTACGGATCGGTGGGCGGCACCCCCCGGTTCCTCGCGAGTGCGCGCGGGGCGAAGGTCACCGATGCCGCGGGGCGCGAGTACGTCGACCTCGTCGCCTCGTGGGGGCCCGCGCTGCTCGGGCACGCGCATCCCGAGATCGTCGCCGCCGTGCAGGACGCTGCCGCTCGCGGGCTGTCGTTCGGCGCGCCCACCGAAGGGGAGGTCGAGCTGGCCACCGTCATCGCCGACCGCGTGCGCGTGGGCGATGCACGCCCCGTCGAACGCGTGCGCCTGGTCTCCACGGGCACCGAGGCGACGATGACGGCGATCCGGCTCGCGCGCGGGGCGACCGGGCGCGACCTGCTGGTGAAGTTCGCCGGGCACTACCACGGCCACTCCGACGGACTGCTGGCCGCCGCAGGCTCGGGCGTCGCCACCCTCGCGCTGCCCGGATCGGCCGGCGTTCCCGCCCCGATCGCCGCCCATACGCTCGTGATCGACTACAACGATCCGGATGCGCTGGCAGCCGTGTTCGCCGAGCACGGCGAGCGCATCGCGGCCGTCATCGTCGAGGCGGCCGCGGCGAACATGGGCGTCGTCGCACCGCGCCCGGGCTTGAACGCCCTCATCGCCGAGACCGCGCACGCGCACGGCGCGCTGATGATCCTCGACGAAGTGCTCACCGGCTTCCGCGTGCATCCCGCCGGATACTGGGGCCTGCAGCAGGAGGCGGGTGAGACCTACCTTCCCGACCTCATCACGTTCGGCAAGGTCGTCGGCGGCGGCATGCCGCTGGCCGCGCTCGGCGGGCGGGCTGCCGTCATGGACCTTCTCGCTCCCGTCGGCCCGGTGTACCAGGCGGGCACTCTGTCGGGGAACCCGCTCTCGGTCGCGGCAGGCCTGGCGACCCTGCGTCTGGCGACCCCGGAGGTATACGCGACCGTGGATGCGGCGGCTGTCCGGATCGCCGCATCCCTCGATCGCGCGCTCACCGACGCGGGCGTCGTGCACGCGGTGCCCCGGGCGGGCAACCTGTTCGGCGTCGCCTTCCTCCCCGAGGCGCCGCACGACTACGCTCGCGCACAGGAGCAGGATGCGTTCCGCTACGCGCCCTTCTTCCACGCGATGCGCGAGCAGGGCGTCGCGTTGCCGCCGAGTGTCTACGAGGCGTGGTTCCTCACCGCCGCGCACGGCGATGACGACCTCGGCGCTATAGAGGCGGCACTGCCCGCCGCGGCGGAGGCGGCGGCGCGGGCGACGGCCTGATCCTCGACTCCGGCGCCGGTGCGGGAGCCGGGCGAGGGTTCGGACAAGGGATCGTTGCCGTCCTGTGAGGATGTCACGAGCCGATATCGCCGGGCATCCTGGCAGACTGGTGGCCATGGTCACCCTGCTGCTCGATCGGACGCGGCTCGAGGTGGTGCTCTCGCCGATCGAACGGGCGATGACATTCCACCGCGAGAACATCCGCGTGGATCGTGATGCGATCCGCAAGGTGCAGCTCACCGACGACGCGTGGACCTGGCTGCGCGGCGTCGCCTCACCAGGCACGCACATCCCCGGCGCGCTCGCCGCGGGCACCTGGAAGGGGCCGTCCGGCGACGACTTCGTGCTCATCCGGCGTCGACGCCCGAGCGTCGTCATCGACCTCGAGGGTGCCGACTACGAACGGCTCGTGCTGACCACTCGCCATGGACTCGCGCTGACCAAGGCCCTGCGGCTCGAGGTCTCGGCAGAGCCCGCCGATGTCTCCGACCTCACCGACAGCACGCCCGCCTCCAAGCGGGGGCGCAAGCGCCGCGCGCCGCGCCCGGCGGTCACCACCGCCTGACGTCAGCCGCTGCGGGGGCGATCAGTCTTCGTGGTGCCGTTCGTGCGAGTGGTCCTCGTGGTCCGAAGCCTCGCCGTGCTCGTGCTGGTCGGCGTCGTGCCCGCCGTCGTTGCTGTGCTCGCCCTCGTGAGCGGCTTCGGGCGCGGTCGTCTCGGATGCCTCCGCCGCCTCTCCCGGCGTGTATGACGGGGCTTCCTCGTCGTAGTACGCCCGCGCAGCTGCGGCGAGCGACGCGCTCAGCGCGGCGGCTTGCGGATGCTCGCCGGCGGTGACGTCGTCGTGGTCGTCGTCTTCGACGGGCTGGTCGAGGACGACCTGGATCTCCTGTGTCTGCCCGTCGGTGAGCGAGGAGAAGATCTCGATGCCCGCGATCTCCGTGGTCTCGGTCGGAGGCTCGTGGGTCTCCGACTCGGGCGTGAACGTCTCCTCGGCCTCGGCCTCGGCGCCTGCGACCGCGTCGGAAGCGACGCGCTCGGAAGCGTCGTGTTCCTGGTGCTCGTGCGGGTCGTCGGATTCCGCAACCGCCTCGGGCTCGGGGGTCTCCTCCGGCTGCGGGTCGGGACGCGTGAACACCTCGGCGACCGACGGGTCGGCCTCCGCGTGCTGGTGTGCGTCGTCCTGCTCGATGAAGGCACGCGCGCCGCGCAGCAGCTCCTCGAAGGTGGGAACAGAGCCCGCGGCGGCGGCGACCGAGATCGCCTCGGTCGCGTTCGGCAGGGTCCCGCCCTGGAGCTTGGCGCCGCCCTGCGTCTCGGTGGGCTCCGAATCGTCACCCTGCGCGGCGGGGATGCCGAAGTCGGTGTCGCTCGCGATCGGAGCGGTCAGAGCGACGCCCGCCGCGGTCGAGGTGTCTTCGGCGGCCCGCTCGTCGTCAACCTGATCGCTCTGAGGATGCTCGGCGGCGTCGTGGCCCTCGTCTCCGAGCTGTTCATCCTGCTCCTCGTCGAGAGGCTGCTCGGCGGTGCTCTGCTCGTCGACGGGCTCGGTCGCGTCGCTCTGTTCGGACGATTCGGATTCGACCGGGTCGCTCTCGGACGTCTCGCTCTCGAATGGCTCGGCCTCGGAAGACTCAGCCTCGGAGGTCTGAGCCTCGGAAGACTCGGTCTCGGCCGACTCAGGTTCGGTCGCCCGGGATTCGGCGTTCTCCTCGTCAGACGAGACCTCGGTCTCCTCGACGGACGACTCGGGAGCATCCGCATCGGCGTCCGAAGCATCCGCCTCGTCGACATCGGCGTCGCTGCGGAGAGCGGCGCCGGCGGCGCCGAGTCCGCTCGCACCGAGCGCACCGGCGCCCAGGGCGGCACCGGCCGCGAGAGCCCCCGCGGCTGCCGCCGTCGTGGCGGATCCGGCCGACACCGGCAACACGGTCGTCGCATCGTCGGCGACCCCCTCATCGGGCTCGTCGGCGCGCCGATCGTCGGCGGGAGCATCGACCGTGTTCTCGGCATCGCTATCGGCATTGGCCTCGCGCGCGACGGGCAGCACGGTCGTGCCGGGCTCTGCATCCGCGTCGGCTGCACCGGTCACCGAGGCGCGGCGGCCGTGCACCAGATCGAGGAAGACCTCTTCCAGCGACGGCCCGCGCTGCAGCAGCGTGGTGAGCGGGATGCCCGCCGTCACGGCGAGCGCGCCCACCTCTCCGGCCGAGGTGTCGTGCACGGTGAGGCCCGAGCGGAGCACGTCGTAGCGCAAGCCCTTGTCGTTCAGAGCATGGGCGAGCGCGTCGCGGTCGTCGGCGTCGACGATGACCGAGCCGTTGGTGGGGTCGGAGAGTTTGCTGATGCTGTCGGCGTAGACCAGGCGCCCCTTCGAGAGCACGAGCACATCGTCGGCGATCTGCTCGATCTCGCTGAGCACATGCGAGGAGACGAGCACGGTGCGGCCCTCGTCGGCCAGGCGGCGCATGAGCAGGCGCATCCAGCGGATGCCCTCGGGATCCAGCCCGTTCGCCGGCTCGTCGAGCACGAGAGCACCCGGATCGCCCAGCAGCGCCGTGGCGACGCTGAGACGCTGTCGCATACCCAGCGAGAACGCGCCGATCCGCGTCTCCGTCTCGTTCTGCAGGCCCACGAGATTCAGCACCTCGCCCACGCGGGCGAGCGGGATGCCGTTGGCCTTGGCCGCGTTCGTGAGCTGACGGATCGCGGTGCGGCGCGGCCGGTACGAGGCCTCTTCGAGCACCGACCCGACGATGCGCAGCGGGTGCTTCAACTCCGCGTAGGCGACGCCCCCGATGGTGGCGGTGCCCTCGGTGGGCCGGATCTGGCCCAGAAGCATGCGCAGCGAGGTGGTCTTGCCGGCGCCGTTCGGCCCGAGGAACGCGGTCACCGCACCGGGTGCGATGCGCGCCGTGAGGTCGTCCACAGCCGTGAGAGCACCGAAGCGCTTCGTCACGCGGGAGAACTCGAGCAGCTGTCCGTCGGTCATCCGCGACCTCTCGTCGTCAGGGTCAATACCCGTCCTATCCTGCCGGAAACTCCCTGAAAACGCTCATCGACCTGCGGTATAGAGCCCGGTTCGCTGTCGCTCGGCAGAGGCGCGGCGATGCGTCGGCGGTAACGTGGACGGGTGACCGCGACCGCCGACGACTCCGCATCCACAGCCTCCGCGCGCTCGCGCATCCTCGCTCGCAAGGAGGGGGCGGTCGGTCGCCTGACCCTCGATCGTCCCGAAGCGCTCAACGCGCTGGATCTCGGGATGATCCGCGACATGCGCGCCGCGCTCGACGCGTGGCGCGACGACACCGACGTGCAGATCGTGTACATCGACGGCGCGGGGGAGCGCGGGCTGTGCGCGGGTGGCGACGTGCGCGCACTGTACGACTTCATCCGCGATGGCCGGGTCGACGAGACTGTTGCGTTCTTCCGCGAAGAGTACGCGCTCGATGCCGAGATCGCCGAGTACCCGAAGCCGGTGGTCGTGATCGCCGACGGCATCACGATGGGCGGGGGTATGGGCGTCGCAGGGCACGCGGCGATCCGCATCGTCACCGAGCGGTCCCGGCTCGCAATGCCCGAGACGCGGATCGGGTTCACGCCCGACGTCGGCGGCACCTGGCTGCTCGGGCGGGCGCCGGGGCGTCTGGGGGAATACCTCGCCATGACGGGCGACTCGATGACGGGCGCCGACGCGGTCTATGCCGGCTTCGCCGATCACCTCGTTCCCTCCGACCGCCTGGATGCGCTGCGCGAGGCGCTGGCCTATCGGGCCGATCCGACGGGGCCCAGCGAGATCGTGCTGCTGTTCGACGAGACCCCCGGGCCCTCGGCGCTCGAATCGGCGCGGCGCTGGATCGATGAGGCGTTCTCCGGCGACTCCGTCGTCGAGGTCGTCGCGCGGCTGCGCGCAGCGTCGGAGGAGGGCCGCGTCGAGGGCGCGCCGACGCCCGCGGAGACGGCCGACCTGCTCGAGCAGCTTTCTCCGACGGCGCTCGCCGTGGCGCTGGATGCCGTGCGCGAGGCGCGGGGCATGAGCGATCTGCGCGAGGCGCTGGCGGGCGAATACCGGCGGGTGCTGTGGTTCGCGCAGCATCATCCCGATCTCGTCGAGGGCATCCGCGCTCAGCTCGTCGACAAGGACCGCGATCCGCAATGGCAGCCGGCTACGATCGTCGAGCTCGCACCGGATGCCGCATCCGGCGCCCGCGACGCCACCCCGCCCGTCGCGCTCTGGGACTGACGGGCCGGTCCTCCTCCCCAGTCCGTCCGATCGCAGAGTTGTGCACCGTGTCTGGCGCCGGCGCCGGCGGAGTCCGCCCCGCCGCGTCGTTTCGGTGGCGTCGCCGCACCGATCGGGGGCAGAATGGAGGCGTGATCGTGCCGTTCGAGGTTCTCGGGATGATCGTCACGGCGGCGGGGATCGTGGTGACGATCGGCATCGCCATGTTCGCCGGGTTCGCCTGGGTCGTCCGCAGGATCGACGCGGTGGATACGAAGCTCACCGATCGGATCGACGCCATGGGTGCCGAGCTCACGGAGGTCAAGATCGCCGTGGCGCGGCTCGAGGGGCCGAGGCCGCACCTCATCGTCGGACGCTGAGGGCAGGCCGGCCCGCGGCATCGTTTCGCTATCAGCGAAGCACCCGATCTCGCCGGTGAGAATGTCGGTGGTCCGTGCGAATCTATAACGCGGCATTCGTGCCCGCGTTCCACCCCAGCAAGTTCTGCTCCCACAAGGAAGTCCGCCTGTGCTCGGAAAGCTCCTCGTCCGCTATCTCTCCCGCTACCGATGGCTTCTGCTCGGCGTGCTGGTCTTCCAGTTCGCCAGTGCGATGGCCATGCTCTACCTGCCCTCGCTCAACGCCGACATCATCAATGAGGGCGTCGCCAAGGCCGACACCGGTTTCATCTGGTCGCACGGCCTGTTCATGCTGGCGGTCTCGCTCGGGCAGATCGTCGCCTCGGTCATCGCCACGTACTTCGCCGCGCGCGCCGCGATGGGGCTGGGCCGCGATATCCGCGGCGACGTGTTCTCCCGCGTCAGCGGCTTCTCCGAGCGCGAGGTCTCGCGCTTCGGCGCGGGCTCGCTCATCACACGCAACACGAACGACGTGCAGCAGGTGCAGATGCTGGCGATGATGGGCGCGACGATGTTCGTCACCGCACCGCTGCTCGCCATCGGCGGCATCATCATGGCGGTGCGCCAGGACGTCGGTCTCAGTTGGCTCATCGCCGTCTCCGTCCCGGTCCTGCTCATCCTCGCCGCACTCGTGATCGGACGCATGGTGCCGCTGTTCCGCAGGTTCCAGGCCAAGCTCGACACCGTGAACCGCGTGATGCGCGAGCAGCTCACCGGCGTGCGCGTCGTGCGCGCTTTCGTGCGCGAGCGCATCGAGGAGGAGCGCTTCCGCGACGCGAACACCGACATCATGATCGTCGGCCGCAAGGTCGGATCGCTCTTCGTTCTCCTGTTCCCGCTGTTCATGCTCATCCTCAACGTCACCGTCGTCGCCGTCATCTGGTTCGGCGGCATCGAGGTCAATGCGGGCAATGTCGAGATCGGCACGCTGTTCGCCTTCATGCAGTACATCGGGCAGATCATGGGCGGCGTCATCATGTCGAGCTTCATGGCGATGATGATCCCGCGCGCGGCCGTCTCGGCCGAGCGCGTGGGCGAGGTGCTCGACGCGGAGAGCAGCATGACGCGCCCGGAGAACGGGGCGACCGAGTTCGCGCAGCCCGGCGCCGTCGCCTTCGACGACGTCGAGTTCACCTACCCCGGCGCCGAGGCTCCGGTTCTCACCGGCATCAGCTTCGCCGCCGACCCAGGAGACACCGTCGCGATCGTCGGATCGACCGGCGCGGGCAAGACCACCCTGGTCTCGCTCATCCCGAGACTGTTCGACGTGACCGGCGGCAGCGTCGCGGTCGGCGGCACGGATGTGCGCGAGGCCGACGTCGACGCGCTGTGGCAGAGCATCGGGCTCGTCCCGCAGCGTCCGTTCCTGTTCACCGGCACCATCGCGTCCAACCTGCGCTTCGGCCGCGAGGACGCTACGGACGAAGAGCTGTGGAAGGCACTCGAGATCGCCCAGGCCAAGGATTTCGTCGAGGAGATGCCCGACGGGCTCGAGTCGCGGATCGCGCAGGGCGGCACGAACGTCTCCGGAGGGCAGCGCCAGCGTCTCGCGATCGCCCGCGCGATCGTGCACCAGCCGCAGGTGCTCGTCTTCGACGATTCGTTCTCGGCGCTCGATCTCACCACCGATGCCCGACTGCGCCAGGCGCTGTGGCGCGAGCTGCCGGGTGTCACCAAGATCGTGGTCGCCCAGCGCGTGTCGACCATCACCGATGCCGACCGCATCGTCGTGCTCGAGGGCGGGACGATGGTGGGCGTCGGCACTCATGAGGAGCTGCTGGAGACCAATGACACCTACCGCGAGATCGTCGAGTCGCAGCTGGGGGTGGACGCATGAGCGCCGATGAGGCCAAGCTGAGCCGTCGCGAACGGATGATCGCCGCGCGCGAGGCGCGCACGGGGGCGGCCACCGCCACCGCCGAGCTCTCCGAAGAGGAGAAGTACGAGGAGGAGCTCGCCGAGAAGGCGCGCCTCGACGGCGGAGGCATGTTCGACGGGCCGGCCCCCGGCAAGGCCGAGACCTTCTGGCCGAGCTTCAAGAGGATGCTGGGGCTGCTCAAGCCCTCCGCCGTCGCCTTCGTGATCGTGTCGATCCTCGGCGCGATCGGCGTCGTGCTGGCGGTCGCCGCGCCGAAGGTGCTCGGCCAGGCGACCAACCTGGTGTTCGAGGGCTTCGTCTCCAAGGCGATGGGCGACAACGGCGTTCCGGCCGACCTGTCGCAGGATCAGGTCGTCGAGCGGCTGCGTTCGCAGGGGCAGAACGACTTCGCCAACATGGTCGCCGCGATGCAGGACTTCCAGGTCGGTGCCGGCGTCGACTTCGAGCAGCTGCGGTGGATCATCACCGCGGTGCTTGCGATCTACGTCGTCTCGGCTCTTCTCAGCTGGATCCAGGGCTACGTCATCAACGTCATCATGGTGCGCACGATGTGGCGTCTTCGCGAAGACGTCGAGGCGAAGATCAACAGGCTCCCGCTGTCGTACTTCGACAAGGTGCAGCGCGGCGAGCTGATCTCGCGCGTCACGAACGACATCGACAACATCACCCAGACGATGCAGCAGTCGCTCTCGGGGGCGCTGACGTCGATCCTCACCGTGGTCGGCGTGCTCGTGATGATGTTCTCCATCTCGTGGCAGCTCGCACTCGTCGCCCTCGTGGCCCTGCCGCTCATGGGCGTGATCTTCGGTGTGATCGGACCGCGCTCGCAGAAGGCGTTCAGCTCGCAGTGGAAGAAGGTCGGCCGCCTCAACGCTCGCGTCGAGGAGGCGTTCTCCGGCCACGCGCTGGTGAAGGTGTACGGCCGCGAGAAGGATGCGCTGGAGAGCTTCCAGGTCGAGAACGAAGAGCTGTTCCAGGCCAGCTTCAAGGCGCAGTTCCTCTCCGGCATCATCATGCCGGCGATGCAGTTCATCGGCAGCCTCACGTACGTGGGCATCGCCGTGCTCGGCGGCCTCATGGTCGCCAGCGGCCAGATCCGCCTCGGCGACGTGCAGGCCTTCATCCAGTACTCGCAGCAGTTCACCCAGCCGCTGTCCGAGCTGGGCGGCATGGCGGCGGTCGTGCAGTCCGGCACGGCGTCGGCCGAGCGGGTGTTCGACCTGCTCGACGCCGATGAGCAGGAGGCCGATGCCGAGGACGCGCCGACCGTCACCGACGGCAAGGGCGTGATCGAGTTCGAGCACGTCGCGTTCTCGTACACCCCCGAGCGCCCCCTCATCACCGACCTGTCGTTCCGGGTGGAGCCTGGCCAGACGGTCGCGATCGTGGGGCCGACGGGTGCCGGCAAGACGACGCTGGTGAACCTCATCATGCGGTTCTACGAGCTGAACTCGGGGCGCATCCTGCTCGACGGGCAGGACATCGCGGAGATGACCCGCGAGGATCTGCGCGCGCGCACCGGCATGGTGCTGCAGGATCCCTGGCTGTTCGCCGGGAGCATTCAGGAGAACATCCGCTACGGCAAGGCGACAGCTACCGACGACGAGGTGCTCGAGGCCGCGAAGGCGACCTACGTGGACCGTTTCGTGCACGCCCTTCCTGACGGATACGACACCGTGCTCGACGAAGACGCCTCGAACGTGTCGGCGGGAGAGCGCCAGCTCATCACGATCGCGCGCGCCTTCGTCGCGCGGCCGTCGATCCTCATCCTCGATGAGGCCACGAGCGCGGTCGACACTCGCACCGAGCTGCTGCTGCAGCACGCGATGGCGGCGCTGCGCAAGGGACGCACCTCGTTCGTCATCGCGCACCGGCTCTCGACGATCCGCGACGCCGACCTCATCCTCGTGATGGAGCACGGCGACATCGTCGAGCAGGGCACGCACGACGAGCTCATCTCGGCGGAGGGCGCCTACTGGCGGCTGTACCAGTCGCAGTTCGAACAGGCCGCGACGGATGTCGATGCCGAGGCGGCTCTCACCGGAACCTCACCGGTGATCGTGACGGGCGAGGCGGCGGGAGAAGTCACCGCCGACATCGCGACGGCGGCGGCGGCCACGGTCGCCTCCGACCCCGCGACGGCCGAAGCGGCTGCGCGCGAGGTGTTCCTCGACGGCGGCGAATCGCCGCAGCAGTGAGCACACCGCAGCAGTGAGCAGTGGTGCCGTGCCCCCAGACGGGGCGCGGCGCCACTGTGCTGGTGACTGCTCCGCTGGGACCGCTCAGCCGGTGACGGCGCCGAGACCGAACAGCTCGAGCGGATGCGTGAGGCGCCACCAGAAGTCCGGGCCGTGCAGCTCTGAGCCGAGCACGAGTTCGGCGTCGGTCGAATCGAGCGGCCCGGTGATCGTCACCGTGCCGGCCTTCGCCCCCTCGGCCCAGTCATCGCCCAGCGAGAACGCCGTGGTCCCGGAGGCCGCGGCGCCGTTCCACAGCACGACCCGCGCATCGTCGCCCGCGACGACGTCGACGTGCTCGCCCCAGAGGGTGTCGACGGAGCCGAGCACCGCACCCTTCGCCACCGTCGGCGCCTGATTCCGCAGCGCCTCCTCGACCTCGTCGTATAGCGCCGCGGTGCCGTCGTAGCGGGAGGCGTCGTCGGGCTGGGCGACGACGGCGGCGAACATCCGCACCGTGGTGCCGTCGACGGTGATCTCCTTGGCGGTGAGCAGGTTGAACAGCTCCTGTTCGTCTTCGCCGATCGTTCCCGTCTTGATGCCGATGTAGCCGGGCTGGCCGAGCAACCGGTTCGTGTTGGTCACGGTGCCTGCCCCGGGCAGGTCGACGGCCTGGGTCGCCACGATCTCTCCGATCACCGGGTTGGCGACGGCGATCTTGCCGAGCTCGACGAGGGCGCGGGCGGTGGCGATGTTGTCCCACGCGAAGCCCGAGGGGGTCGCCAGCTCGATCCCGGCGAGGTCGCGCTGCGAGAGCCACCGCTCGCCGGCGGCGACGAAGTCGCGGTCCGATCCCCAGATCTCGTCCGAGAGCCGATCCGCGTAGTTGTTGGCCGAGCCCATGAGGATGCCCTGGAGCAGCTGGTACTCGGTGAGCACGCCGTCGACGGGCACATCGAGCGAGGACTGGTTCTCTTCGCGGTACTGCCAGTACTCGGCGCTGTCGACGTCGTCGAAGGAGAACGTCGGCCCCTGCTCGCCGACGCCCAGCGGCAGCGCATCCAGCGCGGTGAGCACGGTGACGACCTTGGTGAGGCTGGCCATCGGCACCTGGCTCTCGTTCGCGGCCACCGTGCTCAACCCCTCGATGCCGATCGCGGCGGTGCCCGCGGTGGGCCAGGTGACGGCGGCTGCGGGGGCGGCTGCGGGGGTGAAGTCGACGGCTGAGACGGCCGGTGCGACGTTGTGCAGCGGCCAGAGCGCTGTGGTCACGGCGTAGGTGCCCAGCGCCGCGGCGAGCACGGTCAGCGGCACGATCACCCCGGCGCGGGAGCGGAATCGATGCGGCCCGTCGCTGAGCAGATCACGCCGCGTGTAGGCGGCAGTCGTCGAGGAGCCGGATGCCGAGGAGGCCGCCAGGCGCTCCTCGTCGACCCAGGCGAGCGCGTCGCCCACGGGGTCGAGGCGGGGTTCGGGGGCGGATTCGAGGCCGGCTTCGGTAGCGGGTGAGGGCGGGTTGACCGCCGGCGCGGCGGGGGGCGCGGGATCGGCCTCGTCGATGCTCACCCGCTCTACCGTACCCGTGCGTCGCGACCGTGTCGCCCTCGACGCCGCATCGCACCGCGTTCCGCGATAGTATGGCGCGAAACCACGGGAGTCCGAGCATTCGGGCTGAGAGGAAGCGAACCGCGCTTCGACCGTCGAACCTGATCCGGATAATGCCGGCGCAGGGAGGAGTATCAATGAACACGTCTGCCTTCACGCCGTCCACCGCGGAGGAATCCGCATCGCGCGCATCCGTCACCGGCCGATCCGAGCGGCGCGGCTGGCGCGTCGTCGACATCGTCGTCGCCGCCGTCCTCGGTGTGGCGATCGGGCTCGTCTTCTGGGTGTGGAACACCATCGGCTACGCCTGGTTCACCGCGGCCGACGGCCTCACGCCCGGCTTCGGCGGCATCGCGGCGGGCATCTGGCTGCTCGGCGGTGTCGTGGGCGGCCTCGTCATCCGCAAACCGGGAGCCGCACTGGTCGTCGAGCTCGTCGCGGCGATCGTCTCCATGCTCATCGGAAACGTATGGGGCGTCTCGACCATCCTGTCGGGCCTCGTGCAGGGCCTTGGTGCCGAGCTCGTCTTCGCGCTGTTCCTGTACCGCCGTTTCACCCCGACGGTGGCGGTGCTCGCCGGTGTCGGCGCGGCCGCGGGTGCCTGGATCTTCGAGCTCTTCTACGGCTCGTCGCCCAACATCCTCAAGTCGTTCGAGGTCAACGCGATCTACCTCGGCTCGCTCGTCGTGTCGGGTGCGATCCTGGCGGGGCTCGTCGGCTGGCTGCTCGTGCGCGCTCTCGCCGCAACAGGGGCGCTGAGCCGTTTCGCGGCTGGTCGCGAAACGCGCATCGAGGTCTGACATGGCGGTGTCACCCGCTCGCGTCGTCGCCGAGGGGTGGGGCTGGCGATACGCGGGGCGGCGCCTGCCCGCAGTGCGCGACGTCACGGTGACGATCGAGCCGGGCGAGCGCGTGCTGCTGCTCGGTGCATCCGGAGCCGGCAAATCCACCCTGATGGCGGGGATGGCCGGTCTTCTCGGTGACGCCGAGGAGGGGGAGGAGTCCGGATCTCTCACGATCGACGGCACACGGCCCGAACAGCAACGCGGGCGCGTGGGGCTCGTGCTGCAGGATCCGGATGCCGGTGTCGTGCTCTCGCGCGTCGGCGACGATGTCGCGTTCGGCTGCGAGAACCTCGGCGTGCCTACCGCGGAGATCCCCGTCCGGGTCGCCGAGGCGCTGGAGGCCGTCGGACTCGATGTGCCGCCGCGCCGCGCGACCAAGGCGCTCTCGGGCGGGCAGAAGCAGCGCCTCTCGCTCGCGGGAGCCCTCGCGATGCGTCCGGGACTCCTCTTGCTCGACGAGCCCACCGCCAACCTCGACCCCGAGGGCGTGCAGGAGATCCGCGGCAGCGTGCAGCGCGTCGTGGAGGAGACCGGGGCGACGCTCGTCGTCATCGAGCATCGCACCGAGGTGTGGACCGACCTGATGACGAGGGTGATCGTGGTGGCCGCCGACGGCGGGCTGCTCGCCGACGGCGCGCCCGCCGAGGTGTTCGCCCGCCACGGCGACGCGCTCGCCGATGCGGGGGTGTGGGTGCCCGGGCATCCGATCCGACTGCCGGTGCTGCCGACGGCATCCGCATCGGGAGCGACGGATGTGCTGCGCACGCAGGGACTCGCCGTGTCACGCGACCGTCGTCATGCGGTGCGCGCCGGACTCGACGTCGGCATCCCGGATGCGTCGGCGACGGCGATCACGGGGCCCAATGGTGCCGGCAAGTCGACCTTCGCGCTGACGCTCGCGGGGCTGCTGCCTCCGTTGGCGGGCGAGGTGGTCGCGGCCGAGCGCCTGCGCGGGCGCCGCGGCCTGCATCCCGACCACTGGTCGTCGCGCGAGCTGCTCACTCGCATCGGCACGGTGTTCCAGGAGCCGGAGCACCAGTTCCTCGCCCAGACGCTGCGCGAGGAGCTGGCGGTCGGGCCGCGGGCTCTCGGATACGACGATGCGCGGATCGATGCAGTCGTCGACGGGCTGCTGGAGCGGATCGGGCTCGCCCCGCTCGCCGCCGCCAACCCGTTCACCCTTTCGGGCGGCCAGAAGCGGCGCCTGTCGGTCGCGACCGTGCTGGCGGCATCGCCGTCGGTGATCGTGCTCGACGAACCCACCTTCGGGCAGGACCGGCGCGGATGGATCGAGCTCGTCACGATGCTGCAGGAGCAGATCGCCGCGGGAACGGCGATCATCGCCGTCACGCATGACGCCGAGGTGGTGCGCCATCTCGGCGGGCACCGGATCGCGCTGACTCCCGATGCGGGCGGGACGGAGGCGGCCGCATGAGCCGCGCCCGCGAGCTCGTCCCCGCTCTGCCCGCGACGGCGCCGGGGAAGGACGAGGTCGGCCGCGCGCCCTGGATCGCGGGGGTCAACCCCGTCACCCGCATCGTGCTCGCGCTCGTGCTGTCGATCCCGCTGTTCGCCTCGATCGACGTCGTGAGCGGTCTGGTCGCCATCGGCTTGCAGCTGCTGTGCGTTCCGTTGACGGGTCTGTCGGTGGGTACGGTGCTGCGCCGACTCGCCCTGCTGCTCGCGATCGCGCCGGTGGCGGGCATCAGCATGCTGCTCTACGCCGCGCCCGAGGGCCGGGTGCTGTGGAGTTTCGGCTTCGCCACGATCAGCGAGGGATCGATCCAGCTCGCCATCGCGGTGAGCGTCCGCGTCATCGCCCTGGGCCTGCCCACCATCCTGCTGTTCGGCCGGACCGATCCCACTGAGCTCGCGGATGCGCTCGCGCAGGTCGCGCATCTGCCCAGCCGGTTCGTGCTCGGCGTGCTCGCCGGCACACGGATGCTCGGACTGTTCGTCGACGACTGGCGCACCATGATTCTCGCCCGCCGGGCGCGCGGGGTGGGTGACCGTGGCGTGATCCGGCGGTTCCTGTCGATGTCGTTCGTGCTGCTCGTGTTCGCCGTGCGGCGGGGCACGAAGCTGGCCATGGCGATGGAGGCGCGCGGTTTTGGCTCCGACATCCCGCGCACCTGGTCGCGGCCGTCGCGCCTGTCGTGGCGCGATGCCGTGGCGCTCGCGGGCGGCCTGGCGATCATGGCGCTGGCGCTCGCCGCCGCCGTGGCCGCCGGAACCTTCCGCTTCATCTGGAGCTGAGAGCGCGTGCGGGTCGAGTACGTGGCGCGTGGGCATCCATCCGAGAACAGGCATCCGGCCCGCGTCGGGCGGATGAACGCCATTTCTGCCTGATTCCGGGCGGATGCCTGTTTTGGGGTGCGCGAGACGGGGCGCGGAGAATCCGCTCGCGGATGTCAGCGGGCGTCGAGCTCGGCGACGAGGCGGCGCGGCGCCGTCACACGGAAGGACGCGTCGATGAGTTCGGCGACCTCCTGCCAGTCCGTCTGGGCGTCGAGGTCGATACCGAGCCAGCCCGCCGGGCCCAGGTAGGCGGGCACCCAGAACCGCGGATCCTGCCGCAGCGCCGGGTCGTCGCCGGGATCGGGACGCACCAGGATCGCAGCGTCGTGAGCGATCCAGTGCTCATCGACGCGCTGCGAGCCGCCGTAGTAGCAGAACACCTTCTGCGTGAAGAACGCCGGTCGTCCGTGACTGACCTTCTCCGCGGCCGAGGGCAGGGCACACGCGATCTCCCGCACCCGCGCGAGCAGCGGATCGTCGGGGGAGAACATCAGCGGATGCGCCATCGCGGCTTCCTCACGTCGCGTTCCAGAGGTCCTGGTAATAGGCCATGCGCTCACGGTCGGGGGTGAGGCCGTAGGCAGTGACGAGTGCGTCCTGCCAGCCCGGGCCGTAGTTCCACTCCGTGCTCATTGCGGTGACGGCGATATCGGCCCAGCGGTCTGCGATGCCGAGGGCGGCCAGGTCGACGTGGGCCACGGGGCGGCCGTCGTCATCGAGGAGGGTGTTCGGGGCGCACGCATCGCCATGGCACACGACGAGCAGATCCGTCTCCGGCGGCGTACGAAGGTCGGCGGGAATGGCGATGCCCCGCCCGGCGGCGTTCGCGATCCGCGCGGGGACCTCCCAGGACCACGCGCATTCGGCGACGGGCAGGGCCTCGTGGAGCATCCGGAGCCCCTCGCCGAGGGCGCGCACGGCGGTGGCCGGTTCGTCGACCCAGCGCGGGTCGACGGCGCTGCGTGCATCGATGGCGACGGTCACGAGCCACTCCTCGGTGCCGTCCTCACCGTGGTCGATCACCTCGGGCACGCGCGTCCAGCGCCGCGCCCATCGCATCCGCTCGGCCTCGTCGCGCATGCTCGTCTCGGCGTTGCGCGGCCCGTGCTTGATGTACCGTCCGTCGTCGGTGCGGAAGGTGACGCCTCCGAGGTTGTTGAGCCAGACCGCTCTCAGCGCCGCGCCCCGTGCCAGCTCGCGTACCCGGGCGGGTACGGCGACATCGACGGACGGGATGCTCATCTCCCCATGGTGGCACGCGCGTGACGGCGTCACACCCGGTCGCGCAGCACCTCTTCCAGCACGATGGCATGGGTGTGCTCCTCGTCGTGGAGCGCGTAGACGAGTGTGACGACGTCCTTGCCGCGGATCGCTGCCACGAGTTCGTCGAGCGCCTCGGCATCGTCGCCGGACAGTTCGCTGCGGTAACGCGCGGCGCACTCGTCGAAGTCGGCATCCGTCTCGGCGGCGTGCCACGCTTTGCGCAGTTCTGGCGAAGGGGCCACCTCCTTCGCCCATAGGTCGATCGCGGCGCGGTCCTTGGAGACGCCGCGCGGCCACAGCCGGTCGACGAGCACGCGGAACCCGTCGCCGGGCTCGGCGGTGTCGTAGGCTCGCTTGCGACGCAGGTCCATGACCCCAGCCAACACCCGTCCCGACGATTTCGCCAGGGATCGCGTGCATGCTGATACTTAGGATCACGTATCCTGAGACTCAGTCGCCTATCTGATCGTGCGACCGAGCCGTGACGTTCGAAGGAGAACACATGCAGATCCAGGGAACCGGCGCCCTTATCACGGGCGGCGCCAGCGGACTCGGGCTCGCCACCGCGAAGCGCCTCGCCGCTGCAGGCGCGCACGTGACGATCGCCGACCTGCCCTCATCGCCCGGTGAACAGGTGGCGGCCGAACTCGGCGGCGTCTTCGCCGCCGCCGACGTCACCGACGCCGAGCAGGTGCGCGCCGCGGTCGCCGCCGCGCAGCAGGCCGCGCCGCTGCGGATCGTCGTGAACTGCGCAGGGATCGCTCCGCCGGCCAAGGTGCTCGACCGCGACGGAAACCCCGGCTCGCTCGCTGATTTCGAGAAGATCATCCGTATCAATCTCATCGGCACGTACAACGTAATCGGGCAGGCCTCGGCCGTCATCGCGCAGAACCAGCCGACCGAGAGCGGCGACCGCGGCGTCATCGTCAACACGGCCAGCGTGGCCGCCTTCGACGGTCAGATCGGCCAGCCCGCGTACTCGGCGTCGAAGGGCGGCGTACATGCCATGACCCTGCCGATCGCCCGTGAGCTCGCGCGCTACGGCATCCGCGTGTGCACGATCGCGCCGGGGATCATGGAGACGCCGATGCTCGCGGGTCTGCCCGAAGCGGCGCAGGACTCTCTCGGACAGCAGGTGCCGTATCCCTCGCGCCTCGGCCGGCCCGACGAATACGCCGTGCTCGCGCAGCAGATCGTCGAGAACGGCTATCTCAACGGCGAGACCATCCGCCTCGACGGCGCGATCCGCATGGCGCCGAAGTGAGCGGCGCGATAGACCGTCTCGAGCACACAGACCAGGAGTACCCATGACCGAGAAGAAGCCGCTCTCCGGCAAGACCATCCTGATGTCCGGCGGAAGCCGCGGAATCGGGCTCGCGATCGCCCTGCGCGCCGCCGCCGACGGGGCGAACATCGCCCTGCTCGCCAAGACCGATACACCCAACCCCAAGCTCGAGGGCACGATCCACACGGCGGCCGAGCAGATCCGTGCCGTGGGCGGGCGGGCGCTGCCGATCGTCGGCGACGTGCGCGACGACTCCGACATCACCGAGGCCGTGATGAAGGCCCAGGGCGAGTTCGGCGGCATCGACATCGTCGTGAACAACGCCAGCGTCATCGACCTGTCGCGCTCGCTCGATCTCGCCGCCAAGAAGTACGACCTCATGCAGGACGTCAACGTGCGCGGCACGTTCATGCTCTCCCGTGCCGCCATCCCGCAGCTGCGCGAGTCGGGCAACCCGCACATCCTCTCCCTCTCGCCGCCGCTGAACCCGAGCCCGAAATGGTTGGGGGCGCACACCGGCTACACGCTGGCGAAGTTCGGGATGACGATGGTGACGCTGGGCCTGGCCGCGGAGTTCGCCGAGGACGGCATCGCCGCGAACACGCTGTGGCCGCGCACGACCATCGCCACCGCCGCCGTGCAGAACCTCCTCGGCGGCGACAAGGTGATGGCCGCCAGCCGTACCGCCGACATCTATGCGGATGCCGCCTACGCTGTGCTCACCAAGCCGTCGCGGGAGTGCACGGGCCAGTCGCTCATCGTCGAAGACGTGCTCGAAGCCGAGGGCGTGACCGACTTCTCCCACTACGCCGCCGTACCTGGCACCCCCGACGACCGGCTCTTCCCGGACATCTTCCTCGACTGATCACTCCTGCGCCGGGTACGTCGCTCAGACCAGAAGGTAGAGCGATCCGATGATCGTCATGATGATGACGAGCCGGTCGAAGAGCGCCTGCGGGATGCGCGACGCGATGCCCAGGCCGATGAGGGCGCCGATGACCACGGCGGGGGCGAGGGCGAGATCCATCCACAGCACCTCGGGAGTGAACAATCCGATCCCGGCGAGGAACGGGACTTTCACCAGGTTGACGATCGCGAAGAACCAGGCCGCGGTGCCGAGGAACGTCATCACCGGGGCCCTCGTGGCGAGGAAGTACATCGACATCGCGGGTCCGCCGGCGTTCGCGACCATGGTGGTGAACCCGCCGAGGGCGCCGTACGAGCTCGCCGCGAGCACGCCTCCGGACGACGTGCCGGATGCCGGGCGACGACGGCGCCACAGGGTGATCCCGATCATCGTGAGCAGGATCACGGCGATCGCCCGCCGGGTGAGGGCGTCGTCGCTCCAGGCGAGGAACGCGAATCCGAGCAGCAGACCGATCACGACCGCGGGGGCCAGCCGCAGGAGGGTGCGCCAGTCGGCATGTCGCCGGTAGGCGGTGAGGGCGAACACGTCGCCGACGATGAGGAGCAGGAGCATCGCCGCCGTCGACGTGCGCGCCGGCAGGATCGCCGCGAAGGCGGCGATGGCGAGCGTGTTGCCGCCGGGCACCGCCGTCTTCGAGATGCCGATGGTCATGGCGGCCAGTGCGAGCACGACCCACGCCCAGGGCGCGAAGTCAGGCATCCGCTCGGATCGCTGTCAGGGCGGTATCGGTGATCGGTCTGCGCGGGGACATCTCCGCAAGGCTAGCCCCAGCCGCCTCCCACCCGGCCTCCCTTACTCTGGAGGGATGACCGAGAAGCCCGCATCCGTCCGCGCGACGCGCATCACTGCGCTCCGCGACACGCAGGTGCGCCCGGCCACAGCGCCCGCGGCCTCCGCCGCACCTCAGGTGCGGCCGACGACAGAGGGGTGGACGCAGCAGAAGGACGACGAGGGGCGTCCGCTGCTGCAGTTCGCCAGTCCCAAGCGCGGCAAGCCGCCGGTGCACCTGGCCGACCTCACGCCCGATGAGCGGGTGGAGAAGGTCAAGGAGCTGGGGCTGCCCGGTTTCCGCGCGAAGCAGCTCGCGACGCACTACTTCACGCACTACACGTCCGATCCCGCGGAGATGACAGACCTCCCCGCCGCGCAGCGCGAGGAGTTCGTGGCCGGGATGCTCCCGCCGCTGCTCACCGAGGTGCGGCGCCTGGAGACCGACCGCGGCGACACGATCAAGTTCCTCTGGCGCCTGCACGACGGTGCGCTCGTCGAGTCGGTGCTCATGCGCTACCCGGGTCGGATCACGCTGTGCGTGTCTTCGCAGGCCGGATGCGGCATGAACTGCCCGTTCTGCGCCACCGGTCAGGCGGGGCTCACCCGCAACATGTCGACGGCCGAGATCATCGAGCAGATCGTGCGCGCCAACCGGCTCATCGCCGATGGAGGCCTGGGAGGCAAGAAGGCCGACGATCACAGCATGGAGCGTGTGTCCAACATCGTCTTCATGGGGATGGGCGAGCCGCTGGCCAACTACAAGCGGGTCATGGATGCCGTGCGCGTCATGGTCGCCCCGCAGCCGCAGGGGCTCGGCATGAGCGCGCGCGGCATCACGGTGTCGACGGTGGGTCTTGTGCCCGCCATCCGCAAGCTCGCCGACGAGGACATCCCGGTCACCTTCGCCCTGTCACTGCACGCGCCCGACGACGAGCTGCGCGACGAGCTCATCCCCGTCAACTCGCGCTGGAAGGTCGATGAGGCCCTCGACGCCGCTCGCGGCTACTTCGAGAAGACGGGGCGGCGCGTGTCGATCGAATACGCGCTCATCAAGGACATGAACGATCACGCCTGGCGCGCCGACCTGCTGGCCGACAAGCTCAACGCCCGCGGCCGCGGTTGGGTGCATGTGAACCCCATCCCGCTGAACCCCACGCCCGGGTCGATCTGGACGGCGTCGGAGAAGCCCGTGCAGGACGAGTTCGTGCGCCGGCTCAACGACGCGGGCATCCCCACGACCCTCCGCGACACCCGCGGCAAGGAGATCGACGGGGCCTGCGGCCAGCTCGTCGCGACGACGGAGGATGAGGCCGCCGCCGCGGCGATGGCCTGACCCGCCAGCGACTGCTCGAGCGCGCGCATCGAGACGGCGAGCAGGGCCTCGGCGATGTCGACGTAGCACCTCTATCAGCATTCGGTGTATACATACGTTGATATATGAGATACCGTATCTCGTATCTACTCAACGACGACGGTTGGGATAACAACGACGTTATGGATATCTTCGGCAATCTGCTTTCGGGCTTCGAGACGCTTCTCACCCCGTTCACTCTGCTCATGTGCGTGGTCGGCGGTCTCCTCGGCACACTGATCGGCGTGCTTCCCGGCCTGGGAGCGACGGCCGCCTTGGCCATTCTCTTGCCGCTCACAACCCAGATGAGCGTGATCGACTCGATCGTCTTACTGTGCGGTGTCTTCATGGGCTCGTTCTACGGGTCCTCGACGACCTCCATTCTTCTGAACACACCAGGACAGCCGGCTTCCGTCCCCGTAACCAGGGACGGCTACGCACTGGCGAAGATCGGCAAGGCTGGCACTGCGCTCGTGGTCTGCGGCGTCGCCTCTTTCGTCGGTGGGACCTTCTCGATAATCGTCCTGACCTTCTTCGCTCCCGCGCTGGCCCAGGTAGCGATTCATGTGGGTCCGCCTGAATACTTCGCCGTCCTCGTTGCCGCGCTGATGCTCGTGTTGAGCCTCGCCGGAAAGAGTCTGATCAAGGGGCTGATCACGGCGCTGCTGGGCTTCGTGATCTACCTCGTTGGGCTGGATCCGGTTTCGGGCCTCCCGCGGCTGACCTTCGGGGTCGACTCGCTTCTCGGCGGCATCGACTTCATCCCCGTTTTGATCGGTCTTTACGCGATCTCAGAGATCCTGATCAACTTCACGGACAACCGCGGAGGAGTGCTGTATCAAAAGGTGGGGAAGCTCTACCCGACATGGAAAGAAATTCGACGGATCTTCCTGCCCGCCAGCCGGGGCGCTGTGATCGGCACGGGCATCGGCGTGGTCCCCGGGGGTAGCGCCGCGGCCGCCGCCTTCGTCGGCTACGAGGTCGAGCAGCGGATGGCCAAAGACAAGAGCATGTTCGGGAAGGGCGAACTCCGGGGGATCGCCTCGTCGGAATCGGCGAACAACGCCGCGACCGGCGGCGCCATGGTCCCGCTCTTCACACTGGGAATCCCCGCGGATCCTGCGATCGCCGTGCTACTCGGCGCACTCATCATCCAGGGCGCGACTCCAGGGCCGACCTTCTTCACAGAGCACAGCGTGCTCGCTTGGACGATCATCGCCAGCCTCTTCGTGACCAACGTCATCCTGTTGATCCTCAACGTCCCTCTGGTCGGGATGTGGGCATCCATCATCAAGGTGCCCTATCCGATCCTCGCCGGCATCGTCCTCACTGTCTGCACGATCGGCTCCTACGCCGTCCGCAACTCGATGGTCGACGTGATCGCGATGCTCATCTTCGGCGTCCTCGGCTATGCGATGCGGAAGATGGACTTTCCTTTGGAGCCGCTCGTACTGACGCTGATCCTGGCGCCGATCATCAACCCCGCGTTCATCCAGAGCCTGGCGATGTCGAACGGGAACCCGGCCATATTCGTGACCCGGCCGTTCGCACTCCTCTTCTTCGTCATCGCGGCCGCGCTGTTGTTCTTCAGCCTGCGTAGCCGTAAGCGCAAAGAACTCGTCTCCGTGCTCGAAGAATACTGACTCGTCCCACGCAACATCTCATCATCTGCAAAGGAGCAAGAAAATGAAGAAGAAGCGCATCATCACCGCACTGGCGGTCGCGACCGTCGCGGCGATCGGTCTCGCCGGCTGCAGCGGGAACGGCGGCTCTGCCGCCGAGGAGGACTATCCCACCTCGTCGATCGACATCACTGTCCCCTTCGCGCCCGGAGGTGCGACAGACACCTTCGCTCGCATGATCGCCGAGTACGCCGAGAGCGAGGGACACCAGGCGACCGTTCTCAACAAGGAGGGCGCGGGCGGCATCGTCGGGACTCAGGCCGTGCTCAACTCCAAGCCAGACGGCTACTCGATCGCGGCGACGGCAGCGTCGAGCTCTCTTCTGAACTTCACCATCGGGACCGACGTCCCCTACGACCCGGAGGACTTCACGTACATCTCCCGGGTTCTTCTGACCCCTCTGGCTCTCGTGGTGCCCGGGGACTCCCCCTATCAGAACGTGCGCGAACTGCTGGATGCGGTGAAGAAGAACCCGGGGAACTTCAGTTTCGGGACTTCTGCGGCGGGGGGACCCTCTACCTTCGGACTCGGCGAACTCCTTATCTCGGAGGGGATCGATCCGTCCGAGCTCAAGATGGTCATCTTCAACGGTGGTGCGCCGACTGTGACCGCGGTTGCCGGCGCCCAGGTGGACTTCGCCGCTCAGCTCGCCCCAGAGGTCATGCAGCTGACCAAAGATGGCACAATCCGCGCCCTCGCGATCAGCTCCGACCGGCCGATCGCGGGGCTTGACGCGCCGACGAACGAAGAAGCAGGAGTGCCCGCCTTCTCGCACCAGTCGGTGTCCGGACTCGCGGGACCCGCTGATCTCCCGCCCAACGTCGTGGAGTTCTGGCAGGACCTCATCCAGAAGGCGCTCGACGACCCCGAGTTCCAGAAGAAGGTCGAGGAGCAGCTAGGAGCTCAGCCCGCGTACCTGTCAGGTGCTGACTATCTCGAATGGAACCTCGACCAGATCAAGACATACACGGAACTGGCCGCTCAACTCAACATCACCGAGTAAACAAGGAGAACAAGACGATGCAGGTCTACGAACGCCCCGACCACCCCTGGATCAAGGACAAGAGTTACTACGTCGCACCTCTGAACTATGACGAGAAGGTCTCGGCGCAGAGGACGGCGGCGGAGGGCGCGGACATCTCGCCCCAGCTGTACGACTCGACCATTCGGAAGATCCTGCTCACGCCGGGACTCCGCCCGACCATCCACGGCATGGTGCGCATCGCCGAACTGCTGGAGGGTATTGGGGTGAAGCATTTCACCTCGAACATCCACTGGTGGAAGGACCCGCAACCGGAAGCGCTTGAATGGGCTGTCGCCGAGGCGATCCTCAAGGCGAACTTCTCGTTCGACACGTCGATCACTCTTGACACCGCCTGGTCGGACGACTGGCGACGGGGTGCGGAGGATCTGGCTGAGCTTGGTATGGTGCGCCCGGTATTCCTGTTCCAGCCGATGCGCGAAGATCGTGGGAAGCGCTCGCCGGAGAAGACCTATGATCGCGTGCGCGAGATCATGGGCGGGATCAAGGACATGGGTCTGCGTCCTGGCTTGATGATCACTGATGTGGGGCGCGCCTCCTGGGAGGACCTGGTGGGCCTCAGTCGTGCCGGAATCGAGGCGGGAGCGGATCTGCTCAACGTGACAGATTCGGGAAGCAGCCTCAGCCATCACGGGATGCGAGTGCTCCTGAACTCCCTAAGGAAAGAGCTGGACACCGACGTCGAGTTCCTCGTGCACACGCACGATGACTTCGGTCTCGGAACACCGGTCGCCATCGAGACCGTGCTGCAGGGCGACTCCATCGAACTGAGCTTCAACGGCATCTCCGACCGAGCGGGCTTCCCCTCGTTCGAAGAGACGATCGTGTGCCTCGAGTCGATGTACGGACTGCCTAGCGGCTACGACATGAAACTCGTCTCGCAGATCTGTGAACTCGTTAAGCAGGAGTCGATCGCTCCCCATCCGTGGAAGGCGCTGAGCGGGGATCACGCGTTCATGCTGGACCTCCCGTACTCGGCCGCTCCGGCGTTGGAGAAGGGGCGTGGATCCTTCCCGCCGGTCTGGAACTGCGTCGACCCCAGTTGGCTCGGCTACGCGCCGCAGATGAACTGGCTGCGACAGTTCATGTACGGACCGGTTGTCGAGTCGAAGCTCCGCTCCCTCGGGCTCCCGACCGACAAGGCGTCCGCCGACGAGTTCCGCGCCGTGCTGTCGCGGGAGTTCGCCTCCATGAAGGAATATCCGATCTGGGTGGAAGAAGAAGCGTTCGACGAGCTTGCGCAGCTCACCCTCGGAGAACGCGGAAAATAGACCGTTCTCGCAGGGGGTGTCTGCCCCCTGCGAGAAGGACGGAGTTGACCAATGACATCTCTTCACTCGATTCGCTCGGCCACCATTGCGGCTGCGATCACCGCGGCCGTCGGCGTCCTCTGCATCGTTGGTGGCCTTCAGTTGCCGTTCCACTACGCGGGTTCGATCGGGCCAGCCTGGCTCCCGCTCGTTATCGGCATCCTGCTGATCGTCTGCGCGATCGCGTACTGGATCGGCGCGGTCCGCGCCGACGAGGCCATCACCTGGACGGACCGCTCTGGCTGGCTGACCATCGGCGGAATATACGTCGCGTTCATCGCCTTCCTTGTCGTGGCGAACTTGACCTTCTTCGCTCTCGGCGCCTTCGTATTCATCGTCCTCTTCCTCACGGCCGTCAACTCCTATTCCATCGTCAAGCGCTTCGTCATCGCCCTGCTGTCGGCGGGCGCGATCCACGTCGTGTTCGTGATGTTGCTCGAGCTTCCCCTTCCAGGAGCACGGTGGTGAAGAACGTTTCCGCCTCCGTCCGCGGACTGCGCGACGAGCTCTCACGAGGAAGGACCACTGCTCGACAACTCGTCGAACGGTATGCGGCACGCATCGTCGACGAGAACTCCCGATGGCACTGCTATCGGGAGACGAACTTCGACGAGGCGCGGCGTGTGGCGGCGACGTTCGATCGGGATGCTTCGTCGTTCCCGCACGTACTGAGCGGCATCCCGGTGGGGATCAAGGACGTCTTTCCTCTTTCCACTGTTCCCGCACGGTCCGGTAGCGCGGTCGTCCCCCGACGGGACGCGGCGGAATCAGGCCTCTCGCGGCATCTGCGGTCGATGTCGACGCCGGTTCTCGGCCTGCAGACCTGCCACGAGTTCGCCTACGGCCCGCTCGGCGATGTCAGCCACCCCATGCCGGCGGTGAACCCTCGCGACCCCGGGCTCGTACCGGGCGGATCCAGCAGTGGATCAGCGGTGGCGGTCGCCACGGGGCTCGCGCCCCTGTCCTTCGGGACGGACACCGGAGGATCTATCCGGACGCCCGCGGCCGTCAACGCCCTGGTGGGATTCATGCCCGCGGAGAACAGCGTGGACATGAGCATGATGAGTCACCTCTCTCCTTCTTTGGACCGTGTGGGTCCGATCGCGGCCGATGTGGAGAGCGCCTATCTCGGCTGGCTTTCGCTCACCGGGGGATCGGCCTCGTTGGAGGACCTTCCAGAAATTGAACCCGTCGGGCAGCGCATCGGCGTGCTCTCCGGACCGTCTTTCGACGACCTCGATGCGACCGTCTCCGCCGGATATGAGGCGTTCCTCTCCCGCCTGGGCAGGAGACGGGCTCCTGGCACCGCGAGGCTCGACGCCACGCCGGGAATCGACGCGCAGGGGACGATCGTCGGTGCGGAGGCCTGGCGTCTCTATGCCGATCTCGCGACGGACGAGAACTCCCGCATGGGCAAGGAGGTCGCGGGCAGGATCCGTCGGGGGGGAGAGATCAGCGCGGAGGAGTATGCGCACGCGCAGCAGCGCGGGCGAGAATTCGACGCGGCCCTGAAGCAGCTCCTCGATGAGTTCGATCTGCTGATCTGCCCGACGACGCCGATCGCCATCCCTCGCGTCGGACAGCGCGAGTTTCTGCGCGCTGATGGGACCGCGGAGTCGATCTATCGCGCGGTGACGCGCCACACCTCTCCGTTCAATGTCTCCTCGGCCTCGGCGCTCACCGTGCCCTATGACACCACCTCCGCGAATCCTTTCAGCGTCCAGATCGTCACGAAGATCGGCGCGGAAACACTCGCGTTCGGCCTGGCGGCCACCATCGAAAGGAAGTATCAGAAATGACTTCGGAGTCCTCCGTGCTCGCCGGGGTATGGAACAACTTCCCTCTCGCCGGCCTCGGCTCCGTGGCCCATGCCGCGGGTTATCGACTCGCAGTCCTCGACTACGAGCACGGCGTCTTCACCACCGAGTCCGCGTTCGCACAAGTCCAGCAATTGAAGGCGGAGGGCGTCACGGTGTTCGTCAAGCCGGGCACGAACACCCGCTGGTTCGTTCAGCAGGCGCTCGATCACGGTGCCGACGGTGTGATCATCCCCCACGTCGAGGGCGCTGTGCACGCAGCTGAGATCGCGGGATACACCAAGTTCGCCCCGGATGGCACTCGGAGCGCCGCCTCCGGCACGCAGACGCGCTTCCGTGCCGTCGGACACCGATGGATGGAGGAAGAGAACGCCCGTGTCCTCTGTATCCCCATGATCGAGCGGGCAACCGCGCTGGAGCAGATCGAAGACATCGTCGCCGAAGAGAATGTCGATGGCATCTTTATCGGATCGGCGGACCTCTCGCTGTCTCGTGGCCGAGGTGCGTACGCCCGCACCGCAGAAGACTTCGCAGACTTCGCCCGTATCGCGGCGGTCTGCGTCGCTGCGGGCAAGCCCTGGGGTATCGGCGGCTGGGTGTCGGAGGAGCGAGAGTTCGCCCGGGCCCACGGCGCCACGTGGATCGTGACGTGCATGGACTTCACTGCTCTCGAACAGGGCATGCGGCTCGCAATCGCGGACGTCCCAGAGGCGGTGGTGTCGTGATCAGGCTCGGAACCGCCCAGATCGCCGCGGGGTCCTCGAAGAAGGAGAACCTCGAGCGGATCAGCCGGATCGTCGCTGAAGCCCGGGCTGCGGGAGTCGAGCTTCTCGTCCTCCCGGAGTACAGCTCCTACTGGGATGGCGAGGAGTTCGGGCGAGGATTCACGGAGAACGCGGAGCCCGTGTCTGACGGCGAGTTCGTGACCACTCTTCGCGGGCTGGCGAGCGATGCCGGCATGTGGATCGTCGCTGGCATGCTCGAGACTGCACCGGACGAGAAGAAGCGGGTTTTCAACACCGTTGTCGGCGTCTCTCCCTCCGGAGTCGTAGAGGTTACCTACCGCAAGATCCACCTCTACGACGCCTACGGGGGGACGGAGTCAGTCTTCCTCCTCCACGGCGACCCGGATCAGCGCCCCAGATTCCGCGCCGGCGGGCTCACCTTCGCGGTGTCGACCTGTTACGACGTCAGGTTTCCTGAGATCATGCGCCGGGGCGGAGAGGACCCGGCGGATGCGATCCTGCTGCCGGCCGTGTGGACACCCGGTCCCCTCAAGAGCATGCACTGGGAGACGCTCACCCGCGCACGGGCGATCGAGAACATCGCCTATCTCGCTGCGGTGACGGCTCCATTCCCGGAGTCGATCGGGCAGAGTCGCGTCCTTGGCCCCGACGGCACCGTGCTCTGCGAAGCGGGCGCCCGGGAGCAGCTGCTGACGGTCGATCTCAACCACGCGGCGGTCAGCGCGGAGCGCGATCGCAACACGAGCCTGACCAACAGGCGTTATCGAGTGATCGGAGACAAGAAATGACCTATGCCTCGGCAGTGGCGGATGCTATTCGGGAATCGGACATCGACGTTGTCGGCTATGTGCCGTCGGTGACCATCGCACCAGTGATCAAGCACCTCATCAAGGCGAGGGAGCAATCCCTCTCTGCGCCGAACGTCATCCAACTGTCTCGTGAGGAAGAAGCCATGGGCGTGCTCGGGGCTCTTCCCTTCGCGGGCAAGCTTGGCGCGGTGATCATGCAGGACAACGGCTTCGGCAACGCGCTGACCGCGATGACGACATTCTTGCAGTCCTACCACCTCCCTCTGCTGATCTTCGCGAACACACGTGGCGGCCTCGGCGAGTACAACTCGATGATTCATAGCATCAGTCAGCCGATGCCCGGTGTGCTCCGCGCCTTCGGGTTCGCGGTGTTCGAGATCGACTTCTCGCTGGATGAGAAAAAATGGGGCCAGGTCGTCCGTGAGGCAGTCGTGCACGCGGTGATGACTTACCGGCCCGTGGTGGTGCTCGCCTCGTTCTGGGGCACGGACGGAAAGGTCGCATGATGAGAAGGATCGATGCACTCGAGGTTCTCGCCCCCCGTCTGAGAAATAACCCAGTCGTGGTGACCTGTGCGGCAACGAGCCGAGAATTGGCCCACGTTCAGGACTCGGACAACCATCTGTACCTGCTCGATTCGATGGGACTGGTCGGCTCGGTGGCCGCAGGACTCGCACTCGCACTGGGCGACGGTGGTGAGAAGGTCATCGCCATTGAAGGGGACGGCTCACTGCTCATGAATCCCAACGTTCTCTTCACAGACGCTGCGCTGAAGCCCGAGAATCTTGTGATCGTGCTGCTGGACAACGGCGTCTTTGGCTCGACCGGAAACCTCCCGACGTACGCCGGGAACATCGACCTCGGCGCCGCCGCGGAAGCGCTTGGCCATGAGGTGCGCCGCGCGCAGGATGCCGATACTCTTCTCGCCGGGCTCGAGGAGTTACTCTCCGTCGATGGCCCGAGCCTGCTCCACGTTCGCACGGAGGTCGGCAACGCTGAAGTGGACAAGCTCCTCGTAGACCCCGTCGACATCAAGACACGCTTCACCTCGTGGCTCACCGGAGCACGCATCGAGGGGGCAGATGATGTTCGTTGACGGAGTATGGCGCGCAGCATCCGAGCGTCAGTCGCACCCCGTGGTCAACCCTGCGAACGGAGATGTCATCGACACCATCCCGTTATCGACACTTGACGACTGCTCAGCGGCGGTGGACGCTGCAGTCTCCGCGTTCGATGCGTGGTCGCAGACCGCGCCGCGTGACAGGTCGGATCTGCTCTATGAGGCGTGGCGGAGTCTGACCGCGCGCACTGAGGAACTGGCGGAACTGATCGTGGCAGAGAACGGGAAGACCATGGACGACGCGAGCGCAGAGGTCGTCTACGCCCTCGACTTCCTGCGCTGGTTCGCCGAAGAGGCGGTACGGATTCGGGGGGATTACAGGAGAGCACCACGTGGCGATAAGCGCATCATCGTCGATCGAGTACCGGTCGGACCGGCACTGCTGATTACTCCCTGGAACTACCCAGCGGCGATGATCACACGGAAGCTGGGACCCGCCCTCGCCGCGGGGTGCACGACGATTATCAAGCCTGCGTTGGAGACACCGCTGACTGCGCGTGAGATCGTGCGGACCTTTGATGAACTCGGGGCGCCGAAGGGCGTAATCAATCTGGTGACCCCGAGCAATGCGGGCCCTGCGGTGGACCGCATGCTCGAGACGGGTGAGATCCGCAAACTGTCCTTCACTGGATCCACAGTCGTGGGACGCATCCTGCTGCGCGCATCCGCCGAGCACGTCGTTAAGACGTCGATGGAACTCGGCGGAAATGCACCTTTCCTCGTCTTGGAGAGCGCGTCCATCGACGAGGCCGTAGAGGGCGCGATCCAGGCGAAACTCCGCAATGGAGGCGCGGCCTGCACGGCGGCCAACCGACTCTACGTTCACCGTTCCCTTGTGAGTGAGTTCGCCGATCGCCTCTCCGCAAGGGTCTCCTCTTTTCGGGTAGGATCTGGTGACGACCGCACCAGCACGGTTGGAGCGCTCGTCTCGGCCGCTGAAGTCCACAAGATCCGGGACCTCATCGCTCGGGGCAAGGGGCAAGGAGCGCGCGTAGTGTTCGAGTCCGAGATTCCCGAGCAGGGGGCCTTCATGAACATCACCGTTCTGAAGGGAATCGAGTCGGACAATGTGCTTACGCAACAGGAGATCTTTGGACCCGTCTTCCCCATCGTCGAGTTCGACGATGAGGAAGAGGCTGTGCGGCTCGCCAACATGACCGAGTACGGGCTGGTGGCCTACGTCTTCGGCAGCGAGGTGGACGCCATGCGGGTCGGCCATCGGCTGAAGGTGGGGATGGTCGGAGTTAACCGCGGTGTCGTCAGCGATGCTGCAGCGCCCTTCGGCGGTGTGAAGGAGAGCGGCATCGGGAGAGAAGGATCGTTCGAAGGACTGGACGAGTATCTTCAGGTGAAGTATCTGGCTGTCAGCGGTTGATGCCTTGTTAGTTTCAAGCTGAAAGTCAGGACCGGAGTTGCTCGAACCAATCGCTCATGACGCCCCTTCCCTCTCGGATACCGTCTTCGAGCGTATCCGTGAAGCGATCCTCACACGAAAGCTCTTGCCGGGTTCTCGGGTCGTCGAGTCGACGATCGCAAAGCAATTCAGCGTCAGCAAAACCCCTGTGAGAGAGGCGTTCCTCAAACTCGCACAGATCGGCCTCATCGAACAGGACGCCCGTGAGAGTAGGGTCGTCTCCGCATCCCGGAAGTCGATAGAGGACTCGTTCCGAGTGCGCATCGCGCTGGAGGAAGAGGTGATGAGCTCGCTCGCGCATCTGGAGGATGTCGAACTCGATTCGCTTCTGGACCTTTCGCAACTGTCGGACGAAGCACATCTGCGAGATGATTCGATCGGGCGTTACCATGACGCGCGGCTCTTCCACCTGAATCTTGCGCAGCTAACGGGAAATCCCTTCCTTTCCACCGCGGTGGCCAACTTCTACGATCTGACTTGGATACTCCGCCATCGCGACAGCAGGCATTCCGAGCAGTCTGTGGGGAATGCGGTGCAGCATAAGCAGATTGCGCATTCTCTTGCGACGGGTGATATCCATTTGGCGCGTACTCAGATGGTTGACCATCTGAATCAAGTTCTGCAGGCGGCGCTGGACGACATGATCGAGGACATTCCGCGCGGGTAATGACGACCCATTGTTGGGCCGTCCGCTTATGGCGCACCGGCATCCCGGCCAGCTCGTCGCGACGACGGAGGATGAGGCGGCCGCTGCCGCGATGGCCTGACCCGCCGCCTCCGTCGCGGGCGCGGGCAACCTGGGAGCGGTCACAGCGTTCCTTCAACACGCCCACAGGCGGCGTTTCATAGTCTCTAGGGATGTCCTACTCCGCTCATCGCCCCGGGAGACTCGATTCCCAGGGGCAGATCTCCGTGGACGCCGCCGACCCCGACAGCGGCCTCGGCTTCGACGACTCCGAGCTCGACTTCCTCCGCGACTACACGCCGACCGGGTCCGAGCAGCCCGCCGGAGCGGATGACGCGACGCCCGAGACGACGCCGATCGCCCGTGCGGCGCAGCCCGTCGTGGCCGAACCGGCGGTGACCGAGCCGGCTGCGGAGGCCGAGCCGGCACCGCGCGCACCTCGGGAGCCGCGCGCCCGTGCATCTCGCGCCCCCCGCGAGCGCACGCCGGGGTCGATGCTGCGCCGACTCGCGATCCTCGGCGGCGCCGATGGGCACATCCTCGACCGTGTCCCCACCGAGCAGCCGCGCTTCGTGCAGATGTTCTTCGTGCTCGCCGGCACCGCGCTCGTCTCGGCGCTGTCGATGCTGTTCGCCCTCACCACCGGCGTGCAGGTGCTCGTGTGGCTGGCCATCCCGATCTCGCTCGTCTGGGCGGCCCTCATCTTCAACCTCGACCGATTCCTCACCTCGACCATGTCGTCGACGCGAAGCATCTGGCGACTCATCGGCCTCGCCATCCCGCGCGTGATCATGGCCGCGCTCATCGGCTTCGTCGTCGCCGAGCCCGTCGTGCTGCAGGTGTTCCACAACGACATCTCCCGCGAAGTGGCGGCGACCAACATCGTGCAGGCGCAGGACGACCAGGCCGCTCTCGACGAGGGTCCCGAGAAGCAGGCACTGGATGCCGCATCCGCGCGCCTGCAGGAGCTGCAGACGCAGGCCACGACCGGCATCGTCGCCGGCGCGGAGGGCGACACCGCCTCGCAGACCGTCGCGCAGAGCACCGTCGACAAGATCACCGCGCAGCTTGCCGAGCAACAGGCGGTGATAGACCAGGCGCGCCAGCTGTACCAGTGCGAGCTGACCGGCGAGGGCATCGGCACCGTTCCCGGCTGCACCGGTGTGGAGGGCGAGGGTGCGAGCTCGGACGCCGCCCACGCTCAGCTCACCGCGGCCCAGGCCACCTACGACGACCTCGCTGGCCAGCTGCGCGACGCGAACGAGAAGCTCGCGGGGGCCGAGGCGTCGGCGCAGAGTGCGACTTCCGCATCCGAGGGGCAGAACAGGCAGCAGGCGAAGGATCAGCTGCCCGCGGCGCGCGACTCGTACGATGCGGCACTTGCGGCGTACAACGCGCGGGCCGCATCCGTCGCCGACGGCAACGCCGGGGCGATCGGGCTGCTCAGCCAGATCCAGGGACTCAACCGGCTGGCCGAGAAGGACGCGACGATCTTCTGGGCGCACTGGCTCATCGCCGCACTGTTCTTCATGATCGAGCTGCTGCCGGTGCTCGTGAAGGTGCTCACCAGCTACGGCGATCCGTCGCTGTACGAGAAGGCCGCGGCCGTGCGCAAGCAGGTCGACCTCGACCGGGTGAACGCCGACGGCTTCCGCGATCGAGCGACGATCGTGACCGCCGAGTCCCGTGCGCGGGAGGGATCCGAGGCCGTTCCGGTCTGAGGTCGGTCGCCTACCCCATCCCGAGTGCGCGGCTTATCGCCGAGTGCGCGGCTTGTTCCCGCAAATACCCCGTGCGCTCGGCAAGTTCCCGTGCGTTCGCGGGCCCGGTGCGAGAGTGTGGGGACATGGAGCGGATGCGGGCGACCTGGTGGATCGCGATCGCCGGGGTGCTGGCGGTGGCCGCCTACGCGGCTTTCGCGGCGCTGCAGATCCTCGTGCTCAATCCCCTCGCCGCCACCCCGGGCAAGAGCCTCGAGCAGATCCGCTCCGAGGCGTCGGCGGTCGGCGAGCCGCTGGGAGGCGCCGGCGTGCTCGTCTTCCTCGGCGTCGGGGTGCTGCTGGCGGTGATCCTCGCCGTGGTCGTGATCCGCTCCCGTATCCGCCCTGTCGTCACCGCGCTGCTCTTCCTCGGCCTGCTCGCGTTCGGAACGCCGGCGTACTTCGCCGCATCCTTCGGCCCGGGCATGTCGCTCGCGGATGCGTTCGGCATCTCCGGGGCCGACTACTCGCCGTGGTCGCTCCTGCTCTACGGCATCAGTGCACTGGCCGTGGTCATGGCAGTCGTGCTCGCCGTCGTGCTCGTGCTCGCCCCGCGCGATCGCGTGACCTGTTCCCGCTGAGGTCGCCCGCCCATCCCGAGTGCGCGGCTTATCGCCGAGCGCACGGCTTGTTCCCGCGAATACCCCGTGCACTCGGAAGGATCCCGTGCACTCGCGGGGTTAGTCGAGGGTGATGTCGACCTGGAGGTCGGCGGCGATGCGCTCCAGATCGGCGCGCAGCGCATCCGGATCGGAATCCGCGGGGATCGTCGCGACCACGGATGCCTCGAACAGCCGCCCGCCGGCCATCGCCGCATCGCGCGTGGTGCTGATCAGCTCGCCGATGCTCGTCGCGTGGGCGCTGAGGGCGGCGGAGATCTCGCGCACGATGCCGGGGCGGTCGTTGCCGAGCACGGCGATCGTGAGGCGCTGATCGTCGCCTGCCCGTTGCTCGTCGGCGCCGGGATGCACGGCGACGGTGAGCAGTCCGTCGAGCGCGCGCAGCGCATCCGTGAGGTCGTCGGCCTGGTCGGGCGATACCGAGACCTGTACGACGCCGGCGAAGGTGCCCGCGAGTTCAGCGAGCCGGCTCTGCTCCCAGTTGCCGCCGTGTGCGCCGACGACATCGGCGACCGCGGCGACGAGGCCGGGGCGATCGGTGCCGACGACGGTGAGGATGAGCGTGGTCATGCCGCCAGCGTACCGACCGGCGGGGCCCACGGTGAGGGTCAGTGATCAGGGGTGAGGCGGAAGATCGGGAACACGCGGCCCTCCGCAGTCTCCAGATACTTCTCAAAGGCGGGGGACTGCGCGGTGAAGCGCGACCAGAGTCGGTCTCGCTCTGCGCCGGTCAGTTCGGTAACGGCGACCTCGATGCTTTCGACGGGGCTTCCCGGCACTTCGATGGTCACGTGGTCCGCGCGACGCAACCCGTGCACCCAGGCGGGATTCCGCGGCGACCCGCCGGCCGAGCCGACCACATGCCAGGCACCGTCATCGCGGATCGCGGCGAGCGGGCGCACGCGTACTCCGCCGTCTTTGAGGGGCACATGCACGAGTACGAGGCCACGACCGAAGGGAACGGGCGAGTTCACTTCGCCGCCGTTCTCGCGGAAGGTGTCGATTATCTGCTGATTGAAGTCCATAGACAGCGATCAACCCTGATCGGCGGCGAGCTATTCCGCGCCGGTCGCTGACGGCTTCCTCACCACTCGCCGGTGGTGAGGAAGCGGTCCATCCGGGCACGGTGCGGGGCGAGATCCCAGCTCTGCTCGGCGACCCAGGCATCCGAGTAATAGGTGCCGGCGTAGCGAACGCCGCTGTCGCAGATGAGGGTCACGATGCTGCCGGTCTCGCCCGCGGCGCGCATCCGGGCGATGAGCTCGAACGCGCCGACGAGGTTCGTGCCGGTCGAGCCGCCCGCCCAGTGCAGGGTGCGCTCGCGGAGCAGCCGGATCGCCGCGATGGAGGCGGCGTCGGGAACCTGGATCATCTCGTCGATGACGGAAGGGATGAACGAGGGCTCGACGCGCGGGCGCCCGATGCCCTCGATCCGGCTCGGTGTGCCGGTGGTGTAATCGGATGCGCCCGTGCTCCAGCCACCGTAGAACGCCGAGCCCTCGGGGTCGACGACGGCGACCTTCGTGTCGTGTCGGCGGTAGCGCACGTACCGGCCGAAGGTGGCGCTCGTGCCTCCGGTGCCGGCGCCCACGACGATCCATGCCGGGATCGGATGCCGCTCCTCGGCCATCTGGCTGAACACGCTCTCGGCGATGTTGTTGTTGCCGCGCCAGTCGGTGGCCCGCTCGGCGTAGGTGAACTGGTCGAGGTAGTGCCCGCCGCATTCGGCGGCCAGTCGCTCGGCCTCGGGGTACATGTCGGGCGCACGGTCGACGTAGTGGCAGCGTCCGCCGTAGTACTCGATGAGGTCGATCTTCTCCTGGCTCGTCGAGCGCGGCACGACGGTGACGAACGGCAGCCCCAGCATCCGGGCGAAGTACGCCTCCGACACCGCGGTCGACCCGCTCGACGCCTCCACGAGCGTCGTGCCCTCGTGGATGCGTCCGTTGACGAGCCCGTACAGCAGCAGCGAGCGGGCCAGGCGGTGCTTGAGCGAGCCCGTCGGATGCACCGACTCGTCCTTGAGGTAGAGATCGATGCCCCACGTGTCCGGGAGGGGGAAGAGATGCAGGTGGGTGTCGGCGCTGCGGTTCGCGTCGGCATCGAGTTTGCGGATGGCGGCGCTGACCCAATCGCTCATGGTTAGAGGGTAGTCGGCCGGTGTCCGGCCGCGGATGCGGCGGGTCATCACCGGTCCGTGTAGCCGCCCTCGCCGGTGGTGCCGTCGTAGGTGAACTCGCGGTCGTCCAGCACGATGTGCACGTCGCTGCCCAGCGGTTCCTGGGCCAGCAGCCGGCGTTCCAGCTCCGCGGCCTCGTCGAGGTATTCGGCGGCGGTGGCGTCATCGACGCCCCACACGGTGGCGACCCGCATATCGGTGATCAGGTACAGAAAGGCGCTCACCGCCGTGCGGTTGAACTCGTTGTCGGGGATCTGCTGCCACAGCGCGCCCGAGTCCCGCGCCCGGCGGTACTCCTCGGCGAGCTCCTCCAACTGGGACCCGACGGTGGCGCCGAGCCCGGAGCCCTCCTCGTCGGTCCCGGGGAGGGCCGGGATGGACGGAATCGGCGGGACTGTGACGGAGGGGAACGACGGCACTGTCGGCTGGCGGATCGCCCCCGGACGCGAGGAGCCGCCGCCCCAGAGCACCGCGGTGACGACGACGCCGCCCAGGATCACGACCACCGCGGCCAGGGCGATGCCTCCCGC